>DIYH01000046.1 GCA_002435755.1 Flammeovirgaceae bacterium UBA6059
GATTGAAAACTGATAGTCGCCCAAGCCACAAGTAGAGAAACAGTACATGCAAGGAGGAATATCCACCACTCCAGATCAATGCGGTACTCATAACCCTCAAGCCACTCCATCATCACATACCAAGCCAGTGGTACTGAGATAAGTACAGCTGTGGCTACCAGTTTCGTAAAATCCTTAGTCAGCAAATAGACTATACTACCAGAAGAGGCGCCCAGCGCTTTGCGAATGCCGATTTCCTTTGTACGCCTTTCTGCTGTGAATGTAGACAGGCCAAAAAGACCAAGACAGCTTATGGCGATAGCAAATAGTGAAAAATAGCCGGAAAGTGATCCTACCTTTACTTCACTAGTGTACAATTCATTGTACTCGTCATCTAGAAAACGATAATCAAAAACATAGTTAGGGTTAAACCTTGAAAAGACCTCTTCAATACGGGCCATTGTAGACTGGACATCTGACGTATTGACCTTGACCATGCATACACTCGCATGTTCTGGTTGATATCGTATGAGCATAGGTTCTACCTGAGATTTTACGGATTGGTATTGAAAATCCTTGACCACTCCTATGATTTGGGCATCTACACGACCCCAGTACTTTATCTTGGTGCCTACCGGTGAACTAAGTCCCATGACTTTAGCCGCTTGCTCATTGATCACCAGGTGGGTGCTATCATCGGCATAGTCCCTCGCAAAAAATCTGCCATCCACTATATCAAGCCCCATCACAGACTGCAGGTCATTATCCGTAGCAACCATCTCGAAAAGAATCCTGCTTTCCGGGTTCTTTCCCGGCCATTCCACTCCGAAGCTGTTGTTATTTCGTCCTAGAAAGGTATGTGATGAAGCACTTAACTCGACAACTTCAGGTAACTGACGCATCGCACTTGCAAAACTCTCATAGCTATCAATCAGATCACCCTCGATGCTGAAATAGAGGATGTTTTCCTGTTGATAGCCTAAGTTATGATGCTGAATGTATTGCAACTGCAAATAAATCACCATTGTGGCTATGATGAGTCCAACACTAAGCGTGTATTGAAAAACAACCAGTCCCTTTCTGATAAAGGCCTCACCGCCTGCAAGCCTGACCCTACCCTTAAGGACTTTGCCTGGTTCAAATGATGATAGATACAGTGCAGGGTAACTACCGGCCAGGAGCCCGGTAATTGCAACAACAGAAATCATTATAAGCCAGTATCTCCAATCTGTGAGGTCAAGAGAAATCTGCTTTTCTGTTAT
Source organism: Flammeovirgaceae bacterium UBA6059 (assembly GCA_002435755.1). Classification (GTDB taxonomy): domain Bacteria; phylum Bacteroidota; class Bacteroidia; order Cytophagales; family Cyclobacteriaceae; genus UBA6059. The sequence goes on from DIYH01000046.1 coordinate 1,242, forward strand.
CTGGTTAAAATCTGGCAAAAGGACATAGACGAGGATCAATGCTACAACCAGCGAGATAAGCGATAACATCACAGACTCACCAATGAATTGACCTATAAGGAGTTTGCGATCAGCACCCAGGGTCTTACGAATACCTACTTCTTTTGCGCGTCGAGCTGATCTGGCAGTACTTAGATTCATAAAGTTGATGCAAGCGATGATCAATATAAAACCAGCTATGACCAGAAATATCTTGACATAAGTAATACGGCCACCTGACTGCACACCATTTTCGAAACGACCGAAGAGATAATTGTCAGCAAAGGGATGCAAGAACAATTCGACATTGGAATCTTCATTTCGCTCCAAAATGAAGTGCTTGATTTTCTGTTCCAGGTTAGCCTCTATAGTTCCTTCCGTGGTTTTGATATGGGTCCTTGGCCCGTTGTTGCCCCAATCGTTTACCCAATCATTGTCAGCTCTAAAGACATCCATTGAAATGAGATAATCAAACTGAAGTGATGAAAGTGTAGGAACATTGTGCAGGACTGCTGTGATTTGATATACCCTTTTATTGGTGGATAGATAATCTACCCGTTCGCCAACGACATCCGCTCTACCAAAAAGCTTAAGTGCCATTTCCTCTGTGACCACTATAAAGCTCGGTTCATCTAACGCTTTCTCAATGTCACCATGTAAAGCTGGAAAACTGAATATTCGTAGAAAGTCAGGATCCACAAACTTACCTTCAGCTTTTAACCTCTGATCTTCGAAGGTCAACTGCCCTTCTACCAGCCAGGTCGAAGTAGCAGCAAGTGCTATTTCAGGTATTTCTTCCTTCAGTGCCGCTGATAACACGCCAGGAGTAGAGTGTGTAGTAAACTTACCATCCTCGTAGGTCTGGTTTTCCAGTACATTATAAATTAACTCTCGATCCTGATGAAACTGATCTATCGAGAATTCATCAATTACCCACAGAAGTATAATGATCGTGCTTGCAAGACCAGTAGATAAACCAAACAGGTTGATAAAAAAAGAAGACTTATTTCGGTAAAAGTTGCGTAAGGTGATGACGAGGTAGTTGTGCAGCATAATGAATAGGTTTTTTGGGGTACCTCAAAAAATGAAAGTAGTTACAAAATAGACTTCAAAAAATGCGTCTGGTTGCACTATAACACCAGAATAATTAGGCCGCCTGTTTACTCATTTGACTGGGCTGATTAAACTCTACTAATGAAAAGTATAGTGTAGCGACAAGGGATACCAACAGATAGGCAACAACAGTGTAAGAAGCCCCGGCAAACAGTGCATCAATACCATACCAACCCTCGAACTTGAAGTATAGGAAAAGCCCCATGATGAACTTAACTGATTCTGCTAGAACTGCCAGTTTGTGTCCATCCATCAACGTAGTATAACTAAAGATGGAAACAAAAAGGAAGACGCTGAATAGGACAATGTCGGCAAAAGGGTAGGCTGCTATTTGGGTCAGTAGATAGAAAAGCAGAATGTTGTTAACCACAAGTTGAAACCAGGACCAACTTTGAAAGATACCCGAAGAGGGGGTATCATATTTTGGCCTGTTGTATACGTCATCAGTGCTGCTTATCGGGAACCTCTCCTTTACGTCTTCTGGACGCCATCCTGTAGGCATAAACCAAAGCCTGATCTTATCCCATAGGTGTTGGGTATGCCAGGCGTCTTTTATCAACATCCAAAGGTGCATAAAGTTGATGACAACTGGATTCCAGGTATTGGAAGGACGCTTGGTACCATACACTGCAGGTACGTCGGGGAGTTCTTTTTGAAACGTGCCAAACCACTTGTCCCATACTATGAATATCTCAGAAAAATTCTTGTCGATGTACTCAGGGTTTATAGCATGGTGTACACGGTGATGCGATGGTGTGACGATGATGTGCTCAAGGAAGCCCATCTTGCCGACCAACCGGGTATGGTACCAGAACTGTGCAAACAAATGCAAAGGCGCCACAATAGCTACAACATTTGCAGGTATGCCAATCAATGCCAATGGTATATATAGAAAGAAATAGATGCTCACAAACGCTGAAATAGACTGCCGGAGTGCACAAGATAGATTGAACTCCTCACTACTATGATGCACGATATGGCGATTCCAAAATACATTGACCATATGATTGAATCGATGTGACCAGTAACCTGCAAAATCGAGACCTATGAAACAAAGCAAGTAGATAAGCCATGTACTTTGTATCTCAAAAAGCGCGATTTGATCTGCCATCCAACCATAGCTTATAATGACAACCGAGAGTCCAAGTATGCTCTTCAGCGTGTTGGTCATGCCAGAGCTCAGGCTAGAGATGGTGTCCATCGGTCGGTTGACTTTGATCCCCATCTTTCTCCCAATAACAGACTCAATGATGATAAGTAATACAAAGCCTGGGATGGCATAACTCAATACCTGTGCATATGCTTCCATCTTGTGAAATTACTAATTTTCGAGTAGACGGTCTTAGTTCAGTTTTACTCTGGGATTCAACCTGTTAACCCTTGCATATCAACCAAGGTTGGCTGAGATCTGTGATTATCTCAATAAAGGCGTCTCATCTCCTGTTGCATTTGGTCTTATCAGAATCAGCTATCTTTCTCCTGTAAAGAATGTCGTTTCGTTATCGACTATGCTACCTTATGATAAGCTTAAGTATCTAGAATCAACACCAAACATCATCTTGCTTTGACAAAAAAGAAACTAGTCGTCCTTACAGGTGCTGGGATCAGCGCAGAAAGTGGCCTTAAGACTTTTCGTGATTCAGGAGGCCTTTGGGAAGGGTTTGATGTGATGGAAGTAGCCTCAATCGATGGATGGTACCGTGATCAAAACAAAGTGCTCGACTTCTACAACATGCGTAGAAAACAAGCTTTGGATGCTCAGCCCAACTCCGGACACGTTGCGCTAGTTGAACTCGAAGTATCACTTGACGTGACTATCATCACGCAGAATGTCGATGACCTGCATGAGAAGGCCGGGTCTTCTAATGTCATCCACCTACATGGTGAGCTTTTCAAAAGTCGTTCTACCATAGATGATAAGCTGATTTACGATATGTCTGGCTGGGAACTCAAGCCTGGTGATCTGTGTGAAAAAGGCTCACAACTCAGACCCCACATTGTTTGGTTTGGTGAAATGGTACCATTGATGGAAACGGCAGCCATCCTTGTAAATCAGGCTGACATATTTATGGTAGTGGGCACATCACTGGCGGTCTATCCAGCGGCAAGCCTGATTGACTATGCCCTACCGGAAATTGATAAGTACATAGTCGATCCCAACCTTCCAGCCATCCAAGAAGACCATTCAATCACGACGATAGCCAAACCGGCAAGCGTAGGTGTAGCGGATGCTGCGAAATTGATAGCAAGTAAGTTGGCTTAAAAGCCAATACCAAAACGCAAGGACATTCTTCTAAAGCTTCGTGAGACCTGAGTGATGCCAGCCCTATCAATCCACCAGCCGCCCCAAAAGTTTTCCTGATACTCAATATTCTGCATGAGGTATCCGGCTGAAATCGTATAGAACGCTCTGCGCCTGTGAATTTTGATACCAATACCCGGATTAAACCTAAACCCTCCGTTTATTTCTCTGAACCTATCTTCAAAAACGTAAGATCGACCTGATGCAAATGCCGTTCCAACGTTTACGAAATGGTATGGTGTCACTTTTCTCCCTTCAAACCAATCTCCTCCAATACTCACATAAACAGGCACCATATTGAAGTCTTCCATAGCTTCAAGACCTATGCCCAGCCCTACCTTCTTCATCTTACTCCATTGGTAACCCACAGTAGCCTGAATAGCTCCTTGGGGATAAAGCGTAGTTCCTGCCTCATTTTCAAAGTTGGCACCTAACTCGTACTGGTGCCAGAATCCGGCAGTCCTTTGTTGAAAGCCTTTTTTATTCCGTTTACCTATCCTGATGCCTTTAATAAGATTCATCGTACCAGCCCGGCTTCTGACAGTGTCCCCCGTGCTGAGTATAAATATCATTGATTCACCTCGTTGGTAGCTATGCACCGTACCTCTTAAGGTCTCCCCCGATTTGAGATAAAGAAGGTCTACCCTATCCTGTGCAAGTACTGTAGAAGTTAACAGGAATGATAAAACAATAACACAATACTTTGTCATGCTATAACGGCAATATGGGTATGGCACTAAGTTGATTGATCTCACCCAATTCACAATCGTATGTGTACTGATAGAGTCCATCATTACCGATGAGCATTAATAAACCATCGAGTGGAATGACATCATATGCATGAAAACCTTCAAAATGTCTTGTCAGATTTTGATCAATAGTCCTGATATCTTCTGCATCATACATTTTTAGACCGAACTCTCCTTCGCAGATGAATAGACAAGAACCATCAATACCAAGACCATGCGGATTGAGCATTGGATACACTTCAAGTAACTGTGGAGTGATCGGATTAGAAACGTCTATAACTTCCAACTGGTTAGTAAAGCCATTACACTCAGTACCGCCTCTCAATGTGACATAGGCGATATCATCTTGTACAACGACAGGATCACAACTTGTAATATGTTCATAGGTAGATAGCCATGAGGGAGTACTTGGATTAGAGACACTAAAAATATGCATGCCATTTTGTGCTCCTAAAAACAGCTTGTCCTCATAAGGAAAAATAGTCTCTACTCCCCATGCAATTTCCTCGGTGACACCTGCAACAGGATTATCGATCTCAGCGATATCGAATGTACGCAAAGTGCTCATGTCCACTGTGTAAAGATGATCACCTGCCACTGTAAACCGCGCCATTGATCCACCTACCCCGGCAGATGTAGGAGCAAAACTTGATAATACGTCTACTTGCGCACCCCTGAGCGCAGACACATTAGGTGCGCTAGCGTCCTCATCTCCCGACCATCCACTAAAACCACAGTCCGTCTCTACAAATTCTTCGACAAGTCTCTCTTCATACTCTACGAGTATACCAGCTGTCGCATCCACATAACCAAAGGTGTTATAGTAGTTTTCAAATACTCCCCCCACTCGATTTACCTCTGTGATGTTATTGATATCAGACACATCAAATACCAGTAAGTCTACGTAGCTATCAGCGTATAAGTATTGGCCTTTACCAGCCATATCATAGTTACCAGGAATATTAATAAAACCGAGTGTAGTGGGTCTGGCAGGGTCTTGATTATCAATTACGTGAATGCCTTTGCCCACTTCATTGATAAAAAGGTATTGGCCAAGCAAGTAGATCTTTCCCGGTAGGTTGATCTCTGCTGGTTCAGTAAAAGCCACCTGCGACCTCAACTCTTCTGTAGTCTCATAAACCGGAATATGATCCACGTAAGACCTAAACTCCTCGCATTTGTCCTCACAACCAAAACCAATAAAGGCCAGCATGCAGATGATAAGCAATATCAGCACTGTCATGCGACCAAGCTCCTTTTTTTCGAGTTCTTCGGTAGATGTTTGAGATTTCATAGTACAACGTTTTTTAAACTAATCTATAGACCCCATGTATTGCATCACAGTTGGAATCATTGAAACAAATATCTGAAGCCGATCATGAGTCCAATGTTAGAAGGACGACTGGAAAAGCTATTGCCAGTCTTCGCAAAGTCAGTGAACGCTCTTCGATAACTCGGCTCAAGGCTAAGGAAATAATTGTCCTGTATCTGATATCCTAGCTGAACACTGGTCAGGCCATTGAGATGAACCCTACGATAAGGTGAAGCTCCTCCCGGGTCTATTTCATAATTATCAAAAGCACTATTGGTGGAGGTCAACTCATTACCTAAATAAATATCACCTGACATCCCGGCATTCAGTAGAATATTAAATCTACTATCGAGGAGTAAGAATCCGGCTTTGAATGGCACAGAGAGCAGTTGGAAGTTATTATCAACTTCTACTGTCTCACTGGACACTAGCACCTCATCAGAGGAAAAAAGCGCCTCTCTATTCTGAAATGAAAGTGGCACTGTTCTTCCATCAGGATCACTAAACACGAGGTTGGTTTCTGCATTAACTCTATATCTACCATATCTCAGCCCACTTTGAATCACCCACTTTTCTCCTACAGACTTACCAATATCGATACCTACGGCAATAGTTGGACCCGGTCTACTCTCCTCTTGCAAAGGAAGCCCAACCGTATTCCTATCCAAAGCAGGAGCAAAAGCATCCTCAGAAGCTAGTGCAGCTTCATCTGTACTACCTGTAGGTGCTCCATAGTTGGGATCAAAGTTTCCGGAACCAATATTAAGCCCCGCCCAAAGTCCACCTCTTTTATCTTCATTTTCTTGCTCTTCAGCATTAGCATAAACAGGCACTGCATAGATCTTTTGTGGTAGAAAGGCCAATGAGAGTATTGTCGGATTAGATATGCTCTTGAGAGGGAGACCCAATAGTTCAACGCTTTCAGTTAGCGACTCTGGATCTTCTGTCAGGACAATTACATTGTTTTGGGAGGGAGCAAAATATGATTGATCCTCAAGACTGACTGTAATACCATTAGGCGGAAGCTCTCCGAATGATTCTCTGTCTGATAATAATATCTGCCCGGCGTTGTTTTCTTTTTTGGAGTTTATTGAATTTCTGATATCCGGCGAATCTGCAACCACGGTCGGGTCGTTTTGATCCAAGGTTGCCGCTACTTGTTGATACTGATCATCCAGGGTACTTTGTGTATCATCTGCTGATTGGACAGGAGATTGGTCTGGGTTGGTTTGTTGTAAGTCTAATCGGTTTTGCGGAGTTTGGTTTGAAGACAATAGGTCATTCCTTGAAGCAGGATCCATCTGTCCAAAGTACAAAGCACCAAGTGTGAATGCCACAAACAATGATGCTACAGCTGCCCATTTATAATAAACTAATCGCTTCTTATAAGTACCAACCTGATTGTTTGCCAGTTCACCACTAATGTTCTTCCAAACATGCTCCGCAGGCTCTACTTCAGCATTGGCGAAGCGTTCAGCCCATAGGGTTTCGAAATCCTTTTGCCGCTTAGACCCCTCCATAGTTGACCCTTTCTTTTTGTTGCAATTTCTCTTGAAGTAGCTGTTTCGCTCTTGCGTACTGAGATTTAGAAGTGCCTTCGCTGATCTCCAGAATACTCGCAATCTCGTGATGCTTATATCCTTCGATAGCGTACAGGTTAAAGATCACACGAGACCCGTCAGGCAATTCGCTTATCATCTCAAGTAATTCATGGTGACTGCAATTGCTTATTGTGTTTTCCGTACCGAACCACTCGGTTGTAGTCTCCACATCTACCATAGGATAGAGGTAAAGCTTGCTTCTCTGGTAATTAAGTGCAGTGTTGATCACGATCCTTTTAATCCAATAACCTAATGTCGACTGTCCTTTGAAGCTGTCCAGTTTGCTGAAGACTTTGACAAAAGCCTCTTGCAGGACATCCTCGGCTTCAGGCACAGACTTTGTATATCTCAAACAGATGGCATACATCGCCTTGGAATAGCGCTGATATAATGCGTATTGCGCACTTCTGCTGCCCTTACGACAGCCCTCTATCAAATCCTCATCTGAACCGGTCATCAGGTGTTAGGTTGGAAAAGCTACTGGGTTAAAGACACAACATGACTAAATTTGGTTGGAACCAAGACTAAAAGAGATACCTTGACAAAGTTCATCATTCTTTGGCTAACATCATGCTTGAGCATTGCAGGTGCACTGGCCCAAGCAATATCATTTGAAAACAGGATCAATGATGAGAATATTAAGAACGTACTATTATATCCTTTCAGCCTTGATCCGTATCCGGAATTCAGATCAGAGATCATCAATCTGCGTCAAGAGACCCCTCTCATTTTGAGGTTTGATGAACTCTACTATGACTTTTCCGACTACTACTTCAAGATCATCAGAGCCAATGCAGATTGGAAAAAATCGAATATGCCGGAACTGGAATACCTGTTCGAGTTTAACGAGTTTCCTATCGTCAACTATGAGTACTCACAAAATACCAAGATCCCATATACCAGCTATTCCGTAGAAGTACCAAGGGTTAAACAAACAGGGAACTATATCCTGGCTGTCTACAGAAGAGATGATGGAGAAAAACTCGTGTTTACAAGACGCTTTGTCGTCTTTAGCAATAACGTTGAAATCAATCCCGTTTTTGGCAATAGTCTCATCAATCGTTCGAACCCCCAAAAGCATCAATTTGAGTTCAGTGTCAACTACAGTAACCTGGAATCATTCAGCCCTATTCAGGACTTTAAAGTAGTCATTCGTCAAAACCAACGTTGGGACAATGCGTTGACAAGACTGTCGCCTTCAATGATTAGAGAAGACATTGGCACATTTGAATTTCAGGGTTTCGCAGGAGAGAATAGTTTCGAAGGGGGAAACGAATTTAGGTTCTTTGATCTCCGCGGATATACCTACAGAGGGCAAAACATTGGTGAAATAAAAAGAAGCCCTGAACACACTTCCGCGAACCTACTAGTCGATCAAAATCGCTCTAATCAAGCATACTCAATTTTACCAGACCGTAATGGAAAATACTTTAATCAAACGATGGAACCTGGAGCCAGCCCTTTGGAACAGGACTATATTATGACCCGCTTTACATTGAATGTGCCAAAGCAAAAAAGCGACATTTATGTGCTAGGACATTTCAATCTTTGGCAAAAGAACAAGGATAGCAAGTTGACTTATAACAAGACAACAGAAACCTATCAAACAGATATTCTGATTCGTCAAGGGTATTATGATTACATATACTGGGTTGATTCATCTCAACCATGGCAAATAGAAGGGAGCTACTTCGAAACTGAAAATCAATATGAGCTATTAATTTATCATAGACCACCCGGAACACTATTTGATTTTGTGGTGGGCTATGTATCCATCAACTCAAACACGCACTAACTCTTCTTCCTTGAGAGTGATGCTAGGTTCTCCGATTTCGTATTTAGAAGTGCGCTTTACAGGATCACTGTTCGCAATATCCAGCATACCAAAACCTTTGTTAGCATATACTCCCAGGCCACAGGTAAAGACAAACTCCTGTACTTCTTTAGATGCATATAAAGTAAAGGGAAATGTATAGCCACGCACTTCATACTTAACATCCTGATCATATAAAGGGTAGATTCTTGCAAATTTCTTTCCTGAGTTACGGATCTTATCCAAATACGCTCGGTCTGGCACTATCTGAAACTTAAAAAAACTTGCTAATTCCTCACTGTTATACCCATAAGCCTCTAATCGGGAAATCGTAGACTCGTAAAGCAAATCAGAGAATTCATCAGTCTCAGGATCAATGAACCTTTTCGCTCCAGCATCGAACAGTGATGGCGCCATCAACACAATTGGCGATATACAAATGAATTTAGTCTCGTCGCGTATTTCAGGAAATTCCTCTCGCTCGACTTCCAAGGGCCTTAACCAAAGACTTCCAACCTGAATTTCTGTGTGATTAAATAGCGACTTTATAAAATAGTCTACATACTCTTTAGACGGACTAGCCAACACCAAAGTAACCTTGCTGCTATAAAAGTGAAGGCCCTGTTTACTAATACGTGTCTGCCCTTTAAGGCCCGAAAAATGATAATATGGATAGTTGATAAACTCCTCATCTCCACCAGACATTAATATAGCTTTGGCAGTCTGGGCGAGTAGATATTGATGATGAAAAGGTACTGAAGCACCCTTGTTCTTAAGACTAAAAATTATACGTACTCTCACGTTAGAGCTATGTTTAGTGAAACAGTATTCAGAAAACACGCTAACGGTCAAATTGTTTGACTTATAAGGTAATTGAGTAATAGCAGCAGCTAAACATTGAATCGGAAATGCATAATATCACCATCTTTGACTAGATAATCCTTCCCTTCTACTCCCATTTTGCCCGCTTCCTTGCAGGCCAGTTCAGAACCGTACTTCTGATAGTCATCCAACTTAATTACTTCTGCTCGAATAAACCCCTTTTCGAAATCGGTATGGATCGTACCAGCCGCTTGTGGTGCTTTCCATCCATTTTTTATGGTCCAGGCCCTCACTTCCTGCTTGCCTGCCGTGAAGTACGTGATCAATCCAAGGAGGTCGTAAGATGCTCTTATCAGCTTATCAAGACCAGATTCCTTCAACCCATATTCTTCTAAGAACATCGTGCGCTCCGATTTATCCTCCAATTCACTGATTTGTTCCTCAAGTGCCGCTGATATGATTACAATTTGCGCACCTTCATCCGATATCTCATCTCGTAGTTCAGCCACATAATCATTACCATTGATCAAACTGTCTTCATCTACATTAGCTGCATAAATAACAGGTTTTAACGTTAACAACTGTAACGCTTCGATATAGATAAGCTCCTCAGCAATCAAATCAAGCGATCTAACGTTTAAACCACTCTCCAAATGCTTTTGTAGCCTATCAAGAACAGCAACTTCTTTTTTGGCTTCCTTATCACCGCTCTTAGCTATCTTCTCCAACCGCTGTAGCCTTTTTTGAACCGACTCCAGGTCTCTAAGTTGCAATTCCAAATCGATCACCTGCTTATCAGCAACGGGATCAACCCTTCCATCTACATGAACGATATTATCATCCTCAAAACATCTGATCACATGCACAATAGCATCAACTTCACGGATATTGGCAAGAAACTTATTTCCAAGTCCTTCACCCTTACTGGCACCTTTAACCAACCCTGCGATATCTACGAACTCTATGAATGTAGGAACAACCTTATCCGGATGAACTAAGCCCTCAAGTATTGTAAGCCTGGCGTCTGGTACTGTGATCACACCTACATTCGGTTCAATAGTACAAAAAGGAAAGTTCGCTGATTCAGCTTTACCGGATGATATTGCATTGAACAGAGTGGACTTGCCCACATTTGGCAGTCCTACTATACCACATTTTAGCCCCATAGTTTAATAATTCTTAAGGCCGCAAAACTAGTAACAATGAAAAATAAAAAACCCCGCTGTAGCGGGGTTTTCGTGGTAAACGACAAAGTATTATCTAATAAAACCAGGGATTACAGTGAACACTATAATATTTTATTCACTTTAATCTTAATCAAATCACATATTATACATCCATGTACTGTAATTCAATGGTCTTATTTTCAAGCGTTTATCAGTTTGAAAAAAAAAGCTGATAGCCAACTATCAGCTTTCATTAAAAGATTCACTAAAATTTGAATCCAAGTTTCATAAATGGTTGTGTGAAGAAGGAATACGTATTTGTATTTGATTCTTGTAGCTCCAAACCAGGTCCTGGCTTACTGCTTGAGTAAGCATAGATATATGAAGCAGGGCGTATCTCAAATCCAAAATAAAAACCTTCCATCAAATAGTAATCTACACCTGCTACTATCTGCGCACCAAATCCAAATATTTCACCAGTACGAGTACCCAGATCAACTACAGTGTTATTCAGACCACTTCCGTTATCAGTTCCTTCAATGGCTGCATCGTTAACAGTCGGGTCAAACTGAGATTCCCTTGCATAATAAAACGGTACATGTAATCCTAAATAAGGGAACACGCGCTCCATGTCAGTAGCAAAAGTATACTCACCACCAATGTTCACATTTAGCAATGTGCTATTCTGTTCCGGAATAGCCGCATATGCAGGTATCCACGCTGCATTAGGTTGACCAGAATCAATGAACCCCGGTACATTAGGTTGTCCTGGTGTATAGTCCATTCGAACAGCGCCCGCCAAAATTAGAGATATTTCATCCGTCAAATAATACCCTCCCTTCACACCAATCATATTTACAAAGGTATTCTGATTGTTATCCAGAGTAATGTTATTCGCATAAGGACTATTGGCAAGTACCCTCCAATTCGTGTTGTTACCGGGAGCACTAGGTACCGTCAAACCACCATTAATGACATTTGAACGGCCAAACTGCATCTCAACAGTAATATCACCCTTTTTTGGACCATACCCCTCGTCTATCTCACCATCATCCTGCGCTTGCAATACAAGCCCAGAACTCAGAAGGATAGCAAGTAATATATATTTTTTCATATTGTTCTGTCTTTAGGATTAAACTTTCAATTTGTTAAGATATGGTCGGGGAACCTTTCCCCGACCTAATTCCTAAAGAGATATTATTCTGCCAAAGCAGTATTTAGCAAATCTTGGAACTTATCCGCCAGGGCCTGAAGAACACCTTCTTGAGTTTGTAATGCTTCCAATTCTGCTTGTAACTCTGCTAGCATATCTTCTGCCTTGAGTTGATCGTTAGCCGCTAGAGTTATGTCGATCTCAGCTTCAAGAACCGCTCTAGTCAAGTTAAGTATTGAGCCATCTACACTCTCTGCACCCTCGTAAGTTTCAATCTTCATTTCAACAGCCTCAATTTGCTCAGTAATTGTGCTGCCACACTCTGTAAAGTCATCACCATTCACAACAAATCCATCACAGGCATTTTCTATATCCATAATCTGAGACCTTATGTCGTCCTGCTGATCAGTGATAGCGTCTTGAGCATCTTCAGCCGCGTCTACAGCCAACCGTGCAGGAACCAAGCTCTGGAAGTAGGTATCTAAAGATTCTTCAGTGTCCTCTAAAGCATCCAAGGCTGCAAGATATGCATCAATGTCATCCTGACTAATGATAGTCAAAGCATAGGTCAAATCGCTCGCAGCATCCGCTGCGGTCTTCTCCTCAGCAGCCAATGCCGCAAGAGAGAAAGCAACTGATGGGTCAGCTGGATCCGCCGCAAGAAGCTCGTCATCATCATCATCGTAGTAGTGAGGGAACAGTTCATCAAAAATCTCACCAACTGTCGTGTTTCCTTTTGCAAGTTCAGTAAGTAGTTCAGCAAGATCTACGTTAAGTTCAGAGATACGATCACTATACTGTGTCATGAAGGCAAGTCCGTCAAAATTAGTCAAGCTTAAAGGTGCCTCAGGAACAGATCCAGTGTACTCACCACCCTCTTCAGTACCAGCCTTCACCGCGTCTATATAAGCTTGAAGACCTCTATACTCATTAACTATGTTACCATAGAACTCATCTACTACTTCAAACCTTCTTACCGCGTCATCATGAGCGATCTGAGCAGTACCATCATTTCCAGAAGCAGTAATGTAGGCCGCTAAAGCACCACCTACTCCATTACCTTCACCAATACCTGTTGCTCTAGCTCCTTCAAGTGCCGACTGGGGATCCATCCAAGTGAAGAATGTTGATCCATCCGTGAAACCATTAAATGTTGGCAATAAGAAAGGATTACCCACACGAGGGTTATCAAGAAGCTGTGCCGCATTAAGTCCATCAAAGGCAGTACGAGCGGCTATCAAAGCAGTCGTATCAGCAGAAGTAGGAGGATTACCATCACCGTCGAGATCTTTAGCCAGGAACAAGCCCCACTCAATCATATAAGACGCATAGGCATCCTCTAGTTCAAACAACTCATCTTCACCAGCTGAACTAGATGGAAGATTACCGAAAGTCTCGACAGTATCTGCCTCAAATTCAGCAAGAGTCGTCTCATAATCTGCTACAAATACAGGGTAAAACTCATCATAAATGGCCTGAAGAGAGTCAGCATACGCCTCCCAGGCATCAACTTCGCCCTCGAATACAGCGATGTTTGCTCTTGCTGCAGAATCACGAGCGAAAGAATTTCTCCATGTATCTCTGTGATTGGGGAAGTTATCTGAATCATCAAGGTCCTGAAAGTCTATAACTACTTGTAGATTAGCATCATCTACATTCTCCAAAGCCTCCAAAGCAGCTTCAGCAGCTTCTAAAACAGCAATTGCAGCTACACTATCGTCAGCTAACGGTAAAAGAGATTCTTGTAGTGCAGCTATAGCTGTAAGTCTATCATTGGCCTCCAAAGCAGCCAAAACTTCTTGTTGTACAGGAAGATCAGCCTCAGCTGCTGCTAAATCATCTTGAGCGTCAGCAAGTGCCTCATCGAGCTTTGCATCAAGGAAAGCCTGAGTTACGGACTTGTCTTCAGATAAAAACAATTCAGCTTCGGCTACTTCAGCAGTCTGATCTACAATCATTGCCTGAGTGGCCAATAGACCAGTACCACCGAAAATGAGATGTCCATCAGCCATAAAACCTCCGAACACAACGGCATTCCATTGATCTAAGTAGAAAGCTGCATCCTCAAGGCCAGCTGTAGCAAGGACTCGTGCCAGATCAGCTGCTGCTTCTTCAGCTGCTATCTGAGCAGCAGTCAAATCAGCTTCAGCCTCTGCCAACTGTATGGCTAAGTCAGAAAGCTGTCCATCTAACGTAGCTTGTTGCGACTGAAGTGAAATAGCGTTGGTAGCTGAAGCATAAGTGTTTGCTATTTCCTGACTTTCGGCAAGAGCATTCTCAAGTCTAGTTTCAGCATCCTGAAATGCCACTTCAGCATTCAGAAGGTCAACCTGCGCCTGACGCAAAGCTGCCACTTCTGGAGCTACCTCATCATCTACGCAAGACGAGAAGATAGTAAGGGCTACAAGGGATAGTGCCCCAAGTAATCGTTTAAGTTTACTCATTGTTCTTAAATTTTCGTGATTAAATTAGATTAAAGTTTACCAAATTATTAGTTGTATTAATTATTGCTCTTTGAAGTCTTATTTGCTTTCTCTAAAAATAGGTAATCCTCGATTGAAGCCAAAAGTAAGCATTTTCATAAACTGCTCGTAATATTAACCGGTATTTTGAATAATCAAAATGATTTGATTCACAAATTTCAACAGTCCAGGCCTGCATCGGTCTCAGTGCTTTAGTCGCTTGCGAAAATATTATCATTCTCTTAAAAAAACTATACTTTCATTTAAAATTGTCCGAATAGTGTAATTGTCATACGCTGATCGTGTAAAATCGCTCATTATATACTTTAAAAGGACATCCCAACCCTTTAGAGTACATCATTTGCTCATGATGATAGATCTGACCTTCTCAGCATCTTTGTGAACAGTCTCCACTGTGATGTCTCCGCTACCTGAGAGGTCAGCCAGTTCTTTTACGAGCTCCTCTTCAGTTTCCAATAGCTCTCCGGAGGAATACTTCATAGAATGCTCCAGGTGCTTGATGGCAGCCTTTAAGGATTGGAGTGCTTTGTCCAGTTGATCATTGCTGATCTCCTCTTCACAAACTACGAGATGTGCAAACGCCAGCGCATTCATCGCCTTGGCAAAAGCCATATTGAGATCATCCTCATAGATCACCCTGTTTCTAATGTCTTCCTCCACCTGCTGAAGACCAGCGATAGCCTCATCTATGACACTATTGCTCTCTCTATCCAGGGACTCCTCTATGTTTTGCATATAAGCAATGGCACGGTCAAGATGCTCTTCACTTACATGGAGGTATTGCTTGCTGATGTCTTCTTTAGCAGATTCAAGGAGATTGTAAAGCGTCTCTTTCGACATGTCTTTTTCTATCTGTTCCTTTCCCACTTCCTCCACAAGCCCTATAGCATACATTATAAAAAAGATAGAAAGGCAGAAAATCAAATACTTAGGCATAGACAAATGATGAATATGAGATAGATCAAAGATAGCAGATTAGAGAGGAATAGTGAATCGCGCCTGAGCAGAACTCATATGCCTATAGTAAGCATACAAATACTAGTAGCTTTAACTATAAAAGAAAACTCAATAGGGCAGTCCACCCGTTAGTAATGAATAAGATGACTTTGAACAACACGGCTTCACTATTATTCGCTTTAGCAGTCCTACTATCGATGACGACATGCGCAACTTACGATGTTGTGACTTTCACTAACAGTGGTAGTGATTTCTCAAACTATTTCAGTTATCAACTGGAACATCTTAAAACTAAGGCTGACGCTAAGGATATCAAAAAACCGAACGAGCTACTACGTCTCGAAAAAGTCTTGCATGAAGAAATGGCGAGTCGCAAGTACCAGCAGTCAACATCCTATCCGGACCTTACTTTAAGATATGAGCTGATCTCTAATCAACAGACCACTTACGATGTAGATGCCTTCTCTTATCGCAGGTCTTTTTATGATCCATTCGGGTACTTCTATAATATCAACGAGAGGACTTTCACTGAGTCTATACTACTCCTTGAGTTAAAAGATGCAGCTACCGCTAAAATTGTCTGGCAAGGTAGTCTCGACCTTAGGTATTCACGGAGGTCCAAACAAGTGGACGATTTGATCAAAGATGCTGTTACAAAGATTTTTAGTTCATACAGGTACATTGCAGGAAGTGAGCATCCCACAGCCAAAGAAGTTATCAACTAACGGTTTCTACGGAAAAGACACGTTAATTATATAGATGAAATATCCCTATATATAATTAAGGTGTTGTAGAAGCAGCATTGGCAAAGGTTGATTGTGTATAAATATTCAGTTTCCGCAAATCAATAATGTTTCCACTTAGCAAGTTCAAATATCGCTTGGTGCGCAAGTAACGATTAGTATTAAAATCATCATAGTTAGGAGAAGCTGAATTTACTGAGCTGATCCTAACTTGTTTCGACGCGTGGATAAAGGAACTGTCACCAACCCACATCCCTACGTGGACGACACGCTCTCTCAACTCTTCTGATTTTGGTCTACCGAAAAACAAAAGGTCACCGGGCTGTAGTTTGCCCCACTCCATCTTATCATCAACCAGCTCTCCAGCGTGTACTTGTTGTGAGGCATCACGAGGGATGATCAATCCATTCATTAGATAGAGACTCTTAGTAAACCCGCTACAGTCCATACCTTTAACAGAAGTACCTCCCCAAAGGTATGGTCGACCCATTAAGTCCATTGCCTGATCAATCATCGGTTCAGCTTCTTCATTTGTCAGACTAATCCATTCTTCGAGTTCTATTGATTCAGATTTCCTTAGATACGCTGTTCGTCCATCAGGGTAGGCGACCTCAAAATGATTGGTCGATTCACCAGCCATAGATAGCACATCACCCAACACAAGATCGCTCACATTACCCGATTCTTCCTCGTCCATATATGCGTAACCAGAAACAGCCGTATAGATCACCTTGGTCTTAGATTGCCATTCGTTGTAATCAGCCTCATTCATAAGGATCAGTCCACCATGATCTATCCAGCTGATATAGTCATCAGGCGTTTGCACAAGGTACCACTCCCCTTCCTGATCCAGTACCCTGACAGGCATACCCAGTAACGCCTGGGTCGCTAATTCACCAGAATGTCTCGGTTGAGATCTTATATTCGAAACCGAGTTATTGATAATCCCCCAATGCTTACCTGCTAACTTTTCAGATGGAAGTACTTCCAGGTTGTCGATGTATGAGACCTGCTTTTCATTAAGTGAATTAAACAATGCTGTCTTAGCTTCTAACATATCGGTCTTACCAGAAATGACTATACCTCCTTTTGAAGACTTAGCTTCGACTTTGAATATGGCCACTCTCCCGTCAGGAGCGAATTGCCCCTTCAATTCCGTTAAAAGGGATTCCAAGCCATTGTCTTGTTGCTGAGGGGTAGAATCACAAGCCAATAGCATTGATGTAAGCATTAAATAAATGAAGTATTTCATCATGCTCCGAAATTACTAACTAATTTCTTTCATCAAATCGAAGCAGGCATTTGATGACTGATTTTGTAGCTTGGCTGCTAGATTGAGTCATTTATGGAGCACTACGGTTTTTGGTCTGTTCTTCCACCTGTGATTGCGATTGCGTTAGCCATTCGCACTAAGCAAGTTTTCATTGCACTCATTATAGGTATATGGCTGGGTTGGGTGATCATCAATCAAGGTAACTTGATAGAAGGCACATTCGCCACCATCCAGGCAATGGTGGATGTATTCAAAGATGACGGGAACACCCGCACTATCATTTTCACACTGTTGGTCGGTGCATTAATTGCTTACATCCAGCGAAGTGGTGGCGTTAATGGATTTATTAACAAACTCGATCAGCTTCTCAAGCGATTGGAATCAAGCAAGTGGGGTGACAACCGACTTGTCGTACAAGTGATGGCTGCCTGTACGGGTCTCATCATATTTGTGGAGTCAAACATCTCCGTACTCACAGTAGGTACACTCTACCGACCCGTTACCGATAGGCTGAAAATACCCAGAGAAAAACTCGCCTATCTCGCAGACTCTACCAGCGCACCATCAAGCATTTTGATTCCGTTTAATGCCTGGGGTGCATACATCATGGGACTGCTTGTCATTCAAAATTTTGAGAATCCATTTCAGACATTGATGGGAGCCTTTCCTTACAACTTCTACCCATTCCTGGCAGTGATCCTAGTATTCTACTTCATTTTTTCTGGTAAGGACTATGGACCGATGAAAAAAGCAGAGCTACGAGCCATAGAGGAAGGCAAAGTCATCAATGACGATGCTATACCCATGGTCTCGGACGAGGTAACTGTGCTTGAGGCCAAATCGGACATTCCCATTCGAGCGCGTAATATGATCATCCCAATCGCCACAATGGTGGTGATGATGCCGATCATGCTGGTGTACACTGGATGGTCAGCAGAGAGCGAGACTTCAGGCATAGGTAGGATTTTCGAAGCAATAGGTCAAGGTTCGGGTTCCGCTTCAGTGTTATATTCAGTGATCACGGCATTGCTCGTAAGTGCAGTCATGTACATGATCCAAAAGATCATGACTGGTAAAGAATTGATCGACTTGACACTGAAAGGAATGTCCGGTATGATCTCACTGGCTCTGCTGATGGTCATGGCATTTGCGATTGGCAGCCTTTGCAAGAATCTGGGTACCGGTATCTATGTAGCTGAAGTATCAAAAGCCTGGCTCTCTCCTAGCTTGGTCCCTGCCATCGTCTTCATTGTAAGCTGCTTTATCGCATTCTCAACAGGCACCTCCTGGGGCACCTTCGCTATTATGATTTCAATCGCTGTACCTATGGCACAATCCTTCGACACCAATGTATCATTGGCCATTGCCGCGGCACTTGGTGGTGGTGTTTTCGGCGATCATTGTTCGCCTATATCCGATACGACAATCATTTCATCTATGGCTTCAGCTAGTGACCATATTGATCATGTAAAGACACAGCTTCCTTATGCGCTGGTAGCTGGCAGTGTTACTTTAGTGTTATACCTAATCCTGGGTTTTGTGCTATGATAAGATTCTTGATCATAGGGATATTATTGATCCAACAGATTCAAGCTCAGAGATTGCGTGACTATGGAGTAGAGATTGGCGTATTACCTACCGGAAAAAACAACGCCATCACTGATGTGCCCGAAGTTACGGTCGGGCATGTAACACTTGTCGAAGGTGAAAATATCAGAACTGGTGTCACGGCAATAATCCCACACCAAAGAAACATTTTTCAAGAGAAGATTCCTGCGGCCATCTACATCCACAATGGATTTGGAAAAGTTGCTGGCATCAGTCAAGTCCAAGAACTCGGCAACATTGAGACACCTATCATACTCACCAATACATTGAACGTACCCGCAGCTATGAATGCTGTGATCGGATATACGCTCAACCTACCGGGAAATGAAAACGTTCGCTCTGTCAATGCTATTGTGGGTGAAACAAACGACGGGAGCTTAAATGACATTCGCGGTAGACATGTGAAAGAGGCTCATGTGTTAGACGCTATTAACAAAGCTAGTTCTAGTAATATCTCAGAGGGTAACGTAGGAGCTGGAACTGGCACGCGATGCTTTGGTTATAAAGGAGGTATCGGTACAGCCTCACGATTATTACCAGAATCCCTTGGCGGTTTTACAGTTGGGGTGATCGTGCAAACCAACTTTGGTGGTGTACTAGAAATCGCCGGTGTTCCGATAGGTAAACTTCTGAACAACTATCCATTCAAAAGCGCACTAGAAAAAGCCGATGGATCTTGCATGATTGTCGTGCTCACAGATGCTCCTCTTGACAGTCGCAATCTCGAACGACTTGCGAAGCGAGCCTCAATGGGTCTAGCGAAAACTGGTGGTATTGCATCCAATGGAAGTGGTGATTATGTAATCGCCGCTTCAACAAATGAAGCTGTCCGCATTCCTTATGAAATGAGTAACGGACTGCTTGAAACACCTGGGCTACATAATGATGCCATGACTCCACTATTTATGGCGGCTATTGAAGCAACCGAGGAGGCCATACTTAACTCTCTTTTTGCAGCTGAAACAATGACTGGCAATGGCAGAACGGTCAACGCACTACCTAAAGAAGAAGTGATTGAGCTACTCCGGCAATATAGCAGAATAGATTAGACTGACTTAGTCTCTCAAAAACTCATTCGAGCTAAAGTAAGATTTGGCTTTATCTCGAAGATTATACTGGCTAGCCATTACTTCAGCGTAGGCACCTGTCGATCTGATTGCCACAAGATCCCCTCGCTCGAGTTTGGACATGTGAATGCCACGTAAAAAAGCATCTGAAGTCTCGCAAATAGGTCCTACGATATCATAGGTATCCTCAGCACCCTCACCTGTCAAATTATCAATCTGATGATAGGCCTGATAAAGCGCCGGACGAATTAACTCTGTCATACCAGCATCAATAATGGCAAAGGTTGTTTTCCTGGCCTGCTTCGTATACAAGACACGAGAAATGATACTACCGCATTGTCCGACGATCGAGCGTCCCAACTCAAAATGAAGCTGTCGACCAGATGGTAAGTTCAAGTGGCTTTTGAAGATGTCGAAATAGGTTCTTAACTCAGGGATGGCGTGTACATCAGGACGGTTGTAATCAATCCCCAAACCTCCACCTACATTGACGAATTCAATCGAAATATCTCGATCATCGAACCAGTTTTGAATTTCATTCACCTTCTCACAGAGTAACTGGTAGCGACTCGTATCCACTACCTGCGAACCAATATGAAAATGTAATCCTTTGAGTCTTACATGATCAGAACCACGGATGGTATTCATCACTTCATCGAGCTCCCATGGATTGATGCCAAACTTGTTCTCCTCCAGGCCAGTTGTGATGAATTTATGTGTTTTAGGGTCCACATTGGGATTAATTCTCAATGCTACTCCGGCAATTGTTCCTTGAGCTTTTGCCAGATTATTAATCACTGTCAATTCCTGTGCAGACTCACAGTTAAAACAGAAGATTTTATGGCCTAGCGCTAATGAGATTTCACGATCTGATTTACCTACCCCAGCAAAGACTACCTGATCCGGACCAAACCCCGAATCGATGGCCAATTGCACTTCATTACCACTTACAGCATCAACTCCTAAGCCAGCTGCTTTGACCGCCTTAAGTATCTCCGCATTACAATTTGCCTTCATGGCATAATGCACATGATAGCCGTGCTCAATGGCTGCATCCTTTACCACGCCTAGTGTACGGTCGAGCAGCGACATGTCATAGTAATAAAATGGCGTCTCTAGCCCCCTAAAGCTGTTTATTAATCCTTCTGAAAACATAGATTTAGGCTACTGCCTTTTCTAATAGTGATAATGTGAATTTGGAAGTGTCTAGACTTGCTGGAACACCCATCGGCAAAGTTGCATTTTCACTGATATGACCTATCGGAAAACCATACGCGACCGGTATGCTGAGTGACGATAGTCGGTCTTCCAACACTTCCTTGAGAGACAGGCTATCGCCAAAATCTGGATCATCAGGTCGAGTTTCACAACCATTGAAAACACCTAAGGCAACTCCTGCTGCTTTATTCAATTTTCCACTGTTGAGTATTTGTGTTAGCATCCTGTCCACTCTGTAAGGGGACTCTCCTATCTCTTCGATAAACACGATCTTGCCATCAAAGTCAAGGTCGTAAGGTGTACCCATCAATGATACCATCAGTGACAAATTACCACCAACTAAAGGGCCTTGTCCGGTTCCATCTTTAATGACAAATGAATAAAAAGCACGATTGGATTCATCAGGCTTGCTGACGGCCTTAAGCTTCACTTCCTTGCCCTTGATCACCACATCTTCGAAGTACTTTTCTGTTGACTTTGGAAAGGAGGAAGCTGCTACAGGACCATGAAAAGTAACCAATCCCGTATTGGCGTGAATAGCATAATGCAGCGCGGTAATGTCGCTGTAGCCTATGAAAACTTTGGGATTATTTCTGATAAGATCATAATCAAGCTGACTAACCAATCGACCTGACCCATATCCACCTCTTGCACAGAATATTCCCGAGACCTGACTGTCTAAGAACATGTCGTGAAGATCTTTAACCCGCTGTGCATCTGTCCCTGCTAGAAATCCTTTCTTGACGCGCATGTTTGGTGAATACTTGACCTTAAATCCTAGTGCCTCCAGATTGGACAATGAGCTTTCAAAGGCAGTTCTAGAAATTGCGCTTGCCGGAGTAATCAGGCCAACGATATCTCCTTTGCGTAGCGCATTAGGTTTGATAATGTTAATTCGCTGATTCACTGCCGCCATTGAACTCTGCGGTAGCGCCATTACGGTACCTGCCATTGCTGCTTTTGATATAAAGCCTCGCCTTTTCATCGCGTCAAAAGTGTTTCTTAAACTGTCAAAAAACAAAAAAACCCCGGTGGTTGGCCGAGGTTCTGATTTTCTAGTCGGATTAGTCTATTTCAGACTATCTACTACAGCTTTGAAAGCCTCGGGGTGGTTCATGGCCAAGTCGGCCAACACCTTTCGATTGAGGTCAATATTTGCTGCTTTTATCTTTCCCATCAACTCAGAGTAGGACATTCCATGCTCTCTTGCACCTGCGTTAATTCTCTGGATCCAAAGTGCTCTAAACTCCCTTTTCTTCGCTTTGCGGTCGCGGTAAGCGTAAGTGAGGCCTTTCTCGACTGCATTCTTAGCTACAGTCCAAACATTCTTGCGTCTACCGAAGTAGCCTTTGGCTTGCTTCAGGACTTTTTTCTTGCGGGCCTTTGCCGCAACATGATTTACTGATCTTGGCATTTTACTGATTTTTTGAATATTGGCGTCCTTGAAAAAACAAGGCTCTTGACAAAGCCAATAATCTGGTTAAACATAAAACCGGAGTTAGATGCGTAGCATGTCCCTCACATTGTTTTCATCAGACTTGTGTACAAGTCCCATGTGCGTCAGATTACGCTTTTGCTTCGTTTCTTTCTTAGTCAGAATGTGGCTTTTGAAAGCGTGCTTGCGCTTGATCTTGCCAGTTCCTGTAAGTTTGAACCTCTTCTTGGCGCCTGACTTAGTCTTAACTTTAGGCATTTCTATTGTTTGTTTTACTTAATTACTTCTTTGTTACTGGCTTTGGCGCTAGCATTAATATCATGCGCTTTCCTTCCAGTTTTGGTAGTTGCTCGACCTTGGCCAACTCTTCCAGAGCCTGGGCAAACTTGAGCAACAATATCTCACCTCTTTCCTTGAACACAATCGTACGACCAACGAAGTGAACGTATGCCTTTACTTTGGCACCTTCGTTCAGAAACTTCTGTGCATGATTTAGCTTGAACTTAAAATCATGATCATCAGTGTTGGGACCAAATCTAATCTCCTTGACTACAGTCTTTTGAGCTTTGGCTTTGATCTCCTTCTGCTTCTTCTTTTGCTCGTACTTAAACTTTGAGTAATCGATAATTTTACAAACAGGCGGGTCTGCTTTAGGTGAAATCTCTACCAAATCCAGGCTTTGTTCTTTAGCCATTTTGATAGCTTGCTCCACTGGATATACATCCACCTTCACATTATCACCGACGACTCTTACTTTCGGGGCTGTAATTCGCTCATTTACACGATAAGGCTCTTCTACTCTGCCTCTTCGTTTAAACCCCTGGTACCGCTGTTTACCGATTGTTTACCTCCTTTTTTAGTTCAAGAAATTTTAAGGTCGCAAATATCGAAAGAAATTGCCTAAATAAAAACCAACCTTTTTCAATGTTTACGATATCGCTGCTGCGATTTTATTATTAAATAATGTCTCAAAATCTTTGAGCCCCATCTGCCCCAGATCACCTTGACCATGTTCTCTGACTGATACCTTAGACTCTACCTGTTCCTTCTCCCCTACTATCAGCATGTAAGGCACTTTTTTCACCTCCGCATCACGGATCTTTCTACCGATTTTTTCATCTCTATGATCGATATAGCCGCGAATATCTCCTGCCTGTAATTGCTGGAAAACGTCCTGAGCATAGTCTGCAAATTTTTCAGAAATTGGCAATACTGCTATTTGATCCGGAGATAACCAAAGTGGAAAGTTGCCTGCACAGTGTTCTGTGAGTACAGCCACAAATCGTTCTAGCGAACCAAATGGGGCACGGTGAATCATAACTGGACGGTGCTTTTGATTATCAGCCCCGATATACTCCAATTCAAATCTTTCAGGTAGGTTATAATCCACCTGGATAGTACCGAGCTGCCAACTCCTGTTGAGGGCATCTTTCACCATAAAATCCAGTTTTGGACCATAAAATGCCGCCTCCCCAAGTTCAACTACGGTCTTCAAACCTTTCTCTTCTGCCGCTTCCTGGATCTGCTGCTCTGCTGTATCCCAGAGCTCGTCATTGCCAATGTACTTAGCCTTGTTTTCAGGATCTCGAAGTGACACCTGCGCTGTATAGTTCTCGAAACCCAATGCTTTGAATACATGTAGCACAAGGTCTATCACCTTCTTAAACTCGTCCTTAACCTGATCTTGCGTACAGAAGATGTGCGCATCATCCTGTGTAAAACCACGTACTCTAGTCAAGCCATGCAACTCACCACTTTGCTCATATCGATATACGGTACCGAATTCCGCCAGGCGCAAGGGAAGCTCCTTATAAGATCTTGGTCGAGTCTTGTATATCTCGCAGTGGTGAGGACAGTTCATCGGCTTAAGGAAGAACTCTTCGTCCTCATTAGGCGTCTTGATTGGCTGGAAGCTGTCCTCACCATACTTATCATAGTGACCAGAAGTCACGTACAGCTGTTTACTTCCTATATGAGGTGTCACTACTGGCTCGTATCCTGACCTGATCTGGGCTTTCCTCATAAACGACTCGAGTCTCTCCCTAAGCATAGTGCCTTTGGGTAACCAGAGAGGAAGTCCTTGCCCAACCTTACTCGAAAAAGTAAAGAGCTCTAGCTCCTGACCAAGCTTACGATGGTCTCGTTTCTTAGCTTCTTCAAGCATGTGCAAATACTCTGTAAGCTCTTTCTGCTTAGGGAAAGTAATGCCATAGAGTCTGGTGAGTTGTTTTTTTGTCTCATCACCGCGCCAGTAGGCGCCAGCAATATTGAGAATCTTAGTTGCTTTTATGAATCCAGTATGAGGGATATGCGGACCTCTACATAAGTCGGTAAATTCACCTTGTTTGTAGAAGGTGATTGTACCATCCTCAAGATCCCTCAGCAGGTCAAGTTTATATTCATCTCCCTTTTCTTCGAAATAGGCAATAGCCTCATTTTTCGATATTTCCTGTCTGAAGTACTGATTCTTTTGACGAGCTAACTCAAGCATCTTAGCTTCGATCTTGTCAAGCTCTTCACCATTGAACTCAATGTCACCAAAATCTACATCATAATAAAACCCTTGCTCAATTGCCGGACCAATACCGAATTTGATACCAGGATAAAGTGCCTCCAGCGCCTCGGCCATTAAGTGAGCTGATGAATGCCAAAAAGTAGCCTTGCCATCATCGTCGTTCCATGTGAGAAACTGAATATCAACATCATCATCGATAGCTCTTGACGCATCCCAGATCTCACCATTCACTTTGGCTGCTAATACGTTACGCGCTAGCCCTTCGCTAATGCTAACAGCAACGTCCATACTGGTCGTACCCTTCTCATACTCTCGTACCGCTCCATCTGGAAAGGTTACTTTGATCAGCGAGTCACTCATTACTGGTATTTAGTTCTTCTTTGGTGTTAAACTTTGAAATTGATTGAGTTGCTCTTTGGCCTCTCGCAATTCCCGCAAATATGCCAATTTTCTCAATACTTTGAGTCGGCCTGATGAGGCTAAAATAGAGGTAGAATCTAGCTGCAACGCTCGATTATATGAGTCTAGTGATCTACTCAAAAAGTTCTTTTGGTCATAAAGCTGTCCTTGCCTAATATGTTCATCAATGAGTGTACTATCAATACTCAGCAACTGGCTTGATATTAACAAAGAAGAATCTGCCGTTCCAAGTTCCTGGTATATGTCAGCAAGGCTGGTTTTCAAGGGAATATTGTCTTCCTGACTGTGGCCAATTTTTTCAATAAGCCTGAACTTAGCAGAATCAACCTTATTCTCCGATAGGAAGTAGTCCACCTCTTGTAATACAAGTTTAGGGTCATTCGGGTAATAGCTCTGCATCTCCCTAATCAAATCTATGGCCGCATGGTTTTTTCTACCCAACAAATAGAGTCCTATCAACCTATCAGAAATATCTCTAAGGCGAGGTTGAAGTGAAAGGCCTTTTTCTAAAAAGTTGATCCCACTAACAGTATCCCCAAGTGTCAAATAAATATCTGCCTTGGTCTGATAGAGATAGTAGTCACTTTGGTTGATTAAAATCGCACGATTGACGTAATCAATCGCCTGCGGATAAGCCTTACTCTGAGTAGATATCTCTGCTTGCAGTTGATAAAACTCTACTGATTGCCAGCCTTGTTGATTTGCTCGGGATGCATACTCTTGCGCTTTCAACGGATCACCTGCGGCAAGGTAATACTGACCAAGCAGTGTGCTAAGGTGAGCATTTTGGTAGCTATGCTGATTTGCTGCTATTGCCCAGCCAACAGCGTATTCAGGCCAGTGGCTCTGTTCCAGCAAAGTTCCCAATTTGATCAAGCGATCTATTGATAGCTGTGTCTCCAGCTCGGCACTAAGTCTTGTAATAGCTTCTTCGAGATATTGGTTGAGTTGAAACGGTGCATTCGGAATTTGTTCCTTCTTAGAAATTCCGTCGCAAGATGAAAAAAAAACAACCAGAGAAATAAGATGAATGGCAACTCTGAAGATCATGTCTACAAAGTTAGGTAAAGCATCACAGGATAAGCTGGAAGCTGAATTTCAATCCAAACTTTCTTGCCGAAGTATTCTCAAGGTAGGTGATCCTATGAAAGGCATCAATACGGAAAACCTTGAATATATTCTCGATACCATAGCCTAATTCCACATAAGGTCTTGAAAAATCAAGTGCCTTAAAAGGAGCTACCAAGTTGTCATCACTATCAAACCTATCGGGAATTGTCTCGAAGTTTTCGGGCCTGACACCTCCAAAGAGAACATTTGCGGTAGCCGTCATTCGCCATTTGAGCTTCTTAATGACAGGCACCTTGTTGAGGAGCAAACCTTCAAAGTGATGACGTACTCTCATGGAAACATGATGATCGCTCGTGAATTCAAAAAACTCCATCATATTGTATACATTATCGCTGTAAAAGCTTGTCGGGTTTCCGATATGGTTTTTTAACAAGGGGTAAGGAAGCTGGTTGAAAACATAGCCTCCGCTCAGCTCTAAGTCAGAAACTCCCATGAAACCCATCTTCTGTTTTTTAGTGATTCTGCCTTCCAGTTTGTGATACTCAAAATCACCTCCGAGTGTGTTGTTTAGCCCCAAGGTGTAGCGCACATCGATAGCAGGCCATTTTAGAGTGCCGAGGCTGATCCTGTTATTATCATTGATGACAAACGTCTCATCTCTAGCAAATCGTGTCTCAAGGCTCAACTCGGTAGTGGTGAAGCTTGTACCTGTAGATGAATCGGTAAGACCAGGGTCAGTATAGTATTGAAAATCGAAAAGAGGGTTGTGATGTTGATTGGAGAATTCAATTTTTTGAGACCATCCTTTTGATATCTGAGTGCTAAACTTTATCGCATTGCGCCTCACTTGAAACGGCTCCTGAAGGTTACCAAATCTGCTTAATGCATAAATTAGGGTGCTGTTTTCAAGTCCACCATTGAGCCCCCATATTGCATCTATGTCATTTTTGTATTCGTACTCGACGGTCGTCCATGGTTTTCTGGACACAATGTACTTAAGGTTAGCTCTGTGCTTCCAGTTTTGATCATCAAAGCCATAACCAAATCTGTATTGTAGCACCCATTTTTTGCTAAAATCAATATTGGTTCTCGCACCAAAACCTAACCTCAGACCTTCAATATTATTATTGCCG
This sequence comes from Flammeovirgaceae bacterium UBA6059, assembly GCA_002435755.1. Taxonomy (GTDB): domain Bacteria; phylum Bacteroidota; class Bacteroidia; order Cytophagales; family Cyclobacteriaceae; genus UBA6059. The sequence continues at coordinate 29,214 of DIYH01000046.1, forward strand.
TAGATGGCCGTATACGGACCTAAGTCGACATACTTCATTCTGTAGTAAAATGAGCCTAGCGTCTTTAAGATATCCGTATATGTCTTGATTACCGGAATGGTCTTAAGCGTATCTATCATCTGGAAGAGATTTTGCTCCGTACTCGTCAATGAATCGTGCCGGTATTTGGTCCAGAATGCTTCATCATCCATCCTTACATCTTCTTCCATGGTGATGGGAGCTTGATAGAACTTAAAACTTTTGGGTTCGGTCAATTGAATATCTCGGGTAGATACATAGAATTTCGCAATGAGACCTGCCGTTTCATTCGTGATTTCGCTTATATCTACCACCACACGATATTTCTCAGGTAACCATGGTCCCTGTGCTGTTGGCTTAAGGTCCTGCTGTATCTTAATTTTCTCAATGAAGTTGAGATTGGCCGACTTGTTTACAGCTACATCGATTCGCCGAATAGCGTACTCCTGTTTGGTAATCCACATAGTACCATTGAACGCCAGATCTTGTTCACGCTTAGGCCAAAAATCAAGCCTGTAGCAGTAGTGATCACCTAAATAAAGACTGTCGACGAGATCATAATCGTAGTAAAGCTTCCATCCATCCGCTATAGGGGAAACAAACTCCTTACCTACAATATTCATCCAGTTTTGGTAAAAATTGTACTCTTGAAATGAACCACCAATAACCTGAGATGTAAGCGTACCATCTGTAATGCCTACACCTGTTAATTTAGTTTTCTGAATATTCTCATACTTCATCTGGGGGCTATTGCGGTAGTAGACCGTTGAAAGGGCCTCCGAAATGAATACCGGAAGTATGGGCTTACCATCCTCTCCTGCAATCACCTGAATGCTGTCTAATACGGAAGTGATCTTTTGGACAACCTTTTTCTGACGAAACTTATCAGAAATATTATCCACGCCAATTTCGATCTTTGTATAGTTTTCAAACTGATAAGCATCGATACTCCTTTTATCGTTCTTTTTCTTATTATCGACGACATTGCGCAGGATCTCAAACGCAGGGTTTTCCCCGGCATACACAACTACATCGTCAAGACTAACCACATTTTCATCCAGTTGAAAATTAATAACCTGCTCACTTTGGCGAGATATCAGTTTTGTACGAGGAATGAAGCCTATGTAGCTGACTGTGAGGCTATCGTATTCTCCATTTACATCCAAAGAATAGTACCCGTCGAAATCCGTCGTAGTACCAATGCCAGTCCCCTGGACCACTACATTGGCAAAAGGTACGGCCACACCGGTGGCAACCTCTGTAACCTTACCAGAAATAGTGACTTTTTGTGCAAGAACAATTTGCACAAAAAAACAAAAGATGATAGCTGCTAAGATACGTTTCACAGTGGCTGTGATGAGTACGAATGAAAGATGCAATTATTGCGCAAAGGTTGCGGTTAAAACAGCTAGTAAAACGCAAACCTTTAAAACTTGATTCACATAAATATGAAAAAGTGAAAATAGTGTTTGTCAAATAAAAGGAAGTCAACAGAAGATCGCTTTCCATAGGCTACCTGAATGGTCTATGATACGACCTATTCAAGGAGCTGGTCCTTGATCTTAACAACTTCAGACTGTAGGTTAAGTACTATACCTGTCAACTTGTCAAAGGTCATATCTCCTACGTCTCTGTCATCAGGAAACTGCATACTTACATAAGCCCGAGATTCCCATATTTCCAATACATCAGTAGGCGAAACTTCATACGATGAATAGGTCTTGTTATCAGAAACCAAAAAAAGACTTCCCTTCTCTTCTATGTAGTTAAAAACCCTCTTGTATACCACACCTTCGCTCTTCGTAAGTAAAACATAGGTCTTACCATTACGTATGTCCTGCAACTGCTCTATATACTGGCCTATGATGATTGTGCCTGATTGTAGTGGTAGCATACTGTCACCACTTATCTCAAAAGCTCGATATGTAGCACTGGAAGATAAACTAGGAAGGTTAAATTTAGGTAACTCTTCCACATACTCTGGATCAGAAAAGCCGTTTAGGTAGCCTGCTGAAGCCTTCTGTGGCACAAATTCAATATTTTCTCTATCATTCTTATCAACGGTAATAGCCAAGACTTTTGGACCAGGTAACTGAGTCCTGCCATTTTTAGCAAAAGCCTCTTCAGAGCTTACGTCCTTACTGATCAATGCATCAAGAGAAACATCGAAAACTTCTGACATCTTTACGAGATTATTCAATCTAGGATCGGCTCGTCCCTCTTCATATGCCCCTACTAGTGAGCGCTTGATACCAATGAGCTCTGCAAACTGCTCTTGAGTATACCCCTGCTGCTTTCTTAAGAATTTGATATTTTCATTGACTTTAACCATCTCTTCCTCCTCATTGATTTATTAAGTATCAAATACAACAAAGTTATCATTAAACACAGAGTGCTGTCCCACAGCATAGAGATTGATATGGTGAATAGTATCTCTATACTTAACCTTATCTAACCTGCTCTTAATCGAGCGAACAACATCTCTGAGAGTTTCTTCGGCATCCACCAGAACATATCCATAAAGTTCCTTCCTGGTATCAATTCTAGCGAAAAACTTCACTTGGCATTTGCCTGATCTCAGACGTTTGCTAGACAGTTTTAGATTGTAGTTCTGCTCACTTACAGTAGTTGGCCTAGCTCCCAGCTGCTCTACTCTCGCTTCATCAATATTAGTAAAATCGATCAATTGCCACATGTGTTAGTATACTGAATACTAATATTGGCATGAATGACTAAAAATCCTAGCTAATGAGCTAAAATTATTAGCAATTCAATCTGATACTTATCGCCTGATCACCCTCTTGATCAAGCTTCCTTGATGGTCAGTTAAATGAATTAGATAAGTGCCTGATGGGTAAGTCGATAGGTCGAGTGCGTGATTTGAAATTCCCGGTAGAATTTCTTGGGTTTCCATCAATGCGCCTGTTAAATTATAAGTTCTAAGTGACACCACGTCAATCAATCTACTCTCAAAACCTAAATTGACCTGGTTATCTGTTGGATTTGGGTATAATGTAAGTTCACCTCCCGACCACTCATCGATCCCAGATATTACAACAAGGTTTATTTGGTCTGTGTCACCAATTTCAAGGGTAAATGTGTTTTCTTTTGAATTATCATCAATAGAAAGTACAACGGACGAAAGGTCTAGTTCATTGCCGATTTCATTGAAGAACAAGTGGTAGTTGCCGGTAGGGATAAGATCAAAGGAGACACTACCATCAAATGAGGTAACACCAGCAGCCTCTACCATCCCACTACTCTGGTCAATTAAGTAAACCTTGGTACCTCTTACTGGCTCTGAGACTTCTTTTAACTCTCCTATTGTGAATAACGTATTACCATCAATGTGACCTACTATACCCTCTACGGATGATCCAACATCGTTGGTCGGAGCACTTATTAATTCTACGTTGATGATCATATCTTCAACGACTTCCAAGAGTACTGACTCCTGCCAAGAATATACATTAGGGTAGTAAGTGATCAAATCTTGACTATCGATGATTGATGATGGTGAAACCTCGAGGTAATAATAGCCAGGCTCTAAGTCATCAATTGCGTACTCCCCAGCGCTGAAGGAAGTCACTGCTACCTGCTGCCATTGTCCGCCATATAAACTCACCTGACCACTTGAAGCACCACCGATCACCAGACCTGAGATACTTAATAAAGGTTTGACAGTGATCTTAAAAGTGGTCGATGCAGCAAAATATTCATCGTTTGCCTCAACCTCAGCTATTAACTCGATCTCTCCTGTACCTAAAACATCCAACTCACCCAATAGTACCCTACCAGGACCGCTCTTCAGGCCAAATCTGACTTCTTGGCCACTGCTTGAAGTGGCTGTCAATATAATCGATTCAGTATCGACAAATACCTCAGAGGGTAGGTCAAACTCGATTGACTGTAACTTACGGCTATCCAAGGGTATTTCAAACTCAGTTGAAGTCGTACAGCCCATATCAGAATTGACCAAGACAGTGTAACTACCAGATTGGAGTCCGTCTAACACCAGTTCCGAGCCAATAGTACTTGTGAGATCTTCGGCGTTGTACCATCCGATGGTATACGCCCCGGAATACTCTACATTAATTTCAATCTCACCTGATTCATCAAATGCAGGTTTTTCGCTATTAATATTGACTAAGGAAATTATTGGTTCCATAGTATCACTTCTAACGGTGTATTTCAGCGCTTCCGTTTTGCAACCAGATAGAGGGTTAAACACTTTCACATAATAGTCATTAGCAGCTAAATCTGTTAGTTCTGATGTTATCCAAGTTTCACTTGAAAAATCTTCAGTTTCAGACCACTCTATCCTATAATCAGTGATATAACGAGAAACACCTCCTTCGATAACCTCTGCGATACCTAAAGAGCCATTTGGCAAGGCGCAGTTCGTCTGATCGTTAACTCGCACTTTAACTTCTGGTATAGCAGATTTCTCACCTACTTGGGCTATAAAATCTTTAGTGCATCCACTCTCAAGATGCTTGATTGCCAAAAAATACTCGCCAGAGTATAGATTGGACAATTCTGTTTCTGTAGAAATGGGTTCTTCTTTTGATTCAATGTTTTGATCGTACCAAGAAAAACCATAATCAGATAGTGGTTCTAATCCCTCTAATTCAATCTGGCCATTGAACGGCTTTTGACAATTTGTATTGCTTTGGATTAGTAAGGACGCCTCAATAGTTGGAAACTCAGATTCGACACGGACTGAAACTGTACCAGTTTCACAGCCTGTTACTGCGTTAGTCACCCGGGCAAAATACTCCATTTCTGGTAAGTTGGACAGAGACTCGCGCGTGGACAGTATTGAGCCAAAAAAAAGGTTCGTAGACCACTCAATTTCATATATGCCACGAATGGGTACTTCTTGTCCATCGACGGTGAATTTTTCAACTTCTACGGTACCGTTGGGTGATTCACAGTTTGTAGTGGGTGTGCTGGTAAGTGTGAGGCTTAACTCGTCAATATCATCAATAATTGAAGTGGTCAAGCTGGAATAACAACCCTTTTCCGAGCCAGTCGTACTCGTAGCAACTACTGTGTACGTACCACCTGAAATCTGAGAAATAGAAGCACCTGTATGAATTGGGCTGGACTCTACTCCAGTTCCTGAATACCAATCAAATGAAAAACCTTCGGTAGATTGATCAACAGAAACTGATATCGTTCCATTCCTCTCGAAAGCCGAGCAAAGCGTATTATTTTGCTTTGAATCAACTCCTAAGTCTCCAGAAAGTGTAGATGAAGGCACAAAAAATGAGTATGTCCGTGATTCACAAAGCAAGGCGCTTTCTGTAACTTTAAGGTAGTAGTTTCCACTTGTCAGGTTATCTAACACGTAATTTGTACCAATCACAAACTCTAGGTTTGGGCTGTCGTACCACTCAATCAAAAAATTATCACCTGATAAGCCTAAGTTTAGTCCATCTTGAATAACACTAGTGATCTGCAAAGACCCGTTCGGATCGCTACAATCAGTTTCTGGCATGATACTCACAGCTACTTCAACGACTGAAGGTTGGGATACAACGTTAACTTCCTGAATGAATTGACATCCCGAGACCAAATCATTTATCGTTTGCCTATATGTCCCTGATTGCACTGCCTCAATGACCTCTAGCCCTTTATATTGATCTAAATTGACCCATGAATCGTTTTGCCTGATTTCCCAGCTGACGGCAGTTGGAGACGTAAGACCTTGTATACTTGTAGATATTTCACCTGTATGAATACCCCCACAGCTTTTGTCCACCTCAGTAGCTTCAATACTTAAAATCGGGTCTGGTGTCATGTCGGCAACTGCAATACTCGTCAGCTCAATTCCGCATCCTGATGATATCTCAGCCACCCTGAGTGAATAAGTATCAGCCACAAGGTTTCCTAACTCCAGTTCGGTCCCAATTGGATTAGAAATATCTGGATCATCTGCCCAAATGATTTCGAATTCTTGAACATCATCTACTTTACTTATCCCATCCACTGTTATATCATCAATCTTGATATGTCCATTTAGGGGCTCGCAGAAAGTCTGATCAATAATACTAAATGAGACATCTACGACACTCGGTTCTTCCAATAGGGTGACTGTCCATTCATAGGTAGTAACTCCATCTTCGGCAATGACCATATAGGCAACTGGCTGATTGAAATCCTGACTAGATACAGCTGACTCTTGTAACTCGCCATCTACATAAGCTAAAGCTCCCTGGCTTAATTCGAAAGAAGGTATGTTTGAAAATTCTTTGCACCCTACTCTAACTTCTACAGTCCTGTTAAACAAGTCAATAGACTCAAGCGCTGATTGCGAATTGAATTTAAAACTCAGGAAATCTGCTTCATTGGACAGCCCGCGCTGAGTACGTATGAGTTCAGAGGTACCTTTACCACCCTTTGCATTGATCCAGTTGATAATAACCTGACCAGTACTTACGTCGACCTCAGTAGAGGTCACATGGTAAGAATGACTTAGGCCAATTGGGGTGAATAATTCACCACAATCAAAACTCACTTGCTCCAGCACCTTGGGTTGATTGTAAAACTGACTTTCCACTCCAAATGATAGGTCTGAAATCTCATATAGGTGATTATCAATGGCGGTAATAGTTAGGTCAGTCTCTATATCTTGAATTATACTCTCTCCAAAAGCATAAGTAGATGAAACCGTGTACACACCTGAAAGATTGTATTCACAAATAGATCTAGGATTATTTATCAATATTGGCCTGGATGACCTTTTTATACCGGGGATTTCAGTGCTAGCAAGCTGACATTGATAATATGCCGGTGATATATCTGTAACTGTCAAGATGTCCTCATTCTCTGACAGCAACTCATTATTTCGATACCACTTGAGCTGACTATTTGTACTGTTCGTAGGAAGCGGACATGCAAGATCGGTAGGTTGAGTGGGTTGAATATAAACAGTAGCTCCTACAAGATTTTGTGGTGTATATATGTTTTTTTGTCTGTAGCTTGCCGTCATATCAAGTACGGCTATATCATTTTGGCTTACGTTGAGTGAAAGTGCTGAATTTCCTGAAGTGAAGTTTGGTGTTTGGGTGAGGTTATTAGCTGATAAGTCAAGAAGCTTTAGAGTCGAAGATGTTGATTGAACATTTTCAATTCTTATCTGATTGTTACGCCCATTTATTATTTCTAAGCCTTCTAATTCAAGCAACGAAGAGGGTAGGCTACTCAGTTTATTATTCCTTAAATCGAGTTTTCTTAAGCTAGACATATTCGACCAATTATCTGGTAGATCTGTTAGGCCATTATCAACTAAACTCAAGCAAGATAGGCCGCTGAGTTGGTTTAGTATGTGGAGATCGTAAAATGAGTTGTAGTCCAATACAAGAGTATCCAAGTCGGTTAGTGAAGCTAGACCACTTGGAAGCCCACGATTAATATTAAGACCTTCGAAGTTAAGACTTATTACCTTGTCTTGATCAGACAATTTCACTCCCAACCAATCTTTTACATTAGCTCTCATGTCCCATGACAGATTGCCCCCAAGAGCCTCATAGATTTGAACCAAAATCATCGAATCTTCATCAATGGATTTCAATGGCCTAACCCTGATATTATCGACAAATAGATTGTTGCCTCCTTCAAAAGATGCAGTGAACGCCAAGTTAAATGGTTCTTCATCTACCTCTGGACTGAATACAACACCCTCTTGAAACCAATCGTCAAGTTGCGGTACAAACTCTTGCTCGGAGAACAAACCTTTCGACAGATTATCCTGTGATTGCGAATAAATCTGGTCAGGTTCTCTACCGCAGAATGTCTCAACAGAAATACTTAATCGGTCTGAATATCCTTCTCTTTTTTTGTAGGCATAATCAAACTGCAGCAAGAAATCTGAGTTCAGATTTTCAGTTACTGCTATTGTATAGAATCGACTTGTATTTACAGTTCCAGGGAAACTGGAGAATGAGCTTAGCCAAACACTTTTGTTTCCATGCAAGGAGTATTCATTGTTTATTCCAAACAAAAAGAGTCCATCGCTCTCTGTTTCAATCTGGTTAATATTTACATACTCTTCAAAACTCTCATTTATGTCGACATTTGGATCTGGCGTGGGTCTAACTATCACATAGTCACTAAATATTAATTCGTCATCTCCTTCATCACCGCTCACCGAGAGTGTGACTTGATACTCACCCGGTTGATCAAAACTTACTATCGGGTTTCTTTCATTTGATTGAAGTGGTTGTCCTCCCTCAAAAGTCCAGTTCCATGAACGTGCGCCTACCGACAAATCTGTAAAGATGATCTCATCAAATTGACAAACCTTTCTTTGATCCGCTATAAAGTTTGCCTGAACAGGGAATGCCTTTAGATAACTCCTATCGTTTACATAAGAATTCCTGATGCGCTCGATTTGACCAAGCGTAAATGAGTCCCGACAACTGCCCCTGCTGTAGGACATGAGATTCCGAGTATCAGGGTCATATGCTTGATTCTTAGCATCCAAAAATGTACCTATGTATTCGCAGGCATTGTTCACCTGATTAGTCAACAATGGGTCCGCCGGAGTATCGCAGATCAAATCCCCCGACACTCCACAGTTCGAACCATCGACAAGTTCATCGGTAGAGTTGTATGAGTTAGAATCACCATGCGTATGAATTAGATTAAAAAAATGTCCTATTTCATGTGCCAGAGTATTTCCTTCCAGCCCACATGCCTGTGACATTATTATCCTACTCGGACCTTGATTAGGTAGGTAAGCATAACCGCAGGCTGTACCCACAAGAAATCGAATACTGCCTACATAATAAATATTTATCGCATCCGGCAAATCCCGGGCATCAGCCATTTGATCCTCTTCAGTCACATCGAAATCATACAACTGTGTACTGTTAACATAATCGAGTTGATCAATGTAAAATTGTATGCCCGAAGCTGAATAAATATGATTCACATCGGCAATTTCATTATAAAGGTATTCTTCTGATACTCCACCCTGACCATCTGAATCTCGAAACACATGGATATTTAGAGCTAAACGGGTAAGTGGGAAAAACCCCTCATTGTCAGCGATATCAAGCTGGCGTGCGGTTCTCGATGACAAGGAGTTTTTGACTAATTCGATATTAGACACAGTGCCGCAGCTAATTTCTTGAGATAAAGCTTGACAAGGAAATAAGGCTATCAGAGCTGCTAAAAAACCCATTCCAACTTTGAGAGTCTTAATAATCATTCTGGATTATTTAAAGGAGAAATACGAATATACAAATAAGCAAGGAGTTAAAATCGCAGAAGTCATTATTGTGTCCTCAAATAGTCTTTCGGCGTACATTAAATCATACTCCAAATAGCAAAAAAAGCTGAGATTGCTCTCAGCTCTATGCAGTCCGTAGGGGAATCCAAATTATGATATTGCCTGATACTCTATTTTACTTCGTGATATACTCTGTAGAACTCATTTGAGAATTTTGATAGTGGATTTCACCATAATTTACCTTATTTGACTCGACCTGCAACTCGACCTTTACAAATGAACCCTCTAATCAAGCAGGTGTTTGACTTGGACAGAAAAGATTTGTCTTCACCATGAAAACTCTGAAATAGAATAATAAAGAACAAAAACTAAATTGAAGTAAAACCTAATAGGTTAAATACAATATCATTGATCTTCAAGTAAATTTTATGCTTATTTCAGGAGTATTAAAACCAAAAATAGTAATATCTGACCATCGCCCAGTTTGACCTACCATTCTTTCCATAGTGGTCCTTAAAACGCCCTTCTATATCAATTGATTGACCAACATAGATCATCTCATTTTCTAGTAGAAGTACGTAGATGTAAATTTCTTCATGTTCTTGGTTCTTCATTTTAGTTCTGGTTATATGAAACAATTGTTTAATTGTTTCATATAACCAGACATCTTATGCGCAGGCATATGGAAGGCATGGCTTTTTATCCTTACGATTGGAAAGGCAGAGCTCGACTAATGATCAAAAGGCAAGCACCGATTTGCAAGAGTCTCAGATAAGTGGTCTGAGATTTGCACAAGTGAGAATTGTTGATTCTGGTTTAACTAGAGAGATTGACTAACTAATTCAAACTGAATTATGGTCTTAGAATTCAGACCACCATACACCCACTTGATATTCGTATGGGTATTAACCGCAGTGACAGATGAAATTGCCTGCGGTACTTCTTCTTCATCTCACCTACTACTACATCTAAGTTTCTATCTTTTGTAATAGCCAATACACAACCGCCAAAACCGCCACCCACTTGGCGCGCTCCAAGTACCTCTTCGTATTGCACCAATTCATCAACAAGAAAGTCTGTTTCTTCACATGTAATCTCAAAATCCTCTTTGAGACTTTTATGTCCAGCGAGTAGACATTGTCCTGCACTTTCAAAATCGCGGTTCCTCAGCAGCGAAACTATTTCTTTGACTCTGATATTCTCAGAAACAACATGTTTAGCTCTGCGAAATTCTTCATCGGATAAGTTAGATTGTTGTTCCTCGATTAAGTTGATGGATACATCTTGATAACTATTCACAGCTACTGATAGGTTTTTCAATTTTTCAATGGCCGAATGACATTCCTGCCTCCTAACATTATACATTGAAGTTTCCAAGGCATGAGTCACACCTGAATCAATCAATAAAAGCTTGTATCCAGAGATATCAAATTCATGAGCGGTATGCTCCAATGTCCTACAATTAAGTTCGAGTACATGATTTGTAATTCCGAATACACTCGCAAATTGATCCATGATGCCACATTCAACTCCTCCAAATTCATGTTCTGATTTTTGGGCGATTTTGGCAATGGTCCATTTATCAAGTTTGAGGTTGAATAACTCCGATAATCCGTAACCTAGACCACAGCATAAGGCCGCCGAGCTTGAAAGACCTGCTCCCTGGGGAATATTGCCTGATAGTACAACATCAAAGTGACCTATATACGAAGCTAATTCATTAATAACGCCAAGCAGTAGGTTGATCCATTTGTCCTCCGTCTGTTCAATTTTATTCTTGTCAAACTCATACAATTGCTCAAAATCCGCCGAATAAAGTCTAATCTGAGGCCCTGATGACTTAGCTAAGGCAAAATAATTAGCGTAATCGATGGCAGCAGGTAGTACAAAACCCTCATTATAGTCCGTATGCTCGCCAATTAAGTTAATTCTCCCAGGAGCTTTGACAATAACTTCTGACGGGTAACCAAACTTAGATTTGAAAACCTTAACTACTCTCTGCTTCATTTCGTCGTTAATGTTAATTGCTGATGTAATCATGTGAACTATCGATAAACATCGAAAAAGCTCGTACCGCCATAGACGGTACAAGCAATTAAACTATGAAGAAGTATCTACTAGAATCCATTCCTCAAAATCGATCAATAGTCTTACTAAAGATCGTTCGTTAGGTAAAAGCACTTACCCGCAGGTGCTAACTCAGATTTACGGCCCTACTAATACAGTCAATCTTTTACAGGAATCTATTAGAGCTCGGTTCAAATGTATCAAACGGAGGTGTGTGCCGGAGATTTTCTAACTGGATGATAACTTGACAATTCATACCAAAATCTTAATAAGGCACTAATTAACACTTTAGATCACTTGAGATCTAGCTGAGACCCATTCATTTTATGTTGGCCGACGATCTCCTTATATCTTTCAATCATTTGGCTGAGCAGCTCAGGCTGATCATTAGCTGAGTTAGTCTGCTGTCCTGGGTCATTGCCCAGATCGTAGAGCAGATATTCCGAACTGTTACCTAATTCGATATTTACCCAGTCATTGATGGCAGGACCATCATAGGGTGGAATCATCACCCAATCCCCACAACGATAGGCCGTTCGAGAACTAGCCTCAAGAATCAACTCATCGCGACCTTCATCGGACTTACCCATGAAAACGTCGATTAGGTCTTCACTATCTGCAAATCTTTGGTCCAATCCAATTAGAGATCCCAGCGAAGACATCAAATCGATCTGACTCACCAGGGCATCACTCACTTTGGGCTCAATCATGCCCTGCCAATGGACAAAAAACGGCACCCGGGTTCCTGCCTCAAATAAACTGTATTTGCCTCCTCTGAGCCCAGCTGTAGCTTGATGAGCCCCATTGAGCTCAACAGCCTTATCGTAGTAGCCATCATTGAGTACGGGTCCATTATCACTGGTCAGTATGACCAGGGTGTTTTGCAGGATGCCTTCTGTTTCGAGCGTTTTCAAAAACTCACCAATCATCCAGTCCGCTTCAGCAATGACATCACCCCGCGGACCTAGCTCTGTAGCTCCTACAAAACGAGGGTGTGGTGTGCGAGGCACATGTGGTTGTTGCAAAGCATAATATAAGAAGAAGGGCTCTTCTTTATGTGCCTTCACATACGCCTGTGCCTTATTCAAAAACTCATCCGCCATATCCTCATCTTTCCATTTGGCGGACTCACCACCCTTCATATAGCCGATACGCGGTATACCATTGACAATACTAGCATTATGACCATGATGCCATTTCATGGTAAGCAGTTCAGGATTGTCTTTGCCGGTAGGCTCGCCTTCAAAATTCTCCTCATAACTTATCAGAATTGGGTCACTAGTGTCTAGTCCAACCACGCCACCATTCTCAATGTATACCGTCGGCACCCTGTCCTGGGTGGCTGCCATGATATACGAGTAATCGAATCCAACTTCATTAGGACCTGGTGAAATATGCTCATTCCAATCAACATTGCCTCTACCTAGCCCCAGGTGCCATTTTCCTACAATTCCTGTATGATAACCTTGGGATAGCAGCATTTTTGGAAGTGTCCATTCGCTGGTATCAATCAGGAGAGGTGCTGTTCCCGGCAATATGCGAGCATTCGCTTTTCTCCATGGATAAGTGCCGGTCAGTAAGGCATACCGACTGGGTGTACAGGTAGCTGAACTGGCATATCCATTCGTAAACCGTATGCCACCATTAGCAAGCCTATCCATATTCGGAGTGTTAATAGCGGTTGCCCCTTGTGTACCGACATCTCCATAACCCAAATCATCGAGGTAGATGATAACTATGTTCGGCTTGGTAATGTCCTCTGCTACATTCTTGTCCTGATCTACAACGCTACAAGATCCGATCAGGTAGAAAAGTGCAGTCGCCAGTATAGCTTGGGTAATAATTTTCTTCATGATCGTAGCTAGAGCTTAATGATCCTTGACATCCCAATTTGTCCGAGCAATTGATATTGCAGAAAATACATACCTCTACTGAGATTGGAGATATCCACCTCATGAACTGTACTTTCCTTATTAATTAAAACATCCCTGAAACGTCCGTTACTATCATACAAACGGATTTCTGAAACTGATCCGGAGACCAGGACTCTATTGGTGGCCGGGTTTGGAAATATGGCTACAGCTACACTTCCATCATCTACGGATAATGGTTGAGGCTCCAACACCTTAATAGTAGCAGAAGCGCTTATCCCGGTAAGAAGATCCATCACCTGGATCAAAGCTGTCCCGGGATTTCTTGTAATTACCTGGCCATCTGTTATCTCTGCAATCACCTCATCTGAGCTCGTCCATGACAAATCCAGATTAGTAGCGTCATCAGGTTCCATGACCAACTCCAATAGAAATGAAGTGTCCACAGGTACTGTGAATTCGTCGACTGTGAAGCTCAACCCTGTTAAGGCAATGATACTCGGGTCTTCGATTACCTGCACCACTACACTCCCTGTAATGCCGGTATTGGTATCTGTGGCCGAAATGACAGCAGTCCCTAAACTGAGCGCTTCCACAACACCATCCTCGACAATAGCCACATCAGGCTGATCAGATTGCCATTCCAATATGACGTTTTCAGCTTCTTCCGGATCAAGCATTGCGACCAAGGGATTCGATGCTCCCAGTACAATCCGGATCGTATCCGAATCAAAGCCAATGGCACTCAAATCTGTTTCAATCTCGAGTTCGGAAGACAGAATAAACGCATCCATATTCCATTGCCAGTCATTAGTGCCAGAGGCTATCAATGTCAATTCCTGGGTACCTTTTTCCATGTAGAAACTATTATCTCCAGGCAGATTGTAATAGTTATCCCAACCACCGTTATTGATCACAGGTTGCGCGTTGAGTAAAGTTTCATCTTTGACTATGCTCACCTCTGCATCATCGCTTGGTGTGCTGATTAGATAATTGACAAAGTAATGACCGGTCCATGGAACCATTACCTCGTAAGTCGCCCAGTCATCACGATTGACAAAGTTGACACCAATTCCTGTCCTGTTCATACCTACCGGGCCGCCATAGTCTTGTCCATTGGGATGGTCAGTGGTCAAAAAGTCTTCAGCTTCAATGCGCAGAGAAGCAGTTCCTATCTGTTTTTCTGTCACTTTGACAACAACTTCATCCTTAAACTCACCTGCCAATGCAATGACAGTAAGCGTAGCAAAACCAAGAGCCTTGGCCTCAAAATCACCGGTTGGATTTACCTCAACTACCGAAGGAGAGCTCGATTCTACTTCAAAAGCTGTATTGGTCGCATCGGATGGCTCGAATGTAGGTTCGATACTTCTGGTATCACCAACATTCATCAATATCGTATCAGGTCTTACCCTCATACCGGTAGCCTGGACATTCTTCAGATCAAATCTGCGGATATACATCCATCCCCAGTTGCCTGCATCCCAGCGCAGCACGTGACTCAATCCCCATTGGATACCATCGTGAGGACGGGTACCCGGTTCATTTGGTCGATAGAGCCCGGCGGCCTCCGGGATATTGCTTACTGATCCTTTGATTTCAAAATTGAAGCCATCCTCGGCAAATTGGATCGTTTGAGCTTCAGGTCCGTCCTGGTGTTGAAGAATAGCCACACCATCTTCGTAGGGCCACACCATCACTTCATGGCCCGTATTCGTGATAGGATTCATGGCAGACTTTGTGAACGGACCTGTAGGGCTATCTGCTACCGCAACACCCCATTTCACCTGTTTACCTAATCCGCAAACAGGATTACACCACGTGGTGCATCCAGCCGCACCCATACAGTTACATTCACCCTTGAAGTATAGATGATATTGACCTTGATAATTGATGATACATGGATCATGAACAGCATTATTATCGAATACCAGATCATTGGTGTAGGAAGGTCGTAGTACCGGCTCAGACAATTTAGTCCATGGCCCATCCGGTGAATCTGCGTGCGCCATGCCCACAACGTTGCGATCATATATTCCTGATTGATCTCCGGCGGCCTGATAAACAAGATAGTATTTACCACTATCAACGAATATTTCGGTAGTAAATACTGAGCGGGCATCAAATGAACCTTCCTCACCGCGAGCGACAGCTGCACCATGCTCTTCCCAGGTGATACCGTCTTCCGATGTGGCATAATAGATATCATTACGATCCCAGGGAGCTGTTTTGGTCTCGTCAAATGTCAGACTGTAGGAGTACCACACATAATACTTCCCGTCAACCTGGATCACAGCACTGGGGTCACGCCGGGTATATGTACTGTTTGGCGCCAGATCGCCGAGCAGTTCTGATTCTTCAAAACTGGCATTCCATTCCGGATCGTTGGGAATATCAGGATCACAACCCTCCAATAGATATTCCTCTTCACGCAATGTGGCAGCACTTTTGATCATCGGCCGCAGCAAGATGACCAGCTGATCAGACGGCAATACATTGTATTGGTCTTCGAACATATAGCCTGGCAACCAAAAGCGAATACTTTTCCCGGTATCGTCATTCACATCAAACGTGAACAGACCATTTTCATCAGTCAATGCCGTGAGACCGTCTTCCACTAGCTCCACGCTGACTCCTGCCAGTGGCAAATCACTTGACTTGTCTCTGACCACTCCCTGAAATGCTTGTCCAACAACAACCTGTGACCAACACATTATGAACATCAGGCACCATATATTTCTCATATCAAAATCCTTCCATTTAATCATTACCAACATTTCTTCCTACTTCAATCAGGGTATTGATTTTCGGATACACCTCCGTCACGCATTCGCCATTGCGCCAACATACTCTGATCGAATTAATTTGATCCACTCGCCCAAGACCTACATGGACGATATTCAACAGACTTTGTGAATGGATTGCACCGGACGACTCCACACGGCGAACGACAGTCCTACCGGAATGCTTGACTTGAACTATTGCTGATTGTGGGTCGATCTGAGTTTTAGGACTATTGCCTACTCTAATGTTGACATAGTTACCCAAGCCCTGAGTATTGTTGTCATACAAATACCATTTCCCAGGATTATCACGGCCATTAAGCAGATCGATATCCCCATCATTATCCCAGTCGAACGCTTGTCCCATGTCACCATGTCCAAGATCAAAGGGATCAGTGGCTGTGTGTGCAGTGGTCAGGCTGAAACGTGAGCCATCATGGATAAGCAACCAATCGGCCACAGGCGATCTCAGGTAGCCAAATCGATACACATACAGGTCCATCAAACCGTCATTGTTGAAATCACCTACAGTTACACCCTGGTGATTGCCACCTTGTGGAATATTCCAGCTTTTGGATACATCTGTGAATTGCTCGCCATCATTTCTTAGCAGAACATCCTGGACATTCCGATTTTGTGGCTCGAAATCAGGCCGTACAGCGCTCACCCCTTCAATCGAGATACGGATGCCCCAATAGATGGGCGAATTTCTCACCCATTCTACCTTCCATTTCCCTTCACCCACATGGCCGAAGTACCAACCATTATCGCTACGATCATCCGGCCAACCTCTTGCCATAACAGGACTAACTTTTAAACTGTCTTCTTCGTCCAGAACATAGCGACGCTTCGCTTCTCCGAGGTGTAATGGAAACCCATTGTCATACAGGCGGTACCAAAGAAAAACGTTGCTTATTGTGATCGTATCTTCTGCATCAATCTCCATCGAAGTGATGGCTTTGTTTCCCTCATCTCTTACATCGATTCGCCCAATTGATGGATCAAAATCCAGCGATTTGTTGGCTATGAAATAGTAGGGCTTCCCCCTACTCAAATAAAGATCAGTATCACCATCATTTTCGAGATCAATTGGAGCAACAGCTGTAATCTCATCAAGATCCTTTAAGTCATCATTTAACCGCTGAGCCGTGACATCTTTGAAACTAAAATCTCCCGTTCCTTCCCAAATGGAAACAGGTGAAAACAGTATGAGATCGTCTATCTGATCGTTGTTGATATCGGTTATTAGGCACCTCTCAACATTGACATCCTCCAATCCCGGTATTTCGACTCTCTCAAACTGACCATTGCCCAGGTTTTTATAAAAAATATGCTGTGCTCCGCCACTCGGGTCGATCCCAGCCGCATTAATGATGAGCAGATCCAGATCCCCATCTAAGTCCAGGTCAGACCATCGAACAGATCTACCTCTCGAGCCAACATCGACACCAATCTCATCGGACACTCTTGAAAATACGCCATCATCATTCCGGAGTACATGAGGTGGTTGAGGATTTGTTCCATTCCCGCCACCCTGTGAAATCACAATATCTAAATCTCCATCTTGATCGTAATCCCCAGCGGCAGTTCCATGGACATCCCATCTGCGTAGTGGAGAATTATGCTCTCTAAGTGCCTGACCTTCTTTATTCCAAAATAATTGTGTGGGTACTTTGTCATGATTGTTAAGTATAAAGTCGTAATAACTATCGTTATTGATATCCGCAATGGTAGGGCCTCCGTATTTCCAAGTTGATTCGGTAATCAAGCCTTTGTCAACCGAAATATCCCGGAAGGTGGGTATTCGTAAATTTGGCTTAAGAATCAGCACGATCTCCTCAATGTTGATATCGCCATCACGAGATTCAAAATACAGTTTTTGTATACCTTCTTTCTGGAAATAGACCGCCGTGGATGATTCAAAAAGACCAGGTTGAGGGAGAGGTAAATTATCAACGAGCTTCCTATGAGTGGTAGATATGGTCAACTGCGCATACCGTGATATCGTAGAAGCGCTGATGTCCATCTGATACCAGCCTGCTTCCCTTATCTGCAGCTCCATATCGACAGGATTACCGACTGATACAACGCCCGGCTTTACTACTAATTCCTGATCGTTATTTTGAGCAGAGACCTCCAGCACTCCTATAATAAGGCTTATCATCATTGTTCCTATCCAACAATATAGCCTTTGATTTTGAGGAGCCTTATGAGACAAATTCACACTACTAAGAAAGGGGAATCCAGAATAACCTCTCACCGGACAGACTAGACAATAACTCGACGAGCGTCAACTATCTTCTGAATTGTAAAGTGCCTCTCCTTAATCCGGTTAACTTATTGCTACAATGTAATAAAGTACTATTACAGCCTCTGTTGCGACAATATGCCCAATCAACCTACAAAAAAGAGGTGCCAGATTCTTCTACTGGTTTTCGTCTCAGTAGTCATCAACTACCTAGACAGAAGCAATATTTCAGTTGCTGCTTCAGCGCTTACGGAAGAGCTCCAATTAAGCACCGTGGAGATGGGACTGATCTTCTCAGCATTCGGTTGGACATACGCTAGTTTACAAATCCCTGGCGGCATATTAGTAGACAGGATTGGTTCCAGGCTCCTATACTCGATTATACTAACACTTTGGTCGATTGCCACCTTGCTTCAGGGTCTTATCAATTCATTAATTATCCTTATTGGATTAAGGGCGAGCATTGGCATATTTGAAGCTCCCTCATTCCCCCTCAACAATAAGATTGTAACCCGCTGGTTTCCAGAAAAAGAGCGAGCAACTGCTATTGCCGTATATACATCAGGTCAGTACATAGGATTGGCATTCCTTACGCCGACCCTAGTATTCATACAAGACCAACTCGGTTGGCGAGGGCTGTTTGTCGTATCCGGATTGATAGGACTGTTATGGGCATTGATATGGTATTACTTCTATCGAGACCCTGAAGACCATTCTACAATCAACAAAGAGGAATTGGCACTACTCGACAAAAATGAGCTCTCATTAGGAGATGGTAAAAAGCAGTTCCAGTGGTTCGAATTGAAGCAGGCTTTTGTTTACAAGAAGCTTTGGGGATTATATATCGGACAATTCTGCCTGGGATCTACCTTCATTTTCTTTCTCACCTGGTTTCCCACTTATCTCATTGATTATAAAGGTATTGACTTTCTAAAATCAGGCGTCCTTGCCTCCATCCCATTCTTAGCTGCATTTGTAGGTGTCATTTCATCCGGATTGATTTCTGACTATCTGATGAAAAAAAACGTATCAAAAGAGGTAGCACGAAAAGCGCCGGTACTGACAGGACTTCTTTTGTCTACGACAATTGTAGCAGCGAATTACACCAGCAATACAGCACTGACTATTGCCACTATGGCCGTAGCGTTCTTTGGGACTGGGTTTGCCAGCATTGCCTGGGTATTTGTTTCGACCATCGCTCCCAAGGAGCTCATAGGTCTGGTAGGTGGTGTGTTTAACCTAATGGGTGGACTTTCGGCGGTGGTGATACCATTAGCTATTGGCTATTTGGCTGAAGGTGGCAATTTCGAACCAGCCCTTCTATTTATCAGCCTGATCGCATTAACGGGATTTCTCTCCTACGTATTCCTGGTCGGGAAAGTAGAACGGATTGAACTCGAACAACAAGAATAAGATGCTTGAGATTAAAGATATATTGACCTATCCCGTCACTATTGAGTATGGTAATCAGTTGGTAGTCAAAGTGGTCACCAATGATGACAAGATTTATGGTTGGGGAGCTTCCGGACTGAGCACCAGAGAATTAGCTGTTGCTGGTGTCATCAATCATTTTAAATCATTTTTGATTGGTCGTGACCCAAGACAGATTGAAGCGTTGTGGCAGGAGATGTATCGTGGGCAATACTTTGAGGGGGGTAGAGTGCTCACCGCGGCGATATCAGCCATAGATATCGCGCTTCACGATATCAAAGGCCGTTGGCTTGGCGTACCCGTCTATGAATTACTGGGAGGAAAGCAGCGAACGTATGTTGAGTGTTTTGCATCACTAAGGTTCTCCTCGCCAGACGAGCTCATTAAGAAAGCTCAAAACTTAAAAAAAGAAGGTTTTCAGTGCATCCGGCTTTACAATGATGCGGTTGATCAATTCAACCCTCGAAGTTCCATTGCAGAGGTGGCTAAATCATTGATAGCACTACGAAAAGCCACGGGCACCACCATGGTAATCGGCCTGGATTATCACCACCGATTGTCCTTACCAGAAACAGTTTCATTTTTGCAAAAAATGCCAGAAGGCACGATTGATTTTATAGAAGAACCCATTCGTGATGAGAACCCTTCGGTCTACCAGGAGCTTCGAAAAATGGTCAATATGCCCTTCGCTATAGGAGAAGAATTCTCAAGCAAATGGCAATTTTGGCCTTATCTCAAAGACAACATCACTCAGTTCGCCAGGGTTGATGTGTGCAACGTTGGCGGATTGACTGAAGCCAAAAAAGTAGCTGCTATGGCCGAAACGAGCTACATCGACCTGATGCCTCACAACCCTCTCGGACCCATATGTACAGCCGCATCTATTCATTTATTGGCGTCATGCCCCAATGTGGCGTGGCTGGAAGAGATCAATACACCCGTCGAGTGGTGTGGTACCAATAGCAAGGACTTCTATCCTATACAACCTGAACTGAAGGGCCCAGCTTACGACATACCCGAATTGCCGGGACTTGGGGTGGAATTTAATGAAGCACTGGCCATAGAAAAAGGTTTTGAACTGAAGGAGGCACCCAGGCTTCACAGAAACGATGGATCATTAAACAACTGGTAAGATGAAGGTGATAACCTTTGGCGAGATCATGCTTCGCCTCACACCAAGTCAAATTGGAGGTAAGCTTAAAACAGCTAGTGAGTTGACAGTGAGCTACGCAGGTTCCGAATCAAATGTGGCTAGCTCATTGGCAGAATTCGGTCATGACGCACATTTTGTGACCAAACTGCCTGGTAACGAATTGGGACAGGGAGCTGTGAGATCACTCCACAGCTATGGTGTTAACACCTCAGACATTCTGTTTGCAGATGGCCGTATCGGCACATACTTTATTGAAGCTGGTAAATCTATCCGCCCCTCTCAAATCGTCTATGATCGCCGGGATTCTGTGTTTAGCAGCATTGATCCCGGAGAGTTTGCCTGGGAAAAAATACTCGAAGGTGCCTCATGGCTCTTCGTATCAGGCATTACGGCGGTCTTATCAGAGCATTGTGCTTACGAACTGATCAAAGTGACATCAATGGCCAGGAAGATGAATGTTGGTGTAGCTTTTGACATGAATTACAGAAGGTCACTTTGGAAAAGTCGGACGCATGCGGCCAGAATCTTTGATCAGGTGCTGCCGTATACAGACGTGCTTCTGGGTAATGCAGGCGTACTCACAGACGTCTATGATATGAAATTCAGCGGCTCTACGGATGAAGAGATTACGGTTGATGCTATGCAAAAAGCACACAGTCAATTTGGGGTAACACAATCATCGTTTACAATAAGAAAGCATCATTCAGCATCCGAAAACTCACTACAGGCGGTGTATTTCGATGGTACAAGTCCGTTCAGTTCTAAGGAATACAATGTAGAAATCATGGACCGTCTCGGGACCGGTGACGCTTTTGCTGCGGCCTTCATCCATGGTCTTGCCAATCAGTGGGACAATCAGAAGATTATCGAATTTGCGGCTGCCGCCTTTGCATTAAAACATACCATCCTGTGTGATCAAAATACAAGCACAGAAGCCGAAATCATGTCAATAGCGGACGGCAATACACACGGACATATCATCAGATGAAAAGGCTAGACATCACCCAACAATTGCTCGATAACAAACTGGTTGTCATACTTCGCACAAAGGTAGAAGCTGATATTCCGATAGTACTCGGTGCGCTGGCCAAAGCAGGCATAAAAGTGCTGGAAATCACGAGCAATACACCAAACTTTGCGGAGCATATTGTTAATGCACGGTTGCAGTATCCAGACATGTTGATCGGAGCTGGGACTATTATGACAAAGGAGCTGGCGCATGAAGCCATCGAGGCAGGAGCGCAGTTTTTAGTGACCCCAAATGTTAGCAAGGAAGTACTCGAATATGCACATCAATATGAGGTGCCCATAGTGATGGGGGCCTTGACACCCAGTGAGGTCGTCCAAGCGCTAACGCTTGGTGCGGATATCATTAAACTCTTTCCGGCAGAGGTTATGGGTATCCCCTATCTAAAAGCATTGAAGGGGCCTTATGATACGCTTCCATTATTTGCTGTTGGTGGAATCGGTATTGAAGAGGCAGAAGATTGGTTTGAAGCGGGTATTCATGGCTTAGGTATAGGTGGCAAGTTGACAGACCTGAGCAATGGTCCTACCGGAATCACAGAAAGCGCGAGAGCATTATTAAGCATCATTGATAGGTTTTGAGGCTATTTAATATTTTTTACTCCCTTCTCGTCGTATTCTCAATCCACCTCTGCCACGGTCAACAACGTATTGAAATACTTCATCAACAGGCGCTAGACATTCTTGACCCAAAGGGAATAGTCGAAGAACTGGCGTGTGGTTTCGCATGGCTCGAAGGGCCACTATGGGTAGAGAATGGTGGATTTCTACTCTTCTCCGATATTCCCAACAATAAGGTCTATCGCTACCATAATGATAAGGTGATGGAATATTTATCACCCTCTGGTTTTACTGGGTCGGCTGATGTTGCACATCAACCTGGCGCTAATGGATTATTGCTAGATGCTGAAGGCCGCTTAGTATTGATGCAGCAGGGTGATCGACGGGTAGCCAGAATGATCACAGATATCAATAGTCCCGTACCTACTTTTGAGACATTGACAGATCAATTTCAGGGTAAGCGACTTAACAGTCCCAATGATGGTGTATTTGATAAGTCTGGTAATCTTTATTTCACAGACCCCTCTTACGGCCTGGCTGGGTTAGATGATGATCCGGCAATAGAGCTTACATTTCATGGGGTATACTGTCTGAAAATCAACGGTAACCTTGTGCTGCTGGATACACTTCGCTATGCCAACGGCATTGGGCTATCACATGGTGAAAAAGAACTGTACGTCTCTCAATCAAGCCACGTCGCTCCAACATGGTACAAATACGCCGTAGATCAACCCGGAACAATATCAGAACGTTCGGTATTCTTTCGACCAAATGTTGAAACACTAGCCCACCCTAACGCTCCCGACGGTATGGCGATATCTCAGTCGGGAGTAGTCTTTGCCTCCGGTCCAGGAGGAATATGGGTCTTTAGTCCTGGTGGTGAAGCGCTGGCCAGAATATACATGTCAAAAACTGCCTCTAACTGCACATTGAATGCCAACGAAACCGTACTCTACATCACCGCAAGTGATTGTTTGTTATCCATTGATTTAACGGGAAACTATTAATTATTGAGAGGGTAAGAAGTTCTCAATATTTTCAATGACGCACTAAAAACTTGAAGTTGTGCAATCCAAGATGACTCTCCAACGACATGAGGTATAGCCCATTCTTTAATTGACTTACATCCACCTCATGAGTACCAAGTGATTGAATGGTCCGCTCAAGTCTCCGAGTACCGTCCATGCTATAGATGACCATTCTAATTTCGCCTAAGGCTAAACCTTTCAAAATGAGCCTTTCCCTTACAGGTGATGGATAGAATTTGATTTGTGGTTGAGTCTCCAATGCCGACAAAGGAAGTTCAACGACGCTCACTGCAATCGAAGTGTTGATGCCAGGTGTTGAAACAGAAGAAACAGTGATGTTAGTCGCACCAGCACTGAGCCCCCTCAACAAACCAATGTCAGATACGGAGGCAATGCTGACGTCATCACTAGCCCAGCTTACGGATTTATCTGTCGCATCTTGAGGAATCACAGTCACTTGTAGCTGCAAACTATCTCCAACATTGAGTTCAAGATTGTTCGCTTCAAGCTCAATCTCCGTAACAGGAATCTCGGAAGGTTCACCCTGCTCGATATTGATCGGGAAAATCCCATAATCGATGATGTCACCAATACTGGTTGTGAAAAGTAAATACAGGAAATAAAAATGACCTTCTGGTAGTTGGTCTGATGCGGGCACCCCGTCCAGCGAAATTGATGTAGATACAGTTCCTTGGCTTGATCCAGAAATAGAAGTCACTGTAGAAGTGTAATCATTGGCTACTTGAAAACCCCCAGGTATGATTTCCCTCAACCAGAATTTAATACCCCCTGCCGCAACAGTAGCACCACTTCCAGCATCGTATTCTGCAGTGATCTCAATGGATTCGCCTGTGCGATAGATGTTATTGAGATATTTGTCATTGTCATCAAACCGCACAAATGCAGCATCCTCGACAAGCACGGTCACCATATCACTAGTATTGCTTCCATCAGTTGAGGTAGCCGTAATGGTCGTCTCGCCAAGGCTAATACCTACTACCCTTCCGTCATTGTCTACTACCGCAATGGACGGATCCTGAGATTCCCAATCGACCAGTTTGATATCAGCATCAACTGGAAAAACCTCCGCTGTGAGCTGTACCGTATCACTCTGAGAAAGGATCAGTGGTGATGGAACAATTTCTATCGAATCGACCTGTAGTATAAAGCTATCATCAACAACTACTATCACCGAATCCTTGTATGGCTCTCCGGAAGAGTCCTGCTCCAAAGTGGTGACGCGTACTAATGTATTGCCTTCGGATACCGCAGTGATCAATCCATTAGCATCGACTGTAGCTACCGTAATGTCATCGGAAGACCAACTTACTAATTGATTGAAAGCATCGGATGGGCTTATGTTGGCAGTCAACTGTCTCGTCTTGCCGGAGGCAATGGTGACAGAATCCAAGTCCAAGTTTACCCCGGTGACTGGTGTCCGAAAAATAGGGCGAGTCGTATTAAATACCTGAATTGCCATGCTGCTGACATGACCACCATCTTCAGGGAAACTCAATTCAATTACGTTATCAGTTGCTAGCAGACTGTAGGGTACATCGATCTCTAGCAACCCGAAAAACCTGGGGCGCTCAAGCTGATCATCACCTCGATATACAGCAGGGGCGTTGATTGGGGTACCATTCAGTTTGATGTCGGGTGACAGACTACTCCCATGATCTCTTCCAAGACCAATGCGCAATACCGCCTCACCCTGCTGATCAAGCGCTACGTCATTCACTTCAAAAGTGATCGGTGTTTCGGCAGAGATAGGCTGCAGATAAGTGCTGGCATAATATTTTGTCTCTACAGAGGTCTGGTCAACGACCTGGGGAGATACCAGGGTGTAGGTCAATAGTACTGTCGCCTCAGGAGCAATCATAGCGGTCATGCCATCCGAGTAGCTCAGCGTAGAGTCGGTCAGTGCCACCACCTCACCATCAAGATACAGATGCCTTTTACTTAATGCTACCACATCACTTTCATCAAAACCTTCAATAACAGGCTGAAACACCTTGGTTTCCGGTAGGAGATTGTTGACAATGAGGTAGACTTTATCCTCTTCTACAAAAGCGTCTACTTGCAGGTTGATGTCTGCTGGCTTGGTATCGATTCTAGTTCCATTCACATCTTTCCAAAACTCGTAGAATTTAATGTAGTCGGTCCATACCCAATCGCCTGAGTAGGATTCCGGTTCGTTGGCCCGCCGCATCATACGCCACTGGTAAGGGTAAAGTCCGTTAGAATTCTGTCCAAATCCCCATTCTGCCTTCATCACTGTAAATGGCACGGTAAATATGATCTTATCAGGACGCTCCATAAACTGGATCATCATGGAGTTGAGCGCCTTGACAAATAGCCAGTCCCTGAAGGATGACCATGGCTCGTTATACCAGTCATGCACCTGCGAACCGTACTCTGAGATCAACCAGGGTCGCTGCATATCCACCAATTCAGTATAGTGATCGAACATATCAAGGGTGGCTTCATTGTTGGCGCCTTTACGGTATTGTTCAACCCCATTATTGATACCTGGAAAGTCGTAAAAGTGGAAAGAGTAGAAGTCCATCAGGTACCCCACCGAATCCACATAAAATTTCCAGCGGTCATTCCATCGCTGAAAATTGTTTTCCTCAAAAATCGAGAAGGCCGCTACATAACCGCCGATCTTTGTATGAGGACTGTTGGCTTTGAGCTGGGTGGCCATGTCTTTATGGTATTGAAAAATCTGCGAAATGGACTGCTGTTCTCCCGGTTGTGGGAAGTCATGGAGTGGGAAAAGCGGCTCATTCATTAGCTCCAGAAATTCTGGCAGAGGCTCGCCATCTGTACCTCCATTGCCGTAATAATTGTTCACAAATGCCGCGGAGCGGTTTCCGGCCTCTGTTCCGGTCATCATACTGTAGATGCGATCCTGGTTGCCAATAACCAAACGCTGTTTGGCTTCATATTGATGTCGACTGGTGAGTTGGGCATATTCTTCGCGATAGGCAGCTCCACGGGCGACCATATCCTCAGGCGTGCGGTTCATCACTTCGGAAGTGATCTGCCCCGTCTCCCGACCGAAATAGGTGTCCAGATCATTGATAAGATAATCAAGTTTGTCCTCTTCACCGATCCAATTCACCCCTGTGGTGGAGTAGTGACTAACGATCCACCTAGACCGGTCAAATGTGGATTCCCCTCCTACTTCATGTCTAACATCCGCATTAACAAATACTTTTATTTGCGCTTGCACGCTACCAGCCACCGCCAATAGCACTACTATCGCTAACCTCTTCATACGATCATCTTTTTTGGTTTGAGTATTTCTGGCACGCAACATTCGCGGTTGCGATAAGTGCCGATTTCTGCTATTCAAAGATGATTTTTGCTACCGCAATAGCCAACTGGATCGACTAGACACGTAATGAACAGGGCTGATTATAAGCCAGAATGTTCTTCATGAGAAGATAGTAAGCCTTATGTTCAGTTTTTGTCATACTAAAAACCAACCCGCGAAACTTGTTGAAGCAGATCCACCTACTATCTTTCATGGAACATTCATAATATCTGTTTTTTGTTCTTCGAAGAAGCAATTTTTAATCCTTTCAAAAATGAGAAGCCCAGTCCGTAGTATCTTGATCTTAGTTTTCGTCATCACCCATAGCATGAGCCAAGCCCAGACCACCCCGGAGTACCCATGGTACGATTCATCACTGACCTTTGAGGAACGGGCTGATGCCCTGGTCAATGCCATGACCCTTGAAGAAAAAATTGCCCAGAGCATGGACCAAAGCCCCGCCATTGATCGATTGGGGATCCCGGAGTACAACTGGTGGAATGAAGCGCTACATGGTGTGGCAAGAAATGGCAGAGCCACCGTCTTTCCTCAGGCTATAGCCTTAGCGGCCACTTTTGATCCGGAGCTCATATTTAGAGTGAGTTCAGCGATATCTACTGAAGCACGTGCCAAGTTCAATGCGTCGGTCAAAATCGGTAATCGACGAAGGTACGCTGGTCTTACTTTCTGGTCTCCTAACGTCAATATCTTCCGAGATCCGCGCTGGGGCCGTGGGCAGGAGACCTATGGAGAAGATCCCTTCTTATCAGCCACGATCGGCACAGCGTTCGTTGAAGGTATGCAGGGTGATGACCCCAAGTATTTAAAGACCGCTGCTTGCGCAAAACACTACCTGGTGCACTCAGGTCCCGAAGCACTTAGACATGAATTTGATGCAATTGTATCCGACAAAGATCTTCAGGAAACCTACCTACCGGCGTTTGAAGAACTAATCAAACAGGGTAATGTAGAAGGCGTCATGGGTGCTTATAACCGTGTCAACGGTAAACCTGCATCCGGCAGCCAACGCTGGCTACAAAAACAGCTAAGAGAAGAATGGCAATTTGACGGTTACATCGTGTCTGACTGTGGAGCGATAGCAGACTTTCACAATTATCACGGTGCAACAGCCGATGCGGCCGAGTCATCTGCCCTGGCCATCAACAGCGGACTAAACTTAAACTGCGGCGATTCCTTTGAGTACTTAGCTGAAGCCATAGACAGAGGCCTGTTGAAGGAAGAAACGTTGGACGCCTCGCTCAAGCAGCTCTTGCTCACTCGTTTCAAGCTTGGCTTATTCGATGATGTCGATGATCACGAGTACAACACTATCAAGCCAGAAGTCGTCGACTCGGATGAGCATCGTCAGCTCGCTTATGAAGCCGCCGTAAAATCCATAGTATTGTTAAAAAACGAATCTGACCTACTACCCCTGAGCAGCGATGTAAACTCATTGTATATAGTGGGGCCGCATGCCTCAAGTGAAGAAGTGCTCCTCGGCAATTACTATGGTTTATCCGGCAATACCGCTACAATCGTAGACGGAATCACCTCAAGAGTCGGAGCAGGCGTAACTATCAACTATAAGTACGGTGTGCTCCCCTACAGAGATAATGTCAACCCCATCGATTGGTCAACCGGAGAGGCTAAAGACTCAGATGTCATGATCGCAGTGATGGGCATTTCCAATCTATACGAGGGAGAAGAAGGAGAATCACTTGCCTCAAGCACCAAGGGTGATAAGGAAGATATCAAGCTACCGCAAAATCAAATCGACTATTTCAAAAAGCTAAAAGGCGATTCAGAAACACCGCTGATCTTGATCTTGACAGGCGGTAGCCCAATTGCTATACCTGAGATAGAGCCATTGGCGGATGCTATTCTATTTGCATGGTATCCCGGCGAAGAAGGCGGTAATGCGGTGGCTGACCTGATTTTTGGTAATCGTAATCCGTCGGGTAGACTTCCTGTGACTTTTCCGTATAGCGTCAACGACTTACCTCCGTTTGAGGACTACAGTATGAAGGGTCGGACCTACAAGTACATGCAAGTCAAGCCACAGTTCCCATTCGGGTACGGTTTGTCCTATACCACTTTTGAGTACTCAGAAGCCAGTTTCGCTAAGGGAGAGGATAAGGCTTACACCGCATCTGTGACTATCACCAATAATGGCGACCAAATTGGCGAAGAGGTAGTTCAACTATATGTGAGTTCCCCAGCGGCCGGTCAGGGAGATCCCATCTCCAGCCTTATTGGGATAAAGAGAGTTGAAATCGGTCCCGGTAAATCAATGGATATCAGCTTTCAACTTGATAAAACCGATTTTTATATGGTCGATGATAATGGTGATCGGGTCACACGGAAAGGTAATTACAAGCTCTGGATCGGGAACAGTTCTCCTGGTGAAAGATCCAAAGAACTCGGTGGTCGATGGGAAGTCATTACGGTCAGTGATCGCATGATCAAGTGATTGAAGTTGCCTTGATTGCTTAAACACAGTTGACCCAAGCTTTATGACCTCAGTGTCAGTAGCAAAATCATATCTGGCTATTTGCTTAGCGGCCTTGTCAATCTTAATAATTAACTATTACATCACTGATTTGAGCATAATCACTAAAAACATACCAAAATAGACTACTATCTGGTTAAGATAGAGGATTGACTTGAATAGTCTTCTCAATAGCTTTATTCAGACAAAAGCCGAACGTTATGAATAAAAGAGAAGTCATAAAGGCCGTCCTTGACCACCAACGTCCACCTTATGTTCCTTGGTCATTTAAGTTTACACTGGAACCTAAGCAGCAATTACAAGCATATTATGAAACCGAAGATCTTGATATTCCATTAGGCAATCATATCCTTCAATTAGGTAGCGATATCGGTTTCTTTGAAGAGATCGAGCCTGACATGTTTCAAGATGTCTTCAAGGTGGTATGGGATCGCACCATTGATAAAGACATTGGAAATCCGAGGGAAGCATTAATTGCAGAACCAACCCTTGAAGGTCTTGAATTCCCAAACCCTCATGATCCTCGCTTCTTCGCTAACATCGAAAGCGAAATTGCCAAAAAACCGGATATGTTTCGATGTTTCCAGATAGGCTTCTCACTTTTCGAGCGGGCCTGGTCGATGCGGGGCATGGAAAACCTGCTAATGGACTTCCTTGTCTACCCTGATTTCGTACACGAGCTGCTTGATAAAATAGCAGATTACAATATCGCCCAGGTGGATAAAGCATTAGAATATGACATAGACGCAGTGTATTTCGGAGATGACTGGGGACAGCAGTCAGGGCTCATCATGGGCATTGATACCTGGAAGGAATTTCTTTATCCACGGATTCAGCGCATGTATAAAAGAGTAAAAGATGCCGGCAAATATGTGATGATCCATAGTTGTGGTGATGTGGACGAACTCTTCCCGCATCTCATTAATGCCGGATTAAACTCGTTTAACCCGTTCCAGCCTGAAGTGATGGACGTTGATCAAATTCTAACCGATTACCGTGGTAGACTATGCTTCCATGGTGGACTATCTATGCAAAAAACACTTCCCATGGGAACAGTGGAAGATGTCCGCAAGGAATCGAAGCACCTGCTTGAACAAGGTAAGGCTGGTGGATATATATTTTCGCCCTCCCACTCTGTGGAAAGCGATACATCACTCGAAAACATACTGGCCTTCATTAATGAAGCCCACCATCAGGAAGCCTACCAGCAACACGTAGGATCAACAGTAACCGCATAATCTGAGAGTAATGAATCTACTGGAGCAAATAGCCAATTGCATTGAATTCGGAAAGATCAACTTGAACAGCCCCTATCCACCAAACATGAAGGGACAAGAAGGCGCTGACGAGCTCACGCTTAAAGCCCTAGATGAGGGTATTCCAGCCAACGATATACTTAAAAATGGCTTAGTCATCGGAATGGAAAAAGTTGGCGTAAAATTCAGAGAGAATAAGGTATTTGTCCCACAGGTGCTGATGTCGGCCAAGGCAATGAACGCGGCGACCCTACATTTGAAACCCTATTTCAATGATGGCAGTATCCAGCGCAAAGGCAAATTCATACTAGGTACGGTAGCTGGTGACCTGCATGATATTGGTAAGAATATCGTAGGGATGATGATAGAAGGTAATGGATGGGAAGTCATTGACCTTGGGACTGACGTCAAAACAGAACAGTTTGAGAAGGCCATTCAGGAATATGGAGATTGTGTTATTGGGATGTCGTCTCTTCTGACCACTACTATGCCCAACATGGAAGCCTCTGTCAAAGCAATTAAAGCAAGGTATCCCGAACAGAAAATCATCATTGGTGGCGCACCCATTACTGAAGATTTTAAGAACAATATTGGAGCGGATTTTTATTCAGAAGACCCTCAAGGTGCCGCTGAATACCTGAATTCATTGGTCGCCTAAGATTATAAACGATTTTATCATGAACGGACTAGAACGCATTCAACGAACCTTCCGACTCCAAGCTACAGATCGCATTCCCTGGATACCCTTCGTGGGCGTGCACGCAGGCAAGTTGCTAGGGGTTTCAGCGGCAGAATATTTAAAATCATCTGATCTCATCACTAAGGGTGTGATCAAGGCGATTGAGTTGTATCGTCCTGATGGCGTTCCGGTAGGATTTGATCTTCAAATAGAAGCAGAAGCGTTAGGCTGCCAACTGGCATGGGCAGATCAAAACCCGCCCGCCGTGGTTAGTCACCCGCTTGCCGAGGGAGTAAGGTTGGAGGATCTGGAGCTGCCTTCTCCTGAAAGCGGTAGAATTTCAATCTTCATGCAAGCCTGTAAGGAAATCAAAATACAGCACCCGGATGTAGCGCTGTATGGGTTGGTCACCGGGCCGTTTACACTAGCACTGCACCTCCTAGGTACAGATATCTTTATCAAAATGATGGAGGAGCCTCAGAGTATTGAGCAGCTCATGGACTTCTGTAACCAGGTAGCCATTCGAATGGCCTCTTATTATATAAACGCTGGCTGTGACGTGATTGCGGTAGTCGACCCGATGACCAGTCAAATCGATCCTGTGTCCTTCGAAATGTTCGTAGCTCCTCACGCAACCAAGCTTTTTAAACATATTCGTGAGAAAGGAGCTTTGAGTTCATTTTTTGTTTGTGGTTTTGCTCAGCAAAACATCGAAGTGATGTGCCAATGCAAGCCTGACAATGTCTCGATTGATGAGAATATTCCGCTTGACTTTGTCAAAGACGTGGCGCTGGCCAACGGCGTAAGTTTCGGCGGTAATATCAAACTGACTGTCTCACTTCTTATGGGAACAGAGGAAGACTGCCAAAAGGACGCTCTTACTTGTATGGATATTGGAGGAACCAAGGGATTTATTCTTGCTCCTGGATGTGACCTGGCCATGGATACGCCAATGGAAAACTTGATCGCTATTTCAGATATGGTGGCAGATCCCTATCAGCAAGACATAGTAAGAAATCTGCAAAACGATACCGCAGAAATAGAAGAACTTGACCTAACATCACACTGGAAAGAGGATAAGGTAATCATCGATATCATCACACTTGACTCATCATCGTGTGCGCCCTGCCAGTACATGGTCGAAGCAGTCAAAGCGGCAGTGAAAGGCAATGAAGCAAAGGTTGAATGGAAGGAACACCGCATCAAGGAACATAAGGGGATCGAAATGATGGTGTCGTTGGGTGTAAAAAACTTACCTACCATAGTGATTGATGGAAATATCGAGTTCATATCACAGATTCCAGCAACACATACTCTTCGAGATAAGATCTGCGAACATCTACAAGGAAAGTCACTTGAATTGATCAACTGATGGAGACTTTTGCTAAAAAAGTACCAACCTACCTACTGACAGGTTACCTGGGAAGTGGTAAAACCACATTGCTCAAGCGATTGGTGGAGACATATCGGGGCAAAACGAACATCGCCGTAGTACAAAATGAGTTTGCCCCAGGCAACATAGATGGAAGCGAACTGAAGCATCAATTTAAGGATTTACAAATCCTCGAAATCAATAACGGATCCGTATTTTGTGTTTGTAGGTTATCGGACTTTGTGGTGCAGGCCAGTGAGTTCATTAGACTTCATCGGCCTGACCTTTTGATCATCGAGGCAAGCGGTCTCTCTGATCCTATTGCCATACAACAGATCATGGCCTTGCAGCCATTAGTGGATGTCGCCCAGCTGAGCAAGATTTGGACAGTGGTAGATGCCGCTAAGTATCTGAAGCTATCGCAAACCAATCTGAGAGTCAAACATCAGCTAGCTGTGGCAGATGAGATCATCATCAACAAATGCGATCTGGTAGGACAAAGTGATCTGGAAGCCATCGAGAGCTCTGTTCGTTCCCTGAATAAGATAGCAACTATCCATCATGCCTCCTATTGCGAGATCGAAATCGACCTGTTTCCTGCAAGACTGGACACAGAAGAAACGACACCTTGGCTGACCAACGAATCCTCGCGACCTGATATCAATGTAGCAATGTTTAAAAGCCGGCAGGTCTTTCAAGGGTTTGATGAAGAAAAGTTCTTTGCGGAACTACCGGATGCACAACGTATCAAGGGGTTTATTCGCTTGGACAACTCTATCACCCTGCAAGTGCAAGGCAGCTTTGAGCAGAGAACATCGCAGTTGCTGAAGGATTACAAAGGCAATACTGAATTGGTATCCATTGGCGGTAGCATCACCCCAAGGAAATTGAGAGCTGCCATCAAAAAAGCCCAGTCAGCTTGAAACCATACCAAACCTTCGAAATACCCACCCAAAGGTTTATCGATCAGGTGAACATCAGCACCATCATGGGGTTTGAAGATGGTGCCATACCAGAACCCATGGATGCTGTTCACGATGATATGCTCAAGCAAGCAACCCAGCTTATGCGGGCGAAAACAGAAGTAAAATTGATTCATGGGGGAGAGTTTACCGACCGTCAACTGATGATTGACGGAGTAACGTTTCAGCTAGAGCAAACCATCTTCCAAATGGTCAAGAAAGCTTCTGACGTAGCATTTTTTATTTGCACGCTAGGGCCTCAGATCCCTGCAAAAATCAAGGCCCTATCTGAGCAGGGTCTACACCTGGAGGCCTATATACTGGATCTCATCGCTTCAGACGCTGTGGACTTGGCCATGGATCTGGTTCAAAATCAACTAAAGGATCAATTGGCTGCAGAAGAGCTTAACCTAACGAATCGCTACAGTCCGGGGTATTGTGACTGGAATGTACAAGACCAAAAGAAATTGTTTAGGATCCTTCCAGGCCACTTCACCAAAGTGAGTCTGACGGAATCCTGCGTTATGCATCCAATGAAGACAATTTCGGGCATCATTGGAATCGGTAAAGACGTGAAGTTTAATCCTTATAATTGTGAAGTCTGCAGAAGAAAGGATTGTGTGTATTCTAGTCGAAAAATGTATTCAGCAGCTTAACAGAGACTATCAAAAAATACCAATGTCTCCACCAAATGCTTTTGCCAGTAAGTCCATTCATGCCCCCCGGGGAATTCCTCGTAAGTATGTTTGATTTGCGCCTCAACTAACTTTTGGTGAAGCCTCCGATTGTACTCAACCAAAAGGTCAGATTCTCCACAGTCGATTCTCAGGGGTGGTAGACTGGCCCGATGATTGGAGATGCTGGTAAAAGCATCTTCGAGCTCCTTATTTTCGCTTCGATAATTACTTTCGGGTTCTTCCACAAACAGCTTCATCTGATCAAAGGCTGTGATCGAACTATGTGCGGATATCCCGGCATACCGATGACCGTACCTGGCTCCTATCTTTAGTGCTCCATAGCCTCCCATGGATAAGCCCGAAATGAAGTGCTTCGAATTGGGTGACACCTGAGATATATTCTCCAGTACTGCCGCAGGTACATCTTCCGCGATCCATTTTTCAAAATCCTGCTCACCATGTGGCATATAAGCAGACCCATCCCCCCATAAACCGTCCGAGGGCATGGCAAGAATCATGGGCTCAATTCTTCCTTGAGATATTAGCTTTTTTGCTACTCCGTGAGCATTCCCCATCATTGGCCACACCCAGCAGCTACCCCAAACCCCATGCAACAACGTAATCAGAGGCAAGTGCTGATGATCACCTTCGGGTACGAATATGCAGATATCCCCTCTACCTTTCAGATTATTGGATTTGACCGTGATAAACCGAAGGCCGTCCAATTCAAATTCAGGATTGGAAAGCTCAGTGGTTCTGAATCTTGACTTTGACATTAGTCAAATACAATTACACCCTTGGCATTTCTTCCTGAAAGCATATCATCAAATGCTTCTTGAAGCTGGTCCAAAGGATAGGTTCTGGTAATCATATCGTCTAACATCAAATCCCCTTTTTGATAAAGCCTCATCAGTTTAGGAAAATCGATATCCGGTCGACAACCTCCATATAGCGGATTGATATAGACCTTATCCCATTCAAAAAGATTCATATCGATATTGATTTCCTCTTCGATCCCACTCACCTGTACTGCAGTACCTGCATTGCGGATCATCGCCAGAGGTGCCGCTCCCAACGCTGGAATGGCCGTACACTCAAAGGCATAGTCTGCTCCTCTACCCTCCGTCATTTCTCGCACTTTGTCAGCGGCTTGAATCAATCCTTTATCCTCCTTTGTAGCCTGAATGGTATGCGTTGCACCAAACTGCCTTGCCATTTGCAATCGCTCCTCATTGATGTCTATCGCAATGATCTTTGATGCGCCGGAGATCCTACATCCCTGAATAACATTCAACCCTACACCACCTGTCCCTAAGACCACCGCACTTGTTCCCGCCTGCATCTTAGCAGAATTAACTACTGAGCCATAGCCCGTCATGACTCCACAACTGACGATAGATGCTGAAGCCATAGGAATGTCACCATCCATTTTCACACAGGCAGAACTCTTGACCAACGCATATTCTGACAAAGTACCAATATTGAATGAACGTTCGATGGGTTTGCCATCCCATAAGGTTCCCTCCAGATGTGCATGGCCCGGTGTGTAACCATTACCGCCTGCGGTCACCGGAGAGTTGTTTTCGCAAATGTGCTGATTGCCTTCTTGGCATTGGAAGCACTTCATGCAGGGAGTCGCCCAGTTCAATATGACTTTATCTCCTTCATTTAGGGAATCTACCCCTTCTCCGACCCTCTCCACAATACCAGCACCTTCATGCCCCATGACGATAGGTTTACCCCAATTTAGTGAGTCGTGATCGGTATGGCAGAGTCCTGCCGCCTTGATACGTACGATCACTTCATCCTGCTCGGGAGTACCGAGCTCTGTTTCGGCAATCTCGAACTGGCCATTGCCTAAGCCTACAGCGCAACGTGATTTTATCATTCCATAGTTTGTTTAACAATGCATTCCTAGAGACCGAATTGTAGTTCCGCAAACAATTGGTTCGTTTCCTCAGGGTCTTTATGATTGATATAAATCGTCTGTTTGTCCCTCGTTATTAACTGTATAAAAGGACCTCTTTGAGATGATAAGAATAGCATTGCAGTACTTCCATTCTCTAACCTGAAATGACCCTTTCTGGTCTCATTAAGAGCGAAACCGTTGGTACGTAGCGTCACTCCGGGCATGTTTTGAACCAGTTCAATTGAAGCAACCTCTCTATTAATGCCATACATACCCGAAACATTGATGATGCCATTACCCATCGTAATAGTCGGTGTAGACATGCCATAATAGAGCAACCCAGCTACCAGGCCACCAATCACAACTAGCAATACTACCAGCGTAGTATACTTCGCTGACTTACTAGTCTTATTGTGATCATATTGCTGTGCTTTGACTATTGTAATTGGCAGTACTGTAAAGGTGGAGATAAGTATGATATTGTTGGCCAAAAGAGGAATAGCTAAAGCTTCAAATAACAATCCCCCAGCAATCATTAGGCCGCCCATAAATATGCAGGAATTGCGCATCCATGTAGACAACCCTTCTACATCGACCTTACGCTTCTGCTCTGAAGACATAGTATTATAACCTGCTATAAGGTCGGGGTACTGCTTGACCAGAAAGCCTATGAGTATGATAAAAAGCCCGGTTCCAATATTCACATATATCATCTCAAGGTAGTATTAGTAAAACAAAAGTGAATTTATTCCTAGGTAAAGACATTACCTATTTTGATAATAAAATATACTATTTTGTGCAGGACTACCGTAATTGCCTATTATAAGCAATCGAATAGCATACTTATATGAATCCAGTCCTTGAACGAATTGAGCCCTCGGAGCAAAACGCACTTCATGCCTTCCTGTTCTCTGATGATACGTTTGATGCGCCATGGCATTTTCATCCGGAGTATGAACTGACTTTGATCCTTGAGAGCTCGGGCATAAGGTATGTGGGTAACAATATCTCTGATTTTAAAGAAGGTGATTTGGTAATGCTAGGGAGCAACCTGCCCCACTGCTGGAAAAACAGTGAGGATCACCAAGGAATCAGTCGTTCACTAGTGATACAATGGAAAGCCGACATCATTCACTCTATTCCCATTTTTGATAAGATCCATGCGCTCATGCTTAAGTCGATGCGTGGGTTGTTAATCAATGTCAATTTAAGGATTGAGGTAAGAGATAAAATGTACCAAGTACTGGAGTCTAATGGAACTACACAGTATATCAGGTTTATAGAGTTACTTTCTGTCCTTGCAAATAAGGGTAACCACATAACTATAGCCGGTCCGTCTTACTCATATGATCACAAGACGCTCACCACCGATCGACTGGAGCAGGTACAGTCTTACGTCAAGGATCATTATAAAGAGAAAATCAAACTATCAGATGTGTCAGACCTGCTCAGCATGAGCGAACAGTCCTTTTCACGCTTTTTCAGTAAAACGATGAACAAACCGTTCTTTGAATTTCTCAACCAATATAGAGTGAATATTGCAAGTCGGCAGATACTGGAGACTGACAAGCAAATGACAGAAATCGCCTATAAATGTGGTTATGATAGCCTTCCCTTTTTCTACAAGCAATTCAAAAAATTTAAGAGATATACACCTCTTGAATTTCGGAAGATGTACAGAAGTCTGTAATGCTTTCAAATTTCGAATGTTGAATCAGGCAAACAAAGTTATCGCTAATCTCAGCCATTAGTAGTATAAACCTATGCAGTCACTCCCGAAGGGAGTCTTTATAGAAACTAACGGCATACCAGTTCAGAGATTTCCTTCGGAAATGACTTCTAGGAGTAGACTTGCCAAATAGCCATAATTACCACAGCGCCTAATTCGGCTCAACTAATACTCATTATTATCACGTCAACTGTCATAATACATCCCAGTAGAACATAATAGCATACTTTTTAATCAAGATAATAGAAGATCGGCCACATCACTTTGCAGTTCTTTGTATTCGTCGAATCAGGCTTAAAATCTAAATATGAAGAACCTCGAACTGCCAGATGCTTTCGAATCAGCGAGAGAAAATAAAGGATACGGACATGTCGATGACCAGGGCGATTCGGTAACAATGCTCCTTCGGTTGAAGGATGTCCGTAAGACTGCCAAAGACTGGAAAACTTTTCAATCTGGAGCACGACCCGGTAGGATCGTGGTTCCCTCTGAGGTGAGCATTAGAGAAACTCGTCAAATCCCGTTTGAAGTTGATCCTCCGCAGCACACCGCCTACCGGGCATTGGTGGAAGGATGGTTTAAGCGCCCCGAGACAGAGGAAGACTATAAAGAACGCGTGAGCGAAATCATCAATGAACTAGTCGAAGAAGCTGTAAGCCTGAAAGAAATTGAGGTGGTTGAAGATTTTGCATTGAAACTTCAGTCGAGGGCACTGACGCTCTTGCTCAACATCCCCTACGAAGAATCAGAAACCTGGATATCATGGGGGACTCATGTTTTCAGGAGTGATGATAGTCCTGTAGATGGTGACAAGGCCAACATACTGTACGAGTACATTGATGCTGCTATCGACAAGGCCATTGAGCATCCAGGTAGTGATCTTTATTCTGTCTTGTTGAGCGCTGAAATAGAAGGTCGTAAATTGACGAAAGAAGAAGTCAAGGGAGTAATGATTCTCACCTTTGCGGGTGGTAGAGATACGGTCATTAATGCAGTAACGAATACCATCGCCTATTTCGCTGCTCATCCATCGTCACTTGATCGACTGAGGAAAGAACCTGAGATCACCACACAAGCTGTCGAAGAGCTAGTGCGATATTTTTCTCCCCTCACACATATGGGCAGAGTGGTGACTGAGGATACCGAAGTATGTACTCATGCCGCTAAAGCCGACTCGAGAGTATCGCTCTGTTGGGCATCCGCCAATCGAGATGCAGCAACTTTTGAAAACCCTAATGAAGTGATGCTCGACCGCAAGGTTAATCCTCACGTTGCATTTGGGTTCGGTATCCATAAATGTCTTGGGGCTACCCATGCAAGACTTATTCTCAGAACATTATTAGGTATTCTAGCCGAAAAAGTCAGTTCAATAGAGGTACTTGACTTCAAGGAAAACGTTGAAGACTGGCAGGAATTTAAGCGAAAAGTGGGCTATGACAACCTCAAAGTGAAGTTCAACAAATTATAAACAAAACAAAGTGAGTTCAACTGGCCATGGCCAAGCACTAACATGTGAGCCCAAAAATGTTGACTTAGACATACATTAACACCGACAACAAATGGCAAAAATTACATTCATAACACAATCAGGTGAATCGATTGCTGCGGAGGCTAAAGACGGTTCATTGATGGAATTGGCGAAGAACAATAACGTATCCGGAATAGAAGGAGAATGTGGAGGCGTCTGCTCTTGCACCACGTGTCATGTGCACATTGAAGCTAACTACTACAGTAAAACAGGCGCTCCAGGAGATATCGAAGCTGATATGCTGGAGTTGGACGATCATGTAAGCGAATACAGTCGACTGGGTTGCCAAGTCCAGATCACAGCCGAACTCGATGGTATGATGGTACATGTGGCCAATGAGTGATCATTGTATTATTATCGGAGCAAGTCACGCAGGAGTCAATTGCGCATTCGCCTTGCGAAAGGAAGGCTGGAAAGGTCGCATCACTTTGGTGGATGCCGATCCTGAACTTCCCTATCACCGTCCTCCATTATCCAAGACATTCCTTACCAGCAATGACCCAATAGATAAGCACAGTCTTAAATCTGCAGAAAGCTACAGGAGCGAAGCAATCGACCTGCTGCTTGGTGTGCAGGTTGACAAACTGGACTCAGGTGAGCATCAAATCACCTTAAGCAATGGCGAGCGTCTGGGTTTTAATCAACTGGTTTTGGCTACAGGTGCCCGTCCAATCAAACCCAATATCCAAGGTTTAGATCAAGCCTCTTATGCCTATCCTTTAAGGACTGCCTCGGATGTCAACAACATCAAGAATGCAGTGGGCATCAATGCCAAAAAAGTAGTAATCATCGGAGGCGGCTATATCGGACTTGAAATTGCGGCTTCACTCAATCAACTTGGTCATGAAATCACCTTATTGGAGCGCGAAAACAGGATCCTGGCGAGAGTCACCGTACCTGAAATGTCGCAATATTTCGAAGATCTTCACGGTCGCCATGGTGTAAGAATACACACCGATAAAGAGGTGGTGGCTGTCAATGATCATAAAGTCTCTTGCTCAGATGGGAGCTCCTATCAGGCTGATGTAATTGTTATTGGAGTCGGTATTACAGTCAATCAGGAGCTGGCCGTTGATGCAGGTATTGAGGTGGACAATGGCATTTTGGTAGATGGTGCATGCCGCACCAATCTACAGGACATTTACGCTATAGGTGACTGCACCAATCACCACAATCCACATTATGGCACCAATATTCGACTGGAGTCGGTTCAGAATGCATCGGATCAAGCCAAAATTGCAGCTGCCAATATTTGTGGTAACCCAATCAACTACAACAGCATACCCTGGTTCTGGTCAGATCAATACAACATAAAGTTACAGATCGTGGGTCTTTCCGATGGATTCACTGATAAGATCGTTCGCCATGAAGAAGCGGATATTGACAAGTTCTCTATATGGTATTTCAAAGGTCCAGAGCTATTGGCTGTGGATGCTGTCAATAATGCCAAAGCCTATGTACTCGGGACTAAGTTCATAAAGGATGAAATAAAGGTTAATAAAACTAAATTGTTAGATAGTGATGTCCAATTGAAACCAGCCGAGTTGACCTCCATTTGACCCCTTTCTTAAAGCATTGTAAGTAAGTCGATCAAAATTAGTTCGAAAACATCCCCGGCAGGAACAACGAAATCTCAGGAAACAGTGTGACCAGCGTAAGCACGATCATTGAAACAGTCAAAAAAGGCAAACTCGACTTACTAACTTCAGTCATTGACACCTTACCAATACTGGAAGCCACAAACAGACAAACACCGACAGGAGGAGTAGTGAGACCAATGATCAAATTGAGCACAGCAATCACAGCAAAATGGATGGGATCGACATCTACCGCAATTGCTACTTTTAAGAGTATTGGAAACAGCACCAGCAAAGCAGCAACGGTCTCCATGAATGTGCCAACGAATATCAATAGGATATTGATCAGCAATAACACCACATACTTATTCTGAGAGAAGTCAAGGATTCCTCCGGCAATTTCCTGCGGCAAACGTTCAATCAGGAGTATCCATCCAAATAAGTTGGCGAAACCTATCAATACCATCAGCGAGGCTGAGGTCTTCATGGAGTTAACAATGATACCAGGTATACTTTTCCAACTGAGTTTGCGGTATACAAACATTCCAACTGCCACGGCATAAAGGACTGCAACCACAGATGCCTCTGTTGGGGTAAATACCCCTCCTATTATCCCAAACAGAATAATGGCGATCATCAGCAATGCCCAAAAAGTCTGTGTGAAGCTCTTCCAAATTTGTGAAGACGAACTTCTAGGATGTTTAGGGTATCTCCTGGCACTGGCCATGTAATAAGCAACGGCCATCATGC
Source organism: Flammeovirgaceae bacterium UBA6059 (assembly GCA_002435755.1). Taxonomy (GTDB): domain Bacteria; phylum Bacteroidota; class Bacteroidia; order Cytophagales; family Cyclobacteriaceae; genus UBA6059. Next base: position 70,908 of record DIYH01000046.1, read on the forward strand.
CTACCCCAAGCAACAATCCCGGCATCGCACCTGCTAAAAAAAGCTTACCAACAGATAAACCGCTTAAGGTCGCCGCAATAATCATTGGCACGCTAGGTGGGATTATGGGTCCTACTGTTGATGAAGACGCTGTAACAGCACAAGAAAACCCCGGATCATATCCTTCCTTTTTCATGGCAGGGATCAACACCGCCCCGATGCTTGCCGTGTCAGATACAGCTGTACCAGATATGCCTGCGAAAAGCATGGAAGAACCGATATTGGCCAATGACAAACCACCCCTGATATGCCCAAGCAGATGGTTACAGAAATCAATGATTTTTTCAGTCAGGCCGCCATAGTTCATCAGGTTACCAGCAAGAATAAACCCCGGTATACTTAGTAAGACAAACACGTCAATCCCTGCGTACATTTTCATTGGGAGCACAATCAATGGAATACCAGCAACGAGCAGGTAAGCAAGGCAAGCCAATCCGAGCGAAAAGGCAATTGGAAATCTCAAAAACAGACAAAGCAGAAAAACGACAATCAGTACTACTATCATTTTTTACCTCCAATTTGCATTGAGATGTCCCTGACGCTATAAAAAGCAATAGACAAAGGCATGATTAGAATACTTGCAAAAGCCCACGCCATTGGCATGGGAATGCTCGGCGATTTTTCGTTGATGCCCAACTGAACGAAAGAAAAAGCCTGAATACCTACAATGACGAACAATCCTGTCACTAAAATAGGCACCATTATATCGATCACCCTTTGGAAATTGAATGACATCCTTGTGTAGAAGAAATCGAGAAACACGTACTCGTTATCCTTGACGGCCAGGCCTGCCGAAAAACTCATGGCATAAATGAAGAAGAAGCGAGAAGCCTCTTCCGTCCAGGACGGGGCGCTGGTCATAAAAAACCTGGCGTAAATCTGAAAAAGCACAGACGTAATAAATGCTAATGCACTGAGAAGTGTAGCTAGCTGCAGTATGCGTGTAATCATCCTCATTCCCAGCTTGCTTTCATTTCTATAATTTGTTCATATACTTCTTGCATATCGGGGGATAAGCTTTCCCGCAATGCACTGACCGCCTTATTGGCAAAAGCAGCCTTATCCACTTCGATCAGTTGCATGCCCTGATCAAGCAGTTTTTGTCTTACGTTCTTTTGTTCCTGTTCGTAGACTTGCAGGGCATAGGTCTGCATCTCGAGAGCGCAAGCATCGAATATCCGCTGTAGATCTTCTGGTAATGCCTGATACTGTTTTTCTCCAATCACTGGATAAGTCCAACTCACAACATGTGCCGTGAGGTTCACATATTCCTGCACCTCAGAAAAGCCCTGGCTGTAAATCAAAGCCAAGGGATTCTCCTGTGCCTCCACAGTACCTTGCTGAAGTGCTGTAAAGACTTCCGAGTAAGCCATTGGAGTAGGTTTGGCGCCACAGGCCTGCCATGCCGTCACAAAAGAAGGGATACTTGGCACACGGAGAATAAGTCCCTGCAGTTCATCCGGGTGCTTGATAGGTCGATTGGAGGTAAGGTGTCTTGCTCCTGCCGGTAGATAGCCAATCACCCTAAGGTCGGTCTTATCCCTGATCTCCCGCTCTATCTGCTTACCAATCGGACTTTTGATCAATCTGGTCATCTCATCCGTGTCTTTGATTAAAAAGGGCATCTCACAGAAGGCGGCAATTTCGATCCAATTGTTGAGCATCGAACTGGTAGAGGTCATATCAATCACCCCTGATTGGATTAAACGTATCGCTTCGACCTCCTTGGCCAACTGCTCAGAGTGGTAGATTTCCAGCTTTATACGACCGTCAGATTTGGTTTCCAGTAACTCGGAAAAGTAAGCGAACGACTTGTACCAGGAATGATTATCGTTCACCAAAAGGCTGGCCCGTAGTAGATATTCTGGACGATTCTTTTGTGCACAACTCAAGACAAAGCCTAAGCAAAAAAGAATAAGAATAAGTCTGGTTCGGGTCAAGCTGAGATCAGTTTAGACGATCATTCTTCGATAAATAAATATAGGCCACTCCTTACTGAATACTAGGATTTCACCATTAACGGAAAAGTAGAAAAGGCCCTATTTCATCCTGAGGCCGTATTGTTCAGTTATTGCTCAGTTGATCCCACTTTGAGCGAAGCGGTCTTACTCTAATTTTGACGCTCATCATTTGAGTACCCCAATAATCGTAATCATCATGAAGCCATTCCTCATCCTATTTTCAATGGTATTATTCAGGGCTTGCACTTCCATAAATGCACAAGAACAGGAACAGTGGACACAGTTGCTTGACAGAGACCTTACCCATTGGGACAACTACCTGAGTTATCGATTTCCCGCAGGATACAAGGGAGAACAACCGACGGATGAAGAAGGCAATCCCATCCCTCCTATCGGAGAGAACAAAGATGAATACGGTGTATTCCAAGTGATTGAAGAGGACGGGTCACCGGTGCTCCATGTCAGCGGGGAAATATATGGTGCTGTCACTAGTAAGAAAGAGTACGCCAACTATCACCTAAGACTCAAAGTGAAATGGGGATCGAAAAAATACCCACCCAGAGAGGACCTACTCAAAGATTCGGGATTGCTCTATCATGCTACCGGGCCTCATGGCAGATCTTACTGGCGTACCTGGATGCGATCACAGGAATTCCAGATCATGGAAGGACATTTTGGAGACTACTGGTTGACAGAAACAGCGATTGACGTACGCGCCTACCCTACTGAGGCTATTATGAGCCAGGTGGCAGATGTCAGCCAACCTTTTATTCCGATAGGTGTTGGTGAAAAAAATCCGGGCTACTGCATGCGCAGTGCGAATTATGAAAAGTCTCCAGGAGAGTGGAACACCATTGAGCTGATCTGCTTTGAAGACAAAAGCATCCATATCGTCAATGGAGAGGTGGTCATGGTACTTCGCAACTCAAGATATGTAGATGAGAATGGCAACAAAGTTCCATTGACCAAAGGTAAAATCCAGTTACAAAGTGAGGCTGCCGAGGTTTACTTCAAAGACATTGAGATCAGAGATCTGGAAGCCATCCCGGCAGAGTTTGTGCAATACTATGCTCAATAAAATCCTTCGGCAGTATTCATAAAGCGTAATCCTCTGAATATCCGGGCGTTTTACTCAGACATATGCCGCGTCAACATTATCATAAACCTTGATCCCTTTGATTTTTCCAGTTTCCTTATTGATGTCGTAGATAGAGACGCCAGCCTGTGATTTGAAGACGGCTGAACCCCATACTTCGCAGACATATTCTCAGTAAACGTTGTTGCCTCTTTGTCGGGGACTTGGTTGTGAAACTTCATGAAATTGAAATTCGTAGACGCTCGACAATTTATTCTTGATAAGCGTCTTTTTAGAAGATGAATGGACGATTTTAAAAGAAAGAGTTCATCAGACTCAGGTAAATCAATCTCATTGAACTCTTCTAAAAACATCAGTTTCAACCTTCGTAAATATCAAACTCTGCATTGATAGACTTCATCAATGCTGCATCCTCAAAATCACTATCTGTCATTTTTGAGAGTTTTTCTAAGTAGAGATCAAATTGACCATTTTTAAAAATTGAGAGCATTTTCCCGCCCTTTTCACATTTAGCTTCATGCCAGACATTTGGGGGAACGGTAATGGTATCACCAGCTTTAGCAATGATTGTTTGGTCGTCAAAAATTAGCTCTACGTCTCCTTCAAGAATATAGAAAACCTCAGTCATGATTTTGTGATGATGTCTGCCCAGGTGAAAGCCTGGCTTCAATGTGTCTTCAACAAACGACAGTTCACCATTCGTGTGATGGGAAGAGAGCTTAATAAAACAATGATCCTGAGCATAGTTGTAATTATCGCCTTCTCCGTTTCTAATAACTTCCATTTCTTTCATTTTTCCAATTGTTTAGTTTTTAGTGATTTATCCAGATCTATTCTCTAATTGCCATGATCGGCTATACCAGTTTTGATATCCAGGATCATTTCGTACACACTTTTATGCGGTCTTCCAAAAGCTTTTTCAAAATCCGAAGCGATATCATATGCACCTAGGTGCCTAGGGCTGTATCAAAATCCGCTCTGCTATTATAATTTCCCCTTCGATTTTCAATTCCCAGGTGTTTAGCTTTTTCAGGTGTGCTGGCTATGCCTACTACTTGATCTTTTCCTATTGCTGTGATTAGGACATTTGCGATAGCAGCACCGAGTTGTCCACTTGCTGATGTTACTGCTATTTTCATGGTAATTGTTGTCAAGCTTTTGCTAATCGATATCCAATGATTTTTTCTTTGATGATGGGTAGTCTTATGATGAAACCCAGGCCAACCACTATGGCATAGATTATCCAGGTCTTCTCTAGAATCGCTACATGTAGTAGGCTTAAGAAGATGGCAGCATACGCGAATCGTTGGAGCTTTTTCCAGCTGGATTTTAGTCGCTTCATCGATTTCCTATTGGAAGTAATGAAAAGGGGAATCAAAATCAATGTGGCTACAAAACCTGCCACGTAGTTCACCTGCGTAAATGTCTCAAAAAAACCTTCTGCCCAGATAAACAGGATGAAATGGAGAAAGCTCCATACTGCTGTAGCTACACCCATTGCTTGTCTCACAAAAAGGTTGGTTACCCCAAAAAAGTATGAAGAACGGAGTACAGGTAAGTACGGCTGTCATCCACCTGATGGCGAACTCACCGGAGATATGGTAGAGCATGTCTACATTGCCTTCGCCCTTCTCTATTAATAAACTTAACAAGGGGATTAGCGGCAAAGTCGCTAAAACCGCTACGATCATACACCCGTAATTTCTTTTGAGGAAAGTCATGCTACTTTTCTATTTTCAGTTATTCCAGTTCCTTTTCCTATTGAGCTGTTTACTTCTTGAACTGCCTAATCACTCCTATTGGCTAGCCGATTTTTGAATGACTTTTCGTTTGGTATGGCCTGGTTTTAAACAGCCCAGACTTCCTTTTTTGATTGTTCTAATTCTAGAATAGTTCAAAATTGATCCATTCAGATAGCACTTCGGTTATCAAAATGATGACAAGAATGGTAAAAGTGTAACTACTAAAAGAGTTGCTGTCTAAAATTAAGAGGGGTTGTGCCTGTTTGCTTTTTAAAAAATTTCACAAGGTTGGAAGGCTCATCGAATCCAGTTTTGTAGCTGATTTCCTTTATTGACAAAGAGGTTGAGGCTAGGTATCTCTTGACCTCTACGGTTACAAATTCGTCGATAAATTTCTTGGTTGTTTTACCAGTGAACCGCTTAACAATTTCATTGAGCGTTTTATAGGAAACGAACAGATTCGAAGCATATACCTTTGAATTTCTATGACTTACGTAATCCGATTCAAGATTATTTTTGAACTTCCCAAAGATTTCCAGCCAATGTGAATCTTCTCGATCCGGGGATGCCGATGACTTGGCACGCTCTGCCTTAAGCAGCAAAACATGAAGCAAGGCGCGAAGAATGTTGACATTGGCTTTATCACCCAACATATACTCTCGTTGCAACTCTTTGATCGAATCATTGATGCCACCTAAACCCATTTCTTGTTGGGTCAATATCGGTGATTCGATATGGTAATTAAATAACCGATTGAGCTGAAGGTTTCCCTGAAGCAGGAAGTCGCTATTGGCAAATAGATCGTTGAATACAACGCAAATCCCTTCGACATGATCCAACATCCTATCGAAGCTATGAACCTGATTTTTCGCGATAAACAGGCAACTCCCGGCCGATATTTTGTATCGACGAAAATCTACATAGTGAGCATATGAACCTCTGGTCACAATCAGGATGAGAAAAAACTGGATCCTATGGAAAGAGAATGGATCGTGGCTTCTTGTTTTTTTCAAATTGGCCGATAGCTGGATGAAATCCAGCACTTCAATATCAAGTTGCTTCCGCCGATCATAGTTGACTTTTGGTATGTCTTTCATTGCTATGCAAGATGATGTAAAATACCAGAAATGATCAAGTTGTCTAATTAGGATGGTTCACCCAATTAAGAGCAGAAAAGCTTCCACAAGAGTTAGTGCTAAACTATCCTTGGTAATTTCTCATCTAAATACAGATATATCACACAATTCCTCCTTTCAAACCTGCTAAACAACTCATTAAAACAAGATAATAAACAGATTGGCGATAGCATGAACACCAATGGGAAGGTTTAAGTCTTTATGCCACAGGTAGAGCGCAGAAAACAATATCCCGTTCAATCCAAGAAAAAGAGTTCCTTGAGTCAGTCCTCCATAGGCCATCAAATCATGAATAAGTATCCATGAAACAATAGGCAAAACCAGATACAAAAACCTGTTCAAGCCAAGAGATTTCAATGAAGTAATCCCAAAACCGCGATACACGATTTCCTCACAGAAAGCAGCATTGATCGATATGAAAATCCATGAGATGAGCTCACCAGAAGTAGATAGTGTTGGACTGAATAGTCCGTTTGAGATAGTTTCTAAACTTAATGTCGTATTCGCTTTGAGAAAGTAGAAAAGCAACCCCACTAAGAATAATGAAGTCAATACGATCATTGATTTCTTGAGATCATTGTTGTAGCCAATAGCCGACAAGTCAAGTCTATTGGCTCTCAAGAATACCAACGTAACAACCAGACTTATCCAATGAAGTATGATCAAGGGAACCCAACCAGCTACATAGTGCTCATGATCACTTATGTTAGCAATCGAATCAGGTATGACTGATCTGATAAAGGGAATAATGTTGAAGTAGTACTGTAGCCTGTAGACGAGGGGTATGGCCAACAGTAATACTATAGTCTGAATTATCGGTATTCTGGGTCGCATTAATCTATGCCGTTCAAAACAAGAACCACCGGAATGTTAATATCGAATAAGGATTCACAGGGTAGTCGTAAGGCATCAACAAATCACTCTAAAGGGACGTCACGAAACGCAAAGTGCTTAGTCAGAATAGTCCATGTAGATGGTCCTTTTCTGCATATGAGCTTCAATGCCGTAAATGCCATCTTCACCGGCTACACCGGATGTCTTGTGACCTGAGTGATATCCCTGTATATAGCCCGTGATGTGCTTATTGATAAAAATAGTACCCATTTGCAATTCATTGATTGCCTTGAAATGACGCTTGTAGTTATTGGTGTAGAGGTAAGCCGAAAGTCCTTCTTCACGCTTATTTGTTAATGCAAGGGCTTCTTCGAAACCTGATACCTTCATTACAGGCATCACAGGAGCGAAAAGCTCGGATTGCACCGTAGGGTCACCATCCTTGACATTGGTCAAAATGGTAGGAGCATACCAGTTACCTTGCCCGAAATAGTCGCCTTCCGGACGATCACCACCCAATACAAGCTCGGCACCCTTCGCCACATTTTCTTTCACTAGTTCAGCAGCACGATCAAGTCCGGTGGTGCTGACATTAGGCCCCATATTAATAGCTACATCCATGGGATCTCCGACGGTTACTTTCTTGGTACGTTGGATCAATTTATCCGTGAACTCATCTGCAATCTTTTCATCGACCATCACCATTTCATTACAGATGCACACCTGACCACAGTTGGCATATCTTGATATCACTGCCGCTTCTACTGCCTTGTCAATATCCACGTCATCACATACGATAAATGGAGCCTTACCGCCCAGTTCCAGAATAAGACCCGTGATATTTTGGGCAGCTGCCCGGTACATCGCACGCCCTGCATTGGTGCTGCCCGTGAGACTGATCAATTTAGTAATTGGGCTCTCGATCAATTTGGCAGCAGTACCTACATCCTTGGTTGCCACCATATTGACCACCCCTTTGGGAAGGCCTGCATCATGGACAAGGCGACAAAACCCAGATGCTGTGGTGGGAGTCAGGTCATGAGGTTTGATAATGACCGTATTGCCTGTTGCAAGACCAGGACCTAGTTTTCTGCCTATTAGAGCCAATGGGTAGTTAAATGCACATAAGGCCACCATGACACCATAAGGTACCTTATGAATAGCCAGATGTTCATTGGGAAGCTCAGACGGGAAGATAGAGCCCTCAATACGCCTTGCAGCCTCTGCAGCATAAGTCATATACCGGATCGTATCATCTACCTCGAACAGAGCTTCAGTGTAGGTCTTACCCTGCTCAAAAACAAGGAGCTTCGCGAAATGCTCCTTTTCATCTCTGAGTCGATCCGCAATAGCATAGATATAATTTGCCCTTGTTTGTGCGGGCAATAGCTGCCAGGAGAGTTGGGCTTTTTCAGAAGTCTCAAGCGCATATTGTACGTCTGACTCGTTGCAGGCAGTTACCGTTGCATAAACTCTGTTATTCACAGGGTTTTGTACCTCAATTCTTTCTCTGATCTCTGAATCAAGCCATTCGCCATTGATATAACAAGGATAGTGTTGAATAGTATCGTTCATTATTGGGTAATGTTTAGTTATTCGAATTTTGGTGCTCGTTTTTCTACAAAGGCTTTGAAGCCTTCAATTGCATCAGGGGTATCATAAAGTTCGTCGACAAGTTTGGTCTCCAATGACAATGCTGCCTTCTCGGTCATACCCCTGCTCTTTGATACAAATGCCTTAATAGCTGCCATTGCATGTTTGGGACCCAGCGCCAATTCACTTAGGTACTGCCCTACCTCCTTTTCGAACTCCTCTTTACGGTAAAGCCTATTAAACAGACCCCAATCAAAGGATTGCTGAGGTGTGAGGTTACAACCTGTGAGCAGTATCTCCTTGGCCCGACTCATCCCGATAAGGTCGATAAGCCTGAGTGTACCACCATTACCCGGCATCAGCCCGAGCTTCACTTCTGGTAAACCTATGAGATAATCGCCCTCACTAGCCAGTCGGATATCACAAGCCATAGCGAGCTCAAGACCTCCTCCTAACGTGTGACCATTGATGACAGCCACAACTATCTTATCAGAATTTGTGATTGCTGTCGTAACCTGTCTTGCGGCGACCACCATGGCTTTGTTTTGAGCTGAAGTGTTAGCGGCGAAAATCTTAATGTCAGCGCCGGCACAGAAAAACTTCTCTGAATTGCTCTTGATGGCGATCACTTTTACATCCTCGCTTTGACTAAGTATATCTATTTGCTGAGCCAACTCTTCGAGCAGCTCCTCAAAATAGCTATTGGCAGGAGGGCGATTGAGGATGATTTCTCCAATTCCACCTTTCGTACTACATATGATGTGCTGATCAGACATATGCAAGTTCCTGGTTAATTATTGCCGTATGCTCGCCCAATGTTGGGGTACCCAAACCAGAAGTCAACAACTCCTGATTAATCCTTATGGGGCATCTGGTCGTCTCAAATTGATAGCCATCCGACATGGTCACTCGCTGGATCATCCCCAGTAGTTTGAAGGCCTCTGTATCAAAAAGTCGCTTCCAATCCATTATCTCTGCACACCAGATGTCAGCCGGTTCAAGGATGCTCAACCAGTACCCGGTAGCTTTTTTCTTAAGATGATCGGCAAGAATAGATTTGATCTCATCACGACTGTCATACCATGAAGCAGGCTGTGTATAGGTTGTTAGCGGCTTGCAATTCAATAATTCTCCCAAAACCGGTATACTACCCATGGCAAGGGCCAGATATCCGTCAGCGGTTTGATAGACACCATATGGAGCTCCTAAATAAGGATGAGCATTATTTGTTTTTGTCCGTTGTGTAGGTTGGCCGCCATCGTAGTAGTAGGTCGTCAATGATTCGAATTGGAATTCTATGATGGATTCCAACATGCTTACCTCCACCTGCCCTCCGGCACCTGTTTTGTTCCTTCGGATCAGGCAAGCCAGGATACCCTGGGTCAGATGTATTCCAGCCAATAGGTCTACTATCGCTAATCCCATCGGTACTGGTCCGGCACCTGCGTTACCACTTAAAGTCGTCAGTCCCGAAATGGCCTGTAACAGAAGATCCTGTCCCGGTTTATCACGCCATGGCCCTTCTTTCCCATATCCGGAAATATCTCCATATACGATACTCGGATTGATAGATTTGACCGTATCATAATCAATGCCCAATCGCTTGGCCACCCCCGGCCGGAAATTATGCATGACTACATCTGCCTGCTCGATCAAGCTATAGACCTTCTTCCTTTGAGTTTCGTCTTTGAGATTCGCCTGGTAGCTCTGCTTATTGCGATTGATCGCATGAAAAATGGAAGATTCCCCATTCATCTCCACATGCGATACATACATTTGTCGGCAGATATCACCACCGGGTTGCTCAATTTTGATGACCCTTGCCCCTAAATCTGCCAATCTCAAACTTGCCGACGGTCCGGATAAGAATTGACTGAAGTCAAGCACCAATATGTTTTCTAATGGCCTAGACATCTGTACTCAATTCAAATTCCTCATTAATAGCTTCAGTGTTTTCACCTGCCAGGGGTGCAGACTTGGCAGAGTAAAGCTTTTGCCCATCGATTCTGATCGGGCATCTTGTTGTCCGCAATGTGCTTCCGCCAGAGGTACTTACTTTCTGATCCATTCCAAGCACCTGATATCCGCTATGATTGAGCAGCTTCTCGTAATCATAAATTGGCGCGCACCAAATACCACCGTCTTCAAGCAAGCCTAGCCACTCTTCGGTTGACTTTTCAAGAAAACACTGCTGCAAGAGCGCCATCACCTCATCCTTATGGTCAAACCAGCTATCCTGCGTACTGAACTTTTCTGGTAAGGTCAGACTCATGGCACTCGCCAGCTCGGTTAGGGGCTTCATTGCGATAGCGATGTGATCGTCTTTTGTCTCGTAGATGCCATAGGGGGCACCTAAGAATAAGTGGGCATTGCCCTTTCGAGCTCGGATGGGTAGTTCTCGACCATTATTGAGGTAAGTAGTTAATGCTTCAAATTGCATATCCAACGTAGACTCAAGCAGGCTCACAGATACCATACTACCCTGACCAGTATGATCTCGTTGGTAGAGTGCAGCAAGTATACCTTGCACGAGATGTCCACCGGTGAACATGTCAGATGCAGCAATACCCATTGGCGTGGGTGGATTCTCGCGGTTTCCAGTAAGGTAAGTGAGTCCTGACAGAGACTGAATCAAGAGGTCCTGTCCCGGTTTTTTTGCCCATAGCCCTTCTTCGCCATAGCCCGTCACCACCCCATAAACTATACGTGAATTAAGCTCACTTACTGAAGGGTAGTCTAACCCTATCTTCTCCATGACCCCAGGCCTAAAGTTGTGCGTCATGACATCAGCCTGCTCAATCAGTTTTTTGACCTTGGCCAGATCCACGGGATCTTTAAGGTTAGCTGCATAAGACTCCTTGTTGCGATTGATGGTATGAAAAACCAGACTATCCTGGCCAATGAACAGGTTTTTGATGGCAATTTGCCTGCCCGATTCCCCTACTTCAGGTCGCTCAATTTTGATGACCCTCGCCCCGAGATCCGCAAGCTTAAGCCCTGCAGAAGGACCTGCCATAAACTGCGAAAACTCTAGCACGGTGATTCCCTCGAGCGGCAGCATACTATTTCAATTCAAGTGATTTATGATAGAGCTTGTCAAGTTGCTCTAACAACGTATTCGGATTTCCTCCCTTCATCATGAATTCGCGGATGGGTGCCCCGGCATTGTCCTGAAAGAACATATGACCGTGATATCTCGGTCGCAAAAAAGCCCGGTCCAGTGCGGGCAGGGTATCAACAAAGAATTGATCTGTGACAATATTGGTATACTCATCCTCCCATGCAGCCCTGTGACCTGGCTGGCCCCCATTATCAAAAAACAGGGTCCGCTGTGTCAAGGGATCGGCCACAAATCGGGCATAATCGGTGGCAACATCAATATGTGCTGTATGAGAAGATGCCGCTATGCCTGTACCTCCCAGTGTAGTAATCAACTTTTGTCCGTTGATTGATACCATATCGTGAAATTTCAAGGTCTTGAGAGCATAGCCATTCCTTGAGTAATTCGTATAACCGTATGCGAAGGGGGAATAGGCATATCGATCTGATAAGGTCATGGCTTCATATACTTTGATAGGATTGAAGTTGTAGCTCTCCTCTGCAATGTGCTGTCCCAGGTCTCGCAACCTATCCAATGCTGTAAGACCAACCTCCCGTGTAACGAATACCTCTTTGCTGCTGGCAACATCCTCTCCCAGCGTACAGCAAACCATGTAGAAACTCATCAACGTATCCTGTGGAATCCCCGGAATAGCTACCAAACCAGCTTTTGCCAGGGCTACCAGGTCTTCCCAAGATTCAGGAAGCTGACGATCGCGTGATCGAAGCAAATCTGTACAGGACGCAGCGACCGGGGTAGCTGCATCAATGGCTAAGGCCCATTGGTGTCCATCATAAGCATAGCTCTCATGTGACTTGCCCACACTGTTTTCAGCCTGATCTTCCAGGAATTCTTTTGGGAGATAGTCATCTAATGGGCTAATCACCTTCGTACGCGCGGCAAATCCCGTCCAAGGATGATCAATAATGAGTAGATCATAACGTTTGGCTAATTCTCCAATAGGTTCATCCGCAAAAGCCTGCAAAGACCGTTTCTCCCATACGATCTCCACATTCGGGTTAAGCTCGTGATACCGCTGGCCAGTGGCCACTGCAGAGGTAAATCCACGACTGTGGTCCCAGGTGATCCCTTTCAATTGTATGCTTTCTCTTTGCATAGATCTACTGGCCTATCTCAACGATATTAGGTTTCATCTGTATAGGTCCGCTACTTATTGATTATTAGGATAGCCAGACGCTCTGGGTGTCTGTGTTCCGGACTCATACTTCTTGCCATTCTCACCAGTCATATCATCGAAGAAATGGTAGTAAGAGCCGTAGTTACCGTACTTGTTTTCGAGCACAAGTCGCTCTTGTTTCCACTCTTTGAATAGTGCTGAGGCTTTTTCCTGGTCTCCAATCAGGAAGAAATAATCATTAGCTGATATGACCTTACCTGATTTGTCTTTGAGCTCGAGTTCTACCGTGAATTTCTTATCGACGCTCTTGAGGGCATCCGCGGAGATATCAACGAACTTCTTTGCACTGTTACCAAGCACATTCCCAAAATCAAATTCCTCTGAATAAATGGTTCCTCCATTATCATCCTTTATGGTAATCGAAGCATTAGTGCCTTTGAACTCCTCGTAGTAGTCATTGATTACCCACAAGCTACCTCTGAATGGCTCATCTTTCTTCCACCTGCGCTTCTTAAATTCCAGGTTGATCAGTAAAGGTTGATAGGCCTTTTGAACAAAAAAATAGGAGTTTTTAGGCTGCTGATAATTGTCAACAATACCCCACTTCATATCAGGCCAATAGGTGATGTAGTGACACAAGGCAATAGCACTCAGGCTTGGTTTATCTCTTCGGAAATGTTCGATACCATTTTGAAAAATAATGCCCTGGGCATCCTGTGTGGCATTGACAAACTCTTCCAATGAGCCTAACATCTCATCACCGAATACATCCCAATTTTGCATCTTCAACCGTGTCAGGTCGGCCCAGTGATGTCCCCAACTCAAGCCGGGAGGCCACATTTCATCTTCGGGTATGAACTTCTTCAGACTCTCAACGGAAGGCACTGAAGTAATGGCAAATTCGGGTACGATGGGATAGCCATCGGCCTTGGTCTGATACCAATCCTCATGTAACCATTGCCCCATGTCATAGAAATAGCGCAATGCATGCACGGCTTCCTTCGGTTTGAAGCCTGCCTCCTGCGCCACATGATCCGTCATTGGTGAGTCAGGTACGTAAGGCAAATTGACATACGCCTGTAATGAATCACCTAATCGTTCAAGAAACCGTCGGCCAGCGTGAGGGTCACGTGTACGGAACATCATTTCCTCTCCGCCTTCCATCATGATCAGAGATGGATGATTGCGCCGTTCCTTAACGACCTTGATGCCTTCATTGAAGATCTCAGCCAGGTTTTCTTCTTCCATCGGAATGTTGCCAGTACCTAGCGGAATGATGTCTTGCCAGATGGTCATACCCATCTCATCAGCATATTGGTAGAATTCAGGTATCTCAGGTGGATGCCATCCGAAAATCCGGATGTTATTCATGTTCATCTCCTTCGCCAGACGAATTAACTCATAATATTCCTCCTTAGAAGTGCGACCGACGAAAATATCAGGTGGTCCTCCCCAGCACGCTGAACGAATGAAATGAAATTTGCCATTGATATACGTTGATCGTGGGAACGTCACATCCACATCTTTCTTGAAGCCGGGATTCCATTTAGAGGTAACCTCCCTGATGCCAAAGGTCGTCTCATAGAAGTCATGGTTGATATTTCCTTCTTTGAGAGAAGTTTTCAATGTGTAGAGGTTGGGATCGCCAAGGTCCCATGGCCACCAGAGCTTAGGTTTTTTCAAGTTGATTTTGTGCTCCACTTTTTGCAAGCCAGGTTGAACACTGGCTTTGAATTCGACCTGCATAGGTTTCATGTTAAAATTTTTCCCTTCAAGGGAAGCTACAAAGGTCATCTCCTTAGCTGCATCTGTGGTATTTTCTACAGTCAATTCGAGATTGACATCTGCAGTGCCATCATCGTTGATTTTGGTATTGGCATATACATCATCAAATCTTGATTTACCTGTTCGGATCATCTTTACAGGACGCCAAATGCCCATAGGTGCTAGGTCCCTCCAGTAGTCCCCAAACCAGGGTGTCTTTTTACCAGCCACCAATGCATTGACTTGTGGTGCAGGATCGATTTTGACCATCAGCATGTTTTGCCCCTTGAGGTAGTCAGAGCCATGAATTCGCAAGGCCTCATTCACATTGAATGAGAATTTTGAAAATACACCTTCGTGTTTACCAAGGTATTGACCATTGAGCCATACTTCGCAACTGTAGTCGACCCCTTCAAAGACTATATCGACGACCTGATCGTCAATGCCCTCGGTCACTCTAAACTGTAAAGCATACCACCACTCGTACTGTTGTACCCATTGTGCTTTTACGCTGTTTCGTCCATAGTATGGATCGTCAATTACTCCAGCTCGCCATAGATCAGTGTAAACGTCTCCCGGTACTTTGGCATTATTCCATACCAATGTCTCTATGTCCTCGAACGGCAACTCATGCAAACCACGCTTTACCCCTTCACCGGGAAGCATCATTTTCATTTTCCACTTGTAGCCACTTAAGTCGCGTACTTTCTGGGAGTTGTTTTGATGGGTTGTGGTGGTGTTCGGCTGAGCATTGGCTGTAACACTCAATAGTAGGCATAAAAGCAAGTAGATGATCCTCATCTTTGATTCATTTAGGATTAATGAAACTGTCTTTCGTCCTGAACAATCCGGACGTTATGAGGATAAAAATCGATGTTTACAGGGTCAAAACCATGTTTAGCAACTAGACATGAGCTGGACTTAGGAGATTTGTTTCATCTCAATTGCAAATAGATTAGATCAAGTAGAATTGAGTACTGACTAAGCGATCCTCAAGCAAGTATAACTCGGTAAGATTGGGAGGCAAATGATTTATCACCACGCTGACAATCCGATGATCTCACCATTAGGGCCAACGAAAAAAGTCCACTTGTCCTGGGCATAGTTTTCGTTTTCGAGCTCATAGCCTTCTTCCTTGAGCTTGTCTCCTATCGGAACAATGTCATTTACCTTGAGCATGAAATGATTGTGGTTGGTATTTCCAATAGGCCCAATCGTGTGCATATACTCTGGGGCAGTGAGCGATAAGCCGATTTCAAGTTCATTGGCCCTCAGCTTCATCACCAACATGCCTTCGATACCTTCTCCGTGCAACACTTCCGCGTCGGCCAATTTGAATCCTAGTATCTCACGATAGAGCTTCAGCGACTTCTCCAAGTCTAATACGTGGATTGAGATGTATCGCAGGCCTGTAACCCGTGCTTTGAAATCATCGCTATCAGAGCTCTGCGCGAAACCGCTAGATGCCGCAGCGAGAATAAAAATGGCAAGAAGTGCGCATTTCCATATAATACCTGAAGCTTCTTTTCGATTGGTTTTGGCCGATCTCTTAGTTTCTGATTTACAGCTAGTTTTCATCATCCATCACATTTTTTCTCTGTGAAAATTACGCATTTAAACCCTTGAAATAATCAGCTCGATTATTGAATAGTAAGCCTTGAATACCTCTAAAACTAGATTTTAACTAGACAATGGGCAGTCCGCCGTAACGGGGTTTATAGATTCCCTGTGGGAATAACTTCCAGGTGTAATTATCGATTATTCCAAACTCTTAACCGCTAACCAGTCACTCCTGAAGGGAGTCTATGGGTTCATTTGAATGAATTGATTCCCTGCGGGAATGGCTTCTGGGTGTAGATATCATCCTCCCAATCTCCTACCACTAACTAGTCACTCCCGAAGGGAGTCTATGGGTTCATTTGAATGAATTGATTCCCTGCGGGAATGACTTCTGGATGTAGATATCATCCTCCCAATCTCCTACCCACTAACTAGTCACTCCTGAAAGGAGTCTATGGTTCATTTGAATGAATTGATTCCCTCTGGGAATGACTTCTGGATGTAGATATCATCCTCCCAATCTCCTACCCACTAACTAGTCACTCCCGAAGGGAGTCTATGGGTTCATTTGAATGAATTGATTCCCTCCTGGGAATGACTTCTAAGTGTAGATGTCTATCGCCTCAAACTCTTAACCGCTAATCAATCACACATGAAGGGAGTCTATATAAACACTATAAATTCAAATCAAGAATGACGAAATTTAAGACTAAAGTCATGGGTAATTACTTCACTTATATCACTACCAACCCACGTAAAACAACTCTATATACGGGGATGACTAATGATCTCGAACAAAGGATTACCGAGCATTATTTGCTACGCGGTAGGCCTATGACTTTTGCCGGTCAATATTACTGCTATATCCTGTTGTATTTCGAAAGGCACCAGCGACCTATCCATGCTATTGAGAGAGAAAAGGAGATAAAGGCGATGAGCAGAAAACAGAAAGAGGAACTCATCGCAATTGAAAATCCTAATTGGCATACTTTGAATTCAATGATTATGCAATGGCCACCTCATCCTGATCGGACATCAAGATAAGGTTGTCACTAGATTATTATAGATTCCCTGCGGGAATGACTTCTGGGAGCAGAGAACCAGTTTTTACGACCACTTGCCATCCCACAGTCACGCCAGAATGGAGTCTATCCTTCTTGAAGCACAAGCATCTCATGATAGATTCCCTACGGGAATGACTTCCGGGAGCAGAGAACCAGTTTTTGCCACCACTTGTCCATCCCACAGTCACTCCAGAATGGAGTCTTTTGATTTGCTGAAAGGGTGTATTGCTTATGGAAACGACTTTGGTGTAGAAACTCTCTGTCCCGACCAATTAACCATCAAGCAGTCACTCCTTTCGGGAGTCTATAGGCAAAGTTAAAAGAATAGATTTCCTACGGGAAAGACTGCATTGTGTAGAAAAATACAAGACCGAACGACAGTCCGTTCCACAATCGCTCACGAAGGCAGTATGGGCATTCAGTTCCATCAATGGATTCCTTGCGGGAATGACTTCTGGGATGAAACTATTACCTCAAACGCCTAATACTAAACTAACCCAAACACCACCAACTCATCTCAAGGTGATAACCTGTTCCAAAGGAGTAGCAGCTCCTAGAGATATACTCCGCGATCCCGGAGAAGAGTTGCCAACAATGAGCTTGTACTTGCCAAGTCGCCAGACACGCTTACCCTGGGTATTCACCACGAGAAGTTGGTCTGGTGATAGTTGAAAATTCAACCTTTTAGTTTCACCTGACATAAGAGAGACACGTCGAAAAGCTTTCAGACTTGTATTGGGCATCCCATCTACCGTGTCCATTGGACTTACATACAATTGAATCACCTCATCAATATCATAACTTCCCTCATTGCTAATGCTAACTTCCAATTGGAGCGTATCTTCCTGATTAAGAGACTTTGCAGTTGTCAATTCACTGAACTTCACTGATGAATAAGTCAGGCCAAATCCAAAAGGATAAAGTGGCTCATCGCTCATGTACTTGTAGGTTCTACCTTGCATAGCATAATCTTCGTAAGGAGGTAGCTGTTCTTCATTCTTTGGGAAAGTGATTGGCAAATGCCCACTTGGGGAGTAGTCTCCAAAAAGGACATCAGCGACTGCATTCCCACCTTGTTCTCCAGGATACCAGATCTGAAGTATAGCATCGCAATGCTCCTCAATGTCTTCCAATGATACCGGGCTTCCGCTTGCTATCACTAGTACCAATGGACCCTTCTTATGTTTGATCAGTTCTTTTACATAATTGACCTGATTTTGAGGAAGACTCAAATCGATCTTATCGCCATGATGTTCTGCGGCGATGGCGTCCACTTGTTCACCTTCGCGATCGGCACTCAAACCCACTACACATATCGTTACGTCTGATAGTGATGCCACGAATGGTGCATAGTTCAATTCATTGAGGTTGTCGTGGAATGGTAGTACACCTTTTCTGTAGTTAAGAGAAGATCCGATGGATAAAGCATCTGCTATTCCTTCCAAAACCGTAACAAAATTCGAGCTGATGCCATAGTAGTTGCCCATTAGCATGTCTACGGAGTTGGCAAAAGGTCCGGTGACGTAGGGCACTTTTACATCCTTCGACAGTGGCAGTGTATTA
Source organism: Flammeovirgaceae bacterium UBA6059 (assembly GCA_002435755.1). Taxonomy (GTDB): domain Bacteria; phylum Bacteroidota; class Bacteroidia; order Cytophagales; family Cyclobacteriaceae; genus UBA6059. Next base: position 89,498 of record DIYH01000046.1, read on the forward strand.
TCCTTGTTCTTTAGGAGGACAATTGACTTTCTGGCTACTTCTCTTGCTAGCGCAACATGCTCATTACTATGGATTAAAGTCTCTCCATATTGATTGAAAGGATTAGTTGAAGATTCGTCAAATAAGCCGAGTCTGAACCTGGTCCTGAAAAGCTCTTTGGCCCTAAGGTGAATGAGTTCCTCGGTGACCAGTCCTTGTGCTAGTGCCTGATTAAGCTTATTGTATGTACCACCACAATTGAGATTCACACCTGCTTTGAATGCTGCCGCTGCGGCCTCCACTTCGGAATCAACAAAACCATGTTCCGATGCTATCCGGCCTATGGCTCCACAGTCTGAAACAATATAGCCGTCGAAATTCCACTGATCTCGCAAGATGTCCTTCAGCAAATAATCACTGGCATTGGCCGGAACGTCATTAACGGCATTATAGGCTGCCATCACACCCTCCACATTAGCCTCTGTTACCAATAACTCAAAGGCAGGGAGATACGTTTCGTATAAATCTTGCTTCGAAGGTGAGACATTGAAAGTCATTCTATCCGCCTCCGGACCGGAATGAACTGCAAAATGCTTGGCACAGGCTGTCGTTTTGAGATAGTTGGGGTCATCCCCTTGCATACCTCGGACAAATGCTGAGCCTAATACTGAAGTCAGGTAGGGATCTTCACCAAAGGTCTCCTGACCTCTACCCCACCGGGGATCTCTAAAGATATTGATGTTAGGAGACCAAAAAGTCAGCCCGGCATACCTGCCTCGGTTGCCCATTGCGCTGGACACATTGTACTTTGCCCTTGCTTCGGTCGATATGGCATCCGCCATTCGCTCAACTAGTTCAGGATCGAATGTCGCTGCAAGGCCGATGATTTGGGGAAATACTGTAGCCTTACCATTCCGAGCTACTCCATGGAGTGCTTCATTCCACCATTCATATTCGGGTACCCCCAACCGATCAATTGCAACTGCATCATTGACAAGTTGAGTAAGCTTCTCTTCTGTAGTCATCTGACTCACCAAAATCTCCACCCTGGTATCGAGTGGCAGACTCGCATCTTGAAATCGCCAGTCAATGGATTGACCATACACGTAACTCGTCATCACAAGCATGGCCAATAGAAGAACCGATCTAAATACTCTAACCATGTTTAGTTTTTACCCTCAAGAAACCTCCATCGTTTCATTCACGTGGTAGCGTATTTTCACATAGATCCAATTGCTTTCTCAAGAGCTCAATTTCATGCTGCTGCTCGCGCGTGGTTAAATAGAAAGCCATTGCTTCTTGTGCTTTAACATAAGCAAAACCAACTATCCACAGCTCTATCAATACTGCTATGATGATCAATATCCATTTCCAAACTTTCATAATTATCAAGATTAGAGTTCACGCATTAATAGACAAGTACGTCTGGCATTGATCAAAAAGACCGGGCTTACCGCCCGGCCTTCACAACTGATTGGTAGTAATACCTCATAAGTATACACCTTAACCAAGCCCCATTGTTGTTATTATTCATCGCTGCTCTTGGATGATCCAGCTTCGCCTTTACCCACATGGGTAGTCTTCCGCTTGCCTTCGTAGCGGCGAATGTACTGGTAGTCATAGCTACGGTACTGGTGTGTTAGCCCCCATCCGAATATGGCAAAAGGCTCTTCGTTGTTTAGTTCTCTATTGAGGCCAATAGCGTGCGGCGGTGCTGGGATGCTGGCAATGATATCGAAGTTAATACCATCTGGTGACCATTGGATTGTATTCTTCTCAGGACCGTCTGTTGTAATCAAAGAGGCAATTCCTCCTTCATGCTCCCATACACATATTTCATGACCGCTATTAGAAATAGGGTTGTAAGGTGACTTGATATATGGTCCTAGTGGATTGTCTGAAATCGCCACACCATGACGTATCTGACGACCACCAAAAGTGATCTCTTCACCCATCTGCTCACCTTTGTAGTAGAGATAAAACTTTCCTTTGTAAGGGATAATGCATGGATCATGCACCTTATGGCTATCAAAGTCTCCTTTTTTCTCCACCAAGAATCGGTTTTGGGTTTCCCCAATCCAAACTCCATTGTCCGCAGGACTTAATACCGGCTCCTCTGTTTTAGTCCAGGGTCCGTGCGGGGAGTCGGCCCATGCCATACCTACCTGGTTCTTTACTCTCACATTGTATGGCGATTTTACGGTTTGGTAGACCAGATAATATTTGTCCTCCCATTGCATGATTTCGGTAGTAAATATAGAACGATCATCGTAGGCTCCTTTTTCTCCTCTCGGTACGGCCATCCCTTCTTCCTTCCAAGTCCAGCCGTCTTCCGAAGTAGCATACCAGATATCACATCTATCCCAAGGAAATACTTTATCGTTTTCAATGTCTCCGGCAAAGCCATCGGTAGGCCCGGTACTCTTGCTATACCATACAAAGAATTTGCCATCTACTTTGATGATTGCGCTCGGATCTCGCCTTACGACACCTTCCTCATAGGCCAAATCCCCTTTCAGGTCATAAACTCTAAACTCACCAAACCATTCATTACCTACATCCGGCCACTGAAGGGCACGCTTTGAAGCGGCACTCAGATAGTCGGGATTGGTAATACCCAGAAAATCTATTTGTTGGGCAGTAGGTCTTATTTCATCTTCCGAAGCGGATGGAGCCTGTTCTTGAGGTGCATTGCATGCTCCTAACGAGATCATTAAGATCAGCACCATGTATTTGTTGAAATCATTCATGAGTTAGTGTTTTATGTTAATGAGTTACCTACCGCAATGACAATCACTCCTGTGATCATGGCGGCCAGTCCAATAAATAATGAGTTCTTGGCTTTGGATGAGGCGTTGGACCATTCGCCAGTTACTAGCCCACTAACTATCGCTACCGCAACACAAATAGTGTTAAAAATTGCATAGCCAACAGTATTTCCTGCACTACCTAGCTTAAATGCTGCGAAGGCAAACAAAGCGGAAGCTGCGAAATTTAGAACAGCCATGATTGAGGTAAGGCCAATGTTGCTTCCTAGAGAGCCAGAGCTAAACTTACTCCATAGCTTTTTGCTGCTAAGTTGTGTAACAAAATAAGGCACTACGAATATACCACCGGCAACATAGATGATAAACATGACGCCCACGGCTGTGACCCATTCTGGGTTACCAGCGGCCAGTGACGCCTCATGAATCACAGGTCGACCGACAGCATTTGCATAGCTAAATCCGGTAGCCAAAAGACCACCTCCAACGGCAATACCGATACCAGCGTCCATGGATCCTTGTTGAGTATTGTCTTCTTTCCCTTTGTCCTGCTGACGCTGCATCCCAGCTTTGCCGTTGGCAATTACTCCAATTAATACAATCACAATCCCGACCATGATGGTCATGAATTGATTGGTTGCCGGTAGGCCATCTACAAGAAATGGAAGCAAGGAGCCTACCAGTATGACAGTTCCTATGAAAATGGAAAAACCGAGAGAAAGACCAATATGATTGATTGCCTTTCCCCACATCATTACTCCAATACCCCAAAGTATACTGGCAATCCCCATCTTAAGAAGTATATCAGCTGGAATAGCACTCAATACTCCCGTGAAACCGGTGATTAGCGCAAATCCAGCTAAAACAGGTACAATGAACATGTTTATGGTAAACATCATACCCCAGGTGTTCTCGAATTCAAACCCCTTAGTGTATTTCTCTGGAAGGGCGTAGAGTCCGAGCATGATACCCGCCAACACTACCCAAATTAATCCTTCAATCATCAAATATCATTTTGGTTAATGTCAATTATTTCCAGTTGAAACCGAACACTGTATAGCTTTCGTACTTCTCGTCTGGATGTGTAAATGCTCCCGGAGAATAAGGGATATTGGGTCCATTAGGATATCTGTGTGTTTCGCAGCAGAATCCCCTGTATCGACCAAATCGATCCCCATTTTCTCGTTTAAGCTTATCTGATGTATAATATCCACTGTAAAAAAGCATGCCGGGTTCTGTGGTCGACAATGTCATGGAGGTACCACTTTCCTGATGCTCGAAAGCAGCAACTTTTCTTAAATCCTTGCGATTGTCGAACACGAAGTAATGCTCAAAACCAGTTGGCAATTCATTCAACGCATCTTTAAAGAGTTTACTCTTTCGTAAATCTGCAGGATCACCTTCCACACTTGCGATCTCACCAACTGGAACGTTTGTTGCATCTGGTTTCAAGTAGTTTTCGGCAAATACTTGCGCTTTATGGTTATGAATAGTCTCTTCAAAACCAGAAAGATTCCAATAACAGTGATTGGTCATTGAGATTGGAGTTCGCTGAGTTGTGAATGCTTCGTAGAGAAAATGAAGTTGATTGTTATTATCCAAAATAATGGTGACTCGAGGTAACACCTTTCCTGGGAACCCCTCCTCCATATCTGGGCTCTCGATGGACAATCGGATACCTACCTCACCTTCATCCGCGAACTCTTCTGCGTCCCAAATCCTTTTGTCAAAGCCCTTAATACCACCGTGCAAATGGTTTGGCCCGTCGTTGGTTGCTAGTTTATACTCTTTACCGTCGATCTTAAACTTCCCATCCTTTATTCGAGATGCAAATCGACCGACAGTACTTCCAAAATAAGGCGCATTAGCTCTGTATTCATCTGACAGATAGCCTTCCAGTGTATCGAATCCACAGACTATTTCTTTTCTGCCAGTGGCGCAAGGTATGCTTACTGAAGTTATAGTTGCTCCATAAGAAGTAACTTTGACCACCATTCCATTGACGTTTTCCAGAGTGTAGAGGTGAACGTCCTGACCATCAATGGTACCAAACTCTTGCTTCGAGACTTTCATAAATTCTTCAATTATCATAACTGATATGGGTTAAGTTTTTTCCAATCAAATTCAACACCGATACCTGGAAATTCAGGAGCAACTGCCCTTCGGTTTTCAACAACTAACGGCCTTGTCGTATACTCATCTATTGGGAAACTATGTACTTCAAGCCAACCTGCATTAGGTTGTGCTGAAACCAGGCTCACGTGTAATTCTTGCATTCCATGAGAACATATAGGAAGTTTGTATTTACGTGATAGTTCTGCTACTTTCAACCATCCAGTTATGCCGCCACAATTAGACACATCCGGAATGATGTATCCTAAATTGGCCTGATCAAATGCGTACCCAAACTCGTAAATGGTATGCAGATTCTCGCCCATAGCCAAAGGAATAGACGTTTGTGAAGCGATTTTGGCGAATCCCTTGTAGTCATCTGGTAAAGTAGGCTCTTCAAACCAGGTGATGTTATAAGGTTCGAAAGCTTTGGATGCATCGATGGCCTCATCTACTGTTAAAGAATAGTTAGCATCAACCATGAAAGTACGATCAGGGCCAATGAAGTCCCTAACTGCAGCCACTCTTTCGACATCTTCGGTAAGATTGGGTTTACCTACTTTAATTTTAACTGCATCATAGCCATTATCTAGGTAGCCCTGAATTGAATTGAGCAGCTTAGGTAATGGAAACTGGAGATCAATACCTCCGCAGTACGCATTGCATGTGGAACCAGCCCCCCCTGCCACCTTCCACAAGGGCAATCCAAGCTTCTTACAATGAATATCCCAAAGGGCAATATCGATACTTGAAATAGCAAAAGACGAAATACCACCTCGACCTACATAATGAATATTCCATTCCATGAAATCGTAGATCGCTGCTATGTCTGTACCGTCCCTATCTAGCAGATCTGGTTTAAGATCATAGTCTATCATCGATTTAATAGCTAGACCACCTTTACCCCCGGTATAGGTGTAGCCGGTACCTTTAGAGCCATCAGACAACCAAACCGTAGTAGTAATCAATTCAAAATGAGAATGAGCGGGATGTTTAGCGTCTGTTAGCACTTCTTTTAAAGGAATACGGAAGAGCCGAGAAGTGATATCTACAATTTTGCTACCCAAGATTCTACTACTTATTATAGTTCACGTAGAAGGTTTTCTTTTCTAGATACTGCTCAAATCCGTACTTGCCGTCTTCACCTCCAGAACCACTCGACTTGTACCCGTTGTGAAATCCTTGATGTTGCTCACCATGTCCTCTGTTGACATAGATTTCACCGAACTCCAGCTCATCGTTGCAGCGGAGTATGGTGCGCATATCATTGGTGAATACCATGGCTGCTAGTCCGTATTCACAGTCGTTAGCATAGCCGATCACTTCATCAAAGTCCTTGAACTTTATAACCGGCAGTATTGGACCAAATGACTCTTCATGCACGATGGTCATGTCCTGGGTCACGTCAGTCAATACGGTAGGTTCGAACCAATAACCCTTTTCGAACTGAGCTCCTTCAGGTCTTTTTCCACCAAAAGCGACTGTTGCGCCTTCCTCAACACTTTTAGCAACTAATTTCTCCATATTGTTGAGCTCCGATTGATTGACCTTTGGTCCCATGTCAGAAGTCGGATCCATAGGATCTCCTACTTTGAAGTCCTTTGTCTTAGCCAAAAACCTCTCCATAAAAGAGTCATAGATATCCTCATGCAGATAGAGTCGCTCGTTGCAGGTACATACTTGACCACAGTTGTCAAACCTCGAATGAAATGCTCCTTCCACTGCCTGATCTAAATCGGCATCAGCAAATACAATACAAGGTGCCTTACCTCCTAGCTCAAGTTGTACATGCGTCAAATGATTTGCTGCGGTGCGAAATATCTGTTGTCCGGCAGGCGTGCTGCCTGTCATGGTCACCATTTTGGTAATCTCATTTTCTACAAGTGCATTACCTAAAACTCTACCTGCACCTGTAACAATATTGAGTACACCTTTTGGGATACCTACTTTATTCGCAATATCACCCAGCTCTAATGTAGCCAGAGGTGTCTCTTGAGTCGGCTTAACCACAATAGTATTACCAGCTACTAAAGCCGGACCTATCTTTCTTCCTGCCAATGCTAATGGGAAGTTCCAGGCAGTAATGGCGACAACCACTCCTCTCGGTATCTTATGAATCCATATATGCTCAGATGGATTATCCGAAGGAACAATATCGCCTTCAATCTGCCTGGCCCAATCACACGCGTACTCAATGAATGTGGCAGTTACCTCTACCTCGATCTCTGCAAGAGAAATTATCTTGCCTTGTTCTCGAACTAACAATTCGGCTAGTCGTCGTTTGTTGTTGCGGATCTCGGAGGCAAATGCCCTCATAAGCTCTGCTCGTTTTCTAGGAGGCCATTTTTTCCAATCTTGAAATGCTGTATCTGCTGCCTTAAGTGCTCTCTTAGCGTCAGATTCTAGACCCATCTGGACAGAGCCTATCGCCTCTCCTGTCGAAGGGCTAAGAATCTCTCCAGTCTCTCCTGATGAAGCCTTTACCCACTCGCCATTTATAAATAATTCGTAAGTTTTGTTTTCTGACATAATTCTTGAATTGTGCTAACTAATGATCTAAGCTATCTACCCATCCATCCACCATCTACTAACATGATGCTACCATGCATATATGCTGCTGCATCAGAACATAAGAAGACCGCAGGTCCTGCAAAGTCATCAGCCTGTCCCCAGCGACCTGCTGGTATACGAGCAAGAATCTGTTCAGACCTTACTGCATCGTTTCGGAGAGCCTCCGTATTATCTGTGCTGATGTAGCCGGGCGCTATCGCGTTGACATTGACGCCCTTACTTGCCCATTCATTGGCGAAAGCCATTGTCATCTGACCAATGGCTCCCTTACTGGCAGCATAACCTGGCACGGTGATGCCCCCCTGGAATGTGAGTAATGATGCCGTAAATACAATCTTACCTGATCCACGAGCAACCATTTCTTTGCCGAATTCCCTTGTTAAGATGAATTGTGAGTTCTGATTGACTTCTATCACTTTGTCCCACATATCGTCTGGGTGTTCAGCGGCAGGTTTACGTAAGATGGTACCAGCGTTATTGATCAAGATGTCGACTTGAGGGTGATCCTTCTTGACTGCTTCGATAAATGCATAGACCGCTTTCCTATCGGAAAAATCACAAGCATAGCCAGAGAAATTTCGCCCTCTGGCTTCTACCTCTTTCGCAACCGCACTACCACTTGTCTCCAGCGTCGCGCTTACCCCAATAATGTCGGCACCTGCTTCAGCTAAACCTACAGCCATAGCTTTACCAATACCTCGTTTGCAGCCTGTCACCAAGGCTACCTTGCCGTCTAATTTAAAATTATCTAGTATGCCCATATTCGTTAATTCTGGCAGTCAATGAGATATTTCATACCTGCCGGGTTGTTGTCGATTTCTTCAAATACTTGCTGAATCTCATCCAGCGAACTCACCTTTGTTGTCAGCGTCTCGAATGGAACTACACCTGAAGATGCGATTCGGATCGCCTCTTCATAATCATCTTCTTCGTAGAGACGTGCGCCTAGTAACTCTATTTCTGACCAGAAAAACTTAAAGAGGTCTACTGTCTTCTGCTCTCCACCGTGAATCGCCACCATGACGATTCTGCCTCGCACATTGACCACATCTGTCATCGTCTGCACGCCAGGCTGTGAACCTGAAACTTCAAATGCACAGTCTATCATTTTCTCACTGGTCAATTCACTGACACGTTCCAGCACGTTCTCTTTTGCTGGATTGATCACATCAAAGCCAAAACCAGCCAGCATGGCTAATCGGGTTTCATTCACTTCAGAGACAATCACGTTGGCACCTTTTTCTTTGAGCACGAACGCTATCAACGTTCCGATAGGGCCACCCCCTATAACTAGGCAGTTCTCACCTTTCTCTACTCTACCGATTTTCACATCGTGACAGGCTACAGCAAGAGGCTCTATAAAGGCTCCATTTTCCAGCGACAGTTCATCTGGTAACTTGTGTAAGGTATAAGCAGGAACCGTCCAGCTATTCTGGAATGCTCCTGGAGCGTCTATACCGATAAACTTTAAGTTTTTGCCCACATGAGCGAATCCTTTGTCAAAAACATGGGGTGCTCCGAACTTAAGCGGCCTCACTGCCACCCGATCACCCACCGAAACATTCTTTACTCCTTCACCTACTTCTGCCACAACTGCAGAAGCTTCATGTCCCACGGTTTGGGGTGGACCTACTCGTTGATCCATGACTCCATGATAAATGTGCACGTCCGTACCACAGACGCCACAGTAAGCTACTTCAAGTCTGGCCTCTCCCGGCCCTGGCTTGATCAGCTTTCCTTCGCCAATCTTGAATTGACCTTTTTCTTGATAGAATGCTGCTTTCATTATCTGTTATATTCCATTCCAAGGATATCTCCTTGTGGTTCATTATTTGTCACTATATCGATCGATATCTCATTTGATTCGAGATCGTCGCTTACTGCCCGAACTTTAACTGTGGTAGGTTGATAGCCAGCTTGAATCGCGAGCAGCGCACGACCTTGGTAGGTTACTAAAGAATTAGCCTGATGTGGCTGAATATTGGATGCTGACCCATTGTCCACTCCGAGCAACCTTACGTCACCCTCGATTTCAAAAGTGACGGCCCTATCATCAATTTGGACAGGTAGGCCGTTGCTATCGCGAATCTGAAGCTCAATATGAGCCACATCACACCCATTGGCCGTCATAATACCTCTATCAGAAATAATATCCAGCTCACTGGCTGCTTCAGTTGTAGATAGTGTTGACATAATCTCCTGATCATCTGAAAGACCCTTGACAGTAATAGTACCAGGACTAAATGGGACTGGCCATTTGAAAATTCTATCCTCTTGCTCATCAAGTCGAAGCTTTCCAAATGAGCGATCATCTAGAAATAGTTCGAGCTCTTCCAAATTGGAATAGACCTCAACGATGACCATTTCACCCTCAGCATAGTTCCAATGTGTATTAACATTTTGCCACGCCCACAAGGCGTTTTCCCAGGCTCCGGGATCTTTTTCTACCGGTTGGCCAGTAGCCTCATCCACTTTAAACAATGATCTGTCAACCGTCTGGGTGGCGATATGGATATGAGGTTCGTCCACCCATAAGGATTTCATCATATGATATGATCCCTTTGGATACCCAGCAACATCCAGAAGCCCTGAAGGTTGGGCTTTTCTTGGCCAATGTGCATGGGACTCTCCCAGGTAATCAATACCTGTCCAAAGGAATACACCTGATATAAATGGCCGCTCGATCACACTTTTCCACTCATGCCACTGTCCTAGGTTTTCCGTACCCATGATCGGCTTGTCGGGATAGTTCTCATGACCATAGTCATAAAGCACACGTCGATAACTATAACCGACTACATCCAAGGCGTCAGTGTAGCCTGTTTCATGACTTGCTGAGGGTAGGATCAGATTAGCGGTAACCACGCGAGTGGTGTCCATTTCTTTAGTCCACTTAGATAGCTTCATGGCAGTCTTGGCCAATTCATATTTTCTTGGTGCAATATCCTTATGCCTTTCTCGGATTTGCTCTTTGGTCAAGGGTGGTGGATCCCAGAAATAATTACCCTGCCAATTCATATTGAAATAGCCTGTAATATTTCGGTAGCGAGGATGATAGGTCCACTCAATCTCATTACCAATACTCCACTGAAAGACAGATGGATTGTTGCGATGGGCTTTCATAACCGACTTCAAATCCTTCTCAGCCCACTCTTGAAAATGCTCGGCATAGCCCCTGGAATGGTAGTCATCATGACGCTCCTGTTGATTAAGTCGCTTGTCTTTTGGATAATCCCACTCATCAAAGAACTCATCCTGAACGAGTATACCCATTTCGTCGCACAGCTCTAAAAGCTCCTGAGAAGCAGGATTATGCGCAATACGTATGGCGTTAGTACCACCTTCTTTTAGTGTATTCAGTCTCCTCTTCCATACGTCTTTGGGAACGGCAGCACCAACTAAACCACCATCATGATGCAGGCAGACACCTTTGATTTTCATATTCTCACCATTGAGAAAAAATCCATCATCTGGGTCAAATCTTACATCTCGTATTCCAAACCGAGTGGTATACTGATCCATAATCATGTCGTCCTGGACAATAGACGTCACGGCTGAATAAAGATTCGGGTCGTCCAAATCCCATAGTCTTGGATTTTTAAGAACCGCTTGATGATTCAGAACAAGGTCACTTGCGGCAGAAAGGATTTTAGTCTCCTTGATGATTGCTACTCTGCCAGCGTTAGCATCGAATATCTCAGTGACGAGATCAAATGATTGCTCATCACTTCTATCGTTTTGAACGGTGAGTTCAACATTCACGGTAGCCTGATCTGCACTAACCCCTGCTGTAGTAATGAAGGTGCCCCAAATAGGTATATGTAGCTTATGTGTAGTGATCAAGTCGACATTGCGGTAGATGCCTGACCCTGTATACCATCGACTATCTACATACCGAGTACGATCCACCTTGACCGCTATAACATTGTCAGTTCCATCATTATTAAGTTGATCGGTGATCTCATAATAAAAAGGTGAGTAACCGTAAGGGTGAAAACCTAAATGCTCACCATTAATCCAAACTTCCGAATTGTTATAGATTCCATCAAAATAGACATAGACCTTTTGATCGTCATTTATTTCTTTGGTGAACTTCTTGCGGTACCAACCCGTGCCTCCCGGAGCATAGCCAGTAGCACCATCGGCATTTGTAGTATCATAAGCCAATCCTATGCTCCAGTCATGAGGCAGTATTGTTTCCGTCCAATCGGAATCATCAAAGGAAACCCCACTGTACTTTAAGCTTGATGAATCATCGACCAGGGAAAATTTCCAATCACGATTAAAATCCTCGCTTCGCTCGAAGGAAGTATCCTCAATCATGACCCGTGAGGCAAGGGTGACCATTGCAACTAAGGTCAATACAAAAAACACTCTTTTCATCATCAATCTATGAGTCGAACATTAAGCATTTAACTGATCATGCTACTTCTTTTAACCAATGAGCTAATCACTTAAAATTGCCTTTATTTGAATCTAAAGATGGTTTTTGATCATCTTGACACCAAGCAATCGTACTAGACAAAAGATAGACAGTACGCGAATTATCCTATCTCTTGCAACTGGAATGAATGAAGGCACATTTTCCGATGTGTCTCTGACGTTTTACCAGAAAAAAGCATATAAAAAAACGGTGATCAGCAGGGTGACAACTGCTCCGATATTGAAAGTTGGAGACGTATCAAAGAGACCTTTGGAAGCAATGATAGCTTTTGCATCAATTTTCCCCTTGTTATCAATTTGGCTAACACCTAATATCACAGCAAGTGATATGATACACGTAATTAACCATTGCTGCATAAATGGAATATTTACAAATATCAAGGTATCAGACCAACCATTTGGTGCGACTTTAAAATACATGGCTATTGGAATAGACAACACTACGCCCCACACTGCTCCTTTGTTACTGGCCTTTTTGAAGAACAAGCCAGCCATAAACACTGCTAATATACCGGGGCTAACTACTCCAGTATATTCCTGAATAAACTGGAATGCCTGCTCCAAATTACTAAGTTGCGGAGCGAGAACCACTGCAGCGATCAATGCTACCCCAGCTGTTATACGACCTACGGTGACCATAGTAGTCTGACTGGCATCTTGATTAATATGAGCCTTGTAGATGTCCATTGTGAATATGGTAGCAGTCGAGTTCAGCATTGAGGCTAATGACGAAACGATCGCAGCAGTCAATGCAGCCACAACCAAGCCCTTGAGTCCTGCAGGAACGAAATTCTTGATCAACCAAGGTGCTGCATTGTCGTTGACAATGTTGCCGGATGAAGAAATAAAGCCCGGGTCAAGCGTAGACATACTTAATGCTCCGTCGGCATCAGAATTCATGGCAAATGCGATAATACCTGGAATTACCACAATAAGTGGAATCAATAATTTGAGGAAAGCGGCAAGCACTATTCCTTTTTGAGATTCTTCGAGGCTCTTTGCCGCAAGGGTACGCTGGATGATGTATTGATTAAATCCCCAGTAGTATAGATTGGCAACCCAAAGACCACCAATAATGACGGCAATTCCTGGTAGGTCCCACCACGCATCTTTTCCGTTAGGTGTGATGATCTCCCCTTTTGAAAGTATCATCGAAAACTTCTCTGGTATCTTTTCATAAACGGCCTTCATTCCTGCTAAGGCACCCCCGTCAGGAGTGAAACTATCCAATGCCAAGTAGGTGGTCAATAAACCACCGATGATCAGCAACACGACCTGAATAACATCAGTCCATGCTACAGCGGCCAGCCCACCCCACAAAGAATAAGCAGCAGCAAATAAGGCTAGTCCCACAATGCTTATGAATATCATAGATCCATCTGCGCCTCCAAGAATAGTATCCAGAGCCCTCGCACCAAGGTATAATACAGAGGTCAGGTTGATGAACACATAAATGCTGATCCAAAAGATCGCTAGTATGGTTTTGAGATTGGTACTGAACCTCTTCTCCACAAACTGTGGAATAGTGTAGAGTTTTTTATCTATAAAAATGGGCAAGAAAAACTTACCGACGATTAACAACGTAATGGCCGCCATCCATTCATATGAGGCTACTGCCAAACCGATTGCGAATCCTGATCCTGTCATACCGATGAATTGCTCTGCCGAAATATTAGCCGCGATTAAGGAGGCCCCTATCGCCCACCACGGCAATGACTTGCCAGCCAGAAAATAGTCATTGGCATCCTTAGGGTCATCACCTTTATTCCTTGAAACATATAGGCCAACTCCAAGGATAACCAATGCATACAAGACAAAAACAGTAGTATCAACTATTCCAAACTCCATAAAAATCGTCTGATTGATTAGGCTTTATTTCATAATGAGGATCTTGTGCGTCTCCTCACCAACCTTAAGTAAGTATATACCTCGTCGCAAGTAAGCAGGCATCTTGATCTTAAGTTGTCTGCCTGACAGAATTATGCTTTGTTTAGGTAAGTCATAAGATCGTCCTCCTAGATCAAAGAGCTCAACAGCGTAATTTTTATCTAATATTGGTCTAATGGTGAGCCAACCGTTCACCCTAATAGGATTAGGAAAAAGCTGATGTGTCGAAGGTAATTCCTCATCGGCACTCAGCACTGTACCTGAAAAATAAGATCTTGCTTTATCAAAAGCCTTTACTCCTACTTGTTCACCAATCAGTCGACCGGGAATATCATCAGCCGGAGGATGTATCCCGCCCCATATTCTTGAAAGACTACATTGATCCGACGCGTCTCTGTAAGTTGCCCATTGCAATACGACATCCATACTCGGACCTTCCTCAAAAACTAAAAATTCATTTCTCTTAGCTACAAATTCTCCCATTCCACCAGGGAAATACTCATCTCCCGTAAGTAATGTTAATAGCTCCGCAGCTGCTCGCGAATAGGTGGAATGCCCAGAAACATATCCAGCAAAAGGTGGTGTTACAAAAGATGGACGTTGATAAGGCCACCAGTTTTCCGCGAGAATCCAGCCTACTCCAGCTTTGTCAATATCGGTATCTACAATGTAATCGTGACCTCTCCAGCTGTAGACCTTTATCTTTCCTACGTGTTGTAGTTCTCGACCTGCTAGGGGATCATCTTCCTTAACAATTTCAATGTAGTCTTCAAGTAATGGTACTCCTTGAGGATGGTAATTTGCTGCATTTGGATCACTACTTTGCCCTCGATGAGCCATGAATCTAATAGCAGAAACTGGTCTAATATAGTCATACCATCCTTTGACACTCCAAGCGGAAATGGCAGCATCATGCATAGCACCACCTAGGGCAAAGTAGGCTTTGACGTCCCATTCCAGAATATCCAGAGACTCTCCATTGCCTTCAAACTTGCGTTCGAATTGAGGGTGATCGTTGACATAATTTAAAAGTGTATACCAATGGCCCGGTGGGGTTTCAGAATCCGGACCGTCTGCCCAAAACTCTGCTAATACGCGTGCATAATCTCCTCTAGGAACCATTTGAGGTTGGTAAGCAGCACCAGTATGCGGATTAATCGACCTACCTTTACCAATATCTCCACCTTCTATGGTATTGTAAAAGTCTTCGTGACTTTCAAAGTCCGTTGGCAACTCCTCCAGACTAATATTACCTATTGAAGCGGGCGAGATATCCCACATTACCCCATCATTGGGATCCAGATGTGCACCCCAAATTGAGACGAGAGAAAATCCCCATTTATAAAGTGGATCAGTATCACTAGTTTCACTAGTGGATAACAATGGTGGTGAACCCGGATCATGAAACACCTGGTATACATCGCCATCTCGTTGGTAAGTCGACTTGCTTGATGGATCAAGCGCGAAAGGCTTGACATTGCCCCACTCCGGGCTGAGAAACTGTGGAGTACTTTCGCCAATCAAGTTACCACTTTGGTCAATGAACTCCACTAATTGAAGGGGTTGCCACCGGTTGGGGTCTTCACATATCGGGTTGCCTGGGAAGTCCGGAGTAAGTGGCGTATTGACGGTAGTGTAGTAGCTGTTACGATAGTCAAATTGCTCTCTCGACCCGTCGTTGTAGCCATACTCGATCATTGCTTCAGCAACGTAATTACCAATGGCTGCATGACTGCCCGACTCGAAATCGATGTTCGTATCACTGGTATCAAGCCCCAACTGATCCATCAACTGTTGCATCAGCCACTCTGTAGCAATCCTATCTGGTGAGGTCACAAACCTTGATCGCATCAACTTGTACATGGCGTGACTAATGGCAATCTCCAAGCCGCTATCTCTCTCCTCTTCAGATATGGCTGAGGTCAACTCTTTGATCCTCGCAAAGTTTTCATCCAGAAGGTAGGTACTGCCTTGATCATGGTAGAGTACCCATAGGTCATACATCATCGCACTAGCGTGAAATAGATTGCGTGCATGGACAGTAGGTCGGGCAAAATCGTTTCGGATACCCTCAAGCAGTACTTCGCTCCATAATCTGGCTATGGAAAAGTCTTCGCTCCTTGATGTCGGATCAAGGATGACTTCCAGTACTACATCCTCGCTGTAGCATACGCCTTGCTCGACTACACTTACACGACCAGATTGAGATATCTCCCATTGGACGGTAACACTGCCTGTCCCTTGCCCATCAAGTATATGTCCGTTCTCGACAGACCATATGTATTGGTGACCTTCTTCGACAGGATAAGTGTAGGTCTCGGTGCGATAAACGCCGGATGTGGTTGTACCATTGATGGGTTTTGACTCCAGGTATTCACATGAGCCGTCATCTGTAGTGGCTCTTGGATTATACGAGCATGAGTTAGGGTCAGTGCATCCACTGATTTTTGTGCTTTGCAATTCAAGCACTGTGTAGCCCTGCCCCTCCACTACTGCAATGGTCTTGTTTACCAGTAGGTCAGTATACTCCTCGACCATGCCCAATGGCCAGGTGATTTTTACATGGTTTATTTTATCATCCGCACCTAATCCGAAGTGAACCGGTTGCAGACTCTGGGTCATGAATCCAACTCCTGAATAATAGGCTACCTGTTTTTTTCCACTCTCGGTGGTAATCTCCATCCTAGTACCGATAGCGCTGCGATTTGAGATATTACCCTCAAGGGAAAATGCCACCCAGTTGGGTTCGTCGATACCGTCAACCGTAATGGTGCGATTTTCATGAAAAGTAGGTGGACGCCTCCATCCTGTCGTCAATACATCCAGGTCACCATCATGGTCATAGTCGAAAGTCTCAAAGGTCATACTACTGGTCACAGTTGAGAATCCATCTTCTCTGGAGACATCCGTAAATTTAAGCTGACCATTTTCGCTATCATTTCGGTAATGAAAGTTGCTGTAGAATCCCGCATAGCCATTGACGACTAGTAGGTCTTGATCTCCATCCAGGTCCAGGTCGGCCAATCTGGTCTGCCAGGACCACTCGGTGGAGTCAATATCCAGCTGCGGAGCAACATTGGTAAAGGACGATCCATTGTGCAGCCAAAGTTCATTTTTGTTAATATCCGATACATAGAGGTCCAGCAGCCCATCGTTATTCACATCAGCATATGTTGCACCCATATGGCTACCAACCTCGGTGAGCCCGTAGGCTTCTGTTTCATTGGTAAACTCGCCTTCATTATTGACGAGTAACACATTCTCCCGAAAGTCATTGACAAAGAACAGGTCGACCCATTGGTCATCATTGACATTTACCGGTAGGGTCATCCAGGTATTTCCAAATCCCGGAAAGGCAATTTTCGAAGATTGATCTGAGAAGGTGCCATCACCGTTGTTTTCAAACAAACGGCTATCATCACATAGTGCCCATGCTGAGATCACAAGGTCAAGAAAACCGTCATTGTTATAGTCCAGCCAAGCTGCACTGGTAGAATAGCACTCTGCTTCATCATTGAGCATTGCGGTAGTGGTCACATCTGTAAATGTCCCATCACCATCATTACGGTAAAGTTTGTTGAATTTGTAGTTGGTCAGGAAGAGATCGGGATCGCCATCATTGTCATAATCTCCCCAGGATGCGCCATGCCTGAGATCACCTATCAGGAAATAGGGCAACCATGGTAATGCAATATCGTGATCATAGGAAGCATCTAGTCCTGATTGTAAAGTGACATCTGTGAACGTAGCATCATTGTTGTTTTTGAAAAGTCGACTCCAGGTATCAGGGCGGGCGGCATCATATTTTCTATTGGCTACAACATATACATCGAGATGACCGTCACCATCATAGTCGGCTACCGCCAATCCGTTGTTGTTAGTCAAGCCAAAAAGCCCTTTTAGTTCTTTCTCCAAAAACAAGGCTTGGGCAAAACCCTCATGAATCAGACATGAGATGATCAGCAGTGCAAAGGTTAGCACCCTCTTCATTGCAGGAAAAAGTTTTTGGGTTATGTGAAAACCAAAAAAGGACTTTATAAGCCCTTTTTTGGATAATGTACATGACCGGTTATCTCGGTTCTACTTCTACGATATAGAGATCGTCTACGACCATCTCACCAATACCAAACATTCTTAAGAATGGATACGTACCTACAGTTGTCTCTGTTGCTGTGAATGTAGTGGTCAGCTGTGTCCAGCCAGCACCTTCAAGATCCTTAAGGTCCCACTCATCGATGTTACCCCAACCTGCATAGTTCACCAGGAAAATGTCGAAACTCGAATCCTTAATACAAGTTGCTTCATCTTGCTCAGGGCACCTGTCTTCTGGCTCAAAGAATAACCCGGACGACTTGACATCTACCATAACGCTGATCATGTAAGTTTTACCTTCTTCTACATCCCAAGTCAAACCTTCGAATCCAGTACCCAGGTCGGTCACGTCAGTAGCGAGAGAGGCTTGGAAATGAGCTGCACCAGTACCATTGTTTGGCTCAATACTGCTTGCTCCTTTGTCTTCAGCGGTGATCACAGCCCAGTCGAAAAGTGCAGAAAATGCTGTACCACCTGAGATCAAGTCAAGCTGACCAAAAGAAACTCCGTATAAAAAGAGTTGGGCAAAACCATCAGTGATTATCGTATCTGCACTGTTTTCTAAGCTTTCGAATCCGCCTCTCCCTGCAACTTTCATCTTGTAGTTATCTATGTACAACTGCGTAAAGTTATCAGCAAGCGCTCCGTCAGTAGCGTCCGCTATGCTTCCTGAATAGTTAATGAGCAATGAATCAGAGGCCAATACTTCTTCTGCTAGCTCTACCCACACTGTGTTTTCAGAATCTGGAGAAATAGAAACACTAGCCGCAGCGATTGTAGCAGATACTCCCATATTGACTACATCTACCGAGAAAGTTGCATCACTTAGTGATCCGGCATCAACAGCTTTAGAAAAGTCCAGCGCCAGGGAGCTTCCTCCGTTATCATTCTCTAAAGATACAATATTGGTTAAAGTCATCGGCGCAACTACCTCTACCAACCCACTGTAGGTGGCAGTATTTGAGCTTTCGGCTCCAGCAGTAGTCCGCTCAGAGGTGACTGTGATACCATAGGTACCTGGAGTGTCGTAAACCACGTCTATTACTCCACCTACAGGGACGTTAGAAGTTGTGGCTGGTGTGCCTCCTTCAAAAGTCCAGTCCGAACCAGTAGGGTCGCCAGTTGAATTATTGATGTAGCGAACCGTCTGTCCCGCTGCTACTACGTTAGCAGCATCATCAGCCATTGTAAATGCGGCTCCATCAGTGCCATCATTACGCACAGATACCGCTTCAATCACTGTATTGACTACATCAAATACCTCAACTGAGATAACAAGTGTGTTGGTAGGATTAACAAAACCGCTTCCAAACTGGCGTGTACTCGTTACGGTGTAATCTCCAGGTTGGTTAAATGTAACAGATACTGAAGACGAACCAAGGTCAGCAGGTAAATCAACACCTGTAGAGGGAGAGACAGACCATGTTCTGCTATCTGCATCTGTATCAGGATCGGTAAAGGTAGTAGCTACACCAACAACGGCTATCTGGTCCGCTGTTGATCCAGAGCCATTATCGATTTGAGGCTCATCATCATCGCCACATGCTCCCGCAAAAAGCAGTGCGACTATGGCAAAAAAGGTTATGTGTTTCTTCATATTCAGATAAGGTTATATTGTAAAAACTTTTCCAATATCGGCCTTCAGAGGCTTCTAACGGCCTTTTTTTACTAGACAAAAACTTGACAAATTGTCTATCAGGGCGCAGGTCGACTTTCCCATTCGTAGATTTGGAGATCATCGACAAAAACGGTGATATTTCCGATTGTTCTGAAGTAAGGTCTGAGCACTGCTTCTGATCCTGCTCCTGCCAAACCACCCCAAATGCCATCAATTTTCACCCATTCTCCGGTAGGATATCTCGGCTCTACACCTAATCTATACTCATGTATCACCAGCTTATCGAGCTGTAGCCACAAATACATGTCCAATGCCTCCCAATCATCCACCGAAATGGGATCTGTCCACTCAACATAAGTCTGGTATGAGATGTAAAACTTGTCTCCTTCTTCCACAGCTATTGCATTGTAAGCATCGGCTGCATTAGGATCATCAAGATCAACGTCAGTAAGCACTTCTATCCATTGTGGTTCACCATCGCTATCTCTCACAGAGCTCAGCTTTAAACTCTGACTACCAGCATATACGCGCTCTCTTGAAAACTCAAATTGACCAAAACCGGCAGGTGTTCGTATTTCTTCATTTTGCACCCAACCTTCACCATCGTTTTCAAAACCACCGTACTCTGCCGCAAGATTTACCAGTCTAAAATCAAGCGGAAATTCGTCGATTGGGTCTGACTCAATGCCATCTGTAGTCTGAAGGTCTCCGCCCAGATAGCTAACAAATACAGTATCTGAATTATAGATATTATCTCCCAAGCTCAAAAGCACAATGTTATCGTCATCGCCTTCCGCCGTAGCTGCACTTACGATAGGGAGGTTTTCATCAAAATCGACGGGGATACCAAGGTCGTTCCTTACTATGTTGATTGCACGAACCACAAAATTGTCTGCTTCACCGCTTGGATCTGCGATACTTCGGCTAAAGCTCAAAGCAACAGTCGTCTGATCAACTCTGTATACATCCTCCAGAATCACGGGCCTAGTCGAAGGTATCACCTCTATAAAATTCTCAAGCACCACTTCATCCAAGCCCTGAGGTTTCGTTCTGTACGGATTAAAAGTTAGACTGTACTGACCTAATCGCTTGTATTTGATCTCTACTGCGCTATCGAGTTGATCAATGACTTGTGTAAATGTGGGACTACCCCCCTCTGATGTATATTCTAAGATGGTTGGTGCACCAATGGAGTTTTGCTTTATTCTGATGCTTTCCCCAGCCATGAGTGGATTAAGTGCTCCACTTTGCATGACCAGTGAGGTACTATCGCTACCGTCTACCGCAATGTAAAAGGCCTGGAACTCAGCTTGAATACTATCAACTACTGTTACGATAAGGGTTGAATCGACCTTATCAGAGGACCTCACCGTTTGCGTCCGCCAGTCAAATGGGGGCTCAATAAAATCTAGGCTTACAGTCACCTCATAAGTACCTGTCTCAGAAAATGTTACCTGTAGTACGTCCTCAGTGGAGCTAGTAATATCTGTAACATTACCTCCTGGAAATGTCCACTCTCTTGACTCTACTCCTATAGATAAATCTGCGAATGACTCAAATCCATTGACCTGGACTATGGGAGTGCCTGTTCCAAAACCAGTGGTAATGTGAACGTTGGATG
The DNA here is from genome assembly GCA_002435755.1 of Flammeovirgaceae bacterium UBA6059. Lineage (GTDB taxonomy): Bacteria > Bacteroidota > Bacteroidia > Cytophagales > Cyclobacteriaceae > UBA6059. Next base: position 110,586 of record DIYH01000046.1, read on the forward strand.
GTGTGGCTGATGGTGGCTCATAGTCATCATCATCGCATCCCAAAAAGAATGCAACAACGGAAATCAAGATGTATTGGGTTATCTTCTTCATGCTCATAACGTTTAGTTAAGACCCTGATTGTTATTTAGCTCAGTGAACGGTATGGGAAAATAATCGTGTAGCTCAGGATTGTATCGTGAAAGCTGCACCTCCGCACTCTGATACCTTTCAATAGCACGTCCTAAGAAAAATGGCTCTGGTTCTACACAAACGGTTCCACAAAATTCCAGGATACCATTGTCCAATGGCTCGATCTGTCCTGTTGCTTCATTGAGTACATCTATGGTGTAGACATGATCGTTTTGGTTTTGAAACGCTTCTCTCATGACGCCCCAGCGTACCAAGTCGTTCCATCGAATAGCCATACCCTCAAATGATAACTCAAGCACTCTCTCAACAAACTGTATATGAGTCATCAAACTGGAAGCATTTAGTGAGATGAATGGATGCCCATCGCTATTGGCTGGGTTAGCCCGTCTGTGTAGCTGGGGTATCCTACCAGAATTAGTGTTTCTATAATCATTTAGAGTGATGACACCAGCACGTGATCTCACCAGATCAACATAAGTTAACGCTTCCTCCAAAGCCCCATCTCCATCTCGGTTTAATATGGCTTCAGCATACATCAGATATACATCTGCCAGACGAATAAGACGTTCGTTGATACCGGATCTGGAGAGCTGTCCTTCTGCTGAAGAGTTATACCAATTTGTTCCCTTTTTCCAATAAGCACTTTCAGCACCTCCATTGAACCAGTCTGCAATATTTCTCAAATCACCAGTTTGCTGATAATACTGTCCATTGAGTGGGCCATCATCTTGTCTTAGAAAAGCTATGGACCAATATGCCCTCATCGAATATACATTGTCGGTATTTATACCATTGCCAGGATCAGGAACATCATCTTCGTAGAGCTCATGGACCCAGTGGTTTGGTACACACACTCTAAAACCACCTCTTAACTGTGGAGCCGCCTGCTTACCTTTATTGCTGACTTCAGCGCTCAGGAAATTGCCAAATTGGTTGCTAATATCATCTTGTACACCTCCAGCACCGATACCTTCTCGCACATTGTCATTGTAGGATATCTCAAAAATCGACTCTTCGTTAAACTCATTCAACGAAGTGAAGTTGTCGCCTATATCCGGTACCAAGTCATATAAATCAGAGTCAATGACTTCTTTGAAGAGCGCAGCTGCTGTGGTCCAATCTTCTTCGTATAAATGGACCTTAGCCAATGCTGATGTAGCCGCACCCCATGTCGCTCTTCCAAGGTTACTTTCATCCCATGTTGTTGGTAGATTTGCTCTTGCGTATTCAAGGTCCGGAAATACTACCGTGCTCAAAATCTCTTCTCTGGTAGAAAGCCCTTTATTAAAGTCTTCTTCTACCTTGGGAACTGTGGTATGTAAAACTCCTTGATTGTAGCTGTTGACTAACCAGAAATAAAACATACCCCTTAAAAACCGCGCCTGGGCGAGTACACTCACTTTCTCATTGGCTGTAAAATCCTCATTTTCTACAAATGGCTCCAGATTCTCGATTACTTGGTTGGCTCTGAAGATACCGGCATATAATTGCTCCCAGCGCCATTGTACATACCACCCCGGCTGCCATTCTAGTTGGTGGTAGATGTAAGCGAAATTGTAAAAATCAAAAGAACGTCCTACGTCAGATTTTACATTTTCGTATTGTGACATATCTGCTCCTCCGACTGAAGGGTACTGTAGTGCACTATAGGTCGCCACCAATCCCCGTTGAAAATCGTCTTCAGTAGCCCAATAGGTTGCCTCAGTGAGGGCATTGGGATTTTCCAACGTCAAAAACTCTTTCTCACACGCATTCATGAACAACGCGCAGCTTATCAATAATGCGGATTTTAAATACTTCATCGTTTAGAAATTAAATTGTAGTCCACCAATAATTCTTCTTGCTACGGGATAGTTACCACGATCTACGCCTCTCCAATAAAAGTTATCGGTAAAACCAATCTCAGGATCAAACCCTGAATAATCTGTAATAGTGAAAAGGTTCTGCGCACTGAAATAAACACGCAAAGATTCATTCTTATTCTTTATAAAATCAATCGGCACATTGTAGCCAATAGTCACCAGCCTTAGTCGCAGATACGTGCCATCCTCCAAGAATTGATCTGTCCAGGTCATAAAATTTGGATGTCCTCCATTTCGCCTTAGTGAAGGCACATTAGAGTCAGGGTTGGCAGGTTGCCACTGATAAAGCAAATCTCTATGTCTTGCTGTTTGATAAGCATAGGCCTTCGACCCATTGTAGATTTCCGCTCCATGAGAATAGAAGAGCTGAAATGATAAATCGAACCTCTTGTAGCCAAAGTTGCCATTGAAGCCAATTTCAAATTCTGGAGTACCTGACCCCATGAAAACGCGATCATCATCGTTGATTACACCATCTCCGGTATCAGGGATACCATCCCCATTGGAGTCTACAGTCAACTGATCCACATATTTCAAATCTCCCAATCTGGCGTTTGCCCCTGGAAAGACAGTGTTGTATTCGTCAAGTTCTGCTTGTGTCTTGATGGTACCTTCTGTTTGCATCAAGAAAAAAGAGGCCACTTCGTGCCCTTCAACTAAGAAGGTAGTGTTTGCTCCGCCAATGGTTGGAAAACCACCGCTCAGACCAAATCTTCCTTGGCCCTCCGCAAGTCGCTCCACAGCATTTGTGTTTCTGCTGAACACGGCGGAGAGATTCGATTGAAGTTCTCCAAAATTATCACTGTAGCCAAGAGTAAGCTCTACCCCCTCATTGACCATATCACCAATGTTCTGAAATCTTTGAGTAAACTCTCCCCCTTCCGGAATAAAGATACCTGCAGATGGTGGTGGTGTCACATTCAACAACATATCCTGCTTTGAGTTGCGATATAGGTCAAGTGTAAGGTTGATCTTGTTATCTAAAAATGATGCATCTAATCCAATGTTTCTCGTCACATTAGTCTCCCATTGAATAGCCGGATTAGGTATGGATCTCTGACTTGCTCCAAGCAGAAAATTGGGGTTCGCCTCTCTACCAAATGTGTAGTTGGAACCTTCAAAAATCAGCGCACTAAATTGATATTGGGGTATGCTTTGATTTCCGACTTCCGCAAAACTTGCCCTAAGTTTGAGGTTGGATACTATGGAAGGATCAACACTGAAAAAAGGCTCATCCGATACATTCCAGCCAAAAGAGGCACCTGGGAAGTAGCCATATCTATTCTCCGGACCAAAGTTAGACGAACCATCTCTTCGCATACTTAAGGATGCGAAGTACCTGTCTTTAAAACTGTATTGAACTCTTGCCAATGCCCCTGTTAGGGCATTCTCGGACTTAAACGGTGCTGGATTGGTGATGATGGTAGTATCGGGTGTCTCTGTAGTCTGCGTACCCGTATTCTCGAAGATGAACTTCTCTTGTGTGTAAGCCAGGTTACCTGTAAAAGAGTGATCCCCTATCGTCCTTTTGTAAGTAAGGATATTCTCCAAAGTCCACTTAGAAAATTCAGACTCACTATTGTTGGTCAAAATGTTGGGCCTGGAAGATAAGTTCTCTACCTCATTGTTCTGGGCAATGATAATGAAACGAGGGCTGTAGAATCTGCTTGTGGTATTAGTGATGTTTCCTCCAGCTCTGATTTGATAGAACAAACCATCTATGATCTCATATTTCAGGTTTAACGCTGCATTGAGGTCAGTGGACTCACTCATGTTCTCATTGGTCAACGAACCTGCAAAACCTCCTATATTCTGAGGGTTTTCGAAAGGGAGCTGCACAGTGTCACTTGATAGCGATTCTGGCAATGCCTGATAAGGCCTTTGGGCCAATGCATTTTGATACAGACTTATCTGATTGACATCTGTTCCCCCGGGTGGGGTTTCAGTATTATCAAACTCTACAGCCAGGTTTAAGGACGCTTCAAATTTTCCCTTGAAGTAATTGGTATTTACTCTGGATGATAGGCGATCATAATTGGATTTTATCAAAACTCCTTCCTGCTGAAAGTAATTGTTGATCATAGAAACATTAAAGTTCTTGAATCCCTTGGTCAGCGTAAGGTTGTGATTTTGAATAGGGGCATTGTCATTCAAAATGGTTCCAATAAAATCTGTTTCTCTTTCCAGCGAACCAGGACTCAACACAATCTTCTCACTTTGCTGACCAGTCAACTGGCGTTCTTCAACTTCTTCAGCATATAAAGTCTCTGCTCCTGTCATCAATGGGACCCCAGAAAATATACTCTGAACACCAGCATACATGCTATAATTGACTTTTAAGTCCTGACCTTTAGCTGTCTTAGTAGTAATCAAGATGACACCATTGGAAGCTCTAGTACCATAGACTGCTGCTGCGGCCCCATCTTTAAGCACTGTGATAGTTTCTATCTCTTCAGGTACAAGATTTGGATTACCCGCGTAAGGAATCCCATCCACAACGTACAACGGGTCTACATTTCCATTGGCAGAACCGACACCTCTAATAATAATGTTTGCGGCTGCTCCTGGTGCTCCGGAACTGGCTTGCACGCTAACTCCCGCAATCTGACCCTGAATCGCATTGCCTAAATCACTGGTGGCCGTTTTGAGAATTTCCTTCGAGTCAACAGAGCCTAATGATCCTGTTACCTCTTTTTTACGTTGGGTTCCGTATCCAACTACGACCAACTCTTCCAACTGTTCAACACTCAACTCGAGTGTGACATCAATAGTAGAGGCATTTCCAACAAGAATCTCCTGCGTTTTAAAGCCTACGAAACTAAAAATCAGAGTTGCTTCGCTATTTGGTACCTCCAAAGAATACGTACCATCAAAATTGGTGATTGTACCACTCGTCGTTCCTTTGATCTGGATAGTAACACCGGGTATGCCCTCACCGCTAGCATCATCTACTACCACTCCACTTACAGTAGCCTGAGCTTGACACATGAAGCTAGTGACCATGAGACACAACAGTAAAAATGTTTTTTTCATTATTGAGGTTATTTAATTGATCGATTCTCAAATTGAGCTTCTCGAAACGAAAGTTGATTATTATTTTCATAATATGTGTTTAATATTACTAGACGAAAACTGGACAAAGTGGCTTTCACCACCTATACACCTATGTCCAACACACCTATCAAATGGTCATAAAACGACTCATGAGTAATATTTTCAAATATTTAAGCTATACAAGAGCTCACTTAACAACTAGACAACTGTTTATTCTCGTTTGTACCAATCTCTTTTCCATTTGTCTATTCGGCCAGAATCAAATTGGCTTATCTGCTCAAAACCAAATTGCTTCCGAGCATCTGGCCTCTGCCTATGAAATCAGGTTTAACTATCCAGATAGTGCTGAGCAGCTTTACAAATTGAGTTATCAGGAGTTCTTGGATGAGAATGATAGTACAAATGCTATCTACAGTAAAGTCGGACTATCTGCCCACCTTGCACATAATGCAAGTTATGCGCTAGCCTATGACGGGTATTGGGAAGCTCTTATCATGGCTGATCATCTAAATGATCAAGGTGCAAAAGCAACAGTCTATAACGGATTGGGTTGGCTCTACAGTCTGTTCGAGCGCAAAGAGCTTGCCGAGAACTATTTCAACCAATCTTTATCCCTGTTTAAGTCAATTGAACCAAAAGATGATGTACTTAATCAAGCTATACTTGATAACTACTATGCGCTAGCTACATTGTTTCGAAAGAGTAATGACAATCAACTGGCAAGAACTTATCTGGATAGCTGCGAAATAATGCAGAGAGTCTTGAATCAAGAAGGTACCGGACCATTTACAGGTGTAGAAAGGGCTTATGTACTTTACAATGAGAAGAAGTACCAGGAGTCTTTAGCTATTCTCAAAGCTTATCAACCATATTTCGATCAAGAGCTACCTTCCTACCTTGTTATACTTCTATCATCAATGGGAGATGTTTATTCTGAGCTGGGAGACCTCAAGCTGGCAGAAGCGAACTACCTAAAATCACTTAGCATTGGTGACAGATACAAGAGTCATCAGGATGTAGTACCAGTGATCCATGAACGATTGGCTAATCTATATATCAAACTTGGAGAACCTAAGAAGGCATATCAAAACCTGCTTAAATCAAAAGAACTCAATGAGGAACAATTTGGCAGCAAAAGCGAGAACAATCAACGAATGCTTGAAATTAAAGATGATTTTCGTCGTGTAAAGCAAGAGCAAGACCATCAAATTCAAGAACAGAAACTTGCTGATCTCGAACAAAAAGAGGAAATCAATCGCCTGACCAACGTACTTCTATATGGCATGGTCATTTTCCTGGTCTTAGCTGTCTTTATAACTTATCGCTTTTTGCGGAACAGATATAAAGCAAGGCGAATGGTCTTGCAAAAGGAAAATGAACTCAAAATCGAGAAGGCCAAGGAAGTACTAGAGGTAAAAAACAAGGAGCTAACGGTATCTGCATTACAAGTCATCGAGAAGGACGAGCTACTAGCTCATCTCAAGGAGCAATTGAATCAGCAAAGGAAAAACCCGGACCAAAATACTATCAATCGATTGGCAAGAAGTATCGACCTCAATCATGCCCGAAACTGGGAAGATTTTAATGCACGGTTCACTTCCGTGAATCATAAATTCTACGATAATCTTGCTGACAAATACCCACAGCTTAGTCAGGGTGATAAAAAGATATGTGCTTTGATAAAACTCAATTTTTCAAGTAAAGATATGGCACGTTTACTCGGCATCTCAGTAGAATCTGTCCACACAACCAGGTATCGCTTGAGGAGAAAATTGAAGCTTGAGAGGCAGGATAATCTAGAGGAACATATTGCGATGATTTAAGGTCAACTAACTAATCTAACAAGTCTTTAAACAACTTATCATCAGTCTGATCCATCTTTGAATTACCAAAATATAAAAAATAGTCTTGTGCCTGTTTCTCAATCTGATGTTTGAGATTCATTTGAGCTACTGAGGTAGAGCGCGTTTTTGACCACAACAAAATGAAATGGGTATGTCTGGCAGAACAAATTGATGGCTTTTGGAATTTCCAGAGAGCCATGAATCGCCAGTTAGCTGTTAATGCTTGAGCTTCTTCCAGCAATTATTAACGCATAGGGTTAAGGTTCGGGTCCAACTTTAAATTGGTAAAATGAAATCATTCGATCTCGACTTCTTAACTTCATTAAATCTGTTTATAAGTTTAAGTACTCTTTCATCAAGCTTCATATCAATCTGAAATCAAAGAAGTAAAGCCGATGATAGCTCAGCTTAAAGCCATTACGTTGATTACTTAGCCTACCCGGAAGCATTTTAGGCTCATCAATGACAATCAACAGCTGTCATGGACTTTACTGAAAAAGGAATTGCAAGAATCCTAATCGATTTAACATACTTTCAAAACCGTCTCTATTTGATCATAAAAGCATTTTGTATGATTGAGGTAAACTCGACTTGTCACTTGACCCTCTAAATCGGGGCATATAAAACGGCCTTCCTGACATCAGGAAGGCCATTAGAAGAAATATTAAGCAGTCCGTAGGGGAATCGAACCCCTGTTACCAGGATGAAAACCTGGCGTCCTAACCCCTAGACGAACGGACCGTTTGTCTTTTGGAGGTGCAAATATAATTGGGTGATTAATAATTGCAATAACCTGACTCAGAAAAAAAATTGAAAAATTATGAGCTTCAGGACACTCTTCTAGGTCTATGTTTGTTTTAAGTCAGGCTAATGATAGCTTTGCCAACTATTGAGTTTACCATCAATTTAAACAACGAATTAGTATGTCAACAACAAAAATTGGAATTAACGGATTTGGTAGAATCGGAAGGCTTGTTTTCCGTTCTGCTGTAGAACAATCAGATATAGAAGTGGTCGGTATTAACGACCTCATAGATGTAGATTATATGGCCTATATGTTGAAGTATGATTCAACACATGGCAGGTTTAATGGTGCAGTGGAGGTTAAAGACGGGCAATTGGTGGTCAATGGTAAGACCATCAGGGTTACCGCTGAAAGAGACCCTGCTAACCTTAAGTGGGATGAAGTAGGAGCAGAGTATGTGGTAGAATCTACGGGCTTGTTTCTAACTAAGGAAAAAGCGGAAGGACATATCAAGGCCGGTGCGAAGAAAGTGGTAATGTCTGCACCGTCCAAAGATGATACACCAATGTTCGTAATGGGTGTAAACCAGGACAGCTATACGAGCGATATGGCGTATGTTTCCAATGCATCTTGTACTACCAATTGTCTTGCTCCTATCGCCAAAGTATTACATGATAAGTTTGGTATCGAATCTGGATTGATGACCACAGTACATGCAGTAACAGCAACTCAAAAGACTGTAGACGGTCCGTCTATGAAAGACTGGAGAGGTGGACGCGGCGCTTATCAGAATATTATCCCTTCTTCAACGGGTGCTGCTAAGGCTGTAGGTAAGGTGATTCCTGGTCTAAACGGAAAATTGACAGGTATGTCATTTAGGGTTCCGACACCTGATGTTTCAGTAGTGGACCTTACGGCCAATCTTAAAACCGAAACTACTTATGAAGAAGTTTGTGCTGCTATGAAAGAAGCTTCTGAAGGGGAGCTGAAAGGTGTGCTGGGCTACACGGAGGATGATGTCGTTTCTATGGACTTCAGAGGTGATGACAGGACTTCAATCTTTGATGCTAAGGCAGGTATCCAACTGACACCAACTTTTGTAAAAGTGGTTTCATGGTACGACAATGAGTGGGGATACTCTATGAAAGTGATTGAACTTGTACAACATATGGCCAAAGTGGATCACGCTTAACAAGACTAAAAATCGAAGTTGAAGGGAGCTACTTTACGAGTAGTTCCCTTTTTTATTTCACTCTTACTCCTGCGGCATTGAGCTCCTTCATAGATTTTTCAAAGTCATCTGGCTGAAGGTTAACGGCTCGTGTACCTGACTTCAAAACTGTAGTGTCAAAACCAAACTCAATAGTATCTAGTGCAGTAAACTTAACACAATAGTCGGCTGCCAAACCGACGACATCCACGCGAGTAACCCGCTTTTCTTTCAGGTACTCACCCAGACCTGTTGATCGTCGCTTACCATTGTCAAACAATCCGCTATAGCTATCAATACTCGGATCTTCTCCCTTAGTAAATACTTTCTCAATCGATTTGATTTCCAGCTCTGAAGCCAGAGCTGCCCCATGAGTATGTTGTACACAATGAACCGGCCACATGATCTGTGGTAAGCCATCCAGTTCAATCATATCACCTGGCTTCTTTCCTTCATGATTGACTGCAAAACTCCCATGATCTCTTGGGTGCCAATCCTGAGTGGCCACTACCACATCATATTGCGATTGTATTTTATTTATAAAAGGGATGATTTCGTCACCCTGAGGTACGGCAAGTGCTCCGCCTGGTAAAAAGTCATTTTGGATATCTACTATAATCAGTGCTTTCATTCTTCTTTTGCGTTTTTCAGATCCACAATCAGCTGATTTCTAAGCTCATGGAGTGATTTTTCTAGCCCCACTGGATAAATGTGAGGATTAACCAATCTTGTCAAGCTTTTATCTATCGATCCCATCTCTTGCTGATAGCGCTCCTTTATCTTCATGATCGATTCGCGTTCCAGAACCCTTCTCCCATTTCTAAACACTGGCTTTAGCAAGTCTTTTCCTGTTAGCTTGTTTGCATTTAGCTTACGTCTACGGATCGAGTCTCCCGGATCAATGATAGTGTAGCTCGATTGTGGACCATCGTCTTCCTGATAGATCATATCAGCCACCATCTTTCCTGCATCATAGTACCTTCGCACCTGCTGGACTCCAGGCACATTAATCTTAATTGATTGCTCTGATAGCTTAATTTTATGCCGCCAAGCCTGATCTTTCCGCCTAATTGCAGAAAGTTTATAAACTGCACCTAGCGCAGGCTGATCATATGCTGTCACCAGCTTGGTACCGATCCCCCAAACGTTGATTTTAGCTCCTTGTTCCTTAAGTGATCCAATTAAGTATTCATCGAGATCGTTGCTAGCTACCACTTTCACATCTTCCAGACCTGCATGATCCAGTTTAGTTCTGGCCATATTGCTGTAAAAGGCCAAGTCTCCAGAGTCAATCCTTATAGCAGCAAGCTGCTTACCATTATTTTTCATTGCCTGTGCTACCGCAATAGCATTGTCCAAGCCTGTCTCAGTATCATAAGTATCAACCAATAAAACACAGTTGTTTGGCATTACCTTGGCATAAGTCTTGAATGCTGATATCTCATCATCAAATGACATCACCCAACTGTGTGCGTGAGTTCCGCTAACAGGTATCCCAAAGAGCTTACCCGCCATGACGTTAGACGTGGAAGAACAACCTCCAATATAAGCTGCACGACTTGCCGCCAGCGCACCATCAATACCTTGAGCCCGCCTCAAACCAAATTCTAAAACAGGTTCTCTTTTTGCAGCTATTGAGATTCTGGAGGCCTTTGTGGCAATCAACGATTGAAAGTTGATCATATTAAGCAATGGTGTCTCGATAAGCTGGCATTGCAAAATTGGGCCCTTCACACGAATCAAAGGCTCGTTGGGGAAGACTATGGTCCCTTCCAGGATAGCATCTATATCGAATGAGAGTTCCAACTCCGATAGATAATCAAGAAAGGCTTGATCAAACAATGACTTTCCATCATTACCTTTCAGTGTAGCCAGATAGGACAAGTCAGCCTCAGAAAAGTGAAGATTCTCGATATAATCAATCACATAATCTAATCCACATGTAACGGTATATCCACCTTTGAAAGGGTTATCTCTAAAAAAAAGATTGAAAACAGCCTCTTGTTCATGGCGCTCCGACTTCCAGTAACCGTATGCCATGGTGAGCTGGTACAGGTCAGTAAGCAGTGCCATCGACCCATTGTATAGGTCTTTAGTAATATTCATCGGGAGCTATTTTTTGTAAACAATGTTTAAGATCACACCAGCAATGACCAGCGCCATACCGCTATAGGTCATTAAGTTGAATGTCTCACCGAAAATAATAAAGCCAAATCCCAATGAATATATGAGTCCAGTATAATTAACAATGGACACCCGATTAACTTCTTCATTCTGGTAAGACCTAGTCATAAAGTACTGTGCAACCTGGGTAAGTACTCCTATACCAATCAAAATAAGCCAATCTATTCCAACGGGTGAAACCCATTGGAAAATTGATACAGTTCCCGCTATGGGAAGTGTAACTAAAGGAAAGTATAAAATGATGACCAAGGGGTGTTCAGAGGTCTTGAGTAGGCGAATAAAATTGTAAGCCAACCCCATGAAAAGTGATGCTGAAACACCAGTTATCAGATGCAAGGTAGAAATGCGCGTATCAAACCCCTGAACGATTAATATACCGACAAACGAGATAAGGAAGAATAACCATTGTGCTACTTTGACACGCTCGCGAAGTAAAAAAATACTAAGTACGGATGTAAAAATGGGTGCTAAATATTGTAGGGTAGAGGCAGTAGCTAATGGTATCTGTTGAAGTAGTGTAAAGTATAGGAACAGTGCTATGGCCCCACTCACTCCTCTAGCGATCAGCACAGGCTTATTATTACCCCAAATCGAAACACTTTGGGATTTGAGCATCAATACGCTCATAACAAAAGAAATGATGCTTCTGAAGAAAATGATTTCAATGGGGGGAATATGAGGAATTAGTTTCACTCCAACCTTCATCAGCGTGAAGGTAAAAGAGGCTATCAACATGTATTGGATACCTCTATTCACTGTAGCACCACCCCATCCCTGATTTCCAGTTTTCGATCAGCCATTTCTGCGAGGTTTTCATTGTGAGTGACAATAACAAAAGTCTGATCAAATTGATCTCTCAATTCAAAAAATAACTGGTGCAACTCCTCAGCGTTGGAGCTGTCAAGGTTGCCAGATGGCTCATCTGCAAAGATGATTGCCGGTCTGTTAATCAATGATCGAGCTACTGCCACTCTCTGCTGCTCTCCACCACTGAGTTGTGTCGGTTTGTGGTGTAGTCTTTCTCTCAATCCAAGTAGTTCAAGCAATTCATGCGCTCTGTATTCGGGAGAATTATTTGATCCTATGTAAGCAGGAATACATACATTTTCTAGAGCTGTGAATTCCGGAAGGAGATTATGAAATTGGAAAACGAACCCGATCTTTTGGTTGCGAAAGCTGGCCAGTTTTTTTGGCGACAAGTCAGAGGCTTTGGTACTTTCTATAATTAGTTCGCCGCTATCGGCTTTATCTAAAGTGCCTAATATGTGCAATAATGTACTCTTACCTGCTCCACTCGCACCTACTATCGATACAATTTCCCCTTTGTCGATTTCCAGATCAATGCCTTTTAGCACTTCAAGTTGACCGTGGCGTTTGTGGATATTGGTGGCTCGGAGCATAAGAGCGACAAAGATATGCCCTTCACTACCTTAAAAAACAAAGGCCACAAAAATATGCGGCCTAAAAAGGAACAGTACTGCTGTTCCATAGCTGGTTGAATCTTCGACAAGAGAAGCTATGCAGCCTCCATCGCCAAATTGTTAATATCGTCTACTTCCCTAAGATTGAACTCAAGTTCTAAACAGTAACTAAAGTCTTCACCTATCTCAAGCATATCATCGTCCCACTCTTCATAGTACCAGTTGATTACGATAGTTTCACCTAACTCATCCTGTATATCATTCACTTTTTTGAGCAAATTGAAAATACACTTGGTAGAACTAGTGTTGAAATACTCCATGCATATATTGATTTCTAGAATTGGACTAGACGCTGTAATTGATTCATCCATGAAGTCCATAACTCTTTGATAAAAAAGAATAGGATTTTCTGGGCTTGATCTCCCTTTCATAGAAAGAGCGGATGCTGTTTTATCGTACTCTATATGCGGAGTACTCCTAGTTTGTTCAATAAAGAATTCCATAGCTGATTGAAATTAATCTTATAATCAAAACTATGATTTTCGTCAGCTTCAGAAAATAGAGGATTCTCCTAAATTGAACTTTAAGGGAATAATAAAGTGTTTTTTGATGAAAAGAGTTTCATTTTGTACTTATCAAAGAAGAATTATAGAATTATCTATCTCAAGTACTCTATAAAACAATAGTTGATAGGGTCTAAGTACAATTCGCCTAGCATCATAGGTGAATTACTTATTAGTCTAACTCTATGATTTGGTTCTTTATGGCGTACTTGACAAGTTCTGCCGTGGACCTCAGCTTCAGCTTCTGAATAATATGGTTGCGATGAGCATCTACTGTTCTAATACTAATAAACAGTTTATCTGCTATGTCACGATTACTCATTCCAGAGGCTATTAGTTTAAGCACTTCCTCCTCCCTCTTAGACAGATCACCACTCTTCTTGGGCTTGTCCGAGATATCGTTATCATAAAAGCCCTTCAAAATCACTTCTGATACTTTTTCACTAAAGAACTTGTCTCCGTCGCGTACCTTAGTGATTGCCTCAATCAATGTTTCTCTACTTGAGTCTTTTGGTATGTATCCTCTTACTCCGGCTTGAATGGATTTTTTGACGTAATTCATAGTCACATCCATAGATAGAATGATAACTTTTAATTCCGGGTATAAGGCTATCGCCTTCTCGCTTAGTGTGACACCATCCATAAGTGGCATATTGATATCAACTAAAAGTATATCTGGAAGCCCCTTCTCTAGCATCTTCAAAGCTTCCACGCCATTCTCAGCCTCGCCCACCACCTCAATCTCCTCTACTGAACTAAGCATAGAAACTATACCTTGACGCACTAAGGCGTGATCATCTACTACTATGATATTAATTGTGCTCATCTAGTTCTTCTAGCGCCATTAACGGGAACAAACAATGAATGTTGGTGCCTTCACCTGGTACAGAATTCACGTCGAACAGACCATTAAACAGTAACGTCCTCTCTTTCATGTTCTTAAGACCGTTTCCCAATGAATCCACTAGATTTTCCTTAGAAAATCCAATGCCATCATCGCTAATGTCTAATTTAATATATTTCTCTGACCGATCAATGGTCAGCTTTACAGAACTTGCCTCCGCATACTTTACAATGTTGTTCAAAGCTTCTTGCACAATTCTATATATCGTGTTGGCCAATTCCTGGGAAATATCCTTAAGATTGCTCAAACGCACATTAGGTGTTAACTCGGAAGACTGTCTAACGTCTTCGGCTAAATACTGAATTGCCTTATTGAGGCCATGTTCTTCAACTATTTTAGAAGATAAATTCTTAGTTATTCTACGCGACTCCTCAAGGATTAGGTCGATAAGCTCCTCAACATCCCCTACTCCATCTGGGTTATTTTCAGGCTCTTGACTCATGGACATTAATCGATATTTCGCGGCAACTAGCATTTGTCCAATACCATCATGGATCTCTCGGGATATTCTTCTTCGTTCTTGTTCTTGCCCACGATAGATGGATGATTTTAGGTTTCTCTGTTCAGTAATATCCTGAATCAGACCAAAAATGCTCTTGATTTTAGAATTCTCGTCGTAAACTATGCGTCCTGAACTTCGGACTGCCTTATGTTCTCCGCTTGCAAGTAGCATTCTATGCTCTACACTGTAGACAGTATTTTTTCTGAAGAGTACTTCTTCAAATATTCTACGATCTTGCGGATGAATATTCTGCAAGTAATCGTCATAATTGAATTCGTCACGATGGAGTTCCAGAATGTTTCTGAACCCTTGAGAGCAATCAAAGCGATCATTTTTTATGTCCCATTCAAAACTACCTATCACCCCTACCTTTTCAGCCTCTTCAAGTATGGCCTTGTTACGGACTAGTTCATCAGCATCTCTCTTCTTTTGAGTAATATCTGAAATAGTCCCCGACATTCGTAGTGGAACACCTATGTCGGAAGATTCAATCACCTTACCCAAAATCTGAGCAGACCTTTGTCCACCTTCCACCATAAATGATATTTCATATTGGAACGTCACAGACTTACCAGAAAGATGATCTGATAGTACTCTTTTCACCTCTTCGAGTTGGCTGCTACCGTCTAATTGTTTTGGCAGAAAATAATTAAACCTGATCTCCTCTGGCATATGCTCAATGTCAAGAATCTGCCTCGACCTCTGATTATAAACAATGGTCTCGTTAATAATGTCTAGATCAAAAGTGCCCATCTCAGCACCTGTTACCGCCAGTTCAAGCCTCTCCTTATTAATCTTAAGCTGCTCTTCCGCCTGCTGCTTTTGCTTTAGCACCTCAAATTCATTTACGGCTCTCTCGAGTGCAAAAGGTAGTCTTTCCAAGTTATTTTTTGACACTAGATCGGTCACCCCTTGCTTGAGTGCTTCAACAGCTATTTCATCTCCCAAAAATCCAGAAACTACAATAAATGGTGCATCGATATCTACCTTTCTCACTTCTGAAAAAGCGTCTAAGGCAGTGGTGCTAGGGAGATTATAGTCAGATATTATTACGGAAGGTTCGAATATCTTCAGTTCTTCAATGAAGCTTTCAAGTTTGTCAACCTTCCTGAAATCGAAATCATACTTTGCCCTTTTGAGGGTCATACGAATTATCTCTGCATCATCCAGATTATCTTCTAAGAGCAGAATCCTATGCCTGTGTGAGGCTTCTATCATTAGTCATGCTCGGGGACGAGATATTGGGGTGCAATATTGGTTGTTAACCAATATATACCAACGTTAACGATAGCATCAGAATATTGTTCAAAGTCCAGGGGCTTCACGATGTAGCTATTCACACCGAGATTATAACTTCTGAAGATATCTTGCTCCTCTTGAGATGAAGATAACATCACAACCGGTATATGATCAGTAGCAGGATCCTTTTTGAGTAAGTCTAACACTTCCAAACCATTGAGCTTTGGCAGCTTCAAATCCAAGAAAATAACTTTAGGTTTTTGATTTATATCTCTTCCTTGAAACTCGCCTTGACCAAGCAAATAATCTATGGCCTCCACACCGTCTTTTATCCACATAAGTCGGTCCGCAAGATTCTTTCTTTTCAGTGAGCGAATGGTCATTTCAGCATCATCCGCATTGTCTTCTATAAGAAGGATATCAATCATGATTTCTTCTTGCAAGAAAAAAGAAATGCAAGTGCCACACAATAGGTAAATCACTTAACCTGATATGAAAATCGCGTATTCTTGCAAACATATATCAAACCTCGTGGCTTCATCAGACTCCAAATGATCTAGGGATTTGGGAGGGTCACATGGAATATCGTTCCATTATCTATCTCACTCTCCGCCCAAATCTTTCCACCGTGCCTAGATACGACCCTTTCGGCTATAGCAAGTCCAACACCAGTACCATCAAACTCGTCTTGAGCATGAAGACGCTGGAACACACCAAAGAGCTTATTGTGATATTTCATATCAAACCCCACGCCATTATCCTTTATGACAAACTCAGTACTATCACCATGATTTAGGCTATTCAACATAACTTCTGGATAGTCTTTACAAGAAGAAAACTTGAAAGCATTTGACAAGAGGTTACTAAACAACTGCCACAACAATGTTCTATCTCCATGAACTTGAGGCAGGTTATCTTGTAATTCGATAACAAACTTCTTTTCTGGATAGATAAGGATCTGTTCCCTTACAATTTCAGATACAAGTGTATCGATATTTACTAGCTCCGTTACTTTCTGACGTCTGCTAATCCTTGAAATAGCCAAGAGGTCATCAATCAAAACACCCATCTTGTTGCTATTTCTTATAATTACGCCTAGCAATCTATTGGCTTCATTATCTAATTCAGGACCATAGTCTTCAACTATTACCTTACTAAAACTATCTATAGCACGCAACGGTGCTCTTAAATCATGAGAAACAGAATAGCTAAACGCTTCTAACTCATCGTTAGTCTCCTTTAGTTTGGTTACTTGCCTTTCGAGCTTCTCATTGAGCTGTTTGATCTTCTCTTCATTGCGTAACCTATCGGAAATATCTTCTACCAAGCCCAATACAAACTCGGGTTTATCTTCTGTGTTTCTAAGGCTTGATACCGCTAACTTAACATCTACAATATCACCGTACTTATTCTTTCCTTTAAGAATAACTTCATAGTTATCAATAACACCTTGCTCAAGCGCTTGATACTTATCGTAGTGTTCGTCTTTACCTTCTAACAAATCACTGATTTTCAATTGATACAGTTCCGACTCACTATATCCTGAAAGCTTCTTAAAAACATCATTGGCCACTACTATATCTCCATTAAATCGCGTAAGCACTATGCCCATAGTGGCATTTTCAAAGATTTTTCTAAAACGCAATTCGCTCTGCCTCAATGCTTCCTCCGCTTGCTGTCTTTGTCTGTCTTTTTGCTCAAGACTAAGGAGATGGCTAATATTTCTGGCCATTAGCTCAATTAGCTCGAGTTCATAGTTTTCAAGACTATCATTACGAACACTTGAAGAAAAAAAATTGAGCGTACCGAATGTTTGATTTCCAACGAAAATTGGAGTACCGATAAATGACACCACCTTGATTGTGGAAAACTGATGGTGTTGGTCACCCGGTCTAAACAAAAATGACTTTGTCTGTCCAGATTCAATAATAGAGTAGCTCAGTGTTTTCTCTAGATCATAGACCGTACCTGGTATAATCTCTGTCTTATCACCAAAAGAGTTTCTAATCAAAAGCTGATCGCCATCCACCTGAGTGATAATGGCAAATTGCATTTCAAATAACTGAACACCAGTCTGCAAATAATCATTGAGTACCTCTTCTATGCTGCCTCTATTGAGATTAAGACGGTGTAGCTGACGTAACGACTCTGTATACTTATCCCCAACTTTCTTCTCATTCTCGAGATTTGTTTTTAGAGATAGAATAATTAATGCGACAATGACCGAAAGAAACCACATGTCTGTGGAAATAGTCTGGTTCATTTCACCTGTAAAAAACTCGGGATGATAGATATCCAGATATATAAGGGCTGCTTCGAGTACTAAGACTCCTGCAACAATAATTCCGCGATAGCCAGGAGGTAAGATGATCACAATAGCAATCAATGAGCTGAAATAGAAATATCCAGCCCCCTGCACTCCGCCTAATGTAAACCAAATCACCATGTTGAGCGCAAGGATGATCAGAACCGTAGGGTAAAGGAGGGTGCGTCTTAGACCATAGGCCTGAGTATATAGAAAAACAGCCCCAAAATAGATGGCCCCTGAAATATCAAAATAGATATTTATCTGATGGTTATTGGTAAAATCACCAATTAAACCATAGAGGTTGACACCAAATGCAAGGGCACATATGATCAGAAATATCCGCTGCTCTAACCGATTATTAGTATTCAATTTATGACCTTCTAGGACTAAAATTTAGGGTTTCGCAATAACGTGGCAATGTAATCACTTGTTTGTGAAAACTGCGATTATCAAGTAGCTTCGCATCAAAAATACCCACTCCATGAATATCCACGAATATCAAGCAAAGCAAATACTCAAATCATACGGTGTAACCATCCAGGAAGGTGTGGTAGCAGATACTCCTGAGAAGGCTACAGAGGCAGCCCGGCAGCTTAATGCTGACACAGGAACCGGTTGGTACGTTATCAAAGCTCAGATACATGCAGGTGGCCGTGGAAAAGGCAAAATCAATGAAACAGGCTCTAATGGAGTGGTACTTGCAAAGAGCCTGAATGAAGTGCCTGAAAAGGCAAAGGCAATACTTGGCGGAACTCTTGTCACACATCAGACTGGCCGTAGCGGAAAGGTTGTAAACAAGGTGCTTATTGCTCAGGATGTATATTATCCTGGTGAGTCTGAACCAAAGGAATATTACCTAGGCATATTGCTCGATAGAGCTAAGGGATGCAATGTCATTATGGCGTCCACCGAAGGTGGTATGGATATCGAAACCGTGGCAGAAGAAACCCCTGAGAAAATCATTAAAGAGTGGATAGACCCTAATGTCGGTTTACAAGGTTTTCAAGCCCGGAAAGTAGCGTTTAAACTTGGACTGGAAGGCAATGCTTTTAAGGAAATGGTGAAGTTCATCTTTGCGCTTTACAAAGCGTATGAAGGAAGTGATTCTTCAATGTTCGAGATCAATCCTGTTCTTAAAACTTCCGATAATAGGATTCTTGCTGTTGACGCTAAGGTTAACCTTGATGACAATGCACTCTTTCGACATAAGGACCTGGCTGAATTAAGAGATATCACAGAAGAGGACGAGCTTGAAGTAGAAGCTGGTCGTTCGGGACTTAACTATGTAAAGCTTGATGGGAACGTTGGCTGTATGGTGAATGGTGCCGGTCTTGCAATGGCGACTATGGACATTATCAAATTGTCAGGCGGTGAGCCTGCGAATTTTCTCGATGTGGGAGGTGGAGCTAATGCTGAAACCGTAGAAGCTGGATTTAGAATTATTCTTAAGGACCCTAATGTTAAGGCCATTTTGATCAACATATTCGGAGGTATTGTGAGATGCGATCGCGTGGCAGCTGGTGTAGTTGAGGCTTACAAAAATATTGGAGAAATAAGAGTGCCGATCATAGTTAGGCTGCAAGGTACAAACGCTGAGGAGGGAGCCAAGATAATCGAAGACTCAGGTCTTAAAGTAACTTCGGCTATCGTATTGAAAGATGCAGCAGAAAAGGTTAAGCAAGTACTGGCCTAATCACGAATCATAAAGAGTTTTGCACCCGTAGTTCAACTGGATAGAATACCAGATTTCGGCTCTGGGGGTTGAGGGTTCGAATCCTTCCGGGTGCACTTCAAACCTTCCTTTGGGGAAGGTTTTTTTATTGAACTCAATCTAACTAATACCAGATTTCTGTGCTGGGGTTGAGGGGCGGTGCGCTGCTGCGATCGAATCCTTCCTGGGTGTACTTTATGAGTCTCTGATTTATCTGCGACTTTCTTTTTCCTACCCCAATTGAGGAACACTGCCTTAAAACATGTCCTGCAATCCATTGCACATAAAGAATTCAGGTCAGTGGTTCGTTGATTAAAAACTCATCCCGGAAAAACCCATAAAGGCCATGGACAGGATACCCGCAACTACCAGTGCGGCTGGCACTCCTTTCATTGCCGTTGGCAGTTCAGCGAGTTCAAGTTGCTCTCTAAGGCTTGAAAAGAGGACAATCGCCAAAGTAAACCCTATAGCATTCGCGATAGCAAATACGACACTTTCTAGTAAGTTGAAGTCCTGCTGAATTACTAAAATCGCAACGCCGAGAATGGCACAGTTGGTAGTAATCAGCGGAAGAAATACACCAAGCGCGCGATATAACTCAGGACTAATCTTCTTTAAGACGATCTCAACAACTTGAACTAAAAAGGCGATAACTAAAATATAGGCTACCGTCTGCAGGTAGGTAATTCCGAATGGAACGAGCAGAAACTGGAAGATCAGGTAGGTCACTATTGTTGCAATGGTCATTACAAAAAGGACAGCACCACCCATGCCTATAGCAGTAGAAGTACTTTTTGAAACACCTAAAAAAGGACAGATACCAAGAAACCTTGAGAGGACAATATTGTTGATGAAAATGGCTCCAAATATGATCGCGAAATACTCCATGCTAAGCTGCTTTTTTTGCTTTCGTGGCAATTGACTTACGCCATTCGAAGAATGCAATAATGAAACCGAGGGCTATGAACGCTCCAGGTGCAAGAACAAAGACAAGCAGACCGTCACCTTCGAGTATCTTCAGGCCAAACAAAGAATAGCTACCCAACAACTCCCGGATTCCGCCTAAGATCACGAGAGCATAGGTAAAGCCAATGCCCATGCTCACACCATCAAGGAAAGCTGGAAACAAGTCGTTGCGACTGGCAAACGACTCAGCTCTACCCAATACAATACAGTTAACCACGATCAATGGAATAAATAGGCCTAATTGCTCATGTAGGGCAGGTAAGTATCCCGCCATTAACAGATCAACTACAGTCACAAAGCTCGCTATCACAACAATGAAACTAGGAATCCGGACTTTTGAGGGAATTAGATGCTTGATGAGCGAAATCACAATATTGGACATGATCAATACAAATGTGGTGGCTAACCCCATCCCCAAACCGTTAATTGCCGTACTAGTTACGCCTAAGACCGGACATAGTCCAAGTAACAGTACAAACACGGGGTTTTCTCTACTAATACCTTTGGTGAGCTGAGTAATAATTGACCGACTACTCATTTTCCTTAATTATTTGAAGTTGATCGTAGGCCACTTGCACTGCCTCTCCTACTGCCCTTGAAGATATAGTGGCCCCTGAGATACCATCTACCTGGCCGCCATCCTTGGTTACCTTCAGGTTAAACTTATCAGGATACTTATTGACAAACTGCTCTAGAAACTCCGGCGCACTGATCTTGGAACCGAGACCTGGTGTCTCGCGATGAGTAAGTATCTGAACCTCACGGATCATACCATCAAGTTTCAATCCAACCATTACCTCGATGCGACCACTATAGCCTTGATCACTGTAAGTCTTTACAGCATAACTTTCAATATTGCCCGCTTTTTTAGCTGGATAAAAGACGAGAGCATTAGGGTCATCTTCTACCCTCCTGCCATCTAATACACTGAAGGCTTCTGCCAAAGGGTCGTTATCAAACTCTACCACCGCATTGATCGCTCTCAACTGCTTTTCCCTTTTTGCGGTAGCTATGGGCTCTAACGTCCACTCATAGACATAGCCTAATGAGAAGGCCGAAAGCAAGGTTACGCTACCTAGCGCTAAAATGAGATTAAGAAAACTTGATTTTGGTCCTGCCATCTTAGTGTACGAGTTCTTTTTCTGATACCTCAAATGCGGCTTTTCGGCCAGTTCCATACCTGTGCTGTTTCGCGTATTTGTTGATCAGGGGCACAAAGGCATTCATGATCAGGATGGCAAACGAAATGCCTTCAGGGTATCCACCAAATAAGCGGATCAACACTGTAAAAAACCCAATACCAAGACCAAAGATGAGCATACCGCGATGCGAGACGGGAGAAGTCACATAATCTGTAGCCATGAATATCGCACCTAGCATCACACCTCCAGATAACACATGAAAAATTGGATCGGCATATTGTGTGGGGTCAATCAACCAGAACAAACCGCTGAAGGCAAAAACGGATGCGATCACAGCAACCGGCACATGCCAGGTGATGACCTTTTGTTGCAACATGAAGATCAGGCCTATCAGTAAAGCCAAACTGCTCATCTCTCCAAGTGAACCGGCCTGCGTGCCGATAAACATCGACAGATAGCCAGGCGCCTCCGACATAATTTCGGGTACGGCCAACCCTGACCTAAGGCCATCTTTCAAAAGCCCCAAAGGTGTAGCGCCGGTCACTGCATCTATTCCGGATAAGAGACCTCCTGGCACAGGCCAGCTGGTCATCTCCACCGGAAATGAGATGAGTAGAAATACCCGCCCTACTAGTGCAGGATTAAAAGGATTATTACCCAGTCCTCCGAAGCTCAACTTGCCGATTCCCACTGCTACCACTGAACCGACCAGCAGAATGTATATGGGAAGATTCGTAGGTACATTAAAGGCCAACAGCGCCCCTGTGATCACAGCCGAACCATCGAACAAAGTGACTTCCTGATGAAGCAGATACTTGACAATGAGGTACTCCGTCAGCGCACAGAAGAGTATCGCCATCATGGTGATCAGCAAAGCGCTGATACCAAAGTTGTAGAGAGATATGAGCAATGCAGGTACCATCGCTATTACGACCCGCCACATGATCTGCTTTACGGTGAGCTGTGTATGTACATGCGGTGAAGGAGATACGGTCAATAGCGTACTTTGGCTCATGCTGTTTGGGTCTTTTTGACTTCACTTTTACCCAGTCTGATATAATCAAGGATTGGCCGGTTAGATGGACACACCCAGGAGCATGAACCACATTCCATGCAATCCAGGATATGCTCCTGACTTGTCTCAGAAGTCTTATGGTTTTTGGCCAGTAGCATCAAGTAGTAAGGTTCCAGCCCTATCGGGCAAACTTCCACACACTTCCCACAGTGCAAACAATTGTACTCCTGTTCGCGTTTAGATTCCTCTTCATCAATGATCAGAATACCAGAAGTGGCTTTAGCAATAGGCACATTAAGATCGGCAATCGCTTTACCCATCATCGGACCTCCACTCACAACCTTTCCGGCTTGCTCCGGAAGGCCGCCAGCCTCTGCAATTAGATTGACTACCGGCGTACCTATTCTTACCAGAAAATTGGATGGTGTCTCAAGCGACCTACCAGTCACAGTCACCACACGCTCGACGAGTGGCTTGTTCTTTTGTACGGCCTGATATACAGCATAGGTAGTCCCTACGTTGTGTACTATCGCTCCTACATCTACAGGCAGCCCACCGGATGGTACTTCTCGGTCAAGTACCGCCTGGATCAACTGCTTTTCACCTCCTTGTGGGTATTTCACCTGCAGACCCTGAACGCTGATGCCTTCATAGTCTTCAAGTTTTGAGGACATAAGGTCTATGGCATCATGCTTATTATCCTCAATGCAGATGACAGCTTTTTTGACACCCAATGCTCTCATAAGGATTTGGGTACCTACCAATATTTCTTCGGGTCGCTCAAGCATGAGACGATGATCTGCTGTGAGGAATGGCTCGCACTCTACCCCATTGATCAGTAGGTGATCTACTTGTTTACCTTCTGGTACGCTTAACTTAACATGACTTGGAAAGGCCGCACCACCCATACCTACCACACCGGCTGCCATGATCTTCTCTACAATTTCCTTAGCTGAGTCATTGATCGATCTATTCAGGTCTTTGCTCAGGTCTATCTCCTCAGCCCAATCGTCACCTTTTACCCTAACGGTAATAGCTGTGTGCTTGAAGCCTGTGCTATCCATCATTTCATCGATGACGCCCACTTTTCCGCAAACAGAACTATGGATATTCGCAGAGACAAAACCTTCATGGGTGGCGATGATCTGCCCCGCCTTCACCATGTCACCACGCTGCACTAGTATCTTAGCGGGCTTACCAATATGCTGGGCTATGGGTATAGTTACGATCTTGGGTGTTGGAAGCGGTTTTATTGCAGCGTCCGCAGATAGCTTAGCATCATCAGGGTGGATACCGCCTTGATGAAAGGTCTTCAATGTATTTCCCAGGTTGATGCTCATGCCTTTGCTGCTTTAGCGGCCTCTTTAGCCTTTTGTGCTTCCAATTTCTTCTTTTCAGCTTCACGCTGGCGCTTAGCCTCCAATTTTTCCAGTCTGGCGATTGGGATATTATCAGCTATGATACTTTGAGCATCGCAGACGCCCACACACTTTGCACACAGCTTGCATTTTTCAAAGTCGATACTTGCCAGGTTGTTAGAGATAGAGATCGCATCATAACCGCACTCCTCCATACATTTGGAGCAGCCGGAGCAGGCCACCGAACAGGACTTTCTTGCAGTGCCCCCTTTATCTTCATTAATGCAGGCCACATAGATACGCTGACTCTTACGGCCTACCGGCCAAAGCTCAATAATATCCTTAGGACAGGCTGTTACACAAGCATTGCACGCAGTACACTTATCTTCGATAACTACTGGCAGACCTGTGATAGGATTGATATGAATGGCATCAAAGTCACAAACATCTTCACACTCGCCTAGTCCAAGACATCCATAAGCGCATCCGGTATCTCCACTATAGAGCTCTGCGGCTATGGTACAACTGGCCGACCCGTCATAGATATTGGTTTTCTTCCTATGCTCAAATGAGCCAGAGCAGCGCACTACCGCAATGTATGGATCCTTCTCAACCGCCTCAAGTCCGAGTATATCTGCCACTTCCTTCATCACCTCATTTCCTCCTACCGGACAATGCAATTCCGATAGATCAGAGGCCTTAACAAGGGCTTCTGCAAAGGCGCGGCAACCAGGCTGACCACATCCACCGCAGTTGGTAGCCGGAAGCGCTTCCTCAACCTCCGCAATTCTAGGGTCTTCTTTGACATAGAATCGCTTACTGACCAGGTAAAGTATGATGGCAGCAACAATACCCAGGCTAGTGAGAATTAATATGGTACTGATCACTGTCTCATTCATGGCCCTGAAGCTTTTGTATCTGTATTGAAAATTGATCTTTAATGTCAGTAGCAAAGAGCTTGAGCAACATATAATAGGTAGCCGTGGTTAGCAGGCTCACTATACCGGCTATGCTTTCTGATAAGCCCAACTGCAAGCTTGCTATAAGCACGATCACGAGTAACAAGAAAGGTACAATGTAGGCTAGCAATACCGCTCTTAAACCGGTGCTCGTACTCATGTGAAGTAGCACCTCCTCACCGACACTGTATCCGTCAGCAGCAACCTCAAACTCCTGTCGCTCATCCTGATCACCTCCGCAATAGTCCTTCATATGGCAACTGCCACAAGCTTCCGGTCTAAACAAGCTTACCTTTACCCGTCCGTCAACTACCTCGCTCACAAAACCGGCATGCTTTATTTCGGATGTGTCCAGCTCAGGCATTTACGAGGCGTTTTTGTGTTCTAACAGGGTACTTAAACAGCATCTCCAGGCTGGTCTTGACAATATCTCCAGACGACTCGCAGGACATAAATGAGTCATCCTCGTAAAGGTCCGTCAATTCTTCCCTCAATTGAAGGGTGTTTTCCTTGGTAGACAGTTCATCATTCTGCATGGCCTTAAACATTTGCTGTAGGTCATACTGCGTGTCTATGACGCGATTGGTCATTCGGATACGCTCCTCTTTTTGATACTGGAGCTCCAGAGTAGAGGACATGGCCTTCATGCCAAGCTGTACGATCGGGTTGTTCTCCTTGAAATACTGCGGCATGTAGATCTTACGGCTACCTTCAAAGCACTCCTGATCAAAGTCGATGGACCTCAGGCGGAAATGCACTTCATCAAAATCCGGGATGGCCTCCACGACAAAATTGTCGTCACGCATATCTCCAAGAAGTTGAACCAGGCACCTCTCATTGAACTTCACAAACTCCTTAGCGAGACGCACATGATTGAAGTCATTCCTGGTAAGGTATTCCTTATTGAATACGTCTCCGGGAATACCCTGGATATGCTCCTCAATGAGGGTATTGCCTTTGACCAGGTAGTTGATCTTGTTTGGCGATAGCATGTGCTCCAGCTCCATGCCGTAGATGCGCGAGGCATCCGCCTGCTTGATGTAGAAATAGTCAAACAGATCATTGATCTTATTGACGATACGCACCCTGATGGGGCGCGTATTGCCAAACATGCAGAGGTCTACACGATCTATGAAAAGGTGTTTGATGACAGAGACGTCACCTCCCACCTTGAGTAATGCGTAGACTTCCCGCAAGCAATCATCAATGTAGTTGCGATCTACTTCGTCGTAAACTAGCGTCTCCCAAAGCGTGTCTTTACCATTGCGATCTACCAGAGTGATAGCACTCCGGTACCGCATCAGGTCCTGATAAGTGATCGGCACCTTCATCTCGCGGTTGCTGCGTTTAAGGTACAGGCGCAACTCCTTAGAGATAGGGTAAATTGGCTTTTTGAGACGTATCCTGGCCATCTGTTTTTCTAAAGTGACATTTCAGTCTTGAGTTGGGTAGCCCACTGATCCACACGCTCCTGTGTCAGCTCGGGGTGGTTATCTTCATCTATACCCAGCCCTAAGAATTTCCCGTCTACTATTCCTTTGGACTCTTCGAAATCGTAACCGTCTGTTGGCCATGCGCCTACGAAGTTTGCGCCAGAGTCGACAATACGCTCATGAATGATACCAGGAGCATCGAGGAAAGTATCAGGATACCCGTCTGCGTCACCAAGTGCTAGGTAAGTCACATTCTTACCCTCAAGCTCAGCATCATCAAGCTCATCTATGAAAGCATCCCAGTCTTCCTGAAGCTCTCCGATCTCCCATGTCGGGCATGCCAAGATCAGGTTTTCATACTCCTCCATATCATCAGCTGTAGCCGATTGCACATTGTGCATCTCCGCTATATCCTCACCACCTAATGCTTCCTGTAACTGGCCGCAAACCCGCTCAGTATTGCCCTCAGTCGAGCCATAAAAAATTCCAACTTTTGCCATATTATTTAGTATTTAGACTTTTAGTTTTATGTATTAAGAGTTTTTATAGTTCAATCCTAGTTGGTATTGGTACATGTTGCCTTAATCTCGAAGACATTGCATATGTCATCTTAGTATAGTTCTTCATCACCTTTCGGGTGATACTTCATGAATATTTCTGTCTTCATCAGTATGTCAACATACTGGGCTCGCTTGTATGCAAATGGGTCGGTCATATGAGCTTTTGATAGTTTGCCTCTGAAGTCGTCCAGTTTCTCATACTCTTTTGAGATCATCCAACTTGTTAGCTCTTGAAGCATTGTCTCTATATGAGACATTCCCTTTTTGTAGATAGCACTCACCACCTGCACAGCATTGGACCCTGCGAGCAACATCTTGACCACATCATTACCATCAAACACGCCGGAACTGCTAATGATATCCGCCTTGATCTGATCATAAAGCAGACCTGCAAAGCGGAGAGGCAGCCTTCCATCATTAGGGTGACTGAAATTGTAGGGATAGTGATGCTCTTCTCTTGATACCTCGATATCAGGCTGGAAGAGCTTATTGAACAAAACAAAGCCGTCAGCTCCTGCCTTATCCATGCGTGTGACAACCGAAAGGGTATTGGTGTAGAACGGACTCAGCTTAACAGCCACGGGTATCTTCACAACTTCATTGACAGCTGCCAATGTATCTAACTGCTCTTTGACGATATCTTCACCGGTCTTATCAGCGTCTATGATGTTGGCGTAGAAGTTAAGCTCAAGTGCATCGACACCCGTATCAGCTACCCCCATGGCAAACTCTGCCCATTTATCATTGTTGACACAGTTGATGCTACCAATAACAGGAATCGACAAGGTCTGTTTGGCCTTCTTAAGCTTTAGAAGATGAGCTCTTGGACCGGCATGTTCTACAGTTGGGAACATCGTCTCGTGCTCTGCATCCCACCCCTCGTAAGCTTCCATCTCCTCGTCCAATTGGTGAGCTTCCAACTGGATCTGCTCTTCGAAAAGCGACTTATAGACTACTGCAGCTGCTCCAGCCTCTTCCAGTTTGACCATATCATTGAGGTCAGAGACGATGTTAGATGCGCCAATGACCAGGGGGTTTTTCAGTTTCAACCCCATGTAGGATGTGCTTAGATCAATCATCTATTGTTGCTTTTTCGATTTTATTCTCTTCATTAGTTGTTTCTTCATCATGACTCTCTGAAAGATGTCTGAGGTCATTGAAGCGCCTTACATTATCCTGCTTAGCAAGTTCTAATAACCGATCTGCTTCTTCAGGATTTGTTCTCATCAGTGAGCGATATCTGATCTCTTCCTCCACATAGTGATCAAAGTCTGTTTGTGGCTCTGGGGATTCCCAGATGAAAGGATCTTTACCCTCGGCTGCAAGTGCCGGATTGTATCTGTATGAAGGCCAGTAGCCGCTCAGCGAAGCTTTCTCTGATTGCTTTTTCGCTTGCTGCAAACTGTAACCATGTGCAATACAGGGAGAGTAAGCAATAACAATCGACGGTCCATCATGCTTCTCAGCTTCTACTATCGCCAATGCTGCTTGGTCCCGATCCATTCCCATATTGACAGAAGCGACATAAGCATTGCCGTAAGTCGTCATCATCAGACCCAGGTTTTTCTTTCCAAGCTGTTTTCCGTTCGAAGCGAACTTGGCCACTGCCGCTCTTGGTGTAGCTTTAGATGATTGTCCACCAGTATTGGAGTACACTTCTGTATCCATTACCAGGATGTTGATATTACGATCTGAGGCCATCACGTGATCAAGTCCTCCAAAACCAATATCATATGCCCATCCATCTCCACCAATGATCCAGACACTCTTATCTACCAGATAATCCTCCAACTCGATGATTTTTGCCAATATGGCTTTTGTTTCATCTTTCGCCTTTACATTCTGCAAAAGCCCTTTGATCATATCTGCATGATCCTTGGCTTCAGGCGTTACGGACTTCCACGCACTCAGTCTATCGCGCAGGGCTACCGCCAATTTGGACTTTGGCTCAAGCTCAAGATAAGCTTCAATATTCGTCTTGAGCTGTGCTCGGTTGGCATCTATAGCCAATCTCATACCATAGCCATACTCGGCATTGTCTTCAAAGAGTGAATTGGCCCATGCAGGTCCTCTACCTTTGCTATCCGTAGTATAAGGAGTTGAAGGGAATGTGCCTCCGTAAATGGATGAGCAGCCAGTTGCGTTAGCAATCAACATGCGGTCGCCATAGAGCTGGGTAGCTACATGGATGTAAGGCGTCTCACCACAACCAGAGCAACATCCCGGATATTCGAAATAGGTCTCATCTACCTGGCAATGCTCCACGAATGGCAGCTTCTCAACCCACTTGGCCGGATTACCAGGTCTTCCGCGTTTCTCTAGTTTCTT
Source organism: Flammeovirgaceae bacterium UBA6059 (assembly GCA_002435755.1). Taxonomy (GTDB): domain Bacteria; phylum Bacteroidota; class Bacteroidia; order Cytophagales; family Cyclobacteriaceae; genus UBA6059. The sequence goes on from DIYH01000046.1 coordinate 140,024, forward strand.
AGTACCTGCTGGTATTGTACCGTTGATTGACATCAGTGATACTGGCACTCGATCACCCTTAAGTCGAAGTACTGGATCCATCACGAGTTGAGCAAAATCCCCAGCATCTTCAGGTACTACCGCAGTGATCTGCGTATGCTTCTCATCAGCTGCTGGTTTCGGAACTGGCACTTCTGTGATGGCTTCTAAGGCTGCATCAATAGCGTTCCAGTTCATCTCTACAATCTCTTTGCCCTTGCGTAGGAATTGCTTCTCAACATAGCGTTTGATCAGCTCAATGGCTTCTTTTTCCGGTAGGACTCCCGAAAGCTTAAAGAAGGCCGTCTGCATCACAGAGTTGATACGACCTCCTAATCCTACGCTCTTCGCGATCTTCGATGCATCGATCGAATAGACCCTGATCTTCTTATCACGAATGGTTTGTTGCATTTCTTTGGTAAAGAGACCAAAGACCCGCTCGGGCTTCTGCCCACTGTTGATCAAGAACGTGCCACCCTCTGTAATACCTTCCAGGATGTCATACTGACCGATATACTGTGGGCGATGCAACGCGATGAAGTCTGATTTGTTGAGCAGGTATTCTGATAAGATCGGCTGCTTACCAAAACGAAGGTGTGAAACAGTATATCCTCCAGACTTATTGGAGTCATACTGGAAATAACCCTGTACAAACTGATCAGTGCTCTCGCCGATGATCTTAATCGCGTTTTTATTAGCGGATACGGTACCATCAGATCCATAACCCCAGAACTTGCATCTTACAATTCCCTCCTGCTCAGAGTCTATTTCTTCCTTCACCTCTATGGACTTGTGGGTCACATCATCATTGATACCTACCGTGAAGTCATGATGACCCCCACTGTCTAAATGCTCATAAACAGCCTTGATCATTGAAGGCGTAAACTCTTTGGATGATAGTCCGTATCGTCCTCCGATGATCTCTATCTCAGGCCTTAACTTAAGCGTCGCTACTACATCCAGATATAATGGTTCACCTGGTGCACCTGGCTCTTTAGTGCGATCAAGCACGGCAATTCTCTTGACAGAATCAGGAACTACCTCTTGGAGGGCCTCTACCGAGAATGGTCTGTAAAGTCGCACATTGATAGCACCGACTTTCGCTCCATTCTTATTCAAATACGCAACGGTCTCCTTTATAGTCGAGATAGAAGAACCCATTGCAATAACGATACTCTCGGCCTCAGAATCTCCTATATATTCGAAGAGATCATAGGACCGACCTGTCTTCTCTTTGAATAGTTCCATGTACTTCTTCACAACAGCGGGACAAGCCTCATAGTACTGGTTGACGGTTTCACGTCCCTGGAAATAAACATCAGGATTCTGAGCCCCTACCTTACAGAATGGGTCTTCTGGTTTCATTGCTTCTGCTCTGAAACGCTCGACATACTTCATGTCTAACATTGACTTGAGCTCATCGTAAGAGATCGATTCGATCTTTTGAATAGAATGTGAAGTACGGAAGCCGTCAAAGAAGTGGATGAACGGAATCCTTGACTCCAGTGTCGCCAAGTGTGCAATGGCCGCCATATCTTGTGCCTCCTGCACATTGGTGGAGGCGATCTCGGCAAAACCTGTATTGCGTGTAGACATCACATCAGAGTGGTCCCCAAAAATAGAAAGTGCCTGACAGGCTAATGAGCGAGCAGACACATGAAAAACAGTTGGCAACATCTCCCCAGCGATCTTATACATGTTAGGGATCATGAGCAGGAGGCCCTGAGAAGCAGTGAATGTAGTTGACATAGCTCCGGCTGTCAGGGCCCCATGTATGGCTCCTGCAGCACCACCTTCTGATTGCATCTGCACAACATCGACCGGCTGGCCAAAGATATTTTTTCTGCCTGAGGCGGCCCAGGCATCAGCTTTTTCTCCCATGTCTGAGGAGGGAGTGATTGGGTAGATCGCCGCTACCTCGCTGAAGGCATAGGCCATATTTGATGCGGCTGTGTTTCCGTCGGTGTTGATGTATTTTTTTGGAGTACTCATGGACATTCTATTTAGTCCTTCAAAGTACATCCAGTACCGGCTGAGATTACGTGTGCTTCATCAACATCTATTATGATATTGATCAGGCTGAACTAAGACCAATGATAGTTTTGAAAATTCGGTAACTCACGCCTGATTTTCTAAATAAAAGTCGATAAACCTACTAATTGACTCTTGCCTCTCAGGTTGATATCACCAATATGGCGAAAAGCATAACCTGCTTTATCTCGAAGCTGTTCCAGCAGTTGATCTGAGGCCAATAGGTTAACTTCATAATTCTTGCAGGCCTCCTGAATACGTGACGTGGTGTTGAGGACGTCTCCTGAAAATGTAAGATCACGCTTAATCACTCCAACCTCTCCGGCCATCACCTCACCGTAGTGCAATCCAGCCTTAAACTCTGGTACAAGACCATATCTAAGCAGGTATTTATCCTTTTTTTCATCGATAGATGCCAACATATCCACATAGCATCTCAAACAGTTTGCATCTTGTATACCATCTTGTTTAGGCCAGGACACCACTACTTCGTCACCGACATATTGATAGACCTCACCCTTATTTTCGATGATCGCATTAGTGATATCTGAAAAGAAGTCTTTGAGCAGATTATGATATTGCTCGTTACCAAGTTGCTCCGCTATACCAGTAGATCCCTTGATGTCAGCAAACATAAACACACGCTCTTCAGTCCTGGGCTGATGGTATCTTCCGGTCAGAAAATGCAGGAGAACTCCTTGTCCAAATTTGTCGTTGACCATGATCACAAATTGTGATAGCGCCACAACAATCGACCAAATAATCATGTTTTTGAGATGTAGAGGGTCTTGAATACTCGCAATGAGTTCGGCCTTGAACTCAATGGAGCCAAAAGGATGGCCGCTTATGAATCTGGCCGTAAGCATACCAGTCAAAACAGTAATGAAGCTGAATATAACAATGAAGCTGATGGTGACCGCCATGATATTGAAACCATAGGGGCGATCGCGCCATTTATCATTCACATAAAACAGCAGAAATATCCCTCCCAGAGCACCGCCTATAAACGAAGCGACCAGGTTGAAGACCAAGCTTGATGTAAGTCCGTACCAGTCGCTACCTCCATTTGCAAAGCGAGATTCCAGTAAAAAGTGGTCATATGCAGTAACAATCACACCTATGGTCATCCATGCTACGATGAGTATCCAGAGTCTTTTGAGTTTGATCATGGTCCGCTCCTTGTTTTTCATAGTATACCGTAAAGACGCATGGAGATGGTGAAAGTAGACATTGACAACTACGAAATTCAAAAGGCTTAGGTTAAACTGCCATTTGACTAGGGTGAACTACCGAATTAATTGGTCGAACCGATTTAGGAAATACAAAAAAAGCGAGCTCCTGCGGGCTCGCTTCCATAGTAATTAGTTAAACCTTGATCAATCAGAGGACTTCACCCCAAGCACATAGGAGATGATTAACAAGACCAGAGCTGCAATAGCACCCCCAGCTTGACCATCACCTACACTCAAATGCGCGGAGGCAGCTAGCGAAAAGTTGATCGCAAATCCTGCATACGTCCACTCCACAACTCGTGAATTGAATCTTGTCAATAAGGTTGTAACACCAGCCAGCTTCAATATGCCAAGCGGGATAACGAGATAAGACGGGTACCCTAAAGTTTTAAAAAAACCCTGTACCGTCTCAGTTTGGAGGAAATACATGCCAATGACCGAATAGAGAAGCATTAGCGACAGGAGACCAGTCACAACATAATAGCCAATTTTGATTTTGTTCATGATAATTATCGGTTTGTTGAGTGTTTAGTTAAACCCATTTTATAATTATATGTTGCAACATATAATATTTATTTAGTGAGACGAAAGGTAAGTCGCCTAACCCGATCTTCTAAACCCCTTTTGGATAGTCTTTTTAAGAGCATAGAAGTTGGTCTATTTACTATCTTAGCCTCATGGGATTAATCACTACTCATATCAAGGGGAGAAGCTATTTCGTTACTCTAAGCCGGCCAGAAAAACGCAATGCGCTTTCTTATGAATTAGTAAGTGAGCTCAAGGGTGCTTTTCGTGATGCTGAAGTCAACCACAATGTTAAAGTCATTATTCTACAAGCAGAAGGCAAGGTCTTTTCTGCAGGTGCCGACCTGGGATACATCGAGCAGTTGCAAAAAAATACGTACGAAGAGAATCTCGAAGACTCCCAACATCTGCGGGAGCTTTTTGAGTTGATCTATAGACACCCAAAGCCTGTGATTGCTAGGGTGCAAGGTCATGCGATCGCAGGTGGCTGTGGATTAGCGGCGGTCTGTGATTTTGTAGTCACTGTACCTGAGGCGAAGTTTGGATATACAGAAGTGCGCATCGGGTTTATCCCTGCACTAGTGTCTATATTCCTTATCAGGAAAATTGGCGAAGCAAAGGCCAGAGAACTATTACTGACTGGAGACCTCTACAATGCCGAAGCAGCGCAATCCATGGGACTTGTAAACTGGGTAGTCCCTACTGACGAACTTGAAAAAAGAGTCAATGACTTGGCAGACCGGCTTATCACTCAAAACTCCGGACAATCAATGACTCTAACCAAACAGCTACTATCTGATCTACCTGAGTTACCACTTCATGAAGCTTTGGATAAGGCCGCCACTCTCAACGCAGAAGCCCGTGGTTCTGAAGACTGCAGGAAAGGCATTGGCGCTTTTTTGGCGAAGGAGAAAATTAGTTGGTAAACAAGAGTTAATCATCAGGGTCTTATAGTCTTTATTAGAGGGTAAATTTATGCAGCGTCATTTTGCTAATTTCTTTAAGTAAAGAATCAATCTATTGAGTAGCTCAAAATTATCAAAGCAAATCATATTGGCCTTCAATGGCCCTCGCTTAGAGCGCATACTTGCACTGGCCCAATATGATTACACCAAGCGATACCATGGCAGCCATTTAGGAATGATATGGGCCCTAATCAAGCCTATTTTCCAACTGACTGTTTACTACTTCATTTTTACAGGGGTGTTTGGGGCCAGCGAAGATAATTATGCTCTACTCATATTTTTAGGACTGATCACCTGGATGCTCTTCTCCGAGTCTACCAATAGATCAATGACAGTACTAAAATCAAAGGCTTTTCTAATTAAAACGATACAGGTCAACCCTGTAGATTTTTTTATCTCGAACGTACTTACAGCGTTTGTTGGATTTGGATTGGCGTTGGCAATTTATATAGTAGCCTCTCTTGTCATGGGGGTAGGTTATTCATGGCAGGTAATCTATTTGCCTTTTCTGTTGCTTACTATATTCATACTTTGTCTGGGAGTATCACTTATACTGGCTGTGCTCAATATATATTTCCAAGATATAGAGCAGTTATGGTCAATGGTTGCCATGTTTGGAATGTGGACCTCTGGGGTATTTGGAAGATCAGAGGTATTCATACAAGCTTTCCCTCTACTCCGTTACATCAACCCGTTCCTTGCCATTATTTCAAATATGCGCAATATCCTACTCTACTCTAGTGGTCCCAACTGGAATGATTATGCCTACACTACAATCTATGCAATCACGATACTTATTGTTGGACTTGTGTTATTTGATAGAAACTATTTTCAAGCGTTAGAGCGTCTATAGGAATAGGAATTATGGTTGACAATAAGGTGGTCGCCGAAGTACGTAATGTATCAAAGACTTACACTGTACTCCCAACAGGAACTTTTGCTATTAAAGACATATTTCTCAAAGGTAAAATTCCATTTAGGACACGAAGGATACGTGCGTTGAACAACGTCAGCTTTGAACTCTACAATAAAGAAAAGCTTGGTATCATAGGAAGAAATGGTAGTGGAAAATCTACTATCGTCAATCTAATCATGGGAGCCCTAAAACCTGATACTGGCACTGTCACTACTGATGGTAAGATAATGAAGCTCGAGACCGGCGCAGGTTTTGATAATGAGATGAATGCACGTCAAAATGTAATGCTCAATAGTAGTCTGATGGGCCTGCCCAAATCAACTGCTGAAAAGAGGTATAGGGAGATCGTAGAATTTGCAGAATTGGAAGAATATGCAGACTTACCTATCAAACATTTGTCAAAAGGTATGAAATCAAGGCTAGCGTTTGCTTCTGCCATGTATATGGAGCCTGATATCGTTTTGTTAGATGAATTTTTTGGAGGAGGCGGAGATGCCCGGTTTAAGAAGAAGTCAGATGAAGTATTCAAAGAACGAATCCTTCAAGACAAAACGTTGATTATCGTAAGTCACTCCTTACCAATAATTGAGCAGTATTGCGATCGCGTACTTTGGTTAGATAAAGGTCTTGTAAAAATGGTTGGGGATCCGAAAGAAGTTACCTCAGCCTATAGCCAGGATAATCGATAAGAAGAAAACCGGTCAGTCTTCAAAAAAGACAGACCATTCCGTGTTTTTCAAAGAATGCTTTAAATGATCATAGTTTTTGATTAAACGCTCCATAGAAGGATATGATCTCCTTTCACTGATTGGTGTGTAATGTTTAAAAATGAATTTGAATGTATGAAGACTTATGGGTTTTTGAGGTAATAAGAACTTCAATACCTGTCGTATGGAACTATCGTACCCATAGACCATATCTTCATATGCCACACTAAGCACTTGATGATCACTAAACAATATCTCAGATTGGCTCAAAAGCTCAGATTGGCTTTTGAAATCCTCGATTAAATCATCTGCATCAATTAAAAATGGTTCGAGTGCTAAAATCTCCTCTTTACTTAGTAATTGAAGTTTCACCGAAAAAAACCTTTTGAGTAAATTCTTTCGGTATAGACTTATAATCTTAATTGATTTATCACTTTGGATCATATCAAAGATATCTCCCCACGATCCAACATTAGCTCCGTTTCGGTGGAGACAAAAGCCAACAGTTCGAATACCTTTGGGGTACTCGTGATAGATGCTATCGCTCAATCTTACTGAAGTCTCAGTCTCTAACTCGGCAGTGTTTACATAGTCAGGATTAAACATCTCGGTATGACAAACTATGTTTGGGTGATAGTCAAGACCCTCTCTCATCATATGAGTACCACACCTTGGACTTGACAAAATCACGAATTTAGAATAATCCGACATTTCTTATCCTGACCGTTGTTTAGAGTTTATGAACTTTAGAAAACTGCTTAGTCAACCTAGTTGTGATTTTGATTCGCTATTATTTCATTATAGAATGATATGATACCTGTAATGAATCCTTTGGTGGAGAAGTTCTGGGAAAAGTTCAAAGCTTTAAGCTCCATATCCTTTCTAATTTCATCGTTGCATACTAAATATTTCATTTCTAATGCAATGGCTTCAATGTTCGAAGGGTCAACACCTCTCCCATACTCACCTATGATTTCGCTCATTGCACTATTGTCACCATATATAGGTACAGTACCACACGACATAGCCTCTAAAGGTGGCAGCCCAAAGCCTTCAAAATGCGATACAAAACAGAAAGCCTTTGCTCTACTATACAGCGCACGCAAATCGGTATCAGGAATATAACCTAAGTAAAGGACACTTGGATCAGATGGAATTGCTTCACTTTTCCATCCAGGTTTCCCACCAATAGCCAGTTTAACGTCTTTGCTATACATTTCCTTAAATCTCAAAAACCCCTTGACAGTATTGGCTAGGTTCTTTCGCGGCTCATTAGTCGCCAAACAAAACAAGTATTCATTGTCTTCAAGATCGTAGGTTTTTAAGATATCAGAAATCATTAACTCGTCTTTCTCTGGATAGAATAAGGAATGATCAATACCCTCATAAATCAAGCGCGCCTTTTCTAAGATCCTTTCATCTATTTCCGCCACAGCATTATATGTTGATCTGGAAATGACATGAATATGTGGCAAGTACTGTTTGATCATTCTGAAACCTGAGTGAGCATTTTTTACGTTCTCAGAAAGGTGAAACTCTTTGTGTGAGAGATGGGTAGCATCATGTATTGTAACCAAATGAGTTTTGGAGTCATGCCATGGATTCATGATCTGGGGTAAAGTAAAATGAATCAAGTCATATTGCTTTTTAGACTTTTTATAGAAAAGACCCATAAAAAAAGAGCGTATCACATTTATGATTCCGAGTCTATATAGAAAAAGTCCAAGTCTCGACTTGAATGCCAATAATATTGAAACGTCATGCAACTCTTCCTTTTTATCAATGGGAGCCTGTTGAATCGAATGACCCAAAAGATATTTGTTGACCGCTTCCTGGATAGGAAGAATCTCATCAAGTACTTTAACGTCAATCTCAATAGCTCCTTTTAGGTATTCTTCTGAGTGTATTAAACCATCAAGTAGAGTTACAACAAACCTTTTTATGCCATCATTGTAGTCATCAGTAAGTTTAGAGCCTTCAATTAAGATGCAACTTTTTGAATTTCCGGATTCCTTTTGATTATGATCCATGTATTCAGTTTTGCTATTGTTAAGGATGTGCAAACATAGTTGTCTAGAAATTATTCATTCAACGTACTGATTATACTTTCACAAGAATCCCTCGCAATAACACATAAAAGAATAAGGTGCGGAACAATTAACCAGCACAACTGGTATAACATTAGGGTCTTCCTACAAGCGATGGAAGACTTGAAGAGTTTTTTGGGTGGTATGCATCCACGAATACTCTTCAAACACTCCTCTATCTAGAGTATTGCCATTATTAATAACACTATGGCACTCTCTTATGAGCCGACTTAACTCAATAGCGTTGTTCACCTTAAGGTAACTCACATAATTCCTTCCAACCTCTTTTAGACTTGAGTTATCCGCTGCAATACACCTCGCTCCGCAAGCTAATGCCTCAGCAAGAGGTAAACCAAAACCCTCGTAATGGGATGGAAACACGAACACTGCACACATAGTGTAGAATACAGGCAACTCTTCTTTAGGAACATGACCAGTAAGAATAATATCTTTAGCATAAACGCTATCATTAACTATCTCCAATACTCCAGAGGCCTTCCATCCTACTTTCCCTACCAAGATCAACTTGAAGTCGTCCCTAGTTTGTGATCTAAACTGCTCATACGCTTTCACCAGAGTCTCAATATTTTTTCTGGGCTGTATAGTACCTACATGGAGAAGGTAAGGCTTATTAATATGATATCTGTCCAGCACCTTTTGATTTACAACCGGACGGAAAATTTCTTCAACTCCTAACGGGATGACTGTCAATCGATTGTCAGCAACTCTAAAAATATCTTGTATATCGCGCTTAGTGGATTGTGATACCGTAATGATGTGGTCAGCCCTTTTTATGACACCCGGTAGCAATAATCTTTCTGTAATTCTATTGATCCATGTATAGTGCTGGGGTTGAATAAAAGTACTTAGATCATGAATTGCGGTTACTCTTTTAACATGATTAGCCAAAAAAAACGGCCCCATATGGGTAGTTTCCATCACCACATCGGGATTTAGCAATCTAATCTTGCGAGGAACCTGATAAAACTTTCTGATAAAGAATTTACCAGGGTACTTTGTATATGGCACAGCTATAAACTGAACATTTCTGTCTTTATCCATCCGCTTATGGTTGATCACGAAATAGTCATTTTCACTATCAACTTCGGGGATGCAGCGGACGAGATTTTCAGCGTAAGTTTTCATACCACCCAAACCAGTATCTATAACGTCCGCGACAATGACAATTCTCATAAAGGCTAACGAGAAACTATTGAAAAGAAATAAATGGACATTGCTCTAAACATAACTCTAATCCTCAAAAGAACAGTGCTAACTTTAGTTTTATTCTCATAGCTATGCCCACTCCCCTCCATATCCTCAAGCAATACTGGAAGTACCCTGCTTTCAGACCGATGCAGGGGGAGATTGTACAATCGGTGTTAGATAGTGAGGACACCTTGGCCCTGCTTCCTACAGGAGGTGGCAAATCCATCTGTTTTCAGGTACCCGGGCTAATCTTGGAAGGTTTGACGATCGTGATCTCTCCTTTGATCGCGTTGATGAAGGATCAAGTAGAGCAGCTTGGACAAAGAGGCATCAAAGCAGCTGCGATCTATTCAGGTATCCCAAGAAGAGAGATTGATATATTACTTGACAATTGCATTTATGGTGATATTAAGTTCCTATATGTCTCTCCCGAACGCTTGAAATCAGAGCTATTTCTGGAAAGATCAGGTAAGATGAATGTTGGGCTACTGGCAATTGATGAAGCCCACTGCATCAGCCAGTGGGGCTATGATTTTAGGCCTGCCTATCTCGAAATTGCAGAATTCAAAGCGCGACTTCCGCAAGCAAAGATCATCGCACTCACTGCTACAGCTACACCAGAGGTAAAAAAAGACATCATAGATAAGCTTCAGCTTCGCAAGCCACAGGTTTTTCAAAAGTCATTTGCCAGGAAAAACCTAAGCTATTCCGTAAGGATCGAAGAAAATAAGGATCAAAAGCTTGTGGAGATCCTTACAACCGTGCAAGGGTCATCCATCGTCTATGTACGTAATCGTGGGAAGACAAAGCAACTGGCAGAAATGATCCGTAAAAGTGGCATTACCTCTGATTTCTATCACGCCGGTCTCAGTAATGAAGTGCGTGCTGCAAGACAAGAGCGGTGGATTCGCGATGAAGTAAGAGTAATGGTATGCACCAACGCCTTTGGAATGGGGATTGACAAACCCAACGTTAGGCTAGTGATCCATATGGACATTCCTGACTCAATGGAAGCCTACTATCAAGAGGCGGGCCGGGCTGGTAGGGATGAAAAACTGGCCTATGCCATATTGATCGCGCACCCGGTTGATGGGGAACACCTACTCGAACAAACCAATCGTGCTCACCCTACTATTGACTACCTTAAGACAATCTATCAATCTCTGAGCAACTATTACAAGATTGCAGTAGGCAGTAACCTATTGAGCAGTTTCGATTTTGATCTTGAAGAGTTTGCCCGACAGTATAAACTCAATGCATACGAGGCATACAATGCACTCAAAAAATTGGAAGAAGAGGGACTGGTCCAGCTTAATGAGAGCTTCTATAAACCAAGCAAGCTGATGTTCTCAGTAGATACCACCGGGTTATACAAGTATCAGGTGGCATATGCAAAATTTGATACCTTACTGAAAGGTCTGTTGCGGTTGTACGGGGGAGAACTGTTCACGAGCTTTATGACTATTTCAGAAACCAACCTGGCAAAGTTGGTCAAAATACCACGGGTAGAAATCATTAAGAAGCTTGAGTTCCTCCATCAGTCAGACATACTCATTTACGAGCATCAAAAAGAAAAACCTCAACTGACATTCACCACGGCAAGACAGGATGCTAACCGACTTGTTATTGATGTTAAAAGGCTAGAGCAGCGAAAGTCGAGCACACTGCTTAAGGTGAGAAAGATGATTGACTATACTTATCAAAGTCGTCAATGTCGCACACAACAGTTTCAGATCTATTTTGGAGAAGTTACGGCCATCAATTGCGGTAACTGTGACGTGTGCATTCAGAGAAAGAAAGAACTCAGAGGTCACACCGAGATAAAGAACTATGCGGATCATATCCTAAAGGTCATTGCTACTTCGGAACAAACAATCGACAATTTGATAGAACAGATCAAACCTACTGACAATCATCATCTGTACGAAGTACTCAGGGAGTTACAAGAGACACATCAGATACGGATCAGTGCCACCGGACTAATACATCGAGCATGACCATTTATCCCATACTCCACCCATAGTTAGATTAGCCTTTGGTGGTACGTCAGACGGTTTCTATTTTTAATCATTAGCTATCGCAACATCATGAACCGAGCATAAACTTCCAAGACCGAATTTGTACTAACCGGTTAATGAATGTTTATCGAGAATTCGCGCTTCGACGGATGGATGTAACTGCTGAATTTTAAACGCATATACATGAAAAGAATCACTCTCCTATCTCTGGCATTGTTTATCGGCTTGTTTCCATTGCTCTCGCAAAAAGTAGACATGACTCTTTTTGAAAACATCAAACCTCGCAATATCGGTCCAGCAGGAATGAGTGGTCGTGTGACTTCCATTGAAGTTGACCTATCGGACAATGACAACATACTGCTGGGAACAGCAGCAGGTGGCGTATGGCAATCTACCAACGCAGGTCACACATGGAAGGCCATATTTGAAAATGAAAAAGCAGCCTCTATCGGTGATGTCAAGATGTACCAAAAGAACCCTAACATCATCTATGTGGGCACAGGCGAAGGAAATCCCCGCAACAGCCAGAACAGTGGCTATGGTATATACAAATCCATAGATGGAGGCAATACATGGCAACACCTCGGACTTGAGAATACACGTCAGATCCATAGGGTGATCATCCACCCTGATGATCCCAACACCGTCTGGGCCGGAGTATCCGGGGCTACATGGGGAGACAGTGAAGATAGAGGTGTATATAAAACAACAGATGGAGGAGTTACATGGCAGAAGATACTCTACATCAACAATCGTACTGGTGTATCGGATATGCGGATGGACCCCACCAACCCAAACAAGATCATCGTGGGCATGTATGAGCACCGGCGTTGGCCATGGACTTTCAAATCAGGCGGTCAGGGATCAGGATTATACATGACACTTGATGGCGGAGTTTCGTGGAAGCAGATCACTTCAGAGGATGGTATAGCTGACGGAGAACTGGGACGAATCGGCATTGCGATAGCTGCTAGTTCTCCAAGCGTAGTGTATGCTTATATAGAGTCTTCCGACAATGCCATTTACCGCTCTGATGATGGTGGGTACAAATGGGAAAAAGTATCCAAATCCGGAGACTCGAACATTGGCGGTAGACCATTCTATTACGCTGACATCTATGTGGATACTCAGAATGAAAACCGAATCTATAGTATCGCAAGCGAAGTGACCTCTTCAGAAGATGGCGGAAAGACCTGGAAAGTCTTTGCTGCGGGTAACAAACTTCATACTGATCATCATGCATGGTGGGGTCATCCCGATGATTCAGATTTTCTGATGGTCGGCCATGATGGCGGCTTTAACATCACCCATGATCGGGGCAAGAACTGGTGGTTTGCAGATAACCTGCCATTGGGCCAGTTTTATCATATCAGGGTTGACAATGAAATCCCCTACAACCTCTATGGTGGCCTACAAGACAATGGCTCATGGAGAGGTCCTAGTCAGACCTGGTTTAAAGGTGGCATTCGCAATATGTATTGGCAAAGACTCTCTATTGGAGATGGCTTTGATATGATCCCAGACCCATTAGATAATAATTTCGGGTATGCCATGGGCCAGGCGGGTAATCTCATAAGGTACCACTACCCTTCCGGCCAGTTGCAGCCTATCAAGCCTGTACATCCGGATGGCGAGCACCTCCGCTTCAACTGGAACTCAGGGATCGCCATAGATCCACATGATAATAAAACCATCTACTACGGTAGTCAGTACTTGCTTAAGTCTACAAATTATGGCCAGTCATGGGACCTGATCTCACCTGATCTCACCACCAATGACCCTGAAAAGGCAAGGTTTTTGGAGACTGGTGGTTTGTCATACGATTTGTCTGGTGCAGAAAATCATTTGACTATCATCAGCATCGCACCAAGTCTACAAGTAGAAGGGGTCATCTGGGTAGGTACCGATGATGGTCAGGTTCAGCTCACACGAGATGGAGGTAGCTCATGGTCCAATCTGACAAAGGCTTTCAAAGACCTACCGGAAAATACCTGGGTTACCCAAATTCAGCCTTCAAAGCATGATGCGGCGGAGGCTTTTGTAGTATTTGACGATCACAGGCGCAACAATTGGGAGCCTTACATCTATAGAACTCAAGACTATGGCAAGTCCTGGACCAGACTGGTTGACACAAGTGATGTTTGGGGCTATGCTTTGTCTTTTGAGCAAGATCCGATTGTCTCCAACCTCTATTTTGCCGGTACCGAGTTTGGGCTGTATGTCAGTTTTGATGCAGGCGAAACCTGGAACAAATGGAGCAATCTACCTACAATGCCTATACAGGATATGGTGATACAACCCCGTGAACATGATCTGGCCATTGGTACCTTTGGCCGTTCGTTCTGGATCATTGATGATATCAGGCCTTTAAGAGAGGTTGCAGAATCTGGAGCACCTGAAGTGCTTAATTCTAGTTTGACAGCCTTCCCTGCACCATACGCTTATCTGGCCAACATTGGAGAATCCAAGGGTTACCGTTTTGGTAAAATTGGTGATGCTTTATTCGAAGGAGATAATCGTCCTTATGGTAGTCTCATCAGCTACTACGTACAAGATGCTCGAAAAGGTCAGTCCAGTTCCTTAAAGGAACAGGTAAAGCTTGAGATCAAAAACGCCAATGGGGAAAAGGTAAGGACTCTATATCATAAGCCAACAAAAGGTGTCAATCGAGTCAACTGGAAGTTAGACAGAGATGTGCCACGCTATCCACATGTCAAAGCTCCATCCAAAGAGACTGCCCCTAGAGGCGCCAATCTGGTATCTACTGGAACCTACTCGGTCGATATCAGCTACAACGGCCAATCTGTCTCGACATCAGTTGAGGTGAAGCCAGACCCTCGACTATCTATATCATCAGGAGAAATGGCTAAAAAATATGACAAGATCAGTGAATACTATGCCATAGTTGAAAAAGCGACCAGTGCCATGGATGCAGTAAGGAAGGCACAGAAAAAAGTTGATCAGTTGGAAGGCTTGCTGAACGATAGCGAAAATGGGGAACCTCTCAATTCGAAAATTGAGGAACTGAAATCAGAGCTACAATCACTCGAGCAAATTGTGGTAGGCGAAAAAAAGCAAGGACTTTATCGTGATCCGTATACGATTCAGGGAAGGCTATCAAGCACAGGCTACCTGCTCAAGAATCCGTTGGTCCCACTAAGTGAAAACCATATAAAATCGCTGAATCAAACGGAGCAAGCTGTAAACGAATTTGTAACTAAAGTTAAGAGTTGGACGAAAGGTGCTTACGCCAACTTCCAAACAGAAGTGAAGGAGGCAGGAATATCAATTTTTGACTAAGGCACGTTTTGTATTGAGAATGCTCTGAGATATCATCTTAAAGAAGGCAGAGTCTTACTACCCTCCAAAATTTCCTATTTTTGAGCCCATGCTAATGCCGCCAAATTGAAAAGACTATTCATTGTACTTATCGTCATCCTGCTGGGAGGTGGTGGCTACTATGGATACCAGTACTGGCAGGACAACAGAAGCATCAATACTTGGTCACTCGTTCCTGAAGATGCCTATTTTGTATACGAATCTGAGGATGCCATTAGTATTTGGGAGGCACTGGACTCTACCAAGACCGGACTAACAGTCAAGTCACTCCCGGTCTTCAAACGAGCAAACAACTATCTCAGGACCCTCGATAGTCTGGCAGGCGAGCAAGGTAACCTGAAAGAGTTTTTCAGATCAAACCCAATACTTATCTCGGGCCATGCAATCGCCAAAGATGAGATAGACTTTCTTTTCGTCGTAGAAGTCCAGAATATCAGACAGCATAGTCTGGTAACCACTTTGGCCAATCAACTTGGTGAGAGATACCGCAAAGCAACACGCACCTACCTTGGTAATACGATATCAGAAATCACAGATGGAGACGCGATGTTTACTTACATCTATTACAAGAACTACTTCGTCGGTAGTTTCACTCCTTACCTCGTTGAAGACGCCATTAGAACATTTACCGAAGATGAAAGATCATCTTTTCTGGAAGCCCATCAATCTTTGTTTCAGTTGGCAAAACTGGCCCAGGATGAAGGTAATCTTTATCTCAACACAAGTCTTTTGAAGGGATTTACAGAGACTTTCATCAACAATATCAACCAGGAATTTGGCTATCTCGACCAATTGACCGACCATACCTTTTTGGACCTGCAACTAGAGAATAATATGATCGTTTTTAACGGGTTCTCTATTAACGACAAAGCTGGCCCAAACATACTGGATGCTTTCAACGGGAATCCCGGAGTGCCATTCACTATTCATGGATTAATACCTAATAAAACCTCCTGGCTACTGCACTTCAGTTTCCAGGAAATAGACAAATGGATCAATGATTGGAAAGAAAAATGGCCGGAAGATGTGAGGGCAGTTCAGAACTATATCAATTTTCTGAAGACGGAATATGATATTGACTTAGCAGCTTTTAACACCTGGATGGGTGAAGAGGTTGCTCTCATTAGTGTGGAAAATCCAAATCCTCAAATTAGAAATCTCATTACGGTAGTAGATACTAAAGATATCGGAGAGGCCTACAAGCAACTTAACATCATTGGAGAGCGAATGGCCCAAAATGATAATGATACTGTATATAGTGAACCGTATGGAGATTTGGTTATCCGTCAATTGAAGATTGACGGGCTACCACGGTTACTTTTTGGCCCTGCCTTCTCAGGCTATGAGAGCACCTTCTACCTTCCATTTGATGGTCGAATCTTGCTGGCCAACAATGATCAGGCGTTAAAACAGCTCATCGATGATATCTACAATGAAGAAGTGTGGGGTAAGTCGGTGCGGACAATGCAATTTTTTGATCAGTTGGATAAGGAGGTCAGCCTCAATCTTATAGTAGATGGCAACCGCTCCTGGCAAAGCATTACTGATCATTTGAGGCCAGAATGGTCATCATTTGCCGAGGAAAATGTATCGCTACTCAGAAGCTTTGAAATGGTAGCTGTCCAATTCAGCAACATCGATGATAAATACTACACCAATGTAGCACTCTATCAACCAGGAGAATTTGATGTGAAGCAAGGGGCCTCCGACTACAATGTAGAGAAGACTATCTCCTTTCCCCATAAAATTGTAACACGCCCATTCTTTAGCAGAAGTCACCTTGACAGGTCTATCGAGTTCGCTTTACAAGATAGTGTTGGTAACTTCTACCATCTCAACAAAGACCTTGAAGTGCTCTGGTCAGACTCCATTCCAAGCAGGGTCATCAGCGATGTTGCTCAAATAGACTATTTCAAAAACAAAAAACTGCAGTTCGCTTTTTCTACAGAACAAAGTATTGAGGCAATTGATCGTACAGGCGAGTCATTACCAGACTATCCGATTGACAATCCTTCAGGAGATGCTATTGACTTTTTTCAGGTCATTGATTATGATAATACCAAAAACTACAGGCTCGCGATATCAACAAGCAAAGGAGCCATCTATCTCCTCGATAAATCCGGTAAAAGACTGGACGGTTGGAATCCTCTCAAACTAGGCGGCCCATTGGCCAGTGGTGCATTCCATCTGCGCATATCAAGTCGGGACCTGATCATTGCTCCTCAGTCCAATGGTATCATCAATGTGCTTAACCGAAGAGGTAGCAGCTATTCAGGATTTCCTCTGGACCTCAAATCACCGATTCAGAATGAGCTCTACGTCAATATGGGTTCTTCATTAGCTAACACCAGCCTTACCACAATCAACCAGGGTGGCGAAATCATTAGCTTCAACCTGACGGGTGGAATCACAAGGCGCGATCAGCTTTACAAGCCAAGGCCAAACACGACCTTTGATATTGTAGAAGATGCCCTTGGCAATGGCTACATCATTGGACGCAAGGATGACACTCGTGTCGGTGTATTAGACCAGTCGGGCAATGTGCTCTTTGAAAAAGACTATTTGTCTACAGGGGATCTTGATTTTCAGTATTACAACTTTGGGGCTGGTGTTGAGATCATTGTGATCATTGATCGTGAGCAGTCTTTCACTTATCTATATGATCGCAAAGGCAGTCTTATCAATTTCAGACCCTTGGATTCTGCTCACCGCATTGGGTTAGTCTACTCTGCCACCAACAAAGAGCTTAAGATCTTCAAAGTATTTGAGAATGAGTTCTCTGTGCTTACCTTGGAGTACAACGGATAACCCAAACCATTTTTTAGCTATGAAATTCTTCTTATGCCTTGTCCTGTCCTTTGGTTTACTTTCTCAAGTCCATGCTCAAGCCATCAAAGCCCTGGTCGGTGGTACGTTGATCGATGGTCATGGCGGTATCCCCATTCGAAATAGCGTCATCCTCATCGAAGGGGAACGGGTCAGGGCTGTCGGGACCCAAAGCGAAATTGACATACCTCCAGCTGCTGAAATCATCTCGACCGAAGGTATGAGTGTATTGCCAGGTCTCTGGGAGAGTCATGCACACTTACAACTCAACGGTCATGGGGTCTACACTCACTGGCGCCCTACCTATCGGAAAATATTCGGATCGGTGATCATGCCATCCTCCGCTCATCAGCTCCTGATGGCTGGAGTCACCAGTGCGCGTGATCTGGGAGGGCCACTTGAGGAGTCGATTGACGTTCGTGACAGGATCAACAAAGGAGAGATCCCAGGCCCAACGCTCTATGTATCAGGCCCATTTATCCAAAAAGCACCCTACCCTGGCACTGACTTCTATCGGTGGGGGGTCAACGGTGCTGATGATGCACGCACCAAAGTACGCAAGCTAGCTAAAGCAGGAGTGAATGTGATCAAGTACATCGATCAGGATCTAATGACTTTGGAAGAGGCCTCAGCGGTGGTCGATGAAGCGCATAAACATGGGTTACCCGTAGTGGCCCATTCGCACAGGCCTGAAGAAATTCGTAGAGGACTACAGTTTGGTATAGACAACTTCGAACACACAGGATTAGCTAATGCACCTGAGTATCCAGCGGACATTATGAACATGATCAAAGAGCGTACAGCCTCGGGCAAAAAGCTTTTCTGGACCCCAACCATAGAAGGGTTGTACAATTACGAATATGTGAGGGACAATCCCGAAAAGCTCGACAATGACAGCTGGCATCTGGGATTGCCAGACTCCATCGTAGCTGACATCAGAGCATCACTACGTCACCCTGGGCAGTTATCTTATTTCCAGATCACGCCCTACAGGAAGCCTCACTTACAGCGTAAGTTTAACCAACTCGTTGAGTCAGGGGTCATCTTGATGATAGGCACAGATAGTGGTATCCCAATGAAGTTTCATAGCCAATCGACATGGAATGAAATTGATGTTTGGGTCAATGAATTCGGGTACGACCCAATACTGGCGATCAAGTCGGCTACTTACTGGCCTTCTGTAATGATGGGTGTAGAAAAGGACTATGGCACAGTGGTCGAAGGTAAATATGCAGATATCATAGCCGTCAAAGGAGATGTACTGCGGTATGTGGCACTACTGCAAGATGTAGATATGGTGATGAAACATGGCAAAGTAGTCAAGCTTGATGGTGAACGAATCGAATAGACCAGCGTTATAATAGCATGTCTCGTACTTCTATCAAAAAATGAAGAAATATCTCTCTGAAGCATTGTTTTTAATTGGTGGTTGGATCACAGCCACTACCGGGGTAAGCTTCATAATGCTGGTAATGCTACGATATTTTGAAAATGCAGTTATAGCCAGTGGTTTCTCTGCCAAAAACACACTGGCATGGTACATGACCTCCGATTACCAACTGTTTGAAGGTCTGATTTTCGGCTTTTGCTTTGGACTGGTCCATTTTGCAGTTCACTGGTTTACTGAGCGAGCCAATATCCAAAAGCTTCCATTTGGCAGAGTGATTCTTATCAAGTCACTCCTTTACCTCGCTGGCTTATTGCTTGTCTTCGTTATAGTTTTCACTGTGGTTTCTTCCATGCCCTACTTCCCTGAGGGTGCTATGGATGAACTACTAAGTCAAGACATGCCTTTATCGGTAATGGCGGCAGGCTCGCTGTTCATCTTATTCTTTTTGATCCTCTTCAACTTCTTACTGGAGATCAATAAGAAGTTTGGTCCTAAAAACCTGATGCGCATATTTTCCGGCAGGTATCATTCGCCAATAGTGGAAGAGCGCCTTTTCATGTTTATCGATCTCAAATCTTCAACGTATTACGCAGAACGCCTTGGTCACTTCAAATACAGCCAACTCATTCAGTTGTGTTTTCGTCACCTCAATAAGGTACTGGATAAATATGACGGTGAGATCTATCAGTATGTAGGTGATGAAGCTGTCATTACCTGGGATGCACGTAAGCAGTCTAGTTTTGGAAATTGCATCGATTTCTTTTTCGCCTACAAAGCTGAGATCGCATCGAATCGGGCAAAATATGAGTCCTTGTTTGGCCTGGTACCAGAGTTTAAGGCAGGTGTCAATTGCGGTAGCGTCACTGTAGCTGAGGTTGGTACCATCAAACGTGAAATTGCCTATCATGGAGACGTACTTAATACTGCAGCCCGTATACAGGAGCAGTGCAACAGGCTTGGCCATCGCTTGTTGGTTTCTGGTGAGTTCTTATCAGAAATGGATACCAATCATGGCTACTACACCATAGAATTAGGTGCCACTGAACTCAAAGGAAAGTATCAACCTGTGGCTATCTACGCCATAGATGACGAAATAATACAAGCGGTGGTGGCCTAAACCACCACCTCCTTCCACTTGCCTCTTCTGAAAATAACGATGGCTATCACAGCTTGCAGTGAGTGACAACCAGCAATAGAGATAAAAACCCCTATTGGCCCCAAACCTGCTGTGACTGCCAAGCCATATGATAGAGGGATCTGGATCAGCCAAAAGCAAACGATATTAATAATGGTCGGGGTTCGGGTATCTCCTGCTCCATTGAAAGCCTGGGAAACCACCATACCATACGCAAAGAAGACATAACCCAAACACACTACCTGCAGCGTAGTGATACCATATCCTACCACAATATCAACATCCGTAAACAAGCGCATCACAGGTTCTGCTCCTAAAATGAAAATCATAGAGATGAACCCTAAGAAGACCATGTTGAACTTTGCCGTACGCCAAACAGAAGTCTCTGCTCTTTCCGGTTGCCGCGCGCCCAGGTTTTGTCCTACCAATGTTGCAGCCGCGTTGGCCATGCCCCATGACGGCAGAATACCGAATATGATCACGCGAACCGCAATTGTATAGCCTGCCAGTACATCGCTTCCAAAAATGGAAAGTACCCTCATTAGAAATATCCAACTTGCCGACTCAATCAAAAACTGGCCCATACCACCGGCACTTAGTTTCAACATCGATTTCATGATTTGCCATTTGATCACAAAGTTTTGGCGTGTGAGTCTTACGATTGCCTTGCTCCCAAAAAGGTTGGATAGCTGGTACAACACGCCTATCGACCTCCCGATTGTGGTGGCTATAGCTGCACCTTCAACACCAAATGCCGGTACAAACCAAAAACCAAATATGAACAATGGATCAAGGATTATATTGAGACCGTTGGCAATCCAAAGAGAACGCATAGCGATGGACGCGTCACCGGCACCTCTAAATATGGCATTGATCAGAAAAAGCATCATGATACTGATGTTGCCACCGATCAGTATTGCTGTGTAGCGCCAGCCTTCCTCTATTAAGTCAGGCTCACCACCCATGAGCACCAATAAGTCCTTGGCATAAACGAAACCAGTGATCCCAATCGCTATCGAAACAACAGCTCCAACTACCATGGCTTGAAAAGCTACTGTACCTGCTGCTTCGGCGTTTTTCTCCCCTACCCTCCTTGCTACCATGGCAGTCACAGCCATACTGAGACCAATAGATACAGAGTAGACCAGGGTGATCATTGATTCTGTTAAGCCCACAACAGCTACCGCATTGGTTCCTACCTGGCTTACATAAAACACGTCCACCACGGCAAACAAGGACTCCATGACCATTTCCAGGATCATTGGAATGGCAAGCATAAAAATGGCCTTGTTAATACCTCCGGTGGTAAACTCTTTCTCAGACCCTTGAATAGATGTGAGAAATAGTTGATACAGTTTTTTAATACTGCTTATTGATAAATATGTCATTATTGAAATTGATACCTGTTAGAAAAAATTGAAGAAAAGATGGTCTGAACCGGCGCGGGGGGTGCGGCTATAGAAATACAATATCAGACACAGGTATCTTCATAATGGTGCAAAGCTGGTGTTTTTTATTCAAACGCCAAAATCTACTTTGACCAAAATCCGAAAAGCCAGTTACCCGGAGAATCAGGATCATCACTTGTAAAGAATTGTGTGATGGCCTTAGCTAACTCTTCTTTACTTATTAGGCCATCACTGTTCAGGTCCAAATGTCGAAAGCTCTTAGCAGAATACCTTACTTCGATATGATAGCCAACAAAAAAATCTACGTACTCCATCATGGATATGAATCCATCTTTATCAGTATCAAAAAAGGAGATAACGTTATAGGTCCACTGTAATACTATATCAGGTTTTTTACTAGATACAATATGGCTATCTGCGTAATCAAGCCATTGATCGAGTGTGATTGAGTTTTGGGCCTGAACAGCATTTTTAATCGCTACCCATTGCTTATCAAAAGCTCGCTTCAGCTTGTCGAGCTTAGGAGTATCAATATCAAGTCCCCAAAGTATGCCTAAGTTGTCCGCAACACCAATGAAATCGTCCCTCTCGAGGACACCATTGGAATTGAAATCCAATACATCAAAATAATGTGTCAGTTTCTGACGCAGTAAATCAGACAGCATAGCTTAATCTTTACATGAAAATATATACGAAACTATTCTGTTCAAACTAATTCTGGATCGGAGGACCTGAGTGCCCAGGAAAGGGCATAAAAAAAGTCGGACGACAATCGCCATCCGACCAACCAGCTAATAGAGATAAAAGACCTAAGTCTTATTGTAAAGTTGACGTCTGGCGGTCAAACAAAAAATACCTAAAAAAGAGTATTTTTTGGAGTGTTTTTCATGAAGTGATCAATATCGTACACATTGAAGCAACTTTTTTGACCATAAACGGGGATTCCTCGGTCTAATCACTATTCATCAGTCAGTCCACTTCTCTCCAGCAGGGCTTCTATCGAGGGTTCTTTCCCCCTAAATCTCTTGTAGAGTTCCATCGGGTGCTCGCTACCTCCCTTGGATAGGATATTGTCACGAAAGCTTGCTGCTACTTCTTTATTGAAAGTGCCTTCTTCTTTGAAATAGCTAAATGCATCCGCATCCAGTACCTCTGCCCACTTGTAGCTATAATACCCCGCTCCGTAACCACCTGCGAAAATGTGCGAAAACTGTGTACTCATGCACGCACCGGATACCTCGGGAAATAGCTCGGTCTTGGCAAAGGCCTCCTTTTCAAACTCAAGCACGCTCGCTATATCATCTTCGGTATTGATCGTGTGCCACTTCATATCAAGAATCCCAAAGCTCAGCTGTCGTAATGTCTGATAAGCCTGGTGATACTTTGAAGCTCTGATCAGGTTATCAATCAAGGCTTGGGGAATGGCTTCACCTGTTTGATAGTGTTCTGCAAACAGATCGAGACATTCCTTCTCCAACAGCCAGTTTTCCATGATCTGGGAAGGCAGTTCTACAAAATCCCAATAGACGTTAGTACCGGAAATACTGCTATAGCTTCCCTCCGCCAAAATAGAGTGCAATGCATGCCCAAATTCATGAAACAATGTGTTGACTTCATCGAAGGTGAGTAGTGATGGAGTATCAGGAGACGGTGGCGTAAAGTTGCAAACTATTGATACTACCGGCCTTCTCTCCTTCCCGTTGATGATCTGTTGTTCGCGATAGTTGGTCATCCAGGCCCCACCACGTTTTCCCTTTCGGGGAAAAAAATCCGCATAAAAAAGTGCCATGAGCTTACCAGATCCATCATGTACCTCATAAACATTAACATCTTCATGATAGACTGGCAAATCGGAATTTGGCGTAAACTGTAGCCCATATAGTTTTTCAGCTACCGCAAATACCCCTGCTATGCATTTGTCCAGTTGGAAATATGGCTTGAGCAACTCATCACTTACATTGTACTTTTTCTTTTTTAGTTTTTCTGAGTAATAAGCCCAATCCCAACGCTGGAGCTCAATGTCATGTCCCAGTTCTTTGACAAATGCTTTGATCTCCTCAACTTCCGCTTTGGCACGACCCAACGATTTCTCTAGCAATTCCTCCTGAAGTTGGCCAACTCCTTCTACGGTCTTCGCCATGCGTTCCTCTAGTACATATGTCGCATAGTTATCGTATCCTAGCAGTTTTACCAGTTCTGCTCTCAGGGAGACAATTGTCCGGATGAGGTCTTGATTATCAAACTCATCATTCTTAACACATTTTGTCATATAAGCCTTGAAGAGCTCTTCTCGAAGTTCACGACTATCAGCATGTTCCATAAAAGGAATATAGCTTGGCGCCTGAAGATTGATCATCCACCCTTCCTTACCACTGGATTTAGCTAAATGTGCCGCCGCATCTTTGGCATATTGCGGTAGCCCGGCTAAGTCTTCCTCATTCTCAATCAGCAATTCGTATCTATTGGTCTCTGCCAGTACATGCTCACCAAATTTCAAGGTCAACTCTGAAAGTTGCGTTGAGATCTCACGGTAGCGTTGCTTATCTGTCTCACCTAGTCCGGCACCACTTCTGAGGAAACCTTTGTAGGTCTTTTCGAGCAAAGTAGATTGCTCTGTGGTAAGGTTGAGTTCAGACTTTTGATCATGTACTTTCTTCACTCTATTGAAGAGCTCTTCATTCTGCATGATATCATTCTGAAAAGCAGTGAGCTCTGGGCTCAGGTCCATGGCAATCTTCTGGATTTCATCACTAGTCTCTGCCGAGTTGAGATTAAAGAGGATGCTCGTGCTCAGACCAAGCTGATCACCCGAGTACTCTAAAGCTTCAATGGTGTTCTGGAAAGTTGGTTCCTCTTGACTGTCGACAATAGCATCTACCTCTTTCCTTGCAGCTTCGATGTTAGCCTTAACTCCCGGTACAAAGTGATCAGCATTGATCTGATCAAAAGGTGGTACCCCAAAAGGAGTATCAAAAGGCTTTACGAGAGGATTATTCATGTTCATGTTGATCTAAAATGCTTTTGAAAGCGAAGTTATACCAAATGGCTATCCGACAGAACAATCGAATCAATAGAAGTAAAAGATCTAAGGGTCAAATCAGTGTATTCTTCTATTCGCTATTTCTTAGCTATTTGCACTACTCGCTTATTCAAATTGATCAGGGTGAATGGTAGAGTTATCCGTAAATAGCACGGACGGATCATGAATGTATCACTGCAAGAAAAGCTCAAAGTAAGGTAAGTAACAGCTCTATCAAGATTTCTCTGAAGTGACCATTTTGATCAAGGCTACTCAGATTCTTCTAGCGAACAATAGTTCAAAAGACTCTTCAAAAGTCAGCCCAGGTTGTAATTCAATAAGCCCGTCACCCGTTTGAAATGCGTTGATACCACAAGTCATGGGCTCTAAAGCAACCGATCCAGAGTCTGGGGGTACAAATAGTTGAAGGTATCTGAAAGCCTCAGATCCATTGATCACTATCTCTTTATCACCGTTGACTAATCTGCATAAAAATCCTGCTTGATCATGTCGAAAGGTCCTGTTTGCAAAAACATCGTCGATTTCGTAAGTAGTAGCCCGTACACCTACTTTTTCACCGCTAGGTAGGTACCTTTTGCCACAGAGCAATTCTGTGGTTTCAGGTAATTCCACTAAGCACCCGTCCTGGAAGCCAACATTAAAGTAAGGATGCCATCCAATGCCTACAGGCATTGAAGTCGCGCCCTCATTCCGGACCTTAAAATTCACTTTAAGTTTACCTTCAAAGTAGTAAACAAATTGTACTCTCAACCGGAACCGAAAAGGGTAATAGATGTAGCCTTCAGAGCAATGTTCGAGAATGACCGTGGCATGATCACCCGAAATGTGATAATCGACTACTTCAAACTCCTCCTCCTGAATGAGCCCGTGAATAGCATTGTTGTTATCCACTTCATTGATAGGAAACTGATACTCCCTATCGTCCCAGAAATACTTGCCATCAGCAAGTCGATTTGGGAAAGGAAACAGAGTGTCGTTTTTGGCCATGAGGTTGGCAGTGAGATCATATTCATCCGCTTCCCATAGTACTGACTTATCAGAATAGGCTGGGTAAATAAGAGTCAGTAGTTTGGCACCTCTTGCCGGGCATATGCTTATAAGGATCTGATCATGGTTGTACAAGTTGATTACGTGATGCTCCTTGAATTCTTCGTTGCGAAACTCAAATGTCCTGTGATTAACCAAAGCTGCATTCTTTCTTACCCTTATGATCAGTGTCAACAATAAAACACCTCCCTGATAAAGGGTAACGGTTCAAGTCAGACTTATCAAGCAAAAGTTTTGAACTAGTGATAAAAAGCTGATCCAGGTTTGACCCACCAAAAGTGCAACTGGTCGGATGTGGTACTGGTAGCCCGATCTTATCAATGAGGCACCCGTCGGAGGAGTATATTTCGAGACGGCAGCCACCCCACATAGCTATCCAAAAATGATCCTCTGCGTCAATGGTCATACCATCAGGAAAATCATCATTACCAAATTCAATAAAGACTTCTTTATCTGAGAGCTGTCCCGACTCCTTATCAAAACAGTATCTGTACATACAGTGGCCATAAGTATCAATCATGAAAAAATGCGTTTCCGAACGATTCCATCCCATTCCGTTAGGTATGGATAATCCATCATCCAACTTATCCTGTGTTAGATCATGGTTCAATCTATAAAGCGCACCACGACCAGCTTTTCCTTCCCATTCCATAGTACCTGCATAGAACTTACCATCAGGACCGACCATACCATCATTAAACCTCACTGCTTCGTCATTAACAATCGGTGATGGTGTTATGAGTTGACATTTGTTCGTCCCCTTATCATACATGGCAAAGCCGTCTCTTAATGCCAATATTGATTGATTATTCTTCTCTAGCGTCAATACACCAACAGGCTGAAGGACATCATATGTACTGATCTCTTGACTGTCCCAGCTACCTTCAATAAATCGACCTTGCAACAGATCAACCCAAACGAACTTTTTAAGATCACTATCCCAGATAGGCCCCTCTCCATGCTCCGCTACATAATCAAATATAGGCTTTGGCTTTCCGATCATTGTGTTTCCAGCCTATTTTTTCTGGCCGCAGATTGATTACTACCCTGAATAAGGAGCCCTATCCCTCCATCACTTCTGAATGACTGACCAGTAATGTTAGCTGCATCTTTACTACATAAGAAGGCAATAAGCGAAGCGATCTCATCAGGTTGAGCGATACGTTTTAGCAGATGCATATCTACACATTCGTCCAGCAATGCCTGGGGGTCGTCGGACTGATCAAGAGCATATTCAAGCATCGGGGTATCTATGGTACTTGGGCAGACCGCATTACAACGAATGTAAGGTGTGTAATCAACCGCAATGCTTCTTGTCAGGCCTAGTATTGCCGTTTTAGAAGTCGTATATGGTGCAACGTTTTGTTGACTCATAAAGGACTGTGCACTCCCGAGGTTCACGATAGAACCATGTTTTTGATCAAGCATATGGGGTATGGCATGTTTGGCACATAGGAATTGTCCTGTGATATTGATGGACATGACCCGGTTCCATTCTTCAAGGGAAGTTTCATGCACCGGTGTATAACCCAATACTGCCGCATTGTTAACTAAATATTCTACCGATCCGAATTCCTTTTTAGCAAATAGAAAAGCACTATCCACCGAGTCTTCATCTGTAACATCACACTCCTTGAAAATGGACCTATTACCCAGCTCCGTTTCTAGTCGTCTACCGCTCTTGACATCCTTGTCGAGCATGAGCACCTTGGCCCCTTCGTCTACAAATAACTTTGCTATTGCGGCACCTAATCCTCCTGATTTTGACGCGCCCGTAACTACTGCTGTTTTGTTTTCAAAACGTCTCATATTGATCACCAATTATGTAATGTTCGATCTACCAGCCTGTTGACTGGCAAGAAAGATTTCTTATATGGATACTTTCTCGCTGCATCCAAGTCAACCTCAACACCAAGTCCGGGTGTATCGCTCGGCTCAATTCTTCCCGGAGTTATGTTATGACTTATCTGAAAAACGTCTGATATCATAGCAGGATAACCCATGTACTCTTGGATGCCAAAGTTGTTGATCGTAGTATCGAAATGGATGCAGGCAGCCAAGTTGATAGGTGAAAGATCGGAAGGACCATGACACGCCATCTTGATTTGATATAAGGAAGCCAATGAAGCGACCTTCATCATTGGGGTGATACCACCACCATGAGCGATAGTCATCCGGATGTAATCAACCAGTTGATTGATGATGAGTGACTGACAATCATACACGGTATTGAAAATCTCACCTATTGCCAGTGGAACAGACGTGCTATTTCTAATTAACCTCAATGCATCCTGGTTCTCTGCCGGAGTGGTATCCTCCAGCCAAAACAAATCAAAGTGCTCTAACCGCTTACCAACCAAAGCTGCCTCGTTAGGAGTTAATCGGTGGTGCACATCATGTAGGAGTCTTAGCTCAATTCCAAATTCCAACCTAACAGCTTCAAAAAGCTTTGGAATGAACTGGATGTACTTATGGCTATCCCAGACTTCCTCAACGGGGCGTTCACCTTCCCTAGCGGGCTCGTACTTATCATGGCTGGATACACCATAGACCTTGTCCAAACCTGGGACACCACATTGGACTCTCAGCGCACTATAACCCAAATCCTGTAAGCGGCCAATCTCTTCAAGTGTCGAGGTAAGGTCAGTACCCTGGGCATGTGTATAGGTATCAAGGTAGGCTCTACTCCTGCCACCTAGTAGGTTATAAACAGGCACTCCGAGGGCCTTTCCTTTTATGTCCCAAAGCGCCATGTCTACAGCCCCTATAGCGGTCATATTAACTGGCCCTTTTCTCCAATAGACACCTCTGTAGAGGTACTGCCAGATATCTTCAGTATCAAAAGGGTCTTTGCCAATCAGACAAGGTATGATGTATTGCCTGAGATACTCTGCCACAGCCAATTCACGACCGTTGAGTGTAGCGTCTCCCAATCCGAATATGCCCTCATCTGTCCGGACTTTGATGGTAACAAAGTTTCGGCCAGGGCTACAGACGATAACATCAACATCAATGATCTTCATGAATTCAGTTCTTCTTTACTCCTGTTGTTACTCCAGATGGATTCATCTGCCTAGTCAAGTGTTTTAGGAAATACTGTGATCCTGAGTGTTGTGGAGCCGTAAGGCACCAGTTCAATAGTCTCCTGGTCCGAACTTGATGATCTGCTTTCAGGAAAGGCAGGAGTTTTGAGCATATCCATCTTCCAATGTTCATCATAACTATCGTCGATCTTCCATTCGTCTAATTGAACGGCCTGAGCCTTTACTTTAAGGGGTTCATTTCCAGGATCCCACGGATAATCAGTGGCTCTATTTCTAATGACCTCAAATTGGGGATCGTCAACCAAACTATAGTTCCACTTCGATCCTGGAGTAGTCGACCAGGCTGGGAATTCATTGGTTGATTTGCCATCATTTTCAATTTGTTCTATCTCGGGAGTGACCGGCAGACTAAACACCAAAGGCCCCATTTCTACAGCTACTCCATCATTTGGCCAAGTAGAAATTGTAGGCTTCATAGGCAATGTGAGAACAAGCTGATCACCCGGTTCAAAAACCCTCAAGACTTTATGAAAGCTACTGGCTTTAGGTCGTTCATCAGTTTGGTTACCATTTATTGCTAGACCAGCTCCTACAGCCCATTCAGGTATCCTAAAATAAACTGGAAACTCAACAGGGTTATCCATATCAAGCGTAAAGGAAATCTCTTCAGCAAATGGGTATGAAGTCTCTTGTCTGAGCTTTACACTCTGGGCTTGTTCTCCAACCCTAGCCACAACAGATGATGGACCGTAAAGTGCAGCCACAATACCATTGTCTTCTGAAGTCAGCCACATCTGCTCGACATAGTAGGGCATAAACCTGTTAACATTGCCAGTGCAGCACTCAACATCATGACCTGGCATAAACGCCATACGTGCAGGATGATGTCCAAATGGGTTGGAAACGGCTGTCGCAATGACCTGATTAGGGGCCGAAAAGTATTGGTGCGACTTAAAGTCTTTGGTGATGGAACCCATTCCGGCATTGAAGACTGCATGCTCTATTCTATCTCCATATCCTGACTCGCCGGTGATGCGCATAAGGTATCCATAGCTATGAGGAAGCACTGCAGTATTGCAGGTTTCGTGTCCTGCAGTCTCCGAAATACCACCAAAATGCTCTGTTGTGCTGGGCAAGCCTGATACAAGCATGTGGTGTTTCTCCATTTTCCGGATACCGTTCACAGCATCTTCGAGATAGTGTTTCTTTCCTGTATACTGATATAGTATCGCCGGGACCTTCACCAGCTCCATATAGACCACTCCATGGTGGTCGGGTATCCTATCCGTTCCAAACTGAATATCACTTTCTAACCTATTGCGATTATTGAGATCACTATTGAAGAGCTCGTAAGCTTCTTCAGCCATTCTCAAAAAAGTCATATCACCTGTATGTTCATATACCCAGCACAGCTCTTCTACATTAGCGAGCTCTAGGTCATCTTGAAAATCCACTGCTGAAAACGTAGCATAGTGGTTGACCAGCAGATCCAATGTTTGTGTGTTGTGCGTCTCTTCATATTCTGTCATGAATATTCTGTTGAAGCCTGCATAAGGCCAACGCCACCACCTATCTTCTAAACGGGTTCCGAAGCGACCATCAGGAAGAATATTTGATTTTACATAGCTCGCATTCATTTCGACACGGTTGAGCAGACTGCTTTCATCAAGTAACAGACCAAGTCGATAAGCCCCATCAAGAAAGTAAGCTGTTTGCTCATAAGGCCACCATGCTTTTGTGGAGCCCTCCATTTTTTCACATGACCACATACATGTATTGTATGGATAGCCAGCTACTTCGATATTGCCCGTGAGACCAGACACCTGACGCTCAAGGAACTCCCTGATCCAGCCCTCTGGTTCGATATCACTCAGACTAACTTTGCTGAAAGATTCATAAGTAACTACTTCTTCTTTGACATCAGTGGGTGAACATTGCAGAAAATAGAAGCAACCTGCAGTGATAATTAGAGTGTGGCGAATTCTGTTCATGGAAATGTCGTTAGTCGATGATCGATTGAAATACCAGCTGCTGAAAAACAACTGTTGTATTATCTGAATCAATGTTTTGTGTCTGCTTTAGGAGAATGCCTAAGATGTCCTCCTCCGGATCAGCAAAGTACTTTGTGTTGAAGTAGCCTCCCCAATCAAAAGTGCCCTGGCTGCCTAACCCTCCTTGCTTTACGCCCTCCTCATTGACGATACTAAAGGCCAGCCCGTAGTATTTACCATCGTTTGGCCATAGGTCCTCGAACTGATTGCTCATGATCAACTCAACCGTTTTGCGGCTTAGTAGTCGTATACCGTTGAGCTGGCCTTCATTGAGGTACATCTGGAGGAATTTAGCATAGTCCTCTGCCGTACTTGAAAGACCAGCGCCTCCTGAAAAAAAAGATTTGGCTCCCGTAACAGGATAGTCTGTCTTATAGAAGGTGTCAGGATACTCTACCCATTCATTTTCTTTTAGGGTCAATACTTCTACTAGTCGCTCTTTTTTTGATTCTGGTAAGTAGAAGTAGGTATCTCTCATACCAAGTGGCCCGAAGATCCTGGCGGCAAAAAAGGCATCCAGGGATTGGCCTGAGATGATCTCGATGAGGTACCCCAATACATCCAGGCCTTCACTGTACGTGAAACGCTCTCCCGGGTGATGGTGCAACGGGAGTCCTGTGAGTCGAGTCACACTTTGCTCTATGGTCACTTGCCTGGTGGTGAATAAGTCCGTTATGCCAGCGCCCTCATAAATTGTGGTAAACCTAGGGTCAGCATCGATCTTGCCATAGCCTATACCGGAAGTGTGGGTCAACAAATGCCTGATAGTAATCTCTTTGTCAGCTGGAATTGTGGTGTAGCTACCATCTGCATATAAAGAATCTAGGATCTTGGGCTGGGCAAAACCGGGGATCCATTTTGATATCGGATCTTCCAACCCAAAATGGCCTTCTTCCCATAGCATCATTATTGCTGTAGCAGTGATCGCTTTTGTCTGAGAGGCTATTCTAAATATGTCATCAGTTCTCAGTTTACTGGTGGATTCAGACCTCTGACCAAAGGACTTCAAATAGGCTATTTTACCTTTTCGCATCACGAGTGCTACTGCTCCGGGGATCCTATTTTCCTTGATGGCATCTTCAAGCAGATAGTCAATTCTTTCCAGTCTATCCGAAGAGAGTCCTACTTCTTCAGGGTCAACATGGTCAAAACCAACTGGTTGGGCCCATGAACACAGGCTAACGAAAAACGATACTAGAAATAACGGTCTGATCATACTACTCTTGGTCTATTACAGGTATGGTGACACGCCTGAGTACACTTTGTCCCATAGGTACCATCTCGATCTCGATCTCTTCGCCGCGTTCAGTGTTTATCGCGGTTCCTGTCAATCGAATGTCATTATCGTACCAGTGATCTGCCTTATCGCCATTGGTAAATGTGAATCCATATGATGCTTTACCTTTCCTGACAGCAATGGCGTGACTGTCCTCAGATTGTGGTAAGCAATAATAATCTGCAAAAGACTCAATCGGATAGGACTTAACCACCTCAGTCTCATGTGGAATAATATGGGCAAACACCAGCGGTCCTCTTTGAAAGTAGATGGAATTGTTGTTAGATGGGATAGCTTCAACCTTATTGACAAAGGATATCCTTACTTCATCTCCTCTTTTCCACAACTTGGTGATCTTGTAGTATCCATCTACTTCACTGAATGTTGCGTCAGACGATTCAATATGCATTTCTTCCACAAAACCAGGCTTTCGGAAATACAGGCTCATTATCACTTCTTGATCAGGGTTGACCGTTAGGTTGATGTTATCTGCAAGCGGATAACTGGTATCTGAAGTGATCTCTATTCTGACATCATCATAGGTGGTCTCTAGCTTATTTGGACCGTAAAGTACAGCGGCAAGACCATCGTTGGCCTTCATCCACATCTGCCTTACGAAATAGGGGAAGTTGCGGCTGTAACTCGGATTGCAGCACACTGCTGCGTCAGCATGTGTAGGTGAATACTTATAGCGTGGGTCATACTCTTCAAACCCGTGCTGAGGTGCCTTACGGTCCAGGATATAGCAATTGTCAGTCTTACAGTAGGTGATGGCTGTTCCATCTTCATTGCGCGCACCTAGCATAGCATTAAAAGTCATTTTTTCAGCTTGGTCTGCAAAATGTACCTGACCTGTTTTCTGTACTGCTGACATAAAGAAATCTCTTAGCTCCATCATTCCACACATTTCGGCTCCTGTAGAATCTGGTTTGGCAACCTCGGCGTTCAGCCACTCGTTACCAAACCCTGCTCCGCTGGGAAGCATGGTAAAGCTGAGTTTGTGAAGAGCATTGTCCAGAACACTGGCGAGTTCAGGATAACTGGTTTCGTGATAAGCGTTTATCAGGGTGCGCAAGTGCTCATAGGTATGTGCCGAATGACTTACAAACAATGAATCCCGATAGGTTAAGTGCTCATACCTCATATCTGACATTGACCTATTGAGGCCATATCGGCTAAACTCCTGGTATAAGTAAACTGCATAATCCTGGTAAGCTTGATCCCCTGTGATGCTGTAGAGTCTTTCACATACATCTGTCATCATCAGACCGTGCGTCACGCCACCGTAAGTAGGTTCCGGTAGGTTAAACGGACTCCTACCCTCTGGCCCATAGTGTTTCATGGTTACGTCCATCGCACGCTCTACTGCGTCAAGTACCTTGCGCTCGCCTGTAAACTCATAGTAGGCCAGCATGGTCCTAAAGACCACTGTCTGGGCCCACAACTCTCCATTAGAACCAGTGTGCTGATATCGCATCGATGGAGCATAGATACCGATGTAGCCGTCATCGTCCTGGGTGGTAAGCATGTATTCTATGATCTTCCTGCTCCTCTCAATATCTTTTTTACTGTTTGTTAGATAGGCATGTCGAATGTATCCGTCCCACCAAACACCCTTGGTCTCTCCAGACCACCACTGCATGGATATCTCCCATGGCGCTCCTGTAAGTACCTGGTCTCCAACATCCGGTATGTCTTTTTTACTTACGCGTCGAGTAGTGTTAAACAGGTCATCCTGGAGTATAATGTCAGGCGCCAGTTCATCCAGTGCACCTACAAAACCATCTTCCAGGTCCTGACGCATAATATCAAGTATCCAACCTTGAGGCTTTATATCGCCTGTCCCCAGCAGTTCGAAATTTGGCTCTATCTTTTCTCTTTCGTTTTCAAAAAACGCGAGTTGCTCGTCAGGTACCCTGAAAGAACCGGACTGTGTTTGATCAATTTTAGAAGTGAAATCAGTCCCTTGTTGGCCAGGTTCCTGTGCCATCGTCCTGATCGTTATCAAAGAAAAGATAACACCTGCAAAAATGGTTATAGTGGTCTTCATGCTATTTGGTCATTTGAATTGTAGCTCCTGCTGGTATTCTTACTATTTCAATCCTTGGGTTTTCCAGGTCCGAGTAGTTCGATAACCTTAAGAATACATCGGTCACACTCGGATTGAAGAAAGACATCTTATCGGCTGAGATCCTTAAGTTCCGATAAGCATCGAGATAATCTATGAGTTCGATATGGGTCATGTGCGCGATGACATTACCATCATTCACCTGGACCAGGAAAGCTTCCACTTTATCCCAGCGCTCCTTGTATTCCCAGGTATGGCCCCATACATAATAGAGTGAGACCATCTCCCTACTCAAAAACTCTTGTGTAAGGCTATCGAACAGGTCGTACTCTTTAAGGTCGTCTGCTTCAGGATTACCCATGTATCCGGCTTTGCCAAACATGTGGATCGTTGGGTGCCATAGCAGTCTTTCAGATGGGATAGTGAAGTCGTAAGAGTCCTCTATTGTGCGTCCGTACTCCATGCCCAGGGAAGTCAGAGTTTCGAAAGTTTCAGTGTTGTAACTACCAAAGGGATAAGCCATACCTCTTATCAATTGGCCTGAAAGCGCTTCTAAGACCCTTCTGTCTTCGCCTACTTCGTAGAACATGTCCAGGTCGGTAGCAGTATTCATTCCGAGATGATTGTAGCTGTGCACCGATACTTCATGTCCCCGGTACAAGGTCTTGATCTCTTCAGTGCTGACTGTTTCTGGTTGATCGAACCTACCTGAATTGAGATGGAACGTACCTTTCAATCCATATTTATTCAGTAGCGCTATCATTTTACGGTCTTCTACAGGTCCATCATCAAAGCTCAGTATCAGGGCTTTGGTCTTACCTCCGGGGAAGAGCATTTCAATAGACCAATTCCTGTCTTTGACAGTCCAGGTATCATATAATGTATCCTGCGCACATAGCTCTGAAACCAGGATCAGGCTCAAAAACAGGACTGTATGTATAATTGGTTTTTTCATCAAATAGGACAGGTTCGTTTCCAGTTTCATATATCAATCATAGCACGGCTAATATTGCTGCGCTCCGCGCCGGTAAAGTGAGATTGACAGATCCTTCTGTCAGGCCGACAGTAAGACCATTAAGTAGGTCTGTATACTCTTTAT
Organism: Flammeovirgaceae bacterium UBA6059; assembly: GCA_002435755.1. Taxonomy (GTDB): domain Bacteria; phylum Bacteroidota; class Bacteroidia; order Cytophagales; family Cyclobacteriaceae; genus UBA6059. Next base: position 175,456 of record DIYH01000046.1, read on the forward strand.
TGAAACGCTTGCTCACATCAATCCTTTGTGATTGAGTAGAAGCATTAAAAACAGCGATGACCTCCTCCGTATCGTTGTACCGACTATAAGCAACTACCTGCTTGTCATCGTCTGCCAGGAGGTACTCAATTTCTCCATGTGCGAGAACAGAATTATTCTTTCTCATAGTAATTAGTTTTTGATAATAGTCAAAGACCTCCTGGTTTAACTTAACCTCATCGACAGGTCGCTCACGGCCAATAGGATGCGCACGCTCTGCATCAAAATCAAATTCAGGCCACAACATTGGTTTTCTGCAATCAGGAAAATCTGCTCCCCACATGCCCATCTCTTCACCTTGCCATATGTGTGGTGCACCGATATAGGTAAACTGTTGGGCGAGTATCAACTTGGCTGTTTGATGCGCCTGAGCATCCGGTTTATGGATCTTATAGTCATTCTCAGCGGTTGGCATTGCCAGATATTTGTATTTGTTCTGATAGTTAAAAACTGAAGTCAATAGTCTTGGTGAATCGTGCGTTGCTCCGGTATTCATCATCGCTAAGTTGTTCTGCTGACGAATGTTGGATGTGATCCGGGTTAGACTATCAACAAAAGCTGTAGCTGGTATCGCATAATCCGGATGCACAAAGAACTCGCGAGACGCTTTGAACCATCTGTAATTCATCACACCATCAAAGACATCACCTTTCAAAGCCGGTTCAGGGTCAAGCATAGTATCCGGGTAACGACCAAACCATGATTCGCCCACCAGGTAAGCATCCGGGTTGATATCTCGTACCACCTTTCTGTAGTCACGCCAAAAACCTAACGGAACTTCTGCGCATACATCAAGCCTGTACCCGTCAATACCGTCAGAGGGATCGCCATCACCATTTGGGTCCAGCCATCTTCTGGTCACCTCAAATATGTGCTTCTTGATCTTTTCGCTGGTAAAGTTCCCTTCCCAGTAATGTGATTCCGGGACATGGGTGACATATTCTGTTTCCTTGACCTGTACCAGAGATCTAACTATTTCAAGCCATGCAGGATAGTCGAATTCATTTTCCGGAGTATCGGGATCATCAAAGCGATTCACCCAAAACCAGTCTGCATACTTAGACCCCTCCTGATTCTCAATCACATCTTTCCATGCCCAAAACTTGATACCTACATGGTTCCATGAGTAGTCCATGACGATTCGGATCCCACGCTTGTGAAGTTCATCGATAAGTTTTAGAAAGAGCTTATCTCCTGTTGTCCACTGCCATGTGTTTGGATCATCTGCCGTCTCCGTCTCCATGATCGCTTTATCACCATCCGGGTCAGGGCCAAAATTGATGTCGATGTGTCTCCAATTACGTGCATCAAAATTATGATTGGAGGGGCCGTCATAGAGTGGGTTGATGTATAAAGCTGTGACCCCTAAAGAGTCCAGGTAGTCGATCTGATCAATTATGCCCTGTATATCTCCTCCATAATGGCGTAAGGAGTTAAACTGTCCCCAGTGCTGTATTGGGTTCCCATCCAGGTCTGTTTTGCCCCTGATCTCCTCATTGTAGTCGTTAAGTTGATACCAATCTTGTGTCCAGTCTGTCACATGCCAATCGGATGGAATATGGCCCGGATACGAACCTACGATATCTTCTTTGCGCGGGTCATTGGAAGGGTCTCCATTTCTAAAGATATCCGGATAGATCTGATACCAGATCGCTTCTTTTGACCATGCGGGTACGTCGGAAAATTTGGTAACTGTAGGAGTACTTTCTTCACGCGTGTTCTGTGGTGCACAACTCAGAATTCCTAGTACCAAGAATATTACAATAATCAGTATGAGTCTTGATCTCTCCATTACTCCTTTGGCCATCAATAACCGGGGTTTTGTTCTAAAGCTGAGTTCACAAGCAATTGCCTGGCTGGGATAGGAAAGATGTCCATATGAGAAGGTATAGATCTTCCTTCGGCCACTCCTCCCTTCCAGGGCCAGATGTACTCACCTCCGCTAAACTTACCAAACCGAATGAGGTCGGTTCTCCTATCACCCTCCCAATAAAACTCACGTACTCTTTCATCGAGAAACCAATCCAGGCTAATGTCACCTAAAGAAATGCTACCACTTTCATCACCGTAAGCTCGGAACCTAATATCATTGAGGTATCCAAGTGTCATGGCACTAAGTGTATTGGTATTTCTGTATTCAGCTTCCGCTAGCATCAAATAGGCATCAGCAAATCTGTACATAGGAAAGTCTACGCTGGAAATCCTTGGATTGCCTCCTCCGGCAGGTCGCTCTCCTGTACTGGCTTCAATATTTTTCCACTTAGGTACTCTGTATCCCTGTGATACTATGGTGTAATCCTGGATCTCAAGCGTTTGGCCCTCAGTAAAAAACATGGCCCTACGGTCCGTGCTACCATCCACATCAGGAAATTTCTCTACTAAAGCACTGGTTGTTCTGAAACCGTCCCAACCGGAGGATATGCCATAGAGGTTTAGTGCCTCATCAGGAAAGGGCCTACCATCTGGTGTAAGATTGTCCTGCATGGCTCCTCCCACGGTACCTGAAACAAACGTCGTGGTTCCACCCCAAGACTGGGTATGTACAGCATCCTGGAGAACAGCAAATATGATCTCATCTCTTCTGAGATGATTATCAGCCATGAAAAGCTCCTCGTAATTATCAGCCAGCGAATAAATACCTGCATTGATCACCTTCTGACATGCTGCGATACACTCATCGTATTTAGTCTCTCCTATGTAAACACCAGCATTGAGGTACAATTTTGCCTGGACCATCCAAAGTGAGGCTACATCTACCCTACCGTATTCGTTCTGGCCAGGGGATACCATCAACCCCTCTAAGTCGTTAAGCTCGTTTTCGATAAACTCGAAGACCTCCCTAGGGCTTGTTTGCAGCGGCTTCTCTCCAAGCTGTGTAACAACCGGTATGTTCCTGAAGAAATCAAAAAGGTGATAATGTGCCATGGCCCTGAGGAACCTTGCCTCATGACGATATTCTTGAACAGTCTCGATTTCGCTATTAGACAATCCAGAAGGAAGCTCTTCCGATACTCTTAGAAAGTCATTGGTCAGGGAGATCAAATAATACATGTTGGTATAGGCAATGTCCAGGATCTCACTATCCGAGCCCCATTCGTGAAACTGCAGTGCATTTTCATGAGGACCATTCCATGGATACAGCACTTGTTCTGATGTTTGAGTTTGTAGTTTCCAGAGCAGCCTTATGTAACTGACGTTCCCTTCAGTACCTGCAAAAAACTTGATATCTGCATCACCATGAGGGCCGACATTTCCGGTAAGAACCAGAGAGCCGTAGATCTTGGCCATATACGATTTGTAGCCGCTGAAGTCTGAAAATGCTTGTTCTCCGGTCAACCCGTTCTTGGGTTCGATATCCAGGTCTGCGCACCCCAACGGAGCAAGCAGAATAAATAATGCAACTAAATGCTTTTTCATGATATCATCTATTTGAAGTTAATGTTAAGGCCTAACAGAAATGTCCTTCCCCGAGGATAAAGATTATTGTCTATGCCAAAAGAGTTGCGGGCTTCCTGATTGGCGGTAGCAGGTGGTCCTGCTTGAGGGTCCGCCCCGCTATATCCTGTGATAAGGAATAGATTCGAGACAGTCACATAGCCCCTTAGTCTCACTTTTGGCGAAATGTCTCGGGTGTACCCCAAGGAAACATTGTCAAGTATCAGGAAGTCAGCATTTTCGACATAGACATCCGAGAAGACTTGCCGCTCCCTAAAATCATTGGTGTATGCCGATCTGTGAATATTAGCAGGTGCTATGCCATCTGCGGCTATGTATGCACCGTAGGCTGAGGCGACATTGTTATAAACCTCAGCTCCAATCTGGGTCCTTAAGGTAAAGGCCAAATCCAGGTTTTTATATGAAACATTAGGCGTGAGGCCAAAGGACCAATCCGGCCATGGCTTCCCCTGGATCACCCTATCGTTTTCATTGATCACTCCGTCAGGGCTATCGGCAACACCGTCTTCGTTGGTATCCAGTGTTATCTGATCGACATAGATGTCCAGGTCGTTGACGAGCCCATCTCCATTATGGTCTGTAGCATCATCCAGTGGTTGTCCGTTAGCGTCTCTGATGTGATTGTACACATAGAATGAATAAGCAGGGTGTCCAACACGTAAAACCTGAATGCGACTACCAAAATTTGCGCCTACGATTTGCCCCCTAAGTAGCTGCCCATCACCTTCTGTTATTTGTGTAACCTCATTTCTGTTGGTCGAGGCGTTGAAGCTGAGATTGACGTTCCAGTCAGGATTATCTATGGCTGTGGCATTGAGCATAAGCTCCAGGCCGGTATTTTCCATTGATCCTACATTGGTAAATACCAGATCACCTGTGACTGATCCGGCAGGTGCCGGTATCTGCATGATCAGATTGTCTGTTACCTTTTTGTATAGATCAATACTACCGTGAAGCCTTCCTTCAAAAGTCCCAAAGTCAAGCCCGATATTTGAAGATGTCGTTTCCTCCCACTGTATGTTGGGATCTACCGCTGTGGGGCGTAATCCTGGAATCACCTCATCTCCTATGATCACTTGTGCACCCACCTGACTAAATGCATAAGTAGTACTCCACAGATAGTCCGGTATCTCCTGGCTTCCGGTGATACCCCAGCTGTATCTAAGCTTGAGGTCTGAAAAAACAGAACTTATCCCTTTGGCAAAAGGCTCATCAAGCACTCTCCAGCCCAAAGCAAGTGATGGGAAATTACCCCATTGGTTTGCCGGACCGAACCTCGTTGACCCATCTCGTCTCAAAGTGGCTGTAATCAGATACCTGTCTTTGATACTGAAGTTGGCCCTTCCCCAGAATGAGATCAGCCTGCTTTCCAGTGTATCCAACTCAGTGTTGATCACGTTGAGATCAGGGGCTAAATCCGAAAGCTTCCCACTGCTTACGATATCCTCGTGATCGATTCCCATAGCATTGGACGAGATGCCATCTTTAAGCTCACTTCTTGGTCTTAGCTTTTCCCAATCCTGATAAGAGTATCCTGCGGTATAGTCCATACGGATACTTCCTGGTTCCAGAGATTTGGCATAGTTCAAATAGAATTCTCCAAGCCTACTTGTGCTCTGATCATCTACGTACAAGAATTGGCCATCAGGATTAGCGTTCGATTTGAGTGTTTCCGGTTGCCAAAGCTGCCTTTGTCCATCCGTGATATCTATGCTCACATTTGAGTTAGCAGAGAGCCCTTGCATAAAAGGTAGCTTGTAATCTGCTTTGAGTGAAACAAGATTTCTTACTGAGTTGCCAATATCATACGTTTGGTTGATCATTGACACGGGATTGATATCCGATAAAAGGTTGGGGTGTTCAAAGTAACCAGCAAATGTCGTATCTCCATTTCTGACAGGTTGAGTAGGATCAAACGAAAAAGCGGAGTTCATTACGGCCGGTGCAAAGCGGTCGGTATTCAAGGAGTGCTTGGTGTTAAGTGTAAGGCTCAGATCATCATTAAAAAGCTTCTGCGAAGCGTTGATTGCACCTGCTATTCTTTCGGTGCTTGAAGTATTGAGTATACCGTTCAACTTAAGATAGTTGGCTGATACCCGCACTTGTGTTCCGTTTTTGCCAAACCCGGCGCTTAAGTTGTGATTAGTTCCATGCGAAGTTCTCGATACCTCGTCTACCCAGTCTGTATCTTCACTTCCCAGGTCCTCCAGTTTACCCGGAGCTCTTCTTTCTATGGTAAAAATGAACTCGTCCGTCCTCAGAAAATCACCAGGATCAGTAAAAGTTGTGATCGAGTAGTTACCATCATATGAAAGTTCAAGACCTCCTGATTTTCCAGTTTTGGTTGTGATGATGATGACACCATTGGCCCCTCTCGATCCATAGATTGCAGCTGCAGAGGCATCCTTTAAGATGGTAATATCTGCTATATCATTAGGATTAATAAAGTTGAGTGGGTTTCTGGATCCGGCCATACCATCAGGGTTGTTGGGCTCACTATCAAGCGGCACTCCATCTACGACAAACAAGGGCTGGTTGCTGGCACTTAACGAGGTGCCTCCTCTGATACGGATATTGAATTGAGCACCTGGTTCTCCTCCCGAGGATGTCATAGTCACACCAGCTACTTTACCGTTGATCAATGCATCTGGTGAAGCCTGAACGCCTCTGTTAAAAGTCTTCTCATCAATTTTACTAATGACGCCCGTGACATCCTTGGTTTCAACTTTTCCGTAACCAATCACCACTATCTCTTCCAGTTGCTGTACGTCCAAATCCAGGTACGTTTCAGGGCTTAACACTCCGTCAAACCCCTTTTCCAGAGTCTTATATCCTACAAAAGAGTATACCAGTGTATCTCCTTTGCTCAGCGCAATAGAATAGTCCCCGTTAAAGTCAGTCAGAGTTCCTCGTGTGGTTCCTTTGATCGTAATGGTCACCCCTGGTATTCCACTATTGTCAGAAGCATCAAGCACCCGGCCTGATACTATATCTTGAGCCCTCACCTGATCCACTAGCCTGAAAAGGACCAATAGAATGATCAACACCAATCTGCAAAACGCCAAACCATGATCATATGTGAATAGAAGTGGACGCATATATCTGAATTAAAAGGGTGAATGAAGCCCCCCTTTGAAAGGAGGGCATCAGAAAATTATGAAGAAGTATTATTCTACTGTTAATGTCCAGCTTGTACCCTTGTCTGCTGTGGCCAAAGTCAGGCTGTAACTGCCCTCTGGGTCAAACTTGAAATTAGTATTAGATTCTATCAGTGATCCGGAAGCACTACCATCTACCATTACTCCTGCAAAAGCCAGGGGCACTTCCCACTGATCATTGAATCGGATGGCAAAGTCTTCAGAAGCAAAAGCAAAGTCAGCGATACTCCAGGAGATCACACCGCCAGTTTCTCCATCAAAAGTCAAGTCATGGTCAGGGCCGTCCCATCCATTAGGTACGGCAGGGCCAATCAGTCCGGGGTTGGCAGGATCAATGGTCACGTCCCATGTAGCGCCCTCATCGCTGGTAGACACTTTTATAAAATACATCCCTGCATCTGCTACCGCAAAATTTGGGTTCTCACCACTCACTTCGGTAATGGTAGTAGAGGTAAGATTAACATTGCTCGTATTAAGGACCTCATTCCATTCGTCATTTGCTCTAATGGCAAACTCACCCTGATCAAAGTATTGAAGCATAGTCCAGTTTCCAGCCCAATCTATGTAGGTGATGTCTATATCGGTGGCATTCCAGTCGCCATTGGCAGCAGGACCAATAGTCCCCCAAGCAAAATTCGCAGGATCAAAGGTTATTTCAGGAGCATCACCCGTTCTGGTAAAATCCATTGACAAGCTGCCTTCTACAGAAAGAGCTACATTAACGGTGTATACACCTTCCTCGGCCCAGGTAATTGGGCTACCACCAACGAACAAATCTGATAGTTCAGGGCCTCCATAAAATGAGAATACGAAGAAGTTATCCTGTAAAATCAAGTCGTCTGAACCATTGATCCTCGGTTGGACAGCTCCATTTCTCAGAACAACATCAGTTACCTCCCACACTGCTCCATCAGCCGCACTTGCGGACTTCTCCTGTAGGTCAACAAACACTCCCCAGCCGCCTTCTGTAGCATCACCATTGATACCCATTTTTTCAACCTTTACCAGCAGGCCTGTAGCAGTGATTTGATCATAAACCACATGATACACACCATTGCTTGCAACACTGAAACTTGCTCCATCCGGCTCCAGTGTGATTTGATCGTAACCTCCAAGGGCCGTGTTGGCTGAGTCCACTACCTGTAGAGCTCCTCCGGTTACACTATTGATCTTTTGATCAGTGTTGATCTCTGCAAACATGTAGTTGCCGGCATTGAGGTAGGTCATTACAGTTAGATAACCAGACCTGTTGACTGTCTCGCCAAATGCCGCACCATTAGTCAATGTAGGCTTGAGCCCCATACCTAGAGTAATGGTAGTATCACCATCAACATTGGCAATATATAAGCCAGGTGATACTGCAAAAGTGGTGCTTGGGTCTTCTACATCGTCATCATCACTAGGGATGATACTAACGCTATCATCATCTCCACAAGACACAAGAAGAACAATAAAGAATATCATTCCCAAAAAGGTTAGCGGTCTTCCCAGATCTTTAAAAGCTATTTGTTTTTTCATGATTACAATTAGTTTGTATTTAAATGTCCATTTTTGACATTCTTTTAAAATACTCTCAAATGATTATCAAAATTGTAATCCTACAGAGCCTGTAACAACCATTATTTTGGTCACTTCATATGCTATCTTGCATTTTTATCTTCTTTCTCCCATTGTTATCAATAAAAAAGCATACGAATAGTAATATTTGAAAAGCAAAAGACAGATGGTTAGCTAACAGATATGAAACCCATTATCCAAAAACTTCCACTTGATGATAACTCTTCTTTTGTAGCCCGGACGTACAAAACACCTAATTACGAAACACCATGGCACCAACATGAAGAAATAGAGTTACTCTTGAGTGTCGAGGGGTATGGAAAGCTTTTCGCTGGTAACTTCGTCGGCGATTATGGTGTTGGAGACATTTACCTATTTGGAAAAAATCTTCCTCATTGGTTTAGGGAAGAAGACGAAGTATTCTGTAACGCGCTGGTCATTCAGTTCAGAGATTCGATGTTTGGAAACGGGTTTCTGGACATGCCAGAACTCGAAGCTATCAGTTCAGTTCTCAATGAAGCAAAAAAAGGGCTAAAGATCATTGGTAAGACACGAAAAGAACTTCAAGATCAACTCCCTGATATCGAGAGACAGAGTGGTTTCAAAAAGGTCGATAGTCTTTTGAATTACCTCGATATGATCTCTCAATCAGGCGATTACGAAGTATTATCTGAATTCTATTTTGACAACTACTCTGAAAAGTCAATAGATGAAATGGGGAGGGTATTTGAGTACACCATGTCACATTACCGCAAAAGGATCAGCCTTGAAGATATGGCTGACCTTACGAACCAAAGTGTAAGTAGCTTTTGCAAAGTATTCAAGAAAAGCACTAAAAAGACGTTTGTACAATTTCTCAATGAGGTGAGGATAGGTCACGCGTGCCGTATGCTGACCTCATCTCATATGAGTGTGTCTGAGATTTGCTATAGTAGTGGGTTTCGCAACTGGGCTAATTTCAGCACTCAGTTTAAGAAGATAAGAGGCATGTCACCTACGGAATTTAGGGCCAGGTTTTCAAAGCAAACTAAGAACTGACGGCTAACGATCAAGAAATATTAAAACGCCGAAGGGTCAGTTTACAAATGAATACCAGTTTAAACTCCATATAGTTAAACATATCTATCCTGTTGGAAAGCTGTTCATAGCATATCGTTAGAATCAGCAGGAGCACCGGCTCCATTGATATTCAAATCCGAAACTCACGAACGGGTCTGATTTAAACCTGAATTTGGAGTTTACGAATATTCTTACTGACAGTACAAATCATTTTATCTTTGTGCCGATATAATCAGTTCACATATGCAAAAATTCCGGTACGGCTTACTCATCCTTTCGCTGATCACTTCCTTCAGTGTTTACAGTCAAGTCGAACCTGATAATCCTTTTTCGAACCCAAGACGAGCCCTAACCTACTTTTTCGAGAATCTCCAAGATGACAATTTTAACCCGACAGCAGCTGCACAGATCATGCGTCTGGGGTTCAGGTCAGAGGAATCCGCCGAACAGCTAGCCATTGAACTGAAGCAAGTACTCGACGGTGGCGGGCACTATATCTACCTTGACGAAGTACCTGAAAATCCGAACTACAGAGATACCGTAAACAATGCTTACAAGTATATCCTGGTAGCCGAATACCCAAACCTCTATTTGAGCTTGTATCAGGGCAGGTGGCAGTTTGGTCAAAAGTCAATAAATGAGATAGAAGTACTTCACAAAAAAGTGTTCCGGTTTGGGCTTGATCGGATCATTGAGTATTTCCCTAATGTGGGTACGCGCAAGATCATGGGCCTGCGCTTATGGCAATATGCAGCGACTTTCTTTCTCATCTTTCTAAGTTTCATCGTGCACAAGATCCTTAGTGGTTTTTTCAAACGAGGTATCATTAGACTACTTGTCAAGACAGGTCGAGATGAGCTCGCGGAAAAATATGTCAAGCCTGTCGCACGCCCTCTAAGTGTATTCTTTGTGCTCTGGCTTATTGTTGTCTTTATACCTGTGCTGCAGCTACCAGCAGACATTTCGCAGTACATTATTCTTGGTCTTAAGGCACTGACACCACTTTTTGGGACAATCGTATTTTATCGACTGGTCAACGTATTGGCGTACTATCTCCATAAGGTTGCCGGAAGAACTGAGAGTACGCTGGATGATCAACTCGTACCACTACTTCGAAAGGCACTAAAGACCTTTATCGTTATTATAGGTGCCTTCGTCATCCTTCAAAACCTCAATGTCCCGATCCTGCCGTTGTTGACAGGTCTATCTATAGGTGGTCTTGCTTTTGCGCTAGCAGCGCAGGACACTATCAAAAACTTCTTTGGCTCTCTAATGATCTTCGTCGACAAGCCCTTCCAGATTGGTGACTGGGTTACTTCAGGAGAAATCGACGGCACTGTGGAAGAGGTTGGTTTCAGATCTACAAGAGTCAGGACATTCCGCAATTCGGTGGTCTATGTGCCTAACGGAAAACTTGCAGACAGCACAATTGACAACCACGGCCTTCGTCAATACCGTAGGTTTTACACTCAAATCGCCCTGACCTATGACACCCCTCCTCACCTTATAGAGACATTCGTCAATGGGTTGAGAAAGATCGTAGAGGAGCATCCCAAAACACGTAAAGACTACTACAACATCTATTTCAATGATATGGCGTCTTTTTCGTTGAATGTGATGTTCTACATCTTTTTTGCAGTACCCAATTGGCCGGAGGAGTTGAAAGCTCGTCACGAAGTACTTCTGGAGATCATGAAGCTCGCAGAAGAGCTAGGTATCAATTTTGCCTTCCCTACTCAGACGCTGCATATGGAAAACTTTCCCGGTAAGCCAAGTTTATCACCGGAATATGTCGGACAGAATGAGGCTAAACTCAAAATGGATGAGTATTTCAGGTAAGCTTTAATTAGACTACCAGCTCTTCATTCGCCAGTCGCTTTCTAACATCCGAGAGACGATCCAGTGTATCTTGAGTAACCGTCGGAAACTCCAGGTTTAGCTTCTCAATATGACTGGTAATTACGTCAGCCACTACAGCCCTCATAAACCATTTGTTATTAGCAGGGATCACATACCATGGAGCCCACTCGGTACTGGTAGCATTGAGCATTTGCTCATAGGCATTCTGATAGTCACCCCAATACTGGCGCTCTTTGTAGTCACTTACGCTAAACTTCCATTGTTTACCAGGAGTGTCCAGCCTACTTAAAAAACGGTTGCGCTGTTCATCCTTCGAGAGGTTCAAGAAGAACTTAATCACAGAAATACCATTACGGGAGATGCGCTTTTCAAAATCATTGATCTCCTCATAACGCGACTTCCAAACCTCTTCCAAAGGAGCATTTCTTTGATCCACTGGAAGCCACTCATGATCGAGTATCTCAGGATGTACCCTGACCACCAGCACTTCTTCATAGTAGGACCTGTTAAAAATTGCCATTTTACCGCGTGGTGGAAGGTATCTATGAGGACGCCATAGGAAATGATGTAGCCTTTCTTCTTCTGTAGGAGCTTTAAACGAATAAACATCGCATCCTTGCGGATTGATACCTGTCATGACATGCTTAATAGTACCGTCCTTCCCAGCTGCATCCATCGCTTGAAAAACAATCAGAATAGAGTTTTTCTTAGATGCCCATAATAGCTCCTGGGCATTTGAAAGATCGTTAATATCTTCTTGAAGTGTCTCTTTGCTGTGCTTTTTGCCTTTGAGTTGCTCTACATAATTGGGATCAAATGATGAAAGAGGAGCATACCTGTCAGAAGGCACTATAAAGGGAGTGAGATTGAATCGGTGGGATTGTGCCATAATAGTCAATGTTGTGTTTCCATGAATATCGATCAGTACCAGAGAACTTTAAATGATAATCATCAGCTCTTAGAAAGGCTAAATACTATTATCTGTCAGCAATGATCATTACCCTAGAGTTAGCATGTATTAAAGCTATGTCTTGCAATGGACATTCGTTTTTTTCTTCAGTGGAATCTATTCGAAATAGAAACTGTATAAATTCGAGTGATTGGAACAATGAGTACACTTACCACGTTGACCGTGTCATTAAGTCACATTAAACCACATATCTAATAGCAGATCATATGAAATTTGGTACTAAAGCCATCCATGCAGGTGTACACCCTGATCCTACTACAGGAGCTATTATGACACCTATTTATCAGACCTCAACCTACGTGCAAACTCGTCCTGGAGAGCATCAGGGATACGAATACGCTCGTACACAAAACCCTACGAGGGATGCACTACAGAACAATATTGCTTCTCTGGAAAACGGAAAACACGGGCTATGCTTTTCAAGTGGACTGGGGGCTACAGATGCTATACTCAAGACGTTAAGACCCGGTGATGAAGTGATCAGTACGCATGACTTATACGGTGGATCCTACAGAATTTTCACGAAGGTATTTGAGCCTTATGGCATCAAGTTCAAGTTTGTGGATATGCAACGAGTGAGGGAAGTAGAGAAGGCCATCACTCCTAACACCAAAATGATCTGGGTGGAGACACCAACTAACCCTACCATGAGTATTGTTGACATTTCGGCTATGGCTCGAGTAGCAAAAACTGCAGGAGCTACTTTAGTTGTAGACAACACCTTCTCTTCACCTTATTTGCAGAATCCACTAGATCTTGGTGCGGATATAGTTGTACACTCTGTAACCAAATACCTGGCTGGTCACTCAGATGTGGTCATGGGGGCGATTATCACCAATGATGATGAATATGCAGAGCAACTGGCTTTCATTCAAAACTCCTGCGGAGCTGTTCCGGGACCTCAGGATTGCTTCTTGGTGCTTAGAGGCATTAAAACGCTCCATCTCAGAATGCAGCGACATTGCGAGAATGGCAAGCGTATCGCCCACTTCTTAAAATCTCATCCAAAGGTACATAAGGTGTATTGGCCTGGTTTCGATGATCATCTAAATCACGATGTAGCTGCCAGACAAATGCGAGACTATGGTGGCATGATATCTTTCACCTTACTCGATGACAGATTAGAAGTAGCCATGGATGTGTTGAGCTCATTTAAAATTTTCAGCCTAGCGGAATCACTGGGTGGAGTAGAGTCATTGGTCGGACACCCTGCTAGTATGACTCATGCAAGTATTCCGCGAGAGCAACGGCTAGAATCAGGATTGACAGATTCTTTGATCCGACTTAGTGTGGGTATTGAAGATGCTGAAGACCTTATTTCTGACCTGGAGCAGGCAATTAATCAAAAAGTTGAGGAGCTGAGTTACTAGTCAGCTCCAATTTTCTCTTTTCAGTTTGTAGACATAGCAGAGCACGTCATCAAAGTGTCTCTTTTCAACAAAGTGAAAGCCCAAGCGCTCATAGAATCTTTGTGCTTTGACATTTGTCGCTAATGGATCGATTAGGATCGCTGTGACATTTGGTTCTTCAAAGCATCTGTTGATAGCCAATTTCATCATTTGGGTACCGTAACCTTTTCCTAGATTTTCCTTCTCGCCAATCCAGATATCTATTGCTCTTAGGTTCTTGTCCACCTCTCCCCAATAATGGGTTTCTTCATCAAATGGATCAATGATCTGAATAAATCCAAGAGGCTCTCCATTCAATTCTGCCATGAGCTGCTCCCTCCATGAGGGTTCGTAAGCCAGTTCCTTCTCCCACTCCCAATCATCGTCCGGATCAGCATCAATCACATGCTGCTGTTGATCCCAACGCTCCAGGATGGATTGATCAGTTGGGTTTGCCTTCCTCAGCTTAATCTCGTGCTTCATAAGCGAATGTAAATAATGAGCGTTAACGTATCCTGATATGCCTTGTTGCCCGGAATAACTAACCAGATTGCTCCTTTACTTAAGTTGGGGAGGGCTATTCCTCAACCCATTTATCCTAAGCCCTCGCCTTCCCTACAGTTCACCTTTTATTCGGATAGGGTTAGCCTTAATTTTTCATTGAATCAAAACCTGAAAATCTTATGAAGAGAAAGACATTTTATAGTACAGCAAGTGCTCTTCTCTTTGCGGTCATGATGCTCGTTGCTTCAGTAGGTGACGTCACAGCGCAGAGAAGGAGAGGCAAGAGCGCAGCGGTGGCCACTACAAGCTACGACCAATCGCTCTATGATGCGATCACTTGGCGGTCTATCGGTCCTTACAGAGGTGGTAGAGCATCTTCAGCAGTAGGTGTTCCCGGGAAGCCCAACGTATTTTATCAAGCTGCCACTGGTGGCGGGGTTTGGAAGACTACAGATGGTGGTCAGTCATGGTTTAACATCAGCGATGGCTACTTCGGTGGCTCTATCGGTGATATTGCAGTAAGTGACTCAGACCCTAATATTCTATATGTTGGTACCGGTGAGAAAACTGTCCGTGGTAACGTATCTCCAGGATATGGCGGCTTCTGGAAGTCCTACGATGCAGGTAAGACCTGGGAAAAAATGAACCTCAATATCGACCAGGTCCAGGTAGGACGCATCCGTATTCACCCGACCAATCCTGATGTAGTATTCATAGCCGTTATAGGCGACTTGTTTAAGGATTCTTCTGATCGAGGTGTATACAAGACTACCGACGGTGGACAAACATGGAATAAAGTACTCTACGCTAACGAGCGTACCGGTGCTGTTGATATCACATTTGAGCCCGGCAACGGACGTATACTTTATGCATCAACATGGTCAATTCGTAGGACTCCCTATTCATTAGAGAGTGGTGGAGAAGGATCAGCCATCTGGAAATCTACTGATATGGGTGAAACATGGAAAGATATCTCTGGTAACAAAGGGCTTCCCGGAGGTATCTGGGGCATCTCTGGTGTTTCAGTTTCACCGGTCAATCCTGATCGTGTATATGCGATCATAGAAAACGAAAAAGGCGGAGTATATCGCTCTGATGATGCTGGAGCCACCTGGGCATTGATGTCATCAGACCGAAACTTACGTCAGCGTGCCTGGTACTACACTAAGATCTTTGCGGATACCGAGCTTGAAGACAGGGTGTACGTCATGAATGTGCAGTTCTGGCAGTCCAATGATGGCGGTAGAAACTTCAAAAGCTTCAGTACACCTCATGGTGACCATCACGACCTTTGGATAGCTCCCGAAGACAATAATCGTCTGGTGGTAGCAGATGATGGAGGTGCCCAGGTGAGCTACGACGCAGGTGAAAACTGGACTACTTATATGAACCAGCCCACGGCACAATATTATCGTGTGGTGACTGATAATGCTTTCCCTTACAACATCCTAGTGGCGCAGCAGGACAACTCAACGCAACGTGTCAAGCACAGATCCGATGGTCCTGGTATCACAGAACGTGACTGGGAGCCATCAGCCGGAGGTGAGAGTGCTCACATGGCAGCTGACCCTGATAATCCTAACATTGTTTACGGTGGTAGCTACGGCGGTTTGCTTACCAGAATGGATCACGAAACAGGCCAGGTACGTGTTATTAACGTATGGCCGGATAACCCGATGGGACATGGTGCAGAAAACATGAAGTACCGCTTTCAGTGGAATTTCCCGATTTTCTTCTCTCCTCACAATTCTGATAAGCTCTACACCACTTCCAATCGCTTCCATGTAACCATGAACGAAGGACAGAGCTGGGACGTGATCAGTCCTGATCTTACCAGGAATGAAGCCGAAAAGCTTGGCCCATCCGGTGGCCCCATCACTAAAGACAACACTGCGGTAGAGTACTATGCTACAATATTCGCGGCATGCGAATCTCCTTATGAAGAAGGATTGCTTTGGGCAGCTTCTGATGATGGGTTGATCCACATCTCTCGAGATGGTGGCAGCAACTGGGAAAACGTAACTCCGGCCGGAGCACCTACTTATCTGATGTGGAACAGTGTAGAGCCAGACCCATTCACCGAAGGCGGAATGTACGCAGCGGGTACACTTTATAAAGATGGTGACTACAGACCATATCTCTACAAGACTAAGGACTATGGTGCTACATGGACCAAAATTGTAAATGGTATCGCTGACAACCATTTTACAAGAGCGTTGAGAGCTGATCCGGATCGTCAAGGCCTGCTTTACGCAGGTACTGAATCGGGCATGTATGTGAGTTTCGATGATGGGGCTAGCTGGAGCCAGTTCCAACTCAACCTCCCACTTACACCAATCACCGATCTAGCATTGAAGGATAAGAATTTGATAGCAGCTACTCAAGGCCGTTCGGTTTGGTTGATTGATGATCTTACTCCTCTTCACCAGTTGAATGATCAGGTGAAGAGTGCTGAAGTGCATCTTTTCAAGCCTATAGATAGTTACAGAATGGGTAGAGTAAGCTTCCGGGGAGCAGGAAAAGCTGTTGGTAAGCAACATCACAATGGAGTAAAGTTCTTCTTCAACATAGCCAATGAGTTAGATGATGATGCTGAAGTTACCCTTGATCTTATGGAAGGTGACGGTGATCTTATCAGAACTTATTCTAATAAGGCGGAAGAAAAGAAAGACAAGATGATGGCTAAGAAAGGAAGCAATAGCTTTGTCTGGAACATGCGCTACCCTGATGCAGAAGGTTTCGAGCAACTTATCATGTGGTCTGCCAGCCTTACAGGTCCAAAAGCGAAACCTGGCGATTACAAAGCACGCCTAACTGTAAATGGTGTTTCCAGCGAAACTGACTTCACCATACTCAAGGACCCAAGAAGTGATTCTGATCAGGGTGATTTCGACAAGCAATTTGATTTCTTGATTGGTGTCAGAGATCAACTCACTGAGACGCACAGGGCCATCAAAGAAATGAAGCTGGCACGTCAGCAGATGATTGAGTTGAAGGATAAGATCGGTGACGATGAGCAGTATCAGGAGATCACCGATCTGGCCAATGAAATCGATGAAAACATGACGAAGGTAGAAGAGGAACTCTACCAGACCAAGAACCAGAGCCGTCAGGATCCATTGAATTTCCCTATCCGACTTAATAATAAGCTTGGTCACCTTAACAATGTCGTGGGTAATGGCGACTACCCTCCTACTGATCAGGCAGTAGAAGTTAAGGATGAAATGACCTCTAAGATCAAAGCTGAGATTAAAAAATGGGAAACCATCAAGAGTACAGAGATCCCTAAGCTTAATCAGAAAGTAAAGCAGATGAATATCAACGCAATAAGCCTTGATGACAACAAGTCGAGCACGATGTAGGTGATAAGATCTTGTAAGTAGAGGCCGCCTGATTCTATTGAATCAGGCGGTTTTTTTTGATATGATCCTGATGCAAATCAGGCGTTCAGTAATCTCCAACTCTTTGAAAAAGCATAGTTTTGGGGTTAAACATTTTTTTAGATGAGGACATTTTTGATTCGGTGGGAGTTCAAATTGATCAAGTGGTTAGAGGAAAGAGCATGGTCGCTCTTGAGAGTGAGTATCGGTTTGATCTACCTCGTGTTCGGAGTACTTAAGTTCTTTCCACAGTACAGTCCAGCTGAAGAACTCGCCGGCCAGACTATACAGCTCATCACTTTTGGTTTGATCAATCCTGATCTGGGGTTAGTGATGCTGGCAGTAATCGAGTCTGCTATCGGATTATGCTTTATTTTCTGTTTAAGGTTTCGTTTAGTGATTTGGGTTACCCTTTGGCATATGGCCTGCACTTTCATACCACTGATCGTGCTACCGCAATTTGCCTTCACTACCGCTCCTATCAGTTTCTCGATCGTAGGGCAGTACATTTTTAAAAATCTGATCATCATCTGCGCAGTACTCCTGCTCTATGCCCATTACGGTAGGAGAAGAAATCCACTGGCGATCTCAGCTGAAAGGCAGTGATCTAAGATTTAACTATATTCCAAATAAAAAGTGAAGACCCACGCCACTCTCATTGTCTGTCTTTTGGCTGTTTGTACTCTTTGGGCACAGCCTTATACGGAAGTATACCTTTTTGACTACTCCTGGAGTGATGAAGGAATAAGCCTATCTACCCCTAAGAATATCAGTAATAATCCTGGCAAGTACGATAATCAGCCCTCTTTCTCTGCAGACCAGTCACTTCTATATTACAATAGTGCTATAGACAAAAACCCGGATATCATGAGTTATGAGCTGGCATCCGGTCTTTATAAGCGATTGTCGAAATCTCCAGGTGGCGAGTACTCCCCTCAAGAGACTCCTGATAGTAAGTATATCAGCGCGATCATTCTGGAGGACAATGGCCAACAACTATTCTGGAAATACCCGGTTGAAGGTGGCCGACCAAGTGTGGTCGTACCCGATAGGGTAATCGGCTATTACGCCTGGTGGGATAACGCAACGCTGGTCTCATTTGTACTTGGTGAACCCGCCACACTTCAAATCACTAATACTATACCAATGCAACACACGGTTGTTGCTGAAAACATCGGGCGGTCAATTCACAATATACCCAATACCGGTCTGATCAGTTTTACTCAAGCCGGAGAGATCAAATCCCTCAATCCTAAATCGCAGGAAATACAAAGTATCACAACGACCCTGGAAGGTACTCAGGATATGGCTTGGCTAAGTGATGGAAGCATCCTTATGGGTAAAGAGACCGAACTATATCGATGGACCCAGGAAGGTAGCTGGCGATTAGTCTTGGATGTTGATAAAGCCCACCAACTCGGGCTCATTACGCGTATCGCCGCAGCTAAAGATAAGATCGCCATTGTCGTCAACGAATAGCTTATTTAGAAGCTTATAGTTCTTACTCTTATAATCATATTAACTCCAGGTTCGTACACTAATTTTTAGAACTTAACCATTCACCTCTTAAGCTTAAGTAAGCTACTGTAGGATCGTAAACTCAACCCGTCTATTGAGCGCCTTGCCTTCTTCTGTATCATTTGAGGCAACAGGCTTGCTTTCTCCATATCCTTTGGAGATCAGCCGCTCAGTTGCTACTCCCTTTTCCGACAGGTAGGCTCTCACAGATGCCGCCCTGTCAGTAGACAATGTCAGGTTGTAGTCATCCGAGCCCTGGCTATCAGTATGACCCCCCAGTTCTATTTTGAGATCAGGGTTATTCTCCAAAATACCAACTAATAGATTCAACTCCTCAAAAGACTCTTGTTTGAGTGACGACTTGTCCAGGTCGAAGAAGACATTGTTGATGCGTATAGTCCGCCCTACTTCTAATGGAGCAAGGTAGAGGTCCTTTTTAATTTCCTGGTAAGCAGAGAGCTCTCTCACATCAAGGTACTCACTGACAGGATAGTAGGCCTGCTTTTCTCCTCTGAAGGCATATTGATTTCCGATAGGAAGTACGATCTGATATGTGCCATCGGTGGGGTCAGAGCTTGCAATACCCAGTTCGGTACCTGTGACGATATCAGTATAGGCCACTTTAGCTCCTATAGGTTCATTCGTCTTACTATCATAAACCACACCCGACACGAGCACAACGGGCTCAGGAAGCAAGGCTGGTGGCAGCTTGATGCGGAAGACATCACCACTACCGACACTGTTATTGGAGGAGATCATATAGGCATAGGCTCCCGAGGCAGGAATATTGAAGTAAGCATCCCAATCGCTGGTATTGATCCCCATTCCCAGGTTGAGTGGCTTGGTCCAGTTGGTCCAGGTATCATCGAGACGCTTAGTCATAAAAACATCCGAATCACCATAACCAGGCCAACCATTGGAGCTGAAGTACATGGTCCTCCCATCAGCCGCCAGGAAAGGAGAAGTTTCATTTCCTATCGTGTTGACTGAAGGTCCAAGGCTCATCGGCTCTGTGAAGCTACCGTCTTCATTTCTAAAGCAGACGTACACATCCTTATAGTTTTCATTTTCATCACCGGGCTCTTTTAGTGTATCGTCTCTTCGTAACGTAATGAGAATGACCTTACCATTGCTGGAAAGGTTAGCCTCCGAGTACTTACTGTCATTTACATAGTTTTCAATATTGACATCCTGAGGCATCGACCAACCATCTTCAGTCCTTTGCGATAGTGACATCCCTTTGCCATTACTGCCTCCATCACTCAAGTACCTATTCATCAGAAGCAGCGTATTATTATCTGGTGTCACACTGATCACAGTGTTATGAAAACCCTGGTTCAACGGATAAGACATGGCCTTAGCCATACTCCACGAATCGTTGGTCCATTCAGAATACCAAATGTCATCATGCTCAGAACTGACGTTTAACGGATAGCTATCGCGAACGAAATAGAGCATTTTACCATCAGGTGCAATGATTGGCATCTTCTCAGACCACTCGGTATTGATATTACGCCCGAGGTTTTCCTTGATCAGGTTCGCAGGCACATCTGGTACTACCGCAATTGCATTTTCATCCTGGTATACCATCATGCGATCTATGGTCATGGATTGAGCATTGGATACGTTAAAACCAATAGCATTACCATAAAAAGGCTGTGCTGCCATCTCATGCACACGTTGGCCGTTGACCTTAAACTCCCATCGACCATTGGCACCTAGTACCTCTACCTTGTTCAACTCACCGGAACCTTTGATCAAAGACTTGTTCTCCACCCAATCCAATATGTCAGAGTAGTTGCCATCTACCGTTTTCCCAATAAAAAAATAGCCATTACCACTAAGCGCAAACTGATATTGCCCTTCGTCACCTTTCCCAAACAGGAGTGAGTAGCCATAGTTGTCTACCCCCTTGAGATGACCCATGCTTACTTCTATTTTCCATGGCTTACTCTCGTCTATGTTGATGCGTTCATAGGCACTCCATGAGCCACTTTCACGCTTGTGTTCAAACTGATACCTACCATAATTAAACCTGCCCTCGGCCTTCTCATGTGAGAAAACCGGCCAATCCCAGCGATTGTCTTCAAACTCATCTGAGAATATCAATGTACTTTGAGCACTTATAAAGTTTGGCAGCAAGCAACACAGAACAATAAATAGTCGATTCATAGCCTTCTCGTTTAAGTTTCAAATTGCATAACCATCATCGCTACTGCAATACCATCTTGTGGGTATTTTAGGCTACCACAATCGGCAAACCCCATACATATTGCCAGTCAATTGTAGGTGAAATATGTAAGTTTGACTATGCTACTTCAAGTTTTAATGTATGTCCTGGCAGGCTTTTTTGTATTTGCCGGGGTTTATCACTTTTTAAAGCCGAAATTCTTTCTTCGAATTATCCCTCCTATACTTCCTTTGAAAGAATGGATCAACTGGATCACTGGCGGTTTCGAGGTAGCATTGGGCTTACTCCTGTTGTTTCCAAGCTACCAGTCAATAGCAGCATGGGGCATTATGATATTACTCGTAGCTGTCTTTCCGGCCAACATCTATCATCTCATGGCCAAGGGTGCTGGTATGAAAGTACCCATTTGGGCACTATGGGTAAGATTACCATTGCAGGGTGTATTGATCTGGTGGGCCTATCAATATACCTGATGGAGATCATCGACTATATAGAAAAGAGTTTTTTAGAAGATGCCAACCTGGCCAAGGCGGAAGGTATGTCAGCATATCTCAAAAATCAATTTCCCTTTTTTGGTCTTCAGCGAAACGAGCGCTGGCCTCACTATCGCTCAGCCTGGCACAACTATCCTATCGGCAATGGTCAAGAACTAACAGATGTGACCCTGGCAGCATGGGGCCAACCACAACGTGAGTTTCACTACTTTGCCATTGAAACAGTCGTGAAATACAAAAAATATCTGGAACCGGGCCATCTACGGTTGATAGAGTACTGTATCACTCATCAGAGTTGGTGGGATACCGTCGATATGTTTGCTGGTAAAATCAGTGGTATTTTTTTCCAGCTGTTTCCGGAACTCATCTCCACAGGTCCCGATCAATGGGTAGGCTCCTCAAACATCTGGCTAATAAGGTCCGCACTCCTCAACCAACTGTTTTTTGATGAAGACAACTTTGATGAATATCGCTTGTTTCGCTATATCAACCAACATAAGTCCAGTAAGGAGTTCTTCATTAGTAAAGCCATTGGGTGGGCGTTGCGCCAATACAGCAAAAGAAGACCAGATCGGGTAGAGGCGTTTTTAGACTCTACAACACTGCAACCGCTTAGCGTTAAGGAGGCTTCAAAGTACCTTACATGAATATACATTTTATCTTAAGTCACCCTGCCGTACCGGAAAACATCGGGTTTACTTGTAGAGCTATGAAAACCGTGGGCTTCCGTCATCTCAGGCTCGTGAATCCAAAAGACCACCTGGGCCAGAAAGCCAGGAAGACTGCCTATGGTTCGCACGACCTTCTCGAAAGTGCGTTAATCTACGAGGACATGTCTTCGGCTCTGGTTGGTATTGACCTTGTAGTAGGTACTACAGCGAAGAACAGGGTCGGTCGACACGACTATCACAATCCCGAGGCTTTGGTCTCTTTGCTTCGGCAAAAGGAGGGAGTTGTAGAAAACGTCGGACTTGTTTTCGGTAGCGAAAGAAACGGTCTGTCCAGTGAGGAGATCACTCTCTGTGATCTCCTGACCACCATACCCCTCGCTACGGAGCATCCGTCTCTTAATCTGGCACAAGCCGTTATGGTCTATGCCTACGAGATATCAAAGGCGAGCTTGAGTAACTCGAACATGAGTAAACCAGGCCCTGCTACTGATCAAGCCAAACTCAAATCAGCAGCTTTTGGATTGTTGGACAAGCTTGAGCTAAAAGATCATGGGAGTCTATATCAACGTCTTAAGGACAGGCTCATGGTGGCATCAGCTGAAGATACTTCTCTTATACTTGCACTTTCTAGATTTATCAATCGCAAGCTCGATTAATAAGAAGAGCTGCTCAGCTTATTCATCGCTCTTATTCTTTGGAGCAAAGTTGGATGAGAATAGTTCAAAAAAACGTGCCATGGATGAGGGGTCAGGTTACTCAAATGGTCTGTAGATAGTTTTTTCAAGGCTGATTTTAAAGGGTCCGCTCCAAAAGTCTCAGTAGCATAAGCGTCAGCTTCATACTCATTCTTCCTCGAAACAATACTCATCAATATGCCGAGTACCTTACTCAAAGGTGAGAACAGTATACCAAAAGCTAGTATGTTAAGATGAATAGCGGTCGTATCTCCTCCCATGGCCCAAGTGACCTCAGAGCTGAAGATCATAAGCGACAACAAGTACAACATGATACCCGTCTGGACCACACCCAGGACCATACCTCCTATAATATGCTTCTTCTTATAGTGTCCTACCTCATGGGCAAGCACCGCCACCAATTCGTCATGTGTATGATTCTCAATCAACGTATCATACAACACAATTTTCTTTCTATTACCCAATCCGGAGAAATAAGCATTGGCTTTGCTAGAACGTTTTGAGCCATCCACCACAAAAATATTCGTCAAAGGAAATGACACCTTTCTTGCGTAGGCTTCAATCTTGTCACGCAACTCACCACTCTCCAGCGGAGTGAGTTTATTAAAGAGAGGAACAATAAGGCTCGTATAAAACATATTCATGAATACCATGAATACCCCAATGACAAGCCAAAACCACAACCAAAAGTCCTTTCCTAGCGAAAAAATCAATAGTATTAACGCCGTAAGCATGACCCCACCTATAAGTATGGACAAAAAATATCCTTTGACTTTATCAAGAATGAAAGTCTTCATCGAAGACTTATTGAACCCAAACTTCTCCTCAATAATGAAGGTGCCGTATAGTTGAAAGGGAATGGTAAGGATATCAGAGATAAAATAAAGTGCAGCAAAAAAATACAATGAAAGTACCAGTTCATTTGGTGCATACCCGCGTAACCACAAATCCAGGTCACCGAACCAACCAAAATACAATACAGCAATAGTGACCACAAAAGAGATGGTCCCTGTGATCACCCCAAAACGATAGTTAGCAACTTCATACCGTTGAGATTTCTCGTACTGGGCCTCATTATAGATACCTGCAAGCTCATCAGGTATGTTTTGATTAGCCGACCTGTGATTTAAGAAACCAACCATAAAATCAACAATAAATTCAACCGCGATAATACCTATCAGTAAAAAAAGTAGTCCTCTTTCATCCATCCGGCTAAAATAAAATCAATTGAATTAAATCCTCACTTGTTGATCTCAGGATCTCACAGAACACCCCAAAGATGTCAGTCTAACATCAGCTAGTCCACAGCTCACAATCAATAGTTGTCAAAATTGTTAAATTTGCACATACAACTGAGTGGAAAATTATGAACACAATAACTCAACTCAACTAAGACTTGTCAATTGATAGACAGGTTTTTAAGGGTAAAAAAAAATCAGTTATTCGCAATTCAATTAATAAAGTTTCATTAGTATTGTCGAAGATTACTAACAAACTAATAAATGCTAATAGCTATGAAAAGATTAACGCTTACTTTCGCCCTTACTGCTTTTTTCGCCTTCGCTTTCACAAGCTGTGATGACTCTGAAGATCTAGCCAGCCCCGATTTGTCTAAAGTTGAAGCACAAGCTTCAGGAGGAAATGACGACACAACAGGCGGCAAAGGGAACTGAAATAATAGAAAATCATAAAAAAGCACAGATTGATAACTCTTTCTGTGCTTTTTTTTTACTATAAGGTTAACTTTAATCTTTATGAGGTTATTAGTTATCCTAGGTTTTTTGGTTATTGCTCAGGTTATTGAGTCAGCAGCCGCCAGTTATCTACCAGAACGATCTACCCTTATTAAGGTATACAATGCAGAGGTTAAGGTCGAAGATGATAGCATTCTTACACTTTCCTATTCTCTATTAGCTAATAGTGATGATAATTATGCTCATGCTCTTTCTCACTTTCACATTGGCTTCATTAAAAATAAAAAACATGATCTGAGAGCTGCAGCTCATTATATTGAGACCATTCATCTGCTGGAAGAGGCTGATACGACTGATATCTTCTTAGATATGGCAGTAAGGAAGAATTTGGGAGTTATTTATAAACAGCATGGGGATTTGGAAAGTGGTATCAGGTATTATCAGGAGGCCATACCATATGCAGCCGCTTATGATAAAACTAGACCATACAACAAGCAGACCAACGTAATGAGCTTGAAGTATAATCTAGCCAATGCGTACAGTGAAAATTACAATCCAAAAGCCATTGACATCTATTTAAGTATATTGGAGGAAGCCAAGTCCAAAGAGATTGTTTACAAGATCGCTCAAATCAATAATCAATTAGGCATTCTGTTTAACAATGCCAAAGAGTATGACCTTGCAATTGAGCATTATAACAACGTTTTGAATTGTAAATATGGCCTGCCGGATGACAATCTTAAGCTTATCATAGGGTTCGCCAATGAAAACCTCGGAGAGGTATATTTCAAAAGAGCTGAAATGCAATTGGCTGAAAAGTATTGCTTAGAGGCTTTGGAGTATTTCGAAGATGAAGATAAGTTTGGTCCTTTAGTTACATTGACCGAATTGAACCTTTATCAAAACAAAAAAGATCTCGCAAGGAAATACGGTGAATGGGCTCTCAAAATTTTTCCCCAAGTCCAAAAATCTGAAGAGAAGCTGAAAATATTTGAACTGATGGCGGACCTCACCACAACAGAAGAAGACCAACCCAATGAATATTTGACCAGAATGCTCGTTGAGCAGAGATCGGTCAATCAAGACTTGAATACACTAGCAGACTTAAAAGATAAGGAGAACCTCTATAGAGTGGTCGACAGTTACTATCGTGAACTGGAAGCAAATCAAAGAAGTGCCGAATACCGAGAATGGATTGTGACGGGGTGTGCCATTCTTATTACACTGATCGTCTTGATGGCAGGCTATTTTATGATCATGGACAAGCGCAAGAAGAAAGAGCTGGTGGAAGGCCTGTCCAAAGATGGTTCCGACTTCAAATACTATTAAGCGTTTATTGAATTAGGAGGACATAAGGAACCAGGCTCCTCACTTTTCACTCCAACCTTAAAAGTTTCCCTCCCTGGTCCGTCTCAATAAGTATTAATCTCCCGGAAGTCCTGATAAACTTCAATGATGCTTGGTAAAGGCTTCATACAAGATGATCCAAAGGCATGAGGATAGCGACAGAACCAATGGAAAACATACTCCCGAATACCTTCCATAAACCGTAACAAAAAGCGCCTTCCAGCCAAAAAACATAGGTATTAACGCGATTAACACCACTCCAATAATAAGCCCCTGGAGGGAATATCTCTGTACTATATCAAGAGCCACAAACTCTTCAGCTTACATGTTTAACTGCTGTTATCTCCTAGATAGTGTCACTATTTAGTAGCTACGGGCAACAGCGGAATGCACTCCATGAATTATAAGCCGAGCACCAAGCAATTTAATACCACTTTGAGTCGCCCATTTATCAAACTCAACATAATACCACAACGCTGTATTCAAAAGAGATATGAATCATGAGTCTAGGCAAAAGTGGGATAAGTTGTGGCACGAGATGCTATCAAGCTAGCGCCAATTCGTACATTTTAGAGTATCTGATTTGCTTCACTTAGAGTATTCAACATAGGCAACTAATAATCTCAGCAAACCTTTCCAACCCAATAATGCTCACAATTGACAGGGTCTCCATACTTCCCTCATCCATAGAAAGAGCTACATGAATTGGTCATAGGCGCACATTTCTCTGGTCTATTCAAGAGGTATTAGCCTAACATCAACTAGCACTCAAAACATCATTTCTTTATAAAAAACATAAATTTACACATCTTATTCATAAGGAAATCAAATAATCAATAACTTTAATTTAAGCATACTTATTAATTGACATACAGTTTTTTAAGAGAATAAAAAAATCAGTTATATGCTATCTAATAATAGAATATTAATTAATATTGCCTCGAATTACTAACAAACTAATAAATGCTAATAGCTATGAAAAGACTAACGCTTACTTTCGCCCTTACTGCCTTATTTGCTCTTGCTTTCACAAGTTGTGACGACTCTGAGGATTTAGTGAATCCGGACCTAACTAGTATTGAAGCTGAAGCAACGACCGGGGGAGACGATGAAAACGGCTGCAAATCATGTAGCTAAATAAAACCTTATCAAGACGCAACGTAAGTCCTGAAAACTTTCATTCTTAGGGCTTTACATGGTATTTTTACAAGATGCCAGGTAGAGCCCTTTATTTGTTTTTATTCAGCCTTCTATTAGCAACTCCGCACATTTCCTACAGCTCGAGAACCCCTGATTTCCCCACCCTTATCAAAGTATACGACGGAGTTGTAAGGCTGAGCGACGATGAGGCTTATGCCCTGGCTACTAGTATTTTAGAAAGAAGCCAAGACCCCTATGAAATAGCACTCGCTCACTACCATATAGGCTATATAAAAAAGAGGAGAAACGATCTCTCATCAGCAAAACACTATATTGAGGCGATACATCTTTTGGAAGATACGGACACGACGGATTTGTTTCTGGAACTGTCCCTTAGGAAGAATCTTGGAGTAATCTACAAACAACATGGAGATATAGAAAGTGGAATAAGATACTACCAGGAGGCTATTCCATTTGCAGAGGCTTATGACAAAACACTTCCATTCGAGCGGCAAACTAATGTGATGAGCCTGAAATACAATATGGCTAATGCTTATAGCGAAAACTATAATCCAAAGGCTGTTGACATGTATCTTCAGTTGTTGGGTGAAGCAAAATCCAAAGGCACAGTTCTTAAGATCGCTCAGATAAATAACCAGTTAGGGATTCTATTTGAAAAAGCCAAAGAGTATGACCTGGCGATCGAGCATTTCAGCGATATCCTGGAGTACGAGTATGCTCTACCTAACAAGAAGATACAATTGTATTTAGGCTATGCTAACGAGAACTTAGGTGAGACATACTTCAAGAAAGGACAAATAGAATTGGCTTCAAAATATCTAATAGCCTCGTTAGACTACTTTGAAGATGAGAATAAGTTCAATCCTCTTGTCATACTCACTGAGCTCTACCTTAGCTTAAAAGACGAGGATAAGGCCCGCAAATACGGTGAGTGGGCTATGAGCATATACCCAGAGATACAAAAATCTGAAAAGAAACTAAAGATCTTTGAGTTAATGGCAGATCTTACTACCACAGAAGAAGACCAGCCTAATGAGTATTTGACCAGGATGCTTATCGAGCAAAGGTCCTTTAATCAAGACTTGAGTACACTGGCGGATTTGAAAGATAAGGAGAACCTTTACCGAGTGGTTGACAGTTATTATCGCGAATTGGAAGCCAGTCAAAGAAGTGCGGAATACCGCGAATGGATTGTCACAGGATGTGCTGTTCTTATTACGATCATAGTTTTGACTGCCGGCTACTTTATGATCATGGACAAGCGTAGAAAGAAAGAACTCGCTGAAGGTCTGTCAAAAGACGGATCGGACTTTAAATACTATTAATCCCTTAGGTCTTTAGAATATAAAAGGAACGGGACACCTCAACTCTCTTACCTCACGAGGTGGTTTCCGGGGATCACCCCAGTTAAAACTGACCATAAGTGATATCTCATGAGCTCCGCCAGCTTCTATTCCCAATTGAGATAGCGTATAATCATAGCTGTAGCCAAGGCTCAGGTTCTTCTGAGTTATTCCGACCATAAAGATCAAAGCCTCATTGTTTGGAAAGTTTTCGAACTGCTTGACCGGTATACCACGGTACCACAAGCCGAAAATGACAGGTTGCAAGGTCAGATAAACTCCCAGGTCCAATTGATCAAATTCTCCCTGGGACCTGAAGTTGAAAGTAGGTGTAATGCTACGCTCACGACCTTCATAGGTACCAGGTTTACCCACATTCAGCGGTAGCTTATAACCACCATGCAATGAGAAACGACTGGGAAGTATACTTTCACCACCTATCAGTGATTGGTTAGGCTCAAGTATATTGTGAAAGCTAGCTCCTATCCATACATTGTTGCTGTAGAGTATACCTCCAAAAGCCAGGTCAAAGTAATTGACATTGAGGCCTGTATTGAGATCTTCTACCGTCGCAGGGTTAATGACCCCTGTAGCATCTAGCTGGTCACCAAACACAAGCTTATCAAAGTTGATATCCCGAAGGGTGTACGAAACCTGCATAGCAGGTCGAAAGGCCCATTTGTAGTTGACAAAAGTCTGATAAGCATACTGCAAACCTATAGTTGTCGAATTTAGACCAGCCAGGCCCTCTCGGTCATTGGTGACTATAAAACCTCCGCTACTATTATAGTCTTCGAAATTGTAGTCTATATACGCAGAGAAAGTCTCAAAACTGGCCGGTATGGAAGGCCATTGTTGCCTGTAGTTGACTCCTGCTCTACCTTTCTGGTTGATCCCTGCTAAGGCCGGGTTGAGATAAAGTGGCGCAGCGTAATACTGAGAAAACTGAGGGTCTTGCGCATAAGCCTTGTTATTGGAAAACCAACCTAAACCAATAGTGCTCAATAGGAAGAAGAGGATATAAGTTCTATAAGTCACGCGACGTAAAATATGGATAAACCTGTCAAAAACTACTACAGACAAACAATATCTAACGCAATTGTAATGAAAGTACATCAATGTGCGTTGGGTTCTTATCACAGTTTATTACTTGCCAGAAAAGGGCATTTGTCGTAACTATGAGCCAGATCAAATACAATTGATAATCTGTCAACCCTTATCAGAATGGTAAACGTGCCATGTAGACAAAAATTAGCCTCGCTCCCAATTTTTTTACTCCTGTGGGGAATTCAAAGCCTGTGTATGGCACAAGGTGAAAACCCCCTGATCGACAACCAATGGTACTTTGGCAGCACCGAAGACGCTCTGATCTTTGATAAGACAAACCTGCCAGGCGTAGAGGTCAACGTTGTTAGTAATCAGGCGACTCCTTTTGGTCGTGGAGGCAGTGCAGTAGCAGCCAACGAAGCTACAGGAGATTTGATTTTCTATTCTGATGGTACAGACATCTTCGATGCTACCCACCAATCGATGCTGAACGCAGGAGTCATCCTTAATGGCAACCCCAATTTAAATAATGCTGCCGTCGCATCACCAGCACCCGGTACACCGGCTGCCTACTATCTTTTTACTAACTCCGGCGTGACAGGCGTCAATGAAGTACAGTACACTATCGTGAATAGCCTGTTGCAAGGAAATGCGACAGGACCTGGTCAGCCACCCCTTGGAGACGTGACAAACATGATCAATCAATCAACTGGATTGGTCAATCCTTCGGACGCCATGATCGTATTGCCCGGACTAGGGGATGCCTACTGGCTGGTCAATCAGGATGTAGGCAGCAGCCAGTTTCGTGTGATGACCATTGACGACACCAACTTTGGTACTGTCCAGACCTTCAATCCATTCAATGCAAGTGTACCACCGTTTGAGGTAGCCAGCTTTGCATACAACGAAGATTCCTTACTATTGGCGGTAGCACCAAAAGATGCTAACAGGAACATACTCATCTTCGATTTTGATCCGGGGACAGGCACTTTAAGCTTTAATACTCAGATACTCAACTCTGGAAATACAGATAATGGTGGGGCAGCTGTATCGGATATTGCCTGGTCAGCCTCGGGCACTAAACTATTCTTCAGTAGAACTGGTAATGCAGCCGGCGGTCCTTCTACAGGACAGGTTTACCAGTATGGTTTTGACACCATATCCGTGACCACAGCCGTGATCCCCTATAGCTTTTTTAGGAGTTTAGGATTGAGAAGAGGTCCTGACACACGGTTATATCATCTCTATCAACTCACAGAAACCTCTCCTGTTGAGCTTGGTCGATTTGATTTCCCGGACAGTCTCCTGGAGAGTACAGCCTATGATAGTCTACCACTGGGAAACACTGGTTTTAATGCGGTCCAATTTCCAGAGTTCGCACCTGCTTCTAACAACCCATTCGACTTTGTAGACTTCAATATTACAGACTCTGTAAGCTGCACCAACAACCAGGTCTTTTTCACTCCTGTGGTCAATCCTACACCCCAGACAGTGACCTGGGATTTTGGTGATGGTGGTGGTTCTGGCTCCTTCTCTCCTATTTATGGCTATGAAGCCGCCTATTCCGGACCGGTCACCATGACGGTCTCACTCAACGGCAAGTTCAGGACTGTACAGAGGAATGTTACTATCAACATGAATTCGCTCATGGCGGATTTGGGAAATGATACCACCATCTGTCCTGGTGAAGAACTCATCCTGGACCCTTTCGCTGATGCCGAAATGCCTCCACCAGCTGGCAGCACCTTTTCTTGGAATACAGGAGAAACCTCACCGACCATTATGGCTAATTCGGATACGACCCGAACATACTGGGTATACGTAGAGAGTCCCGATGGTTGTCACAGCTTCGATGAAATTCAAGTAACTGTCTACGGCGATGAGACCCAGGTCCTCAACTACTGGTACTTTGGTCAAAATGCCGGCATCAACTTTACTCCTCAGGCGACAGCCCTGGATGACGGGGCGATGATCGCCCCGGAAAACTGCTCTACGGTTTCTGATAGGAATGGCGACCTGCTCTTCTACACCAATGGGTCGACCATATGGAACCGTGATCATGAGGTAATGACCAACGGTACTGATATCGGGGGTGATAGCACGGTATCCAATGGTGCTATGATCGTGCCAGTGTCGAGCGTCACCGCTGCAGGTGAACAAAGTGCAACCATATTCTATGTATTTACAGCAGACAGGGTGTACGGAGACTACAACTATGAGATGAGCTATTCCATCGTTGATATCAGGTTGGATAGTGCGCGCGGAGAAGTGATCGTCAAAGACCAGCCGCTCTTCAGAAACAGCTCAGAACGTATGACGGCCTCAGGATTTGGTAACGGCACCACCTGGATGCTAGGAAAAGAATATGGCAATAATACCTTTAGGGCCTATCAGGTAGGCAATCAGGGAATCGCCACGCCTACGATCACCTCGGAAGGTTCGCTCCATTTCTTTGATGACGAGCTAAAAGGTCGTGGCTATATGAAACTCGCAAACGGGGAGTTAGTCGGAGTGGCCCTACCGGGAACAACCAACCTGCTGGAGATATTCGAGTTCGACTCGATTGGTAGAGTACGCAATGGCATTACCATAGATATAGAAGAACCCGCTCCGTCGGTGATCTATGGAGTCGAGTTTTCATCGGATGGTCGCAAGGTGTATGTTACAACCAACAACGGTAACTCCAAGCTGATCCAATATAGTCTGGACAGTCTTGGCACGGATGATCAAGAGACAGATATCCAGGCCACTAAAAACGTAGTTTATCAAGGTGGTGAAGAACTAGGGGCCATTCAGACCGGCCCGGACCGACAAGTATATGTAGCCGTAGAGGGACTCCAGTCACTTGGGATAATCAACGGACCTACGGCAGATAATCCTACATTTAGTCCGACGGCATTTCCGCTGTTAGCTGGCACTTCAAGCTTGCTCGGATTACCGAATTTTGTCCAGATCGTGTCGAACCCTCCTCAGTCTCCGGGGATCACTTTTGCCAACACCTGCTTTGGACAACCCGTTGAGTTTTTAGGCTCTGGCACATCCGATATAGACGAGTATGACTGGATATTTGGTGACGATCCATTAGCTTCATTTCCCGACAACCCTGACACCCTAATGGTGCAAAATCCCATCCGTCCCTATGATGATTTTGGAGAATATCTGGTACAGTTACGCG
This sequence comes from Flammeovirgaceae bacterium UBA6059, assembly GCA_002435755.1. Lineage (GTDB taxonomy): Bacteria > Bacteroidota > Bacteroidia > Cytophagales > Cyclobacteriaceae > UBA6059. The sequence goes on from DIYH01000046.1 coordinate 208,163, forward strand.
TGTACAATCGTTGTGGATTTGATTCCGTGTTCACCGATACATTGGAGATTTTTGCCGTTCCGGACTCAGTAATGATAGAAAGTCCTCAAAACATCTGTGAGGAAGATTTCATAGAAATAGCAGCTTTCCCAAATGACACTGCAGCTTACAGCTATACCTGGTCCACGGGTGATACAAGTCGCGTAATCCAGGTTTCAGAAGCAAGTACGTTGAGCGTTTTCATTACTAATCAGGAAGGATGTTCGTCGGCACCCCAAACGGTATTGGTAGGTGATCAAAGACCTCCTATCGAACTCGGACCTCCAATCAATGCGTGCCAGAATGAGGACTTAACGGATATTGATGGGAGTAATGGGCTGGGAGGGCTCTCCTATACCTGGCAGATAAATGGTGAAGTAGTTGGTACTGACAGGTTTCAGCCTGTGGATACGGATGTTCCAGGTGTGTATTCTTATCAAATCAGGGCCTTTGATCCTATTCTCAAGTGTGCCGCTACAGACAGTGTAGATATCACAGTCCTAGAAGAACCAACTGTCTCAGCGATCGAAACTTTCAACTCGTCCTGTGGTATCAACAATGGTCGCTTGACCTTCGAACTAAGTGGAGATGGTAACTTTACCTACAGCATGACAGGTCCTGTCAACGTAACTCCCCGCACTTTCAATGGCGTTAATCCTGTTACAGTCGATAGCCTCGGTGCTGGCATTTATACGCTGTTCGTCACTAACACGGTTAGTGGATGTACAAATACTCAAAACATCAACATTGAAGATATCGCTAGCTTCGATATTATCACGAGTCAGGCTGGTATTTGTGGACTGGATATTGAACTCAATGGCAATGTTGCCGACTCGGTACTGCTCACTTTACTTGATGGCACTGGTCAGGTAGTAACAGGATCTGATGGTACTGTTTATGATGGCACACAGCCAATACCTTCAGCAGATTTTGCAACGACACCATTTCGGGTAGGTGTCACGGAAGGTGGTTCGTACAATATATCTGTCAGAGAAGCAGGGGCACCCGGTTGTGTACAGACAGACAGTCTTACCCTGACCCCACTAGAGGTCACGATCTCATCAGAACCTAACTGCAATGTGAACGGACTCATACAGCTAACAGCTGAAGCCTCGATCACTGCGGATGTCATCTTCCAATGGCAGGATGAGAATGGAAACGTCATCGCAGATGAGTCCACGGCATTTCTCGACGTAACTTCAACCGGTACTTACACGGTAAATGTGACAGATATCGATGGTAACTGCTCCACTTCGGATTTTATTGATGTGTTGGTCATTCCGATAGAGGATGAAGAACTACTACTGCCAAACGAAGAGCTCATATGCTCACTGGACCCTGATCCAGAGCGTGGTAGTATTGAACTCGACCCTGGTCTTTTTGATACTTATTCATGGACTCAAAATGGTGTAGAGGGGGTTCTTTCAACCGAGCGAACTTTACTAGTAACAGAAGCAGGCACTTACATTGTAGAACTATTCAATGGATCAACTTGTGTCAACGACCGTATCATTGTAGAAGATGACTGTCGCCCTACGGTCGTAGCTCCTAATGCTTTCACTCCTAACGAGGATGGCGTGAATGATACGTTCTTTGTTTATCCAAATGACTATGTCACTGAGTACTCCATTTTTATATTCAATCGATGGGGAGAGCTCATATTTCATTCGGATGATCAGGACTTCCAATGGGACGGCACCCTCAATGGCCAGTTAATGCCAACGGGCACTTACGCCTATAAAATGGTATTCAGAAGCTCCTTAGATGCCACTCAATCCGTGATCGAGCAATATGGTGGGGTGACACTCCTTAAATAGTCTTAACATAACCGGTAAAGTCTCGTTGTGAAAGTATGAGCTACTTTGACGACCTCTATCGAAAACTCTTTACAAAGGCGGCACGATCTTCCCAGATCACGCATGAGGTATTAAAACGGAGCGAGCGATATGAGCAGGCCTATCAGGAATGGTGTGAGCAGCCTCAGCTCACCGAGTACCTGGATAAATACCAAAAGGGCTATCACTATAAAATGCTCAAAGTGCGGAGCAGCTATGATGTACACCTGTTTCAATCTTCTCTTGCCAACGGCTTTGCGTTATCTTATAATCCCGATATCTCAAAGCAAGACTTCCAATTCCTTTTCGAGCACTTTGCCCGAAAGACCCACGCCCTTGAATACAAGCAGGCCAACGCTGATACTATGATCACTGATAAGGGGGAATTCATAGAAACCAAAGAAAAGTACTATTTCAAGCCTATCTCGCATTCCGGATCGACCAAGGTGCAACAGCATTATGGCAACATTCTTATCGAGCATATACTCGTCAATGACAAACCATCATATATCAAGGTGATGGCCAGTGTCTACTCTGATCAATTGTATGCTGCACCGCTCGAACACAGTGAATTAGTTGATTATCTGTTTACACCAACTGTGTCAGCGTAAGGGGTCTACATCTTAAGTTTTCTCTAACTTTATACCATGAAGAAATGGTCATACATACCTATCATTGAGTTACTCGTTCTGCTCGTATTCATCCTTTCCAGCTATGGGAAACCTAATGTATTACCTACCATTCTGAAGGTGACTGTAATCGATAACCTTGGCAATTTTGTCGAAGGTGCTGTGGTAACCGTTTACGGTTCTGAGGAAGACTATAACAGCGATAGTAATCCGTTAGCCGGCCCAGTTAAAACCGATAAAAAAGGAAGAGTGACTTTTAAAGGGCTCGCTCCTCAGTCCTATTATGTAGATGCTAAATCAAGGGATAAGAGCAATATGGGTGAGGGAGTAAAAACTGCCATACTCAAAGAAGGCAGGATCAATAAAGTCAATACAGTCATATTATGACAGATCGGTCCGCGTTGCGTGATGCGCTTTTAAAGTATCAGCCTTACAACGCTACTGAAGCCACTTTTCTTCCGAAGTTTTTAGAATTGCTCGAGTTCTCTAACTGCTACGAGCGTTCACTGCTACATGCACATATCACAGCGTCGAGTTGGGTCCTCAACTATGACATGACTGCAGTATTGATGCTTCATCATGCAAAACTCAATAGATGGCTCCAACCAGGTGGTCATGCCGATGGAGATGAAAACTTAGTTCGTGTGGCAAAAAAAGAATTGATGGAAGAAACAGCATTGAAAGCTTTCACATTGATCGAAGAGAAGATATTCGATATTGATATCCATCTCATACCTGAAAGGAAAGGAGTCCCCGCACACGATCATTATGATGTAAGGTGGGCTTTTCACGCTAGTGAGGATGCCTCTATAATGGGTAATCATGAATCCAACGCCCTATCATGGGTACCATTAGAAGAAACACCAGATGAAGAATCTATCCAGAGAATGGTCACCAAAACCCAACTTTGGCTTCAATAATCAAGCAGTGCGGTATGGTCTTCTGCCATATCTGAGAACCGTGCCAATACTTTCGAGATAAAGGTTTCATCAATCATTTCCTTGATTTCGGCTTCACCGGTCACGTCAAATTCACTGAATTTATAGGTCTGTTCCAGCATCCCACGCTCGAATTTGACCAGGTATTTATTGTTCCAGTGAAAGATCGTGATCTTCACATCCGGATGCTCTATTTCTCCTGTTACACGCATATTAAATCATTTGATTGTCCGAAATATATTCAGATCAATGGTTGGAATCGCGTCCATTATCCCTAACATTTGTGCATTATTAATTCTAATTACTATTTAATGCAGACAGGCAAAGTTAAGTTCTTTAATGAGTCAAAAGGATACGGTTTCATTAAAGACGATGATTCTGATCAAGAATTCTTCGTACATGTTTCTGGGTTGATTGATGAGATCAAGCAGAACGACGCAGTGACCTTCGAATTAAAAGAAGGTAAAAAAGGTTTAAATGCAATTAATGTGAAAATCGCGTAATTGATTATAGATCTTACCTATTTGAAAGGCCTCCTCGTGAGGCCTTTTTTGTGTCCATTCCACAATCTTTAACGGCAGCTAAATAACCCTACGCTCGAGACAATACATTCCAAGTTAAGGCCAAATAACCTCTGGTCATTAGTTATTACCAATAGTGATAGATGCTTCTAGAACTCGAAGCGCCTACCGGACAAATTTGTAAAACCAATCTAGAACCAACATCAACTCCAAAAACCTTCCATCAACCTCTTACACTTCTTGGAGAGGCATGCTATTTCTCATTGCAGGCATTGTTACGCTTCTGCCCAATATCAATAGTGCCTTAGCTCTGATCATAGGGTTGGTTACCGGTTATTTTCTTGGTCATCCTTTTCCAAAACATAATAGTCAAGTCGTCTCAAATCTGCTCAAGATCGCTGTGGTCGGTCTTGCTTTTGGCATGAACTGGCAAGAGACGCTGACTACAGGTATGGATAGCATTGGACTCACGATCTGCTTCATTACATTAACTGTAGGTACGACCATGCTACTCAGTCGTCAACTGAAACTACCTGACAAGCTCTCTTATCTGCTAGGCATAGGTACAGCCATATGCGGTGGTAGCGCCATTGCGACGGTCACCCCTATCATCTCCGCTACAGAAAAAGACATCAGTATCTCTATTGGAGTAGTCTTTTTACTTAATGCGATTGCCTTGCTGCTTTTTCCAATGATAGGTCAGTGGTTGGGGCTCAGTCAAGACCAGTTTGGTACATGGGCAGCCATTGCCATACACGACACCAGTTCGGTGGTCGGAGCTGCAAGCATCTATGGGAATGAAGCTCTACAGGTTGCTACTACCGTAAAATTAGTACGCGCTTTATGGATTGTTCCTGTAGCTGTTTTCTCGGTACTTGTTTTTAAAAGCAAAAACAGAAACGTTAGGTTGCCATGGTTCATTTTCCTTTTCATAGCTGTTGTATTTGCCAAGGGTGCTTTACCTATCTCAGCTACTCAGACAGGCTACATTGTACATGGGGCAAAATCGCTTATGGTCCTTGCACTCTTCTTTGTGGGTTCCAGCCTACCGGGAATTGATCTGAAAACGCTTGGATGGAAAGCACTGGCACTGGGGATAGCATTATGGCTTTTGGTGTCGGTGGCTTCCTTGTTACTCATACTGAATTAGCATCAAATACGAATAGCTTTCACCTGCATATCAGGCTCTTCCAACGTCAGCGCCAGCACTTTGTCCTCGACCACTTCAAACTCAATCTTGATAGAAGGCGCGGCATATGCACCAAAGGTGTTGTCTTTAATTCTATACATCCCGGTACCAAAAGTGCCCTTCCGTCCAAAAGACATCATATTTCTCATATTCAGGCCAACAAAAAACACTTCCGTCTCGCTCTCTCCGTAGCGGTACTCGCCTTGAAACAATTCTTTTTCCTTGTCAGAGACTACTTTACTTTCCGGACGGGGGTCGGCATCTCCTAATTCTTCTAAATAGTCTATAACTCCTTTTACTTTAGAGTGCTCCACATCTGTCATCGAGTCCATACGTAAACCCGCTTTCGCATGGTCCAGCAAGCTAATGCCATGAGGCCCTGTCATGGACTGAATACCGGGGCGAGTCTCTACGATAGCCTTCACTACATTATACTCGCCTAACATTGCATAAGTAAAGATGGTAGGGCGCGCGCCATACTCTATCAAAAGCAAAGCTATGTCCCGTCTACCGATGTGAGAGGCAGCATCAATAGCCGACTCCCAATCACCAAAGCCCCAGTCCCATGTTGCTCGTGAAAGTTCCGGACGTTTTGAAATCAGTGCCTTTACTTTATCAAAATCAGAATGAGATTTACCAACCACTTCCTTAGCTGTTCCGTCATCTATGGCTGGGTATAGGTAGTATCGCTCTTCATTATCAGAGGGATGCATCGAATCGGTGCTTCGAGTGTTAGCGGTGATGAGGTTAGGTGTTGACACAGCCAACATACCAAGTACTGAGCTTTTGACCAACGTACGTCTTGATCCATTCATTTCTTTTTCAATTTTGAGGTTTCATTCAGAATAGTTTCAATATCGAGGGGTTGATAAGACCGGCCGACCTTAAGCCTGATCCCTCCTTCCAGAAGTACATATTCATCGCGCTGCTCACGTTCCTTACCAATTATAAAACTGGTGTTAACGAGATATTTTCGATGTATGCGTATGAACTCTGGCTCCAACTCTTCGCTCATTTTGTCCATGGTCGAACGCTTTACGAGCTGAGAGTCTTCAGTATATAGTTTAAGATAATGGTCGTCTGCCTCGACGTATCTGATCAAGGCGGTTTGGATAGTCACAGATTTTCGACCGACACTTCCCCGTACCAACCTCCTAGCCTTTTTCTGGTAAGTGAAAAATATATATACACACGCGCCAATAACCAGTATAAGGTGGAAGAGTGCCTCTCTACCGAAATATTGTCTGGCGTATTTGATGTTGAAGAAGTCATCAAAAAAGCCCAGCAGGTACATAATGGCTCCAGAACCTGCATAAAAGATCAGGATGGATGATATACTGATCACAATAGCACTCACCACGTAGTATCGAGGGTAGCGATCCAACACAAGTTTTGATACCTGGAGTATTGATGGCAAGAGTGACAGGAACAAAAGCAGCGAGATGAGCAGATAGGTAACTGAGCGTACAGGACTGTAAGTGGTGCTTGCACCGTATCTGATTACATTTTGTATCATCGCAAGGGCGAAAAGCACCAAAAGGAACGCTGAGGAAGCAATAAAAAACTTACGCTCCTTTTTGATCCAATTTTGCTGATAGCCCATGGTCATAAGTTAGGTTTTTTGGTTGGTAGCTCCATTCGATGATTAGTGCTTTTGAGCGAATCAACTGAAGGAATGAGTCACAAGTTGGTACTGATCTCCAAATATTCGTCAAGCGGATGGCCATAGTCGTGAACCGACAAGGCTTACATGTAACACTGAAGCATAATCAAAGTACAGTTAATCTATTTTGACTCTTTAGCGTTGAGAATTTTTATATAGCCAGTATCTTCTCACAATGAACCTGACTGATCAGATCAAAAAAATACTCTGGATCACTTTTGCCTGGACCATCATTTCCATCTTACAATTTCTTATCGGATGGGGATCGCTTATTGAAGTAGGCGCGAGTGCAAGTGAGGTTCCAAGGTACGATGTATGGATACTGTTTAGGGGTAGTGTTTTGACAGGACTAATGGCAGGCTTGTCTGGGGGCACAATACTCACCTTTATCTGGCAAAAATGGCTAAGAACTAAACCATATGGCTGGACGATCAGGAATATACTAATTTCTTATACTTCAATGTTTTTCTTGGTCTCCATACCTACGAGCACCTTCTACAATATCAATTTCCTGAATACAACCCTACTCGATCCCAAGCTTTGGGAAGAGGTAATAGAAAGACATTTCTCGCCTGTAATTATCATTCCATTCGTTTTTTGGTTAATAGTAGTACTTGGAACACTAATCGTCTTTCTTGTAAATGATAAGTACGGTCCTGGGGTGTTTGTGAAATTTCTACAAGGAAAATACTTCCATCCTTCAAGAGAAGAGCGTGTCTTTATGTTCCTGGACTTGCGTTCCTCTACTACTATCGCAGAAACGCTAGGTGAAGAACGATACTTTGAGTTTCTGCGCGAAGTAGTCCAACTTTCTACTACCAGCATCCTCAAACACAAGGGTGAAATCTATCAATATGTAGGCGATGAGATCGTTATCAGCTGGCCACTTCCTCTCGGAGTGGATCAAAGCAATTGTATCAATTGTTTCTTCGATGTTCAGAAAAGACTACTATCTCATCGTGAACACTTCGAGAACAAGTACGGTATCCAGCCCGAATTCAAAGCCGGTCTCCACTTTGGCAATGTTATGGCAGGTGAAATTGGTGTAGTTAAACGGGATATCGCGTACTCGGGAGATGTACTGAACACTACGGCCAGGATCCAAAGCAAATGCAATGAGCTGGGGGTGGATATTCTCCTATCGAAAATGCTAACGGATAGGATCAGGAGCGAGGTTAATGGTTACATAACTGAAGAGCTCGGAGTGATCGAACTAAGAGGCAAAAAACAAAAGATTTCCCTTTGTACATTGGTTAATGGCAACTGAAAGTATCAAGAAGACCTCCTAGGTTTCGAGTTGCCATCAACAGTGTATCATTTTACCAGTACCTCTATTCTTCGGTTAGCCTCATGTTGTTTCTCTGTGCAGTCCACACCGTCAGCACAATCATTTAGCAGATCTGTCTCGCCCCTACCAACCGTATCTATTGTGCTAGGGTCATATTCATTAGCCACAAAGTAATCTTTCACAGCTACTGCCCTTCTCAGTGATAGGCGCTGATTGTAGCTTGAAGCTCCCCTGCTATCTGTGTGCCCTATCACCTCAATACTCGGAGATTGGCCATTTCTTAGCAGCTTAAGGATTTGATCCAGGCCTTGTTTCGCCTGATCCGAAAGGTTTGCGGTATTGACATCAAAGAGGGGGATATCGACAACTACTCGATCCCCAAGTGAAAGCTCTGATTTTGATGCCAAATCGTCCAAGCCAGTACTTGGCTTAGCCGTTCTCCGATAGGTAAGATCGACCAAAATAGAGTCTTTGATGGTCTCATCTAACTCGAATGGTATAAGAAAAGGTTGGAAACCTGGATCTTCACCCGCTACCAGGTACTCTCCAAAGCCTTCACTTTTAAAGACATGGCGATCATTTGATGTTTTTGCCCCTTCGAACTCTGATTCATTGTGTCGGAAAGATAGTTGTCTGACAAACACCTCTCCAGTAGCTTCCTCCGTCAAACGGACACTTATAATCGGGTAAGATTTTACAGTGAGAATCGCCTCAGCCACGTCTTCCTCTATAGCACTAGTACTGAGATCGTAAACTATAGGATTGCCTTTCTCAGGCGTACCTATGATTTGATATTTACGACCTTTGAGGGCGTCAAACTGTATTCCATCCTCTGTTTGAGCGAAAGCTATCTCTTCACCACTTTCAGCGTCGACAACTTTAAAAGTACCGGACACAGGCTTTCCCGTCACATCATCAATCAATTTCGAGACGATCGAAACAGACGATATAGTAAAAGCATAAATATCATCGGAACCTTGACCTCCTTGTCGATTACTGGCAAAGTAACCGCTGTTCATCGCCTCATCTATGATAAGGCTGAAATCATCATAGCTACTATTAACCGGATAGCCGAGGTTCAAAAGTCGGGAACGTCCATCAAAATCAATTTTGAAAATATCTAATCCGCCAAGTCCCACATGGCCATCACTAGCAAAATATAGCTGTCTAGTCTTTGATATGAATGGAAATAATTCATCTCCAGTAGTATTGATTTTATCACCCAGATTCTCAGGACTACTCCACTGCCCTGATTGGTAGAAAGAAATGTAAAGGTCTGAACCTCCATAACCCCCAGGTCGATTACTGGCAAAAATCACAGAAGACCCGTCCAGTGTAGTTGGGTGACCGGTCGAAAAACTGTCACCATTGAAGGGCATCTCCTTAAGTGACTCATTTTGCGAATCGTCCCCTTCCACCATAAATAGCTTCAAAAATGATGTATTGCTATTGGGGCTAGAATTGTTCTTTGTGACAAAGTATTTCTTACCATCGGCAAAAAAGGTCAGCGGCCCATCATGGAATTTGCTACGCGGCAAGTCAAAAGTTGCTACCTCAGCATTCTTCGATGGGTTGACCTGATATAGGGACAGATACCGCTCGTTACTTCTCTTGTCTAGCGGCTCCCAAGGCGGCCGGTTCCCGCGCGCCGATACAAATACTAACTCGTCTCGGTAAAAAGCCGGAGAAAAATCTGATTTGTCAGAGTTGATATTCAATTCACTTACGAGATACGTTAGTGAGTCTATAAAGAATTGTTCGTAATCATTTAAAGAGATCAGCCGGTTCTGAACACGATCTACATCCTTATCAACCCCTTCAAATAGTTGTTCCGACTTAGATCTGTTACCTAACGTCAGCAGTGTCTCTGCATAGTCATCCGCAGCAGTAGTTGAAAACTGCGCTCCTATCATCTCAGCTTTCTCAAATGAAGCCGCCGCTAATTCGGACTTGCCGATCGACCGATAGCTATCGGCCAACTTTAGCCAAAGTTCACCATTGTCATCATCAGCCTGCAGGGCTCGGGAATAGTAGTCGATGGCGCCTGCATATTGAGCTTTGGAGTAGGCCTCATCACCCAATGAAATCAACCCCTGGGGACTATCCAACATTGGAATATCTTGAGCGGCCAGATGGACTATTACACCATAAACGATGATCAGCGCGGAGAATACTTTTTTCATTTTCTTGATGGTTCTAATTAGAAATATCTAGGTGTAATGACAGTCTTATTGCCCCAGTTGAAGCGATAGTTGATCATAAATTCATGGGAGGTAGTAGCCGCTTGCGATAGCACTTCGTCCAAGATGTAGTCCATACCATAACCGATCCTTAACTGATCGGTCGCTTGAAACTCAAGCAAGAAATTGATAGACTCTGGTGGTCGAACTGATACACCAAACCAAAAAATGTCATTGAAGATCGCATTGAGGTTGATATTGTAACCTACCGGTGAACCTGATACCATTTTCAGCAGGAAGTTGGGCTTCAACTTGACATTTCGACTCACTGAAAAAACCGTACCTCCTGTGATGAAGAAGTGGCTCTGTTGCTCAAAAAGGCTACCCTGCTCTGTCTCTATTGTCGACTTTATCAATACAGGAGCTGATATGCCAAGGTATGCATTGGCCCGATAGTAAAATGCCCCTGCTCCAAAATTAGGAACCACCTCATTGAGGTTTACTTGTGTCGGATCGGCTGTTATCACTCTCGCATCAGCATACTGTATACTAAAATTTGACAGTCCGGCCAACAGGCCGAGGGATAGCGTACCTTTTGGCATATTGATCCTGTAGGCGTAATTAAGTTGGAAAGCACTTTCCCTGTTGAACCCAATCTCGTCTCGCATGAACTGAACCCCCAACCCTATGTTCTTATCCTTGATAGGGGCATGAACAGCCAGGTTCTGGGTGTTTGGAGCCCCTTCGAAACCTGCCCATTGCCAGCGGCTGGTGGCTGTGACGCTCACAGCTTCATGCACACCAGCGTAGGCAGGGTTAATTGCAAGCCCATTGAACATGTATTGAGAGAACCCAGCGAGTTGCTGAGCTGAAATATCAGCCACCCAAAAATTGATCAGGATGCCTAAGAAGAGCAGTTTTGATTTCATATTATTCAATTTTTGAGACTTGATTAGCGTCTAATAACAACAAAACCTTTTAATACTTCTGATCCGTCACCAGGATCAAGCACATAGAAATAAGTACCATCAGGAACCCCGGCATCCTGGGAAATGACTATGCCAATGTCAGCACGACCGTCCCAAGCCTTATCGGCATTATTGTAGCCCTTGATTTCAAATATCCTATTGCCGTACCGATTAAAGATCGTAACTGTGTTACCAGCGAATGCTTCAATTCCAGGTATGATCCATACATCATCAATGCCATCGCCATTTGGACTAAACAGGTTTGGAATATCCTTTAGATCACAGTTATCTGCATCAAGATGGTCAGGTATATTATCCAGATCACAGTCACCCGACTCCTCGGAAGTCAATGTGCCGTCACCATCATCATCGTCATCTAAGTAATTGGGGATACCATCATTGTCGGTATCGTCATTGTTGGGGTCACCATCACCATCAAGATCCTCATCTTCATCAAGGATACCATCTCCATCACTATCACATAGGTCAGCATCCAGGAAGTCAGGTAAGCCATCAGCATCACAGTCATCATTGAAATAGTTGCCATCGTCATTTCGATCCTCTTCACTGCTAGGTGTACCATCACCATCATCGTCAGTGTCTAAATAGTCCGGTATGCCATCATTGTCAGTATCATCGCTGGTTGGATCATCATCACCATTAACATCCTCGTCAGCCGTCGGCACACCATCTCCATCATCATCTGTATCCACACAATTAGGTAATCCATCACCATCGGTATCGTCATTGGCTGGATTGCCGTCATCATTTACATCTTCATCTAAAGATGGTACACCATCACCGTCATCATCCGTATCCAGATAGTTCGGAATGCCATCATTATCTAAATCGTCATTGGTCGGATCTCCATCGCCATTAGTGTCTTCGATACTTGTCGGTTTACCATCTCCATCATCATCTTCATCGAGATAATCGGGTATACCGTCATTGTCAGTATCATCATTATTTGGATCACCGTCTCCATCACGATCTTCATCTACATCAGGTACGCCATCACCATCTGTGTCACAAAGGTCTGCATCCAAGTAGTTAGGAATCCCGTCATTGTCACAGTCGTCATTAGTAGGATCACCATCATTATCAGGATCTTCATTTTTTGTAGGTATACCATCACCGTCATCATCATCGTCCAAGCAGTTAGGGATACCATCGCCATCCGTATCATCATTGGCCGAAGTGCCATTTCCATCTACATCTTCATTGATTGACAATACACCATCATTATCATCGTCCGTATCGAGGTAGTCCGAGATGCCATCACCATCAGAGTCATCATTGGTTGGATCACCATCGCCGTTGGCGTCTTCGAGCAATGTAGGCTTACCGTCACCATCGTCATCTGGATCGTTTTTGTTATCGATTCCATCGTCATCAGGGTCATCATCTTCCTCGTCATCATCTGGCACGCCATCACCGTCCGAGTCTAGCAACAGGGTAAGCTCATTGGACACAAGGTTGTCGAGTAGATCCGAGTCTTTTACAACCGCTCCAGGTATAACCAGAATAACATTTGTGGTGTCGTTGGATTGTACATCAGCTGTAAACGTTCGATTATCGATTGGTGTCAAATTAGAAATATCAGCTCCAGCTGCACTAACATCGGCAATCTCAAATCCTGTGATATCCTCACTAAACTGTATCTCCAATATGGCGATATCATCAGGAGATATCTTCATAGAAGAACTCGTGATCTGCACCTCAGGAGGCATCAGCTGCCCTACAGCGATAATCACTTGCTGCGCAGGTTCATTGCCCTGACCATCAGCATCTGTAACCACCCCTTGGTCAATGTCTATTGTAATCGGGTTGACCGACGTAGGTACTATACTAACCGTGAATGTACTATCGTCTAATACGGTCAACTCACTGGCAGTACTATTCGTCAACGTAGCGTCAGACAACTCAAATCCGCTGACGGGTTCGCTAAAGGCAACTTTAAAAGCGATAGTATCTAAAGTGCTCAGCGTTGGCGGAGCATCGAGTATTTCTACAGTAGGTGCTGTTCCTACCGGAATCAATACAATGTCCGAAGCAGTATTCAGATTATCATCCAAGTCAACCGCAACACTTGCTGGTACCTGGATGGTAACATCCGCAATGGTTGTAGGCGTGACCTGCACGGTAAACTCTTGATCATTTACGTTAGTGAAATCAGATAATGATGCATTTGTAACGGTGATGTCCCCTTGGACGAATTCCGTTATCTCTTCTGAGAAAGTAATCCTCGCCATAAAAACATCTAGGCTTGTGATGAGGGCTGGGGTATCGGATATGACCACACTCGGAGGTGTTGCATCAAAAACAACGGTGACTGGTGACGCTGCACGATTGCCATTGTTAGCAGCATCCTCTGCTACATTAGCATCTACCTCAATGGTAACATCCGCTTCTGCGTCTGGCGTAATCGTCACCTCATACCTTGAACCACTCAGCGATCTAAAACCTGACCCTGTACCATTATCTAGATCAATATCCGACAAGCTAAACCCACTTACGTCTTCAGAGAATCGGATCTCTACCATAAATGGATCTATCGAATTAATGATGTCAGGTGCATTGAGTATCTCTACCGTAGGACGCGTATTGTCAGGATTGACTATCACATTTACGGTCATCGTATTGGCGGTAGCCGAAAAATTGATACCATCAGAAACGGTGAATGTAAATGATGTGTAAGGAGAGCCCACTTCACCATTCACTGGCTCAAAATACATATTGCCTATGTCAGAGACTGTGACGACTTGTCCAGCACTCATTTCTTCACCACTATCCAACTGATCGTCACTATCGGCATCAAGGAAAAGCTGACCTACCCCGGGTAAAGTCTCCACCCTTACGGCAGTGAGCTCATCACCTACGTCTGCATCTGTAAAAGCATAGTCTGAAGATTGGAAACCATAGTTGGTATTGACAATGGTCGTGACCGTATTGTCGGCACTCGTCGGGGCGTTCTCGTTGAATGGAATGATTACTTGACTGGCAGCTACATTATCCACATTGTCAGAGATAGCCTGGGCAACCATGCCCGCCACATTGATCGTCACGTCTGCGTTAGATAAAGGAGTAACACTAAGCGTATATTCATCTGTGTCTATGCTATTGAAATTAGAAGCACTCGCATTTGTTAAGCTTATATCACCTATCGTAAACCCATTGACACCTTCATTAAACCTAACGGTAATGGAAAAAGCATTCAAGTTATTGATTGCGGTAGGTGCGTTTTCGATTGTAGGTACTGGGGCATCAACAAAAGTGACCACTACCTGGCTTGCGGCCAGATTATCATCCCCGTCTGCTACGGCTTGAGCTACTCCCGCACTCACGTCGATAGTCACATCTGCCTGAGAGGATGGGGTGATCTCAGCGCTATATTCATCAGCGCCAATGGTCATGAAATTAGAGATTGACCCATTGCCTACGGTAACATCCGATACATCAAAAGCTGACACATCCTCTGTAAACTGAAAGGTGACCGTAAATGCAGTCAGCGTGTTAAACGCAGTGGGTGCATTGAGAATAGATACCTCAGGAAGGAAATCGTAAGGAACAACTACCTGGCTAGCCGCCAAGTTATCATCATTGTCGGCCACTGCCTGGGCTACTGCTGCAGCTACATCTATGGTCACATCAGCTGCCGAGGATGGGGTAATCATAATGGCATACTGGTCGGATGCGATTTCATTAAAGCCAGTGACCGTACCATTACCAATTGTTAGGTCGCCTGCTTCGAAATTCTGTACGTCCTCGCTGAAGTTGATCGTGGCAGTAAATGGATCAAGGTTTTCAATTTCTAAAGGTGTGTCATCTATGCTGACAGTCGGTCGGATCACATAGTCGATCGTGAATGTATTTGACTCAGCATTATCTTCGGCATCATCAACGGCAGTTGCCACCATCTCAGGAACTACGATGGTCACTGTACCCTCTGCCGTGACAGCTATATCTGCTGTGAAGATGGTATTATCAGTCGTCTGCAGATTACTGGCCGTACCATTGGTGATATCAAGGTCGGCCAAATCAAATCCGTTAACAGCTTCTGTAAATGTGATGGTAATCGGAAATGAGGTGTTTCCGGTAGGATCAGGTTCAGTGGATGAAACAGCTGGGACGGGCGAGTTATCGACCAGGTACTGAACGATGACAGTCTCAGACTCCTGATTAAAGTTATTGTCAACATCTTCCGCAGCGAATGAATTCACCTTGAGTGAAATGTCGAATTCCCCCGCCGGAGTGATATCCATGGTATAAGTATCTGCATCGACCGACTGAAAGTTGGAAGCCGTGGCGTTGATGATGTTCATACCTGTGAGGCCAAACCCTGTGACCGCCTCATCGAACTGCACTGTGATCGAGAAAGGGTCTTGGGTCATAATGGTGCTAGGCGCATTTTGGATTGTCGGAATAGGGCCAATGGCTGGTTGAATACTGATAAAATTGGAACCCAAGTTATCATTCATATCCAAGTCTTGGGCCGTACCAGCCATAAGGTTGAACGTAGCGCCAAAATTGGCATTGGGGGAGACCGAAACCTCGTAATTAGCTGCATCGATTTGATTGAAATTCTCAATGGTAAAAGCACCAAAAAAGTCAAAATCATCAGAAGTCAGTCCGGTCACATCTTCATTGAAGGTAACTGTGAATGTAATGATATCAGATAGGGCACTAAATGTCTGCTCCTCAGGTGCCAGTGTGGGAACCGGAGCACCCGGCACATATGTAATCACTGCTTGTGTAGCCGCATCATTTTCAACCCCAACTAAGCTGGTCACCCTACCTTGAGGCAGGTCGATCGTGACATCAGCAAGCGTAGTAGGAGTCACATCAAAACTATATACATCGCTACTCACCGCTTCAAAGTTGCTTATCGTACCATTGAAAACAGTGAAACTCTCAGCTGTAACCCCCACGGCAGCTTGATTGAAAATAACAAAGGTGGAAATGGGCGATATCGTGGCAAAATTGCTTGGGTTAGGGCTGATTTCAGGTATCAGCGGAATGTTGAAGTTCAGCGTGACAGTATCAGACCCGAGATTGACCTGATTGGAAATGTTTTGTGCAGCGTTTTCCCCAATGGCAAACTCAACGGAAGAGCCAGACACTTGCCATTGGATGGTGAAGGTAGTGTTGTCAGATGTAGAAACCGGAATACCCCCTAGACCTGGATCCTCACCCACTTTTACGAAATTGAATCCGTTATCTTCTGCATTTTTAAATATTACCTCTTCCGGTGCTAGTGCGAATACATCATCAGAACCAAAGTCATAAACTTCATCGTTGAAAGTCACCGTAATTGGTACCCTAAAGGTTCCATTATCATCGGTCACTTCTCCTGTAGTACTGATATCAACTACTTGCAAGGCGCACCCCGGAGCATCACCGTTATAAAAAAACCCGGTACCCGAAACGAACATATCCAGATCACCATCTCCGTCTATATCTGCCACTTGGTTGACTGTACCCTCCCCTGGGTTGCCAAACCTATTGCCCCAGCGTATATCGCTTATGGTTTGCTCTAGACTCAGTCCGAAGGCGCCATCACCTCGATACCACACTACTCCCCGATCTCCGTTATTGTTATCACCACCACTATATGCCAAATCCAGATTACCATCACCATCAAAATCAGCAACTGACACGTCCCTGGAAAAGGTAATTTCATCGTCAAGATTTATGGCAAAATTAGAGGATGAAAAAGGTATGGTATTTTGGTTTTCATAAAATGTGCCACGCCCACTTAGTATATCTAAATCATTGTCATTATCGAGATTACCTAACTGTGGATATAATCCATCCCAGCTTTCTACTGAAAATGTGCCATTGCCATTATTAATGTAGAAAACACTGCTATTTATTGATCTGGGGAGTACATCCAAGTCACCATCCAGATCAAAATCGAACATTCGAGCTTCATCCATGTTATCACCACTCAACCCAAGCATCTGATCAACAAAATTACCTTCTCCATCACCAAGAAAGAGAGTACTGCCCGCCCCAGGAGTGTTTGAAAATATTGTTCTAAATACATCTAGAAAGCCATCATTGTTGAAATCTGCAACTAGCATATCGCTGAGCTGACCAGATGCACCAAAATCTACAGCTACTGCCGTAGAGAAGTTTGCCGAACCATCATTAATAAAGAAACCTGTACCAGAAAGGAACACATCCAGATCACCATCTGAATCATAGTCCAAAAGTGCTGGTCTAGTTCCCAATCCCAACTCTCCAGCGAAATTCGAATTAGCGGCGAGGGTTTGGTTGGTGCGTTCAAATTGACCTGTTCCATCGTTTAGCCAAATACGGGCTGCTACACTGGCAACAGGCTGACTATTGATATAAGTAATGTCATTAGCAACAAAATCTACATCACCATCACCATCTATATCTCCCAAGTCGAAGTAATAAACGTTCTGAAAATACTGACAAGATTGATTGAAGTTACCCAGGTCACCGGTAGTAGGCAACCCTGTTATATCAATGATCAATGATTTTTCGAATGTGAATAGCCCATTTGTCGCAGATACATGTACAGACATTTCTGGCAAGTTGTGTTGAAGTATGTTTTCAGTATTGACAACCAGCTTACCTTCTGTTATCGTGAAGCTACCATTATGAACGTCTCCATCTGTTGCGATATTTATTAGTCTGAATGTGTACACATCACTAGGATCAGCACCTGTGACACTTAGGTTACCAACCACCTGGCCGACATGGCTAAAAGCAGAAACTGAAGAATTACTTATTACAATATCAGTTGGAGGGTTACCAAACGGGATAATCACCTGTGTAGCTGCTAGATTATCCTGATTGTCCGAGATAGCTGTAGCAACACCCTCAGCAACATCAATAGTAACCTGGGATAAATTGGAAGGTGTAATTTCGACAGCATATTCGTCAGAGGCTGTCTCGCTAAAACCAGTAACCGAACCGTTTCCAACAACTATATCAGGCGCCTCGAAATTCCGAACACCCTGGTTAAAAGTAATGACCACATCAAATGGGCTTAAATCTGCAATTTGCGAGGGTGCGTTATCAATGCTTGGAACTGGCCTGTCTTCATAGTCGATACTAAATGTATTTGAGACTTTATTATCTAAGCCATCATCCACAGCCGTAGCGACCATTGCCGGAACCTCAACGATAATGGTTCCCTCTGCTATCGCAGCTATATCCGCTGTGAAGGTTGTGTTATTGGATGTCTGAAGGTTACTGCCTGTACCGTTGGTAATGTCTAAGTCGCTAACGGTGAATCCATCTACAGCTTCTGAAAAGGTAATGGTTATTTCAAAGTTGGCATTGGTTAAAGGGCTTGATTCACCCGAAGTAATAGTCGGAATAGGCCTCTCCAACTCATTAAAGATTACGTATCCAGACCGTGACATTAAATCAAGGTCACCATCACCATCCATATCACCCACTGTAATGGGTTGATTATCAGCTTGAGTAAAGTCAATATCGCTAACTAGGGTAAACCCCCCGGCACCATCGTGGAACGTA
Source organism: Flammeovirgaceae bacterium UBA6059 (assembly GCA_002435755.1). GTDB lineage: Bacteria > Bacteroidota > Bacteroidia > Cytophagales > Cyclobacteriaceae > UBA6059. The sequence goes on from DIYH01000046.1 coordinate 226,907, forward strand.
AACCCGTAAAAACCGTTAGTAGTCTGCCGGACACCAAGAACCTCATTAAATCCATTTCCATCGAAATCTCCTATTGACCTCCTGGTGTACATTCCTGAGCCTTGTTCTGCAATTACACTAATGTTTTGAGAACTTAGCGTGAAAGGCAAATTACCATTATCAATTGCGATGCTGGTTACTGATGAGCCTGCTGAACGAAGAATATCAAAATCACCATCACCTTCAAAGTCATAGACAAGCGGAACTGATGAAGAAAGAGAACCAACTCCTCCTAAGACTGAGTTGAGCTCCGTTTCAATATATGTGAAGTCGCCAGTTTTTTCGTAAAGATGAAGGTCATTATCATTTGTGAAGAAAAAATCGACATCTCCATCAAAATCAAAGTCTACTGGAACCATAATGGGTTGATCACGAAAATCAGGCGGGTTGGCTGTAGCAACAATGCGTCGACTTACATCATAGTTGAAGGTACCATCACCATTATTGACGAAGAATTCAATAAAGGGCCCTTCTAGAGCTTGTGGGCTATCATCTCCGCTGACAGCCGAGATCACATCCGGATATCCATCAGCATTGCAATCTGATAAATAGAAGTCATGATAGGAGATTCGGTTTGAAGAACTATAACTGGTCAGACTCTTCAGGTCTTGTTTAAGACTGAAGTTGCCGGTCCCATCGTTCTCATAAACAAGAATAGTGTTTTCGAGGGTCGTGTTGGTTCTTTGAGTAATGAATAAATCCACATCACCATCCAGGTCTGCATCGGCTTCATGAAACGTACTGATTAATATATTGGTATCGGTGAAACTTTGAGAAATAGTGAAATTACCATTCCCATCGTTTTTTCCGATATCAATGCTTTGTGCATTATTATTAGATACAAAGTCAAGGTCACCGTCACCATCAACATCAAACACGAGCATGTCTCGAGCATTGGTTAGGAGATTATTCTCATCAAAATTGGTAACAACAAATACCCCTGGACTAGATGCAGGAGGTAGGTCGGTTAGATTAATTTTAAATGACTTTTCGAATGTAACTGCCGGATCAGAAGCTCTAATTCTTATGGATAAGGTAGAAAGGCTGAACAACTCAAGACTTGAGTTAACAACTAGTCGATCATCCTGAATACTAAATGCACCATTATGCAGATCGTCATCTCCATTTACAAGAGTAAAGGTGTGTGAATCTCCTGCATCTATGTCCACAGCTTCCAGCGTACCAATTACAGAGCCAACTGGGGAATATAATTTTGCTGAAGAGTTGCTTAGCAAAATATCAGTCGGAGCATTACCAGGGGTATCATCAAAAAAAATAGCACCAGAATTGGCGGCTCCTAAAGCGCCAGTAACGGCTGTTGCATCTCCACCCAAAAAGGCGGTATTTTCGAAAGTGAAGTTGAGACTACCAATATTATTTAGACCTTCATTGTTTATCGCGTTTCCAGTAAGCGTCATAGTGGCAGAAAGGCCATCTCCTGCTACTGCAATTGATGGTATCAATCCATCGGGAAGATTACTGATAACATAATCTGACCCCAGTGACAAAGTAGCTCCGGACTTATTAAATGTTTCACTAATTAGGTTTAAACTGAGGGTACCTTCAACCTCTCCCGCGTTACCTGATGTTTCGGTAAACGCAGGTGTCAAAAACTCTGAAGCAATTGCTTGATCGGAACCCGCTACTACGAACCTTGCATTTTCAGGCAATACAGACAATATTGTTGGCGATACGTCTGCAGAGCTAATGTCTTTGCTGACATTGTCATAATTCGCTGTGCTAATGATGTAATTACTGGAAAGTGAGTATTCGTAAACTGCACTATTATTAGACCCCAAAACCAGTATTTTGGAACCATCCCAATTGAAAGAAAGAGCTTCTGGTGAAGTATCCTCATTTGTAAACGACGCGCTATTACCAGAGAATGTAGCGGTGGTTATATTAAATTCTCCGCTTGGCGATTGATATGCAAAAGCATCACTCGTATTCTTACCTATCATTATAATCGTAGAACCGTCTGGTGTACCCTGCAAGTGGACTGGATTACTATCTTGACTGCTGACATTGATGGTATTGCCTGAAAATATGGCTGTTGAGATATCGAAAGCAGTTCCCAGGTTGTATTCATACAACAAGGTATTTTCAGAACCAACCATATACATCTTTAACCCATTTGGATTAAAACAGATAGATCGAGCATCATTATCCTGAGCGTTAAAATTTAAGGATGTATTATCATAGGTTGCGGTATTAATAGCATAAGGAGTCATCAAGTTATATTGATAGACGGAGTTATTTGCATCACCTAAGATGAATAACCTGGAGCCATCACCATCGAATTTCAAATCAATAGGAATAGCGTCTTGCGAAGTTAGGTTCAACTTATTCCCAGTCTCCACGGATCTTTGGATCAAAAGCGGATTTATAAATTCAATCGCCGGTTCAGGACTTGGTGGGGCCGGATTAGAAGCTATTGCCTTTCCGAAGCTGACAGGGCTTGCAAATGACTCATTAGGAAGACCATTAATTGAAGTTGAAACTTGATCTGTTGCTACATCAATTATGGAAAGTGTCCCATCATTAAAGTTAGATACATAGGCTCGTGCACCGTCAGAGGTAATAGAGACCCCAAATGGGCCATCACCTACTGAAATTGTTGTAGTTACTGTGTTGGTAGATGTGGATATTACAGAAACATTATCACTGTCCAAGTTGGCAACATATACCTTAGAGCCATCTTGGCTGATTGCAATACCTCGGGGTGAGATTCCAACGGATACTGTCGACAATAGCGTATTTGTCGCGGTACTAAACTCAGAAATACTGTTGGATGAGAAGTTTGTCGTATAAAGAGAGTTGCCATCAGGAGTAACTTCCATAATATGCACATTCAAAGCGAAACCAACATCGATTGTTGTTGTGACAGTATTGGTACCTACATCGATCACTTCAATTCCAAAAATGCCTAAAGAGGCATATATTGTGGAACCGTCGGGGGTCACAGCAATAGAGTAAGGATTAGAGGTGACAGGAATAGTAGCAGTTACCGAGTTGGTCGAGGTGTTAATAACAGAAATAGAATTGTCTAAGAAATTAGCTACATAGACAGCACTTCCATCTGGCAGTACATCCAATCCGCTAGGAGAATCTCCAACTGGCACAGTCGCCACAATTGTATTATTCGTTGCATCAATTACAGAAACGTTATCATCACTACCATTAGCCACATAGACAAAATTCCCGTCTGGGCTTACAGAAACTCCATCTGGATTACCACCCACTTCAATTGTTTCAACAACAGTGTTTGTTAATATATCTACTACTGACACCTCAGTGGCTGCTCTCTCAGTGATATAAACATAAGGTTGTGCTAGGGCTGTGTTAGCAGCTGCTATCAAAAAAAGGAGCATCAACCAGAACCGTATAGCTGACTGATCCTGAAAAACCTTAATCAATCTATAGTAATCTCCACAAGTAACTGATATTAATGTGCAATGATTTATTGAATAACATTTGAGCATATGGAACGTGACTTTTGAGCCTATACAAAGCTCACTTCCATCTTCGATTCGTTAATAATCTGGCTTACGACAAAACTACGATGAGATGCCCCTAAAGGCGAAAAACGGCATTTTTCGTTACGACAATTCTACGACAGTCTAAGTATCATTGGCTATTTTTGACGGCTCATGATACCCGTATCCCATAAGGTTTTGTTGTTATTGTTGTTTCCTATTGGTTGGGGTAATCAAGCTCTTTTAGCCAGCGACAATGATAACATCATTGTATTGCAGGATGGTGTGGAGACCTACGATCTGCTTAAGCACATTACGTTAAGTACATCTGATAATGAAGATGACTATGCCAGGTTATGGGATGAGGGATCACGTGAATATAAATTTGACTTAATTCACCCCGGGGATACCGCTATCTACCTTCGGTTTGCAGTCTCCAATCCATCCCAAGAGGCAACACCATTGAGGTTTTCTACCTTTTTCCTGGATCAAGTGATAGTATCCCATCTTGAGGGCGATATATATGTAGTTCATAACAAAACGGACGGATACTTGGTACCTCCGTCAGAGCGGTCCTATCCTTTTACGCAGACAAGCATTACAGAAATATCGATTCCAGCTAATAAAACAAGGTTTTTCAAGCTCAAGTTGGTCAATACTTCTCCGATCGGAAGGGTGTCATTATTGCCATCATTCAAGATGGGGTTTAAAGCATATACCCCAGTAGGCTTTGATCAGTGGTATGGCAACAGCATGCTTTTTAATTATTTCTCTTGCGGCATTATACTCATCGTACTCCTGTACAACATTGGTATTTATATCAGAACAAAAGAGAGGGATTTTGCGGCATTGTGTTATTACAACTTTGGCTTTTTGAGTTGGATTGTAGTATTCAGCGGCTTTTTAATATCATCGGGCATAGTCTCAGACTTGTATATTGAAAGGGTAATACGCAATACAACCCCCTACTTTCTGATGGTTACTGGATATGGTTTGTTCGGTATTGTTTTTCTTAACCTGAGTAAAACGCTACCCCTCGCTTCCAGGCTAGTCAAGTTGTGCATGGTGCTTTATACATTGAGTTTGACGATGTACTTTATCGGCTTTGTGCAGTCCTCATCCTTATTTCAACAAGCGATATCATTACTGTTGATCGTCATTCTCTTTGCGGCAGGTGTGATTATTGCACTTAAGAATGAGAATCCTTTAGCTAAATACTTTGTCGTTGGTTCGGCAATCATTTTGATCAGTCACGCAGCATACTTATACATCTTCAATGAACCGGACATCAATTACCTGTTCGGACATGGTCTAATGCAAGTTGGGTTTATTTTGGAATTGGTCATTTTCTCAATTTTGACATCTACTAAGATGGGCATGATCAAAAAACAAAACCTCAGGCTGATAACCGAAAAGACTGAACTGAGCAATGAAAAACGGAATGTAGAAGCCGAGCTCGAAAGGAAGAATCGCGAGTTGATGTCTTATGTTATGCTCCAAGTTCAGAAACAAAATGAGCTAAAGGCCATCAAAAATGAGATATCTGACTCGATCAACGGAAAAGGACAAGACCTAACAGGCCGCCTCGATCAAGTCATGAAGAACAGTAATAACTGGGATACCTTTAAAGTCTACTTCGAAAACGTTCATCCCAGTTTTTTGGACGCTTTAGCGAGTTCCTACCCAGACTTGACGAATAATGAATTGCGGCTCTGCGCTTTCCTAAGAATGGGGCTGAGTACAAAAGAAATTGCCTCCCTGCAAGGTGTTTCTACCAGAGCTGTAGAGAAAGCAAAGGAAAGGCTAGCAAAAAAACTAAACGTGCGGATAGCTGAGATTAGTAAAACAATTATGGCTACCCACTCGCTGAATTAATCCGACATCTGACCTTACATTCAGCTAGCCTAAAAACTCTGTTGTTTTGTTAAATCCTACAACTCGAGTTGAAGTTGTCAGAAGGTTTGCCATGCATTAGCCCTATACTTAACACATTTATTCTATCAATAGAGGCAAAAAACAAAAGATTTCCCTTTGTACTTTAGTAGAAGCGTCACCCTTGACTTACGTCATCCACCAAATGGAAGAAAACCAGCCAAAAAAGAAACTACCTATAGCACTCAGTGAGCTGCAATCACTCATAACCATCTCATACGGGGTGGCGGTGGGCATTGGCATGCTCTTTCAATACAACAAATACGCGCTCTTTGGTATTAATATTTTTGAGTATGCGGATGTGTTTGACTTCTTGATCGCACCCTTTTCCGATCCTAAAATTCTACTCTACACCCTTATTGCCGTTGGAGCCGCAGGTGTTGGTGCCGCAATTGACACGCTATGGAAAACTAAATTACCAAAGTCCTACACCATATTCAGTTTTGGAATGAACAGGAAGAAATGGTTTCCATATCAGCAGATTGTCCTTTTCATCATGGTAGTAGGTATTTACCTTGATCTTAGTGCAGAAAAATATGCCGAAAAGGCATTTGAAGAGATCACTCAACAAGCTACTATTACCATTCGATTCAATGATAATGAACAGAAGCAGATATTGATCATTGGTAAAACCAATGAAGTTCTTTTCGCGAAAGAAGACAACCAAGTAAAAATAATCCCTATCAACTCTCTGGTAAAGGAGTATGAGATTGTATCAGAATCTCCTGCAGATCCAGAGGAACCACCTACCGAATAATCTCGAAGCTATGGGTAAGGTTAGATGACCCCCCCACTGTCGCTCCAACCGAGCAATAGTCCTCGACAGCTAGCTTCACAATACGTTCAGCTTCCTTTTCCGTTAGGTCAGCAGAGAATATCTGATACTTTACATGAATATCAGTGAATGACCGAGGGTGCTCTTCACGGCGCTTGCCAGTCACCACAGCTTTAAGATCGCGAAGCTCTTTACGACGCTTCTTCACCATCGATACAAGATCAACAGCCCCGCACGCACCAACAGCTGTCAACAAAAGCTCTGTAGGTGACATAGCTTGTTTATCTTCTTTGAGCATATCTATAGATACTTCATTGCCGGATGCGTTAGTTCCGATGTATTCTTCATCCGCGATGTAAGCGAGATCTACTTTCATTTCCATAATCTAAAAATCTTGTTCCTCCACATAAGTCTTAAAATCCTGTAGTACTTCGAGCGCGCTTTCCTCGGCTTGTTTGAAATCATTGACCAAGACTAACATGGGTAATTTGGTCGCCGACTTATCAAAATAACCGTCTCTGTAAAACTGCTCCGTAACCATGCCGGTCATTTTGTTGATGATACTATAGTATTTTTCAATCTCTGTCAGCTTATTGATCATCTCAATAGGTATCAGCGTATGCTTCGAGTCTTCTAACAAAAACTTCCAGCTGGTGAGTTTCAAATCAGGTGAATAAAAACCCTGTGCCTTAAGTGTAATATCAATCATAGCCAGCGTATCAGACTGATAATAATGATAAAGAGTATCTCGAAACACTTTCTGTCGCTGAAGCGCATATTCCATTTCTTTGATATTATGATCATTTTCCTGGATAATGGCACTAAGTGACTGTCGAAAATACTTCCTGCTTCTCATATCCTCAACCATTCCATTGAGGATCAATGCCAGAAGGATACCGATGACAACCGGAATGATATCAAGCAATAGTTTTTTAAGAGTGGCCATTGGATCACACAGTACAGATTTCAATGGCCTTTTGTAAAGCACCAAGTTTATCCTTCTCTGTGGGGATGAACTCTTGAGCTACGTAACCAGTAAAACCCATATCTGCAATAGCCATCATGATAGCCCGATAGTTGAGCTCCTGAGTAGCGCCGATCTCATGCCTTCCGGGTACGCCGGCGGTATGATAGTGGGCAAAGTAATCTTTGCGCTTACGCATGGTGGCAATAATATCGCCCTCCATAATCTGCATATGGTAGATGTCGTACAATAGCTTAAATCGCTCACTACCGATCTTATCAACAAGGGCACAGGCCCAATCCGAGCTGTCACATTGATATCCCGGATGATCCACTTTGGTATTGAAGAGTTCCATGCAAATGGTGACCCCTGCTTTTTCCGCTAGCTTGACCATAGGTTCAAGGCCTATTGCACAGTTTTCCAGACCTTCCCCATCCGTTAGTCCATTGGTGTTACCAGAAAACACAATAATGTTTGGTAGCCCTGCATCAGCGGCCTTAGTGATCAAACGCTCGTAAGCTTTATGCAACCTCGCATGTTGAGTAGGATCATTGAAGCCTTCGGTTAACGAAACACCTTCATAAGTACCCATAGCGCAAATGAGTCCATACTTTTTGATAACCGGCCAGTCATCCTCAGTAAGAAGTTCGATCGACTTGATCCCCATATCCACCACTTTCTCACAAAACTCCTCAAGTGGTATATCATTGAAGCACCACCGACAGACGGAGTGATTGATCCTACCGGCAACTGGTGAAGAAGTCTTCGCCGACAATTCCGGTAGGCCTGTAACTGAAAGTGCAGCGATACCAGCCATGTTTTTCAAGGCTTCTTTTCTAGTAATGGGCATAGAGTAAGGGTTTGGAGCTAAAATAGTGATTTGATGAGATTGGCGTACAAGGAACTTTAGAAAGATTATGCATGTCAATCTATAACACAATGAAGTCTTTATTCCAACGCCACGTAACACAATCCCTCTACCAAACCATTGGGGTTAGGATCGGTGTTACTAAATACGATGGGCAAGGAATTGCAATCTCCGGTGGTAGGCATATCAGGAGGTCCTGGTGGCAAGTCGATACAACTATGGATAGACAAGTGTAGGTGTGGTACTCCTCCGGTATTACCTGAATCTCCGCTCAAGGCAATAGTATCGCCCTGAGTTACCACATCTCCAACCTCCACCAAAACACCATTTCTGGTAAGGTGTAAATAGGCAGCTACACTTCCATCATTATGCTCGATCATGACAATATTCATTTTCTCTCTGTCGCCATCATTGTTATCATCGACCGCATGTGTGACCACCCCTCCCCTTACCGCCACTATTGTACGACCAATGTCCATGTTAAAATCGTAACCATATCGCCATTGGCCCATATGCGATCCTTGAGTATTGTTACCTTGACCCACCCGATAAGCTGCTCCAATTGGATAAGGAAGTATGTAAGGAGAGTTTTGCCAACTTGGAAAATTCGTGGTGCTATCGTAGGACAGGTCTCTCGTCAGAGAAAAGCAGGGTTGGAGGTGATGTTCATTTGAAGGCACCTCAACATCGGTATCAGGTTCATCTTTCAAGTCCGCCTCAGCATCGTCCTTACAACTCATGAGACAGGCTAATAGCAAACAAGTCATACATACAATAGAATAATTCCCAAGTCTCGTCATACGATATCCAGCCGTTTAATCACATCAAGTTATTAATATCTACATTACGGGACTATGCTCGACTCCATATTGATTCAAGGCCGTTGATTCTCTAAGATCATCTTTTTCATAGGTGAAATGATAAGGCATTTAGGGTACCGGAAAATTTTGCTTAATGGAGCTGTATCGAGTCCATGTGACAATGATGAAAAGCATGACTTCTTAACTCATCTATACTAGAAAACACCATTACCCTGATACTAGATCTTACACGGCTAACTATCTAACAATCAAATAGATTGATTCCGTTTAAAGCCGTTTAACCATTACTCAGTAGCTAAGCCGTATTCCGCGCCACTGGATAGACAATAGTATATAAATAACAATAGATGGTCAGTTAGTCAACTCCTTTGTCTTTCTCACCGAGTTGTTCCATATCATTGTTACGTAGAAACTCCAACACCGCCCTTGTCTCTGAAACGCTGAGCTCGGGATCTGGCATTACACGCTTATGCTTTCTGAGGAGATCTGCCGCTACAGGATCATGCTTCAGCATTTCATCCACATTGACGATCATGTTCATGATCCAAACCGGGGACCTTCTGTTGGTCACGCCGGCGAGAGCTGGTACTATAAACTGTGCTGTATCCAGCGTATGACACCTCGAGCATTTGCTGGTAAAAATTTTTGTGCCTTGAGCAATCAGTTGCTGGTCTAATGGATCGGTTAGTTCAACGAATCCAACCAGACTTTTTTCTTCACTGGTCTCGGTGGTTTGTACATCTTTCTTTTCGGTACCGCAGGCATAAAGGATGACGAAGGAAAGGATTAAAAGTAGGGTTAATGGTCTCATGATAACGTTGTTTAGGGCTACTCATTTGTAGCCACAATATAGACCCAATGCACCCTCATTCAGAATGTCATGCTTCTCAAATTGAGATGAGATTTATCATGATTCAGATGTGTTTGAATACGATTATGGCTTTTTCCGGGCGCCATGAACTCTATTGATTACTTGTCCAAAGGTTCTGGAAATATGAGTATCTACTTCTATCCATTATCTATTCAAAGTTGCCACTAAAGTTCTTCCAAGCTTTATCCGTACATCAGGAAAATCTCAAATCACATTTGAGAAATGGACCTTAAGTAGTTTTCACTTACTTCCTTTAGATCACTCATGAGTACAGGTTTGGAGAGGTAGGCATTCATGCCGGCAGCCCTACATTCATCCTTAGTTTCCTGAAAAGCACTGGCCGTTAGTGCTATGATATATGGCTGATGAACATCCTCCGCTGCTCTCACGTTGCGGGTTGTAACTAATCCATCTTGTCCCGGCATTTGCAAATCCATGAATACAAGATCAAAGGGTCTGCTTATCATTAGCTTTTCGGCTGCATAACCGTCCTCGACCAAAGTGACAGATGCGTTCATTTGCTCCAGCATCTTCATGATGACCATCTGGTTGATCTTATTATCCTCTACCACCAAAGTTGCGTAATCTGTCAAATCCACAAAGTTCGATACGCTCTTATCCATACTCTGCATAGGATCGTGCAAACCAAACCGAGCAGTAAAGTAAAACTTACTTCCAGTGCCTACCTCGCTCTCAACCCAAATCACTCCACCCATTAACTCAACCAGACTTTTGCAAATGGCAAGTCCCAATCCAGCTCCATTCTTTTCTCTGTTTCTGGCAGAATTGACTTGGTAGAAACGATCAAAAAGGAACCCTTGTTTCTCTACAGGTATACCTGGACCAGTATCCTGAATCACAAATTGTAGTTCGATGTTTTGGTCTGTTTTTGAAACCACACTTACCCTGAGCGTGATTCCGCCTTCCTTTGTGAACTTGATAGCATTGTTAAGCAGGTTGCTCAATATTTGTTCAAGCCTGTTTCTGTCTCCATTCAGGTATAATGGCACCTCATCATCAACAATCGCCGAACAGCTAACCGGTCTATCCTTTATTTCTGTTCGAGTGATATTGAGACTATTTCGAATGGAACCTCTCAGTCTAAACTCTTTAGACTCTAACTCTATCTGATTGGCTTCCAGCTTTGTAATATCTAGCACATCACTGATGATGGAGTTCAATAAACGTCCACTGGCCCTGATCGTACGCAGGTATTCCTCAAAATCTTCCCGACTCTGGGCAGTCTTCAAAAGCTCACTTATGCCTACAATACCATTTAAGGGAGTTCTGATTTCATGACTAATATTGGCCAGGAAGTCAGTCTGCAGCTGATTGTATCGCACCGCTTCATTTTTTGCTTCCACCACCTTCCGATTTGTCGTGATCTGATTTTTTAGTATCACTCTCATAAGCAGACCTGTGATCGCAAATGAGATCAAAATGTGAAAAAGGTTGCTACTCTCTACTAAGTCGGAACTCAAGTTCACCGCAAAGAAATACTGTCGTGGCAACAAGAAATTACTTGCAATACACACCGCTACGAATATCAGTCCAAGTACAAAAGGCTTCCTCTCTTTCGACAGGTCAAAAAAATAAGCAAAACAGAAGACCAGAGGAAAATAGGATGACATCACAGCATAATCAACATTGAAGACATGATAGGTAATAGTAATGCTCAAGGTGTTCAGTCCAATTAATAAAGCTTTAGCCCACCCATAATGATGTATGGCATTAAGCCAAAGGGCGGTAACAGTAAGAATGATCATGGTACCGGCAAGGAACATCGAAAACCATTGCTGATAGGCTACTCCGTAACCGATATAAAAGAAGTATGCTAAAAGTGGAAGAAGGGCAATCCAGTTGGTCAAACGAATCTGCTGCGCTGATTCGAAAGGCATCTCGGAAGTTACCCCTAATTGGATAACATGTTTAAATGGATTGATCAATTGTAGCTGGTTGATTTAAATCAATCTTACGAACCTTCGAAAATAATCATATTCTATTGAAATGAAACCGACACTTCACAAGAGGACAACCCAAAATGACCTCAGAAGTTTTACCCATACAAGCTGCCTCAGAATTGAGATACATCATATTGTATAAGGTTTAATCACTGATGACTCTCAAAATTGGACGGGCTCTATCACTTTTTGAGTGATGAGCATCACAGCGTTTAGAACAAGAAGCAAGCAAACTCGAGAGCAATTGCCAATCTAAGAATCAGGTATTATAAGGAAAAGTGCACTGCCCCATTGATTTGTACAAGCGATCATGCCTTGAAACAATATATCCTCATTGAGCGAAAGTAAACTACATATTCCTCCGATACTGCCCTCCTACCTCAAACATCGCATGGGTGATCTGACCAAGAGAACAGTATTTAGTCACTTCCATCAGTGATTCGAAGATATTGCCGTTCTGTATAGCTGTCTCCTGAAGAAGCTTGAGCAGCCCTTCACTCTTGCTACTACTGGATTCTTTCAAGCTATTAAGGTTCGAGATTTGCTGTTCCTTTTCCTCTTTTGTAGCCCTGATCACCTCTCCAGGGATTACCGTTGGACTGCCTTTGGAGCTAAGGAAAGTATTAACTCCTATGATAGGGAATTCACCTATGTGCTTCAATGTCTCATAGTAAAGGCTTTCCTCCTGGATCTTATTGCGTTGGTACATTGTCTCCATAGCACCAAGTACCCCACCTCGCTCAGTGATCCTGTCAAATTCAGCCAATACCGCTTCTTCTACTAAATCAGTGAGCTCTTCAATAATGAAAGAACCTTGCAGCGGGTTTTCATTTTTGGCCAGACCCAGCTCTTTGTTAATGATCAATTGGATCGCCATGGCTCGGCGAACACTGTCCTCTGTAGGTGTGGTGATCGCTTCATCGTAAGCATTGGTATGCAGCGAGTTACAGTTGTCATAGATCGCATACAATGCCTGGAGCGTCGTACGAATATCATTAAAATCGATCTCCTGGGCATGTAGTGATCGTCCACTCGTTTGGATGTGATACTTCAGCTTTTGAGATCTCTCGTCAGCACCATACTTCTGCTTCATTGCCTTAGCCCAGATCCTTCGTGCTACCCGACCAATTACTGAATACTCAGGATCGATACCATTAGAAAAGAAGAAACTCAGGTTAGGAGCAAACTTGTTGATGTCCATTCCTCGAGAGGCATAGTATTCCACGAATGTGAAACCATTTGATAAGGTAAAAGCCAGCTGCGAGATGGGGTTGGCTCCCGCTTCAGCAATGTGATAACCTGAGATAGACACAGAATAAAAGTTGCGAATCAAATGATCTATAAAGTACTGCTGCATGTCACCTTGAACTCTCAAGGAGAACTCGGTGGAGAAGATACAAGTGTTTTGTGCCTGATCTTCCTTAAGTATATCCGCTTGTACCGTCCCACGTACCTTAGTTAGGGTTTCGGACTTTATCTTATCATATACCTCAGTCGGAAGGACTTGGTCCCCGGTCACTCCTAATAACATCAAGCCCAGGCCATCATTGCCTTCTGGTAGGTCACCTTGATAAACCGGACGATCTGTTCCTTTTTCGTTGTAGAGACCAACAATTTTCTGTTCGACTTCTTCCTGAAGCCCATTTTCTCTGATGTAAAGTTCACATTGCTGATCAATTGCAGCATTCATGAAAAATGCACAAATGGTGGCTGATGGGCCGTTGATCGTCATGGAGACCGAAGTGGTAGGTTCCGCAAGATTGAAGCCGCTGTACAGCTTCTTCGCGTCATCAAGGCTGCACACACTAACACCTGAATTACCAATCTTACCATAGATATCAGGACGGTAATCCGGGTCTTCGCCATAGAGTGTTACTGAGTCAAAAGCTGTACTCAAGCGAGCAGCAGGCAATCCCTTGCTCACATAATGAAAGCGCTTATTCGTACGTTCAGGACCACCTTCCCCAGCAAACATTCTGGTAGGATCTTCCCCCTCTCTTTTGAATGGGAATACACCAGAAGCGAACGGAAACTCCCCTGGCACATTTTCCTGCAATGACCACTTGAGCAGGTCCCCCCAAGCCTCGTATTTGGGTAGACTGATCTTCGGAATACGCGTGTGTGAGAGGGATTTTGTAGAAGTAGCTACAGAAATCGATTTGCCTCGCACCTCATACGTAAATGTATCGCCACTGTACTTATCGATCTTCTCTGGCCAGCTGTCAATCAATTGCTTGTTTCTAGGATCAAGATCGAGGGCTATTTCATCGTAGAGTTGCTGTAGTTTGTCTTTCGGCTCCACCTCCGATTTCATGGTTGACTCGTCTAACGCCTCGATGGACTTTTTTACTGCGTACAGTCGCTGTGCTACCTCTCTCTGCTTGTCTACCCACTGATCATACTCGCGGATTGCATCTGCGATTTCCGATAGGTATCTCGTACGGTTAGGTGGGATGATGAAGATCTTTTCAGATAGCTCTCCGGTAGGTGAGAATCTCGATTCTAACGTTGCGCCCGTGCGCTCATTGACCTTGTCGATAATCGCCCGGTAGAGACTGTTCATACCTGGATCGTTGAACTGTGAAGCTATCGTGCCATAGATAGGCAGATCATCATCAGCTGCATCCCAGAGGTCATTGTTGCGCTTATACTGCTTCTTCACATCGCGTAGAGCATCAAGTGCACCGCGTTTGTCAAACTTGTTGATAGCTACGATATCAGCAAAATCAAGCATATCGATCTTTTCAAGCTGAGTAGCTGCACCAAACTCTGGGGTCATCACATAGAGCGAAACGTCGGAGTGGTCGGTGATCTCTGTATCAGACTGTCCGATACCGGAAGTCTCCAATATGATCAGGTCGTAATTAGCTGCCTTCACAATGTCGATTGCGTCCTGTACGTATTTTGACAGTGCCAGATTCGACTGTCTTGTCGCTAGCGACCTCATATAGACCCTTGGATTATCGATCGCATTCATTCGGATACGGTCTCCGAGCAGTGCTCCTCCAGTCTTGCGTTTTGAGGGATCCACAGAAATGATCGCAATGGTCTTGTCATCAAAATCTAATAAAAAGCGTCTGACCAGCTCATCTACCAGTGATGACTTGCCGGCACCACCCGTGCCCGTGATGCCTAGTATCGGGGTAGCAGTTTTAGCAGAAATACCCTTTACCATCTGCAGCATATCAGAGGATTGGTCCGGGTAGTTTTCCGCAGCTGAGATCAATCTGGCCAATGCCTTTGGTGTCCGTTGTGGTAGCTGATCAAGCTGCCCATTGAGCGACTGACCCACCGGAAAATCGCAAGCCTCCACCATATGATTGATCATACCCTGAAGCCCCATGGCCCGACCGTCATCCGGGGAATATATCCTGTCTATGCCATAAGTATGCAGTTCTTCTATCTCTTCCGGGAGAATGGTACCTCCACCTCCACCAAACAGCTTAATGTGACCGGCACCTTGCTCGCGTAGCAGATCATACATGTATTTAAAAAACTCGATATGACCGCCCTGATAGGAGGTAATGGCTATGGCCTGGGCATCTTCTTGTATCGCGCAATTGACTATCTCCTGCACCGAACGGTTGTGTCCAAGATGAATGACTTCCACACCTGTCGACTGTATAATGCGTCGCATGATATTGATAGCGGCATCATGACCGTCGAACAAACTAGCGGCTGTAACTATCCGCACGTGATTTTTAGGAGTGTATTTCTCTTGTACTGGATGCGACATATGGATCCTGCATTTTTGGGTTTATCACCACAAAAATATGGATTCCTTACCAGTAAATGGGTAGATTATTATCGGTGATGGCCAGCAAGACCAGCGAATACAACACGTTGACTTTAGATTTTTTTGAAAAAGCCATACATTGCGAGAGTCGCTTTGGCAGACCTCAAAAAGGTGGTACCAAAGCGAATCTCCCAGCTATTTTCTTAAGGATTTTCTATGGCTTCTTTTAGTGAGGCTATCACATTGATTTTTTACATTAGATAAATCATTCTGGCTAAGGGTATAACTTATGGCAAATAGATCACTTTGGATTACTAGCTGCGTATGGTTGTTAATATCAGCCTGCACCTTTGATAATGAGGAGGAAACCTTCCCTTCTGAGGATGGGGAAGTTGGTTGTCAGACCGCTAACATATCTTATCTGACTGATGTTCTACCCATCGTCCAGGCCAACTGCTATGTCTGTCATGATAATGATAATTTCAATACGCTCGGCAATGGTATAGACCTTGAAGGATACGATGACCTGAAAATCTATGTAGACAATGAACGCTTTTTTGGGTCTATAAACAGAGATCAGGGTTTTTCTCCAATGCCGAGGGATGCTCCAAAATTGGACCAGTGTGATCTTGACAAGATCAAATCATGGATTGATGCGGGTGCACTAAATAACTAAACCATGAAAGCAAAACTACTTTTTTCATTGCTCGCCATACTTTGCCTGATATTTGACAGCAAAGCCCAGGAAGATCTTGAGGCGTTACTGGACGCTAACACAACAACAACCGATGAACCTAGCTTCACAAAAGCAACATTTAAGTCAAGTCGTCTTATCAATGGCCACTCTATTGAGCGAATAGCGCCTGGGGCCATGGAGTTCCGTATCCATCACCGCTTCGGGCCTATCAATGGTGGTGCTTACAATCTGTGGGGACTGGACCAGGCGTCCATACGTCTTGGGCTGGACTTTGGGCTTACCGATCGTTTAATGGTCGGTTTTGGGCGCAGCTCGTTTCAAAAAACCTTTGATGGATTCGTAAAGTACGCAATCCTGCGCCAGGGACAAGGTAAAGGCACTTCCGGGATCTCAATGGTCTACCTGGGAGGTATGTCTATCAATTCACTAAGATGGACAGAGCCAGATCGGGACAACAAGTTCAGCCAAAGGTTGGCTTATGTTCATCAGCTGATGATCGCAAGAAAGTTCAACAGCAACCTGTCGCTACAGTTGACACCTTCTATCATCCACAAGAATTTTGTAGATACTCCAGAAGATTTCAATCTTTTTCCTGTAATTGGCGTTGGTGGTCGACACAAAATAACCAAACGTGTTGCACTCACTGCAGAGTACTTTTATCGAGTACCGATCTCTGACTCAGACGTTGCTCCTAACTTCCAGGATTTCTACAATTCATTTAGCCTGGGTGTAGATATCGAGACGGGTGGACATGTATTCCAGCTCCATATTACGAACTCCATCCAGATGGTAGAAAAAGGCTTCATGACCGAAACCGCAGGTCAGTGGGGAGACGGTGGCATACAATTTGGTTTCAACATCCAACGTGTGTTTATACTTAGCAAAAACCATCAGAAATCATGGTAAGAAAATTGTCCGGACTCACTTCGTTTGTATTAGTCTCATCATTAAGTCTAGCACAATCGAAGTATATCTGTAAGATGTCAGAAGTGACCTTCTTTTCCTCAGCTCCTCTCGAAGATATCACTGCAGTAAATACAGCGATGACTGGTCTGGTAGACTTTGAAGGCAAGCAGTTTCTTGCGCGAATACCAATCATCAAATTCGACTTTCCCAATGACCTAATGGAGGAGCACTTCAATGAAAACTACATGGATACTGAAGAACATCCTAATGCCACATTCAAAGGTACTTTTCAGGAAGATATAGACCCAACAAAAGCAGGCCAATACACCATCAAATGTTTAGGCAAACTGAACATACATGGGGTTGAACAAGACAGAGAAATCGACGTGACACTTGATATTAACAAAAAATCTATAACTGCTACCTCCGAGTTTATAGTAGCATTGGAAGATCACGAGATTGATATACCTAAAATCGTTTTTCAAAAGATCGCTGAGGAAATAGATGTCTCTATTAACGCTACCTTTGAACCTTTAAAATAAGAAGCTAACACTATAGCCTTACTTCCCTATTTTTACTGTCTAGCTTAGCATTTAACACTTGAAATCTTCCTGCTTACTTCTAATGCTATACTCTTGTATAGCTTGTACCTCCCGTCCGACTAATAATGACATCACCTCAGAGCAACCCTATGTTGTCTTTCTGGATGAGTACATCATTCCTTTCGAGACCTATTTTGATAGCACCTGGGTAGGTGGTCTATCGGGAATCGACAACTGGGGTGATCACTATGTGATCATATCTGATGATGCTGCCAGGTATCAGGCACCCAGGTTCTACAAATCAACTATTGACATTAGGAATGGAGAGATTGACACCATCTCTTTTGATGATGTAGTGTTCTTCAGAAATGAAGATGATGAATTGTACCCTGACATTCGAACCGCTCAAAACCAGTATGTTGATCCGGAGGGGATCAGGCTGATGGACGACACGCTATACTGGGTAAGTGAAGGCTTTAGGAATCAGCGCAGTTTTCATCCAAGCATACTGGTTCATAAACTAGATGGCAGCCATCTGAGAACTTATGAAACTGATCCCAAGTTTCGCACTACTAATGATTCAATTGGCCCCAGACATAACGCAAGTTTTGAAGGCTTGGCGGTTGAGCCAGAGGGTAAATATCTCTGGGTGAGTATGGAGAATCCATTACTTCAGGATGGTGATGTGCCAAGTGCGAGTAGCGAGGGTGCTCCTATAAGGATATCCAAAATCAATATTGCTAGTGGAAAAATTGATTTTGAATTTGGCTATCAGTTGGAACCGATATTTACAGTTCCTGATTCAGGGGCTTTCGCTATGAACGGAGCGGTAGAAGTCCTCTGGTTGGAAGAGGGGCGACTTCTGGTACTTGAACGATCTTATGTAGCTAAAGTCGGAAATAAAGTAAGATTATATAGAGCCGACTATGATGATGCATCAGACATCAAGTCAATCCCTTCTTTAAAGGGTCATCAACTGAACTTAGCCTCAAAGACGCTTATTCTTGACTTTGATGACCTGCCAGTAGAGAGGGTTGATAATGTTGAAGGCATTTGCTGGGGGCCTGTCCTGCCAAATGGTAATAGAACATTGATCTTTGTAGCAGACAACAACTTTAGCGATAGCCAGATCAATCAGGTCGTACTCGTTGAAGTGAATCGCCCTCTGAATGAGTAAGTACCCCCTAGTCTCACCTACCCTTAATACAGCAATTCTGAAAAAGAATTAAAAAAGTTCTGAAAAAATGTCGGATTTCGATCTCAGGTCTGTCTACACGAGAAAAAATGAAATCGAAACTGACAATTTTACTCATGCTACTCTCAGCAACAGCGCTTGCTCAGAGCGAAGAAGCTAACAGGAACAAGCAAGTGGCACTCGGGGTATTCGAGGCTTTCAACGATCACAACTGGGACCTCATGGCCAGCCACTACCATGAGGACGTGATACTTGAAGATCCGAGTCATGATGGGCCTGAAATCGGCGCTAACGGAATTCCTGCTAAGTATTCAGGCTATGCTGAATACATACCTGACATCCAGGATTCTGTTGTCAATGTCTATGCCTTTGGTCCAAATGTAGTAGTAGAATTTATTTCCCACGGAACAACTATCGAAGGTGAGGTATTTCACTTACCTATCTGTACCGTCTTGACCTTAAAGGACGGGAAAATCATACGAGACGCCAACTATTACGATCTGAAAAACTAAATTCAAGAACTATGAAAACATATTTGATTCTTTTAAGAGAAGATATTCAAGCGGTCGACCAAATGACTGAAGCAGAGGCCATGGAAGAAATCGCTACTTACCAGAAATGGGTGGATGAGCTGACCCAATCAGGAAACCATGTATCATCAGAACCACTGACTTCTGAGGGATTTATGGTAAGCGAATCTCAAGTATTGAGTGATGGCCCATTCATTGAAGCAAAAGATGCTATCAGTGGATACTTTATCATTAAGGCCAATGATCATGCGCACGCTATCGAAATAGCAAAATCATGTCCTCTTGTTACCAATGGAGGTACGGTAGAGCTTAGACCAATAATGGAATACTAGACCTTTGGAAGCTCATGCCATGATCACCAATCAGCTCGATCAGTTGTACCGGCAACAGGCCGGTCAACTGATCGCCGCATGTACTGCTTACTTTGGCATGATCAATCTAGAGACTGCCGAAGACATAGTTCACGAGACTTTTGAAGCAGCATATACCGACTGGCAAATAAAAGGTCTCCCTGATGACCCAGTTGCATGGCTATTTAAGGTATGTAAAAACAAAACCCTCAACCTGCTGAAAAAAGGTAATAGGTCTTATGCCACTATAGATCTTCATCAAAAAGATAGATCTGTTGACGCATTTGACCAAGTGGAGATCAACGAGCAACAAGTCCGATGGCTCTATGCCGCAGCGGTACCAAGCTTCAGCCCTCGTATGAGAATGATCTTCATGCTTAAGATTGTACATGGTATCAAAGTGAAAGATATCAGCGCACTCCTGATCATGAAGGAATCGGCGGTTCAGAAGATGTACGAGCGAGCACTCAAGAAAGTCAAGGAACAACCGCACATTGGTATTCTTGAAAATACTGTAATCGATCATTCTCGCCTTCCAAGCATTATCAATGCACTCTACCTCATTTTTACACTGGGATATGACCGCCCATGGCAAGTTGACTCAGGAGGTGATCTCTGCTATGATGCCCTGCGCCTAACCAAATGCCTTGTTGACAGCCCAGGCCATCAACAGAGTATGCTTCTCGCTTTCTACAGTCTCCTTCTGTTCCATAGCGCTCGTCTGCCTTCCCGGTGGTCAGCGGAAGGTAGATTATGCGATCTAGAGAACCAGGATCGCACCCAATGGAACCGCGAAATGATCCAGCTTGGGGTTCAATTCCTTAACAAATCCACTGACAATCAAAATATTACAAAGTATCATATTGAAGCCACTATTGCCTCCTTGCATTGCCTTGCGACCACATGGAATGATACACCCTGGCAAAAAATCACTCGTCTCTATGAACGCATGGCAGAGCAACACCCCTCGCCCTATGTCAATCTCAATCTATCTATCGCACTACTTCAATCTGAAGGGCCTAACGTTGCACTGTCATTCCTTCACAAGCAAAGCTTCTCGAGCTTTGTAAAAAATCATCAGTATCACTCCACTTTATCAAGAATCTACGAATCAGCCGAAGATATTCCCAAGGCTATCCATCACCTCAAACTTGCTATCAACTTCGCTAAACAAAAGGCCGTTATAGACTACCTAAATGAAAGATTAGCCTCATTATCTTGATGAAAATGTCATTTTAGAAACATCAGGATATTACACATTCAATCCTTGCAACGCTTCACTTAAAAAAACCGTAAAAATGTAGAAAAAATCCTTAGATTTACCACAGAGATAAAAAGACTTAGTTTATTATGTATTGTGAAATTTGCCAGGCATTTTCAGCGATGTACTGTACATGCAATACGAATCACGAGGATGATGGTAAACCAATTACTGGTGGCCGTCGTACCGATGAGTATAAGATTCGTATGGACAAGCTCACCGAGTTTGTCGGAGAGCTTGCTGAAAAGCACCCCAGAGACAAATCCCTAAAAGAAATCAAAGCCTATTTTAAGATAACCTAGAGCTTTTCTTCGTAAGGAGAGTAAGGCTTGAAGCTATTTTAGGAAGCATTTCGCTAGGTATTTACTGCTACATTCTTAGAGGACACCAAGAGTTCAGGGAGCAAGAAACTCACTGACTAACGTGGTGTATCTTTCTTTGGTGGAATCAGTTTGATACAGCTTAACGTGAGGTATGCCTGTAAAGGTATGTAACTCAATGTGTGATCTTCGCTCAACTTTTTTGAGTTGACTGATAAGTAGTTCATAAGGGGTGAGTCGGTCACTATCGCTAGCAAGTATCAGTGTAGGAATAGAATTTTGCGATAGCAGGTAGCCAAATGTCATCTGCTCTCCAAAGCCATCCACCAAGACATCAAAGTCCTGAAAATAATAATCGAAAAGACCTTCCGGTAGGCCAAGGCCTTTTGCGCCTTTCCATAGTGTGCCTTTAACATCGGACAGTGGACTATCCAGCAACACCTTGATCACTGTACTCTTCGAAATCTCATCCTCAATATCCTTTCTGGCTAGCATCGTCTCAATGGCCATTGCTCCCATTGAGAAGCCATACAACACTACGGTATCCTGACTCTGCTCTTCTCTCACCCATCGCATGGAAGTAGCAATATCGTCTGCAAAACGATATCCCATGTAGGTACTGGCAGGTTCGGATTTGCCACTGTTGCGTAAGTCCGGTATGAAAAAGTTGTAAACTGAGTCAAGTCCTGCCTCTTTGAAAAGTCCAACAAACTTCATTGTCTTGAGTCTATTGGATGTCCTACCGTGAATCAGCAAGACACATCGACGACTGTTTGGAGCCGAATTCACGTACCAGGCCGAAAGCTGCTTGCCATCATAGTCTGAAGTGAAAGACACCTCTGAGACATCATCAAACCCGTAACCTGAAGGATCATCATTATCCCGGATGCCGTAGTGCGCCCTGACCGAATCATATGGTAAAACTCGCTCAAAGGTATATGGCTCATATTCAGTGATCATATTCAGCACCTGTTGAGGGATATAGTATAAAAAAGCCCATGCCAAAACGATGATAAGCGAGAGAGCGATAATGATCCATTTTTTCATACCTGAACTGATCTAGACTCACCAAGTTAGGTCAAATAAACTCATTAATCAGACTCAGCAAATTAACCTTCCACTACCACAAAATGTAAGGGGGCTTACACTTACGAATGAAAGGCTTCTCAAAACATAGGTAATCTATAATCTGATCAGTTAAATACTGCATATATGCAAGAGAGACCGAATCGAGAAAGAGACTGGAGATGAAGGCTACCGCAAAGACGATTGGATTTGTTACCCTACTACTTACATTCTTGCTAAGCGGGCCTGGATCACTAGCCCAAACTTGCTGCTCAGGAGGTGTGCCCATATCCGGAAACCTGGGACTTCCTGCTTCTAGTGTGGGTACCTGGCAATTCTCACTAAACTATGATGCCAATGTCCTCAAGACATTGCTGGATGAACGAACTGTGCTGGATGACTTGACAAGAGAGCGTCAAACCAACACCATCATATTTGAAATTGGCTACACACTGACCGAGCGGATTTCCTTTGATGTATTTACCTCTTATGTAAGACAGGAACGTATTCTCAGGCCTATAGGCTTTGACCAAAACGAAGTATTCACCAATGGTTTTGGAGATGCCGTCTTTCTCGGTAAATACAAAATACTGAACCCTCTTCAATTAGGGTTAGGTCTCAAAATGCCGACCGGAGCATCTGATCTCACTTTCGATGGTATTCCGCTCAATGCGGACCTCCAACCCGGAAGTGGTGCCTGGGATGTCATTTTGTGGTCCAACTATACCAATACCTTCGGTTTTCGACAGTCGCTTACCTTTAATGGAACCGCCATTTATCGAGAAACAGGTGTTAACGACGAATATCTGGGCATCCAAAAATATGAGTTTGGAAATGAAATACAGCTAATTGCTGGTTTGGCAGATAGATTTACACTAGGGTCTACACTCTTAGATCCTTCCATTCGTTTCCGCTATCGCAAAGCCGGAGAGGACATCAACAACGATTTTAGGCTGCCCAACACGGGTGGTGAATGGGTATTCATCAATCCTGGGGTATCTATTCCTATTCAACCCACTTTGTCATGGCAGATCAATGCAGAGCTTCCACTTTACAGCAAAGTCTACGGAACACAACTGACTCCAACGTTTCGCATCAACACTGGATTTTATTGGAACATTAAACCAAAGAATAATGAGAGCATTATACAATTCTAGGACCTTACTCAGCCTTGCTATTACCACAATCATCCTCTCAGGTTGTGGTCAGGACGATGAGCCACCTACAAGAACTATGGATATACTCGTCAACCCAGTGACCACAACTGGAATTGACCCTAGCTCGTGGTTGATCCCTCAAAATCAAGTATTAGATGGTGGGCCTGGTAAGGATGGTATACCCGCTCTGCTAGAACCTGAAAGGGTGTCTGTGGATGCCGTAGACTTCATGGAGCCAGAGGATCTTATTATTGGCTACAGAGTTGGGGATCAGGTAGTCGGATACCCACATAAGATTCTGGATTGGCATGAGATCATCAACGATGAGATCAACGGCGAATCATTTGCAGTAACATATTGTCCACTCACAGGAACAGCTATAGGTTATAGTCGCGAGATCGATGGTAATACTACGACATTTGGTGTCTCAGGCTTACTTTATAACACCAACCTCATTGCATACGATAGGTTGACGGACAGCAACTGGTCACAGATACGTCGTGAAAGTGTGAACGGGACTTTGATAGGTCGAGAGATTGAAACGCTCCCTTTAGTAGAGACTTCCTGGTCTACCTGGCAGAGGCTATACCCCAATTCCACGGTAGTGGGTACCAATACAGGAGTACCCCGCAACTATGGTCGATACCCTTATGGCAGCTATCTTACCAGCCCCGGACTGATCTTTCCCGTATCTGTCACAGATAACAGGCTCTTTGCAAAAGAACGTGTCCTTGGTGTGATCGTCGGTGATGATGTCAAGGCTTTCGAGATCAGCAGGTTTGAAAGTCCTTCGCTATTGGAAGAATCTCTAAACGGACAAGACTATATAGTTTATATCGATGGTATCGCCAATGCTGCAGTTGCATTTGAACCATCAACACTTGATGGCGAAGCATTGATGTTCAGTACCTATAGTGGTGGGAATGCGGGTATTATGCGAGATCAGCTCGGCAATGTATATGATCTCTTCGGGACAGTGGTAGAGGGACCTAATCCTGAACACTCCCTTCAAAGGGTTGAATACTTCATCGGCTTCTGGTTTTCCTTCCCACCTTTTTTCGAATCTGTAGCATTGGACCTGGATAAGAACTAAAGATCATAAGACGGCATACTCCGATTCAGTATCTAGGTATTGATTGTTGGGCGAACATCGGGGTTGCCGTCTTTATGCAATCCTTTCAATATGAATACCTCCATTTCTTGGAGACAGTAAAACCCGGTCTCCAGGCTGTGGTTCTTCACCTTCTAGTTGATTCCGCGTGAACCAGTGACACTGTTGGTCAATAAGCAACATGGCTCTGTCTGCATCAATACTGATCACTTCTGCTATCTTATCAAAAACACCATAAACCCCGTACTTAGAAGCAAGGGTCTCAGCCGGACTACCCTGTCTGATCACTTTCCCTTTTTCCAGAACATAAGCAAAGTCAGACAATCTCCATATTTCCGATACATCGTGGCTAACCATGATCGTCGTGAGCTTGTATTCATCATGTACAAGCTTTATGTAACCCTGGAGCTTCTGACGGATCTGCCAATCAAGCGCTGATAGCGGTTCATCGAGTAGGAGCAATACAGGGCGCTGTACCAACGCTCTCGCCAATGCCACTCGCTGTTGCTGGCCACCGGATAAAGTTGCCGGTAGGGAAGATCTCAGATCACCAAGTTCCATCATTTCTATTAGAGGGTCGATACTTGATTTGTGCTGACCTTTCACTAGTGCATATTCGAGGTTTTCTTGTACAGACATATTAGGAAAGAGCGCATAATCCTGAAATACAAAACCAACTTTTCTGTAACGGGATGATTTAGCCAGGTTCTTTGACGTATCTGTCCAGCAATCCCCATCTACGAAAATCTCACCAACATCTGGCTGCATCAAACCAGCGAGCATTCGCAACACTGAAGTTTTTCCTGCCCCAGACCTCCCATATAAGGCAGTGAAGCTCCCTTTTTCAATGGATAGGTCCACTTCAAGCGACATCTTTCCGCCTTCAGTATTTAGCTGCTTTGACAGTTCTGCGCTTACCATTTCCAAAGTCCTTTGAAGTAGCCACCATTGGATAGGTTAAGCAGCAGTAGCATCAGGAAAGTGAGCACAAAGAGTATAGCGGAGTAATCATTAGCCGTTGCATAGTTGAGTGATTCAACCTCTTCATAGATGGCGATGGAGGCCACTTTAGTAACATCAGGGATGCTACCGCCAATCATCAGCACCACACCAAACTCTCCAATCGTATGTGCAAAGGTGAGCACTGCTGCAGTGAGCAATGAAGACTTTATGTTAGGCAAAAGGACGTATCTCAATGTGGTTAACCGTGACTTCCCAAGTAAGTCTGAAGCTTCCATTAAGTTTTCCGGTAGGGCAACAAACCCTGAACGAATGGGCTGTACCATAAAAGGCAAACTGTAAATGATGGAGCCAACAACCAGTCCCTCAAAAGTGAAAACCAGTCGCAGGTCCAACCATTGTTCAAGCCAAATACCGAAACTACCAGAGGGACTGAACGCAATGAGTAAATAAAAACCAATGACCGTAGGTGGCAGCACCAATGGCATACTAACCAGGGTCTCTACCACAAACCTCGCTTTGGACCTAGAATAGGCCAGCCAATATGCCAACGGGATCCCTGCGATAAACAACAATAGAGTCGTGATAATCGCCAACTTAAAAGTCAACCATAACGGCCCCAGGTCTATTGTAAGTAAAATAGTATGCATCTATCGGGGTATCTGGTATCCAAAATGTAGCAGGATTGCCTCAGCCTGAGTGCTCAACATAAAATCAAAAAACTTCTGGGCCGCAGGTATCTCATTACCATCATGTTCGATAATAGCCATTCCCTGCTCTATCGTAGCATGGCTGGTCAGGTCTACTCCTACCCAGCGGCCTTTTCCATTCATTTGTGGAGACAGCACAACTGATTTAGCAGTAAAACCGATATCCGCCGCACCAGAACTTATAAAGTGGTTGGTTTGTGCTATGCTTTCACCGTAAATAAGTTTGGAGTCCACAATGGATAACAAATCCAGCAATTCCAGCGTTTGTAATGCTGCTTCTCCATAAGGTGCAATTTTCGGATTAGCGACAGCTATTGCTTCTGTGTCCTCTGAAATAAGTTTTCTCCACAAATCTGTATCAGATGAGTCGTCAAACGTCCATAACACAAGACTCCCGTGGGCGTACACTGTCGGGGCTGCCTTAACATAACCTTGTTCATAAAGTGAAAGTGGGTATTTCATATCAGCAGAAAGAAACACGTCGTAAGGAGCTCCTTTTGATATCTGCGCCGTGAGCTTACCGGAACTGCTAATGATCATCTCACATGACACTCCGGTTGATTGCTCGAATTGCTGAACGAGGCTGTCCAGAGCAAACTGTACGTTCGCTGCTGCTGCTATGGTCAATGTTTGAGGATCTGGTTCCTGACAACTCCATACCAGATGTGAGAAGACAATCACTGAGAAGATAAGTCGCTTAACCCCAGTCATATGTAGTCGGAAGGTTTGAACTTGCCCTGAAGAAACTGGTTTACTTCTGCTTCCAAAGTGATATAATTATCCAATATCGTCTTGCCCGCCTGGGTTACCACCGCTCCTCCACCACGGTTACCCCCTACTTTCTTCTCTACCAAAGGTCTGTCAGCGATCTTGTTCATGTTCTCTACCAATTGCCACGCCTTTCGGTAGCTCAGTTTTGTGGCCTTCGCTGCTTCGGTGATGGAACCAGCTTGGTCAATAGCCTTGAGCAGATCAATTGGCCCTTTACCTAAATAGGCCTCATCATCCACGAACACTTTCATTCTAAAACCAATCCTTATATCGTTCATCTCCTTAAAGCAATATGCATGTCTATGCATATTGCAAGTAAGAGAATAACTCGCTTAAGTACAAGGGGTTTTGCCGGATGTAATTCTTCTTATGCAACCCTTCGGAATCGATCGAGTCTCCTCTAGGTGTATTACCATCTAACAGGTGGATTTCTCACTGAACTACTATTTTTACAACATGCCTAAAATCAAACTTTCTCCCTGGCAGATTGCTATTGAATTCTTATCGGTGGTGTTCGCAGTGCTCCTGGCACTAGGATTGAATTCTTATAAAGCCAATAATGATCTTGAAAGTGAAGCAGAGCTTCTGTCCAGTAAAATCATAAAAGAGCTTAAGAGAAACAAGCTGGAACTGGATACAGTGCTCATCAGGAATAAAGACTTTAAGACCTACGTCGATTCTCTTCAGGCAGTCGACACACTACCTCAATCGCTCGAATTGAGCTTTGCTTCAGAGTTATTGACCAAAAGTGCATGGGATTTCACGAAGGCCTCACGGTCATTCTCTTACCTGGATGAAGATTTTCTTGAAGAAGCTGCTGCACTTTATGAAAGACAGGACTATTATATGCACATATCTAACCAGATGTTCCAAAATCTGGCTGAGATGCTGATGACTGATCCACCGATGGAGCGTACCCTCATCATGTCCAACTACTTCCTTCTCAATCTTAATGCCTCAGGCGACAACCTGGCCGAGAGCTACCAAGAGTTTTTGAGTAAACATGTTGATTGATGATAGCAGGAAAACCTAGTTTGTCAAATTAGTTCTAACGTCACATTGAGACCTTTGAAATGTATCCAGAAGAGATTTCGACAAGCACAATCTGACAACATCCGCTGGCTTGTTCAAACTTGACAAAGTAGTTAGTAACGAAAAGAGAGAACGACGGCATGTAGATGCCGTCGTTCCGGATGCTACCCTTTTCTTGAGCAGGTAGACAGGCCAAACGGTGCATAGAGCGGGCAAAAGCTGACAAAGCTCGTAAGTGCGAAGATCACTGCTAAGGCAAGTAATACAATACCTACAGTACCACTGACAGTACCGGTGAAATAGAGTACTGCGATTGCTACAGCTACAATAAGTCTAATGATGCGATCCGCGCCTCCCATATTCTTTTTCATGACGATCTTTTTTAGTTTGAAAATGCTTCTATGATGAGCACTGCGCTGGCTATTATCGCTATGCAAAGTAGGCATACAAAAACTAACTTCAGAGCTTTGCTCATACGTAAGTCAAAAGTAGAGGCTGCTGCTTTTTGAAACGGTGACTACAGTCACCGGTCGATCAACCGAATGCCTTGTGCAACTTGCTGCAACTTGCCTTCGAATTCCAGCTTCTTCAAAATTCTACTAACCACTTCTCTGGCGGTACCTAGTTCATTTGCTATTTCGCGGTGTGACATTCGAATGAACTGATCATTGGTCTTCTCTTTTTTGTTGAGAAGATACGACATGAGCCTGGTATCCATCTTGTCAAAAAGAAGGTGATGTATCGTATCCAGAAGTTCACTATAGCGCTGATTATACTGGTCAAAAAAAAGATCGTTGAGATCGGAGAACTGGTGTGTCCATTGGGTGACCCTGTCAGAAGGAAGTAGAAGTATAACAGAAGCTTCTTCTGTCTTTGCGAGAACACGACTCGGTGCGTTTTTCAAGGCTGCTGCAAAAGACATGATACAGCTCTGATTTGGCTCTATGTAATAAAGGAGAAGTTCCCTTCCTTCATACCTCGTGAAAACCTTAACCAAACCCTTAAGCACAATAGGAATAACCTTAACATACTGACCTTCTCTTAGTATCTCAGTATCATATGGTATTTCCTGAACCGTCCCCTCCTGTATGACAGCATCCAATAGGTCTTCAGAAAGATGAGATAGGACTTTCCTTATTTGTGGTTCGTAATCCATAGGTTATACTAAAAACTGTTGAAACAGGTAGATGGTCAACATACCCCAGGCAGTACCACTGACCATACTTAAGATAGCTAACAAGATCGCATGGGGCATAAGTTCTTTCCGGTAAGCAGCTGTAACTGCGGGGGCAGTTGAAATACCTCCGAGATTGGCCATACTCCCTATGGGTACCCAGGCGATATTGACTCTGAGCGCTACCGCAATCAGCAGCATAGCAATGAAATGAAGTACCAACCAAATCATAACCAATAGCACTAAGATCAATGGTAGCGACATTTTGGTAAAGTCCAGCTTCAATCCAAGAATCGCCATAATGATAATGATGAGAATGCCCCCGATATTTAGGACGAGTTTGGTATCCCAATTTTTAATCAGATTACCCATGAGCAACCCCACAACTGATAAGATCACGACTCTCCATAAAAAACTGTCTATAGACAAACTCACACCAAAAGCAATTACAGGTAGTATCACTAACATCTTGGAAGCACTCACCTTATTGCCTTGACCATTCTCCGTTTCTTCAATCAGTTTGATCTCACTGTTGATGTTGAAGAACCTATTGAAACTATTGCTCCGCTGGATGAACTGAAACATAAGTATCGTCCAGATATTAACCAATGTATTGTCAAGTACAAGGATAGACAGAAAGAGGGCTTCCTCGGTTCCAGCCAATTCTTTCAGCACGAGCTGACTGGTACTACCCCCAATCCAGCCACCTACTATCGGCACCAGGCCTTGCCAATAGCTTTGTCCCAGAAATAGTTCCTTACTGGATGGATCGATGATGCCAAAAAGGGAAACCAGCAAAACTGGTAAGATCGCAATCACCATTGAGCCTCCCACAAAGACGATGATCGGCTTCACACCCACGATCTTCAGTTGGGCAAAAGGTAGCGCACTCATGACTGTGAGGATTGTGATCGGGATGATCCAATCACGACTCAGGGTATGTAAGAACACACCTGAAAGATCGAGATTAAAAGTGTGTGTGAATAAAGCCGGTATGGCGTAAGCAAAAAGAATAGCTGGGAACCAATTGAGCACGGTCTGCACCCAAGGGGTTTTCATCCTGGAGAGATAGTAAACGCAAACAACAGTAAACGCAACTATGGCCGCTGCTATGATTTCATTCATAACGTGTATTGTTCAATCAAAGAGAAGGAAGGTAATAATATTGCTCTACGTTATCCAAATACTCCTCTTCTGAGAGGGGGAAAGCTGCTTAAACCCCCAGGTATTCATAGGCCTGTTTTCAGCACTCTCCAGCAAGAGCTTTCCCTGTTGGCAGGGGTTAGAGGGTGGTCATAATCAAGCTTTAGATAGCTATCCTTGCCATCTCAATCCTAAACTCCTCGCCATCACTGACCGTCCAGGCAAAATAAAGTGCTCCATTCAGTAACTCCATTTGGGGGAACCCGCTACTCCTGGATTCGCTGGTCATGGCAACAACTTGAGCCGGGGACATTTCGCCACTTCTTTTTACCATCCGGTACCTGATCATAGTACTATCATCATTATCCAACCAACTTATGACAGCAGTATTTTGATCAAGCATTACAATATCTAAGCGGCCTAGAGGCTGAGTGTTATCGATCAAAATGGGTTCTTCAAAAGATATCCCATCTGCGCTAAAAGCAAGCTTCACCTTTGGCTCACCATCTGCTGCTGTAAACCATGCCACAGCCAGAGCATCTTCATAAGAAGCTATCCTCGGCCCATTGACCGGGCAACCTGCAATATGCCAGTTGTCCTCAGCAATTCTTTCAGGTTTTGACCAACCCAATCCTGTATTGCTAACAAAATACATGTCCCTGATTTCATGTTCGGATCGATCACGATAGACGACATATTCTGTGGTTGTAGAACGAGCCATACCGGTTTGGCAACAATCACAGACACGGTGATCTAGTTCAGTCTCTTCCACGATTTCTCCCTCAAGATTGACCAAAGCGGTGCGAAGCGTCATGGCACCATCACCGCCATGATCATGATCGCCTTCAGAGCCTCCAGTATGACGCCCATCGAGCCACGTAACACGGAAGCTGCCATCATTTTGCGGTAGCATAGAAACAAAACCATGCTCAGTCTGGGTACCATCGCCATGCAGTACAAATGGCTCGGACCAGTCAGCCGCTCCGGTAGGCTTGATCACGACATTAACATCATAAGCGTAAGTGTCTGGGCCAGACTTAGCTGGGAAATGTGCAATCATGTTACCAGCGCTATCCACCGCCATGATCGGGTAGTCAGCCCAGTTAATAAACCAGTTATCCCCACTGGCAATGACCTCTGGTTCACTCCATTGATCTCCTTGTAGTTGGGAAAACTTCAATGTAGCCTTATCACCTTCCGTCTCAACCCATGACATATACAGATTTTCGTCACCTCCTTTAAAGAGATGAGGCAGACCAGCATGTTCTCCGGTAGGCGAATCGAATAGAGCAACTGCATCCATAGTTTCTTTGACCTGCTGCTTGGGAGAATCAACACACCCGCCAAACAGGAAGAGAAATGTGAGTAGACATGTAAACTTCATAGTGCAAATGCCCTTATTGCAGCTAACTGCTTATCCGACATCCAATCCCTCGCACCGACTAAAGTCTCTTTTAATTGGCCATCAGTTCCAACTATAAAAGTGGTGGGAAGTGAATACACATTCAATGCCTCAAGGTTATTCTCTATTTGGACATACTTAAGATCATGGCCCTTACGATCAACAAACTTTTTGATTTTGGACCGCTTTTCATCTGAGGCAAGGAGCAATATAAACTCACCGCCCAGGGCAGCTTCCATCTCTACCAAATCTGGCATCTCCTTGATGCAAGGGCCACACCAAGTAGCCCATAGGTTCAAGATCAACGTTTTGTTCTCGTAACTAACCGAGGGAATGAGCTGACCATCCAAATCTCGCAGGATCAGTGCTTCACGAAAGTTTTCCGCACTTATTGCCACTGCTTCCGTCTGATTGGAAGTAGTTCCATTTTCAGTTGGTGTAGAACCGCAAGATGATAGAAAAACCAACCAAAGCGGCATAGAAAACTTGAAAGGTATTCTTTTCACAATATCTCTGTTAGCTAATAATCTCATAATATAAATTTAATAGCTAGGTATATCAATATCTTTTGCTCCAACAAAGGCGGCAAGGTCCTCTAGTGTTGCCCTTAGTTGCGTATCAAAGTCCAATGAACGCTTAAACTCCTTTTCATAATGGATTGATTTGATTTCGAGAAGGCCATTCGCCCTGTGAAACTTCGGATCTAATCGACCAACCAACGCACCATTATGTAGAATCGGCAGTGTATAATAGCCATACACCCTTTTTGCAGCCGGCACATAGATCTCAATTCTGTATTCAAAATTAAGCAACTCCTCAGCCCTGCCCCTCTGCCAGAGTAAAGAATCAAATGGGCAAATGAGAGTCGTACCTTCGGGTGGTGGTATTGTACCTAGCATCTCCAAATGTTCCGGCAAGACAAACCATCGTTCATCAGCCCCGTGTACCTGTACTTCTTTGATCAGGCCCTTTTTCAGGTTTCTCTCGATCACGGTTCTTTTCTCACCTGCCGTAAGCAAGGGGGCCGTAAAATAATTGGTCAGGTGCTTTTCTGTGGCTACTCCATTTCCTCGTAGACCGATGAACAACCAACTATCTTCGTAAGCTATCCTGCTCACCGTTTTAACCTTAGGATAAACACGATCCGCCAGATCATACACTCGCCTAAAGTGTACCCGGTCGGTTATAGCTACCTTGCCCTTATGCCAATAGTAGTTAAGCGTGCGCTTGTCTTCCTTTCCTACCGGAAGTTCGCTTTCTACTTTACCAATCCAGCTAGCATTGAATTGATCACCAGGTTTGGTTTCAAAATCCTTACTCTCGTGAGGCCCCTCTTCCCTTAACCTTTTGATAACCCTTCTTTGGCTTGCTACAGAAGTTTGGAATGCTGAATACCAGCTTGACTTAGCCCATCTCTCGGGAGGAAAGTGCTTCATTCTATACTTGCCTACCGGCAAATGCTCTATCGGCAAAATGCAAGCCTCGTGCCCCCAATACTCGTAAGTTATTCCCTCTCTGTAAGTCCAGTCCTGAAGTTGGTCTCTGCTGAAAACCCCAAACCTGCTCCAAAGCGTGAGCAAATGCGCCCGCTCAACTACATTGATCGTATCAAGCTGCAGGCCGCCCACTTGATTGAGCAGTACCGAGAACGTCTCAGAAGACAAAGGTTGAGTTCCTCTTGGATGTGATAAACCCTGTAGCCAAAACCACAATCGGATGACTTCATCTTTCTCTATTTTAGGGATTTTCTTCACGATCAAATTCTTACCGAGTCTGGACTAAAAAGACAATGGACCAAGTCTTATGCCAGTAATTTAATCATTCGGAAAGGATCATGAAGACCTCAGTCTGAGACTATTCGCAATCACAGAAACAGAACTTAAACTCATCGCTAAAGCCGCAAGCATCGGGCTCAGTACTAAACCGAACAATGGAAATAGAATACCAGCTGCTATTGGTACACCCAAGCTATTGTAGATGAAGGCAAAAAACAGATTTTGACGAATGTTACGCATAACACGTTTGCTTAACCTCCGGGCTCTGACGATACCATTGAGCTCACCTTTCACCAATGTAAGGCCGGCACTTTCGATAGCTACATCTGTACCTGTGCCCATAGCTATGCCCACGTTCGCCTGGGCCAGTGATGGCGCATCATTGATACCATCACCCGCCATAGCAACAATTTTTCCCTGCTTTTGCAAGGACTTTACCTTCTCAAACTTCTCCTCCGGTAGAAGCTCAGATTCCACATCGTCCAGCTCCAATTCTTCCGCCAGAGATTTAGCCACAGAGGCATTATCACCCGTGAGCATGATGACTTCCAGGCCCTCCTTCTTCAGGTCTTTGATAGCACTCGCCGAGGTAGTTTTGACAGGATCAGTCACTGTGAAATAACCTATCACCTTACAATTGGCTATCACGTACACAAGCGATTCTCTCCCATTCGTACGATCAGCAACTGCTAAAAACTGCTCTGCATCTTTCTGAGCATTCATGTCTTGAACTAATTTATCATTCCCAACTCCTACTTCGACATCTTTGATGCTTCCTCGAATGCCTTTCCCAGTGATAGACTCAA
Source organism: Flammeovirgaceae bacterium UBA6059 (assembly GCA_002435755.1). Classification (GTDB taxonomy): domain Bacteria; phylum Bacteroidota; class Bacteroidia; order Cytophagales; family Cyclobacteriaceae; genus UBA6059. The sequence goes on from DIYH01000046.1 coordinate 261,257, forward strand.
AAGTCTTAACCTGATAAAATTCTTTATCGACTTCCACCGCTGAAACTATGGTATGTGCCAACGGGTGTTCGCTACTTTTCTCAAGGCTTGCTGCCAGGAGTAAAACCTCATCTTGCGTATATGCATCATCCAGTGAAGCAACGCTCGTTAAAGTTGGTTTTCCCTCAGTAATCGTCCCCGTTTTATCCAGTATCAGTGTGGTGATTTTGTGCATTTCTTCTAATACCCGGGCATCTTTGATGAGTATACCTTGTTGCGCCCCTTTGCCTGTCCCGACCATGATGGACATAGGTGTTGCTAAACCTAGCGCACATGGACACGCGATAATGAGTACTGTGACAGCACTTGTAAAAGCATACACCAATCTTGGCTCAGGTCCCCATACCGCCCAAACCACAAATGCTATCAATGCCACAGATACTACTACAGGCACAAAATAAGCTGAGACCCTGTCGGCCAGATTCTGAATAGGCGCCTTGGTCCTACTAGCCTTGTTAACCAATCCGATGATTTGCGCTAGTAGTGTATCACTACCCACTTTCTCTGCCTTTATTGTAAAAGCACCAGTACCATTGACCGTACCTGCAACCACCTTGTCGTCGGCTTGCTTACCTACCGGAATGGGCTCACCCGTGATCATTGACTCATCTATATGGCTCTGACCATTAATTAACTGTCCGTCTACAGGTATCTTATCACCGGGCCTGATCTTCAATATATCCCCCACCCGTACCTGCTCTAAAGCTACCGTTACCTCTTTGCCATACTTTATGATGGTCGCCTTTGGGGGTACCAGATTGAGCAGTGACCTGATAGCAGTATTGGTCTTGTACCTGGCCTTCGCTTCTAACAGCTGACCAAGTAAGATCAGTGTTAATATGACTATAGCAGCCTCAAAGTACAAGTGAACAGCACCTGCTTCATTCTTAAACTGGTCCGGGAAAAAGCCGGGAAAAATCAATGCGACAATACTGAAAATATAAGCGGAACCCGCCCCTAGTAGGATAAGCGTCCACATATTCGGCGATCGAAGGATGATCGACTGGTAGCCACGAACGAAAAATGGCCAGCATGCATAAAAGATCACAGGAGTGCTTAAAAGGAATTGTAGCCATCCAAGTGTTGAAGAACTCAAAAAGTTGGTAAACGAAATACCTACCATCTCTCCCATAGACATAAAGAACACGGGAAAGGTAAATGCCAGCGACACCCAGAACTTTGACAGTATTTTCCGGTAGGCGGCATCATCTTCTCCTTTGTCCAGCCCCGGGGATAGTGTCATAGGCTCCAAATCCATACCGCACACAGGACAGTCTCCGGGTTCGTCATAGATCTTGTCCTCCTCACATAGCATTGGACAGTAGTACTTCGTACCAATCTCGCTTTGTGCGGCCTGATGACGCTCGTCTCCAGGCCCTGTAGTTGCAGTCTCGACACCAACAGCAGGTCGCTTCTTTATTTCCGGTAGGGGTGCTAACTCAGGCCCATGGGTGCCTGGAGGATGTATATCGTATCGACCACTATCTCTCTTCAAGGCCTGCTTGAGTTCTTCAAGCTCAATATGTTGGGTCATGGTAAGTGTGGCCTCACCCGACGATAGATCGACCTGTGCCTCTTCCACTCCCGCAACATCAGCTAATGTATCCTCTACATGCTTACGACACCCATCACAGGTCATTCCAGTGATTTGATAACTATGCTTCATGATGTTTGATCAATAAGCAAATTTCAAAAAATCAGAACACGAAAATTGTCAGGATCATGGATATGATCTACACAATTTTGTCAAGTGACTTACGGTCCGCTCCCATGGTCTGCTTGTACTCAGACATGCTCATGCCTGTGTTGGAGCGAAATTGGCTGGCTAGATGATTAACACTTGAATACCCAAGGAGATACGCAATCTCAGAGAAACTGTGTGTGGACTCCTGGATAAGCTCTTTCACCTTCTCCAGCTTGAGCTTAACAAAAAAGCGCTCTATTGTGATATGCTCGTGGCGTGAAAAAAGCCGGCTTAGTGATGAATAGTCTCTCCCTAACTCTCTGGAAATCAAAACTGAAAGGTTATCCTCCAGTCTTAAAGGCAGCTCACTGACCTGTTCAATGAGTAACAACCTGATATGCTCTACCATAACAAGACCGGGATCTGAGATGAGTTCAAATCCCTGGTCTTCTAATGTCTTTCGCAAAGTTTCTTGATTGGAGGTTTGATCCCTCAATACGATTCTACCCAGTTCGATATCTACTATCTCCTCGCCAAGCTTTTCCAGTTCATCCTTTACGACCTTCTTGCATCGATCGCAAACCATGTTTTTGACGTGAAGTGTAGTTTCCACTAAGCTTAGAGTTTCTCTTGTACCTTACCGCACTTGAGCATTTTATCTCCAAAGTAGGGATTTCTGATCTCCTCGGATAAGCTCATCCAGATGGCACCTTCATTGTCAAACGCCATCGGGCAATACTGTACGTAAACTCCTGCTTCCTTATCGCCAGACTTGATCTTCGCTACCATGTTATCCGTGAGTGTCTTGAAAGCTGCCCGCTGCTCTTCCACATCATCAGAAATCATGATCATGCTAGCAGCATTGATCGTCACCTCATCCATGTCTTCCTCCTTGAGCGACTCCACAAGTTTACTAGCGGCCTCCTTGGCAGCATCCACTGCGGTTTGAACAAACGCATCTTTCAACGCCATGTAGTCGGTTATTACACCTTGCTTAGTAGTCTCTGTGACCTCTGCTGGTTGGTCGGTTGTCTCATTGCTGGTAGTTGGCTTATCAGAACAAGACAAGCCAAAAGTCAAAAATGTAATTGCTAAAAGTATATTGAGCTTTTTCATAAGTAAGGGTTGTTAAAATTATTAATGATTTGGTCCTTCCGATTTTAACGGCAATTGTGGTACCGGAGTACCATGAGAGCCATCCTTGCAGCAAAACGGCAGATTCTCATAGGCCTTTAGGTCACGTGCCTTAGTGTCGGCATGATATCCCACCTTGGTGATGCGCTCTCTGATCGTTTCCGGATCAGTCTTCCTGGGATTGTATACTACCGTGAACACTTTTGTATCCAGATCAAGATCTGAGCTTTTTACACCCTTTTCGAAAGCCATATCCCTTTCCAAAGTTTCTTTGCACATTTCGCAAATCGCGGACGTCTTAATCGATATGCTATAACCTTCCGCTACTTCAATAGGTTGTTGCTGCGCCCAAACCAGTTGAGTACCCAGGACAAAAATTAGAATCAGTACATGTTTCATATTCTCTTAATCTTATATCTGAATCCGGCATAGACCATCCTACCGGCAATAGGTGCCCAGACAATCGATGCATCAAAATTATCACCAAAAGGGTTATCAGGATCAATGATTGGATCATCTTGTGTAAAACCAAGCAAGTTTTCTGAGCCCACATAAACACTACCCCATCTATAGCCGCGACTAATCTGGGCATTGAGAAGGAAAAAATCAGGACTAAATCCATCTCTCTGTAGCCCGGAAGGCTTATCGCTAGTATTGGGTAATCGCTTCTGACCATACCACTGCAATGTCGCATCTACTTTCCAGCGATCATACTTAGTGGCATAAGCGCCATTGACAAATACCCTGTTGCGAGAAACATAAGGCATTTGCATCAGTCGTCCATTCATAGTGGTCTGTACGTCGTAATACTTATAGGCGCTTTTAATACTGAAGTACTCATTGACCTGATAACTCGCCTCAAGTTGGAAACTGTGTGCAAAAGATCGTCCATCGAGGTTGTAGACATTGAGCTGCTGCGAATTTTGATCCATATCATAGATCAATTGATTTTCGAATGTAGTGTAGAAATAATCGCCCACCAATGAAAGGTTGCGTCCTCCAAGCTTTAGATCAGCAACGACGCTTCCACCCATATTCCAGGTAACTTCCGGCTCGGGTGCCTCCTGTACGATCAACTGACGACTAGAGATTAGAAAGTTGCTACTCTCAACTATGGCATTAGCTACTCTATATCCGCGACCAACTGCTGCTCTTACAGTCAGACCATCACTCAACTCGTATCTCGTATGCAATCTTGGCGTCACGAAAGTTCCAAACAGGTTATGGAAATCTGTGCGCCCACCTGTGATCAAAGAAAACCTATCATTGGGAAGGTAGCTGTATTCAAAATATGTACCAGGTACTACTTCTCGTCTCGTGAACGTACTATCCGCAAACACTTCGTCAAAGTCATCGTAAAGCATACTCACACCTGTCTTGTATTGGTGAAATGAGCTACCGATAATATTCTGGAATATCACATTACCGTATAGTGTAGTTTCCCGGCCCTTATAATTATTACGTCCAAAACCACCATCAATGTCCAGGTGGCTTACAGAGTAAATGAACCCCCATCCTTTGTACGGCTTGTGTTGGAAAAGCAAACCGGTCTTACCGAAGATCTCCAGACGTGTGCTGTTATTGACAAATCCATACAAGCTTGAACCTGTGAGATCATCACCAAAGTCAAAACCTGTTTGCCCGCCAGCTTTTTCATCTCTCATGACATTGATCCCAATTTGGGATACCAGTTTCTCACCCTGATACTTATAGCGATTCATGACATTAAGCTGTCTCACTTTGGGTAAGTCAAGAAAACCATCTTTATTCTGGTCGATCTCGCTATTGAAATAGTTGGAGTGAAACAGCAACGCTGTACTCCATTTATCACTGAGATCTCTTGCATGATTGACATTTATCTCCGCTCTACCAAATGAATTAATATAACTATTGAGATAGAGTTTTTCACTGTTCTCGGGCTTCTTCAACTCTACATTGATCTGACCTGTCATAGATTCATAGCCATTGACTACTGTGCCAGCTCCTTTGCCCACATCTATTGACTGGAGCCATGTACCAGGTACAAAACCCAAACCATACCGACCGGATAGTCCTCTGACATGGGGAATATTTTCTCTGTTGATCTGGACGTAATCCCCTCCTAAACCTAACATTCGGATGGTTTTAGCGCCCGTCACGGCATCCGTGAATGAAACGTCTACTGACGCGTTCGTTTCAAAGCTTTCCGATAGGTTACAACAGGCGGCCTTGGTGAGCTCCGCCTCTGTGATGATCTCAGTATGCTTAGAGTCCAGACGATCGAAGAAAGTACTTGTAGACTGCACGACAACTTCGTCCAACTGTTGTGAGTCCTCAGCCAACATAACGTGCATTGGGGTACCAGGTACCGCCGGAACGGTATCGGCCAAATAGCCAGTGTAGCTAATCACCAGCTTTGGGTTGCTCGTACTAATTGCCAATTCGAACCTACCATCAATATCCGTAATGGTACCATTAGAGGTATTGAGTTCTAGAATGGAAGCACCTATCAAAGGTTGATGACCTTGATCAGCGACCATCCCATTTATCTTTTGGGCGAAGCTCTGCTCAGCCACAAAAAGGGTGATTAGAAATAATAAGAATTTATGATACATTGAAATATGATTAAATGATAATTGAAACAACTACGACCTACAGGTCGAAACTGAAATCATCATTTATCATATCAGGAATGACTGCACAAGAATAGGTATGTCCCGTGCTATTAAAGGCGGAACATGAAGATCAACAAAAGGGTAGTCTAACTCACTAGGGTCAACGTGAACTAGCGTAAAAACTACTTCCTGAATGAGGCTAGTCGAAAAAGCAAGGTCAAGATCAAAGGTTGTTTTTTGAACATGATCGATCCTTAACTCTTCGGTGGTGTCTTCACAGCAAGGCATCTTGTCCTCAGCTTCATCCTGACAACCTTCAGCATGATCATTGATCTCAATAGACATCAACCTACCCATGCAATAATGCTTACTTACCGTCACTCCTACTGTGGAAAACAGCAGTAGTGCTACCAAGAATAGCAGGTTGATTCTATGTTTTAGATCAATCACGTTACAAATATACGGACAACTCTTTAGAAGTGTTTTGATACTTCTATCACTGGATTCCGTTTAGACAACTACTTCATCGGACCAATTGGGCTAGAGAACGAAATTACGTGAGATGTTGAATCCTATATGTATTTCATTACCAAAGAAGTTGCCATTGTTGAAAGGTATAGCCTGGTTTTCGACCATGAAGACTGTGTTAGATAGCATTAAGGAAAAATTGTGACTGTAGGTGGTAAAATCCAGACCAATGGCAAAGTTGCCATAGTAGTCTTCTTCCGTTGCTTCCTGATAACTGAGATTGTGAGCGTACTCAACCAATATGGAAGTGGTCCTGGAAACTTTAAGTTTGTATAAGCCCCCTAGTGCAAAAAAGGTGTTATTCTGTTCTTCACGATCGGTGAGGTTCTCATGAATGATCATCGGAAAAAGTTGAACGCTTGACTTCTCGGTCAATTTTCGACCTACAAAGACGCTTAGTGCATAGTTCATCCTGTGCCGAAACGAATAGATATCTTCTTCGGTCTCATTAAACTCTGTTCCATTGATACCGATTCGGGGTAGCAAGGTAAGGGTTATTGGTATCCTGTCATCTTCCATCTGTCTTAGCAAGCGATACTTGATATAGGCATCATGCAGTTTGTCCAGACTATTTCGTGCAATCCCAACAGTGAGATTGTCCGTCAAACCATAGTTGAACTCAAGTCTCCAGCTTGCTGATTCATCTAATCCAAAAAAACCTTGATAACCACTACTGATTCTACCAAAGCGATGACCAAGATGAAAACTTAGATTTCCTTTCTCCAAAGTCTCGGTTGTATTGAAATTCAACCCCAGACCTGAGTTGAATGTCTTTTCAGAGTATTCGGCCAACCCGGCATCTTGCGCTTGCAAGACTAGAGACAAGAATATCATAAAGAGAGATGGTACTATACATTTCATGACACTAGTTGTTACAATTCGCACCTTGATCCATCCACTTCAAGATCAGATCGATCTTCGCCTGGTCAAGAAGGCCGGTAGGCGGCATAGGATCATTTTCGTCTACTATTTTTAATGCCACCTCGCTCGCGTAAATGGACAGATCATCACATGAAGACAAGTTGGGAGCATAGAGCCCTGCATGACAGTCGAGGCATTGAACATCCACAAGTGGAGCAATGTCAAGCACATAATTGATCAAAGTTTCTTTGTATACAGCGCTCAAACTGATATCCTGGTCTGGCATTAAGACAGTGGTCTCTGCCGAGTTTGATAATAAATACTTCGAATCTCCTTCCCATTGATCGAATTCAAATCCCTTAGGTGGATCATCTGCATGGATGCTGATCTCTTCCCCAGGGCTAAAAGCACCTGAACCGGACCCTCCAAGGACTGACAGCACGTAAGTATCTGGTACCGGAGGCAGAACACTAACCTGAACTTCATCGAAGACAGGTAAGGTTCTAAAGTTGGCACCCGCCAACCTTAGTGAGATGACGTGATATCCGGTATCTATTTCTGCTATGGAAGCTTCTTCATTGTTGTAGAGCATTCCCCTGTTTTCACCATCGATAAAATACTGAATATGCCTGTCTCCTTCAGCTACTTCCCAGTTAGTCAAAACATACCAGATAATCACAGGTCGCCTAACGGAATCATTGTCAGATGGACTGATAATCAGAATGGACGGCACTTTATTCCGGAGGCTGTCCAATTCATTAAACTGTCTTAACAACAATTCTTCGCTATCAGTCGTGCATCGGGCAAGTACCGCTGTAATGGAAATCAACAACAAGAGCCTAGTTATTCGGACTACCTTGCCTGATCCATCTAAGAATGATCTCGACTTCATGAGATGTAAGCTGTTTATCTGAGTATTTTGGTGGCATTGGTTCTTTAGGGTCAACCAGGCGATTCTTGATCCTGGTCGAATACTTACTTATCTTTTTGTAAGTCAATAGAATCGGCACTCGCTCATTACCATGGCAGTCTATTGTGGAACAGCTTCTGAGCACGATCGGCAACACGTCCTGCGAAAAGGAAACTGCCCTTTTGGTTTCTTCCATCCTGCCTTCGATTGAGGAAAGCGACAAAATCATTATGAAGCCTACACTCGATATGGCAAGTATATGCTTCATACTAGTTGTTCGGAGCGCCAGCATCGATCCATGCGACTATCAGATCAATCTGCTCTTGTGGCAAGCAACCTGAGATTGGCATTGTACAGTCTAGTACTGTGGTCCTGATGGGAGCTATCTCCGGCAAGATCCCTTCATAAGTACTAAAGTCAGCATCAGACCCAAAGCCCAAATGACAACTAGAAATTCTACATTCAGATTGTATGATGGGCATCACCTCTCGTGAAAAACTTACAGATCGAACTGAAAATGTAGCAAAAAGCTCTATATCAGCAGCCGGCATAGTAATGATGGCGCTAGCTAAAGTCGGATCATCGATCAGATCTATGGCTCCTGTCCATGCTTCAAACTCCTCTATAGAGCTCGGCGTGGCAGAGATCTCAACCTTCTCTCCCTCGGGATACATTCCGCTACCAGTACCATTTGTGACTGTCAATTCGTAGACTATCTGAGCATATGTAGCTGTGATCTGTACATCTTCAGCGGGCATAGAAAGTGTAGTGCTCGCTTCCTGAGCGTTAGTAAGGTATATAGTATCTCCTATCCAACCTGTGAAAACCTCACCTTCGGGAGGTTCATCAGCGGTTATATTCACTACCGTTTCAAATGCGTATTCTCCCGAACTGGTCCCTTCATTGACAGTTAGTGAATAGAGAATAGCTTCGTAATTGGCCCGGACAGTAATATCTCCTGAAGGCATAATGATAGAAGTATTTGCCTCAAAAATACTGGCTACAGCATCTGTGTCACCTGTCCATTCGCTAAAGTCAAAAGCAAGCTCAGGGTCATCAGCTACTATCGCTACTTCACTCCCCGACGAATAAGTACCGCTACCGGTACCATTTTCAACAGTGAGCACGAAAAGAGGGTTTTCCTCAAGAAAAAAAGCTTCTGAAGAGGTACACTCCACTTCATCACGAACATAAATCCGATAATCTCCTCCTCCAAGATCGCTAAAACTATTGAGCGACTGATACAGTGTGTCGTTAAGGCTATAGGAAAGAGCATTCGTTCCGGGATTCGTTACACTAACCTCTATTTGTCCATTGTCAGCATTTTGATCAGGAAATTCGATCACATTGACCTCAACGTCATAATTGGTTGAAGTGCAAGGATCTACTTTGTCATTTTCTTCATCACCGCAAGATGCCCAAAGTAGCATCGAGGCAACTATAATTGTAGTGTTTGTAAGTTTCATTGGCGCTAGATTGACGGTTGTCTTGAATCAATCTAGGCCGACTCAGCAGCCAAATAGATGACCAAATTCAGTTCACGAGCTGACGAACAGCAAGATTATCTAAACTTAAATTTGAGGTAACCTCCAATAAAAATTGGTTGCAGAAATAGTACGAAGAAGTCAACTTGAGATAATATCAAACACTATGACGAACAAGTCTGAGCCCACATCATACATAAAAACCAATGGTAGATATCAAGGAAACAACCTACTTCAACAGTCGTAGTGTAAATCATTACAGGAATGTGTAACCATCTACAGTTTACCGAGTATCACATGCAACTCCCATTAGAACAACATTGTCCCTACTAGACAAATCATACCTATATGCTTCGTATCTTCTTTATCTCAACACTGCGTAACCTCACCAAAAACAGTCTTTATTCATTCATCAACATCAGTGGTCTTGCCATTGGTATTGCAAGTGCTGTGCTCATCCTGCTCTGGGTAGACGATGAGACTACCTATGACAAATTCATTCCTAAGTCAGACAGACTTTATCAAGTGTGGGTCAATGCCGAGTTTAACGGAGAGGTCAACACATGGAACAGTGTACCTCTTCCTACTTACGATGCTATGAAGGACGCTCATAGTGCCATTGTGGAATCCACGGTAGCAGGATGGGGCGCAGAGCGGCTGATGGCCACCGGTGATAAAAAGGTCATTCAACCGGGATACTACGTCGGTAATGAGTTTTTGGACATGTTCGAGTTTGAGGCGGCCATGGGCAATGTACAAGAGGCCCTCAAAGACCCCTCATCTATAGTGATCACAGAGAAACTAGCAGCGATCCTGTTCGGTCAGGAGGACCCTATGGGGAAAATAATCAAAGTTGAAGATGAAAGCTCTCTGCAAGTAACTGCGGTCCTTAAAGATGTACCCATCAACTCTTCTTTTGAGTTTGAGTACCTGATTCCCTGGGAGCAGCGAGAAAAAGTCAATGACTGGGTAAAGCGTAACCGTACCAATTGGGGTAACTATTCTTTCCAGGTCTATGTCGAGCTGGATGATCCTTCAAAAGAAAGAGAAGTTGAAAAAGCCATCTTTTCCATGCTGGAAGAGAATGAACAGGATGATATGCCACGTCACTTTTTTCTTCATCCTATGGAGCGGTGGAGGTTGCATTCATTGTTTGAAAATGGTGTTGAGGCAGGAGGTCGTTATGAAACAGTACAGTTATTCGCAGCGATTGCACTTTTCATCATAGTGATCGCATGTATCAACTTTATGAACCTTGCTACGGCAAGATCTGAAAAACGGGCGCGAGAAGTAGGCATTAGAAAAAGCCTGGGCTCCAGCAAAGCTGGTATCGTCATGCAATTCCTAGGTGAGTCTCTTTTGATCACCGCTATCTCGTTCACGATTGCGATAGTGCTGGCACTATTGGCTTTGCCATATTACAACACGATGGTCGATAAAACGTTGAGTATTGATTTTCTATCGACCAAATTCTGGGTATTCACTCTTCTGATGGTTGTGGTAACAGGACTTATTTCCGGTAGTTATCCTGCTTTCTTCCTGTCCTCCTTCAGACCTGCTGTTACACTGAAGGGAACGATCAAAACAGACAAAGGCGCTTCTCTACCAAGAAAGATACTCGTCGTACTACAGTTTGGCTTCTCCATCCTGCTTATGGTCAGTACAGTGGTCATCTATCAGCAAATCGAGTTGGTACAAAACCGTGACTTAGGATATGAACAAGACCACCTCATCAGCGTGCAGCGCACTGATGCTATTGATGATAACTATCAAATCCTCAAAAATGAGCTGATCCAGTCAGGTCTGGTTGAAAATGTAACACAGTCAAACGGCATGATCACACAGATCAACTCCAATAACTTTCTTGGTTGGCCTGGAAAGCCTGAAGACCTCAGGGTGATATTTGTGACTATCGTAACCGAATATGATTATGCAGAGACTATGGGTGTCGAGATGTTAATGGGTCGGGACTTCATGAAAGAGTTTGCTAGCGATAGTGATGCCATTGTCATCAACAAAGCTGCCCTGGACCTGATGGGTTTAGAAGATCCTATCGGAACGAATCTCGACCTCTGGGGTGAAAAGCGTAAGCTAATTGGGGTAATTGACAATGTACTTATGGGGTCACCATACGAGCCAATGCGACCATCATTTATGGTCTTGGATGACTGGGGTGGTTATCTCACGTTGAGACTAAAGAAAGGCGACCTGCAGACCACTTTGGCTGGAATAGAACAGATTTTCAACAAGCACAATCCGGCTTATCCATTTGAGTACAAGTTTGCAGATGTTGAGTTTCAGGAGAAGTTTAGTATTATCAATCTCACTCAGCAGTTATCTGGTCTATTTGCAGCTCTTGCCATATTCATTACGGGCATGGGACTATTCGGACTGGCCAGCTTCATGGCCGAACAACGGACTAAAGAGATTGGCATACGCAAGGTACTCGGGGCATCCATTTCACATTTGATAGGTCTGATCTCGAGGGACTTCTCTATCCTGGTGTTCATCTCATTTTTCATAGCAGCTCCGCTCACCTACTATGCGCTTGATCAGTATCTTGAGCGATATGAGATCCGGGTACCTGTAGAGTGGTGGGTATTCCCAATAGTGGGATTGACAGCACTTGCTTTCGCATTGGGTATTGTCGCTAATCAGGCAGGGCGTGCTGCCAGAGCCAACCCGGTAAAGTCTCTAAGGCAGGAGTAGTTGAATTGTCCCAGTACATGATTTCAACATCAATCACACGCCGAAGGCATTCTGGATGATAGAGAGATGTTGATAATTGATATCAGAATTATTGAGATGATTGAGTGATTTAGCTGACTTCCTTGTCAGATGGTTAGCAAGTTGCTCTGCATACATATTCAGCTCTCTCTTATCCATTTGTTTTTCTAAACTCGGAGGAACTGTTTGTAAAAAAGTCTGCTTAGCATGGTGCTTGTATGACCTTAAAAAGGCCCTTACCTTATCTTTTTTGAGCCAGTTGATAAAGGTGGTCAACTCTTCTTTCAGTATTTCTTCTACTTTGGGAATACCGGTTATCTGGGCCTGATTATTGGCATCTACCAGTTCTGTGACTTCATCAATATTGTACACCTTGTTGAAATAATCTTCAATGCTCGGGTCTACATTAGATGGCATGGACAGATCAACCCAAAGTCTTCGACCTACACTGTTACCTACATTTTTGATCAGATGCTGTCGATGGCTGACGGCCGTAATGATCACATCAAACAAACCAAAATGATTGTCTTCCACAGATTTCCAATCATAAGTACGAACACCATATCGTTGTGCAAGTCGGTCAGCTTTTTCGGCAGTACGATTGGCAATGAAAGTTTCCCGAAACCGGAACTTGGGTAGGTACTGTAGCAGGTCTTCTGCAATCTCACCCGCACCGATGATCAATAAAGAACAATCTTCAGTCTCTTTTTTACCAAAGTAAGACTCTGCTATCTTTAATGAAGAGTAAGCTGTGGAAGTTGATCCTCTCTGGTAAAGTGACTCGTTGGAGATACGCTTGTGACTCCTGAACACCGCCTGAAAAGCGCGTTCTAATAATGAGCCTTGATTCTTTTCTCTAAGTGATTGCTGGTAAGCCTGCTTGACCTGAGTAATGATCTGCTTATCTCCAATCACAGCAGACCTTAGGCCGTTCGCTACATAGAGCAAATGATTGATGGTATCAATAGACCGATCAAGTAAAAGGAATGAGGTCCGGTTTAGCGAAACTTCATGAATGGCCTGAACATACGCAATGAGCATGTTACGTACTTCTATGGTTGAAGCTTGATCGGATTCGAAGTAGATCTCTGTACGATTACAGGTAGTCAGAATCGTGATGGCCTGTATCGATAATGCTGATTTTAACTGCACGATGAGCACTTCTTTCTGTGTCTCGCTTAAGGCATAGTAGGCCCTCTCTTCCACAGGAGCGGTTTCATGAGTAATGCCTACATACATCAGTTTGTTTTCCATGATCACGAGACAGCAAGTAAAGGTTGAGGTTGTCTGTTCACGATTTGCTCATTGATACTATCCCACAGTGCTATGCGCTTTCTTAATGCTTCTTTTGCGACCATCAATACCTGTTGCCACTTCCGTTCATCGCGACCACAAAGCTCGCTGATCATTTGTAGGGCCAGAGGGCCATGGTCATCCCCGTCCAGTTCAATATGTCGTTGGAGGTAGTAGGTTAGCTTGGTGTAACGTTCATTTTTGGTATCAGCGCGTTTCAGAATAGCCATAAACATATCCGGAATGACGTCTTCCCTTCCGAAGGTGAATGCGGAAGCAATTAAGTGAGACTGCCCAGCTTCAATAGTTAAAAACGTATAGGATACAAAATCCATAACACCCTGGGCAATCTCAATTTCATTCAAAGCGTGGTTAACCCTCTTACCTTCGTTGACCCAAAAAATGAATTCAACTATAGGTTGAGTATTGGCACCAAGTTGTCTCATAGCATCCAAATACATCTCAAAATGGCTTTGGGCCTCTCCAGCTTCATTCACATCGCTTTCTTCTTCGTGAATGATCCCATTGATAAATCGAGCAACGCAAGAACTTGCATTAGGTATCCAGGGGACTTGTACACAAGTCAACTTATGCTGGAGCGCCTTGAGCAACGACATAAAATCCCAAACGGCAAACACATGATGCTCCATGAAGACTTTGATGTCTTCTACAGTTTGGAGGCTTTTGTACAGTGAATGATCTCGGAGCTGTGCTCTCAAAGGAGCTAGTTCAATTTCTATCTGTTTGATACGCTTTTCTATATGGGTTTGCATGTTGAAAGCTTTAGTGAATTTGAATAGGTATTTGAAAGGGACCGACAAGCACCTCGCTTATCGGTCCTTTCTTGAAGACAAATGAGGAACTACATGGCTAGCTCTACCTCAAACCTGTCAAGGTTCATCACCTTTGTCCAGGCTGCAACAAAGTCACTGACAAATCGCTCCCTTGCATCATCACCAGCATATACTTCTGCCAGTGCCCTTAGCTCAGAGTTAGATCCAAATATCAAGTCAGCACGGGTAGCCGTCCATTTTACATTGTCAGTTCCTCTGTTGAAACCTTCGAAGACGTACTTCTTGTCATCCTTGGCTTTCCACTCATACTCCATGCTAAGCAGGTTCCTGAAGAAGTCATTGGTCAGGACTCCTGGAGTCTCCGTGAGAACACCCAAATCAGAACCATCATAGTTGGCACCCAATGCACGCATACCACCAACCAATACCGTCATTTCTGGTGCGGTAAGAGAAAGCAACTGTGCCTTGTCAATAAGCAATTGCTCAGTAGTCAAAGTGTAATCAGTCTTCTGATAGTTTCTGAAACCATCTGCCATAGGCTCAAGCACAGCCATACCTTCTACGTTGGTTTGCTCCTGTGAAGCATCCATTCTGCCAGGTGTGAAAGGTACATCTACCGTAAATCCTGCCTCCTTGGCTGCCTCTTCTACTGCAACATTTCCTCCTAGTACTATAAGATCAGCAAGAGAGATTTTCTTACTATTCTTATCAAAATCAGCCTTTAGCTTCTCGTAGAACGCCATTACTTTCTCTAGCTGCTTTGGGTTGTTTGATTCCCAATTAGCTTGGGGGGCGAGCCTGATCCTAGCTCCATTTGCACCACCTTTTCTATCTGAATTTCTATAAGTAGCTGCCGATCCCCAGGCTGTGGTTACCAATTCGTTGGTCGTCAATCCAGAATTGAGGATTTTGGATTTCAATGAAGCTATGTCCTGTCCATTGACTAGATCATGATTGACCGCCGAGATGGGATCTTGCCATGAAAACTCTTGCTGAGGAACTTCTGGTCCTAAATAAGTAGACCTGGGTCCCATGTCTCGATGCGTCAATTTGAACCATGCTCTGGCAAATGCTGCATCAAACTCTTCAGGATTCTCATAAAATCTTCTTGAGATCTTTTCATATTCAGGGTCTTTGATCAAAGACAAATCCGTGACCAACATGGTAGGCTTGTGCTTCTTGTCAGGGTCGAATGCATCCGGATACATTTTCTTAGGATTCACCGCTTCAAACTGCCATGCACCACCGGGACTTTTGACAAGTTTCCATTCGTTTTCGAAAAGTCCTTCGAAAAAGCCATGGCTCCATTCTGCAGGAGTTTCAGTCCAGATCACCTCAAGTCCGGAAGTAATGGCGTCCGGGCCTTTGCCCGATTTGTAGTTGCTTGACCAACCAAGACCCTGCTCTTCGATACTTGCACCTTCAGGGGCCGCACCGAGGTGCTCTTCACCACTCGCTTGTCCATGCGTCTTGCCTAATGTGTGACCACCAGCAATCAGAGCTACAGTTTCCTCATCGTTCATACCCATTCGGCCAAATGTCTTTCGGATATCATGGGCCGCCGCTACAGGATCCGGGTTACCATTTGGACCCTCAGGATTTACGTATATCAATCCCATTTGGGCAGCTGCCAAAGGCTTTTCGAGCTCTCTCTCATCATCAAACCTCTCGTCACCCAGCCATTCGCTTTCTGATCCCCAGTATACATTCGTCTGAGGCTCCCAAGTATCTACTCTTCCACCGGCAAAGCCAAGTGTTTCAAATCCCATAGACTCAAGCGCAACATTTCCTGTTAGTATCATCAAATCAGCCCATGATATCTGCTGACCGTATTTTTGCTTAATAGGCCAAAGCAGCCTTCTGGCTTTGTCCAGGTTGGCATTGTCAGGCCAGCTGTTTTGTGGGGCAAATCTCTGCTTACCTTCTCGCGTACCTCCACGACCATCACCGGTACGGTAAGTTCCGGCACTGTGCCAGGCCATTCTTATGAAAAGTCCGCCATAGTGCCCAAAGTCGGCGGGCCACCACTCCTGCGAATCTGTCATCAACGCTTCCAAATCCCTTTTCAAAGCGTAGTAGTCTAGTTTTTGGAATTCTTCTTTGTAGTCAAAGCCCTCGCCAAGAGGGTTAGACATTGGTGCATTTTTCCGCAATACAGTCAAGTCCAATTGATTAGGCCACCATTCTTTATTGCTGTTACCTTCACTTTTGGTTACTCCTCCAGTGGATTTATTCATTTTGTCAAATCCAAATGGGCAACCTCCTGAAGCTTCTTCTCCGGTGTTTTCCGGAGAGTTAAAAGCTGAGAGGATGATGAATGCCGCCGTTACCAGAGCTGTAGACAAGGCAGAAATAGTCAATACTTTTTTGTTCATGGGTCTCAATTTTGATTTGAACAAAAATTGAAATCCTTACTATATTTATCAAATTGATAATCGTTGCATCGTTATTTAAAAATTAAATATGACCATCCAGCAACTACAGTATGTGGTAGCACTCGATACCCATCGACATTTCGTCAAAGCAGCGGAGAGCTGCCATGTAGCACAACCCACGCTGACACTCCAGGTAAAAAAATTAGAGGAACAGATGTCGCTGGTATTGTTTGATAGAAGTACTCAACCACTAAGACCTACAGCTTTGGGAGAAGTTTTCATCGCTAAGGCACGACAGATCCTCCGCGAGATTGAGCAGCTCAAAGAGTTGGTGAACGAAGAACGCAATCAAATGGATGGCGTGTATCGTGTTGGGGTAATACCCACACTTGCTCCCTACCTATTGCCTTTGTTTGTTAAGGATTTCATGCAGCAGTTTCCTAATACCAAGCTCGAAATACAGGAACTGCAGAGTGCTGTGATCATGAAAGGACTGAAACAGGACACCCTGGATATTGGTATCCTGGCTACTCCTTTGAATGAACCTGATATTAGAGAGATACCTGCGTTTTATGAGCCTTTTCTGGTTTTTGCTGACACAGAAAATGATATTCTCAGGAACGATGAGAACATAGCCACCGATGAGTTAAGCGCTGAAGGCCTCTGGCTACTAGGACAAGGTCATTGCTTTCGTAATCAGACGTTAAACGTATGCCGTTTTGAAGAGCTGGAGAATGAACGTAACCTAATGATGGAGGGAGGGTCTATTGAGACACTTAAGAAAATGATCAAGGAGATATCAGGGTACACTCTCATCCCTGAACTATCTTTTGACGAGCACCACGACAAAGGCCATGTGTTGAGATTTAGTGAACCTCAACCGGTCCGCGAGATCAGCATTGTGGTACACAAAAGCTTTACCAAAGAGCTCCTGGTTTCTGAACTGAGAAGATCAATTATAGATCACACACCATCTTCCTTTAAGAAAAATACAAGGTTTGTGACAGTCAAGTGGAGGTAGGATAGCTTCGTGGCTTGATAGCTTTTAGTCAATCTAAAAAAAGGACATCAAGAACAACCCCATCAGAACGTAGCAGTAAGAGCAGGTTTGACAAAATCCTTTTTGTCTTCATTAATGACAAAAAATATTTTGTCAGGTCAACTCAAGTCAATTGTCTATCATTAGCCTGTGAAAAATCAGGTACGTGTCACACTAGCCTATCTTTTTATAGCTGCCCTATTGGGTTGGCTACTCCGGTCGGTGCAGTCGGGTTGGCTCTTATTCAACTTTAAGTACCTGCTTCATACCCACTCACATGTAGCATTAATAGGTTGGATCTACAATGGGTGTTATCTATTGATACAGCATACTATCCTGGAAGAGAAATCCAATTCAAGTTGGTACAACCGACTCTTCTGGCTTACACAAATCACAATATTGGGTATGCTGTTATCCTTCCCTTTTCAAGGGTATGGTGCTATATCCATCACCTTTTCGACACTCTACATTTTCGCCTCTTATGCGCTCGGCTGGAAGGTTTTTCGAGATGCTGGTAAAGTCACTTACCCAGTACGGATTGCACTGAGAGTTAGCGTGGTTTTTCTGTTTCTGAGCAGCATTGGTCCTTTCGCTTTAGGCTACTTCATGAGCCAGGGAATGGGGGATAGCATCTATTACAAGCTGTCGATCTACTGGTTTCTTCATTTCTTATACAATGGCTTCTTTTTATTCATCATGGTCGGTTATGCATTCGAGTACTTCCCGCCTCGTAGATACATTATGGTCATAGTTTGGAGCATTGCATTATCCACCTTTACCCTGTTTCTCCTATCTGCTTTATGGACCAACCCTCCCACTTGGGTCTATATCATCTCGTTTATCAGCAGCGCTATCCAACTGCTTGCCTTTGGATATTGGATAGCTGTAATTCGGCCAACAACAAAAAAATCCGCAATAGAATATTGGGCCGGCCGTATTGCGGTGCTCGCCTTCTTGCTCAAGTTGATCTTTCAAGTGGTGGCAAACGCTCCGACTGTACAAGACTTCATCAATACGACAGTCCCATATTCAGTTATCGGGTTTATTCATTTGGTTATGCTCGGCTTTTTTAGTCTGGGACTATTGACAATTTTGATCCAACGCAAGATATTGATCAATAATAAGGCTTTCAGAACCGGTCTGGTAGTGTTTATCATTGGTATTGTCCTATCGGAAATCATGTTGTTCTCGCAAGCGATAATAGTTTCGAGCAGCTATCTATTGTTTACGCATTTTTTCGAGCAGCTTACAGCTGTAAGTACATTATTGCCTATCGGAATCTTGTTTTTGCTGCTAAGCCAATTCTTACCAAACAGGGAACAAGGTTAGACTTTAGTCATTCTGGTAAGCACCACAGCTCTAATGACTGACCCCAAGAAGCCTAAGATCGCCAGCAGGCTAATGATACTTCCTGCGATACGTGACCATTCGGATTCAAAAAGATCACCCAGCACAACTCTGATAACCAATCCCACGGTCATGACTACCATCCAAATACCCTCGCCTAGCGGTATCGCATTTACGCCCAGCTTGCTGACTATTGCTTTAGAAGCATTCAAAAAGATCATATTGAAAAGAAAGCCCAGAAAAAAGCAATGCAATACAAGATCATAGCTGTAAAAAATGTGATCTGAAAACAGCATGCCTATTGCGGTAGCGACAAGCCATCCATAGACGATGACCAGACGATCAGCGGAATCTGCCGACCACTTCAGCTCCAGCCACAATATGCGACCGGCAAGGAAGAGAAGAACAATAGCTGACAAATACGTCGCACTGCTGTGAAAAGGTAATCCTATCAAGATGATATACGCCCACATACTGCCCACTACCATTCGGTCATTCATGCGCTCAATGTTCCTAAGCCTGGTCGCCAATATCATCATGAGTACAAACGCCTGCCAAAATGGAACAGCCAATGGATAGAAACCGCCGAACTGATATTTCACATTGGCTGTAAGCCAGCATAATAGACCAATCAATTGAGTGATGTGATAAACCCATTGGGCTTTGTGAAAGGCCCTGACCTCTTGCATGAGCAGAAGTAAAATAGTACCACTTACAAACCATAAGCCCCAGGTGTAACCCAGAGCAGCTAGAATTACACCCATTTCCAACATTAATAGTGCTATCACATTTGAAAGAAAGGGTCTGCTCAAAGTACGTTCAACAGTGATCAATCCACCTGCAAAACCGTTGAGCATCAATACTCCGTGAAGATGAGCACCGGGTAGTGCTACAACTCCAAACTTGGCTAAACCTGTAGCTAACCCTGCCATCAGTATCAGAGGTATGAAGATGGCAAAAGGTCTGGGGTTCATCAGAAGTCCTTTTTGTTGGCTGTACGCACAATGAGCCAGGTAGGGATGATGCTCCATAGCGACAATGCAGCTACTGAAACTATTACTCCCAGACTAGACCCAAAGAACTTATTGAACAATGCTCCTGTATAGCCGAAAAGAGCAGCCGTATCAAACTTGAGCATGATAAAAACACGACTCAGGTCGATAGGATTGATCAGAGTGCTCAGCATCGTGAACTTCTCAAGCGGGTAGTCCTCATACTTGACCAGTGAGATCACCACCACCCCGTCATAGACAATAGCGAAAAAGAGCCATAGAAGTATGGCTAAACCAAAACCCTTAAGCTTATTGTCATTGGCAAGGCCAAGTAAGTAGGACAAGCCACAAAAAATGAAAGTGAGGAATACGCCCGCAATCAGAAGGAATAAAAAATGCATCAGATAGGCTGACCGAAAGACTCCAAAAAAGACAAATGGGATCAAAGTACCTACTACAAAACTCGTGCTCAATGACAGTGACAATCCTAAAAATTGTCCCATGAAAATACTCTTACGAGTGATCGGCTGTGCCAGCAACATCTCCACATAGTCACGGGAGTTGTAGTAGTAGATGATACCATATAGCGTGGCGATCAACGGAATGAGGATGATGATCACGTTGAGCAGGCTAATGACCGACTTTGAAATGTCACCATTGGCCATGAGCACGCCGACCGATACGATCAGGTAAAAAGCTGTATAGAGTATTAGCCAATTGCTACGGATAAGGTCCAAAAAGCCGTATTTCAGTATCTTATTCATGGCTGGTCGTCTTGAGTAGCACATTAGCGATAGCTCGCTCAAGGTTGGTTTCATTCTCCTTGCTCAAGAGCGTGCTCACACTACCCTGAAAATAGATATGACCCTCAAGCAGGAAAATGATCTCATCAGCAATCTCCTCCACCAAAGGGATAATGTGGGTCGTGAAGATGATGGTCTTGCCGGCCTTACGCTCTTCATCGAGGTAATCCTTAAGCCTGATGATCGCCACAGGATCTAATCCATTGGTCGGCTCATCCAGTATCAGGATGTCGTTTTTGAACATGAGCGATAGCATGATGCTTACTTTTTGCATCGTACCGCCCGACAGATTATGAAGGTGCTTGTCAAGATGTGACTCCAGGTCAAAAAGGTCAACGAATAACCGGGCATCTCCTTTCTGCTCGCGAATGTCCTCAAGCATGGTGATCAACTCACGGGCAGTAAGGTTTTGGGGGTGTCTGGAAATCTGTGGCAAGTAATCGATGGTACCTCGGTAGTTGCTCTGCCCATTGATCTGCTGCTCTCCGATGTACATCTGACCTGCATTAGGCTTTACCATACCCATTAGGCTCTTGATCAAGGTTGTTTTGCCAGAGCCATTGGGTCCTAGCACAGCCACAATTTTACCCTTTGGGATAGTCGCCGAGACCTTATCCAGCACTACCAGCTTACCAAAGGACTTGGACAGTTCCTCAAATCTGATCATAACTGATAGGGCTCTAGTACAGGAATAGAATCCGCCAGGTTTTCCGGTGTGAGTGATGGGATAATGTATTCTGCGACGTTGATCATTTCGATAAACAGGCTTCTAAGCATCACTATAGATATGGGTACTCTCTCTACAATGTACGCGAATAATTTAACAGGTCGATGCGGCACATCACCAAAACCATCCTCATCCAGGTCATATCCACTGTAGTCATCCCAGTAGTTCGCCTCGTAAGTATCCATCGTCTGGCGTGAGTTAGTAGCTACATTGAAGTTATTGCCCATGAAGTTGTTTTTGGTGATCCTGTTGTCAAAGCAGTTACCCATTATTTTCAGCGCCCATCCGTTGTTTCGAATGATGTTTTGGGTGATCAAGATCCTGTTGGCCCCTTCAGCATGGATGGCAGTGGTATTGTCTTCAAATAGGTTATTGCTCAGCTCTCCGTCATATATCTCCTTTAGTAGTAATCCAAATGAAGCACTGCCCCAGTTATTGATAAACTTGTTATGCCTCATATTGATCCACTTAGAGAACATTACAGCCACACCTGAGCCATTGTCTTCAAATGTGTTGCCGGTATAGTCATCATGATTCGAAAACATGAAGTGTAGACCATAGCGAATGTTACGGAAGCTCACGTTGCGATTGACCTGGCTATGATTGACAAACTCAAGGTAGATACCATCTCGATGAAACCGTGTTATATTATCCTCGATCAGGGCTTCCTCGCAATACCATAGATGGATCGCATTACCTGTGTAAGTCTCTGTCGATCCATCACTTCCTTCGATCAGGTTGCCTCGGACTATGGTATGATTTGACTTCTGCAGGTATATTCCGAAAAAGGTGTTGAAGAGTCGACAATTTTCAATGATGGCATAGTCCTTCTCTTCTACCCTTATGCCCGCCCTGTCTTTGATGAAGCTGTAGCCTACATTCTGAATGGTGATACCCGAAACCACAACACTGTCAGCGGCTATGACGAGTATCTCATCTTGTAGCTCACCATCGATGATTGACTGATGTGTGCCGGTAAGCGTTAGCGGCTTTTCAATTCTCAAGTTTATTTCATAGAAAGTCTGATCCGCAAGCAGTACAGTATCAAAAGGAGCCGCCGCTTCGAGACCTTCTTTCACACTGCTATACGGGTGACCATCACCTACCTTGATGATGTCAGCCAGTGATGAATGAGCCAATAGACTAGCTATCAATAGCATCGATATGGTTTTGAGGCTACTCCCCATTGAGATATCGTTTGATAGTTGCAAACTGCTCATATAGTTCATCCCAAGCATAGATGTCACCGCCATACTCCTCTTGTGCTTGGGTTGCCAACTTATGTGTTGAAAAACCAGTAAGATACATGCCCATAGGGCTGGGCAGTTTTTTGCTTATCAGGAAATAGGTAGAATCAACGGATCTCAACTGAGCAGGACGGTCCAAGGTATTAACTACCATGAAAGCAAATGTGTCTTTAGAGCCTTGCTGGTGGTTGATCATGCATTCGATAGCATCAAACTTCATTATCTTCCCCTTATCCGTGACCAACTCCGCTCCGTAGCGTTGATCTACAATTCCCATTTTGCAGTAGTGACAACCATCCTGCCCATATACAATAGGCTCAGTACTGACCGTGCAGCCTATCGAGCAAAAGAGCAGCCAACAAATGACAGTATAGTTAGGTATGTTGTTCATTCTGTTTTTGTTTGATCCAACCAAACGCGCCTGCGATCAGACTACCTAGTACAGCTAAGGCTCCCCAACTGGGGAATGAATGTACCTCCAGGTTGACCACTTTGCGAACGCCAATGATCGGAGGCTGAAAACTCTGTCCTTCTATTTTCAAAGCAGCTTCCGGGTCAAGATTGTGCCCAAAATCATAGAGCCACAAGTAAAAGTCGAACATAGCAACAGCTGAGGCGGTCAATAGTAAGATAACCCAGGCACCTGTTGCCCACCTCGGAAGACTCAGGAATACCAGTGACAGCCCAGAGATGATAAATCCAGCAACTACAATCGGGAATATCGCAAACTCACTAAACTCCTCAGGCTTGATCTCTTTCATGCCCACATTGTGGTTGAGTACATTCATGATCATCAGAGCCTTTTTGGAGCCATCTTCAATCTTATTGATATGAAGGTAAATGGAAATGTCCTGTGGATATTGGGGTACCACCAAACTGATCTTCCAGAGCGGCAACACAAAAAGAGCGCCCAGGCCTATTACTGATAAAATAATAAAGAGTCGGGCGCTCATATCTAACTAAGTCAAGGCGGGCTCTAATTCCTTTTCTTTTTGTTTAGGTGCTTCCTTTGTTG
The DNA here is from genome assembly GCA_002435755.1 of Flammeovirgaceae bacterium UBA6059. Lineage (GTDB taxonomy): Bacteria > Bacteroidota > Bacteroidia > Cytophagales > Cyclobacteriaceae > UBA6059. The sequence goes on from DIYH01000046.1 coordinate 284,850, forward strand.
CTACGGGTAACTCATCGCTACTTTTTTTTTGCATGAAGATGGCCAGCCCACACAAAACAAAGCTTGCCAGCAGAAATATTGAGCCTGTATGGGGGTAGCTATGTGCCACAAAGTTGAGTAGTGGTTTCGACCCCAACAACGGCGGCTGATAAGTCATACCTTCAATCTTGATGGCCGCATTCGGGTCCAGGTTATGTCCATAGTCGTATAGCCATAAATAGTAATCGTAGATGCCCAGCGCTCCAAGTATAGCCAGTATAGCCACCCAGGTGAACCACAATTTCTTATTTCCCGATAGGCCAAAAACCAAACCTAGTGCTGCCATACCTGCAATGATATAGGGGAAATAAGTCAGCTCAGGGATAGACTCTGGTTCGATATACTTCATACCGATATAGTGGTTGAGTATATTGATGTTCTGCAGCGTACTGGGAGTATCACCGCCTATCTTATTGATGTAGATATACATGTTAACCCCATCAGGATACTGAGGGGCATCTAGCGTAATACGCCAAAGCGGTTTCCAAAACAACCCTAGAATGGCCAGGGCGCCAATAATGAATATGACTTTAGTTTTCATAATTGTGGAACTAAATGGTTGAAAATAGAGTGGAGCCGAAGCTCCACTCGTACCTAACCAACTATCAACTAAGGTGCAGTAGCACCTCCTGTTTCGTCTCCAAGTGCCCATGATAGTGGCACATTAGATCCGCGAGGCGAAACCCTCACGTATCCCTGCATCTCCTGGTGAAGTGCAGAGCAAAAATCCGTACAGTAGAATGGGAAAACCCCTTCTTTGGTAGGCTTCCAAAGCAATGTTTCAGTCTGTCCAGGCATGATCAGCAACTCAGCATTGGTAGCTCCCATCATGGCGAACCCATGAGGCACGTCCCAATCTTGCTCAAGGTTGGTGACGTGGAAGTATACTTCATCACCGACCCTGATACCTTCAATATTGTCAGGTGCAAGGTGACTTCTGATAGCTGTCATGTATACTCTTACGACATTACCATCGCGCTCCACTCTTGCGCGAGACTCACGGTCTGTTACATGTGGATGCTTGTTTTCCTCAAGCAAGTATGTTTTGACCTGCTTGTCTTTGATCCTACTGGCTAGTAATCCCTGAGCATAGTGCGGCTCACCCACGGTAGGGAAGTCAAGGATCAACCTCATTTTATCACCGGAGATATCATAGAGTTGAGCAGAGTGTGCTAGCTCAGGCCCTGTAGGCAAGTAGCGGTCCTTTGTGATCTTGTTCATGGCTACCATGTACTTGCCTCCTTCTTCAGGCTTACGAGAGTCTCCACCAGGGATCATCAGGTGACCTACGGAGTAGTATGTAGGTACTCTATCGAGAATCTCCTGAGTTTCTACCTTCCACTTTACGATCTCTGATGAGATAAAGAAAGTAGTGTAGGCATTGCCTCTCCCGTCAAACTCAGTGTGCAATGGTCCAAGACCTGGTTGCTTCACTATTCCTTGAAGGATGTTGTCATACTTCAATACAGGGATACCATCAATGGTAGTCTCAAAATCTTCATTCTCGATAGCCTGTAGCATCTTGTCAAAAGAGTGTACCGCCATATCAGCAGACAGCTTACCACCGCCAACGATAAAGTTTCCGGTAGGATCAACATCCACACCGTGAGGTGACTTAGGTGTAGGTAGTAAATATACCAAGCCAGGGCACTCCTCAGGTATAAGCACCTTCACAGTATTGCGCTCATGAGAGGTAGCCATTTGTGTAGACTCATCCCACTCATTGTTGCGGAAGTCAACCTGCATATCATGTGCTTTACCTTGAGCAAGGTATTCTTCAGCAAGCTTCCAGTTGACAGCAGCTATAAAGTCTTTGTCCAACTGAGAGGCATTCTTTTCGAGAAGTGTGTTAGCCTTCTCAGCATTGTAAGAAGAGAAGAACATCCAACCGTGTGATTTCCCTTTTCCACCATGCGCCAAGTCCCAATTGAATGGGGGTGCCAATACCTGGAAACCAATCTCCATGTCTTCATTCTCAAAAGAGATGAATGTCCATACACCGTTGAATTTGTCAGCGTAAGAAGCGATCTTTTCGTCAGCTTGTGGTACTGGTACACTAAAGCGTGTAGAAGCTGTGATATACTCCGTATTCTCGGTAATGAATGCCGAAGCGTGATTACCACCAGCATTGGGGATCTCAATGATCTCCTCGGTCTCCATAGTACTTAGGTTGATCTTGGCAACACGAGGTGTGTTATTACCATTAATAAACATGAACCGTCCATCGATCTCGCCATTAGTTTGCGAGAGCTCGGGGTGGTGGGAGTCGTCCCATGGTACAAAGCCAAAGCTCGTTTCCAGCATAGGCTTGGTTTCCTCATTGTAGCCATAGCCTTTCTCAGCGTCCTGGCTAAAGACCGGGATCACTCTAAACAGCCTTCCGGATGGAAGCCCGTAGACACCTACCTGGCCACTGTAGCCGCCTGAGGTGAAAGCATAGTAAGTATCATGCTCCCCCGGCGGTACGAATACTTCTTCGGCCGTGGAGCCGCTCATGACACCTCCACTATTGTCAGGACTGGAAGTGCCGCACTGAGTCAGCAGATAGCCACCACCTACCGCGATGACCATAAATGCTGCAATCTTGAATATAGAGTTTTTCATAATCCTTGGATTTTATGATTTATTGGTTTGGGTTATTCTCAAGCTTAAGTGTCCTGAAGTATTCCAGGATCGCTCTTGTCTGATCTTCTGAGAGTCTCTGATCCGCCATGACCGCATTGTACTGGGCAAGTAGGCCGAGACAGATCGGGTCTGTTTTAGCCATTTCTGTTGGGTTAAGTATCATGTTCATGATCCACTCAGGTCTGCGTCGCTCAGTGATGCCTACCATAGCAGGACCGATCTTCTCCTTGTAAGGGGCATGGCACGCAGTACACTTCAAGTCAAATGCATCAAACCCACTGGCTACAAGGGTCTCATCTATTTCTCCCAGCTCAATTGATTTTATTGGGCCTACTCCGTAGTTGTTCCGCCAGTCTTTCAGAGCCTCCTCATAGGTCATCGGCTCGGGTTTGGCAGTGACATTATTGGCCTTGATTTGGTCTATCTTGCTCTGGCTGCTACCGCATGCTAACAAAAACAAACAGAGTAAAGGGAGTATTAGAGGTCTTAGGGTCATCTCAGTCGTATTTGATTGATAACCCAAATGTAGGGGTGCCCAGATGGCGACTATATGACCTCAATCATATCGACATCTCTTTTTTCTCATTGTTGCAAAAAGCGGCCAAAATGACCTAAGCAAACGTTTGCACAAGATCACAATACTATTTTATGATCTTTGATAGTTAATTCTCCGGCTTCTTCCATTTTACGGACTGTTCGGATGACTGTCTCTACTCTTAAACCTGTCATGTCCGCAATCTGCTGGCGTGTATAGGGTACGGTGAACTCTTCATCGGGGCTAAAAGAGGCCTTCAAAAACCTGACTAGGGTAAGGATACGATGCTCCGGTGGATGTGATGATATTTCATTTAGGATCATCCCTTTGTACTGAAGTCTTCGAGAAAGCAGCTCATTGAACCTCTTGTGGATCTCAAAATGCTCCTCGAGCAGACTGAAGAAGTGGTCTTTAGTAAGCTTGTAGACGGAACTGTCGCGGCAACAAATGGCACTCGCAGGATAAGGAAAACTGGCAAAAACCGGTGGCTCTCCAAAACTCTGACCTTCCTGAAAAAAACCTTGTATGAACTCCTGTCCGTCAGGACTATAATTGACCATCTTCACTTCACCTGTCTTCACCTGGTAATAATGCAATGGCTCAGTGCCTTGATCAAAGATGGCAGTGTTCTTCTTATGGTAAATGAGTTTTCCTCCAAACTCAACTATCAGATCTTCAGGAATGATCATGTCCATATAAACGCATTAAAAAAAGCCCACACCTCAAAGTGATAAAGACTTCAAGTGTAGGCCTTTAAAAGCACGGAACCAACTAATCAGATAAAGATTCTAAACAGACATTGTCAAACCTGATCTCAAAAATGCTGTTGTCAGTACTACAAGCCAGGGTTAATTATCGTGAAGGTAAAGAGGTAAATAGGTGGTTTCTAAATAGATATGGCAAACCACATCATCATACAGTTCTCCTAACTTCTCATAAAGATGCTGAGTCAAAGGACAAGCATCAGCAGGAGGAACAAAACCTTGAGTCGAGGCATTGATCTCTCTTAGCAGGTCAACGATCAAGCTATACGGCTCAAACATACTCTTCGTATCAGCAGTAGTCTCTGTTCCTTTCTCTTTCAACCCTGCGAATAAATCTGCTTCAACTGTCATCTGTCTGAACAAAGCGGAACCAAGTTTGTGAAAGGTCCTCTGTGTTTCCAGAATTTCAGGTATCTCATGTTGATGATGCTCTACGACCTTACCCATTGTCGCGGATATACTTGTCATCATATGTCGTTCGTAATCATGATAGTTGTGTAATATGAACTGTTCAAAAAGTGGGAGGTCCCAATATTCAAAATGGTTTACACTTTGGTCAGACTTTGCAGTGATCTCATTGTATACCTTGTCGGCAGTGCTGTGAGCTACTTCTACTGCATCTCTCAGTGTGAGGTCTTTATTTAGACAATAGCCAGGGTCTATCCGAGCCAAATACTTTAATCGAGACAGGTCCGAACCAATAATGTCTTCCAGTAGCATGTCCTCAATACCTGAAGTACGGATAAGCAGGACCTGCCAGATTTGAGGGCCTTTCTTCATGTATTTCCATTCAAACCCCATTTTGTGCTCTTCCTTCAATAGGTAGTAAAGAGGTTTTGGATCATGATCTACGACCAGGATGATCCCTTCGTCAACCTTCAGCTTCAGTATTCGGGAAATGATTTGTTGGTGACGTAAGGTGCTCGGTATTTTCCTCACATCAATAGTTTCGTAGCTTCTCATAACGTTTGTGTATAGTGCCTTGAGATGATTTTCATCATGCAGAAATCCCTCAACAGGTAATCTTTAAGCCAATGTTAAGATGAAGCTTATTGCTGTTGTATGATCAAGGTCATAGGCAGACGGAATTCTGCCTACGATCTTGCTAAACAAAACTTAAACCCCCAATACAATGAAAAAGCTATTAGCCCTACTCACCATTGGATTGATCGTTGGATGCACGCCGCAAGAACAACAAAACCGAACAGCAGGTGCCAGCATGACACAAGACAAAGGTCAATCTGCTGTCGTTGATCCTGATTCAGATCCTAACTTACTCAACATTGCATTAGGCTCTAAAGACCACAGTACGCTCGTAGCTGCAGCTCAAGCTGCGGAGATCGAAGACGTATTGGTCAATGCTGGTCCTATCACACTCTTTGCCCCTACTAACGCGGCATTTGACAAAGTCCCTAAGGAAACCCTAGACAACCTACTCAAGCCTGAGAATCAAGGTGACCTAAGAAACATACTCTACTATCACGCTGCTCCCGGCAAGTACAGCTTCGATCAGTTGAAGAAAGAGAATTCACTCTATCAAGCCAATGGAGGATTTGTAGACATCACTACAGAAGGCGACAAAGTGTTTGCCAATGGATCAGAAATAGTAGCTACAGTAGAAGCTTCTAATGGTATGGTGCACGTGATCAACGATGTGTTGCTACCGCAATAAACAACCCTTTATCCTTACCTAATATGTATAAGGGCCGTCAGATGACGGCCCTTTCTCATAACACCTAACATAATTAAAATCGCGCTTTCAAATCAATGTAGAAGTTCCTACCTGGCCTGAGTATACGACCGATATCAAAATGCTCCCGGTAGCTTTCGTTCAGCAGGTTATCAACACCTAAGCCCAAACCAATACTATTGTCATTGACCTCAAAGGACTTGTTGATCCTGAGGTTGACCAGATAGTAAGATGGTGTCGTTGGCTCATTAAACTTCTCACTTACCCTATGCTGTGCTGAAGCCCACTCGAGCTCTGTCCTCCAGTTGATCCCCAGCCACTGCTGATCAAAAGCTGTATTAACCTTGAACGGAGGCATTTGTGGCAGTGGGTCATCTTCAAAGTCCTTACCGTAGACATACTTCATCTCACTGGATAGTCTGCTTGATCGACTCAACTCATAAGCTCCTCGTAACTCACCTCCCAACATGGTGGCATTACCCACATTGGTATACCATCTCACTCCTTGCGCTCCAATGGTCATGACCTGATATTCGGGTACGTGAATACCCATAATATAATTGTCAAACCTATACATGAAGAGGTTTGCGTCTAGCTGTAAACGATTGGATTTAAAGGACTCTACAATCTCAAAATGTAGATTCCTCTCCTTTTCAAGATCAGGGTCTCCTAGATAGTCGTGTCCATCGTGGACATTGAAGAGGTAGAAGCCGAACTGCTCAGATACTGACGGCACCCGTTCACCGTAGGAAACCTTGAAGGTAGTGGTCAGTCTCTTGCCAGGACGAAAGCTAAGATTCACTGAGGTATTGATAAGCTGCTCCTTGCGAACCTCAGTACCTGACCTGCCGAAAACATTTAATTGCCGTTCTCCAAAGTCACTATCTATACTCGTACGGGCCTCATCTAACCTCGCTGTGGTATGTAGCTGCCATAGCTCACCAAGCGATCTCTGATAGTCGAGCTCCATACCTGCTTGAGACCTACGGATATTGGGCCAGGTCAGCATAAACATCGGTAGCTCAGATGGATCATTGGGATACATCGTCATTTCCGCATATGATAGGTTGGTAAAGTAGTCTGCTTTAAATGAGAGTTGCTGCCGACTGCTACTCGTCAGGACACCCTTAAAATAGCCACCTGAAGTACTGCTCGTACCAGGCATATCCATATGCATAGCGACCGTATCACGATTAGTATCATCCATTTCATGATCGATACTATTATGATAAACCTTTACCTCCGGCCGCTCAAATCGCCAAAGGTTTGTACCAATCCAACCTACGGAATACATCTTGGCTTTTGCTGAACTCACATCCATCGGTAAGGCAGGGTAGCCTACGTCCCAGGCATCATCACCTACAAAATCAAAAGTGAGTAAGTCATTATCGGTCAAGCGATAGTATAGTGCTCCAGCATAGTTGATTTTCTCATACTGAGAATAACGCACCTCCTCACCATTGCCATCCGTATAGTTATGGGCCTTACGGTGAACACCACTCAATCGGACCGCCCAACGGTCCTTGCTATAATTGAAATCCACTGCCTGGTCAAAGGAGCCTGCTGCACTACCGTAGTTAGTACTGAATTGTCCCATCCATGGTCTTTCGGCATTAAAAATTGGCTTTTTGAGGTTAAAATTGACTGAACCACCTGTGGTACTCCCAAGCATGTTGCCCTGGCCGCCAAAACTCACATCAATACCATCGAGACTGATAGGCTCGATATACGCTGATCCCGGATCCATCTTGTCAGTGCATGCACCAAAAACACGCATCCCGTCTATACTCAGTACATATCGCTCACTCGTCAGCCCTCTTAACATCGGTTCATTAGCGAAACTTCCCCTACGCACCATGCTGACTCCCGGCAGATGGTGAAGCAGTTGATCGGTATTGCGCATGGTATACCTCCGCTTATCGGTAGACAGAAGCCCATCGTCCGTCTCATGGTTGATCTGCAGCTCATCGAGCGTGATTTCCATGGCGATATAGCTCGAACTGGCCATTGAATCGAGCCATGTAAGATAGGCGGTCTCCTTTTGAGCAAGAGCAGACCACCCCAGTCCAAGCATCAGCATTAATAATAGCCGCGCTTTCATCGTTAAGTATTTTAACTACTTATTGAAAAAAGATATCGAAATACGGCTCGCCACAGAGCTCACCATTTTGCAGTAAATCAAGTCTGATCTGCCAGTCGCCAGTCATTGTAAAGTTGACCTTACCAGAATAATGACCATTTCCAGTATGAACCGGAGCTACATTGTTAGGCGAGCCATGGTCCATGCTTACCATCCAGGGCTCCAATTCCATGGTCATATTGGTGACGGCAGGCCACTCCATCATAGATTGTCTTTTGTACACTGCAACCTCCAGGTCATTGACCCCTACCTGGGGATCTTTTGGGCCTATCATAGCGACAAAGTACTTGGTGCTACCATCAACCTGATCTACAAATGAGGTAAGCTTGGAGTATTCAGGTTGTAGTATTTCCACAGGTACTTCGATCATTTTATCCAGTACCTCAACATTGACCGTCCAGGTACCCATTTCACCAGAAGGCATTACAAAAACCGTTGCAAACTCCAAAGAGCCTCCGGCATTGAGCGCTTGTCCATGAGTATATTCTAATGGTGCACTATGACTCATTGTCATCATGTCCATCATAGGTGTTATTTTGACCTCACCTGTAATGGGATTGTCATTATTATCAAAGACTTCCAGCATCATAGTGTTGTAACCCACAAAGAAGCGCTCCTGACCAAGTAGTTTGACATTGATTCCGTCAACAGATGCAGATGCCCACTCTTGAAATGGTGAAACAACATCAGGTGTTGGCTCATCATCATCACCACAACTAGACGCAATGACTATAAGCCCTATTAATAGAAATGAGAATAAAGGTTTCATTATTGTATGATTTAATGGATAGTAAATACTAACAGCAGTTCAACTCATAAGTCAAAAACTGTCAAAAAAAGCAAAGTGATTAACTGCACTCTGCAAGCAGTACGCATGTACTATCCTTTCTGGGGTGGACGGAAACAATCCAATAAAACCATGTAATTGTAATTCTGAGTGACAAAGGTGTTGTCAGACTCTGCCAAGAGCGTGCTTCCAAGAAGCGTTGGCAATTCTGACTTGAAGAACTCAAAATTAGAGGGTATAGGTGCAAGTTTCCGTTGTTCCGACTGATCTGAAGATTTCATCTTCAAGGCAAGTATACATTTACCATCACAGTTGAGTTCCGGACGGTCGATATTCTCGCAATTGGCCTTGTAGGTATCAGAGTTAACGTAGTAGTCCAATAAAAACCCTGATGAATAGAATAAATGGACGGTAATGGTCATCAGTAGGATATGTGCTATTACCGTTCTCATCGTGTACAATATTAAATGGAATCATACACCTGTTTTATGACCTTAGTCATAGCGCTATCATTCTTCGGTCAGATATAAGGTCATCAGTCTCGTGTTAAAAGAGCGGGTTGCGCACAGCACAACTTGTGCTTTTATAGAACATGACTTATTCTTAAAAAATCATTGGCTCGTACTACCAACCTTTCTTGTATTGGGAGGGTCTTCCTAGCAAATCTTATCAATAATTAATCACCGGTGGATTACTATGGTAAAGGCTCGTATCCTGGAGAGTAATAATTACTTATAGGTTAGCAATATTTAACGATCAAATCTGACTTATTTGAAGTTTTTATTGTATTTTCCTGTTATCAGGTTATTGACTGAAGAGTTAGCCAGAGAATAATAATTCCCAATCTGTTACAAGGACCTATGGACCATATTGCATTTCGTTGTTTTCGCCTATTATTATTACTGCTATTTGTTTTTCAACAGGCATTTGCTAACACAGCACCCACCGTTCCTGCACTAGTCTATCCTATTGAAAATGATCCCAACTTCACCAATGAACTGCTTTGGTTCATTTGGGAAAAAAGTAATGATGTAGATGCTGATCCTGTCTCTTACGACCTCTATATAGGTATTGACGAACTGGAGCTCGTTGCACGTGATATGGGTTCAATCAACTACGCTAATGATAGTGTAGTCGTTGTTCTTGATAATGAAGAGAGCGATAGCGTTGCGGCTGTGCTCATCGGTCACCTGTCACCTAATACTACTTATAAATGGAAAATAGTGGCCAGAGATGGCAACGGTGGTGTCTCCGAAAGTGATACATGGAGTTTCACAATTGGGGATATCAATATTTATGCACCAACGGTACCTGATCAGCCCACTCCTACTAACACCACTACAAATGTCGATACAAAGCCCAGCCTTTCATGGCAACCAAGTACAGATCGGGATGGTCATTCCGTTGTATATGATATTTTCCTGGATACAAAAAGCTCACTTACCAATCAAATAGCATCGGGCCTTACTGATCCGATATTCAATGTATCTCAAGAGCTGCAAGGTAATACCCAATACTTCTGGAAAATAGTGGCTAGTGATGGGAAAGGTAAAGAGACTACCAGTACTACATGGGAGTTTACTACACGGAATAGGCCTCCTTTGTCTGCTCAGCTTGTCTCTCCTCAACATACGGCCACAGATATTGGTCATAACACCAACTTCTCCTGGGCCCCATCTACAGACCCTGATAATGACGATTTGTACTACGAGCTATGGTATGGTACCACCATATTACCCGACAAGAGCATCACCCTGGATGGGACCAGCATCTCCTTGCTTCTGTCTGCCGGTACTACCTATTATTGGAAAGTCGTGACAATCGATGTTCATGGTGATCGATCAGAAAGTGAAGTCTGGAGTTTCACAACTACCACGGAAGTGGGTAATGCATCCCCTTCACAGCCACTGTTGGTTTTTCCTATAGACGCGGCAAGTGAAGTAGTACTTGAACCCACGCTGCAGTGGCAAGCCTCCAATGACACTGATAATGATGACATCCTGTACGATCTGTACCTTGGTCCGCACCCTGACAGTCTCAAACTGGAAGCATCAGAGCTGGTATCTACTTCATATGATCTGATCTTATCATCCGGGAACACCTGGTATTGGCAGATAGTTGCCTATGATAGAAAAGGAGGTGTAGTAGGTAGTGAGATCAGGGAGTTTGCGACCACAACTAAGGATGTGGAACTCGCACTATTGGGGGTTTATTATAGATACAGGCATCCCTCTTTATTGTTTGAGTATACTCGTGAATCAATGATGCCCGAGTTTGACGTCAGTATACCAGACTATTTGACAAGGGGCAAAACCGATATGACCGATGCTGTTGTCATAGCATTGTTTTATGATAATCCTTCCAGCGTTGTATCAGTTGACGTTCCAAACGGCTTCTCTGTGAGTGAGTCCATCACCTATACGCGAGGACTCCCCAATGATGCCGCACGCACATTCAAGATAGAAGGTGATTTCTCTTTGGGAGCTACCGCAAAAGTCACACTACAGCAGGGAGTAGCAATACGCACCTATGAAGTAGAGCTAACTGTCAACCAGTTACCCACGAAACCGCTATTACTCACCCCTGGGGCAGAAGAAGCTGATGTGGACTTTGTACCGACCTTCACATGGGAAGGGGGCGATGATCCTGATGGCGGTGACATGATTTACCGCATCCTTTTGGGTACTTCTGCAGATGCGTTGCGCCCCTTTGGATTTACCTTCAACAATAAGAGCTACCAGGGCAATCTCCAGGCCTTGTCCCCTGGTCAGCAGTATGTATGGAAAGTAGTGGCAACAGATAGAAACGCCGAGACCATCGAGAGTTCTTTAAGTTACTTCAGGACAAAAGGTCTCCTCAACGAGGGTTTATCTATACGCTATCCCAGGGAGATCTCTACTTATGTCGATACTGAAACCGAGCTCATATGGTCGTTCAATACCGCAGATACTTATCATTATGAGGTCTTCCTGGACGTAAACCCTAACCCACGAAGTATTGTGAAAAATGTAAGTGATACCCGCTATGCGGTTCAGGGGCTGGCACATGATACCAAGTATTATTGGAAGGTAGTGTCTCATAATGATCAAGGAGTCGTCGAGTCCACTGAGGTAAGGCAGTTCACCACCAAGCCGATGGACGGGAATGAAACAGGG
>DIYH01000011.1 GCA_002435755.1 Flammeovirgaceae bacterium UBA6059
CCTTTTTGTTTGAGACCTACTCGTTTCTTAAAGCATAAGCCGGATTGGAGCGGGCCGTACGCAGGGCATGAAATATCACGGTAAGCATTGATATAGCAATACCAACGATCCCTGTTAGTACATAGACATCCCAACCAATAACTATGTGGTAGGCAAAGTTTTCAAGCCATTGATTCATGACATACCAAGCGATAGGGAAGGCAAACAGATTGGCGATGATAACTAACTTCAGAAAATCCCATGAGAGTAACCTTATCAGAAGCATCTCGGATGCACCAAGCACCTTGCGAATTCCTATTTCTTTAGTCCTTTTTTCTACAACGTAAGTGGTGAGTCCAAACAATCCAAGACATCCAATGATCAAAGAAAGAATAGTAAAGAGGATCAACACGTTACCGGTTCTCCGCTCATTTTCATAAAGGCTGTTAAGCTCATCATCCAGAAACGATAATTCAAAAGGGCTATTTGGATTTAGTGCTTCCCATTCAGTTTGAAGTCGTTGAACGGTATTTGACAAACTACCAGAATTTATCTTGACGTACATCACTTGTGCATCCTCAGGTTTCAACCACAGGGCTATCGGCTCTATCTCTCTTTTCAGTGAGTTGAAGTGGAAGTCCTTAACAATGCCAACGATGCGACCAAACTGTCCAAAACCTACGTCAAACTTGGTGGCCAATGCCTCTTCTGGCGTCCAGCTCATTTCATGAAGGAGACTTTCGTTGATCAGGAATTGTAATGTCGAGTCACCTGTAGACCTTCGATAGCCTTCGCCAGCTATGATCTGCAGGTCCAAGGTCTCAAAGAGGTCTTCATCCGAGGTAAATCCAAAGCAGTTGAGCCTCAAGCTCTCATCCATCCCCTCTCCCAGGCAACCATAGCCAGCTACCACAGATCCCATCACTTCTGACCCAAGTGCCACGTTTGTTACTTCAGCCTGCTGTAGAAAAGTGGTCTTAACAAGTTCCATATTGTTCTTTGCCTCCCTACCGGAAATAGGTACAATAGCAACAGCTTCACTTGTAAAACCCATCTTCTTCTCCGAAGTGTATTGCATTTGTTGATAAACCACGAGTACACCCATGATCAAACTGGCGGCTATGAAAAACTGGCCCGTGACCAGTACCTTTCTAAATTGATTCCCTGCTTTTCCGGATTTGAAACCTCCTTTAAGAACCACCACAGGCATGAATGAAGAAAGAAATATTGCTGGATAGCTACCTGAGATCAGTGCCACCAAAAAGACACCAAACAGTAGCCCAAAGATTGAACCAAACGAGTAAATGTTAAGGTCTATGTTCTGATCGGCTAACTCGTTGAAGTAAGGCAAAGACAGCTCAGCAATACCTACAGCCAATATGCCAGCTATTAAGGTGATGATAAGCGTTTCTCCATAAAACTGATAGATCAACTGCTTCTGCAAAGCACCCATCACCTTTCTAATCCCAACCTCTCGGGCCCTTTTTTCAGATTTCGCGGTGGTCAGGTTGATATAATTAATACAAGCAATGATCAATATGAATATCCCAATGATGGCAAAGGAATAATTGCTCGCGCGACTTGATCGCTTCCCAAAATCCGCACGTACATCCTGGGCCAGATATACTTCATCAAGAGGTTGTAATTCGTATGTGATATCCATCATACGATCATCGCCAAACGCCTCCTGAAATTTCATTTCCACGTACTCATTTGTTTTTCTAATGAGCTCGTCCCGATCACTTGCAGCGCCTAATTCTAGATATGTATAATAGTTCATCGGGAACCAGGCCTCATTCACATTGTTCTTGAAGGAGTGGAATGACATCAAAACGTTGAAGTCAAGTGTCGTATTACTAGGTAGGTCTGCTATGACTCCTGTGACAGTCACATCGTAGCTGTTGTTGACTCGTATTTCCTTCCCGATAGGGTATTCTTCTCCGAAATACTTCCTGGCCGTACTTTCGGTCATGATACATGTCATCGGATCCGTGAGTGCCTTCTCTGGCTCTCCCAAAAGAAACTCGAACGTAAACATTTGCAAGAATGACTGGTCGGCCATCGCAAACGCTGACTCGTTCAGAATCTTTTCTTCATACTTCACCACCAGGGCACGAAAGCCACCGATATTGAAGAATCTTGAAAACTCCTCTACTTCAGGAAACTCTCGTTTCAAACTTGGACCGATGATGTTCGCAGTAACAGCCAGTTTTTGAAGCTGGTCTCCTTGCTCTGCAACACTCAAGAGGCGTACAATACGATCTCGCTTCTCATGGGACGACTCATAGCTGAACTCATGTGAGACAAAGTTGAGAATCAAGATACAGCATGCTATGCCAAAGCTAAGACCAAGCAAATTGATAAATGAAAAAAACTTGTTCCTAAGGAAATTGCGGTAGGCGATAGTGATGAAGTTCCTGATCATATAAATGAAGTTTTGACCTGGCTATCCAAAGGTCGTACCAAGAAAAAGACTCCTAAAATGGCCATAGAAGCATACCCTTAAAAAACGACCGACCGCTAGCGGACACCACTGTTCACTCAACGTCAAAAAACATCTCCGTTCAAGCACTTAAATTATGAAGCCACCTGAGCGAGCACATCCCTGGTCACCTCATGCTTACCTTCGAAAACAGTAACTCGAGGTGCAATTCCTAAGAGCTCACTTACTTTCTCAGTTTGCGCTTCCACAGTCTTTTGGCTAAAGAACTGGTCCTTGTCTCCTATCACGAGATCAACTCGCGCATCTTGATCAATAAAACACCAATCATCAGGGTGCTGTTCGTGTGGGGTACCTCCGGCCCAAAGGACTATCTGCTTGAAAGGTAACTGTTTGTACACTGCCAGACGACATATCATCGTGACGCCCTGAGAAAAGCCGAAGAGCCTTAGGTTCACTGCCGTCAGGTCCACGTCTTTCAAAAGTATTTCGAAAACACGATCAAAGTACTTGCACTGATTTTCAAGATCTGTCTCGCGGTTTTCCTTAGTCATCCAGGTCGCACCTACTTTGCCATAGTTGCCATCTGCATAAAATCTCGAGAGACCCTGAGGTGCTATGATATAGTTCTTTGATGCATCCAGAACATCAAACCGCTTGATAAAAAAACGAGCAAGCTGTCCATAGCCGTGACAGACTATCCAGACATTTTCGGTATGCTTATTCAATTCATTGAGGGTGTAAACAGGATGAGACGTAGTAATTGATAGATGGGTCTCTTGAATAGTGCTTTCCATAATTAGATTGAAATCTAGTACAACCTTACCGGATAAAAAATTGACCTAAAAGAGCCATCAATTCCTCAACCCAAAAGAAAAAAGAACACTTAGTGGAGCTGGCTACTATTTTCAATTACCTAATTATAGATTTGGCCCATGATCGATAAGGAGCAATTCAAAAAGCATGGACATCAGCTCATTGACTGGATGGCCGATTACATAGAAAACGTAGACCAATACCCCGTCAAGTCTCAGGTAGAGCCTGGAGATATCAAATCACAACTACCAGACCAGGCTCCCAATCAAGCCGAGCGGTTTAGTGAAGTATGGTCTGACTTCCAGAAGATCATTCTTCCCGGTGTTACCCACTGGCAAAACCCGAACTTCCATGCCTACTTCCCTGCTAATAACAGTTATCCCTCGATCTTGGCTGAGATGATCATGACGACCATGGGGGCCCAGTGCATGATTTGGGAGACCTCACCTGCTGCTGCTGAACTTGAGGAACAGGTGCTTGGCTGGCTCGCCCTTGAAATGGCAATCCCGTCAAACTGGTCTGGAGTTATTCAGGATACTGCCTCTACAGCTACCCTTGCCGCCATACTGACAGCTCGTGAGAAAGCTTCGGATTTCAACATCAATAAACAAGGGTTCGATACAGCTCATAAGTTCAGGGTTTATTGCTCTACTGAGACTCATAGTAGCATCGACAAGGCCGTGAGGATAGCAGGTCTTGGGAGTGACAACCTGGTCAAGGTCCCAGTAGATGACAAACTAGCTATGGACACATCTGCCCTCCATACAATCATTAAAAAGGACATGACCAACGGATACCTACCGATCTGCGTGGTGAGTGCTTTAGGCACGACCGGCACAGTTGCCATTGATGATGTCAAAACCATAACCGCTATCTGTAAGGAACATCACATCTGGCACCACATTGATGCAGCATATGCCGGTACTGCATTGCTCCTACCGGAATATCATCACTGGATCGAAGGCATTGAAGATGCTGACAGTTTCGTTTTCAATCCTCACAAGTGGATGTTTACCAACTTCGACTGCACTGCTTACTACGTTAAAGATAAAGAAGCACTCATCAGGACCTTTGAGATCCTACCGGAATATCTAAAAACGGGAAGCAGAGGCGTAGTAAATGATTACCGGGATTGGGGGGTGCCATTGGGACGCAGGTTTAGAGCACTTAAACTATGGTTTGTAATCCGTGGCTTTGGGGTAAAGGGATTGCGCAACAAACTCAGACATCACATTGCGCTAGCTGATTGGTTTCATGAGCAAATCTCCGACAATGCCGACTTTGAGGTCGTCACTCCAAAAGTCATTAACATGGTGGTATTTAGATATGCGCCTACCGGAATAGCTGAATCGGAACTGGACCGCCTGAATGAGGCACTCGTCAAACAACTCAATGCTACAGGGAAAATCTTTATTTCACATACCAAAGTGAAGGGGAGGTATGCTATCAGAATGCCTATCGGACAGACCAATGTAGAGCAGCATCATATCGCTTCCTCATGGGATTTGATTTGTAGAACTGCCATGGAGTTATCAAGTTCTTAAAACATATAGCGAATACTAAAACCACTTGCAGAAATATTCACATGCTGCAACAGGTCAAGTAGTTCCCGACTATTTGATTTATGGATGGCATAAAAAATCGCATCGAATACCAAAAGAAAGGTCCCTTGGAGTATGATCGCTCTACCAAACCCATGAAGCCTATCAGCATTCTTATCAATGTTCAAAGAACGTTCTTTCATGTATAATCCACCAAGTATGTATCCCACATCCAACGCAGCATTGACAAGTAGTATCTTCTCGATACTCTGTTGTTCTTGCAAAGAAGAAAGTGCATCAAAAGTAGATGGGTCGTCAGAAGCTGCATTATAGTATCCAAACCCAGCAATCGCGAGATTCACTACATTCCACCAAGTGTTCATCTGATAGAAGTATTTATCGCTTCCATTGGTTTTACTACCAAGAATAGGGTTTAATATAATGTTACCAGCAGCCCAGCTACCAAGTACTATCATTCCTGTTTTGTTGATATCTAATCTACTCTCATTAAATGCACCTAAGCTCTGAGCAAGTCCATCATAGGCACAAAAAAGGATCAGCAAAAAGACAAAAGCTCGAACTTGTACTCGATGGGAAACGGATCCAAAGTGGTTCATTGTAAAATATCAAACTGCAGCAAATACTAATTGTTGATTTGCCATGTGTGAGTAGGACTATTTGATCGTTTCGTAAAATAGTTGAAAGCTGAAAAGGATCAGTGCTACCCCTACAATGCGATTGATCAGAGTGATGCGCTTCAAGGTGATCCAAACTCTTAAACGGTTGGCTAAGAAACTCTTAAGTAGGTCAGAGCTAAGTATCATGACGAGCATCCCAGCTATAAATAAATACTGGTCTAATCCAATATATCCCCAATTGGCTGAAGACATACCAACAATTCCCATCCAAAAAATAATAACGAAAGGATTAATCCCATTGATAAGTACACCTTTAACAAAATACTTGCTTAACGGTCCTTGTTCACTATCATCGGAGATGGTTTTCAACTGAGGTTTCCTAATGACAGAAGTGACACCAAACACAAAAAGCAGTATACCTCCAACCAGAGCTAGCCACCAACGAAAGGTGTCATTTTCAATAAGACTGGACAGGCCAAGTGTAGCCATGGTGGCATAGCTGATATCACAGATCGATATACCAGCAGCAGTCATTGCCCCTGCGGCAAACCCTCTCGAAAGGCTGGACTGTAATATAGCAAAGAAGGTAGGGCCTATTGTAAAGACGAACAAGGCACCAAAAGCTGCTCCGTGCAACAGGCTCATACGAGTTGCAATTCTTTGTGACTCTGAGTGACGAGAAATGATTCCCAAGAGGAGAGTTTTTCCTTTTTAAGGACCCTTGGAAACTTGTTTTGGCCTCCCTCCTTACCTTGTACTTTCATCCAGTCAAAGAACACTTGAGTAGGTAGCACCTGCACTTTTATCTCTGCCAGCGCATGTGCCCTTTCCGTAGCATAGTCATCATTTAATTGCTTGAGTGTCTCATCGAGTGCTACTGTCAACGCTGGCTCTGACACACTATCATTTGTACCTACGTACCACTGATGAGCAAAAGTAGCTCCTCGAGAATGTCCTGATACTGTAAACTCAGTTACCTGTATGTCAAGTTGGTCTGCTACAATCTCTATTGCTTTGTTCATATTGTCTAATGACAAATGTTCTCCACAGAGGCTCAGAAAATGTTTGATTCTCCCGGTGATCACTATTTCGGCCTTGTCCTTAGATATAATCTTGACAGTGTCACCAATGAGGTATCTCCAAGCTCCCGCGTTCGTAGAGATCAACAAGGCATATTCCTTATTGTTTTCTACCTCGTCGATCTTGAGTACCTCTGCCTCGGGCTTTAAGTCACCATTTGAGTCGAAGTTGTCCTCATTAAATGGGACAAACTCGTAGAAGATACCATTGTTGAGCACCAGCTTCATATGGCGCACGCCAGGTGTATCCTGAAATGCCAGGAAACCCTCTGATGCAAGATAAGTCTCCATATAGTGAAGCGGCCGCCCTAAGTATTCAGTAAAGCTCCTCTTGTATGGTTCAAAAGAAACCCCTCCGTGAACGAACAGTGAGAGGTTAGGCCACATGTCATGAATACTATCCAGTTGGTAATAGGTGACGATCTTCTCAAGTAGCAATTGCAACCATGCCGGAACACCTACTATAATTCCTATGTCCCACTCCGGTGCTTTCCTTGTGATCTCATCCAGCTTCTCCGACCAATTGGTAGTTCGAGCTATTTTCCTACCAGGTTTATAATGGTGTTGAAACCAAAAAGGAATCTGAGAAGCCGTAATGCCGCTCAAGTCGCCTTCAAAATATCTACCATTTTTACGCAGATTGGTACTACCACCAAGCATCAGTATACCCTTTGTGTACAATTCATCAGGTACGTCATACTTCGAAAGTGTCAGTATCTGACGAACACTTGTCTTCTGCATAGACTTGAGCATCTCGCTGGTCACTGGAATATACTTTGAAGAAGCACCCGATGTACCACTGCTCAAAGCAAAGTAGTTCACCTTACCAGGCCATGCTATATTGGAACTTCCCTCCCTCGACTTATACCACCATTCGTCGTAAATACGATCATAGTCGTAAATCGGGACGTGTTCTTTGTAGCTATCATAAAAAGATTCGAGACTCGCAGAACGAAACGTCTTAAGGATATCAGCAAACTGATGTTGAACTCCTAACTGTGTATCACAAGCTGCAATGAGTAGCTTCTTCAGCTCATTCTTTTGTAGTTCTATAGGTGAGGAAAAATCCTGCTCGAGAGACTCCCTGATCTTGATGCCTTTTTTTAGGAGCTTACCGATGATCGCCATAAACTAAAAATTAATAATACAAGTTACTTGCTGAGTAGGATCAGGTGATGATCCTTCGATCAAGTATTTGTTAATTTTACGCCCTTCGCAAAGAATGGATATGTCCTCTTCAATACAAAGCAATCTGGAAACAATACTGACCACTATTTCAGGGTACGAGTGTACACTGGTTGCAGTAAGCAAAACCAAACCTAACGAGCTTATATTGGAAGCTTATGATGCAGGTCAGCGCGACTTTGGAGAGAACAAAGTACAAGACCTGGTGGCCAAAGCAGAAGTATTGCCGAAAGATATCAAGTGGCACATGATTGGACATCTTCAGCGAAATAAAGTAAAGTATATCGTGCCCTTCGTACACCTTATCCATGGTGTGGACTCAGAAAAACTACTCAAAGAGATCAATAAGCAGGCTTCTAAGATCGACCAGGTTATCAACTGTCTCCTTCAGGTGCATATCGCCAGTGAAGATAGCAAGTTCGGCTTTTCGGAAGATGAACTCAATGAGCTACTTGTCAGCGGCAGACTGAACGAATATGCTCATGTGAGCATAAAAGGTCTGATGGGCATGGCTACATTTACCCAAAACATGGAACAAGTAGGAGAAGAGTTTGCCAGGCTTAAAAAAGTGTATGATCAATACGACATGCAAACTTTGAGCATGGGCATGAGCGGTGACTATCTGCTGGCACTGGAAAAAGGTAGCAATATGATCCGTGTGGGCACGGCCATATTTGGAAAACGAAACTTATAGCATGCAAAAAATAGCTCTTATCCTGGGATCAATTATGGCCTTTTTGGCGGTAGCTATAGGCGCCTTTGGTGCGCATGGTCTTCAATCACTTCTGGTAGCTAACGAGCGAACAGATACCTTTGAGACAGCCGTAAAGTATCACATGTACCATGCCCTTGCTTTGTTGATAACAGGACTTCTGATACCACATTACCCGACAAAGCTATTATCTTACAGCATATGGCTTTTTGCCACAGGTATTCTCATTTTTAGCGGTAGCCTTTACGCACTATCTCTCACTAATATCAGGGTACTGGGGGCCATTACGCCCATTGGAGGACTGTGCTTTCTGGTTGCATGGGCGCTGTTGATCACAGCATTTGTCAAGAGCTAATTGAAGCTACCCTTCGGAAGAATATTGGTCACAATCTTGACCCTCTCCTGACTGTTACTTGCGTTTGATACAATAGTGATCACTTTGTTTTGACGGCCCACTTTGCCAGTACTGTCAAAACTCACTGTGAGTTCCTTAGTCTCACCAGGCATGATGGGTTTCTTAGTCCAGGCAGTAGCCGTACACCCACAGGTCACGATTACATTGGAAAGGATCAATGGTTCCGTACCCGAATTTTTGAATTCGAAAGTATGTTCAACCTTATCACCTTGATAGATATCACCAAAATCATGTTCAGCACTTGCAAACTCTATGTAAGGTCCTATTTTAAGCAGGGCACCTCCATCTTGCGCTGAAGCGATTTGGACTATTAACATGGCGGCTATCGCTAACACTACTCTCATCATCTTGTCATTTAGGCTACTAACGTAAAATAAGTCTAACCATTGAAAAAACTTGAATGAAAATTGACTAAAAAAAGTTCCTGCCTCGCTCGTGTAATGGCAGTATACAGCCATCTAATGAATTCGTGGTTGATGAGCTCTTCGGTCATATATCCCTGATCTATGAACACTACTTTCCATTGGCCGCCCTGCGATTTATGACAAGTAAGCGCATAAGCAAACTTCACTTGTAGCGCATTCAGGTATGGGTCATTACGGAGAGCTTTCTGGCGCTGCTTTGGATCTTCTATATCCTCATAGTCCCTCATTACACTATCGTAAAGTGATCGCGTGATGTCCTCAGGAAGAGAAGGTCGATCATGATGCAAAGAGTCAAGAATGATTTTAGCTTCAAATGGCTCATCAGGGTAATCCAACAGTTGCAGTTCCAACTCAGCGAACCTAAGCTCATGCACTTCTTCGAACTTCCTTACTTTATTGATCCTCACAAAATCTCCATTCGCCAAAAAACCAGCCTTACTTTCCGAATCAAGATGGAAGTAGTTGTTACGCGCTATCATGAGCACATCCCCTGCATCCAACTCATTCTCGAAGTAAAATATCCGATGACGGATGTATTGATTGTATTGATAAGCCGACTTGTTTGATCGACAGATCACCATGACCTCCTCCTGACCGTACTTATCATAAGCGTACCTGATCCCATCTTCAAGCCGCTCTCCAGTCATCCTGTAGATATCATCGAACCCTCCAATGTTAAACCTTACACTTACCTCCTTTTTCGCTAGTTCATCCCTTAGCCTTGTTGCATTGACAAGAATGCCTGAACCTTTTTCCTGCCTGATCACCTCAGAAAGACTAGTCAGTTGCAGCCCGTGTTGATATCTTGAAGAGATATATTCCTGGTCTAAACTGGCACTCTTGTCTTGACCAATCGGGGGCAACTGCGCATCATCCCCGACGATGATCAATCGATTGCTGTCATGCTCAGAAACGAAAGTCATTACTTCATCTAACAATGATTTACGTCCAAACATCGACTGACTGGATAGCATCGAAGCTTCATCTACGACAAAGACCGTCCGTTTACTGTAGTTTTTACGCCTTTCAAAACCAACACTACCATCCTCCCGCACTACTTGCTTGAAAATGATCTTATGTATTGTGAATGCCGACCTGTCAGAATAGCTGCTGATCACCTTGGCGGCCCGACCCGTAGGTGCAAGCAACATGTACTTGTAATTAAATAGCGGCAACACCCTCACTAGTGTTGAGATAAGGGTTGTTTTGCCTGTACCTGCGTATCCTTTGAGTATTAATAGTTTTTTAGCTGAGCGTTCTTCGAGCAACGCATCAAGTTGTCGAAAAAACTGATGCTGTTTACTTGTAGGTTCAAAATCGATCTTTCTAAGTATTACCTCCGATGGCCTTGGCAATTGACTAATGGATTAAATTCGAGTAAAATAGACACAATTTGGAACCTGCTGATATCAAGCGCACTTATGGCAACAAGGTAAGAATAAGAGTTTGCGGGATTGCCATAGAGGGTGATAAAATATTGATGTTGAAACATCAACCACTTGGTCCCTTGGGATACTTGTGGTCACCACCCGGAGGTGGAGTGGAGTTTGGTATCCCAATGGAAGCCCAACTTGAGAAAGAATTTCTAGAGGAAACCAACCTAAAAGTCCAAGTGGGTAAGATGATGTTCGTCAACGAATACATCGACCAACCTATTCATGCGATAGAAGTATTCTTTAGAGTAAGGATAGTCGAGGGAATACTCACTAAGGGGCATGATCCGGAGTTATCACCACAACATCAAATGATCAAAGAAGTTGCGTTTAGATCATTTGAAGAACTCAAGAAACTCGACCCTCTCGCCGTTCATAATTCACTTAGGCACTGCTCAAATATGGAGCAATTCCTAAATCTGAACGGGTTTTTTATATTTCACAATTATTGAACAATTTAGAGCGCCCGTTCAAAATCTAAGGGCTAAAATCACTATTATTGCAAAAACTACCTAAGCATGAACACCACTAAAATCCTAACTATTGTTCTATTCCTTGTTGCTGCTGGACTGGGCTATTACCTGGTTGATAGAATTAAGTTTAAGATTGACGAGGAGGAGCGTATAGCGAGAATGGAAGCCAGAGTTATTGATAAACTCATCATGATCCGTGAAGCGCAATTGGCATACCAGGGATCTTTTGGTGCCTACACTTCTAGCTGGGATACTCTTTTGGCGTTCATTGATACAGGTAAGATCTACGTCACTCAGCGCCGCGAAGAAACTGTGCTACTTGACTATGGTGCTGAAGAAACCACCATATATATTGACACGCTTGGAAGTATAGCAGTAACCGATACGATCTTCACTAAAGAGAAGTTCCCTAATTTCAATCTTGCCACTCTTCCTATAATTCCCGGTAGTGATAAGAGGTTTGAAATGTTTGCTGATAAGATCATGAAAGGGGGTGTAGAGGTGGATGTCATCGAGGTACGCAATGTTGTACCTGTCGACCCACGTAGAAGTGAAGACAATGAAGCTAATATCAAGAAGCCGCTAAGGTTCGGGTCCAAAACAAGTATAACTACAGCAGGTAACTGGGAATAAGTCAATTGAGCACTCTCACCGCACCGGATTATAAGTTAGTGCGCAAAATCAAAGATGAGCGCTTCGATGTAGACGATCTTCAGAGTTACGCGCTATCCCTCCAAATTGGCAACAAGGATTTACAGTTTTGTGTGACTGATGTTCGCACGAATCAATGCTTGTTGCTGGAGGATTTTGTGCTGGAAGGAGTCAAAACAATCAATGGCAGGATCGAAGCTATCAAGATGATCTTCGAAAACCACCATCTCCTGATGGCAGGATTTTGGAATAGCATTAGGGTGTCAATGAAGACACACAAGTTTACATTAGTACCCTCTTCCCATTTCGATAAGGACAGTGTAGTAGAATACCTTGTAGTCAATAGTGAGATCAACTCTAAAATTGAGGAGGTCTACTACTATCGACATATCAAATCGAGCGCAACCAACGTATTTACAGCAGATAAGAAGCTCATGGCATGGCTCAATGAATTGTATGCCAACAAGAACGTTCAGATCGTCCATCAAGGCAGTGCCTTGATTGAAGGTATCCTCCGATATGACGATCACACGCCAGAGCGGATGATGTTTTGCCTGATGGATAAGGGAATACTTCACGTGGTTGTGACACATCAGCAAAAGCTTCTTTACTACAACCAATTCGCGGTTCGTATCAGCAATGACTATCTGAAGTATGTCATGCTGGTATTCAAAGAATTAGAGCTATCACAAAAAGAAACTAAGGTTCTTGTCTGGGGTAATATTACCCAACAGTCGCCACATGTACTTTTGCTGAAAAAGTATATCAGACATATCTCCTTTGGTAGCAGACCCTCCTACCTCAAGTTAAACTTCGAATTTGATGAGATACCCGACCATCAGTATTTTGACTTGATGAGTGTATTTCTTTGTGACTGAGGTTTTTTCACTACCTTGAATCTTACGAACTATCTTGTAGACCATGGATAAGAAAGTAGCACTTTTCCCAGGTTCCTTCGATCCTTTTACCAAGGGACATGAAGATATCGTTTTGAGGAGCTTATCACTATTTGATGAGGTCATCATCGCTCTTGGTCACAATTCCAAAAAAGCACGGTATTTCGAAGTAGACCAGATGGTCGACTACATCGATAAGGCCTTTGAAAACAACGACAGAGTGAGTGTCGTGAAATACAATGAGCTGACAGCCGGTCTCGCTAAGAAGTACAATGCTGGTTTTATGGTCAGAGGCTTGCGTAATACCACTGACTTTGAATATGAAAATGGTATTTCTCAGATCAACCGATCACTGAATGAAGACCTTGAGACCGTCTTCCTTATCACCTCTCCGCACCTGGCGCCCATTAGCTCCAGCATCATTCGCGAAGTACACAAGTACGGTGGCGATGTTAGAGAGTTTTTGCCTTATGAGTTGGATTAGTCAAGAAGCTTATAATACTCCTGCATAACATACCGAACAGTCCGGTATGAGTTATAAAGCGCCTCACGGGTGTTGCGCACGTCCATCCACCGGACGTCATCTATACCCTCCCCTGTTTGAGGCTTCATTTGACCATCATCAAGACATGCCATCTTGTACCAATGCGTCTTTTTCAGGACGTACTTGTTATTGCGCATGTAGGTGTGCCAGGTAGCACATATTTTCTTTTCCAGCTCAACCTTTACCCCGGTTTCTTCCTCTACTTCCCGAACAGCTCCTGCTTTTGGCTTTTCGTCTTTCTCGAGTTTACCTTTTGGAAGGTCCCACTTCTTTAGTCTGTAAATGAGCAATGCCAGATCATCCTTACAGACAACTCCTCCACCCGCCTCGATCACCTTAAACTTGCTTTTGATGTAAGCTACAGCGGTCTTGCGTTTGGATACGGCAAAGGTGATGTTGTCAAGCTCTTTAAACTTACGGTTGGTCATCAGCTTGAGGAGCTGATCGATATGTTCATGAGAGGCGTCCCAGATCAATACATCATCGATAAGCTTCTTAGGTATGCTTTGATCATTACCATCAATCACCCGATCAAAGTCCTCGCGCCTGATACGCTCATCCAGCTTTTTGATGTAAACAGGAATATCGTTGATGAAAATTTTCAATGCTACCCATTTGGGATACCTAAATAAAGCAATTCTTCAAGGATACATCCTAGTCAAACCTTCAAAAAATAGTTGAAAATTTGAAGTAATTTCGAAGCATGGCGTTTGAGATCAGTAAACCGGAAATTTCAGAAAAGATTGCACATCATTTGTTGGACATCAAGGCCATCAAACTGAACCATGAAAGACCCTTCCAATGGGCTTCCGGGTGGAACTCCCCTATCTATTGTGATAACAGGCTGACACTCTCATATCCAGTCATAAGAAGCCTTGTCAAAAAATACCTCGTAGATGAAATCAGGCGATGTTACCCGGGTTGTGAAGCCATTGCAGGAGTGGCGACAGCAGGTATTCCACAAGGTGCCCTGGTGGCCGATGAGATGGAGTTGCCCTTCCTCTACGTCAGATCAAAACCTAAGGGTCATGGCATGGAAAACCTCATCGAGGGAAAAGTAGACGCCGGTACTAAGGTAGTGGTCATCGAGGACCTGGTATCAACTGGTGGCAGTTCACTCAAAGCTGTGGAAGCCTTGCGCGCCGTTGAGGCTAGTGTGTTGGGTATGGCAGCCATATTCACTTACGGTTTCGCTCAAGCTGAGCGTAACTTTGAAGCAGCCAATGTGGATCTCATTTGCATTAGTCATTATGATGCACTTTTGAGACAGGCAGTCAAATCAGGATATGTCGCTGAATCAGACCTCCCGATGCTCGAGACCTGGAAGGCAAACCCGGCCCAATGGCGTCAATAATCATCCAGTGCACCAAGCCCAAATAGAGCAAAATCATATTTAACAGGATCTACTGGGTCATACTTTTTAAGATTGCTGGTAAGCTCAAGAGCAGTGAGCCAGTCGGTACCCTTGCGCGAAATAAGATGGAACCGTCTAGCTACACGGTCTACATGCAAGTCGCACGGACAAACTAATTGCGAAGGCTTTATACGATTCCACAAACCAAAATCCACTCCTCTGTCATCTTTCCTGACCATCCATCGTAAAAACATGTTTAATCGCTTACAAGCTGACTTTCTAGTTGGTGTAGCGATGTGTTTTCGGGTACGATCGGGAGCATCTGGCAGATCAAAAAACAAATGATGAAAATTACTCAACCCCACTTCCATATGTTCCGATTCATCATTCATACCTATGAGAAAGGCATCCTCGAGCGAATCATGCATTTTGTAGTATTGGCTCAACCAATGTATGAAGTATAGTGTATCTGTAGCATTAAATGTGCGGTGTTTGAAACTCGTAAATGGTCGCAAGTCAGCCTCTTCATGATTGAGTACAAAATCATAAGGAGCATTGTCCATCATCTCAAAAAGCTCACGGCACTTCCGAATGATCGTTACACGCTGACCCCAGGCCAGCACACTGGCCCAAAACCCCGTGATCTCAATATCCTGTAGTTGACTATACTGATGTGGGATGCTGACAGGGTCATCCGCGATGAATCCTGGTCGATTGAATCGGTCTACTTGTTTGTCCAGAAACAACTTAAAATCGCGCTGCACCATGATCACTACTACTCACTCATATAAGCGATCTCAACCGGGATCTTGGGATCAATTGCGCCCAATCGTTCAAATGCCTGACGTGTCAGTCTTATCAGCACATTCTGGTTAGGTCCTATATCCGGCAGCTTGCCGACCACACGAACGAATATGCTCTGATTATTCATCTGATTTCTCACCTGCATGATCGTTCCGATAGGAACAGTACGATGTAAAGCCAGGTATTTCCTTGTCTTCGGAGCATTCTCGATCTTCATTGCAAAACCCTCCTCTACCACCTGACCGGTCACCAAGCTGGTTGAGTCTCTCTTATCAGAATTACCATATTTCACAGGTTCTGGCATGACTGATGGTGTTCGAGTTGTATCAGCAACGAGCGAGGTATCAGGTTTGGCATCCGCTTTCGCAATAGTATCCTGCGGAGCAGTCCGTCTTCCCAATTCATTTTCACCTAATACTATCAAGCTATCTGATACTGCTGATGGGTTTTCGGTTGGTATCTCTCCAGCTACCGCGAATGGGAGCAGCAGTGACTGTCCAATACTCAAATAGTTTGATCGCAGGCGATTAGCGTTTCGAAGCTCCTGAGGATCCACGCCATACTTTCTAGCTATGGAGTAGACTGTCTCGCCAGCTGCTACCACGTGCAGATTATCAGGTAGGTCTTCTTTATCCTGACCGATCTCTTTGATATTATCAGAGATATTGTCATTTGATACACTATCCTGAGCCAGCTCACCAACGATCAACGAGCTACCCACACTTAGCGCATTGTCCGTCATATCGTTGAGCAGCTTGATTTCTGATACGGATAGACCATATAATCGTGAGATACTGTACAAAGTCTCCCCCAGCTTCACTTTGTGGACTTTTGAGACAGTCCTTGTCGTATCTGTCTGCGTCTCTTCCTCCGACTTGAGCACTGGAATAGATAGTAACTGCCCGATACTCAGGTTATTGTCTTGCAATGAGTTTTGGGCTTTGATCTGATCTACGGTGCTACTATATCGCCGCGACAGTGAGAAAATAGTCTCTCCCGGCTCAACCTCGTGGATCACATATGACAGACTGTCTCCGGTTTCAAGTCGCAAAGAATCTAATGACGCATACGCACCATAGGTCGACAAATAGGCGACCAATAAAACAACCAAATAAAGACTATATCTCATAAACCGCCAGGTTCTTGTAGTCTGTGATGAATATCAATTTTTGCTCGAAAATAAAGAATGTATCACGCCCCAAGCCTTGAGAAGTGGTATTTATCTTTTGGTGGAAAATAACTTCTCCTGACTGATCACTTACCAGCAAATAGTTGGTCAATTCCTGACTTTCCCTAATATGATAAGAGATCAACACAAGTTCCTGATATTCAAGGTAGTCAGCACCTCCTTCAGGCGTAACATTCAGCACTTCCTCCACAAACCTTCTGATTGTCGGGAAGTCCTTATCATCCTTTTGATAGTGAAACGGGTAGATGGCTTTACTAGTATGTTGATAATTGCTGTCACCATCATTCAGGTTATCTATCGGATGGCACTGCCAGTCATATGCCGAGAACTCATCTTGTCTTCTAACCGCAAACCCATTCTGTGTTGATTTTATCAATGATGAGTCTTTAAAAGTCGATACCAGACTGTCAGACTGGGTATCCCAAACCATGAGAGATTTTTTCTCAGGGTTCTGTTCGTCATCATAGATATGTAGAAGTGCGTGATAATTAAAAAAAACGGAGATACCAATCCACCAAGGTTCTTCAAAAACCTTGTCACGAATAAGCAGCTTCCCCGTACTCAAATCCACTACCGTAAATGAGCTGACATGTGGGGCTTCATCACGTGTTTGTAACAACAGTAATCCTTTGGATTCGCTTAGTGCAGATTCCCAAACAGGGGCCTTACAGTTAACTGAAAATAATGACTCAATCTTTCTTGCCACTTGCGAATTTCAGTAATTTTAGAAAAACTATAGCACGTGATGAGTTGGAATAGTTGGGTGAAAAAAGTGTCATTTTGTAGCCTTGTGAGCATAATTATGCTGGGAGCATTGAGTAATCTCAAGGCGCAGGATAAGCCTATAGTACTGTTGATGAAGATCGATATGGAAATCGATCCTCGTATGAACCGCTATACGGAATTGGCACTTGATAAGGCTGAAGAAATTGAAGCAGACTATGTAGTGATCGAGATGGATACCTATGGAGGCGCGTTAAACGATGCAGATGACATCAGAACACGCCTGCTCAATTGGGAAAAACCAGTATATGTATGGATCAACAAAGATGCGGCTTCTGCCGGAGCGTTGATCTCCATAGCCTGTGATAGCATCTATATGGCCAAAGGAGCGAGTATCGGAGCGGCCACTGTCGTCACAGCTGACGGGGCAGCTGCACCAGACAAGTACCAATCATATATGAGGTCCATTATGCGGTCCACCGCCGAAGCACAAGGAAGAGATCCTCAAATCGCTGAGGCGATGGTTGATGAGAACATAGAAGTAGATAGCATTAGCAACTCAGGTCAAGTGATCACTTTCTCTACTAATGAAGCCATTCAAAATGGTTTCTGCGAAGCGCAAGTTGATAATATAGACGAGGTAATGGCAAGATCAGGAGTTGAAGATTATGAGCTCTTTGAGTTTACACTGGACAGTACCGAAAAGATCATCTCATTCTTTCTGAATCCGGTTATTAGTGGCATTCTCATTTTGATCATCATAGGCGGTATCTATTTCGAGTTGCAAACACCTGGGGTAGGCTTTCCTATCCTCGCCTCATTTGTCGCGGCAGTACTCTACTTTACCCCCTACTATCTTAACGGATTGGCTGAAAACTGGGAAATCATCATGTTCTTTCTGGGTGTGGCTTTACTGGCTGCAGAGATATTTGTGATACCAGGATTTGGCATTGCCGGTATACTCGGGCTTATCTTCAGCATAGGTTCTCTGATACTTGTCATGCTCAACAACGATACCCTTGATTTTTCATTTGTCAATTCTGCTGATCTCTTCCTGGCAGTATCTACCACGCTTGCCGGTCTCTTAGGAGCGATCATAGTCATGTTCCTGGGAGGAGTACGACTGACCAATACCCAGTTTTTCAATCGCATAGCCTTACAAGATGTCCAGGACAGGTCAGAAGGTTATGTGTCTAATTTTAAAAGTGAGTCATTCATAGGCAAAACAGGCGTTACTTACACCATACTCAGACCTTCTGGTAAGGTCATGATCGAAGACAACATTTACGATGCTTTCACCCGAGGCAACTACATAGAAAAAGGGAGGGCAATTGAAGTGATTGGCGAGGAAGGCAATTCGGTGAAAGTAAAAGAGGTAGATCCATGAAAATACTCGGAATTATTCCGGCAAGGTACGCGTCCACAAGGTTTCCTGGTAAGCCGTTGATCGATCTTGGTGGCAAATACATGATCCAGCGTGTCTGGGAGCAGGCGAATAAAGCATATTCGTTCACCAAAGTAGTGGTAGCCACTGATCATAGTGGTATTTATGAAGCAGTACAGGCATTTGGAGGGGAAGTCGTGATGACAGAGGAGCATCACAGCAATGGTACAGAGCGATCCTTTGATGCTTACCAGCAGCTTCAAGAGCAATATGATTATATAGTCAACATACAGGGGGATGAACCTTTCATCGATCCTAAGCAGATAGATACCCTCGGTCGTGCGCTAGATGGAGAAGTCGAGCTCGCCACACTAGTGAAGAAAATAGAAGACCAGGAAACACTATTCAACCCAAATGTGATGAAAGTGGTCTTTAACAAAAATAAGGATGCCTTATATTTCAGTCGTCAATGTATTCCCCATATTCGAGGTAAAGACCCTGATTCATGGCTCATTCATCATACCTATTATAAGCATATTGGTATCTACGCTTACCGTGCCGACATCCTGGCGGAAATCGTCAAGATCCCTTTGAGTTTATTGGAAAAAGCAGAATCTCTTGAACAGCTTCGATGGCTTGAAAATGGCTATCGGATCAAAGTGGCTGAAACAGATATCGAAACTTTTGGTATCGACACACCAGAGGACATGGACAAGGCCATACTTCACCTATCGGAACCAAAGCACTAACCTCATGAGAATACTTCTTTTTTGTATGATTATGTTACTTGCAAGTGGAGCTTTTGCGCAAATCCCGCTGCTGGAAAACAAAAAACAGATCAATGAATTTCTCAATCAATGGCACAAAGCTGCTGCTGATGCCAATGCTGATGAATATTTTGGCGCTATTGCTACCTCGGGCATATTCATGGGTACAGACCCTTCTGAACGATGGACAAAAGACCAGTTTTGGGAGTATGCCAAAGAAGCCTTCGAGAACCAGCGCACCTGGGACTTCAAACCAGGCAAACGGTTCGTTAGCTTCAATGATGATTTCACTTTAGCGTGGTTTGATGAAATGTTGGACACATGGATGGGCACATGCAGAGGATCAGGTGTCATTCAGAAAATAGGCGGTGAGTGGAAGATCAGACAATACAACCTAGCTGTGACGGTCGACAATGACCTCATGACTGATTACATCAAACTCATCAACAGGTAATGGTTGCAGCTCTTAAAACCCTCTACTGGGTTGCTCTTGCTACTGCTTTGGTAGCCTTTTGGATCAGTCTCAGGGCCGAAGAAGACCAGGTGATGTATACGATCCTTGCGCTCCTTATCTGGGGGCTGGCCTATTTTTTTCACTGGCTCGAAAAACGATACCGGGAAGAAGAATGAGATTTCAACGCAAAGGAGATAAATGCCTTAACTGTGGTGAATCACTTAAACCTGAAGACAACTACTGTCCGGTCTGTGGACAGCTTAATGATGATCCGAATATTCCCTTTAAGGACCTGGTTTATGATTTTCTGAGTAACTACTTCTCACTGGACTCAAGGTTTTCAAGATCTATTCTGCCATTCCTTTTTCGACCTGGTTACCTCACTAATCGATTTATTGAAGGTAAACGAGTTTCCTATGCTAACCCGATTCGATTGTATCTGATCGTCAGTGTGATCTATTTCTTTCTCTTAAGTGTGGTCGCTACAGATGTAACAGAGACCTACAGCTCTATGCAATCAAACACTACAGAAGAATTCATTCAAATGATGGATTCTACGGACAGAGAAGAGTTTAAGAGAGTACAAGAAGAGTCTTCTGGCAAACTCATCCAAATGGATTTCGGAGAGGATAGTCTCGATAATTCAAAATTTGAGAATGCCTGGCAGAAATATCAGAAACTAAAAAAATCTGACGATCTCAGTACAAACGAACTGACCGATAAGGTAATCACTGAAGATTTCAGCTGGTGGGAAGCGAGAATTATAAGACAGTTTATTAAAATCGACAATTCTGATGTCACGAGTGTTACGGCCTATCTGATTAAGAATGCTTCGATAATGATGTTTGTACTACTTCCCATATTTGCTTTAGCATTAAAGCTGGTCTACATACGACGAAAAAACTTCCTCTATTTTCATCATCTTATCCACAGCATTCACCTTCATTCCTTCGCCTTTTTTATATTCTCTTTGATCCCCTTAATGGATTTGGTATGGGGTGTGGATATTGATGCACCAGCATTAATTCTATTCGTGGTTTACATCTTCTTTTCATTGAAGATGGTCTACCGGCAAGGCTACTTCAAAACTGCTGTGAAACAGTTTACGCTATTCCTAATGTACGGATCAGCATTTGCCGTTGGACTTGTCATTGAAGTCCTGATTTCCCTATTGATCTTTTAAAGATTGGAGTACTTCCTTGTTGGCATCAACAATAGCCTTCACTTCTTGATCACCGATGGCCGTTGAAATAAACAACGCCTCATATTGTGAAGGAGCAAGGTAGATCCCTTTATCTAACATCCCTCTGAAGTATTTTCCGAATGACTCAGTATTTGTTTTTTTGGCATCATCGAAGTTATCGACGGCCTCATGAGTAAAGAATAAGCTGAACATACTACCCAGCTGGTTGATCGTATAATCTAACTGTAGATCGACAAGATTCTGCTTAATGCCCGCAACAATTTGATCAGTAGAAGACTTGATCCTGGTGTACACTTCATCGTGATCATTGAGATAGTTGAGCATTGCTAAACCAGCGGCCATCGCAATTGGATTTCCTGATAAGGTACCGGCTTGATATACAGGACCGACGGGTGAGACATGATCCATGATCTCCGCCTTGCCTCCATAAGCTCCCACCGGCATACCTCCACCGATGATCTTGCCAAGGGTAGTCATATCAGGCGTCACTCCAAAAAGTTCCTGGGCCCCACCTTTTGCAAGTCTAAAGCCGGTCATTACTTCATCGAATATCAGCACTACTCCATGCTGATCACACAACTGTCGCAATCCCTGGAGAAATCCTTCTTGAGGCAAGACACACCCCATGTTACCTGCAACAGGTTCGAGAATAATAGTGGCTACCTCACCCTTATGTTGGTCAAGAGCATTAGACACAGAATCCAGATTGTTGTAGATCACGCTGATCGTGTCAGCCGCAGTACCTGTGGTAACACCGGGGCTATCAGGGGTACCCATCGTCACGGCACCACTGCCTGCAGCAATCAAAAAAGAATCCCCATGGCCATGATAGCAACCCTCAAACTTTAGGATTTTATCGCGACCAGTGTACCCACGAGCAACTCTTATGGCCGACATGGTGGCTTCCGTACCCGAATTGACCATACGCACCCGCTCCACAGAGGGGACCATATTGATGATCAGCTCAGCGATCTCTATTTCTTTGGCCGTAGGTGCTCCGAAAGAGAGTGATGAAGAAATAGCATTTCGCACGGCCTCCTCAATCACTTCATTCGCATGACCAAGGATCATAGGTCCCCAACTGTTGATCAGCTCGATGTATCGATTGTCGTCCTCATCAGTGATGTAAGCTCCTTTAGCCGATTTTATAAACAATGGATTGCCACCAACAGCACGAAAGGCACGTACCGGTGAATTGACTCCTCCTGGTATGGAACGTTGAGCGCGATCAAACAGCGCCTTGCTTGTCTGATTATTCATTAGATGTATTGACTATTTTGAGAGAAGAATCTACCATTTTGACGATAGGCACAAACTGGTTGTCTCTTGCATACCCATAGCGATACCCTGGGAAAACCCTACCGGGAATCAGGTCACCCGTGTGCAAGCCCATCTGAAAGTAGACACCATATTGGTTAAGCTGTTGACCTATAAACCAAATGAGGTCGTAACCTGTCAACTGGTTCATACTAGGTTGATTTCTGTAGAGTTGTGTCAGCTCTCCTTCAATGTTGAATACATCGGCACTATCGTAATTGACATAGCTGGTGTGTATCATAGCTACTTCCAGGCGCTCGAATTGCTCAAGAGTTAGTACATTAAAATCCAGCCATTCACCCAAACCGACAATCGGGATTTTATCACCTCTTACTTCCACACCGCCAACCGCATTAGCTGCTATCAGCGAATTCGTAGATGCCACGAAGATATGACCAATACTGTCAATACCAAGATCGTACCGATCTTCGTAGTAGATCAATGAATCTGCAGTCACATAATCATACTTTTCAATTTCTTCTTCTCTGGGGTCTCTGTTACTCACCCTTCGATAGGGTAAGAGCATGAGTGAATCCCGTTCCTCCGGGTTGAGTATCACTTCTTCACTTGACGTCAGTGCGTCCAATATCTCTCTTGAGTTTTCCTTGTCGAGTTTGTAGCTCTGTACCACGTTATAACCGGCCTGGGTCATCACAGAGTCGTACACACCTGCCATAGCGGCAAACCGATCTTCGTCTTCATAAAAGATCAAGAGGTCTTCATCATCCTCAAAAGTTGTTTGTGCATAGTTGGCGGCTACTTTGGCCATTGTCTCATAAGTTGGCTTTAGTAAGAATGAGAACTGATTATCATCAATGATCTGCCTGTTGCCAGATAATGGATTGATCATATTGATCCGGTACTCCTTAGAGAAGGCGTTCACCAGCTCAAACGGTCCTGGATAAAGGGGCCCTACAATCAGGTCCATGGATTTGAGCTCTTCTCTTTCAAGTATACCTGAGGTCGCAGGTTTTGACCGTCTTGTGTCGTAAGGCAGGAGCTCAATGGCGATCCCTTGATCACTCAAATGATCAGCTGCCAATACCATCCCGGCATATAAATCCATCACAAACTTGTTTCTCTTGATCATGCTCATATCATCAAGAGACTGATACATAAAGGGCAATAGCACGGCCACTTTATAGCTGTCCTTCATGATCACTTGATAATTACCTCCTAAATCGAACTTTTCATTAATTGAAGCGACTATTTCATTGTTCTCCTTAGTGAGAGGGTTACTCAATAAAACCTTAGCATATTGCTCTGCCACCAGTAGGTGATCAGGATACGACTCATACCAATTTGATAATAGCTCCACATCGTCGATAGATGCCAGCGCAGCAGTCATCATATTGTTGATCGATGCTGCCACTATCGTATCTTTAGCCTGACCATAGTATGGCAAGGTCAACTCAACATTATCGGTTTCAGCATTGACCCGTACGATCCAGTAGTAGACCTCATCTATGTTTTTCCATCTTGGGTCTTTTACTTCGACCTGTCTCCAAATGTCCTTTGCCACCGAAAACTGACCGAGATTGTAAGCAGCTATGCCGTAGTAAAAAGCTCCATAACTACTAAATGGGTTGGCCGGATCATCATTGATAACTTTCTGAAAGCTTTGCTGGGCAAGCTGATAATTCTCGCTAGAGAGGTGACTCTTACCAGCCAGATAATCGGACTGGTAGTCCTGACCAAATGCACTCTGGCCGAACAGCAACAAGCAGAATAAGAAATACTTCAAATCAGGATTAGTTTGTGGCTACAAAGTAAGTAATTAATGTATGGATCACCTACTCCCACTCGATCGTCGCAGGCGGTTTAGATGAGATATCATAAACTACCCGATTGACGCCTTTTACACGATTGATAATGTTGTTGGATACTTCACCAAGAAACTCATAAGGTAAGTGGCACCAATCGGCCGTCATCCCATCTACACTGGTCACCGCTCTCAAGGCTACTACGTTCTCATAAGTCCTTTCATCTCCCATTACACCCACAGACTGCACGGGTAGAAGCATTGCTCCTGCTTGCCATACGTTATCATAATGTCCTTGTTCTTTCAAGCCACTTATAAAGAGGGCATCTACCTCTTGAAGTATGCGAACCTTCTCAGCCGTAATATCACCAAGTATCCTAATGCCTAAACCAGGGCCAGGGAATGGGTGTCTACCGAGAATAGCCGGGTCAATTTCAAGTGACTTCCCTACTCTTCTAACCTCATCTTTAAACAGTGTATTAAGTGGCTCTACAACCTTCAGGTGCATTTTTTCCGGTAGTCCTCCTACATTATGGTGTGACTTGATGGTAGCCGAAGGACCTTTTACCGAAACAGATTCGATCACATCCGGATATATGGTACCCTGACCTAGCCATTTTACATCCTGGATTTTGTGTGCCTCTTCATCAAATACCTCGATGAAAGTGCGACCTATCGCTTTACGCTTTGCCTCCGGGTCAGTCTTACCTTCCAATGAGGCATAAAACTTCTCTTTCGCATCCACGCCTATCACATTGAGCCCCATGTCCTTATATGAATGAAGCACATCTTCGAATTCATTTTTCCGGAGTAAACCGTTATCAACGAATATGCAGTAAAGATTTTCACCAATGGCTTTATTGATCAGAACCGCGGCAACTGAGCTATCTACACCACCTGATAACCCAAGTACAACTTTATCAACGCCGAGTTTCTCCTTAAGCTCTGCCACAGTGGTCTCAACAAAAATATCTGGAGTCCAATCCTGAGCGCATTGACAGATATGAACTACGAAATTTCTAAGCAATGTCTTGCCTTGAAGACTGTGTGTAACCTCCGGATGAAACTGAATGCCGTAAAGAGGCTTCTCTTTCATCTTAAAGGCAGCTATCTCAACAGAAGATGTGCTCGCGATGATATCAAAATCCTGAGGAAGTTGCTTGATGGTATCACCATGACTCATCCATACTTGAGAATCCGGGTCTATTTCCTTGAGCAGATCAAAATGGCTGTCTACCCTTGATAACCGCGCCCTACCATATTCTCTAATCTCAGATGGCAAAACAAATCCCCCGGCTTTATGGGCCATCAGCTGTGCACCGTAACATACTCCTAGTACCGGGATTCCTTCAGGTACCAGATCCAGTTCCAGATCAGGGGCGTCCGATTCCCGTACTGAACATGGACTGCCCGACAGTATCACTCCGCGTACATCGTCTCCAATTTCCGGTAGGTGATTATAAGGATGAATTTCACAATATACATTCAGCTCTCTGACACGTCTCGCTATGAGCTGCGTGTACTGCGAACCAAAGTCCAGGATCAGGATTTTCTCAAGCATGCGCAAAAATAGTAGTCGGCTTTATCACAACCAATCGGTAATCTGATTTATACATAGCTCACTTCCTCAGAACTAAGATGTGGTGTAGTGTTGAATTCTCTGAGCATTAATCGACCGGAACTCAACTTCAGTTCAGTAATGGATGTATTCCTTATCTGCCAGTTGATATCCACGATCTTTTCATCGTTGATATCCAGTATTTGTCCTAATAAAGCAGCTATCATACCACCCGAAGTAAACAGGGCTAAATGTCCTTTCTCAGCCGCAGATAGAATAATTGAATAAGCCTGAACCGAACGCTCTTTAAAGCTTTTCCATGACTCATGCTCACCACTCTCTATTTCACCTTGCACCCACATATGATGCATCTGAAAAAATGCCTTGACCAAACCTTTGCGAACAGTAGGGTCCTGCGCGCCTTTTGACTTCACGGCAGTCGCGAGCTCTGACCGAGTCGAAAGATAACTGGGGAAGTGATCTTTAAAAATAGATAGTCCCTCATGTTCATTGAAGCAAGCATCCATAGATACAGACAGCTCAGACCCTACAGACAGCTTCCAGGTATCGATTTGCCGTTGGAGGGTACCACAAAAAAGTTGATCGAAGCTGATACCTTCAGACAAAAACCATTGACCTAGTTTCCGGGATTGATGCTGGCCCAACTCGGAAAGGCGGTCATAATTCTTCTCCATAAAAGAGGCTTGTCCATGACGTATAAGGTAAACTAGCGACATTTTTTTGGTCGCAATATATGTCATTTCAGGTAGTGGATCTACTTGTGGTTATTACAAACGTTTGCACATCAAAACCACAGACAAATGGCCTTCTATACCCTCCATTTTGGGCCTAATTTCTATATATTCGGCAACCCTACGCCAAAATACTTATGACTGAAGAACACCAACGACTCAAAGAATCAAGAGCAGGAACACCCTGGAAGAAATGGGGACCTTATCTGTCTGAGCGCCAGTGGGCTACAGTACGTGAAGACTATACCAGGCACGGCAATGCCTGGGAGAGTATAACACACGACCAGTCCCGCAGTAAGGCTTATAGATGGGGTGAAGACGGACTTGGTGGTATTTCTGATGACCAACAGCGGATATGCTTCAGTTGGGCTTTTTGGAATGGTGAAGACCCAATACTCAAAGAGCGGCTTTTCGGACTGACAGGTATAGAGGGTAATCATGGGGAGGATGTCAAAGAGCTCTATTACTATCTCGATAGCTCACCCACACATTCGTACATGAAGATGCTGTACAAGTATCCTCAAAGCCGGTTTCCATATGAAGAGCTTGTCGATACAAATAGGTCTCTTGGTAAGGACAAAGCAGAGTACGAACTCATTGATACAGGGATCTTCGACAAAGACGAATATTTTGACATATTCCTGGAGTATTCCAAAAACTCCGAAGAGGATATTTGTCTGCAAGCAACGATCTACAACCGTGGACCTAAGGACGCTCAAATACATGCGATACCAACACTTTGGTTTCGAAATACCTGGTCTTCAGGAGAGGACAAGCTCCTACCGGAAATAGAAGCAACAGGTCCCAGAAGCGCGCGAGTAACGCATCACAGAGCTGGCCAGTACCATTTCTATCTGGATGAGGGTTTCGATGAACTATTGTTTTGTAACAACGAGACAAATCGAAAACAACTCTACGGTATCCCTAATGCCAAAAAATATGTCAAAGATGGCATCAACAATTATATAATTCATGGTGTAAACTCTGTAGACCCGGAGAAAAGGGGAACTAAGTGTGCAGGTGTTTTCAAGACCACTGTTCCAGCCCATGACAAAGTAGTTATCAAAGTAAGGTTGAGCCAGTCGGCAATAGAACGACCCTTTGCAGATTTTGATCAGATCACTGAGGCTCGAAAGGTAGATTGTGATTCATTCTACAAGCAACTGCAACACGACATTAACGAGGCTGATATGAGAAGTATTCAGCGTCAGGCCTACGCGGGCATGATGTGGAATAAACAGTACTATTACTACAACGTACGCGAATGGCTCAACGGAGACAGAGGCAGGATCCCTCCACCGGAGGAACGGAAGAAAGGTAGAAATCATGACTGGCAACATTTGCAGAATGCTGATGTTATCTCAATGCCGGACAAATGGGAGTACCCATGGTATGCAGCTTGGGACCTGGCATTCCATTGCATTCCTATCGCCAGGATTGACCCGGATTTTGCCAAAGGGCAGCTGTTACTTTTTCTCAAGGAGCGCTATCTCCATCCCAATGGGCAGATCCCGGCTTATGAGTGGAACTTTAGTGATGTCAATCCTCCGGTGCACGCCTGGGCTGTACTAAGGGTTTTTCATATTGATCGCAAAAAGCGTGGTGATGAAGGCGATATCGAATTTCTACAGCGTGCTTTTCACAAGTTACTGATCAACTTCACATGGTGGATCAACAGGAAAGATGAGGATGGAAACAACATCTTTGAAGGCGGTTTCCTTGGGCTGGATAACATTGGTGTATTTGACAGGAATCATCCTCTGATCGAGAATAGTCGTCTCGAGCAAGCCGACAGTACGAGTTGGATGTCCATGTTTGCACTGAACATGTTAAGGATCTCACTTGACTTAGCCGTTCATCAGCCTGTCTATCAGGACATGGCCATTAAGTTTTTTGAGCACTTCTTATACATCGCTGGTGCAATGAATGGTCTTACTGAGGCCCAGATCAATCTTTGGGATGATGAGGAAAATTTCTACTACGACATCATGCACATGCCTGACGGATCAGCCAAGCTGATGAAGGTCAGGTCAATGGTAGGCCTGATACCTTTATTTGCGGTAGAGACACTCAAGTCGGAAGCTTTCGAAAAGCTACCCGAGTTTCGCGACCGCCTGGAATTTTTTCTTAAGGCACGACCAAAATTAGCTTCACTTGTATCAAGATGGGAAGAGCCTGGTGCCGGGGAACGACGACTACTAAGTTTGTTGCGCGGTTTTAGAATTAAGAAATTGCTAGAAAAACTCCTTGATCCTAAAGAATTCCTCTCAGACTATGGAGTTCGTGCCATGTCCAAATACCATGAGAAGAACCCCTATTCTATTACCATCGCTGGTCAGACACTAGCGGTATCTTACTTGCCTGGAGAATCCGACTCTTCATTTTTTGGTGGCAACTCCAACTGGCGCGGACCTGTATGGTTTCCGGTAAACTACCTCATCCTGGAGTCCTTATTGAAGTTTCATCATTACTATGGTGATGACTTCAAAGTGGAATATCCAGTGGGAAGTGGAAAGTTTATCAGCATTCGGGATGCCGCCCGCATACTTGCCGAGCGCATGATGAACATCTTCAAGCTAAATGATAAGGGAAACAGGCCGGTTTACGGAAAATCCAAAAAGTTTCAGACTGATCCTCACTTCAAAGATTACATACTCTTTTACGAGTACTTCCATGGTGATTCTGGCAAGGGACTGGGCGCATCGCACCAGACCGGCTGGACTGGCCTCATTGCTGATATCATTCACAAACACTACAATAATTAAACTAGTGGTAATCTCTTTTCATACTGGAATGGCTAGTATTGTGGGCAAAGATGTTTGTCGTGAAAAAAACAACACTTTTAGTCACAGTTCTGGCATTAGCAAATATCACTTTTGGTCAAACTGAGCGACCAAAACTGGTGGTCGGCATCATTGTAGATCAAATGCGGCAGGAGTATCTCTACCGCTTTGAAGAACACTATGGTGAGGACGGATTCAAACGGCTCTTGCATGAGGGATTTGAGGTGAAAAATGGTCACTACAACTATATCCCTACCTATACAGGTCCTGGTCATGCTTCGGTATACACAGGCACAACTCCAAGGGTCCATGGCATCATCTCTAACTACTGGTACAGCCGCAAGATCAAGGACATGATGTACTGTGCTGGTGATAGCACAGCGTCTGCTGTTGGCGGTAGTCAGGAAAATGGCAAGATATCTTCACGCAACCTACTTGCTACCACCATCACTGACGAACTGAAGCTATTTACCCAAGGAGCTTCAAAAGTTGTAGGTGTCGCCATCAAAGACAGGGGAGCCTCTCTGCCTGCAGGTCATATGGCAGATGGTGCTTACTGGTACGACAGCAAGACAGGTACTTTCATGAGCAGCGATTATTACATGAACGAACTTCCAAATTGGGTATCTAAATTCAATAAGCTGGATAAGGCGAATGAGTACCTGAACATGACCTGGGATACAGTAAAGCCAATCGAATCCTATATCGAATCAGCTGATGACAACAATCCCTATGAGGGAGCTTTCACTGGCCAGCGTCTTCCTGCCTTCCCTTATGATCTCAAAGCACTAAAAGAGAAAAATGAAGGATTTGGTTTGCTTCCGAGTACGCCATTCGGCAACTCGATCACTACAGATTTTGCCTTGGCAGCTATTGCAGGAGAATCTCTCGGCTCAGACAACATCACTGATTTTTTAGCGGTAAGCTACTCTAGCACAGACTATGTGGGTCATAGGTTTGGTCCCCACTCTAAGGAAATACAAGACACTTACATAAGATTGGATCAAGACCTGACCAGACTCTTTGCCGCACTAGATGAAAAGGTTGGCCGTGATGGCTATCTCGTATTCCTAAGTGCGGATCATGCCGTAGCTGATGTACCAAATTACCTCAAAGACCTCAAAATACCCGCTGGTAACTTTGTAGCAAAAAAACACCTTCCCGAAATCAGTACCGCCTTGAACAACAAATTTGGAGAAGGTCAATGGGTAGAAAATACCTCAAGTGATCAGGTGTTTCTCAATCTTCCTCTGCTAGAGGAAAAAGGCATTGATAAACGTGAGATGCAAGTTTTCCTTGCCGACAAAATCAACCAACTAGAGGGTGTATCACAAGCTTTTACGGGTGCGGACATGACCAACGGCTACTACCAAACTGGTACTCAATCACTACTCCAGGCAGGTTATAACCTCGACCGCTCGGGTGATGTACTCCTCGTCTATGAGCCCGGATGGATCTCTAGTAGCTGGCCTACCGGAACCACTCATGGTTCAGGCTTTACCTATGATACACACGTGCCAATTTTGTTTGCCGGTTGGGGTATCAAAAAGGGAAGTACTGTGCAAAAGTATCATATCACCGACATAGCTCCAACCCTGTCCATGCTAC
Source organism: Flammeovirgaceae bacterium UBA6059 (assembly GCA_002435755.1). GTDB lineage: Bacteria > Bacteroidota > Bacteroidia > Cytophagales > Cyclobacteriaceae > UBA6059. Next base: position 30,887 of record DIYH01000011.1, read on the forward strand.
TCAATATTAAGCTGCCCAGCGGAGCTACAGGTTCACCCATTCTAGAAATATTTGAATAGATGAGCAGCCCTATCGGAATCATATTTGACATGGATGGCGTAGTGGTAGATAATCACCATTACCACCTGAAAGCATGGCAAGCCTTCTGCAAGAAATATGGCCTGCCACTGACCGAGGACGATTATCGGGACAACATCAATGGGCGTACAGCACCTGCCATAATGGCTTATTTATTTGGAGATAATCTGAATTCACAGCAAGTATTGGACTATACTGATGAAAAAGAATCTCTTTACAGGGAGCTTTATGCACCTCACTTACAGCCGACTCCCGGATTATCAAAGTTTCTTTCTGATGCCAGCGATCATCATATACCAATGGCTGTCGCCACCTCTGCCCCTACCGAGAATGTCGAGTTCACGCTCGATGGTCTTGATATCCGAAGCTTCTTCAAAATCGTAATAGACCAACATAGGGTCACTCATGGTAAACCGCACCCAGAGGTATACACTAAAGCGTGCCAAGCACTCGAACTTCCACCTGAACAATGCGTTGTATTCGAAGATGCTATTTCGGGTATCAAAGCTGGAAATGCTGCAGGTTGTCATGTGGTAGGGGTGGCAACTTCGCACAAACCTCATGAGTTGACCCCAGTTAAAATGACCATCAATGACTTTAGAGATATCACAATTGACCAAACGATCAACCTCGTTCATGGCTAAGTTAGGTGTGATACTGTCCATATGCCTGATGCTCACGCTTGAAGGTATGGCTCAGATCAAAATAGCTCAACTTAAGTACAATGGTGGCGGAGATTGGTATGCGAACAAAACTGCACTCCCCAACCTAATAGAGTTTTGTAATCGTAATCTCCGTACGAGCCTTGATCCTAATCCTGAGACTGTGGAGGTAAGTAGTCGGGATATCTTCCTTTATCCCTACATCTATATGACCGGACATGGCAATGTCGTCTTTTCTAATCAGGAAGCTGAGAACCTCAGAAACTACCTGTTATCAGGAGGCTTTTTGCACATTGACGATAATTACGGTCTGGACCAGTTTGTACGCCTAGAAATGAAAAAGGTCTTTCCAGAACTAGAGTTTGTTGAGTTGCCTTTTGATCATCCTATCTATCATCAGAAGTATAAGTTCAATGAAGGGCCCCCAAAAGTACATGAGCATGACAACAAACCTTCGCAAGGTTTTGGGCTGATCTACGAAGGACGGCTTGTGTGCTACTATTCTTTCGAAAGTGACCTAGGCAATGGTTGGGAAGACCAATCTATCTACAACGATCCGGAATCTGTGCGCCAAGCTGCGCTACAAATGGGAGCTAATATTATCTCCTATGCGTTTACGCAGAGTAATTAGTTACGCCGCTATTAGGCACAGTTCAGTGTTGTTACTTAGACAAGTCTGCCCATTATCATCGCTTATCAATACCGTCAAAGGCAGTCATTCATTAGCATCTTATCTAGAATTGTAGCGAATACTCACCATACACTTCACTTCGGCTGTTGTCCAACTCTTCTGTGATAAAGTCCTCATGGAATTCATTGGGTGTAGCCCCGTATACACGGAATTGAATGTCTTGTCCTGCAACACTCATCAAAGGGACAGCAGACAGTTTCTCAATTAAAAGTAAGGCAGAGCTACCATCCAATGGAGTTACTGTCATTCCCGGTTCAGATGATGGGGGCGCAGAGAATCGCTGAGTTCCAATAACTTCATTGATGCTCATTTCTAATTCGAAATATCGTTTGACATCTAGGTTTATGATATAATTATCCACTTCAAAAGATAAATCGACACATGGAAGATCACCACAATCAGCTCTTGCAACTGAGAGATTACTGACTTCCATAGTTGATTTTTGACCCAATCGAATGATTCGACCTTGCAAGTATTCAGTATCTCTATCCTCAATGAGTCTTGTGGCGTACGAAGGTCTCGATATCCAAAATCTTGTCCATTCACCTTCAACATCAATCAGATATTCACCGTCAAGCATTGTTCTGGTGGTATAGGTTTCTCCACCATCATGTGTGATGAGAATCTCTACACTGTCAACACGTTCTATGCTATTACCGAATTCATCATAAAGCTCAATCATCCCTCTAACTAACACCCCTTCATCAGGCATCTCATCTTCATCATTACATCCCCAGGCCATTAGCGCCATCGCAATCAACAAAAGTTTGCTCGTTTTCATTGTTTTCAAGAATCTAGTTTTTAACCACTCGATGATACGTGATTACAAGGGTGCAGTTTGAAGATATCAGTGAAAAAATGGCAGTTATTTTAATGAGATCAATCAGTAACCAAAATGGGTCCTTGTTGCTCATGAGTATTAGCAATACAGTTCCTATCAACATACCGGGATTAGTTAGAAGGAATAAAGATTTGGCTTAGGCATAAAGCTTACTTCAGGTTTAAAAGTTGAGCCTCATGTAACCCAGATCAGATGCAGGTTGTCCAATAGCAAAATCGTCCTATGAAACCTGTCATCTACTTCATCATAATCGTAGCTGTTTCCATTCATAACTGTCAATCTTCTGCTAGAACGCTTAAGGAAGTAACTCAAGACGACCTATCGCCGAAAACCAACGAGATTGATCGGCTTGTTGATAAACATTGCAATTCAGGGATGTTTAGCGGTTCAATATTGGTGGCCGAAAACGGAGAGATCATCTATCAGCAACAATGTGGTTACTTAGATATTGACTCAACAGTCTCAATCAATGAGGCCTCAGTCTTTGAAATAGCCTCACTTTCAAAGCAGTTTACTGCTTTTATGATCATGGTACTCAAACAACAAGGCAAGCTTGATTATGGCGATCTCATAACTGAGTATTTCCCGGAATTGCCTTACCAGGACATAACGATTCGGCATCTTCTTACACATACTTCAGGACTCTCAGAACGTCAGTTTTTCCAATGGGCTGGACAACATATGAGACCTCCAACGATCTATCACAACGAGTTCATTTTGAATTACCTCATTACTGAACAGCCCGAACTTGCATTTGCACCGGGAAACAATTGGGAGTATTCAAATCTGGGCTATTTCTTACTGCCCTTGATCATCCAACAAAAAACAGGCATGCACTACATAGATTATTTGGAGAAAAGCATTGTAAAGCCTTTAGGGCTAGAAAACACGGGAGTCTATTCTCAGGAATTCAAAGGATCTCAAATGGATAATTATGCATTCGGAAGGGTCTTTAACCCGCAAGATTCAGCATTCATGTCCTCCTTTGGCATGGCATGGTCAGACTCGATCTACGGTGGAGTTGGAATCATTTCCAATGCTGAAGATCTATTCAAATGGGATCAAGCACTTTATTCAGATACTCTAATTGACTCAAGTTCTTTGTATGAAGCATTCGAGCCTTACCAACTCTCTAACGACGGCTCTAGCGGTTACGGGTTCGGATGGTTCGTGGATGATGATCAGACAATCAACGGAATGCCAATTGGCAAAATATTAAGCCATTATGGTCTGTGGCCTGGTTATGAATCATCCATTGTTCGCTTTCCAGAAAAGAAAAAGACAATTATCATTCTTGCCAATCAATCGCCTTCCAGCAAGGATGTCCTAAAAGAAGAAATATCTTCAATACTCTTTAGTCGGTAAGACAGTTAAGTCCAACCAACAAAATATAATTCAGATAAAGCGCGAAATAGAAGATTACTTACCTCCGAATGGTAGTCCAACCCAACTGTCATCCATTTGTCACCCATTGGTAAGCCCAAAAAGGGTTCAGCACTATTGACCAAGTACATCCTTTAGATTTCATTTAATCCGTAGAGAAAACTCCTCTGCTAAAGTATCAATTGAGTATTTGTTGCATTATTCAGGCTTAAGTAACTCATGAGCTAAAATAGAGCAGGTTGGCTTTGTGGCTTGGGTTGAGGTTAGTCTATATTCTAGCAGCTGGGAGTTGGGTCAATTACACATGAGAACGTAATAGATCTGAGATGAATATTGGGAAGTGGGTCAGAATTACCAGCGCTCTTACCGCTCTTCTACTTGTCCTCAATCAGGCACAAGGGCAGGATGCGTTTATCACCACCTGGAAAACAGATAATCCAGGGCAGACCAATAGTACCTCGATTCTACTGCCTGTCGACTCCTCATTTGTCTACAACTACGACGTAGATTGGGACAATGATGGAGTCTATGATACATTGGGCGTTACAGGACCCATTATACATGATTTTGGTGTTGCCGGTACTTATACCATCGCTATCCGAGGAGATTTCAACAAGATTTATTTCAACAATGAGGGCGATACGGCCAAGATCATTGATATAGTTCAGTGGGGTGATATTGAATGGTCTTCAATGAATTCTGCATTCTTTGGATGCAGTAACCTAAACATTAGTGCAGTTGACGCGCCTGACCTGACTAACGTGGGAGACTTCAGCAATTTATTTCGGGGATGTACTGCCTTCAACAGTGACATTAACCATTGGGATGTGAGCAACGTGGCTATATTCTATCGCACATTCCAAGGTTGCACCAACTTTGATCAACCACTTAACGACTGGGACATGTCTAGTTGTTACAATCTTGATCGTACTTTTTTGAATTGCCCAGCATTCAATCAGCCTCTTGATAGATGGGATGTTAGCGGAGTGACCTTATTCGCAGAGACATTCAACGGTGCTACATCTTTCAATCAAGATATTGGCATGTGGGATGTATCCGCCGCATGGCAATTCGCCGGGATGTTTGTCAAAGCCTCGAGCTTCAATCAAGATATAGGTGCTTGGCAACCTACATCAGCCACTAACATGTCAAGGATGTTTAATCAAACTACAGCATTCAACCAGGACATAGGAGGCTGGGATGTATCCAAGGTTACGAACATGAGCAATATGTTCAGCTCATCTATCTTTAATCAAGACATCAGTGACTGGGATGTAAGCAACGTCAAAAGCATGGTCCGGATGTTTTCTGGTAACTCAGCTTTTAACCAACCTATCGGGAAATGGAATACATCAAGCCTTGAGTCTACGAACTGGATGTTTTTCAATACCCTTGTTTTTGACCAACCATTAGGTACCTGGGATGTAAGCAACCTCACTTCATTGCACAGTATGTTTCGTAGTACTGGTGCCTTTGATCAAGACTTGAGCAATTGGGATGTGAGCAATGTGCAAAACATGGGATCCACGTTTGAGTTTAGCGTTATTGATCAGGATTTCAGCTCATGGGATGTTTCCAATGTGCTTACCATGGAGCGGATGTTTAGTGGCTCACAGCTCTCTACTGAAAACTACGATAAGCTCCTGGAATCATGGAGCGTCCAATCTGTCCAGTCTGACATTCTATTTCATGCTGGTTCTAGCGTCTACTGTTCTGCCGGGGCTGCCCGATCTGACCTGGCTGATAACCATGATTGGATGATTACAGACGGTGGAGCTGAGACGGACCCTCCAATTGCGATAGCTCAGGATGTCACACTCGCCCTAGATGCGACAGGTAACCTAACACTTGATCCGGCGGCCATTGATAATGGTTCTTATGATGACTGTACAGATGTGACGCTTTCGGCATCAGTCACTTCATTTGACTGCAGTGATATTGGTACCCCAATGAATGTCACCTTGACTGTTGAAGATCAGAATGGCAATTCAGCAACAGATGACGCTATTGTTACAATAGTCGATGCTCCGTTGTTGATTACATGCCCAGCTGATGTGAATGCTGTAGCAGATGGTTTAGGTACTACAGCGCAAGCCTTCTGGACGGCACCTACGCTTGGATGTAATTACACCATCACCTCCACGCACAACAGCGGCGACTTTTTTCCGATAGGGACTACAACTGTGACTTACACGGCGACAGACCCACTGATGAACTCAACAAATTGCAGTTTTGATGTGATAGTCACGTCTGACCGACCTTTCGTCACAACATGGAAAACAGACAATTCGGATGTCACGAATGATACCTCTATTGAAATACCTACTACCGGAGGCGGTTACAACTATGATGTTGATTGGAACAATGACGGTATCTACGATGAGTTTGGCATCACTGGAGACGCGATCCATGACTTTGGCACAGCAGGTACTTATACCATTCGCATTAGAGGTGATTTTCCCTGGATACGTTTTGGTAGGGATGGTGGCACAGACAATAAGAAAATTGTAGATATCGTGCAATGGGGAGATATCGCCTGGTCTAGCATGTTTGAGGCATTCTCGGGTTGTAGCAATATGACCCTATCTGCTACAGATGCCCCTGATTTGTCTGGTGCGACACGTATGGGTGGGATCTTTTCAGGTTGTAGTGTGCTCGATAGTGATATTAATCACTGGGATGTAAGCACCATCACTGAGTTGGGTGGAGCATTTGCTGGCGCTACAATTTTCAACTCACCATTGAACGATTGGGATGTCAGTAACGTGACGGCCTTTACACGCACGTTTAGAAATGCTCAAGCCTTCAATCAACCTTTGAACAATTGGGATGTCGGTAATTCTGTTTCTATGGATCGCATGTTTTCATTAGCAAAGTCTTTTAATCAGGACATTGGCAACTGGAACGTGTCTAAAGTGACCAACATGAACGAAATGTTCATGGATGCAAAGGCTTTTGATCAAGACCTTGGATCGTGGAATGTAGGTGCTGTTACGATCATGTCGGAAATGTTCAACGGAGCAAGTGAGTTCAACCAAGATCTAAACTCCTGGAATACTTCGAGTGTAGAAACGATGAAATCCATGTTTCAAGCCGCCAAGAAGTTCAATGGCAATATCACAGCTTGGAATGTATCTAATGTCACCGACATGAGTGTAATGTTTGCCAGTGCATCAAGTTTCAACCAAAACATCGGGAACTGGACCACTTCAAGTGTCACCACATTGGCTCATACATTCACAGGTGCTTCCATCTTCGATCAGGACATTAGTAATTGGAATACGTCCAATGTGACCACCATGCGGTGGACATTTCGTGCAGCGGTCGAATTCAATCAGGATATTGGTGATTGGGATGTTTCGTCGGTTGTAGATATGGAAGAAATGTTTGCTGCGGCTTCTCTATTCAATCAAGACCTGAGTGATTGGGATGTAGGTCAGGTGACCACTATGGCAGATATGTTTCGAAGTACTTCTATCGATCAGGATTTTGGCGATTGGGATGTGCGACAGGTGACGGATATGTCTGACATGTTCTTGAATGTCACGCTCTTTACCGAAAACTATGACAGGCTACTCATCGGTTGGAATGATCTGACACTTCAACCCAATGTTAGCTTTCATGGCGGTAATAGCATCTACTGTGAAGGTGCTTTGGCACGTGCCAATATGGTCACCTCCGACGATTGGTCAATTAACGATGGTGGTCCTGAAGGCATTGCCCCGACTGCCGTATGCAGAGACATCACTGTTGCTTTAGACAACACCAATAGCATTACCATTGACGCTTCCTTGCTCGATAATGGATCATCAGATAACTGTTCGTCCATATCATTTACCGCTGATCAGACCACTTTTACCTGTGCTGATATCGGGACTCAATTAGTAGAGTTAACCATCACGGATGTAGTTGGAAATACCTCCACATGCAATGCAAATATCACGGTAGAAGAAGCCCCATTATTTATTGCCAACTGCCCTTCTGACATTATCTTAAATAACAATGTAGCAGGCTGCACTGCGATTGCTACCTGGAGCGAACCTACTACCAATTGCAATGCCACCTTGTCTTCGACCTCCACCAGCGGTGACCAATTTCCGGTAGGTACTACGACAGTCACGTACACCGCATCTGATGGGCTAGGCGGTGAAGTGACTTGTAGTTTTGACGTGACTGTAAGCACTGACCTTCAAGTCGCCGTTGACGAAGTAATTGACGCGACATGTCCTCTGTCGGCTGATGGAAGCGTCGACATCCTTGTTACGGGTGGGCAAGCACCTTATGCTTTCGATTGGGATAATGATGGTACGGGTGATCTCGATGACCCAGAAGACCCCACCAACTTTGAGGAAGGAAGCTACAACGTAATAGTTACAGATGCTTTAGGCTGTACCGCCACAACTGCTACTACAGTAGGATCAACCGGTGTTTTGGAGTTCGTGAGCTGTCCAGCAGATATCACCGTCTCTGCGAATAGCGCCGGATGCCTTGGACAAGTGACATGGACTGCTCCGGTCACCACATGTCCTTCGACCATCACCAGCACCCACAATAGTGGGGACATATTTGATTTGGGCACCACTGAAGTAGTGTATGAAGCAAGAGATGGTGCTGGCGGGTTGATCACTTGTAGCTTTCAGGTCACGGTGGTAAATGATCTCACTATTGGCTTATCTGCACTTAATGGTACCTCATGCGCCAACACAACCGACGGGAATATCAATGTGAGCATCAGCGGAGGAACACCCAATTATGGTTTTAACTGGGATGAAGATGGCGTTTTCGATGATACTAAGGATCTTTCTGGCTTAACAGCCGCAAACCGGACGTTGGAGGTTCAAGATGCCAACGGTTGTACGGCTACACGTACCTTCTCCGTACCATCCAACAGTGAATTTAGCTTTATTGACTGTCCGGATGATATCATCATCACACCTAACCAGGACGGATGTCTTGCTTTAGTGACTTGGGAAGAACCTACTGTATCCTGCCAGGCGAGCATCACGAGTACGCATAGCAGCGGGGACTTATTTCCAGTAGGCACTACCGAAGTAGTGTACACTGCTGTTGCAAGCAACGGACAAGCCATCACATGCCGATTTGATATCACCGTTCAAGACGACCTGAGCGTGCAGCCTGACACCATCGTGCATGCATCCTGTACTTCTATTCCTGATGGCTCAATATCGCTTATGGTCGATGGCGGTTCCATGCCTTACACATACACATGGTTCGGAGATAGCCTTACTACTGATGCGGACCGTCAGGATGACCTCCTACCGGGAATATATGAAGTGGCGGTCAAGGGCGACTATGGGTGTGAAGCGTCGCTCACTTTCGAAATAGAAGCTGATGCTCCTTTTGAGCTAACGAACTGTCCATCTGACACTACCCTATCGGTAAATGCATCTGGATGTCGAGCCCAAGTATTCTGGGAAGCTCCTGATTTACTATGCAATAGCGTATCTCTCCAATCCTCTCATCAACCCGGTGATCACTTTGACATAGGTACGACGGAGGTCTCCTACTTCGCTCATAATGGACTAGGCGATAGCCTTTTTTGCTCATTCGACATCACCGTAGAGTCAGCACTTTCACTCAGGTTTGAAGGCATCCAACCTAGTACATGCCAAGAATCTAGCGACGGGCAGGCAGCAGTCATATTCGAAGGTGGCATTCCGCCTTTGTCCTATGATTGGGATTATGACGGTATAGGTGACTTTGATAATGCTTTGACACAATCCAATCTCCCTTACGGACGAAACATAGTCATGGTCAGAGATTCTGCCGGATGTACTTTAACCGACTCCTTGTTTATCGAAGCAATAGAGCCTCTGGAAATTATTGGTTGTCCGACTGACACTACCATCATGGTAAACACCTCAGCTTGTCGTGGTACACTCAATTGGAGAACACCTTCATTGCTTTGTAGCTCAGGTACTTTAACAACATCTCACCCACCTGGCTATAGCTTCAACATAGGTACCACATTGGTCGAGTATCTGGCAACCAATGAGCAGGGTGAAACTGTGACCTGTACATTTAATGTCACGGTAGAAAGTGATCTGACCGTGAGCCTGGATAGTCTGGCCAGCCCTTCTTGCTATGAGAACGAAGATGGATTCGCCTACATCACTGCCCAAGGAGGCACAGGCGACTACATGTATCAATGGAACCATGTTGGTTTTCTCACCGCGAGAGAAGATTATGAAAATCTCGTTGCTGGAGAATACAATGTAGTCGTAATAGATAGCCTGGAGTGCAGGGCCAATGTGGCATTCGAGCTTGAAGAAATAGATCCCATCGACTTGTCGGCAGAGATTATTCCAGGAGGTGAAGGACAGAGTACTTCCATTGATCTATTGGTAACTGGAGGAACAGCTCCTTTTGCTTACGACTGGAGTCATGATACGCCGGACTTTACAGATGATGAAGATCTCAGCCCAGCAGAGCTTGATGACTATTCTGTACTTGTACAAGATGCTAATGCCTGTGTCGATACCCTTGATATCTCCGTTACACCAAGAGATCTTGGCTGTGGTGATTTCGACTTCTCAATCTATCCTAACCCGAACAATGGCATCTTTAACCTGGTGGTCCAGCCCTGTCTCACAGGACCCTTCGTCGAGATCTATGACCTAACGGGAAAGCGGATTTACTCGACAGAACTTATTGACAACTCAGCTGTCATTGACATCTCCAACATTGCGCATCATACCTACATCCTCAAGATCCAAACCAATGAAAAGGTGACGCACAAGCTATTTCAGATTATTGAGTAACCACTTCTTTATGAGTCGTCTGACCACTTGGAGTAGTCCTTTAGATTATTGACGTTGGATTATTCTTGGAAAGTTGAGCATTGAATATTGCTTTTCTTCGAATAATATCCATCCTTGTAGATGACTAACCATAGTAAAGGAGAATTAAGAGTGGTCAAGGTCTAAATGCCTATAGTCAGATTCAATCCTTTACCATGTTTTGGACTTGTCATCGAATAGATATTCGGGTTAATGACTCATTAGCAAGGACTTAATGTTATCGAAAAAGGTTAGTTACCATTGTTTAACGTTAACAATAAAGCTTTGAAATTCAGTCATTTCCTGAGAGTTGATGTATCAAAAAATAAGTTAGATATAGCTCTGTTCAAGGGTAAACTATTCCTTCACCATTGTATCATTGACAACAAAGCCTCTAGGATCAACAAGTATATCAATGAACTGAAACAATTGGATGGTTTTAGTATTGTTGACTCGATTTTCCGTATTGAGAACACAGGGATTTACAATAACCCTCTGCTGGTATATCTTCATGAGAAAAAAGGAAATATCTGGTTGCAACAAGCTTCTCGGATTAAGAATTCACTAGGCAACATTCGTGGGAAACATGATAAGATTGACGCCATCCGTATCGGCGAGTACCTCTACAAGAACAGAGAGAATATCCAGCTTTGGAAGCCCAAGCAAGAGGTAGCGCTCAAGTTAGATCGTTTAACAGTCGTTCGAGATAGATTACTCAACATGAGAAAACAGCTAACTGTGTCACTAGATGAACAGGCTGAATCTATTCCAAAATCACTAACTCAGCTAGAAAAGCGAATTTGTCAAAAAACACTGGGGTTATCAAAGCGAATTTGGAAAAAGTATACAGGCAAATAGATAAAATCACCCAGGAAGAGCCTCAACTACATTCGCTGTTCAGTATTATCGCTTCAGTACCAGCTGTAGATACACAGACAGCGGCAAGGATGATCATCTGCACCAATGAGTTTGAAGACATCAAAGATCCAAAGAAGTTTGCTTGCTATAGAGGAGTGGCTACATTCAGAAACGAATCAGGACTTTCTAAAGGTCGATCAAGGGTATCCCATACGGCCAAAGAAGATGAAGTCACTGCTCCACATGCGCCATTGTTGCTATCCTATACAACAATGACTTAAAATCCGATTACCAACGTAAAGACAAGAACAAAATGAGTGTGATCAACGCTGTCAGAAACAAACTCATCCATTGAATATTCTCTTGCGTCAATCAAAACAGAAAATACAAAAATATTTACAACTCATCGTTTGCCTAAACCACAAAAACCTGATGGCTATTCCATCGACCGGCATCAGGGAAGCATAGCAGCCTCAGTTGTTACAAACAAAAGTCGTCGGACCGCTAAAAATACCATGTGTTTATCGTTTATCAGTTGGGCAACTCCAAACTCATCATTCATCATTCACTTGACCCAGCACTAGTTATGCACATTCTCCAGTGGATACCCAAGACTACTCCACTCTTTAAATCCACCACCATAGTCAAGTATTGATTGGAAACCTTGCTTTTCCATGAGGTCCTTGGCCCTGGCGCTTCTACCACCGCTATGACAGTATAAGTAGTATTTCTTTTCCTTATCGAGTCCTTGAATTTGAGCAGCAAAATCATCGGCTCTGTAGTCAATGACGATGGAGCCCGGTATCATACCCTTCGCAATCTCAGCAGGTGTTCTTAGGTCGATCAATACACCGTCCAGACCTGCTTCAATCCGGGACTTCAACTCCTCAGCCGATATGAGTCCATTCTGCTGGGAAACAGATGAACATGAAGATAAAATGAACCAAGAAAAAAACAATAAGTTCAGTCGGGTCATGACGTGTAAGTATTTAATGAGGTAATCTATCTTTTAGTGCTCCATACACCCATGTACCAAACACCGCAGTGACAACAGCAACAATAATAACACTATAACCTCCACCCACCAATGCAAAGAGTGGAGCAGGGCATGCTCCGGTTAACGCCCAGCCGAGTCCAAAGATAGTACCTCCTATATAAACACCCGGATGAAAAGGCTTATCAGCAAGCCCAATCTCACCACCCTTAATAGTCTTGATGTTATAGCGCTTGATCAACTGAATAGAGACCAATCCTACCAGCACCGCCAGACCGATGATACCGTACATATGAATGGACTGAAAACGGAACATCTCTTGTATCCTGAACCAGCTAATCACCTCTGCTTTGGTCAAGAGGATACCAAAAGCGATTCCTATGATCAAAAACTTAATATTCTTCATAACTAGTAGATGATAGGATAAATAATGTGTGTGATAAACAAGCCCCCGACAAAGAATCCAATAACAGCTATCAAAGAAGGCCATTGTAAATTGGATAGGCCTGTAATTGCATGGCCTGAAGTACATCCTCCCGCATAGCGGGTCCCAAAACCTACCATAAATCCGCCTATTGCAATAAGCAACACTCCCTGCCAATTGGCAAGATTACTCCAGCTAAATATTTCAACAGGAGCAAGACCCGAAAAGTCGCTTATACCCATGGCCTTAAGATCTGAGACTGTATCCTGGCTCAATGCCACCTGATCATAGTTCATCAACCACTCATGGCCAATGAAACCGCCGATAACAATCCCCAGCACAAAAAAAAGGTTCCAGCTTTCTGATTTCCAGTTGTAGTTGAAAAAGGGAATGTTTGCTGGTATACAAGCCGCACAGATATGTCTTAGATTCGATGAGACCCCAAAGGACTTGTTATCAATAATTAGAAACAATGGCACCATCAAGCCGATCAGAGGACCTACCACGTACCACGGCCATGGTCCAAGTACTACTTCCCACATTTTTTTATTCGTTTAGGTTATTGCAGGGAGACAACCCCCATTGTCTCCCGAATGATTCCATCACACTACCACTATTTGGTTTTGAAGATGGAATTGATCTAGTTATTGTCTTCAGTTGTATCCAGAGCGACAGTTTTAAGCCATTGCAGCGAGCTTGGCATCCCTGATTTGTGTAGGACAAGGTCCTGTCACAAGTTTTGCGTTTCCATCTTTTTTGATGCTGTTCCATCCTCCCCAGACATTCACAATGTTGTCAATTCCATTTCGCTTGAGAATAGAGGCAGCTATCATAGAACGATAGCCACCAAGACAGTGTATCAGGTATTGTTGATCATTGTTGACCTTATCAAGGTTCTGCTCCAGATCTTTTAAAGGAATGTTCAATGCTCCTTCTACATGCTCAGTATCAAACTCCGGATTCCTTCGCACATCCATTACGGACATGCCTTCAGCCTGATATTCAGAGACTATCTCACCTTTCACGCTGTTGACTGTCTCTAAAACCTCTCCGGATTGGCTCCAGGACCCAACACCACCTTCCATGTAACCTGCAACATTTTCAAATCCTACTCTTGCGAGCCTCAATACCGATTCCTGTTCTTTTCCTTCCTCAGTAACTAACACAAGCTTTTGGTTGATATCAAACAGGGTACCCACCCAAACGGCGAAGGTACCATCGAGACCAATGCTGTAGCTATCTTTGATGAACCCTTTCTCGAAGTGATCAGGAATGCGAGTATCAAGAATTATGGCACCATCGGCTACTATTGATTTGAAATCATCTACCGACAATGCAGTAAGGTTACGATCCATCACTTCATCGATATTCTCATAACCAGATTTATTGATCCTTACATTCTCAGGAAAATAGGCCGGAGGTGTCGTTAAGCCATCAGTTACAACATCAACAAACTGCTCCTTGGTCATTGGTTGCAATGCATAATTGAACTTACGCTGCTGTCCTACAGTCGACTGCCGCTCATCACTGAGGTTCTTACCACATTGTGAACCAGCTCCATGTCCCGGAAAGACGATCACCTCATCAGCTAATGGCAATAGCTTTGTATGCAGCGAATCATACAAATGACCGGCCAGATCTTCTTCCGTAAGGTCGCTTTTTACCGCCAGATCAGGGCGTCCCACATCACCAATAAACAGAGTATCACCGGTGAAAATAGCATGATCCTTACCCTCCTCATCCTGCAACAGGTAAGTAGTGGACTCCGTGGTATGGCCAGGAGTGTGTAATATTTTGATCTTGATATCACCTACATACAGCACTTCACCATCTTCTGTAATGTGAGCGTCGTACATTGGATTTGCGTTAGGACCAAAAATGATAGTCGCTCCCGTCTTTTTCGCCAGATCCAGATGACCCGAGACAAAATCAGCATGAAAATGGGTCTCTAGCACATATTTGATTTTTGCCCCTCTTTTTTCTGCTAATTCAAGATAAGGCTTGGTTTCGCGGATGGGATCGATAATTGCCGCTTCACCATTTGATTCAATATAATAGGCAGCCTCTGCAAGACAGCCTGTGTACAATTGTTCGATATACATATCGGTTCAGTTTATATTGTTCGATATACTAATTCCATAATTCTTTGTAAAAGATAAAAAGGGCCATAACAGCTACAAACCATCCAAACCCTCTCTTCAGCTTTTCACCTTGGACGTACTTGCTGGCAAATGATCCTCCAAAAATGCCAAATATGGCAAACAGCGAAAATGCCAACACAAAACTCCAATCTATGCTTTGAGTACTCAGATCACCAATAAATCCAATCAACGATTTGACGGCTATGATGATCAGGGATGTCCCAACGGCCAACTTCATAGGTAATCGTGCCAGTAATACTAACGCCGGAATAATGAGAAAGCCCCCACCTGCACCAACCAACCCCGTAATTACTCCTACTAATGCTCCTTCGATCAATATCAACGGGTAATTGAATACAACCTCTTTCTCCTCAGATTCTGGTCTTTTGCCACTTTTGATCATCGAAAAAGCAGCCAAAATCATTACAACACCAAAAAACAGCATTAACATCATACCCTTCTCTAATTCAAACTGACCCAATGTCACAACATCAGGAATGGCAGGTACGAGAAACTTTCGTGTTGAATAAACGGCAATGAAGGAAGGTATTGCAAATACTAAGGCCGTCTTATAATCAAGTTGTTGTTTCATCATGTAACTGAATGACCCAATCAGACTAGTCAACCCAACAATGAACAACGAATAGGCAGTGGCCAACACCGGGTCGATATTCAAAAAATAGACCATAACAGGAACGGTAAGGATAGACCCCCCTCCACCGATCAGCCCCATTGTAAATCCAATGATAATAGCCGCCATAAACCCGACTAACTCCATTCTACACTTAGTTCTAGTATCTCTACAGTCGGTTCAAGGCATCACAAGATTGCAATGCTGCATACAGTGTATTACCTCTACCACTTCTTTCATCTTAAGAGAGTAGTAGATGTTTTTTCCATCCCGTTCTGACTTGAGTATGCCCTTCAACTTCATATTAGACAAATGATGAGAGGTGAGAGACTGCTCAGAATCAAGAAGTCTGCAGATATCATTCACTGATAGACGGTCGTTCTCGGTCAGTAAGTCAATAATGCCAATCCTTAGCGGATGGGCTATGGTTTTGAGTATAAAAGCTACCTTTTCGAGCTTTTCTACGTCGATGATGGTCTTCGTCTCAAGCATAATGCAAACATATGAACATATATTCATATATACAATCATTACAAAGGTTAAGAGTACCACAAATGCTTAAGTCTACTTTATTGTAAAATCACTATTTTACCCGATTGCTAACCCGTCATTTTATGCAAGATTCTTTAGGTGTATTAGCCATACTCTCTCTTAATATAGTGATCTGCGAATGGCTCTGTCGTCGCACATTTCTGAGACATTTTGGGACCACTTTGCTAGTAATACTTTTCACAGCAGTGGTAGCCAATCTTGGTATTATTCCTTCTGCTTCTAACGCCTCTGATCTCTATGGAGGTATTTTCGCATACGTAGCTCCTATCTCTATCTTCTTTCTTTTGCTAGGCGTCAACCTAAGCCATCTAAAAAGGGCAGGCCTACCCATGCTCATCATGTTCTTTGTAGGGGCTATGAGTACGTCCATCGGTGCAATTCTCGCTGTGCAATTTGTGGGAGGTGATGCGTTAGGCAATGGCTATAAGGCCATGGCCGGAATGATGACGGGCACCTATATTGGCGGTAGCGTCAACTTCAATGCTATAGCACTCCACTATGACATAGCTAAGGACGGCAGCCTCTATGCCGGTACGGTTGCAGTAGACAACATTTTGACTGCTATTTGGATGATTTGCTCTTTGCTATTGCCCAAGTTGTTTCAAAAATGGCTACCACGACCTGTGCTCAATCAAAATGGTCAATTGAGTGAGCAGGAACTTGACGATATGCACAACGAACATGAAACAGTCGACCCACAACAACTCGCACTACTGATCTTCCTGGGAGCAGGAGTGTTATGGGTTTCAAACATATCAGCCGACTGGCTAGCTCAACTAGGGGTCAACTTTCCCTCTATTCTGATTCTTACGACCATCGCACTAATTCTTGCACAGATACCAGCAATCCAAAGGATTAATGGAGCGAAGCTTCTAGGCCTGTATTCGATCTATCTGTTCCTAGCCGTGATTGGCGCTTTTTGTGAACTTGCTGCACTAGGCAAGATCGGATCATTAGCCATAGTTATTCTTGCATTTACTACTACTATTGTAGTGGTTCATGGACTCCTCACCTATCTCTTTGGAGGTATGCTTAAGCAAGACTGGGACCTTGTGGCAGTGGCCAGTCAGGCTAACATTGGAGGGCCATCCTCCGCTATGGCATTAGCCAAAAGTCTTGATCGGACTGACCTCATATTACCATCAATACTTGTAGGTACTTTAGGAGCCGGACTCGGCACCTATATAGGCTTTTTTGTTGCCGAAGTAGTACTCTGACCCACTTGCGACCTCACGCTGTTTCAGCTATTTTTGATGTGAACTAACCACTTTTATCATGACCATACGTCTCATGTTCGCCATTTTGATTTTTGCGATAGCTGCGTGCTCGCCTCAACCAAAAGAACCTATCTCTGAAGAAGAAAGTAGTTCCGAACCCTCTAAAATGCAGACGTTGCTCAGCAATTATACAACTTTCAAATTAACTGCAGATTTATCCCATCTATCAGAAAATCAGAAAGAGATGATCAAAGTGCTCATAGACGCTGCAAAGATCATGGACGACATGTTCTGGTATGAGGCCTATGGTAACAGAGATCAGCTCTTGTCCTCCATCACTGACAAAGACGCTCGTAGGTATGCTATGATCAACTACGGCCCCTGGGACAGACTCAACAATAATGCACCATTCATTGATGGGGTCGAAGCAAAACCGGCAGGTGCCAACTTTTACCCTGTAGATATGACCAAGGAAGAATTCGAAGCGGCTGACATTGCTGACAAAACCAGTTTGTATACCTTCATCCGGAGGGATGAAAGTGGACAGCTCATTTCAGTACCCTATCGGGAAATGTTTGATGAGCAGGTGGTTCGTGTTGGGTCTTTGCTGCGTCAAGCCTCGCAACTCGCAGAAGACCCAGGACTTAAAAACTACCTCAGTCTGAGGGCTGATGCCATCGAATCAGATGACTACCAACCAAGCGATATGGCCTGGATGGACATGAAAACCAACCCTATCGATGTGGTGATTGGGCCAATTGAGAACTATGAGGACCAATTGTACAACTACAAAGCAGCTCATGAAGCCTACGTCCTGATCAAAGATATGGCATGGAGCGAACGCCTCTCCAAATATGCAGCTTACCTGCCAGAATTGCAGAGAGGACTGCCAGTACCTGACGAGTACAAGCAAGAGACGCCAGGTTCAGATGCCGACCTCAACGCCTATGATGTGGTTTACTACGCCGGTGATTGTAATTCGGGAAGCAAAACCATAGCCATCAATCTGCCAAATGATGAAGAGGTCCAGCTAGCCAAAGGATCTCGAAGGCTTCAGTTGAAAAATGCTATGCAGGCTAAGTTCGATAAGATCCTTTTGCCTATCGCAGATATGCTGATCTCTGAGGACCAACGCGCTAACATCACCTTTGAAGCCTTCTTTTCAAATACTATGTTTCACGAAGTGGCGCATGGCTTGGGCATCAAAAACACCATCAATGGCAATGGTACAGTTCGCAGTGCCATCAAAGAACATTATAGTGCTTTGGAGGAAGGCAAGGCTGATGTACTAGGACTCTACATGATCACTCAGCTCATGGACAAAGGTGAGCTTGACGGTAATATTGAAGAGTATTACACCACTTTCATGGCAGGTATCTTCCGGTCGGTACGTTTTGGCGCAAGTAGCGCTCACGGCAAAGCCAACATGATCCGCTTCAACTTCTTTAAAGAGTATGGGGCCTTCTCAAAAGATGAGAGTTCTGGCACTTACAGGGTTGATTTCGACAAGATGAAGGAGGCGATGGATGCCCTATCGGAAAAAATCCTTACTCTACAGGGTGACGGAGACTATGATGGCGTAGCAGCACTGGTAGCCGAAAAAGGGTCAATTGATGTTGAGCTGCAAGCGGATTTGGACCGACTCGCATCGGCAGGCATACCAGTCGATATTGTTTTTGAGCAGGGTGTTGAAGTGTTAGGGCTTTGAAGTAATTAGCTCGATTCTTGGGACTTCCTTTCTCGCTTAGTCATATGCTATTTTAGGTCATAATAGTCGGATTCTACGAATTCAATTGCGCTTATCAAATCCTCAAACCCCTTTTGAAGATAGGAGGTGCTGGCAACTATTTGTGCTTTATGTCGTTCGAGCTCCTTTTTAAATGCTCTGCAATCCGTGATCACTAGTTAACCCTTAACTATTTCGACCCAAACAAAAAAAGCGCTGAATCCAGCGCTTTTTTACCCTTTAACCTAATAGTTGTTAATCACCAAGAGGGGAATCGTATCCTTTCATGAACTCATCCCACTTCATTGATTTATAGTTCTCCTCACCAAAGTATCGAAGTACCGCATCAAAGAACGGGGCTTTCTGATAACCTGGTAACGGAGAGAGAATCCTTAGTTGTTCGTCCATAAAAACACCCATCGGGTAGCTGAGATTGTTGTTAGTAAGCGCTACCGCCAACTCATGAACTCCTTTTCTACCACCGGGAATGAATTTAAAAGTGTGTCCGTTGAATAAAATCTCTTCGCTCTGTTCAGCATTGAATTTCACATTATGAAAATTCTCATTCATATAGGCAGCTATGTCAGGATGGTTGAACGTCTGAGCGTCCATCTTCTTGCACCATCCACACCAGTCAGTGTAGATATCTATGAATATCTTCTTTGGACTATTCTTATTGGCTTCTACAGCCTCTTCAAAAGTAAGCCAGTTGACCTTAGACTCCACTTTCTCAGGGCCTGTGAATGAGCTAAGCCCGATACTAGCAATCAAAATTGCCAGCACAACAAATTGTATTTTAGTATTCAACTTCATAGGACGATCGCTTTACCCATTTAAAATTAGCAATAATTTGCTAGTTCTGCGACGTGAATATTCAACGGCGCAATTCCGGTTTTAGTTCGTCAGCTTCGATACATATTGGTAATTCAGCGTTTAAGCTATATTAGCGAGCGATTAAATCGATCAAAATGCTAAAATCTGAAGCTAAAGAGATACTTGAAGAAATGACTAAAGGCGATAGTCTGTTGCGCCATGCCAGAAGTGTAGAAGTAGTAATGGAGGCTTATGCGAGCCGATATGGAGAGGACACTGATGAATGGGCCATCACAGGTATGCTTCATGATGCAGATTATGAAGCTTGGCCTGAGGAACATCCTAATAGAATAGTCAACCTGCTTCGAGAAAAAGGTGAGGAAAAAATAGCTCATGCCATCTCTGCGCATTACACCAAATGGAACGTACCTTACGATACGCTGCTCTCAAAAGCCCTACTAGCATGCGACGAACTCACTGGCTTTATCATAGCCTGCTGCCATGTGAGGCCTGATGGTATCAACTCTCTAACACCAAAATCTGTCAAGAAAAAACTGAAATCAAAAGGATTTGCTGCAACGGTGGAAAGAAGTGAAGTACAGGCCGGGATCGAACTACTCAAAGTTGACCTGGATGAGCACATCCAATTCATCATTGATGTATTGAAGGTGCACAAAGAAGAATTGAAGATCGGATAGTAGCCATTACATCATAGTATTCGTATAGCTTTGTGAGCGAGATAACTTATGTCCTTCACCATCCCCACTTTTCTGGAAAAACTTACTCGAAATGCAACTATTAGGGCCGTTGCGGTCATCATGACTCTAGCCGGTTTGATAGCCTGTGAACCTGATTATTATGGTGAAGTCCTAGGGGTAAAAGGTGTTATAGATTCGGAAAGGTCCGGCAACTGGCTCACACATGAGCACATACTGGTAGATTTTATAGGGGCAGAGATGACGGGTAGCCACCGATGGAACCCAATAGATGTAAGGCACAAGATGCTCCCCTATTTGCTCAAAGCAGAGTCTGTTAATATACAGACCTTCGTGGATGCTACGCCTAATTATCTTGGCAGAGACCCTGAGCTGCTTCGTGAGCTTGCTTCAGATTCGCGTCTCAACATCATTACTAACACAGGTCTCTACGCCGCTCGGGAATATAAGTACTTACCAGAGTATGCATTTGAAGAAACTGCAGAACAGCTGGCCAATCGATGGATAAAGGAATTGACAGATGGAATAGGAGAAACGGGGATCAGACCAGGCTTTATCAAAATAAGTGTCAATGCAGACCAACCTCTTAAACCTCTGGACAAGAAAATCGTCATTGCCGCTGGACTAACACATATTGAAACAGGTCTTACCATAGCCTCACACACTGGTCCTGCTCATGCTGCATTTGAGCAACTAGATATTCTTGACAGCCTTGGCGTCTCTTCAAAAGCCTTTATATGGGTACATGCTCAACAAGAGGAAGACTATAGTAGCTATAAGGAGGCTGCAGCTCGTGGCTGCTGGATCAGCCTGGATGGCTGGGGATGGGAACAAAATGATCATTATAAAAGATTGATTTATTTTAAAACAAACAAACTGATGGATCAATTATTGATCTCGCATGATGCTGGGTGGTACGACCCCTCCAATCCTGAGAGTAAAGTCACGCCGTACAATTACATTCCTAAAGACCTTGTACCGAAGATGAAGTATGATGGGTTCGACATAGCTGAGATCCATCAAATCCTGCACTTCAACCCTATCAACGCCTTTATAATCCAAAGAAGGTTGAAATAGACCGATCTTCATTCTAGCCCCATTGTCAAGTCGCATTTGTCGATCATTTTTCTATTGGCATGCTATTTGGTCATTGATGATAAACTCAAAATCCAAGGATCATGAAAACAACAACACTATTTTCCGCAATTGTACTTTTGTTCATCACAGCTAGCTGTAGCATCGATGGCGTAGAAGGACCTCCCGGCCCTCCAGGTAGAGATGGACTTAATGGTAAGGATGGTGAAGAGGCCTATGTATTCGAATACAGAGCTGATTTCCTAGCACCGGATTATTCCGCATTATTCGAGTTTCCAAACTCATTCGCTATGCGCGAATCAGATGTAGCACTGGTTTACCTGCTTTGGGAAATTCTGGACGATGGCACTGAGATCTGGCGACCACTTCCCATGACACTTTTCACGGCAGATGGTACTTTGCAGTATAGTTTTGATCACTCCATTTTTGACGTATCAGTCTTTCTGGATGGAGATTTTCCGCTGGGCTTTGTAGGGCCTGACCTCACTGACAACTGGCTTGTCAGGGTGGTAGTGGTACCAGGGCTCTTTGGTTCCAGCAACAGTAGATACGTGCCTCCGGTAAACTACGAAGACTATGCCGAGGTTCAGGAGTATTACAAGCTCTCTCCTACCGGAATGGCCTCTCCTGGCTATCAAAAAATCAAGCCATAGCTGAATACTTTTCAATGAAAATCCCCAAAGCCTGACTCCTCTCAAAGTCAGGCTTTTTTTGACCATGGTACTGATTTGTTGGCATTCCCAAAAAACCATGATCGCCTCCCAATTACCGACATTAAATTCCCAAACATCTAATAATCCTCACTTACCTGTCTATTGCCTCTAGTTTTGATCATGTAAAACAGAAAAAGACATGAAAAAGAGGATTTTAGTAGTAGACGACAATGAAATGATGCGCGAGTTTCTACTCCACCTGTTAGGTGAAAGATTCAAGGCGCGCGGAGCTAGTTCCTCTGAAGAAGCGATCGCGTTCTTAAGCTCTTCAGAGTTACCGGATCTTGTACTTACTGACCTGAACATGTCAGGCAAATCAGGGCTCGAGCTATTGAAAGAAATAAAGCGATCGCCTAGAACTGCACATATTCCGGTAATATTCCTCTCATCTAAAAACAAGAGTGAATACCGTATTGAATCGCTGAAGTATGGAGCAAATGATTTCATCATTAAGCCATTCAATCCTGTCGAATTGCAGTTGAGAATCGAGAAAGCCTTGACCAGTACTGCCGAAGGCATTCTTGTCTAACCTTCTTTAAATAACCCGTCCCATATCATGAAACGATCCAAAATACCCTGGCAAAAGAGGCTATTTGATATAGTCACGTCTTCTTTATTACTCATCATTCTCAGTCCCTTGTTTGCAGTAGTTGCGCTACTGATCAAACTGACCAGCAAGGGTCCTGTGTTTTACGCTGCGCCAAGGGTAGGTACAGGATATCAAATCTTTCCATTCTATAAGTTTCGCTCGATGAGACAGGACGCAGACCACCTCTTAGAGCAATACAAAAATCTAAACCAATACAGTAATGTTGAAGAGGTTGACTCAAAGCCTACTCCATCTACATCACCGAGTGGAGTTGTATTGATCGCCGATGAAGGTGAGCAGGATGAAAAAACATACTTGGCCCATGCTAAAAACGAGACAAAAGGATCGTTTATCAAGATCAGCAATGATCCCAGAATAACTAAAGTTGGCAAGTTCATCCGTAATACCAGCATAGACGAGTTACCACAATTGGTAAATGTACTCCTTGGTCATATGTCAATTGTCGGTAATCGTCCACTCCCTCTATATGAAGCTGAACAACTGACCTCAGATGATTGGATCAAACGATTCATGGCCCCTGCTGGCATCACCGGTCTGTGGCAAGTAACTGAAAGAGGCAAAGCCAATACAAGTGAAGACAGTCGCAAAAAACTGGATATCGACTATGCCCAATCCTACAACGTTTGGATGGACCTGAAAATACTTTTTAAAACCCCGTTGGCCTTGTTCCAACATGAAAATGTGTGAATTACAATGAAAATACTTAAGCGAATTGCTCAATACACAGTCCTGGGATTGACCGTAGGGTGTACAGCCATCATTTCATCTGATGACAGTCCAATGCCTCAAGATGATCCTCTCAATTCGGGCCTGGAAGCGATCAAAGTTCCGGAAAGCTTTGATTACGCTACTACACTCAACGCAGACCTCAATGTCTCTGTCTTAGACAACAAGAACAACGGTCTTGTAGGAGTGACTTTTGACTTGCATAAACCTGGCGATGAAGGATGGGAACTCATTGGCAAAGCAGCAACTGACCAAGACGGCCGGCTGGCTTTCAATGTACCAATCGCAACTGCCATTGAGTACCTGCTATTAGAAACCTCCTATATAGGGCTACCACAGCAAACAATTATTTCGACTGATCAGCTACATGAGAAATTGATCATTGGTGGTGCACGTGCTGACAATGTAAACTCGTCAGCTGCACCCACCAATGGAAGACTGCTCGGTGGCCCTATTCCGGTAGGTGACTACTGGCTTCTCGACGAGTATGATAATCAGGGAGTCCCCTACAACTTGATGGAAATTCCTGATTACATCAGCCAGGATATGTTAGACCTTATCAATAGCTCGCTCCCGGAGCGACGACCTGTACCTATATACAATCCTGAATACCTGGACGATAATATACAGACCAATACACTACTGGGTGATTCGGCAGAGGTGTGGGTAACATTCGTGCATGAAGGTGCCGGGTGGACCAACTCATTAGGCTACTATACTTACCCTCTGGATAATCCACCAACCTCTGTCGACGAGATCGATAGCATGTTTATCATCTTCCCGAATGTAAGCTTTAAGGGCCATGGGGGCAATCTCATGTCCGGAGACAAAGTCTGTCTGGGATCGTTCACCAAACGAACAGGTATCGGATGGTTTCTTATTCCTCGAGGCTGGACTGGGTCACAGGTGATAGACAGGTCTGAAATCAAGTATTCTGATAAATCATTTAACTCTTTCACAGCACAGGAGTATCGTCAGCATACGGTTTTGTTAAAGGATGATGCTCGTGAACTACTTCTACTGGGTATGGAGGACACCTCCAGACCGGGGGGTGACAATGATTTTAATGACGCGGTTTTTTACGTCACAGCCTCACCTTACACAGCTATTATAACTGACGATCTGGAATCGACAAAAACAGACGAAAACCCTGATAGAGATGGCGATGGGGTCTCAGACATAAATGATGATTATCCCGATGATCCTGATAAGGCTTTCACAATATACACTCCCGGTGAAGCCACTTTTGGATCTTTAGCATTCGAAGATCAATGGCCCAGTAAAGGCGACTATGATATGAATGACATGGTCATAGATTACAATTTCAAGTTTGTTACCAATACTGCCAACAAAGCAGTATTGATAGAAACTGTACTGAGAATAAGAGCTGTTGGAGGTCAGTTTCACAATGGCTTTGGAATAGAGCTACCGGTAAGCTCTGGCCTGATCAGCAGCGTTAG
Organism: Flammeovirgaceae bacterium UBA6059; assembly: GCA_002435755.1. Taxonomy (GTDB): domain Bacteria; phylum Bacteroidota; class Bacteroidia; order Cytophagales; family Cyclobacteriaceae; genus UBA6059. The sequence continues at coordinate 56,018 of DIYH01000011.1, forward strand.
CACAAATGATCCCAACTTATCGCTAAGCACGGAAGAAGGTAGTATTAGCACATCCATCATGATTTTTGAAGATGCGCATGACATGATGAGTGCATCCGGCCATCTTAACACAGTTTCTGACCAATCGAAAATCGATATTCAGGAGCTGCGGTTTTCGATCAACTTCGTAGAACCGATCGCTATGGCAAGTTTAGGGTATGCTCCTTTCAACCCGTTCATTACAGTCAATGGTGACCGCACAGTGGAGATACATCTACCAGACAAAACACCTACCCCTAAAGCGGACATAAGCCTGCTAGGCACACAGCATGACAAGAGCAACCCTGGAACAGGTTTGTACTACAAGTCTTACAACAATCTTCCCTGGGCAATTAATCTACCGGAATCGTTTGACTATCCGGTAGAGTTTAAATCTATCGATCAGGCGCACCTGATGTTCAAAGCATGGGCAGAAAGCGGAGGCACTCAAAACAAAGACTGGTACAAGCCAAACAATGGATACCGAAACGACGAAAACATTTACAAGTAGATTGATAGGTTAAAGGTTAGGTTAATTGATAAAAAGGTCGGTTGTTCCGGCCTTTTTTCGTTGATCACATCTCCCCGAAAAACGTCGCTTAACGTCATCTAACGAGGTAGACATCCCAAACATCTAATATAAAAAAATAGGGGCCTGTTGCCTTATACTTTTGGATTATCAAAATATAAGGAAATGACCAAACCTATTTTAATACTACTTATACTAACATGCTCTATCACGCTTTTCGCCCAGGAGGAGGAGTTTGATTATGAAAAAGAGCGACAGTTGGTAGACCTTCTGCTCAAGGACCAAAGTTTACTTGATAGCATAGTTGAAAATGCACTCGCCAACTCTAATCAGATCCAGGCAATGGATGCTGAAATCCTCCAAAAACATGAATTGACCAAGCAAGAAAAGCGAAGCTGGCTGTCCACCTTTCAAATGGGTATCAACTTCTTTAATACCCAGACCACTTACGATGAATTCAACCGACCGATAACTACAGCATCGGTATTGTCCAATGTTGGTATCAGCCTCAGCATCAATCCTGAGAGATTGGCCAATCTTGGAAGCCGTGTGAAAGTGGCAGAATATGAAATAGAAAGAGTAAGCCAGACACAGAATGAGCAGCGCCGCATACTCCGCAACTTCATTACCGGTAAGTATTATGATTATATGGAAGCCTTAAACGTAATTGAGATACGTAGCAATGCGTTGCAAACCCAACGCCAGCGCTACGAAGTAGTCACCTTAAAATTTACTCGAGGAGAAGCTGAAGCTGACAACCTAATGCTGCTGGAAAACGGACTTTTCAGTCTCGAGGAAGCCTATCTCAAGGCCAAAGTATTTGCAATGAAGCTCAAATCAGAAATAGAGCTTTTCACCTCTCCTGTTCGATTAAATAGATGAGTAAGATGGAAGAAGTAGTAAAAATCATAAGAGTCTTAAGTCGGCAGTGGTTGATCCTGCTTGTTGCACCATTGATCTGTATGTCGATCATATATGTTCTTACTAAAGACCACCCCAGAATATACCGCTCTGAGGCGAAGCTCTATCTCAACCTTCAGGAAAATCAGGCTACAAGCTTGAATGGTGAAGGACTAAAGCAGTATCAGGTGCACACCTATTTCCAAAACATAACTGAGCTGATCAAGTCTAAAAGAACACGCGCCAGAACAAGATTGCTGATACTAGAGAAAGGATTAGAAGGAAACAGCCTGCTATCTCTTGGCCTTCCTCAAAATCCTGAAACACTAGATGCGATCAGAATACGACTCGGCGAGTTGCAATCTGGAGACCTGGTGCCCCGAAAAGGCCGTGGAACTGACAGCCTTATACTAGCTTATTTCGATTATCATAAGCTTTCTAATGCCAGGATGATCGATATGGTCTCGACTTACCGCTTACGTGACAGCAATTATCTCGGATTTTCATTGGAAGAGGAAATAGCACACAAGGCGCAGCTAATCGCCCAGTGCTTCATTGACGCACTCATAGCTGAAAACAAATTTCTAGCAAAAAATCAGATCAAGGGACACAAAGATCTACTAGAGGAGTTGCTAAGAAAAGCCAAGTTGGATCTTGATGCTAAAGTAGCCAAACTAGAAAAATACAAAGTTGACAACAGTATCATCAACCTGGGAGAGCATACCAAGGCGATTGTCACCTACCTGGTAGAAATAGAAGCTCAAAGAGCAAAGCTATTCTCAACGATTGTAGGCAGTCAGAAGGGTAAAACAGAAGTCTTACAAACTGCAGAAACAGGCAATGAACTATCTATTGATTTCTCACAAAATGCTCAAATTATTCAGCTGAAAAAAGAGCTAAAAGAACTCAACAGACAGAATTTATTGGCTTCTCTTAGTAACAACAACCTGGACGCAATGCCACAAATAGAAGCGCGAATCGAAGATACAAAGCTTGAACTCAGCAATAAGCTCGTCGAAATGTCCAACAAGTTGACCTACGATCCTACCAGGATCCAACTTGAGCTGGCCAACAGATACCTTGCTTATGATCTTGACGAGGAGATGTCTAAGGACATACTTTACGTGATAGACGATGAGATCAAAAGAGTCCAGTCTTATGCTAAAAAATTTGCTCCCTACGAATCGACCATTGGGACGTATGACCGTGAGATCTTTACCGCGCAAAACGCTTATCTCACATTGTTGAACAAGCTTAGTATAGCACAGTCTATCGAATATGGATCAGGCGAGAATGAGATTGAGATCATAGATCCTCCACACCTACCAGACGAGCCATTAGCCTCAAAAAGAGTCATATTGATCATCGCAGGTGGCATAGCCATCTTTGTACTGATCGCAGGATTGTTCGTGTTGCTCACTTTGCTTGATAAGTCTATTGCTACTGCCAGCGATTACGAACGATGTGGTAACTTTCATGTCATTGGCGCGGTACCTTCTCGCAAGCAATACGACAAAAACGATGCTACAAGCGCAATACATGATCAACAACTCATCGCTTTGTCTAAAGCAGTAAGAACTTCAGCTGACAACTATGGTAACGTAGTATTGATGGTATCATCCACAAGTGGTACCGGTAAGTCATACCTGGCCGAGCAGATGAGAAAAACACTCAGCAGCCCCACATACAAAGTAGCCATTGTTAATGCATCACCAGACACTGAATACGTCGAAGGTCAGATTGATATGCGGGAGTATGTATCTGATAACAGCATACTACGCAACGAGTCTGTTATGACAGAGCAATTGGACGAACTACGAAAGCAAAATGACCTTGTGCTTTTGTTAACAGCACCGTCAGACCAAAGCGCAGATATCAATGTTTGGCTCGAACTGTATCCGCATTTTCTCTACTTGTTCAAAGCAGGAAGAATATTCTCTACTGCAGATAAAAGACTTGAAGCGATGCTGGAAAGCAAAAAATCCTGTACCGCGGGTACGGTTCTATGCCAGACATCCATAGAAGACATGGAAGATCTCGTTGGCGAAGTTCCAAAATCGAGAAGTGCCTTCAGAGTATGGGTGAAAAAATTCCTAACCAGAAACCTACAAACAGCATGATTACGCTAGTCAACTTTCTATACACCATTTTGGTGATTTACCTTAGTGCTTACAGCATCTTTTGGATAGTCTCCACAGTACTCGGGTTATTTTATCGACCACCGTTCACGGTAGCCAATTCAGAAAATCCGGAGCTGCTACTTTTACTCCCGGCTTATAAGCCGAGCCCGATATTTACCGAGGTACTGGCTAGAGTAACAAAGGCCATCGGCGAGCGCAACATCAAAGTGTTAGTACTGCTTCAGGAAGCTGATCCTAAGTACAGAGTAGAAGCCGAATCACATGGCTTCATGGTTGAGGAAAAGGTCTTTAGTATGCTACCGGGCAATAGCTATCATCATGCATTGAAGTACCTCACCGCTAGGATTACAGACTACAACAAGGCTGGTTTCCTACCGGAATTTGTTATGCTCCTGGACAAAGACAATCTCATTGATGAAGACTTTTTCTCAAACATATCCGAAGACCTTTACAATAGATATGACGTCTTTCAGGGAAGACGATTGGCGCTCAACACAGACCAGTCTACCAGTTTTTTCGATGCTGTAAGTGAAGGACTAAACGACCTGATGTTCAGGGCAGCCGGATGCAAAGCTGGTGATACCCTCGAAATTAGCGGAAGCTCAGCATTGATCAGAACTTCACTTTTCTGCAAAGCCATAAACCAACTTAATCCCAAAGCTCCCGGATTTGACAAAAACTTCATGGTCAACATTCTAACATCCGAAAAAAGCAATTCGATGATCTTCCTTCCGGATTGTAAGGTCAGAGAGGAAAAGACCAACTCAATAGAAGCACACAATCCCCAACGTTTAAGATGGTTTGGAGAACAGTACTTCAACGCAGTATTCTCAGCTCCTGTGCTGTTCAATAGCTGGTTGCATAAGGGACGCTGGAGCGCACTTTGGTACCTGGTCGTGCTTTGCAGACCACCAAGGTCAGTTCAGCTTCTTTTATTACCACTTCTAGTACTTGGTGAACTCATCATGTTACTATTCACTAGCAGCCTATCCTATACTCTGCCATTGATAGTCATCTCTACAGTATTTGTGTTATTATCCAGCTGGTTGACACTACGTCACCTCGGACTTCAATCGAAGGCTTTTCAATTCGCTTTGCGCCTCCCTACACTGGCTGTGCATAACATTATTAATGCATTGAAGAGTGTTAAAGCTGAAAACAGAGGCAAGTTTATCCATACGGAACATAAGCTTTAAATATGGCCGGCCTAATCAATACATATCAACCATATGAATTTGGCAAAATGATTTTTGGAGAACAGAAGCTGAACCAGCCAACCATATGGGTGATTGTCATTGGCATATCCTCAGTGGTTGGTCTCCTCACTGTCAAAATGGGCCTGTTGGCTCCTGCTGGCATCACACTGGCGATCATAGCAGCTCCTATAGCGTTCAGCGCACTATGGAATACTCAAATAGGTCTCTACATCATGATCTTTTTCGCCTATTTCCTTAGTGTATTCAACAGGATCATGCGGGATGTACCACTTGGCATTGCACTTGACTATATGATCCTCATTATGATGCTAGGTCTGGTCTATCGCTGCTACCGCAAGGATGACTGGTCAGCTTTTAGCTCACCGATCAGTGTCTCAGTGGGAGTATGGGCCGCTATGAACATTCTTGAATTTTTCAACCCTATTGCCAGCTCAAGACTAGCATGGTTTTATGTGATCAGACCAGCTGTAGGCTACCTCTTACTCTTCTTTTTGGCACTTTCTGTACTCAAGTCAAAACGAGAACTGTATAGGCTCCTGTTTACACTCATCGCATTCAATACCTTCTCAGCCCTGTGGGGGATCTACCAATACTTCTTTGGATACTTCGATTGGGAAATGGCTCATATCATGCGAAATGATGCCATCCATCTTGTATTCAATGACGGTAGATGGAGGTCATTTGGTTCCGTTGGTTCACCAGCTCAGTACGGTATCCTTATGGCCTTCACAGGGTCTTTATGTCTGATGATGGTCGGTGGCTTCAAATCATGGCGTACTAAAACAATCCTTTTCATGGCTGGCAGCATATCTATGCTGGCCTTACTCTACTCAGGCACAAGGTCCGCCTTTGTCATACCTGCATTCTTCTTCGTAGTGTGGGTAGTTCTTTCAGGCAAGAAGAGATGGTACGCTTCTTTGGTCCTACCGATAGTTGGACTATTAGTACTTGCCAACATCGAGACCAACATCTATCAACTGCAACGTATTCAGACCATTTTTCATGCTACTCAGGACAAGTCCTATCAGGTACGTGCTCAAAATCGATCTATGATCGCGCCGTGGATCCTAAGTCATCCCATTGGTGGTGGCCTGGGTTCAACCGGCGTTTGGGGTACTAGATTTTCTCCAGGTACTTTCCTTGCCAATTTCCCGCCAGATTCCGGTCTCATCCGGGTCTCTGTAGAGCTTGGATGGATAGGCCTTATCATATTTCTCAACCTTTACGGACAGACCATATTGAGAGGTGCCATCGCCTATCGGAAAATGATCGACAAAGAACTGAGAGTGATCACTGCCGGGATAATTTGCGGCGTAGCTGCTTTTCTCCCGGTTGAGTGGGGTCAGGAGGTCGTTGGAGTATATCCCATTAGTATACTTTTCTGGCTCTATACTGCCATACTTTTCCGTGCCATAGCATTGGATCAGCAATCTGATAAACAAACAACAACATGAAAGTCAATTACATCTCCTGCCAGGACAGATACTGTGGACTGGGTCAATACACTGAAAACCTCGCCAAATCAACTCACTCACAAGGTGAGGTGGTTAAAGCTTACCGAAAAGATCATGGAGATGGAAGGATATTCAGGGCTTATCCATATAGAAGCTTTAGAAAGATGAGGCCCTATATAGCACCCTACTTCCTGTCCAAGTCCATCAAGCAAGACGAGGCGGATGTATGGCAGGCAGACTATGTGGATGCATCCATGGCTGCAATCATGGCCGGTAAGAGAGACAACCTATTCGTGACCATACATGATGCCATACCGTTTGTCCATGCGGCAAGGGATACTGCCTTCGAGTATTACAAATGGCAACTGCAAATGGCCAATAGACATGCCCGCTCCATTATAGTAGTATCTCATCATGCTAAAAAAGAAGTCGTTAAGTACACCGACATTGCTCCCTCAAGAATACATGTTGTGTATAATGGTATCAATCATGATATCTTCAAACCTGCCAGCACTACTGATAAATCTGATCAGGACTATAACAAAAAGAAATTCTCAGTAAGATACCTGGGTGGATTGGGGGTACCCCATAAAAATGCTCTGGCTTTGCTTAGGACAGCCGAGATCATCCAAAAGACAACTGATGACGTAATATTCGAAATTGGGGGATATCTACCGGAAAACCACCACTTGCGCAGGGCTGCCAGGGACCTTAAGCTGAAGAATTTAGTTTTTTCAGGATTTATCAAGGATGAAGATATGGCAGGTTTCTATCAAGGTGCGGACCTCTTCCTTTTTCCAAGTTTGCTGGAAGGTTTCGGCTTCCCTCCTTTGGAGGCAATGGCCTGTGGTGTTCCAACCATCGTTTCAGATATTCCTGTACTTAGAGAGACCCTTGGAGAGGCAGCCTGCTTTGCAACACCCACACCCACCTCCTATGCCGAAGCAATCATCAATCTACGACATGACAACACCCTAAGGTATAACCTTGTAAAGTCAGGTGTAGCACGCGCCGCAAAATACTCTTGGGACAAAGCAGCAACAGAAATGAAATCGCTTTATTTGACCAAAGCAGCTTAGAAGGTCCCATAAGAGCTACCCGATTAGATAGGAAGCAGCTCTGGTCTACTGCCACAAAACCGCTATCAGCTATCCATATCAACAGTTTTTCAATGGATTGGTGCTATATACCAAGCGTTGTTTCCGTCCCCTAAATGCTACTCCTACCAAAAATCGACTGATCCCTTCCAACTGTCGAATTAATCAAAATCGCAGCTTTTATAAGCCTACCTTGGTATTGTGAATAAGCAACTGAGCAACAAGAAAATCCTACTGACACTCGCTGGCAATGCCGTGGATATCTTTATCGGTTTTGGGACCGTTATGCTCGTCACGAGAACTTTCTCAGAAGAATCAGCCGGCAAATGGTTTCTTTTCGTAAACATCTTCGCGCTGCTCAATAGTCTCAGAGATGGGTTCATCCAGAATGGTCTCATCAAGTATGTCCAGACAGATGATCTTGACGGGAAGTTAAGTGTGTACAAAACGAGTTTAATCGTCACCACAATATTTGAGGTGACCACCTGCTTTATCGTTGTAAGTCTCTTTCAATTTTTCAATTGGTTTGATCTGGCATACCTATTCCAGTATTATCCTTTCTACTCCATTCCTTATGCAATCTACAGATGGACATTTGTGGTGCACAGGAGTCAGCTAAATGTCGTTCGTAACGTGATCATGAATTCAGGGTTTTTGGTGGTACTCGTGGCTGGCACTACTTACATCCACCTGGCCAATCTATCGCTCAGTGCACTAGTTGTCGTACTTGGACTGAGCAGTGTAGCCGCGATCCTCATTGGTATGGGCTCATTGGATATGAGGGGCATCCTGGCAAAGGACTTTGACCCTGTCATAGTCAAAAAGATCATCCGCTACGGTAAGCATGGTTTGCTCAGAGAGTTGACAGGGACTATTTCTACACGTATCAGTCTATTTATTACAGCTTCATTGTTAAGCTACTCGCAAACGGCATTCCTTGGAGTATCTCAGCGATATCTGACTTTGCTTCTCATTCCTAATAGTGCTTTTCAATCGCTGCTCTATCCGGTATTGGTAAGAGTATCTTATACTAACGACCCTTTGAAAATCAAAAATACCTATGAATATCAGGTCAGCAAATTACTCGCCGCAATGCTCGTATTAGCTACTTGCATCACCCTGGTCTCGCCCCTGGTGATAACAGTCATCCATGGTCAAGACTATCAACCCGCTATCGGTCTCCTCATTATTGGGATATGGACCATAGCATTATTCTCGCCCTTTGGTTCGGCATTTGGCAGTATCATCAATACCATCGGCAAACCAAGGATCAACTCTGTCATTGTGATGGTCAACAGCTTCATCAATGTGACCGTATCTTATTTCTTGATCTCCTGGCTAGGACTGTATGGTGCGGTACTAGGGCCACTGTTCACAGAGCTGATAGGTTTTCTATGGGCAAGGCAAATCATAGCAAAAAACACCGCTATAGATTATAATAACGTCCTGGCCATGATACCCAGGCACTACAAATCACTTTATAACAAACTCAAAATTTCGATTGCATCATGATCACCATATCCGTCATTATCGCCACGTACAATCGCGCAACGCTACTTCATAGACAACTCAGGTCATTGCAAAAACAAGACCTGGATGCATCCGATTTTGAGATCATCGTTGTTGATGATGGGTCTACTGACTACACAGATGAAGTCGTGCGACACATGCAAAAAACTATGAACAACCTGAGCGTCATCAAGCAAGACAACCAGGGCCCTGCTGTAGCACGCAACAAAGGGGCAAGTGTGGCTAAAGGCAGTATACTCGCCTTTACTGATGATGACTGCCTAGTTGATGCCAACTGGTTATCAATTATCAAGAAGAAATTCAGCGACGAAAGCATCCTGGGTCTTCAGGGAAGAACGACCACTGTAAAAAAACTCGTCACACCTCTGACCCATCAAGTACTCAACGAACATGGTGACTACAGCACCCCTACGTGCAATGCTGCGTACAGGGCTTCTGTTTTCAGCAAGGTAGGAGGATTCGATCCTGAATTCCCATTCCAAAATGAAGACGCGGACCTATCCTGGAGAGTACGCGAAAGAGGTATTATACAGTTTGTACCTGAAATGCATGTACTTCACCCTCCAAGGCCCGATTCTTTCAAAAAGAATGCAAGAAAAATGAAACACTTGATCAGTGAGTTTATGCTCTACTATAAAAACCCTGAGCTGTACAAGAAATACCGAGCGGCCAACCCCTGGATAACGATATACTGGCTGGTGATGGTAAGAGCGCAGGGCTATCATTTTACGAGAAGGATCAAATACATCCACAAGCCCATAATGATGCTACAAGGTATCGGACTATCACTGGTATGGTGGATACAACTACTAAGGCTGTTGCCAACATTTATTGATAGTGATAGAAAATACTCCAGCCTTTACTAAGACATAATTTTTCGTGATTAGGCGTATCTAATTGCCATGACTAGAAGTTGGAGGAGACTATCTCAATATATAGCCTCCTTTTTGATTAAAGTAGCTCTTAATCTGATCATTTAAATAGTACTTTCTTACTTCCAAGCTTTCCACCCAATTCATAAAGAAGAACATACGCCCCAGGTATTGTAGGTCTTGGTGATACAAACAGTTCTCCAGCCTCTTGTCTTATGAGGATATTCACGGACTGACCACTTATTGAAATTAATCTCAAACTTGTAAGGTTTTGAACATTCTGACCTTCCTGCAATTTGACCCTGAAGCTATTGTTGCTTACCGGGTTAGGGTAGATCTTCAACAAACTGCTAGTTCTTGTATCAGTAATTCCTGTCTCAACTTCTTCATTTATCACAATAGTAACGATCCCACTATTATCCGATTCATCAGATTCTACGATCTGGTCGTCACTATCCAGTGTAATTGTAAATTCAAATTCACCAGCTTCGTCTGCTATACCGACATCAAATGGTAGTGTTAAAGTTTGCCCTGCAGCAATAGGGAGCTCAAAATCGAATGTTTCCGTTTCTCCATCGGCCATCAATGAAAATTTGAAAGTCTCATTGATATCGACCGTACCATTATTGACAATAATTAAATTTCCAAATAGTTCTTCACCAAACTCAACTTCTGATTCGCCATCTGTATTTGTTATCGTAAATTCTTGCAACACCAGATTAGGGAGTTCAGTAGACTCATCAATAATGGTAACTGTTGCTTCAAGTGAGTTGTCATTTTCATTTGATTCTTCAATCACCTCCTCTGAATCTAATTTAGCTGTAACTGTCAATGATCCAGGAGCAGAAGGTCCCTCGATCTCTACCGTTTCCATGATTGTCGCTCCTGCAGCTAATACATTGTCATAAGTCGATGTAAAAACTTCATTTCCGATAGTGTAACTTATAGTGAAGCCAGTGGTTGTGCTCAAGGTTCCATTGTTCATTATGGTCAGATTGAAAAAGGCTTGATCTCCTACTTGAAGTGTGGTTTCATCATTTTGGTTGGTAATAGTAAATTCTGATAAGACAAGGTTCGGCAAATCAGCGACAGGTTCAAGGTTCTCTTCAATAAACAGCATTGCCGCCAGTGCATCCAGTTTACCATAACCCCAGGTATTACTTTTGGCATTGCCACCTGCGTCTGTTGTCTCAAGCGTTACAAAGTTATCTTCTGCGGCTGTTTCTTCCAGGATGGCCAATATTTCCTCATGGTTGAGATCGGGTTTAGCTTGAAGCATAAGAGCTATCGCACCAGCAACTGCAGGTGCTGCCATACTTGTCCCCTGCTGAAAGCCGTAGACGTAGGTCTGGCCATCATTGCCGGTTATAGAACTAGCAACATCACTTTGATCCAACTCTGGGTCTTGAGCGCTTACCGATGAGATAATCCGGTTACCTGGGGCTACAATATCCGGTTTCACTCTTAAATCTAATGTGGGGCCGAGACTTGAAAAGCTAGAAATAGCTCCTTGCGGATCAGAATCCGAGAAATCTGGTCCATAAAGTGTGTTATACGAACCTACTGTAATGACCTCATTAGCAGTACCAAACTCACCTACCGTGTATTGAGTATCGCCACTCTTCCAGGTAAGTTCAAAAGAACTGTCTACTGATCCCGAAGCACCATCCGTAAGCTCAGCCCCGGTTCCCAGGCCATTGTCCCAGACGTGCACTGTACCTTCGGAAGCCCTTATTAACAGTATGACCCAGTCGGTATCATTAAAGCCTGAACTAAATCCAGCTTGCAAATAGGCATAGGGTCGATTATTCAAAATTGAACCACCCGCTACCACTAAAGTGGCAAAATCCACATCACCATTAAACAACCCATCATCCGAACCTATTGAAGCTTGGGATTCAGAAGATGTTGAAATAAATCCGGTAGAATCTACTTCACCTGTGAATGCATCATACGTCACAACATTAATTTCAAAATCCGTATTCTCTGATCCCCAAACGGATACTTCGCTAAAAAAGAAATCATCACTAAAGCCACCAATAATTGTTGTTGCCATTGTCTCTTCAGCATCGAACGTATGCGATGCATGAAGTGGCGTACTACCTTCATTTCCCGCTGCGGCCACTAATACCTTACCATCTCCTGCCAGGCCATCAAGGCCTTGTTCTAGTAATGACGTCCCATCATGAGGGCCGACATGCGTTCCCAGACTCATGTTGATCACAGCAGGCTTACCCATGGATTCGGCGTATTTGAAAATATAATCTACAGCATCAATAACTTTGGAAGGTCCTGAAGCGTCAGACTCAGGATCAGTAGAGAAGTCCCCCAACTCAACAAATACCAATTCTACATCAGGAGCATACCCACGATAAGTCCCATTACTTCCGTTTCCAGACCCGCCAGCGATTCCTGCTACATGGGTGCCATGCGATCCTTCAGAGGTTGAATATAATCCTGTTGCGAGAATATCGGTCTGACCTACTATCTCAACTCCGTATCCGTATGGGTCAGGTGCGTCACCTTCAAGATTTTGTTCCCAAATTCTTGAAATTCTGTAAGCCTCACCATTATCATCATAGAATGAAGGATGGTTAAGTACAAAGTCGTAATCAATAATACCAACGACTACACCTTGGCCTGTGTAGTCATTCGCCAGGCCTTCTAAAGCTTGATGCACTTCATCAACTCTTGAAAGCTTTCGAGATTCCTCCAGCCTCGGAGTAATCCTATGGTCCACTTCAACATAATCCAGCCCTTCAACTGAGTGAAGGCTTTTTAACTCGCGAAGTGGAACATCCATAGTCCAAATATTACCCACTTTTGTTCGGACCCTAACTCCTAGTCGATTGAGCGTTGTTACATCAATATCAGAAGATACCAATGCGATCGCACCGGTACTAAGTTCACCTCGATTGCGAGCTACAGCAGATCTATTGTAGTAGTCTAGATTGCCATATGTCTGCTGGATGTGTTCAATTTCGCTAGCCATCTGTCTTGTGAGGGGAGAAAAATTGCTCTGTGACCAGGCAGATGAGCCGAAGATGGTCATTAGCATGAAGGAAAATAGTAATCGTCTTATCATATCAGTTAAGGTTGGTGAATACTCCGTAAGTTTAGTTTTCTTTAGTTGACAGAGCGTTATCAATCTCTATGTACTTTATAGCTGAACGCGTGCTCAATTCAGCAATGCTACGAACCGGCATAGTCACCGTCCTAATACCACCAGCATTCGTTCTTTGCTTTATGTTAAGATCACTAAAGACCCGTTCATCAAAGTTTTCTTCAACTTGTACTAACCCTCCCACTACATAAGTGCCGCTCTGGTCGCTCAATCCAAATTTTTTGATCACATCCTCAGATATTACCTTTTTCGATGAGTCATTTATGACGCTAACTAGCTGCCTTGTCACCGGTGAGAGTTTGTCAAGATTTGGTGCCACAACTCTAGCATTACATGATAATAGAATCATCATTGTACTCATCATTGTTAGTCGAGACCAAAAGTGATTGATATTTCGCATTGTCTAATTTCTATCCATTTAACAAAGTATAATTTAAACTTATCTTGTTGAGATAAAAAGAGTTTCGTAAATGAAGGAAATACTTCCTGGCATGCGTTTCTTACGTGAATGAGATTCACACATTCCTCATTTAACCACAGTATTCCTTTCGAAAGATATTGAGCAGTGTAATTACTCGATTTGCGTTAGCTTAGTACTAAGTTTATGAACAAGATACTATCGATAGATCCGACAAGTCTATCAATCCAAAAACTACACGGCTACCTCCTTTCTGGTGTAGCTCCTAGGCCTATCGCCTTTGCTAGTACGGTCGATAAAAAAGGAAAGGTCAATCTAAGTCCATTCAGCTATTTCAATGTTTTTAGCGCCAACCCACCTGTCCTCATATTTGCTCCTGCAAGAAGAGGCAGAGACGGTACGCATAAACACACTTATGAGAACATCAAAGAAGTACCTGAGGTAGTCATCAATATGGTGAACTATCCAATGGTAGAAAAAATGTCTTTGGCGAGTACCGAATACGAAAAAGGCGTGAATGAATTCGTAAAAGCCGGCTTTAAAGAGAGTCCATCTGAGGTAGTTAAGCCCCCCAGGGTATTGGAGTCCCCCGTTTCGTTCGAATGTACTGTCGATCGGGTGATCGAACTTGGTGAAGAAGGTGGTGCTGGGAATCTGATCATCTCGAAGATTGTAAGGATCCATATTGACTCGGATTATCTAAAAGATGACCAAAGTCTAGATACTCAAAAGTTGGATTATGTAGGGAGACTAGGTGAAAACTGGTATGTCAGAGCTCATGGAAAGTCGCTTTTTGAGATTGAAAAACCCGTTAAAGCTAAGGGCATAGGTGTTGATGAACTATCTCCGAGTATAAGAAACAGCAATATTCTATCAGCCAACAATCTCGGTAGGTTAGGTAATCTTGAGCGCCAGCCGACAATAGAAGAAATCGAAGAAGCTCGGCACATTCAGAAAGTCAAAGAGCTATTCCTTGAGTTTGAAGGCCAACGGGATTTGATTAAGGATGGCCTCCATCGCATTGGAAAAAAGTACATTGAAAAGGGTAAGATCACTCTTGGACACGCTGTGCTCAGGATCGTAGACGAAATCTAGGAAGTAAGATGAATAAGGTTGTTTCAAATGCACAACAAGGACTAGAAGGAGTTAAGGACGGTATGACGTTAATGCTCGGGGGGTTCGGTCTGTGTGGTATCCCAGAAAACTGTATTGCAGCACTGGTCCAAGCTGGTGTTAAGAACCTCACATGCATCAGCAACAACGCCGGAGTTGATGACTTTGGGTTGGGTCTTTTGCTGCAACAGCATCAAATCAAAAAGATGATCTCAAGCTACGTAGGAGAAAATGCAGAATTTGAGCGGCAGATGCTCAGCGGTGAGCTTGAGGTCGATCTCATCCCCCAAGGTAGCTTAGCAGAAAGATGCAGGGCCGGAGGCGCGGGTATCCCTGCCTTCTTTACGCCTGCTGGCTATGGTACTGAAGTGGCTGAAGGCAAAGAAGTTCGTGAGTTCAATGGCAAGCCTCATATATTGGAGTCCGCACTTACGGCAGACTTTGCTTTAGTAAAAGCATGGAAGGGTGACCGTATGGGCAATCTCGTCTATAAAGGAACTGCCCGTAACTTCAACCCTCCTATGGCCATGGCTGGTAAAATCACTGTAGCTGAGGTCGAGGAATTAGTAGAGCCCGGAGTACTTGATCCAAATCAGATACACACACCAGGTATATTCGTTCAGCGTATATTCCAAGGTAATGAATACGAGAAAAGAATTGAACAGAGAACAGTTAGAAAAGCTTAATCATGCTTGACAAGAATGGCATTGCAAAAAGGATAGCTCAAGAACTAAGGGACGGTTGGTATGTCAACCTGGGAATTGGTATCCCGACCTTAGTAGCTAATTATATACCTGACGGAGTAAGCGTGGAGTTTCAGTCTGAGAATGGCCTTCTAGGTATGGGGCCCTTTCCCGTCGAAGGAGAAGAAGATGCCGATATGATTAATGCGGGAAAGCAAACCGTAACACTATTGCCCGGCGCAACACTTTTTGATTCTGCGACAAGCTTTGCAATGATAAGAGGTCAACATGTTCAACTCACAGTGCTGGGAGCGATGGAAGTATCTGAAAATGGGGATATCGCCAACTGGAAGATCCCAGGCAAAATGGTCAAAGGAATGGGTGGGGCCATGGACCTTGTTGCCTCCGCTGACAATATCATTGTTGCTATGATGCACACCAATAAGGCGGGAGAATCCAAACTCTTACCGAAATGCACTTTGCCTCTCACCGGTGTAAGATGTGTCAAAAAAATCGTTAGTAATATGGCCGTTTTGGATGTTACATCAGAGGGCTTTAAGCTCCTCGAGCGCGCACCCGGAGTAAGCACAGACGCTATAGTAAAGGCGACTGCTGGTCGCTTAATTGTGGAAGGGGAAATACCAGAGATGAGACTATAAGCTTAGCCAAATACTAGTTTATACCTCCCAGTTTTGTGACTTTACTCCCAAGTAGAGCAAGTAGAAGAACATCACAATGATCATCAAAATAATAGCTTCCATGTGTTAATGTTTAACACATAGTTAGTGCAACAACTATTATTTCGCAATGCGCTGCATCATCAAACTATAATGATCTTTCTCACCTCACTTTTCTAAAACAAAGAAGAAGCACATCAAATGCTCCTTCTTAACCTTTAGGTTTCGGTTTTTAATGTTTGACAATCACTTTGAGATGTGTGTATTGCTTAGTCTCATTGCCAATAGACATCAGATAAAGTCCGCTTGTCATATCTGTTGTTTCTACCTTGAAACCGTCCATTCCTTTGAAGACTTCACCATCCTTCACCAATCGTCCTTGTTGATCAAATAGCCTCCACTCAAAGTCCTCCTCTAGCGTCAGATCAAAGGTCACAAAGAACGCATCACTTGCAGGGTTGGGGTAAAGATTAAGATCATCTAACTCGATTAAGTCACCAACCCCTAGCACTGAAGTCTTCCCATTGATATCTACTCTGGCAGCTTGATAGACTTCTCTATCACCACTAGTTCTCTGAACAAATGCAACTACTGCCAACTGATCCGGATCAAGCACCTTACGAGCATCTATCTTCCAAGCCTCTGTAAGCGCATTAACTCCTCCTTCTTCCAGATTAGTCAGCACATGTCCTTCCGGGCTAGGCAAGAAGTCTCGGAACACATTACGAGGATCAAACTCACCATTAGGTAATGTCACACCAGTCAAGACTTTCTCTACAACTGCCAGATAGAGTCTTACCTCCTGACCCTCAAACCCATCTTTAACAGTAGTTACATTGGCTGTCACAGACAATTCGTCATTCGCTGTGCTATTGATAGTAAGTTGAAGATCAAAATCAGCGTCTCTCAGTGTATTCCTGTTCGACTCAGCACCTGTCCATGGAGGAGTTGCAGCACTAACCGATAAGTTAGCTCCAAACTTCACATTACCATCCAGCACAGATGTCGCTCTATCAACACCATAGAATAGCGATCTCGAACTTGGACCGTCCTTACTGATCTCGAACAATGGATCATTACCATAGATTTCAGTATAGTAATTGATAGCTACCAAATCATTGTTGTTCAGCAATGTGCTGTCTAGTCGGCTGTTGATCTCATTGTTGAGCATTAAGGAAGTGAACTCTCCATTTTCAAAGCCACCTCTGTCCTGGCTGTTGTTTGAGTTACTAAACTGCTCAATTAATGATATCCGTCCTCTTTCGACTATTTCAAAATCGTCGAAAATAAAACCAGGATCATCACTCGCACTAGTAGAAGCAAAATAGAATCGGAATCGGACCGCACCTCTCTCGTTCTCTGGTATTTCATCAAGCTTATGTCTAAAAGACGCTTTTTCTGTCACAGCTGAGGGGCTACTGCCGCCCCAACCTGATGCGTTGTTTACTACATTATTTCTCTGTCGACCAGGGTCAGCCCTAATATCCAATGCATTGTACCAGAACAAACCTGTTCCTTGATCATCCCCATCCAGATACCTTCCTAGCTTATTCCAAGTATCACCATTATCCGTGCTGTACTGAACAATAGCACCGTCATTTTGACCAAACTGATAAAATCCATCGAAGACCATCATGGGTTTTTCAAATGCGGATATGTCATAGGATGGAGAGAATATCCAAGAGCCAGGGTCTGAGATGTACCCGGTTCCATCTACGTTAGTTGTCCAACCTTGTGCTCCCCTTTCTTCAAACCCATCCAATACAATTGTCTGATATCTCCAGGTGGTTGATGCATCAGATTCGCTGACGGTACCCATCTTAGTAAGATCGATAAACCAGCCTGACTCAGACTCGGTACTGGTCTCAAAATCATTCCTGATTCCTAAAGTAGGATCTACAGTAATCTGAGGTAAAATTTTGATGGTTTTCATTTGTGAGGTATCACACCCATTAATAGTATTGATCCAAAGTGTAGCATCGTACCATCCTTCATTAGCATAAGTATGGGCTTCAAAACCAAACGCTTTACCAGTACCCTCATTAGCCAACAGAGTATCTAACGGTGAGCCATCTCCCCAGTCCATCCAAACCTGCGAAACTCCATTTAGTGGATCACCATCAACATTATTATCAAGGTTGAGCAAATTCGTTTCTTTCCCTTCTATGATTGTTTCAACGTTTTCAGTAATAAACTGCCATGAAAAATCCACATCAGGGAAGTCCCCAATTGGAATTCGTTGAGTATTGCCTATCTCATCAACATCAGCGAGAGGATCAACATTACCTGCAACAAGAGTTGATTCGTCTATAGAATTACAAGTCACACTCTCACCTGTGGTATAGTTTGCTGATACTCCATTGACGGAAATAATGTAAGTGCTCGCTACAGAAAAATTGACGCTTACCTCCTGATCACCATTCGTGATGATTTGGGGAATGTCGACATTCTGGAAAGTCTCAGGGATGATAGACCAGTTCCAGGTTTGAATGTCATTGCTAGAAAATGGTGCTAAAGCTCTAGCAGAGAAGGTTACCGGTTCGCCAATACAGCCAACAATATGTTCAAACTCAACAATTGGATTCTCATGAAGTATAATTGTTTTATCCTTGAAGTTTGAGCAACCAAAATCGTCTGCAAAGCTGTATCTGATAAACAGAGTGTCTGATGTTTTGGACTTATCGCTCCATATAGAGAGAGGAAATTGAACACTTCCATTTGCAATAGCAAAAGTAGAATCAAGTACATCATTCCTAACCCTGAATTCACCAGATCTTCTTCCACCAGAAGCTCTTAAAGTCATTCTGGTTACGGTAGCCAAGTTGTTAGGGTCGATATCCACACAAGCCTGTCCAGTATCATCCCCTTCCTCAAGTACAGGCACGTTGATTGGTGAACTAATACTTGCCTCAAAGTTAGGCCTTGGCAAAGCTGTCACTACAAATCCAACACGCTGATCTGCATCACAATTGGTCGCATTTTCCAGGTTATAGTTGACATAAATGGTGTCAATGGCAAACTCAGGCATATCCAACGGATCATCAATTCCCAAAGCCAACAGTGGATCAAAAGTGGCTCTTATTCCGTTTTGAATGATTCCCTCTCCAGAAAACGTTCCAGCTGCTCCATTAGAAGTTGAGCCTACAATCTCCAAAGGCGATTCGTCTACACAGATTTGATAAAACTCAGGAAGATCCTCCTCATTTTCGAAAGTGATTCCAGTATTAAACTTAATCTCCGGATCCGGAAGTCCATTGATAACAATTTGAACCAACGTAGGATTACTTTCACAACCTTGTCCTGCTAGTGTAGAGGTTACGTAGTAGTTATAAGTACCTACTGTATTAGCATCAAATGCACCATTGAGATCGGGGATCAGGTTGTTGTTCGCACTTGTTGTATTACCCAGAAAAGAGTTGAGATTAATATCACCATACCAGGCATAGGTCACTCCATTTTCTGGATCAAGCACCTGAAGGTTTTCGATACGATCCCCGAGGCAATACACATATATATTATCCGATGCTGTAGACTCTGGTACTCCAGCATTAGGATAAATCGTTACAGTGACTGTAGCCACTTCACTTACAGCACCCTCGAAGTTAGTGCCCCCTATTTCGACATTAGTCACTTGACGGACATAGTAGGTATAGGTGCCTGCATTTCCTTCTACCTCAGTCGGCACATAAGTAAAGTCTGCAATATTATTGAGCGTGTCAGCATTAGCATCCACTCTCGGATCCACATTAAACCAGTGTACCTGAGCACCCGGAGCTCTGTTCGTAATGGAAAGTGAGCTTACTGATTCATCCTCACAAAGCTCCACTAAATCGGCAGCAGGAGTAGGGGTATCTGGCACAGGTATTATGTTGACATTTACAAACTGAGAAGGACTCTCACAAGCGCCAGGGTTACCGTTTTGTGTTCTAAACTGTCCTTGTCTTACTTCAAATGAAAATGTCTCTATTGTAGTAGGATTATTAAAACTACCATTATCTCGAGGTAGAATACCAGACATATCTAAATCGTCAAAATCCGCCGTGGGATCATTTGCCAATTCCTGTGTTGAGTTGTAATACCAGTTAAACTCCTGAGAGACCGCATTAGTAAGGTCACCAGGTGTACCGACTGTATTGGCTCCCTGGGCAGTAAATACGTCATTTGTGAGCTGGTTATTGTACAGGCTCATACCAGAAGAATCGTAAACCAAGTAGAATTCTGTGGTATTGTTCGTAGTGCTAAAAGCATCATTGTTCGCGACTGAGAATGTTGGGAAAGCAGGGCTTCTGAAAATATTGACCTGGACTCTTTGCATATCATTGGAAACAGTCTCACATCCATCAAACCCGGCAGGTCCATTAACATCTGCTACCTGTGCCACTTTATAATATCTCACACCCTCACCGGCAGTTTCAATATTTAAGTCTTCTCCGGTGACCGTCACAGAATTACCTGCGGTAACCGTAGATGTGGTAAACACCAATTGGTCAATCACCCCGGCCGCATCAGTAGAATACCATTTGAAATAGGCACTAGGTTCGGCAGGGCTAAGACTCTCAACGGTAAACGCGAAGGTATTATCAGTACTTCCCTCACAAATACCCGCAACTAACGAGGTAGCTGGTGTCCCTGGGCTAGAAGAAGTACCATTATACCTAACCGTAGGTGTAGAAGGCTCTGCAAACTTCTCAATTGTAATGACTGACTCCCTACTGAAGCTACCAGAGTAAGTACCTCCTTGAACTGTGATCTGGGTATTTGTGATTTGTCTAACGGAAATCTGTACTGTTTGATCAATATTATCTGTAAATACTGAACTAGTACCACCTCCACCGTAGGCATCTGGTCTAAAAGTGGCGCCCGTAGAAGACTGCAACAGCGTACCCGTATCTGGTGCTCCAAGCCACCACTCAACCGTTGCACCCGCTGCTTGATTGGTAATCGATAATTCTAAGCTGGTGTTCACATCTCCAGTGACCTCATTATCACATATATATACATCGGCCGCTGCAGGAGTAGGTGTTGCAGGAACCGGTAGTACATTGATGTTGACAGTTGCTTCAGGGCCTTCGCAAACACTTGGGTTCATGTGTTGATTCTCAAACTGCGATTGCGTAACGGTGAATGTGAATACCTCAACATTCGTTGGATTATCAGAACCATTAGGATTCATGCTTACTGGATCTCCCGGGAGCACGTCAGCGCCAGTTCCTAAAAGACCAAGGTCGGTTAAGGATACCGTACCATCGGCACTGTTTGGGGTATTGGTACCATAAGTGAAGTTAAAGGTTTGGCCTGCACTATTGGTTAGTATATCAGATTCATCAATGGTAGTTCCGCCGTTATCACTTTCTGTCACATTAACGCCAGCAAAATCAAAAACCATACTATTTAGCTGACTATCATAATCTTGAGCTGAATCGTAAGTGAAATAGTAGTCTGTAACTGTACCAGTTGTTAGATAATTGACTTGTCCAGCATCAACAGTTGGCTCAACAGGTGTATCGAAAATTGCTACTTTCAAGAAAGTACGGTCAGCAACCTCGGACTCACAACCATCGAAATCAGTATCTATATTTTCTATCTGCGAAATCTTGAAAAACCTTAGACCCTCTGTTTCTGTCAACAGACTTAAATCAGAACCAGAAGCTGTTCCTGTTGACCTGTATACAGGCGTGGTGTTGGTCACACCTTCGCTCTCGTTAGCCTGATACCAATTGTATACAGTGCCGATATTACCTGTTCCTGGTGTGATGGTGAAATTCAAGGCACCAGTATTGCTCTCACAAATACCAACTGTGTCTCCATCTAATAAAATCGGGTTGGTCAAATATTGAATATCTGGACCAGCAGGATCCCGGAATTGAGTAACCTGGACAAGTGTTTGACCGCTAATACATCCTCCGAACGTACTCCCGTTTATCTCGAAATCAGTCAACTGGTCTACGTAAAAATCATTTGGTGTAGTGCTTACATTCAATGTAATACCTCCATCACCTGGATTGTCAGGATCAAATACTGCTTCTTGTGCTGATTTCAAAACGCTCGTCATATCACTTTCATACCAGTTGACAATAGCCCCTGTTGCCCTATTGTTTATGGTAAATGTGGGAGCGTCCTCACCCTCACATATCTTGGATAGAGTGGAGCTTAGTGTAGGGTCATCAGGGATACCTCTTACATATATAGTAAACTCAATAGGCTCGCCTTCACATCCCACAAAAGATGGACTTACAAAGTCAGCGTCAGGCGTTTCATTAAAATTAGTCCGTTGCGTGGCATAAAAAGTATACGTACCAGGGGCTGGTGAAGAACCCAAATTTGCAACTGCCATACCATTAAAGTCCAACTCGTCAGGCACCATATTAGCTGCTGTCAAAGTCGCTGAACTCACACCTCCTATAAGTCGATTGGTACCCGCAAGTGCGTCTTCTTCAGAGGCATACCAGAAGAATTGGGCATCTCCCATCGCCTCTCCGTTTTCTTCAACAACTAGACTTTGGATAACATCTCCATCACAATAGTAGAAATCAGTACTATCCTGCATTGATACATTTTGAACTACCGAACTAGGAGCTGACGGAATATTAAAGATATTTACTTTTAAACGCACTGAATCGGATTCACCCCCGTCGTATACGCCCGTCTCTATATCCGTAGTTTGAGTAACCAGATAATATGTAGCTAAATCATTACTTATACCCGTTAAGAATAGCTCTTGAGCCGTAGCAAAGCTACCATCTCCATCATCAATTGAAACCTCCAAGAGCTTATCGCCATCCTCATTTGACCTATACCATGTGAAATTCTGCAAATTTGTACCAACAGAACTAACGAACCTGGAAACCGCACTGATTGAATCCAACGCCTCAAGGTCACCTGCGCAAAAGTTGAGTTCCAGATTATCTCCAAAATCGTCAGAGGCGTCTATAGGAGTGGAGTTTTCATTGTTGAACTCCGCGATAGCAGAAGTGTCTGTAAGTATTGGACTCTGAGCCAACGGATATATGGTGAAATCCACCTCAGTACCTGTGACACTTGCGCATCCAGGGAAGGTAGCTACTTGCCTATCCAGCTCGTTGGCGACCTGGAAAAGAAAGGCCGAGGCTTCATAGGTACTTGTCACGGTATAGTAGCCAGATGGATCAGTAATCGCTGGAGTCAAGTTGGATAGTAAAGTACCGTAGCTCACATCTGGATTATCAATGCCTGAAACTACGGTATTAATGGTGTCAGCAGCCCCTAACGAATTACTAGCTGACCATATGTAATCAACATTGGCTTCTGAAGGAATGTCTACCAAATCCGTAGAAAGCAATCGGGTATTAATACTTAATTCTCCACTATGCACATTAACATCAGTAGTAAAACCCGTAGGAGCAAGAGGAATATCGTGAACTATGATATCAATTCGTGTGGTATCTCCTGCGCAACCGTTGAAATTGGGTGTATCACTGGTGTTGATATTTTCAATCTTACTTACATAAAACGTGTAGGTGCCTGCGTCAGGTGTATCATCTTCCCCAAATACCGACATCAACTCAGTGGCCAATGCACTCACATTACCTTCTGCCCCGATTACGCCCATACCTTCTCCCTCTTCATCATCTGAACCATCTATGGCTCCATCGATAAATGTAGGAGTTCCGTTATTATCATACGCCCAGCTGTAGAAGGTCTTATTAGGAATAGTACTAGAAACACTAAAGTTGTCAATTACCAAATCCACATCACCTACAACATCTAAGTATATCCTTACATCCGCATCAGTCAAGCTTCCTAGGACATCCGCTTCAAAAGTTTGATAACTGTTGCTGTTGGCCACCTCAGAACCTAGCTCGTAGGCACCTTCGTTACCATCAGCTTCAACAACAAAGCTTGCACCAGTATTGGTCCCAACAGTTCGATAGTCGAAAGATATTCTCTGTATACTTTGATAGTTAGCTGACCTTACTTCATTAGATGTATTGTTAGTTGCTATTCTAATTGCATTTCCAGTTCCCCCTTGGGCCAAAGCAGCTCCTGCCGCAGAAGCCCCTGTTTCTGTCCAATCTGTTGGAAACATGCCGTCATCAAAATCCTCTGTAAGGCTATCCTGCACCACAGCCAATCCCTCAATAGTCTCTCCTTCGCAATATTCAAAAACGAAATAATTCTCTTCAGAGCCAGACGACTTATCCTCTCCACGCAATGAGCTTGTCAAGTCGATTGGTGGATTGACCACATCTGGATATACCTCAATTTGGACGATTGTAAAATCCCCTTCACAACCATCAAATGGGATGTCAGCATCAATAAAATCAGTGATTGAATAATAAAACGTATACACATCTGGATTCGGAGGGAAAGCTGAAGCGGTCTGAAAGAGTTCAGACCCTGCGATCTTAGAGCCATCTGTGGTGACCGTTCCAAGCAAGCTGAAGTCACTGTCATACCAGTTGATGCGCTCATCTGAATCTACACCTGGCACCAGCAAAGTCTCGAAGCTGGTTTCACTCTGACAATACCTAAAGGTGTAGTCCACGTTAAAAACCAACGGGTCGTCATCAAAGGTATCTACACCTTTCGAAGAGCCCGTCAGGTCTAGAGGCTGGGCAGTTGGAGTCTCCTGGATGTTAAAGGTTACGGTAGTGGTCGTTACACAACCACTACCTCCAAAATCTGCAGCATCATCACCCGCTATATTCGTATACTCTACCTCGTATTGTCCAGGAATGAATGTTGAATTATTCAATGGGTTGGATAAGTCGATGGTGCCACCAAAACCAACATATGACGTTGCTGGAGCTGCATTGCGACGGATGCGCCAGGAACCACTAGCGGTCTCATCCCCAGAAACAGTCGCTGTAAAAACAAGGTTTCCACCATCTTCACAGTAATTTTGCACAACATTAGTGTAAATGTCATCTGTACGATCAAGAATTAGTTCATCTTCTATGAAAATGCCTAACGACGGCAAAGGATATATTCTAGTAATTTGGTCTGTTCCGGTCCAGATGAAATCATTGGTGGTGTATGGTGCCATTGCACCGGTATATTGCCTCAACTCGACAGTTATGAGATTCTCTCCATATACACCTCCATTAGCAAAGGCTAGAGATGGGTCAAATGTGTATTCATCATCACTATCAAAATCCTCTTGCGCTCCAGTGACGCGTGCCATATTTGTAGTGCCATCAGGATATTTGATATTGATTGCTTCGAATTGATTTGGAGCGGGAAAACTCTCCAGAAATGCTGCATCGGTAGCATTAAGTTTAATGGTGAACGGATCTTCATTAATACAAACACCTGCATCCACACCACCGTCAGCATTAGGAAGATTATCAAAGGTCGCTCCAACTGCACCTGACGTTACTGTTATATTGGTGCTCACAGACTCCTGGCAACCGGTAACCGCATCGGTGAAAGTATATGCTATAAAGTGTATACCCGCTCCAACATCCTGCGGTCTAAACTCGTACAGCATCGAGGTAGAATTGTATACAATACCGGATCCACTAAATACGCCCTCATTAAGTGGATTTTCAGCTGCCGGACTAACGATCAATTCCACAGGAATACTCGTCTCAGTATAAGTGCCACCAGCGGGATTGAGGTCCAAAGTAGGATCAATGAGTGGATGAACTTCAACATGCTTAACATCAGAGTGTGAGCAACCATTCCCATCTGTAACCGTCACAGTGTAACTAATGGTAGCATCTGCACCACCGTAAGCATTGGTATTCGTAGGAGCGGCGATCACAGGGTTAGGATCAGTTGTTTGACCAGTTAAGTTGTCATCAGAAAATTCCGTAAGACTACCTTCATTTGATGTCCATAAATAAGTATAGGACCCTGTTGTGCCCGTACCCGTTGGAGAACCTCCGAGTAGAATCGCCTCGCCGCTACAAACGTCCAACCCTCCCGTAAGATTCGTACCGGCCTCCGCAACTGGATTCGGGTTTATTGTAATCGTGACTTTGATAGCCTCAGACTCACATGCCGTACCACCATCATTCGTTACATAAAATTCGTAATCACCAGGCGTATCTTTATCAACGCCTAAGTCTCCAGCGATATCCCCGACTGTTCCTCCAGAGTACAGAATTGTAGTTGTATAGACGTCATCAAGATCAGCATACCAGATATGATTGGCATCATCAACTGCGGAGATATCGCCAAGGGTGAGCATAGCACCTTCACAATATTCTGTTGAAAAGTCATTACCTGAGTTAGGTTGCGCAGGAACAATGTTGGCAATATCGCCCAGATCATCACCTATCGTTAGTCCCGGGATAACTGCAGATCCACCTCCATAGGTAATATCCAATGTACCGGAGGCAGCCGCAAGTGAGTCAGATTTGATCGGTAGATCATCAATGGTAATGGAATTGGTTGCAGCAAGACTTGCACTATTTGCATCAAAACTAACCTCCAACAAGGTCGCTGTAAGAAAGCTAAATCCAGCATTAGATAATCCCGTTCCTGTTAAGCCGATCGTAGGCGTACTCGCTGTGTTGTACTCAAAGCCAGTAGGTAAGGCGATCAATATCGTCTGACCATCGCCTTCAGGTATTACTGGACCGACTTCTTCTGTAATGATAATTTCATCTGTCATCGTCACGAAATCACCATCAATACAAGTAGTAGTCAGAGATCCTGGATTTATGGTAACACCTTCGCCGACTCCAGTAACTACAAGACCATTAGCTAGGGATTCAGAACTTGTATTGCCTTCAGCATCCTCGGCAGCTATATCAATGTCGTATGCTCCGGAAAGCGTTCCTTCTCCAGCCGCATTTAGATCTAGCAACCAAAGTCCACCCATAATAGTAAAACCAGGGTCTGCGTCACTAGCGTAAGTACTTCCATTGATGGTCACATCAAGGATCATAGTATTGTCATCAGTTGTGCCACCAATTTCAATCTCTTGACCAGCAGAGTTATCATCAGTTGTAAAGAGTTGGTCTATAGTGACTTCAGGAGCCTCACTATCGATGACTATATCCAGAGTACTGTTTGTAGTAGAGTTTGTGGCGGCATCTTCAGCCGTAATTGAGATATTATTGAATGTACCATTAGCAAGAAACCCAGCCGGAAACAACTGAAATTCATAGGTACCATCTCCATTGTCATCAAAGGCTTCTGCCACTCCATATATACCGATCAAGGCTGAAAGGTCAGCGGTAACAGTTAAGCCGGCCTCTCCCCAATCAACCGTAATGAGCGGTTGCTCAAGACCACCAAATGTTGCATTGGCGTTACCCGTACCATTATCATCAATAACTACCGAAGAGAATACAGGATCAAACTCGTCAGAGGCATTTTCATCTATATCCTGGCTAATTTGCATCGCACCATTAGTCTGACCATATATGCTGTTCGCAGCATTCGGAGCGATAGTAATTACTTCAGAACCGTCCGGAGTACCTGTGGTAAATGAGACCGTCAAAGTAGCTGTATTGCTTGGAGCCGTGTGAGATACACTCGAAATACTAATGTTATTCAAAGGGACACCACCGCCATTTGAACTTGCAGTATTTGTTATGGTAAAATCACCAGTACCAAGATTCTGGTTAGCTGGAGCGTTTCCACCCACTGGCTCGCTGAATGTCAATACAATGCTCGTGTTCGTAGCATTGATCACAGCCGAGCTGAAAGTGACAAGGTCAGTATTATTGAGCGTGATATCCGCAGAAATCTCACCAGTGCTCATCGCGTTACCGGCCTGATCAAAAACGGCAGAAGCCCCACTAGGCCTTAAATCGAACTCCTCGGTACCATCTGGATCACCGGATATTGTTAAGAAGAATCGCACCGTTGTAGCTCCAGCACTAAGAGCGGCAGCTACACCAGGATCGGGATCATTATTGGCGAGGGCATTTAATAAGGTCACTGTCGCTGTACCTGAGACGGTCTGAGTAAGTGTGAAGTCACCGGCATCTACTCCACCCGTTCCGTTACTCATACTATATAATCCTTCTGAAAAAATTATATCAACATATGAATTGTTCGCAACAGGATTCAAAGGAACCGTATTGAATGTTGGAGCAGTTTCATCTTGTAAATTATCTGA
>DIYH01000044.1 GCA_002435755.1 Flammeovirgaceae bacterium UBA6059
TGTAGTTGTTCTTCAAGACAGACGTCTTTAGCAATAGTGAAATTGCTCATAGGGTCGGTAGCTTTTGCAAAATTATTGAGAATGAAGATCGATGACCATCCTAATAAGCACTTGTAATATTTTAATTGATACATTTTAAAGAGCATTCTTAAGAGTTCCTTCGTTTAAAGGACTTGATGTCTCGAATAAATTTTTTCTCATAATCAAGAAAAGACGTGGGAAGGTGAGGTTGATCTAACTCAGACTTCAACAGCCTTCGTAATTCATCCCAATCTTCATAAATAGATATGCCATTGATGTTTTGAAAAGTTCTAGCTGCGTTATTGTTGCAAATAACCGGAATTCCAGCTACCAGCATCTCAGTTATTCTAGTCAAGGCACCAGTAGTTGGAGGTTGATGAATGATTACCGCCTTGCACACTGCTAATTGTTGAAAAAGAAACTTAGTGGAAACTTCACCATGAATAGTAAACTGATCTGAATGGCGTTTACGAGCCAATTTATGGGTGCCAAATCCTAGAATATCAAAATGTTCAGAAGTTTTACTTTTTTCTAGGTAAGAGATTAACTCTAAGGTGCCTAATAATGTCGGCCTGTTGATGACACTTCCTAATATCAAAAAATTCCTTTTTGCAGATTTTTTTCGATGTTCTCTAACCTCTAGCAAGGGTCTTTCGATAGCTGGGGATGGATAATAGGGTAGATAATCTGATGCAATATCGTATAGACCTAATAACCATTGTTCTTCTCTTGATATACAATAAACTTTGTTTGAAAAAGACAAATGTTCAACTTCTTTCAAGAACGCTTTGTTTTTCAACATATTCGTACTGCTCCCATTAGGAACGAGAGATTCAATGTTGTGAGGAATTGAAATAATAGAGAAACCGAGTTTATTAGCAGCATTCACGCTATAGAATCTTTTTGGCGTGGTTCTTTCCCATAGAAAAAAATCAACATCTAAGTCTTTGTAATTAGAGATAAAGAGTTCTCTGTTCTCGTAATATTTCAATTTCTTTCTAGCTTCTGAAAATGAAGTAGACCAAATCGATTTGACTAAGTATTTCTTTGGAATCTTTAAAACTCTTTTTAAATAATTTCCTGAATGCTGCGGATATTTGTTTTCTAAGAGATCGTCAATCTTAAAACCGGCTTTTGCTAGAAGATAGTTTATTTGAAAACTTCTTTTTTCAGCTCCATTTCCCGTAGGACTGCCTGAACCGAATGGGCTATCCCTCAAAACCATTTAGAATACCATTTTGTGATACTATTGGTTTGATCTTTCTCCCATTCTGTATCATATCCCTTAGATCTAATAAAATCTCCAAAGTCATTGTTGATTTTCCTTATGTCCTTCATGGAGATCTTTGACTTGTATTGATTAATTGAATTGTTGAAAATGTCGTTAGACTTTTCAACATCATGGGAACCCGCTTCGTACTTTGGATAGATAGATTTTTTTGAATTTATGTTTATCATCTGATCTTCAAAGTCAACGTGAAGAAAATGGCATAACCCGAAGATTACTTCTCGTGTATTTGTGACCAACTCCTCATAAGTTGTTTCATACGTTTCGTAGCTGTTTAATGTCAGCATCTCGTTGATTTTGGATTCCCATATGAACCATCTCTTAACGGAGTTATAGTGATTAATAGGACCAAAACCTTTTGAAAACTCTTCCCCAAAGAAATCTTTCTTTTTTCCTACTGTAGAACAAGCAACATCACGTCCATCACGATAGATATGTATATACTTACTATTGGGAAATAATTCCAATAGTTTTTCCAAATAATGTATATCATCCGGCGTTTTAAGAATAATTCTTGTCTTATTCACATGTTCGAGATGCTTTCGGGTCAAACTCTCAATAAAACCCCTCGCTGAGCTTATGATATCTTCTTTCTTCAGTCCTGAGAGAGTATTTAGTGGAGAATAAGGCCCTTTATTACTGGTGAAACTATCAATTAATGTCCGCACACTTGGCGCATCTCCATATGATCCCAAAATCCAAGGTGTTTCCGGCGGTGCTGACAATTTGGAATGGTTATCAAGAATAACTCTTAATAGTGAAGTTCCAGATCTTGGAACTCCCAAAATGAATGTAGGTGCTGAACTTTCGATATCCTGAATTTTAGTTTACCATCAGTACTCAATCAGGGTTATGTCAACTTGGCATTACATATTCTTAAAATCTCACCTCAGAGTGATTTATTCTATGGTCTTAGAGTCTATTAAATAAAATGCTCTTGGTCCCTTTTAAATGCCAAATTAGTTGATAATTACCCAATGGGCGAACTGTCTAGGGGGTTGTTTCGAATTTCAGTTATTTAATCCTAATCAGATTTGGCATTCGATTTTCTATCTATGCATGGTTTTATGAGTAATGCACTAATGTAGAGTACTCTTTTACAATCTTCGGTCAATCAGGCTGTGAAGTTTGTTTAAGTGCCACGGTATTGGTTTGATGCTTGGCATTAAATCTAAATATTTATGTACTTGAGATTTTGAAGCTAAATAAGAAAGATCGAGTTCTCGATTATGAACTACCCAAGATTGTTCTAGTCCGGCATAAGGCATAATCCATTGATACTTTCTCTTGGCGGTTTCTAAGCTGTTGCGGTACTTGTCCGAGCTTCCGCTACTTCTGTGAAATGGATGGTAGATTTTCATAGGGGACCATTGAATGGAAACTCCAGAGTTTCTCAGTCGCGTGTATAACTCCAAACCATTGACCCCCGGTCCAGAGAAAATCTCACTTTCTTCGTATCCCTGGACATGATTAAATGTCGTCCTTGAAAGACTAATTAAGCCAGCATAGTTAGTCGGGTTAGTAAGTCGACAGCATTGATCAAGATGACTAATGTGATAACTTAATTTAGGATTATGATCTATTTTTAATTCGTCCCATCTACGGAAATAAAGTGCAAGACCATCAGTTTTTTTGTGATGTGTTATAATCTCTCGCAGGATGTTATTGGGAACGAGAATATCACCATCAGGAATAATGAGAACTTTTCCAGAGGATTTCTTAACGCCTTCATTAATACATTCGCCCAAGTGCCATAATTTGGTTTTTGGATTGTTTAGATTCAGAATATGAGCGTTAGAATATTTTGAAATCGTATTTAGCAGAGTTTCATTTTCATTGATGTAATAATCAACCCAAATGAACTCAAAATCTTCAACAGGTAATTCTTGTTCGCAAAAACTTTTGATTGTGTGAAATGATTCCCTAAAACATGCGTCCCAAGTGATGATTGAAATCTTCATTGCCTACGGTCACTTATTTTGGTTAGAGGCGGGTAAATGAGCAGCTCCTGTTTTGATCAAGACGAATACGCCACTAAATCCGGAAAAAAATGTGAAGCAATTATCATGATTGGAGACGAATTCATCTACGGCTAATCTTGCGCCTAAACACCATTCATGACCATAATCCTCAAAAATCATGATCCCGCCAGGGCACAGTTTTGGGAAAATAGCGTCGGCTATGTATCGGATCGACCTATAAGAATCACAATCAACGAAAACGAAAGAGTACTCTTTTTCTGAGACTTTTTCAAAAGTCTTCGTAAAATCACCCTTGATCAGTTTAACATTGGGATACTCACTAAAGAGTTTTTGAATGCTATTGAAGTCAACATAGTGAGAATCATTCCAGAATCGATCAATTCCAAGTTCTTCTTGGGGAAACTCTTCAAACATGTCGAATAGATATATCTGCTTGTGAACATTGTTTCTCTTTATAATTTCAGCCATTAACAGGCCTGAGTGCCCGCGATAAGAACCAAATTCGGCTATTGCACCAGGCAATTCTAAAGTTTGCAAGAGACATTGATACAAGTCATACGCGTCCCTGACTTGACATTTCTTTTCCACCTTTGATAAAGTATACTCATATATGTTATTGATTTCATTTGAATCTAGTTTTGTACTTAGAAATATCGTGTTCCTGAATTTGTCGTGGTTAATGAGAGCAGTATAGCTAAGCCTTGGGTCTATTTTGAAGATTAAACTGGAATTAGCACTATTGGGATTTTTAGTGATCATTGATGCATAATAAGACACTATATTGTTTTTAAATGTCAAAAAGCAGAAAATAGTGCTTAACCAGTCATCGGTTTCCTTATTCGAGCCCAACAGTTTGTTAAACTCTTTGTCTTGTTCTTTTGCCAAAACCTCGATCATACTTAACCGATCGTGATATGACTTCTTTATCAAATTCAAAGCATAATTAGCTGTGTTGTTGTCGATATCAACTATCAAAATTATTTTTGATTTTCCTTTTTCAACTTCAGCCTCAATGCAAAAATGGATGTAGCGAATCCAATCACTGGCATTGTACTCGTCACTCCATCTAATGGCTTGAATAGATTTATTTACAACACTCTTTGAAGAGAATAACTTTTTAGTCAAATTCTTAAGTGTATCTAGCATGTTCTTTATGAAAGTGAAATTGTAATGATTGTATGCACTTAATATTAGTTATTATGGATTGTTTTGTTGGGAAGAAACACGCCTAGTCTTCCGGAGCGTTCAACAAGCAATGGATTTAGAATTTCATCTGCACTTATTTCAAATTGCAAGATATTGTTGGAAAAAAAGATAGTATTACCACCTAAGTCTAAGCCCAGGGAAACTTCATAGTTGTCTGGTGGTAAATAATGATTTGCTAACTCAATTGAAAACTTTTCATCATGGCTAGAAGTTGTAATTGTACTTGAAGTCGTAACGACACGATTGGACAGAGAGTTGTTAATCCCAACTCCAATTCTTATTTCGTTGGCCTGCAAGTTTGTGGAAATTATGAATTCAAATTTGATGGGTTGGTTGAATCCTGCCTTGGGTTGATTGAACTTAAACAGTTTGATTATAATTCCAGCGAATTCTGTGCTTAAGTCGCGTAGTACATTGTTTTTTTTAGAGTCTTTGCTAAAATAACGTCCTATTACCCTTGAGGTCTCACCAATATCAGAAACCTCTCCATTTTGCAAATGAATGGCTTTTGTACACAACCTCTGGATTGCTCCCATGTTATGGCTGACAAACAAAATGGTTCTGCCAGATTGTCCACTTATTTCACTCATCCTACCTATAGCCTTATCTTGAAATTCGAAATCTCCAACTGCTAACACTTCATCGACAATCAGTATTTCCGGTTCCAGGAATGCGGCAACTGCAAACCCTAACCGAACGGTCATACCGGAAGAATATCGTTTAGTAGGAGTGTCAAGGTATTTGGCTACCCCGGCGAAATCAATAATCTCATCTAATTTTGCCTTAATCTCATGTCGTCGCATGCCATTGAGCGTGCCATTCATATAAATATTTTCACGCCCTGTCATTTCAGGATGAAAACCTGTGCCCACTTCTAACAAGGATGCAATTCTTCCTTTTGTTTTAATAGTGCCTGTAGTAGGTCCTGTCACCTTACTCAGAATCTTTAACAAGGTACTTTTACCCGCTCCATTCTTCCCAATAATTCCCAATATTTCACCCTTTTCAACTTCAAAATTAATATCCTTAAGCGCCCATACATATTCTCCACCATCGGCAATATTACGGTCATTAATGGTTGTCACCTTTTTGAAAGGATCCTCTCTACCTCTGATATTAGCCCACCATCGATTGAGGTCGTGACTCAAAGTACCAGTTCCTACTTGTCCTAATCGGTACTGCTTACTAAGACTTTCTATTTTGATTACAGTTTGTGACATTTTTACTATACCGTATCCATAAAGTTTTTTTCGGTTCTATTAAAAATGATAATTCCGAGAAATAAAATAATAGTGATTAACAAGAAGGAGATTCCTAACTGATTTAGCTCAAAGGTGCCTTTGCCAATAAAAGCATGTTTGAATGTCTCGATGATACTTGTCATTGGATTGATTAATACTAACCACTTGTATTCACTAGGAACTGTTGATAAAGGGTAGATTACAGGAGTGCCATACATCAATAACTGTATGGCAAACTGTAATAAGAAGGTCATATCTCTATACTTGGTGGTCAATGAAGTAATGATCAACCCAGTGCCAAGGCTAAGACAAGCCATCATAAGTATAAGCACTGGAACAATGAGGATTCCAATATTGGGGTGAATGGTAGAATTGGTGAGCAGGTAATACATCCATACGCCCAGGAATAAACCAAACTGAATCCCGAATTTCATGAGGTTTGAGGTAACTATGGACAATGGAATGATAAGTCTTGGAAAATAGACCTTTCCAAAAATGGCTTGATTAGAAACGAAGGTGGTTGAAGTTTTATTGAATGAATCAGCGAAATAGTTCCAACAGGTAATTCCCGCCAGATAGAAGAGGATCGGAGGTGCTTCATCTGTCGAAATCTGGGCAAGGTTGCCGAAGACAAAGGTGTATATGATAGTAGTGAAGATAGGCTGTACAAAAAACCAGATAGGGCCAAGGATGGTCTGCTTATAGAAAGTGACAAAGTCCCTTTTTACAAACATCAGAAGCAAATCTCTATATCGCCACACCTCTTGGAGATTCAGGCTTAAAAGATTATGTTTTGAAGAGATGATATCATCCCAGTGCTCTTTTTTGGTCAAGATGTCAATCAATCAAAATTCTTTAAGTTCATATAACACATCGAAGTTAGCTTTGATAAACTAAATTGTTTCTATGGACAATCTAAATATTGTTAGTATCAATTGAATCCTAAGATTTCTGTAATTACGCCTACCTACAATTGTGAATCGGTAATCAATGAAGCCATTAATAGCGTATTGATCCAAAGCTATAGTAATTGGGAATTGCTATTGATGGATGGTGCATCTCAAGATAGAACTCTTGAGGTGATCAAAGAATACAGCAAAGATTCGAGAATTAAATGGAGATCAGAGCCGGATTCGGGCATTTATGATGCTATGAATAAGGGGGTTGAAATGGCAAAAGGAGAATGGATTTACTTCTTAGGGTCTGATGATGAACTATGCAATAAAAATGTATTTTCTGAAGTTTTTAAGCAGTTGGCCGAAGGTGATGATAACGTTGAACTCATCCGGTGTAGATCAATGATCAATGGCCAAGTAACAGACATTCAATCGATTAATGTACCTGACATTGCATATGACATACTGCAACATCAGTCAGTAATATATCATAAAAGCCTCATGTTAAAGCATCCATTTGAAAAAGAATATAAGATAACGGCCGATCAGATTCAGTTTATGAGAATCGTATCAAAAGGAATAAATTCTTTAGCATGTGACATCGCTCTTGCTCGATATTCCACTGAAGGGGCCAGTTCCAAAGAGGTCGACATTCTATATTCCAGAGATAAGTTGAAGCTTATGAACGAAATATTTGGAGATCAGCTTAGTAAGAATCAAAAGTATAGAGCCTTGAGAAGGATGGCGCTCATTCAAATTAAATATGACAGTCTGTTTAGAGGGCTAATTTGGTTATTCCAAGCTGAACTCATCCAGAAAGAATGGAGGAACGTATTATTTTGCCTCAAGCATAGAATCTATAGAACAATTGGACGTCCTCTTGATTCAGTTTAATATATGAAATTCAAGACTTTTGTAATCTCCTTAAAAAACGACAATGATGATCGTCGAAAGAATGTTCGAAAACAAATGCATCAATATAAGTGGGATTTTGAATTCCAAGATGCGGTAGACGGCGATACAATAAACAAGTTAGAAGATAGTCGTATTCATAGAGATGCTCATTGGATGCGACATGGCCAAATTGGTTGTGCTTTAAGTCATATGGAATGCTACCAACGTGTGGTTGATGAGAATTTAGATTATGCTCTCATTTTTGAGGATGATTTTAAGTTTAAATCCGATCTATCGGAACTCTTGGAAATAACGCTGAATTCCTTGGTTTGTAAAATAAGCCAAGTTTTGTTTCTGTACGTTAATACTTTTCCGGAAGAAAAGTTAAGCCTTAGAAGGGTTGAAGGTAATCTCTTTAGTATCAAGGGAGGAAGACCCCTATGCGCTACAGCATATATAATTACTAGAAGATTCTGCCAGAAAATGATCAATCAAGCTCGCCCCATCATTTCAGTAGCTGATGATTGGTCCAGGTTTTTAGACATGGACCTTATTTCAGATTGTTTTGTTATGTACCCATTGCCTATCGGAATAATGGAATTTGATAGCCAGATAGGATACAAACCCTACGGTCGTAAGCAAAGAATTGGCCGATATTTATCTTCAAGAATTAAACTTCCCAGTGTGATAAAAGGCATTCTAAATAATGAGACTAGTTTATCTTCTAAAATTGAAATATTGGATTGAAATAGAGTTGGCAGTTAAATGCTTATGTCAACTCTTCAATTAGTATATTATCAATTCGAGACATGGACCTATATTTAACTCCTATAGATCTTATCCTCTGACGTTTGTGTTTAGGTTCCTCGTCGATCAAGCTCTTTATTTTTTTGTAAAATGAAGGATCATCAATTGTTCCAAAACAATTAACCACTACGCCAACATTGGTAAGCTCTGCGTAAGCGTCATCTTCTGAAACGCCCCTTGTAGTAATATATGGTAACCCATGTAACATATACTCAGCAACTTTGGTCGGAGATCGGTATTTCTGACTTGGAGTTGGAGGTACTCCGCTAATACCGAAATCGGCCCCCGATAGATAGCTTCTTAGCTCATCATAGGTGAGTCCTCCTGTAATAAAATAGTTTTCTGGCTTTAGGTATCTCGAAAAGAGGCTATCAATTTCTTCATGATCATTGGAGGTTACCGTCACGAAATATGCACGCTCAATCTTGGATTGAATGCTGGCGAATAATTTAGGAATCTGATGCGTGTAATACAGGTCACCAAATTTGCCTACATACAAAAATACTTTTTGACCATCATTGACTTTCCAAAGCTGCCTTGCCTTTTTACGATCTGATGCTGAAAATTGAAATAGGTTAGGATCAACAGCTGTGGGCGCCCGATAGAGCTTGGCCTTTGAGCCTCTTTGTTTTAGTTCGTCTACCATATGTTGCGTGCCAGTCATGATGACATCTGCGTTTTCACCCACTTTCCACTCCAAGTAATGGAAAAGTCGAAATTTTAATGATCGACGTGACCAAACCCCCAAATCGGCCATAAAATCACTATGTGGTTCGTAGGAGTAGACCATTACCCTGAGTCCAAGCATACGACCAATTAAATAGCCCATGCTGCCAGCGACATTGGCAAAGCAGAAGATGCTATCCAGGTGATAGCGAAACTTCCAGTAAATGATGCACAGTGTTGCACGAAAAAGGTCATAAGCCTTTTTTAACAAAATAAGCTTTCCAGAATGATAGGTAATTGGTTGCCAGACGATATTGACTGCTTTCAATGCCGATTGGTGCTTCTGAACTTCCTGAGTAGAGAGCCTAAAGCGTCGTTGCTCAAAGGTCAATAAGATGAAAGGGCGCTCGATTTTAGGAGCCACGCTTTTGACGTAGCTCAACATCAGGTTCTGCACTAGTGGATCAGCAAAGCTGTTGTAAATAAAGACGAGTACACCGCGACCTTTCATATCAGAACAAACTTTAACAGCACTTTAATGGCCTTCAGTGGATTTTTACCATCGTAGAGATGGCTTAAAAACATAACCTTGGTCACTTTCAGTTTCAGCCATGTCAACTGAGACCATTGTGCGATTCTCTGTGCCTTAATCTTGCGGATCAGACCCTCATATCCTTTTTCAAGACCACTAAGGTCAGCCATGGCCGTTTGCCCCGTGCGCCGATAATATAAGATGGGAGTGTCCACA
Source organism: Flammeovirgaceae bacterium UBA6059 (assembly GCA_002435755.1). Classification (GTDB taxonomy): domain Bacteria; phylum Bacteroidota; class Bacteroidia; order Cytophagales; family Cyclobacteriaceae; genus UBA6059. Next base: position 9,750 of record DIYH01000044.1, read on the forward strand.
TACTCGTATAGGCCTTCTGATTGCTGGCATATACTGAGGTAAAAAAAAAGGTCCTCTGCGTGGGTCAGTGACTCATCAAATCGATACATGATATTTTCCTTGATTCTGATCATCCAGGTATTCCCAAATAGACAACCTTCATTAAGTCTGAGTAATTGATTTTTAGGGTTTCCATGATAATTGGGTTGATATACCTTTCCCGATGGAGCCAGAGATTCATTGGTATATATGACTTTTCCATCAACATAGTCAACGGACTTGTTTTGATTCAGGACATCCACACGACTTGAAATGGCCTCTGGAGGAAGCACATCATCTGCATCGAGAAAACATAAATAGATTCCATTGATTTCACCTAAAGCAAGGTTTCTTGCTGCGCTTACTCCCTGGTTTGACTGAGAATAATGAAAAATTCGTGGATCGCTGAATTGTTGTGCAATTGTTTCAGAACTATCTGAACTTCCATCATTGACAACATGCAATTCCCAATTTTCATAGGTTTGAACAATCACGGAGGATATGGCCTCTGAAACGTACTCCTCTGTGTTGTAATAAGTCATTATTATGGAAACCAAAGGATGATTGTTGATCATAGCATATGAATGTGATTGAAAAACCTTTCTTCTCCATTGTGAAGTAAAATGATAATCAAAGAAAATCCATTAATCACCTTGGGTATTCTTTTACAAAAATGTAGTGTAGGTTTGATTTCTTATGTTTCAACTATGAACATATCAAATAAGGGCATTGCAGACGATACGTCCGTCCTAGTACTCTCTTGCGATAACTATTTTGATGTTTGGCCCCCATTCTCAAAATGCTGGGATATGTTCTGGCCTGACTGCCCCTTTGTTACATATTTAGTTTCAGAACAAAAGGAGTTTAGTCATAATAGAATTCGTAACATGAGAACAGGAAAGAAGATGGGGTGGGGCAGGATGATGCTAGACGCTCTTTCAAAAGTTCAGAGCCGATACATTCTATATCTGCAGGAAGATTACCTATTGAGAAGTAGAGTAGATACCAAGAAATTGTTTGATCTTCTGGACATATTTGAAAATGAAAATGCTGCCTATCTTCGTTTGTTGCCCTGGCCAGGACCAGATGAGCCGCATCCTAAATATCCTCAATTAGGCCTGTTGAAACCTGATTCAAAGTATCGAACATCTCTACAGGCGGCATTCTGGAGAAAAGATGTACTTGAACAGCTTGTAGATGCTAAGGATGATGGTCGTTTTGAGTCTTGGAGTATTAAAAGAGCAGAGTCAATTTCAAGACAATTTCTATGTCTAAACCGAAATGGAATTAATGATGATATCAATCACGATGGCGATTATCCTTTAAATTATTTTGCCACATCTGTATTCCAAGGCAAATGGCTGAAAGAGGCTTTAAGGCTTTACAAGTCACTTGGCGTTGAAATAGACACATCACATAGAGGAGCAATGAATAGATTGGATTTTTTGGAGTACCGGGCTAGGAAACACGGTACCAATAGTATTAAATATAAACTAATCTATTTTCTTCAATGTAGTTTTAACAAAATAAGATCTCTTGGGTGTTAATTCTCGATATCAAATAAAGTGTGTTACCCCAAGAATATCTGGAGTAGATTTATAAGTGCGTGGTTTGATAGTTATGACGTTGATCAAGAAATTAATTCCGGATTCACTTTTAACATGGATACGTCGAAGAAGAGAGCAGAAGAGATTTAGTAGCATACTGCAATTACAATCAATGAAAGAGTTGCTTTCCGAAGGTTTGATAACAAAGAGAGAGTTTAAGAAATACACAAGTCAAGGACTTCTTAGACACTATATCGATGTAGGTAAAGTTGAACCGCCTCCACATTTGGTCAAGCAGAGAATAATTGCTCGATATGGAAGTGAATATTCATTGCGGACGTTCATAGAAACTGGTACTTATAAGGGTGAAATGATTGAAGCCCAGCTCAAAAATTTTGATAGTTTTTATTCCATTGAAATTGACGGCGCTCTTTTTGAAAAGGCAAAAAATAAGTTTGTCAATTATGATAATGTTAATCTGTTCTACGGCGATAGCGGCTCATCTTTGAAGCCAATTGTCAAGGCTATAAAGCATCCAGCTCTATTCTGGTTGGATGGGCACTATTCTCCAAATGATAAGGTAAAAGGTGCGAAGGCTTGTCCTATAATCGATGAATTATCTTGCATCAAAGATAACTTGAAGTTTTACCCTTCAGTATTGTTAATTGATGATGCAAGGTTATTTGTCGGGAAAAATGATTACCCTACCACCCATCAACTTGAATGGTATTTGAATGATTTTTTTATAGTAGAATCGTTTGAACTGAAGTATGATATTTTTCGAGTGGTCGTAGTGAATCAACGGCCTTAGATAACGTTATTGCATGGTGTATACTATGTTTACCATATTAATATTTATCGTTCGGTCATTTAATCTTTCTATACATTTCCTTTACTCTGTTAGGTACAATTAGTCTGTAAATGACCTTTAATAGTCTAGTAACCACCGTATCTTGAGCGTCGCTCCAAGAATAGTTCTTGAGTCTAACAGGATTCCAGCCCCGATGATTATTTTGTCGATTGATTAATTTACCGATTAACTGGATGTCATTGTGCACTCCATGGATAAGCTTGACATTACCTTTAGGGATTCCATTAAAAAGTAAAAAGGGGAAGTTATATATGAGACTCGTCACGAGAATCTTGGGTTCTGAAGTTTTCATTGCCCGTAAAGCAGCTTCCATGAAGGCGGGCTGATCACCCCAGTATTCTTGATCTCCGATTAGATCACTTTTCCTGATGTCGTACCATAAATCAAGTAGATGCTTTACATCTTTTGAATTATTATAAACCATCATGCCAGTATTATATGGGGTAGCAGGATAATAGGTTCCGTCTATGATTGGATGACTTTCGTCGACCGGATCTTTTACCATGATCAGGTTAGCGAATGCTAAAAGGTCAAAGAGTTCATCACAATTTTCGAGAAAAAGAGTGTCTGAATCAATATAAAAGGTATGCTCATAAGGCGAAGAAATAATGCCTTTCAACTTGAACAGCTTGTTAAGCTTATACTCATTCTCAGTAAAATCTCTCTCAAGAAGAATAATCCGATCAAAATGGTTGTCTAATCCTTCGTAATCAGAAGAGTCATCTGTTATGAGGCATATGGGATACGAGGTTCGTTGTTTCTTAAGGCTTATCGCAGAATTAAGTGCTAGCCCGACGTACTTCTCTCCAGTTGCAACATAGAGATAACCGAGACTGTTATCGTTTTTCAACATTGGAGATATATTTTTCAATTTCGTCTAATATACTTCGATAGCTTGGGACACATGCTTTTTCATGCTTATATGTTTTTGATATGTCTTTAAACAATGCAGGGTAGTCTTTATTTCTCCTGGACATTCGTAATTGCTTGTAATAGTTTGGCCTATTGAATTCGTAAGTGTAAGTGGCCAAGATAGTTTTCCCCGAAGCTAGATACTCTAGCATTTTATGTGGGGCAGCCTGGTCTTTATGATACACTTCCTGATAAGCGATCAATAAAAAGTCAGCCAATTGAAGTAGTTGCGGAATATACTTGGAATGTATAGCTGGTTGAAAGAAGACATTACTCAATGATACTATCTTTTCCTTATCTGAATTGGTCGTGCGATCATTAGACAAGTTGCTTTTGCCATCGGGTCCAACGAATACAAAATCCACGTCTGTGAATGTCGATGCACTATCGAGTAAGATTCGCCAGTCGATATATTTCATGGATAAATTACCTACATACAAAGCCTTGATCTTATTGTTGCCTGGCATCTTAAAATCAAATTCAGGGTAGTCTGTTATCGGCGGTTGATAGGCATGTCCTATTTTGAATGAGTTTACATTATGCTTTTTCAATTCTGTAGTAATATAGGTAGTAGTTCCAAAACAGATATCGGAGGTTTTCGCCAACATTGCGCGTTGCAAATCTTGGTTAAGATCGACAAGATGACAGATTTTTAACACACCCCTACTAACCTTAGACAGATTGAAAAACCTGGAGCTGTCAAAATTCCAAATAACCTCAAAGCTTACACCAAGTGTTTTTTCTATTCGCATGATTTCGATCTTTGTCAGGTAGCTTGAAAGTACATGTGGCAAAAATCTAGTACCTCTGAAGACAGGGTTATAGTCAACCACTGTCACCCCTGTCTCTACTGTACATATCGATAAGAAACCGCTTGGCGGGTTGAGGAAAAAAACATCATTACCTCTTTTGACTAATTCATTCGCGTAGTGATGCTTTGAAACGTACGAGTCACCCCAGGATTCTGGCGATATAAGCAATATCGTTTTATGCTTCAATTCCATCAATCAGACATTCAAGTCGCTCTTGGAATGCTATAGGATCAATTTTCAGATCATAGATCTGCTTGGTTCTATTAGCTTTTAAAAGCGGGATAGTTTCGCCTTCAATATATGAATAACGATGTTGCATCACCTGGGCAATACTGTAATAAGCGCAGTACCACTGGAAGTCGTCAGGGGTATCTACATTACCAATCAACTCCAGAATAGTCAGTTGATTTGAAAAGATGATATTGGTCAAGCCAGCACCATGAGGCGCAACTATCAATTCAATGTTTCGGAATAGCTGAATTTGTTCCGTGACATTGAGCTCATCTGTATTGACAACCGTGATGTCAAATCCATTGAGAATAGGTTGTAGCTCATCATAATTGACGATTCTTCGGCTTGAGGTGTGCTGGCGGGTAAGGAAGACCCTCTTAGGTAAGTTGATATTTGGTCTTACCGAAGAACGGAGTTTACAATTAAGCCATGTAAGCGCCTGCGGTGCAACGATCTCATCCATATTGGTGCCAGTTCGTCTTGATTTAACAACTATTAGTTCCTGGATACTGGCTTTTTTGTAATTACCCCATGTGACCAACTGTTCTTTTTTGTAACCCAAAAGTGATAGATATTCAAGCTGAAATGATGTTGTGTTATCATTGATTATGACTCTAACGTCATTGTGATTTTGATAGGCTTCAAGTCCTTCAAGTAGCAGTAAAGAGTCATTGATCCAATGGAAATAATTGACGTAGTGTGCATTACAAAAAATATGAACCAATGAAACAGCTCTCTTGATACTGATATCTGAGGGTGTCTTGTCGTAATTCATCAACAACCTTGGATTACATTTATGAAGTACATTAGGTAGGTCCATGGCTGTATCAAGAATGATATTTCCATCATTAGTAAGGCCAACAGCATTCTCACCAATCAAATAGGCATTCTGGAAGGTGTAGACCTCTCCCTGAGTTACCTCAAATGTTTTACCAACATAGAAATTAATTTGTTGAGGAATTGGGTAATTATCACCTATGCATGTTGGCAGCTTGAATGAAACAGTTGCTTTTGGATGAAATTGATAAATGTTAACAGGGTCTAGATAATCATGCAGAGATGAACCAGAGAGGAAGCCCTCTTTGGCCTGGTATCTTTTTAGCCATTTTCTATAAATAATGGGGTAGAGCCACCTAGAGATGAAGGATTCATGAATCAGGTATCGAATCCATGTCCTCATATTTCCCAGTGGCTTGCAAACGAATATTGATCCACTACCCTTTGCCTTGCGTAATCAATCGTAGCTTTAGAATCTTGTCGATTAATAATATGTTCTAGCGCACTTACTATCTGATCTTCTGGATGGTCATCCATATTAATGAGGTAACCATTAGTGCATTCATCGATAGCATCAGGTACCCCCCCGTTATTTCCTCCAATTACCCAATTACCGCAATAGGTTGCTTCAATGAAACTTATTCCAAATCCCTCTACATCTTTTTCATCAAATTGCAGATTTGGCATAATAAAAACCTTACTGGCATTCAGAATCGCGTACTTTACTTCTTCGGTAACAGCACCCGCCATTCTAATTCTTGAGCTTACTTCTATCGGAATCATTTGTTTGAGCTTGTCATACATTGGACCATCACCGACAATCACGTAGTGCCAATCTTCATTTGACCTAAGAAACCGTGCTACAGCGGGAATGGCGATTTGAATGCCTTTTCTTGGTACAAGCCTGCAGATGGAAACAATCAAGTGTTTAAGACTCTTTTTACTAGATTGAAAAGGCTTGATTTGGGCACTTGATTCGATATAGCCGTTGATTTTCGATATGTCCAATAGAGGAGGCATCAAAATGAACGATTGATCAGGATATCGCGATTGGAGCAGCTTTCCAGTATGTTGACTGTTAACGATAATTTCTGATGCGCCTAAGATACAGTGATCAAGAAATTTCGGACGCTTTTCAGATAATTCATAAATGTCAAGGCCGTGAAGAACGATCTCATAAGGGATTTTTAATAATTGAAACCAACGAATACTCAATACGCTAAAGTTGACAAATAAACTCGTCACTATGATGCGTGAAGAGCTACGGTATAATCTACTTTTAAGCAGTTGTTTAGTCAGAAAGATTAATTGATGAATCCTGAAGGTGAGCGAGAAAAACTTGTTGATCAGTAGTACATCCGAATTCCACCTGTTGGGCTTGTTAAGAGCATATCCGTCAGACTGACTCAAATGATTGGAAGTAACAACGTTAACTGAATGACCTTGTTCATGGAGATACTTGGCAAGTGAATGACTGTAATGGGCTATCCCACCATGATATGGAATAAACTCAAAGGCATATAGGTAGTACGTCTGTGACTTCATCTACGCGGTTTAGACAATTCCGGCATCACCACCAAATAGAAAAAAGGCATCATTGGAATCTTATAGCGCATCAATGTGCCGAAATTATACGTACTGACACCTACTGCAAAGGCAAACATCAGAGAGAAGATCAATGAATACAGCAGGAAAGGTTCGTTAAATATGTTTTTCCATTGACCAAGCCTGATAATGTTGAGTGTAAGCGCCAAGGTAAGAAGAGCTTCTAAAGCGCTGATTAGCATTAATGGGTTTCTAGCTTCCCACAAATAGGGTCTGAATAGACTCACATTAATGGCGGCAGGCATCAAGCGAATCATACTGCCCCAACTACCATCAAGTTGTCCAAGATCATAACCGCCATCACCACCTGTACGTGCCCCCCATCCGTAGCGAATGTCGTACGCTGTAACTGCAGCCACCTGTGCAATGTTATCCAAAGAGTATTTCTCGTCCAATGTTCCGATCTGTTGTACCACAACAAATCCTGCTCCACCAATAATTACGAATAATATAGGTGCTACAACTGTCTTAACAATGGGGTTGCGTACTATTTTGACCTGCTTGGCGTATACCCAGAGAAATGCAGCAGGTACCATGCAAAAGAAAATGTAGGATTTAATACTGATTATCAGCCAGCTAGCCAAGATAAATATTGCGATAGGTCGCGGCTTATTTTCGTTCGTTTCTATCAGTTTAAACAAGGCATAAGTAGCCCAGCCTAAGGCCCCAAAAGTCAAGGAGTCTTTCAATATTCCCGAACCCCAAAAAACCACGGATGGTACAAACAGTACTGCTACAGCAATTAATTTATAATTGTTAGGATACATCTTCGTAACCGCTGAGTACAATGCCCAAGAACCACTGAAGCTGAAGGAGGCAAAGAACAGAGCTGTAGCAGAGTATGTGTGCAGTGTAAACAAGTCAAAGAAAGCAACTATGCGTACTACAAAGAATGCCTTGATATCCCGATAATACCATATATTCTGACTGAAGTTAAATGTATCAGCTTGTCGTTCGCCACCTTGTTCAAGAAGTAGCTTGACACCTTTAATAGGATTGTTAAGAAAAGCCTCCCATATCCATCGGCTGCCATGAGTAAAGTAATTGAAGGTATCCCCACCACCGTAGTAGAACTGATAGATCAGTCCCAATGCGATCGCGCCAAAGAATTTTGCAGAAAGAGCTGGAATGAAATATTTCTTAGTTTCAGGGGTAGTGACTGCAGGTCGGATTACATAAGCTGCGAAATAGAAAATGGTCAGATAGATAGGGGTAATAAGTAAATCCTGAAATGTCATAGACTGTTCAAAGATAGAGTGTTCTTGTTGAGAGATGAAAACGATAATAAGGGTGTATGATGATATAGGTTATTAACTAGATTTATTGAAAAGTTCATATCTAACATTGCAAGTCCTCTTCCTCACACCTTATCCAAGAGATACTGCTCCCTCGCAACGCTTTCGGTTTGAACTGTTCTATGAATTGCTTAAGGACCAGGGTATAGCGTTTGAAACCAAGAGTTTTTGGGACGAACAAGGGTGGAATCTATTGTATGAACAGGATAGAATCATAACTAAGCTATGGTCATTGATTACGGCCTTCGGCAGAAGAAAATGGTTAATGCTTAACCTTGGAAGCTATGATTTCATTTTTGTTCATCGTGAAGTAGCTCCTGTAGGCCCGCCGATATTTGAGTGGTACATTTCGAAAATCCTGAAGAAGAAGGTTATCTATGACTTTGATGATGCCATATGGCTTGCTAATACCTCTGAACAGAACAGCCTGGCAGGTCGGTTAAAATGGCACGGTAAAGTCCGCAACGTTTGCCGCTGGAGCCGGAAGGTATCTGTAGGCAATGAATATCTGGGTGAATTTGCCTGGCAATACAATGAACGAGTCAAAATACTACCTACAATTGTTGATACGGCTGTTCATCGACCTATGGCCCAACAAACAACGAACAGTAACCAACGACCAACTATTGGTTGGACAGGATCACATTCCACACTAAAGTACCTTTTACCACTTCTACCACTTCTTCAAAGCCTTGAAAAGGAGTATGATTTTATTTTTATGGTAATTGCAGACCGAGATCCACGACCGGATTTAAAGAATTATCACTTTGTGAGGTGGTCCAAGGACAAGGAAATCGAAGACCTTAATCTGATCGACATGGGCATAATGCCTCTTGAGAATGATCAGTGGTCCAAGGGAAAATGTGGTTTCAAGGCTATCCAATATGGAGCTATTGGGATTCCTGCTTTGGTTTCACCAGTTGGGGTCAATACGCAAATTGTAGAACATGAGATTACTGGGTTTCATTGCCATACGGAGAAGGATTGGATATCAGCGCTGAAAAAGCTGCTGGCAGATGAAGATTTAAGAAGCAAAATGGGGCGCGCAGGTCGCCAAAGAATTAAACAGCGTTATTCTCTTGAATCTCAAAAACAGGCTTTCCTTCAATTGTTTGATTGAAGCGGAGATTCTATAGATTATCATATCACTAGATATTAACTATTAACCGTCTACAATGCCTTCATAGCTGCTTTCGCCCTTTTATTAGCATCATCACTTCTGCTGGTTCTTCGACGGACTTCTTTATAGTACTGCTTCGCTAGGGCCTTGTCCTCTATCTCTGTTAGCTTACCAAGACTTAACAATGAATACACGGTATAACCACGTTTCTCATCTCCTGTGGCATCACCATATTTTACAGCCATGGTATAGTATTTTTTAGCTTCATCAGATCGATTCCAATTCTTATAAATCTCACCAAGAAAAAATGTAGCATACCTTGCGCTGTTAAATTCATAACCCGTATAGGCGCTATCGAGTCGGTTGAGAATGGATAAGGCTTCCTTCTCGCAAGCACGATAACGACCCGTATGATACAGTAGTCTGGTATAATAGCGATGGAAATAAGGGTTCAGTGGAAATGTCTCAGCCAGATATTGTGAGATTTGGAGACTTTCTAATGAACCGTTGGGTTCGGTCGCTAGTATTCGCATCAAGAAGTATTGTGCTTCAGTCCGTGTGTAGAAGGCATTTCTGGCGACTTGCTTGAGTTGCTGAATGCCTAATTCCTTATCTCCCTTCTCAAAAAAGATCATCATAGGTCTTAGAAGAGGGTAGTTGTCCGGTACCCATTCGCGGTAGTAGTTAAACAACCCATCACCAAAAAGTAGCTCTGGGCTAAACTCCTCATTGCCACGTATTTCATCTAAATAGCTCAAGGCGTTCTTTCCTGCCAGGGCAGCCTTACGCCAATTGCGCCGCTCAGACTCTAACCTGCCTATAAAGGAGTAAGTTGCAGCAAGAAAGAATGCCCCCTCAACCTTACTCCCACGTTCATAAATCCGCTCAGAAAGAACTAGAGAAGTGTCCATGTAAGCCCTGAACTGATCATCATATCGAGTCTCGTCGATATCGGGCATGATGCGCCACCACTGACTTAGGCCCATCAAAAAGTAGGGCAGGGGATGCCACCCATGCTTTTGTTTTAGCCAACGAAATTGTTTGTCTGCCTCTGCAAACTTGAAATTGTACATGTCATTGATCGCCTGGTTGGCATCCATTTGTACAAGCTCATCCAGCAGTAGGGTTGGTATAGAGTCAGGAGGATCAGTGGGTCGATCTGAGGTGGTTGCTAGTTGTGGAACTTCTGCTACAGCAATAATCACCTGTATAAAACAAAACAGTCCGGTGGTCAGACATCTCATCTTCATCCCTCAAAACTGTGGTACAATGTGCTACTTGACAAAACTAAGCATTGCTTCTGATGCAACAACGCCTTTTACACGTTGATAGTTGCAACGGACTTTGTGTTTTGGAAGACCATAATTGTTACTAGAATAAATAGCCAAAAGGAGCCCTCGATCTGGTAACTTTTCGGTTAAAGTGCGGGGTGACTAAGTATATTTGGCAAAACGGTTGTTTTACTTCAGAAAATAGTTTTTTACCCCTATCGGCGAAATGCTTTTAGAATATTTGCCATTATCAATAACTTTGAAACGAATATTATTTCGTGTTAACCAGAAGAGATGCCCACTAACTTAAAAATTGACCAGACTGACCGAAAGATATTGGAAATACTTCAAGCCAACGCTAAGATTACCAATGCGCAGTTGTCAAAAGAGATAGGCCTATCACCTGCTCCTACCCTGGAGAGAGTCAAGAAGCTTGAAAACTCCGGTGTAATTAAGAGTTACCATGCACAATTAGATACCGGCACCATTGGTCTTGGGGTAAATACTTTTGTGATGGTTACTCTCAAAGGACACAACAAAAAGAACATTGATCTCTTTTTAGATGAGATCAACAGAATCGAGGATGTCATCGAATGCCATCATATTACCGGATCAGGAGACTTCATTTTACGTGTGATCGCTAAGGATATTACATCTTATCAGAAACTGATGCTTGAGAAAGTAAGCGAGATAGAGGTAGTTGATAGTCTGCAGTCAATGATTATCTTGTCCACGTTCAAGGATAGCAAGGTAATGCCGATTCCTTAGCCCGAAGCTAGAGTCATACCTAATGAAAGATTTGATATACAGCGCAGACAAAGTGCGCGGCACTATCCTCAGGATGGCCTATGAGATTTATGAGCACAATCTAGGGGAGACAGAGATAGTGATGGCAGGTGTTCGCAACCAGGGTTATGAATTGGCCCGCTTAGTGAAGACAGAGTTGGAGCAGATTTCACCCATGACCATCAGCCTTATAGGTGTGAAGATGGACAAGCGGCAGCCATATGCCAGCGATATTACATTAGATGATATTGAGGAGGTAGAACTAGATGACAAGGTCCTTATCGTGGTGGACGATGTGCTCAATTCCGGTAGGACCTTCGCATACTGTCTCAAAACATTACTTCAATACAAGTTCAGGAAAATCGAATTGGCCGTGCTCGTAAACAGGAGTCATAAGCAATTTCCTGTTTCAGCCAAGTACAAGGGGTATGACCTGTCCACCACGATCAGCGACTATGTGGAGGTAAAAATCACGGACCAGGTCGATATTCGACTCCACGACTGAGTGTATAACTGTCACAGGTCAGCGGAGTTTACCTCTACCTGTAGAGATTAGGCTTTCTAAAAACCATCATCAAGCTAAGCTTTACCAATTCGCCCATGTTCTTGCACTTCAGGAAATCCTTGTCGTCGTAAAATCGGTACAGGTCTTCTTTCAGGCTATCAATATAGTCTGGCTTAGATAAGGTATCGGAACACATGGACTCCATCAGGTCTTTGATTTTGTGGCGTGCTGAAGTCATGCGATTGGCAATCATAGCGCGCTCCTCGCGTTGATACTGCCTTACTGTAGCTGGGGTCATATGACGCAATCCGAGCTCAATCAATGGATTATTCTGCTTAAAATATTGAGGTAGATAGATGGCCTTGCGCCCCTCATAGGACTGCTGATCAAAATCAATAGCCCTGATGCGATAGGAGATCTCCTCAAAATCAGGTGTAACATCAACCACAAAATTACTGGAGTGCATATCTCCGAGTAGTCTCACAAAACAGCGCTCATTGAACTTTACAAATTCCTTGGCCAGGCGTATCTCATTCAGGCTTTTATCATTGAGATGAAACTTTATGAACTGGTCCCCTGGTATCCCAATGATGTGTTCTTCGATCAAGGTATCCATGTGAACGATGAAGTTCATACGGTTGGGAGATAACAGATGCTCCAGCTCAAGGCCGTACAAGCGCGAAGCGTCAGCATTTTTGATATAGAAGTAGTCAAAATTATCGTTGATATTATTGACCATCCTGATACGGAATGGTTGTGTATTCCCATATACACATAGATCAATACGGTCAACATAGAGATGCTCCATGACTTCCATGTCCCCACTCGCCTTGAGAATGGAGTAAATCTTTTTCAGCGCCAGATGGATTCTGGACATATCATCCTGGGAGTAAAAGACTGTTTCCCAAAGTGTATCGGCACCAGTTTTATCATAGAGAGGTATTGAATTTTCGTATCGCAGGAGGTCCTCATAGTGGATCGGTACATCGATCACGCGTTCGTAGCGCTTGAGATATTCTCGGAGAGGTACAGAGACCTTAAAAGGGATTTTCTTTTTGCTTATGATAGCCATACAATGACTTTCTAAGCATCAATTTAGCTAATGGCATTCATTTTCGATGTGAGTGAGCTACCGCAATGAGCTCGATCCCAGCATATGACCTAAGGCTACACCACAGATTTTAGTGCAGATAAGATCATTTTATTGGAACTGTCAGCCCAATCTTTGAATGTGGAGGATACATCTTTATGATGGGGCAGATAATTCATCAATACGTCAAGATCAAAAGTATCATGAGACACTCCAGCTCCAGAGTCTACTGCATCTATGGCATTGCAGGCTTGCTCAAAATGGCCTTCAACGGGTACCATCATGATAGGCTTACCTAAATACATAGCTTCACAAATAGACTCGAAACCAGCAGTACTTACGTAAGCCTTACTTCCAGCCATTTTTTTAAGGAACTTGACATCATTGATCTTGTGGAAAGTCAAGTGATCATCAATCTTGGTGACTTCCTCCGCACCCTTTTTGTCCCAAAAAAACTCTAGCGCTACGTCAGCATTCCGGTGATGCCACTGCATTATCTCATCGCTATATCCATCATTGAGCAGGTAGCCATGGATGTACTCTCCATTAGTTGAGTTTAGTGCTTTGATTTCCTTTCTTAACAATGGGGGTACTATCGTCAGGCCATCATGTTTCCGGTAGGGTCTAAACGACAGGGCTAAATAAAGACGTGCCCTGTAACCTGAGATCCAGTTGAGCAACCTGAACATGAGGGTGTCAAACCTGCGACCAGGGACAAACTTAAAATCGGGGTGTTCAGCTAAAAACTGGTGGGCAACAACGACCCAAGGCACCTTAGGTCTGTATCTCAGACAATACAAGCCTCCAAACATGTCATAAAAGTTGATGACCATATCAGGCTTGTCTTCGACAATGACCTTATGGATCTTTTTAAGTTCGCTGAGGTACAGCCCAGTACGTTGCAGGTTTTGGAGGATTGTTGGGACAAGCTGAATGGACTTATTGTTCTTGTCTGTCACAAAGTTAGGACTCTGTAGCAGAGTGACAGGACTGTCAATCTTCTCTTTGAAGTAAGCTGGAACCACTCGCCTATTGCTATTGCCCACAAAGACATGACTGATATCATGCCCGTCTTCTAAAAGCATTTGGCTCAATGCCAATGCCTGGGTCATATGTCCTCTACCCTCGCCTTGTACGAGAAATACGAATCGCATGGAAGAACTCATGTGCTAAGCCTCTTTGCTCAATCTATCCGATAGGATATGCAAAGGTATAGGTTCGTCATCGTCATCATCTTCGTCATCATTATAATTATCACTGATGGACTTGAGATAAGAGTTAGACTGGGTGTAATGGCTCAGTTGCCAGTGACCATTATGATCTTCCGTCAAGGCGCTAAGACTTTCAACCCAGTCACCAGAGTTGTAGTAGAAAGTATCATTGATAGTCTTCATGGCGGGCTGATGTATATGACCACAGATGATACCATCATAGCCCTTGGCTTTGGCAAGGTCTGATAACTGCTGCTCAAAGTCATCTACAAAACTGACTGCAGCCTTCACTTTGGACTTGATGTTTTGCGATAGAGAATAATAGGGTAAGCCCCTGCGCATTCGCCGTTGATTGTACTGGTAGTTGAGCCATAGTAGGAAGGTGTATCCTACGTCACCGAGCTTGGCTATCCACGTCAGATTAGATGTGACCGTATCGAACACGTCACCATGGACAATATAAAATCGCTTGCCATTGGATTCGTATGTCATCTCACGTCGTATCCGTATGTTGCCCATATCGAGAGGCATCACCTGGTCTAAAAAATCATCGTGATTACCTCGTAGATAGGTGACCTGTGTACCATCCTCTTCGACCATCTTGAGAATCCGCTTAAAAAACTTGGTATGACGCTTCTTCCACTTACCAGACTTTTTCAAACGCCATCCATCAATAATATCACCATTGAGGATGAGATTATCACATTTGTACTGTTTGAGAAAGTTGGTGACTTCTTTGGCCTTGGAACCCTTCGTGCCAAGGTGAACATCAGATATAACGATAGTCTTGAGGTGCTCTTTCAAACTTTCCTGGTTTGAACAAAGTTGCAATCCTCATATTTCTTGTGCGTTACAACATTATTAAGGCTGAGGTACCATTTCTCTATGGATTGGCACCTACTTCATCGTAGGTTAACAGTTATGCGCTAAATCTAAGTGTAAATTCAGTGCCCTCGTCTATGATTGAGTTCACGGCAATCGATCCTTTATGTTTACGCATGATCTGCTTACTCAGACTGAGTCCAATACCTGATCCTCCTTTTTTTGTGGTGAAAAAAGGAATAAAAATTTTCTTCAGCGCTTCTTCTTCGATACCTGGGCCATTGTCTTCGATTTTGATCATCACTCCCCCACCATCGGCATGATTTGCATGGACAATTAGCTGACGTTGTTTCCCTTCGATATCATCCTCAGCTAGTGCTTGAATAGCATTTTTGATAAGGTTGATCAATACCTGTTCGATCTGTTCTTTATCTGCACTTATCTTTAAGTCTTCAGGTTCCACTTTGAAGTCCAGAGTGATGTTTTCCTTTTCCATATCAAACTTTAGCAACAGTAAGTTTTGTTGCAGCATATCGTGGACTGAAACGTCCTCGAAATTCGGAATTGGTATTCTGGTAAGGTTGCGGAAATCACTCACAAACTTGATCAGCCCCTCACTACGGCGATGTATGGTTTTTACCGCAAGGTGGATGTCTTCGACTTCTTCATTCGTGATATGATTGACATTTTGGTCATTGTTGAGCTGGACTTCAAGCTCACCCTCAACAGTGGCTGCTAGTGACGAGATGGGCGTCACTGAGTTCATGATCTCATGTGTGAGTACCCTGATAAGGTTTTGCCAGGCCTCCATTTCCTTTTCCTCCAATTCACTTTGGATATTTTGGATAGATACCAGCTTGAACTCCTTATCTCTTAATGTCAGTTCAATCGCATATATAGCCAGCTGTACTTCATCACCTGCTTTAGATATTTTGACAAGATCCCGACCACCTGTTTTGAGCATTTTGAAGCTATCGACCAACTGGACACTGACATTGCTGAGCTGTTTGATGTTCTTGATCTGACTAATGTTAAGCAGGTTTTTAGCAGCGCTATTGATGATCTGTATCTCTCCCTGTCGATCGAATGTAATGATGCCTATACCTACATGTTGAACTATGGTTTTGAGATAGTGGTATTGCGCTTCCTTTTCGGCACGGATCTCACGAAATTTTTTGATCACATTATTGAATTCCTCGTAAATAGCATCCGCCGGAGTGCCCGTAGCATGTGTGGTATAGGTATGTGAAAAGTCGTCGTATTTGATTGAGTTAAGAAAGCCCTTCAATTCATTGTTGGTCTTGTCTAGAAATCTGAACAGAGAATGAACCTCAAAAGCGATCAATAGAAAGACAAGAAACTTGGTGAGGTCGTAAGACTCATTATAGACCAAATGGGTAAATAGAAATATGGTGGCCACTAATACGGCCACTCTAAAAACTAGATTATTTCTGAAGTTATTAAAGCCCATGTTTTTCTAGTCGTCGATAAAGCGAAGCACGAGTTAGTCCAAGGTCTTTTGCGGCCTTAGATATATTGCCATTATGCTTGTTGATCGCTTTTTGAATCACCGTTTTTTCTACGTCTTCCAGATTGAAACTATCCATATTCGGATCCGAACTACTATCAGCCTTTTGCTGAAGGAAGAAAAAATCATCTGGTTCGAGCTGATTGTCTTCACTCATAATCACCGCTCGCTCTATAGCATGCTGTAGCTCTCGAATATTACCTGGCCAATGATACTTACTTAACTTCTTAGCGGCACTGGCAGAGAGCTTTTTGATTGACTTGCGATACTTATTGCAATAAGTCTGAATAAAATGCTCAGCCAGTAGCCCAATATCATCATCACGTTCTCGCAATGGCGGCAAGTGGATCTCTACAGTATTGATCCTATAAAGTAAGTCCTGCCTGAAAGTGCTGTCTTCAACCATGTCGTAGATCGGCATATTGGTCGCGCAAATCAGCCTGATGTCAATAGGTATTGGCTGATTAGCTCCGATTCTCGTCACTTCTCTTTTTTGAATTGCCGTTAGCAGCTTAGACTGTAGTGGTAAGCTTAGGTTACCAATCTCATCCAAAAACAAGGAACCAGCATTGGCAACTTCAAAACGGCCAGCCCTATCATCTTTGGCATCAGTGAATGACCCCTTTTTATGACCGAAAAGCTCGCTTTCAAAAAGCGTTTCCGTGATTGCTCCCATGTCTACAGTTACGAATACATTGTCTTTGCGCAAGGATCGCTGGTGAATGGCTCGTGCAATGAGCTCCTTACCCGTACCGTTTTCTCCAAGTATCAATACGTTAGCGTCCGTACCTGCCACCTTATCTATAAGGCTAAAGACACGTTTAATAGCGGGGCTATCACCTATGATGTCTTTAAATGGTTGGTTGATCTCTTGTTCAAGCTGTTTTTTGGTCTGCTTGAGTTGCTCCACTTCATTATAAGAGCGTTTCAACTTGATCGCACTAGATAGCGTAGCGATCAACTTCTCATTTTGCCAGGGTTTTAACACGAAATCCGTGGCACCTTCTTTTAGCGCTTTCACCGCCATCTCCACATCACCGAAAGCGGTAATTAAAATCACTACAGCTTGAGGGTCTTTATCTAGAATTTGCTCTAACCAGTAAAACCCCTCCTTGCCGCTCGTGATATCTTTGCTGAAGTTCATATCCAGTAGGATAAGATCATAAGTATCACTGTTCAGCAGGAATGGGATCTTTTTTGGATTCTTTTCTATGAGTACACTTTGAGCATGTTTCTTAAGAAGCATCTTTGCGGCTAAGAGCACATCCTCATCATCATCGATGATCAATATTTTTCCAAGTTCTTTTTCTTCCACTGTTAGTTGGTTTTTGTGTTGCAAATAAGAAATGCCATTTATTATGCCATATTTGGATTAGTAGGCTTAAAGCGCTGATAGCGCTTGATTGGTGCAGAATTTAGATTAAAATGTTCAAAATCGTACAATAATAGTGTAGCAAATATGGACAGGTTGCGTTGTGAAAACTACGTCATAACAACAAAAGACAGGAAATGAGGTTATTATGATTTAACCAGTGCTGTCTCATGTAAAAGTTACAGCCATGACAAACTTTTTTCACCTACTATCGTTCCCGATAGTGTTACTATCATAAGTATATGAATCAGGCTGATATTAAGTGGGTTATTTCAGAGCTCGCCGAGAGAATGGGGCACGACTACAACGAAACTGAACTTCGTAAGGTCGATCTCAATCCTCAGGAATACGATGAAGGAGATTTTCGTGAGTTCATTCATCATCTCAATGAATTTGCGAATCGCATCAAGATGGTTTTCCTGGAGCATTCGGTAAAAGCTAACGTGCTACCCGAGTTTCTTGAAAATATTGGATTTCCGATTATGGCCTTTGCAAGAAACAAAGGAGAGAGCATAGACCCGGTCATCCTCTATTCCAAGGGTGGTAAGGCTTATGGTGATATGCACCATGATGATACCTTAACTACTAAGACTTTTGACTTAGAGTCAATTTTGGACTTACAAACTAATGACAAAGGTGAGGTTTTATATCTGGCAGCTTTCAGTTATGAAAGCCTTGTAAGCGAGGAGGAGGACGAAACGGGAAATTACGCTCATCTTAAACCCATCAATCGTTTAGTGAGGCTACTCTCCAACGAGAAAAAGGATATTCTCTATGTTTATATCTATGCGGTAATCATTGGTTTGGTGGGTCTCTCCCTACCGCTGGGGATTCAGGCCATTGTCCAGCTGGTCAGCTCAGGGATGCTCTTCAATACCGTCATATTCCTGATCGCTTTCGTGCTGATAGGCATATTAGTGACAGGTGGTCTTCAGATCATGCAGTTGACCATAGTAGAGGTGATCCAGAGGAGAGTATTTACCAAGGCAGCTTTCGAATTCGCTTTTAGGGTACCTCGGTTGCGAGTTGAGAACATCCTGAATGTGCATGTTCCAGAATTGATGAATCGCTTTTTCGATGTATTGACCATACAAAAAGGTTTACCCAAGCTCCTGGTAGATTTGTCAGGTGCGATACTTCAAATCGTATTTGGTCTCATATTGCTGGCATTCTATCATCCGTTTTTTGTCTTTTTTGGCCTGGGACTTGTGACCGTGTTGGTATTGATCTTCTATTGGACAGGTCCAGCAGGCTTGAGGTCCTCGATCATGGAGTCAAAGTATAAGTATAAGGTTGTCTATTGGTTAGAAGAACTTGCCAGGACAGTCAATTCCTTTAAGCTAGCCGGTAATACACATCTTCCTATGAAGAAGGCCGATGATACGGTGAATAATTATCTCAAGAATAGAAGCACTCATTTCCGGATTCTCATATCACAGTTTTCGTACATCATTCTCTTCAAGTTTTTTGTTACCGGAGGTATGTTGATCATTGGTAGTTTGCTAGTGATCGACCGACAGATCACCCTTGGTATGTTCGTAGCATCCGAGATCGTTATCATTCTTATACTATTTGCAGTGGAGAAGATCATCACCTACATGGATGTCATTTATGACTTGCTTACTGCCGTGGATAAGATAGGTCATGTTACCGATCTACCTTTAGAGCGATATGGTGGTATCCGATTTATTAACAAGCCTGCAGAGAATCACAAGGGATTCGACATCCATATCAAAGATTTGAGTTACCAATATCATGGTCACAAAAAACCTACCATTAAGGATATCAACTTGGATGTAGCAGCTGGGGAGAGGATATGTGTTACCGGATTTAATGCCTCTGGTAAGAGCACATTCTTAAACGTACTTGCTGGTATATTCAATGACTATGGAGGCATTGTGACAATGAACAACGTATCACTACGTGATTTCGATCTGATCAGCTTAAGGAATAGCATCGCAAAGAATATATCGACTGATGACATCTTTGAAGGTACGATCATGGAGAATATTACGGTAGGCAAGGCCAATACTACCTACCCTGATGTGATGTGGGCCTTGGAAAGTGTAGGCCTTAGTGATGAGATCAATGGATTGCCTAAGGGGCTTAACACTACTATGAATGCCGCTGGCACAACATTTTCAGCAAGTATGGTCAACAAGTTGATTTTAGCACGCTGTTTGGCACAAAGACCGCAGTTGCTCATACTTAATGACTTCTTCCACAATTTTCAAAAGACTGAGAAACTTAGACTGATCAAGTTTTTAACAGACCCTAAGCATCCCTGGACACTGATCGCTTCTTCTGACGATCCGATCATATTAGGTGCTTGTGACAGGATCGTTCTAATGAAGGAAGGAACAATTGCCGAGGTGGGAACACTCGACGAGATCAAGAAAGGTGAATTATTTAACGAAATTGCATACAACGCCTAGTCATGCTCAACTTATCAAACAACAGAATTAAGGGGAAGGTCGGGCTTGATAACCTTTATTCTTTACGTACGCTGAAGACACCCCCATTCGCAAAACATCTGGCACGCTGGATTCTTGGTCTTTTCGGGATTGTATTTTTGGGTCTTTTCATACCATGGCAACAAAACATCGATGGCTATGGGAAAGTGACTGCTTTCACACCTTCTAACCGTCCCCAGCGAGTAGAGACGGTCATTGGAGGACGGATAGAGAGTTGGAGAGTACGTGAAGGAGAATACGTGATTAGTGGCGATACCATAGCTACGATCTCAGAAGTCAAGGAGAAGTATTTCGATCCGGAGCTCCTACAGCGCCTCGAAGAGCAGATATATGCTAAAGAAGCCAGTCTCGATGCTAAAGAGGCCAAGGCGGCCGCTTTGGAGAGACAGGTTAGTGCCCTTAAAGAAGCCATGAGGTTCAAGCTCAAACAAGCCGAGAACAAAGTGCTTCAGATGAACTTCAAAGTGACCAGTGATAGTACCGATTATGAAGCTGAGAAAGTCAACTTTGAAATAGCTGAAAAACAATTTGATCGTCAGCAAAAACTTTACGATCAGGGACTTAAGTCGCTTACTGAATTAGAAGGCCGCAGGTTAAAGCTTCAAGAGGCACAGGCTAAGCTGATTTCAGTCGAGAATAAGTTTCTTGGCAGTAAGAATGAAAGGGTTAATGCGATCATTCAATTGAGCACTCTGGAGGCGGAGTTTTTGGATAAAATAAGCAAAGCTGAATCTGATCTGGGTGCTACGCGAGCAGATATTTTTGAGACTAGCGGAGCTATTGCAAAGTTGAGGAACGAGTATGCCAACATGCGCATCCGAAATGATCAATATCACATCCTAGCACCGCAAGATGGCTATGTAGTACAAGCACAACTGGCAGGCCTTGGTGAGACGATAAAAGAAGGGGAACCGATTGTGACTATCATGCCCGAATCTCCGGACATAGCAGTAGAGATGTATGTCAAGGCGATGGATGTACCATTGTTAACCAAAGGACGCAAAGTTCGTATTGAGTTTGACGGCTGGCCCGCACTTCAGTTCTCAGGTTGGCCTAATGTAGCCGTAGGTACATTCGGAGGAGTCATCAGTGTTATTGACTATGTCAATAGTAAAGGAGGGATGTTTCGAATATTGGTCACACCAGACCCTGAAGAGGAGGTTTGGCCAAAGCAACTACGTCTTGGCTCAGGTGTAAAGGGATGGGCTATGCTTGATGAAGTACCTGTCTGGTATGAGATTTGGCGACAACTCAATGGCTTCCCTCCAAGCCTTGAGCAGGAACCACAGACGGACGATACCAAAGTGGCCAAAAAATAATGAAATACAGGTTATTTCTGGTTTTCTGTTTTTTCAGTTGGCGGATTGTTGCACAACCTCAGGACTCACTTAGTGTATTGTCGATAGATGACTTCTATGGACTTGTACTACAAAACCATCCTGTAGTAAGGCAGGCCGAGCTTCTTGAGGCTGGTGCGCAGCAGGAGATACGACTCGCTCGTGGATCATTTGATCCTAAGATCAACTCGACTTACGATTACAAAACACTCAAGGGAACTGAGTATTGGGACCAGTGGGACCATGAGCTAAAAGTGCCCGTCTGGTTCAATACTGACCTTAAAGTTCAATATCAACAAGCGACTGGTCAGTATATCGGAGAGGAATTTGTCAATACTGACAATGGCTTGCTGGCAATAGGGATGAGTGTGCCGATTGGTCAAGGTATGTTTATCGACCAGAGAAGAGCATCTCTCCGTCAGGCTCAGTTGATGGTAGATATGGCGGAGGCGGAGAAAATAAAAATGATCAACAAGATCCTACTCTCTGCAGCGAAGGATTATTGGAATTGGTACTTGAAGTATGCTGAGTATCAGATCAGGATCGAGGCTCTTGGCCTGGCAGAATTTCGACTCAATGGTATCATAGAGAGTGTGCTTAACGGTGATAAGGCACCAATAGATTCTGTGGAGGCAGCTATCACACAACAAAACAGGGATATAGAGATGCAGCAGGCTCGAATTGCTTTTTTGAATGCCGGACTTATACTCTCTAATCATTTATGGTCTCCTGAAAATGAGCCTGTAGAACTGACTGAGAACATCGTTCCCTCAATTAGTGTAGGTAACGAATTTCTCACCGCTGATGAACTTCAGTTGCTTTTGGAAGTAGCGAAAGTGCAGCATCCTGAGATAAGAAAGATCAACGCTAAGTATAACCAGTTTGAGATAGAGCAAAGGTTGAATAGGGAGATGCTCAAGCCACAACTTAATCTGAATTATAATTTTCTGCGTCAAGAAGGAGCATCCAACTCAGGTAATGAATTCTTCTTTGATGATAATTATAAGTTTGGGTTAGAATTCGCCTTCCCATTACTGCTCAGGAAGGAAAGGGCAAAACTGGCCAAGACCAATTTGAAGCTCATGGATGTGAGCCTTGAAAGAAATAGGCTCAATCGTGAAATCCAGAATGAGATTCGCACCAGCTACAATAAGTTAATCAATACCTCCGATATGGTCACACTACAGAGGGCCATGGTAGACAACTATGAGACGTTGGTGGCGGGAGAGCTTATGAAGTTTGAAAATGGTGAGAGCTCGCTGTTTTTGGTTAACAGCCGTGAAGCAAAACTTATTGAGGCGCGGAGTAAGCTTTTAAAGCTAGAAGTGAATTATGAAAAAGAGAAGGCTTTTTTAATGTGGTCAGCAGGCACCACCAACCTGGGTATAGACATAGCTTCTAACCAGCCGTAACTTTCTTGATTCTGGCGACTTTTTGATTATCGACCTTCACAACGAAGAGTCTTGAACCACTTTCCGATAAGTCATACTCTTTTTGGATGCGTTGGTGATTACTATCTTCTTCCAATAGCAGATTGCCAATCACATCATATATCTGAATACTTACGTCGTTTTGTTGCCTATTGTCATAAGTGAGCAAGAATTGACCTTTGCCTGTAGGAACAAGTTGAAAACCTAAGGGTGCTTGTATCGATCCAAAACCGGAAGATATCACATTCTCAGTGTCATCTGTTAAAAAAGTCGTCAGGTTCGTGGTTTCGGCAGGCTCAATTTCTTCCAGTCGTTGAGCAGTGTAGACTAGGTAAGCACATACCCCTAGGCTTATCACCAATAGTGTTATTTGTAATTTCTTCATTTTCAAATCACAGTTAAACCAAAACCGTGCCACTGACTAATGTGGATTAGAGCTGCAAAGTTGCTCCTTTCATTGGGATTCGTAAATTTTTTTTTCGATTGAATTATTGTATATTCGAGTGTTGTTGTGGATTAAGATTTGATTAGTCCTTTTTATTTTGAGTTTTTGACCTTGGGGTTCAGGCGTGTCGCTTGAGCCCTTTTTTTGTGTCTTTGGCTTGGTCAAAAGTGAACAGTGATTGTTCTATAGTGTACAGAATCGTTACACACTTGGCACCTGAAACTCGGTCAACTAACAGGTAATCAACAGGTTACAAAAGTGGCATTCTTATTGAAACAGGCAGGTCGAACTTGAAATAATATCATACGAATGGATCGGAAAATCAAGAAAAAGAAATGGACCGTCGGGCGAATTGCCACCTTTGGGCTCGGAGGTTTGTTTGTGGTCTTTGTCCTGTACAGCTTCATTTTTGCGGATAAGGGCGCAAAGCTCAATGTAGAAGTAGAAAAAATCAACATCTCTGATGTTCACCGCGGTGAGTTTAGAGAATTCATTCCTGTGGATGGTACGGTCATGCCGATCAAGACCATCAGGTTGGATGCCATCGAAGGGGGTAACGTCGAAAGAAAATACTATGATGGTGGTATCATGATCGAAGTTGGTGACACGATCTTGAAGCTGGCTAACAACAACCTCGTTCAAAACTTCATACGTGAAGAGACGCAAGCTTTTATTCTCATCAACAACCTTGAAAACACAAAGCTCAGTCTTCAACAGAATCAGTTTAACCTAAAGGCCAACCTCATCGAGTTGGGCTTTCAAATTGACCAGGCTAAGGACGCCTACGTTCGTGGTAAAGAGTTGTACGAAGACAAGGTGATCTCTGAGCAAGAGTATCTTAACCTTAAGCGCGAATATGATCGACTTGTTGCCTCAAGAAACATCGCTATAGAGAGTGCGCGCTTTGACTCCCTGAACGCTGTAACACAAATTGCTCAAACAGAAGCAACGCTTGAGCGTACCAGTAACAACCTTGAGATGATCAAGAAGAATCTCGAGAACCTCTACATCAAAGCGCCAATAGCCGGAGTGCTATCGTCTGTGAATGTAGAAGTAGGAGAGTCTATAGCCCCTGGACAGAATATTGCTCAGATCGATGATATGAATGGGTTCAAAGTTCGTGCTTCTATAGACGAACATTACATCGCTCGTATCTACGAAGGCTTAGCCGGCTCATTCCCATTTGCGGGAGCTGATTACAATTTGAAGATCACTAAGATCTACCCTGAAGTGACCAATGGACTTTTTGAAGTGGATATGGCTTTTGACGGTCCTGTGCCTGATGGTATCCGTCGCGGACAGACACTTCAGATCAAACTTCAGTTAAGTGAGAATATTCAGGCGGTTCAGATTCCCCGAGGTAGCTTCTATCAGACTACTGGCGGCAACTGGATATTTGTAGTGTCTGAAGATGGTGGGTTTGCTACTCGAAGAAATATTCGACTTGGTCGTCAAAATCCACGATATTACGAAGTGCTAGAAGGCTTGCAACCTGGTGAGCAAGTAGTCGTCTCTTCCTATGAGGGATATGAGGACAAGGACAGATTAGTATTCAAATAGAATTTTAAATAAACCATAAATCAAATGGAAAACGGAAAAACCTTGATCAAAACAGTAGGCCTCAAAAAGTTCTACTATACTGATGAAGTGGAAACTACGGCACTGGCCGGTGTGAACCTTGAGGTACAAACCGGTGAGTTTGTAGCCATCATGGGACCCTCGGGATGTGGCAAGTCTACCCTTCTCAACATCATTGGCTTACTTGACAACCCTTCCGAAGGTGAGTTTTATTTCAAAGATGAGGAGATCTCGACCTACTCTGAGAGAAAACGAGCCGATCTGCGAAAAGCGAATATTGGTTTTGTATTCCAGAGCTTTAACCTGATCGACGAACTCACAGTGTATGAGAACATCGAGCTTCCATTGATCTATTTGAAGTACTCATCAGCCGACCGAAAAAAGAGAGTAGAAGAAGTAATGGAGTCAATGAAAATTAT
Organism: Flammeovirgaceae bacterium UBA6059; assembly: GCA_002435755.1. Taxonomy (GTDB): domain Bacteria; phylum Bacteroidota; class Bacteroidia; order Cytophagales; family Cyclobacteriaceae; genus UBA6059. Next base: position 35,206 of record DIYH01000044.1, read on the forward strand.
GCATCGACGTAATCACTTCCCTCAGCAACTGTCAGGTGGTCAGCAGCAGAGAGTTGCTATATCAAGAGCAGTAGTAGCTAAGCCTAAGCTGATACTGGCTGATGAGCCTACCGGTAACCTTGACTCTGCCAATGGTCAGGAAGTGATGACACTTCTCAGCGACCTTAACGAGTCTGGCACTACAGTTGTAATGGTAACTCACTCTCCGATTGATGCAGAATATGCTCATAGGATCATTCACTTATTTGATGGTCAGATCGTATCTGAAAACATCAATGCGAAAGACAAATCACTAGTGTAAAACACCACCCTTAATAAGCAATAGATAGGTCTTGCCAAAAGTGTAGTTGCACTTGAGGTAAGGCCTTTTTTTGTCTATTCTCGATTCTGTCGTATATTCTTAGTTGACCGACCGTAAGAAGTATGGCAAAAAAACGAGTTCGCATCGTTATTGTAGAGGACAATGATGTGGTCCGCGAGGGGCTCACCTTGATGATCAACAGTACTGATCAGTTTAGAGTGGTTAGCGCCTACCGCAAAGCTGAACCAGCAGTCAAAAACCTTGAAATAGATTTGCCAGATATAGTATTGATGGATCTGGAGTTACCAGGAATGCATGGTCATGAAGCTACTTTTAAGATCAAAGGTCTTAAACCTGAAACAAAGGTTGTTGTGAACTCAGTACGTGACGAGCCTAAAATTGTTTTTGAGGCGCTGTGTTCCGGAGCGATTGGATACTTAAAGAAGGACGCCCAGTTTAAAAAAGTTATTGGGGCACTGGAAGATGTGGAGCGAGGAGGAGCACCGATGACTCCCGAGATAGCTAATATGGTCGTTTCATCATTTCAAAAAAATCCCATCACACCTCTTTCCGGTAGGGAGACAGAAGTGCTGGGACTACTCGCTAAAGGCAAAAGCTATAGTATCATAGCCGATGAACTATTTGTCCACAAAGAGACGATCAAGTCCCATATCAAGAGCATTTATCAAAAATTACAAGTCAATTCCAAATCTCAAGCAATAGAAAGGGCAGTTAAAGACAGACTTATTTAGCTGGAGAGTGAGCTTACTAGTAAGCTATCCATTATTCTTCACCCATAGGGGGTAGTTATTCACCGCTTGTTACCACAAAGTGTAGGAGACCAAATTTGTATTAGGCCGTGCTGCACGATATTTGATTTACCCCCCAATATGGGGGTTGGATGCTACCACTATGCGAACTTACTTTTCACCTAAGGTCAAAAACTCACACTTCATGTCGTCCGAAAAAGTAAGGATTATCATTGTTGAAGACAATGAGCCGATCAAAGATGGATTTGCTTTGATCATCAATAGTTTCCCTAAATATTATGTTGTTAATACTTATACTTCATGCGAAGTAGCACTCAAAAATCTGCGTAAAGATGACCCGGACATTATCTTGATGGATATAGAGCTACCAGGCATGAATGGTATCGAGGGTATAAAGCGTGTAAAGAAAGTATCCCCTCAAATCGACATCATCGTAAACACCATCCACGAGAACCAGGAGAAGGTTTTTGATGCTTTATGCGCTGGAGCTTCTGGGTATATTACCAAGAGCTCTTCTCATAATGAACTACTCAACGCACTGGATCAGATTTCTAGTGGAGGGGCCCCACTGAGCGGTAGCATTGCCAAAATGGTGGTGAAATCATTTCAGAAAAATTTACAGTCCCCCTTGACATCCCGCGAAACAGAGGTGCTCGAATTGCTGTCCAAAGGCAAGAGTTACTCCATCATTGCAGATGAGCTTTTTATCACCAAAGAAACTGCAAAATCTCACATTAAGAACATCTATGCTAAGCTTCATGTCAACAGTAAATCTCAGGCTATTGACAAAGCTTTGCGCGAAAAACTAATCTAAAGGTACTTTCTCGCTCTCCTAAAATCATACATAATGGGGGATTAATTGCACCCCTCTAATAGTCACCTTTGAGACATTCCCGTAGTGGGGATTGAGTAAAAAGTGTGTTTCAAAGACTTCTCTGCTCTCTTCTTACTGCGGGGTTAAATGTTTAACCTTTTAAAACTATTACTGTATGAGAGCAAATCTACTAAGCTTCCTGCTCGCATTCGTAGTGTCGATTTCGACCTCATTTGCGCAGGAAAGAACGATTTCCGGTAGGGTAGTGGACGAAGACGGTGGGGGACTCCCTGGGGTGAATGTCATCCTTAAGGGTACCACTACTGGCACCACTACCGATATCGATGGAAACTACAAGCTCAATGTGCCTGGTGATGCGGGTACGTTGGTATTCTCTTTTATTGGTTTATCACCACAGGAGATTGCGATCGGAGCAAGATCAAGTATTGATGTGACCATGAGTTCTGACGTAAAGCAACTTTCTGAAGTTGTTGTTACAGCGATTGGTATCGAGAGAGAGAAGAAGGCACTAGGTTATGCTGTATCTGATGTGTCAGGAGATGCATTGAAGCAGCGTGCAGAGCCAGATCCGATCAGAGCATTGACAGGTAAAGTACCTGGAGTGAATATTATCGGGGCTGGTGGCGGTGTTGGTCAGGCAACTAACATTACTATTCGTGGTAGTTCATCATTAACTGGTAATAATCAGCCATTGTTTGTGGTAGACGGTGTACCATTTGATAATTCTACAACTAGGACCAATGATGATTTCAGACAAGGAAATCCTCAATCAAACAGGGCGTTTGATATTGATCCGAACAACATAGAGACGATGACGGTACTAAAAGGCGCTTCTGCGGCTGCTTTGTATGGTTCACGTGCTGCAAATGGTGTGATTGTAATTACGACCAAGGCTGCTGCCAGGGGTGAGAAGAAAGGTTTGGAAGTCACTTTCAACACTTCTTATAACATTGAACAAAATGCGATGAACCTTGATAAGCAAGGAGAATGGACACAAGGTGCCACTTTTGGATCCAACAATTTTGTGTGGAACAACGGTTTCTTTGGCACCTGGGGTCCTAGGTATGAATGGGTCAATGAGATGATCGATCAGGGTTTCCCAACTGATGGTATTCTAGGTAATACGCTAGGAGGAGTGCAGGGTATCCGTCATCCACTGTTTAACAAGTATGGTTCAAACCCCAGCAGCCCACTGTATGCGGGCGATCAGTATCCTGAAATTCTTGAATTTATAGATAGAGCTTATCCTGATGTAGATAACTTTAACAATTTCTGGCAGGATGGTAGTGTTCTTGAAAATTCTGTTCAGGTGACTTCTGGTGGAGAAAACACTAGTTTGACCGCTGGCGTATCACGAACTCATAACGAGGGTATAATTCCTTTTTCTGAAATTACCAGAACATCCATGAACTTTGGTGGACGGGCCCAGCTAGCCAACGGTCTGTTTATCAATGGAGCCATCACTTATGTAAACACTGAACAGAGATCTGCTCAGCAAGGTGCTGAGATAGGAGGTGCTGGAGCAGCTGCGGGTTCATCAATTATTGGCATGCTGTATTTGATGTCACCAACCTACGATTTGACCAATAACCCTTATGTTAATAATCGTACGGGAGGTTCAATCTATTACAGGAATGGGTTTGATAATCCTTACTGGGTGGCAGAGTTTGCTCCAATTCTTTCAGATGTGAACAGGTATTTTGGTAATGCCACGGTAGGTTATGAAGTATTTGACTGGTTGACAGTAACCTATAAGTTTGGTTTCAATGCCTACACTGACAGACGTTCAAGTCTTGTGCCGGCTGGTGGTGAGAACATCCCTGCGGGTGAGTACTCTGTGGATGATATTTTCAGAGAAGAATTGGATGGCAACCTTCTGGTAACTCTTGAGAAGGACCTTTCTGCGGATCTTAATTTCAGGGCTTTAGTAGGTCATAATGCCAACCAAAGAAGCTTAGAGCAGACGACAATCGTAGGGAATGGTATCATAGCAAGAGGTATTGACAGAATTACCAATACTTCCTCTCAATTGATGAGGCGAGACCGCCAAGAGACTCAACGTTTCCAGGGTGTGTTTGCCGATCTTTCTCTTTCTTACAGAGACTGGGCATTCTTGAATGTTGTTGGACGAAATGATTGGTCTTCTACGCTTCCCGAAGACAACAGGTCATTCTTTTACCCTGGTGTGAGTGCATCTGTGGTGTTAAGTGAGGCTGTATCACTTCCAACTGTGATCAACTTCGCTAAGGTAAGGGCAGGTGTGACCAGAGTAGGTAATGAAGCTGCTCCATACCAGACTCAGACACCATTTTTGATCAATGATCAGTACACCAACCTACAGTTCCCATTCACAACCTCACGAGGAACTTTTAACATTGGAAACCAAGAACAAACACTGGGCTCACCTACTTTGAAGCCTGAGTTCACCACAGAATACGAAGTGGGTGTAGAAGTGACATTGCTTAACAACAAGATTGGCTTGGATGCGACGTACTACAACAGACAATCTACAGACCAGATCATCGAGGTGACAGTGCCTTCATCTACAGGTTATCGTGAAGCAGTGACCAATATCGGGCGTGTGGATAACTTTGGTTGGGAAATCGGTTTAGATCTTACACCAGTTGAGCTGTCCAATGGTTTTAAGTGGAATATTTACACAGCTTTCACTCGCAATCGTAACGAGGTGATTGATATTGGAGATGCTGAGCAAATCAATGTAGGTGGGTTCTCCGCTGGTGGACGATCTATTGTTCATGTTCCAGGCTTGCCATTTGGTCAGATCCTTGGTACGGATGTACAACGTGATGAAGAAACAGGTGAGGTGCTGGTTAATCCTCTTTCAGGGAAACCATTTGAAACTAATGAATTGAGAGTGATAGGAGATCCTAACCCTGATTATACTGTAGGTGTTACCAACAGTTTCTCATGGAAGGGTATCAGCCTGTCTGTGTTGATTGATTATGTACATGGGGGTGATATCTTCTCTGTTACGGCGGACCAGACCTTCAGCCGAGGTATCTTGAACCATCCGTTGAATACCGATAGAGTTCCGCGATTGGGAGGTGGATTTCTCGGTGATGGACAGGGTAACGCTCTAGTTGACGAGAACAATCAAAAGATAGTCAACAACGTGTTGCTTCCAGCGAATGACTGGGTTTTCTTTGATGGCTGGGCTGCTGGTGGAGCAGACTGGGCCTCTGTCTATGATGCTACCACAATAAGATTAAGGGAGGTTTCTCTTTCTTATAACTTCCCTAGTGCTATTCTTGACAAGACACCATTTGGTTCAGCTCGTGTGTCTTTTTCAGGAAGAAACCTATGGTATGATGCTGTGAACTTCCCTGATGCGCTTGATTTCGATCCTGAAGTTTCTGGTCTTGGTGGAGGTGATACTACAGGTGCATTCAGAGGTTTTGACTTCATGGGTATTCCTTCTACCAGAAGATATGGTGTAAACCTTTCGGTTACTTTTTAATGATTGGTAGGACCTAAAAAAATTAAAATGACACGATTGAATAAGATTATAAGATACGTAACAGCCGTAGCGCTTGTAGGTATGATTACCTCATGTAGTGGTGATTGGCTGGATGTAAATACGGACCCGAACAGTCCTACTGAGCCGGATTTGGAATTATTGATTCCATCTGTTCAGATTGCGACAGCACAGGTACTTGTTGACAGATTGGATATCCTCGCGGTGATGGGGCAAAACATGGAGTCGACAGGTAGTCAATATGGTAGCCTTCCTGCTGATGGTGGTGTTGGCTTGGGCTTTGAGGAGTTTTATGTAGATGCCTTAGTTAATGCAGAAAGAATCATACAGGATGCTCCTTTAAATGATCCTCCATTGACGACTCATGCAGGTATTGCTAAGATCATGAAGGCCTACATTTTCAGTGTGCTTATTGATGTTTGGGGTACAGCACCCTTTGACGAAGCGCTATTGGGTGCTGAAGGTCCATCTGGACCGGCATGGGAAGAAGGGCAGCAAGTATATCCTAAGATTCTTGCTTTGATAGATGATGGAATCGCAGACCTTGGTGCAGGAGGGGTAAGTCCTCAGAATGATGCTATTTACGGTGGTAATGCTGCTAACTGGACTAAGTTTGCCAATACCCTTAAGCTTAAGATGGCATTGAATCTTGGTAATGGTGATTTGGCTAATTCGGCAATTGGTGATGGTGTGATCAGTGCTAACGGTGAGGATGCGGATTTTGCATTTGGAACAGGTTTAGCACCTGAGAACAGGCACAGAATGCACCAGCTACATTATACTGGAGGTGTTAAGACATTTTACATGAGCAACACGCTGATGTTTAAGATGTACAAAGGTTATGGTGTAGAAGGTGAGGCAGATGTTGTCGATCCAAGGATCCGATATTATTTCTATCGACAGTTGCCAAGTAATATCAGCGGAGAGCCATTTGCAGCAGCTGTGACTGCAGGTAAGGTTGTGCCGGACGATTTCCCATGTTTTGGATACGGTGCTAGGCATACTAATCCTGCCACATGGCAGACGAGATGTTCATATGGTTATGTCGGTGATGGATATACGGGCAGAGATCACGGTGATGGAACTGGTATCCCCAATGATGGTGGTGCAAGGACCACATTCGGTATCTATCCTATCGGAGGATTGTTTGATGACGACCGGGGGGAAACAGTACAGCAGTCTGATCTCAGTGTAGGAGGTATCTATCCTTTGCTCACTAATGCCATGGCTAAGTTCATGCAGGCTGAGGCGGTGTTGACACTTGATGGTGTTACGGGTGATGCCCGTTCATTGCTTGAGGAGGGTGTAAGAGCGTCCATCAGCGATGTGATGGCTTTTGGTTCAAGTGCATCTAATTTTGATGCTTCTTTAGCACCTACCTCGGCGGATATTGAAGCATATGTGAGTGCGGTATTGGCTAAATATGATGGCGCTTCTGCAGGTACAGGAGAAGGATCACAGCTGGATGTGGTGATGGACCAATGGTATATTGCCAACTTTGGCAATCATACTGAATCCTTCATCAATTTCAGAAGGACAAAGCTTCCATTTGTTAGACCATCGACGGATGACAATGGTGCTTTAGCCAGGATGTCGATCATTCCTACGCAAGCGTTCCCACGCAGAATGCCATTCCCTCAGAGCGAGTTACAGACGAATCCGAATGCTCCAGATCCGAATTCAACCACATGGTTTGGGTCGAATATATTCTGGGATGATAACAATTATCCGGCTAGATTCTAATTTTTAAAGAACGAACAATGATGAAAAATATATCAAGATTATTAATCATGCTCTTGAGCGCTTCGTTTCTCTTGTCTAGTTGTGAAGATGAGGACGTGCAGAGATTCCCTGATTTCACTATTCCAGTAGTGTTACTGGCAACAAATGTATCGGGTGAATTTGGATGGTCAGATTTGAACAATGCCAATTATAGTTTCACCTTAGATGCTGAAAACTTTGATGGTGCAGCGGATGGGCACAAGTTTTTCGTAGGTCGCTCCGGTACTACATCGACATTAATAGATGTGACTTTGTTTATCAACTTTGGAACAGAACAGGCAGTGCTAGAAACTTTTCAGGCCAGTGAATTGCCTACTACGGTTGAAGTTAGTCCTACTCGAGCTACCTCACTACTTGGTTTGGACATAAGTAGCTTAGAGAAGGGGGATTCATTTTTGATTACCTATGAATACACTATTGATGCGGATAACACGGGTAACACAATAGTTCTGGGAACACCTGGCGCTGATTATTGTGGAGGTTTTACAGATCAGGGTGAGTTCTGCTCACTTGGTATTAGTGTAACTGGTGATGAATTGGAAGTTGAGGCTTTTCAGGCTAACCCTGATACTGTGTTAAGGGCTTCTGCTACTGAGACTATTACCATTGGATTTAGTAATCCTCTATCATCGCTAGCAAGTGCTCCGGTTATCAGTGCTGCTAACGGTACGCTGAGTGAGTTAAGTCGAGGAACAGATAGTATAGCTTTCAGGTATACAGCTGCTGCCGGATTTACAGGTATGGATGTAATAACGATCGATACGCTTACTATAATTGCTGCTACTGGTAATGAGGAGGGTTTATCAGCTACTACATTTAACGTAGCTGTTGATGACACCAATCCAACATACTTATTTGGATCTTTTACTGTATCGGGTAGCACGGCTACTTTAGGTGCTGATTTAAGTGAAGTATTGAGCGCAGGGGCTACAATTAGTGTAACGAGTGATGCTTTTGATGACGTAGTAGATGGAGCCTTGGGATCTGACGGGACCGTGTCATTCCCAGTGGGCACATTACCAGATACATTCAGCTTGACTTTCTCAATTACAGGTATGGATGTGGCAGGTAATCCTACGGATGCTGCTGCAACTGTGTCTGTCACAATTGAAAATTGATAAGTATTTTACAGTTGATATTAAAACAAAAGAGGGGGAATACACCCCTCTTTTGTTTTGAATTGAGGAGTATTTAGCGGTAATTATGATTTGATAAATAGTCTTTTACATACGAGGCAACACCATCTTCCAATGAAGTGAAAGGTTTGTCATATCCAATCGATTGAAGTTTAGACATGTTCGCTTCAGTAAAGTACTGATACTTATCACGAATATCCTCAGGCGTGTCTATAAATGAGATGTTCTCTTCTTTTTCGAGAGCTGAGAATACTGCTCTGGTGAGATCTAAAAATGTTCGGGCTTTGCCGCTCCCCAGGTTGTAAATACCAGAGTTTTTGCGGTGATGCGTTAAGAAGTAGCAAACTTCTACAACATCATCAACGAATACAAAATCGCGTTGCTGCTCGCCATCTTTAAAATCTGGATGATGTGACCGAAATAACTTCATTCCGTCAGTTTGTTGAATCTGGTTGTGAGCGTGCATGATGACAGAAGCCATGCGACCTTTATGATACTCATTTGGTCCGTAAACATTGAAAAACTTCAACCCGGCCCAAAAAAAAGGTTTTTCATCTTGGGCTAGCGCCCATGTGTCAAACGCATTTTTAGAGTCACCATAAGGATTGAGTGGCTTCAATAAAGGAATTGTGGATTCATCATCTTGATATCCGTACTCTCCAAGACCATAAGTAGCCGCAGATGATGCGTATACCAAAGGCAGTTGATACTCTACACATTTTTGCCAGATACGCTTGGTATAATTGGTGTTGAGACTCTCGAGAAGTGCTCTGTCAAACTCAGTAGTATCAGTTCTTGCACCAATATGAAATATGAACTCCACCGTCTCCTGATGTTCGTCAAGCCAATCGAAGAGATGATCCCGATCTACTTTTTCAATGATCTTTTTCCCTTCTAGATTCCTATTCTTTTCAGGGTTGTCAAACTTGTCCACTGCCACCACAGCATTGAAATTGTGGTCGTTTAGTTTCTTGATAAGGCAACTGCCGATGAATCCGGCCGCTCCTGTGACAATGATCATAAGCTTGTTTTAGAGCAAATTTAGAACATTTGAGCAGCATTAACGGATCGGTCTTCTTTCTATATTTGCACTCATAAGGTACCCCAATGATTTACGTTAGTAGAAAAGAACACTTCAACGCTGCACATAAACTATACAATCCGGATTGGTCTGAGGAGAAGAATATTGAGATGTTTGGCCCATGTGCCAACGCAAATTGGCATGGACATAATTTTGAGTTAATAGTGACTGTCAAGGGACAACCCAGCCCTGATACTGGTTTTGTGATAGATTTGAAGGCGTTGAGTAGTTTGATTAAAAGGGAGGTTATAGAAAAAGTGGACCACAAAAACCTTAACCTCGACGTACCATTCATGAAGGATAAGATGGCAAGTTGCGAAAACATCATTGCTGAGTTTTGGGAGATATTATCTCCTAAAATAAAAGCTATAGAACCTCATGCAGAGTTACACTCGTTGAAGCTCTATGAAACTCCTCGAAACTTTGTAGAGTATTTTGGTGAGTAGCAAAGCCAACTCACGCATCTTCATGGTAGCTGGAGAACGCTCCGGGGATTTGCACGGCTCTAATTTGATCAAGGCTTTGCTAAGTCAAGCTCCTGAGCTTGAGATTACCTGCTGGGGCGGAGATCTTATGGAAGAGGCAGGTGCCAATGTCAGTGTACACTACAACAAGCTTGCTTTCATGGGAATATGGGAGGTGATTAAAAACCTTGGTACGATCAGGAAGCTTCTCAGTCAATGTAAACAAGAGCTTTTAGCTTACAAACCTGACCTGATTGTATTAATCGACTACCCTGGGTTCAATTTGAAGATTGCTGAATTTGCGCATAAGCAGAGTATACCAGTTCATTACTATATAGCTCCAAAGGCCTGGGCATGGAATGCCTCCAGAGCGGTGAAGATTAAGAAATACATCAGCAAACTTTACGCTATTCTCCCGTTTGAAGTAGGTTTTTTTGAGTCCTATAATATTGATGTCGAATATGTGGGCAACCCTCTCATTGATGCTATTGAAGATTATCATTTTGACAACTCATTGATAGATAACTTTGATCATGAGAGAACAGTAGCGGTACTTCCAGGTAGTAGATATCAGGAGGTGAATAGTATGATTGGGCTGATGGTCGATTTGATATCGGCCAGATCAGATCATCACTTTCTAATTGCGGCAGTAGACAATTTGCCCAATGAACTCTATAATAAAGTAGAGAGTCTCAAAAATGCCGAACTCATTTATGACAAGACTTATGATATCTTAAGCGTATCAAGAGCGGCGATCGTAACTTCAGGTACAGCGACTTTAGAAACCGCTCTGCTAAAATGTCCACAGGTGGTTTGTTACAAGACAAGCCCACTTACTTACGCTGTGGGTAGATTATTAGTTAAGGTAAAGTTCATATCTCTGGTCAATTTAATCGCTGGTAAGGAGGTAGTGAAAGAACTCATACAGCATGATTTCAACAAGGACGAGCTAAGCAAAGAGTTAGACAAGCTGTTAGATGACAAGGTGTATCGCGCTCAAATCATCAAAGGATATGATGACATCTCAAAAAAAGTGACGAGTAAGAAGGCATCAGTTACTGCAGCCGGGAGAATAATAGAGGCCTTGAAATGACCGCTACTAGGCTGCTCTGAGCTTGTTGAATTTTGACTTTTCGAACTTCTCTGTTGCGTAGCTCTTAGTAATACGTAGTTCTGTTATGTCGTCCTGTGAGGGGATCTCGAACATGGCATCATTGACTATTGCCTCACAAATAGACCTCAATCCGCGAGCCCCGAGCTTGAACTCCATAGCCTTACTGACGATATATTTTAGAGCGCCTTTATCAAAGCTCAACTTCACACCCTCCATTTTGAAGAGTTTTACATATTGCTTAACCAGGGCATTTTTAGGCTCTGTTAATATTAAATGGAGTGCGTCAGCATCTAATGGATCGAGATGTGTAAGTACCGGTAGCCTGCCGATCAGCTCGGGTATAAGACCAAATGACTTTAGGTCCTGAGCTGTGATATATTGCAGAAGATTGTCTTTGTCAACGCTATCTAGTTTGTCCTCAGATTTTGCGAACCCTAACGGTCGCGTATTGAGTCGGGTTCCGATGTTTCGTGCAATGCCGTCAAAAGCGCCCCCGCAGATGAAAAGAATATTCTCCGTATTTACAGTGATCATTTTCTGATCAGGATGTTTTCTTCCGCCTTGAGGAGGTACATTCACTGAAGTGCCTTCAAGTAACTTCAACATAGCCTGTTGCACACCTTCACCAGATACATCTCTGGTAATAGAAGGGTTATCGCTTTTTCGGGCGATCTTATCGATCTCATCTATGTATACAATGCCTCGCTCCGCTGACTCGACATCATAGTCTGCAGCCTGTAGGAGTCGGGTTAGGATACTTTCAACATCCTCACCAACATAGCCTGCTTCAGTCAATACAGTCGCATCTGCAATACAAAACGGCACCTGTAGGATTTGTGCTAGCGACCTGGCGAGATAAGTTTTCCCGGTACCAGTTTCACCAACCATTATGATATTCGATTTTTCAATCATAATATCATCAGGGTCTTTTTCCTGCATCAGGCGCTTGTAATGATTGTATACCGCTACAGAGATAACACGTTTTGCCTCATCTTGACCAATCACGAACTGGTCAAGATGGGACTTCATTTCTTGTGGCTTTACCAGGTTGAACTTGGGAGCGTCTTTGGCATTTTTAGTCTTCTCCTCCTCATTGAGGATTTGATTAGCCTGTGCGATACACTTATCACATATGTGGGCGTGTATACCTGATATCATCAGGTCCACGTCCTTCTTGTTTCTGCCGCAAAACGAGCAAGTTGCCTGTGCCATGTCTATTTCTTTTCGAGTACCTCGTCGATCAAGCCATACGCCTTAGCTTCCTCAGCTCGCATCCAGTTATCTCGGTCAGAGTCTTGTTCTATTTGCTCATAGCTCTTACCAGAATGACCAGCGAGAATATTGTAGAGGTCTTTTCTAAGTTCCTGCATCTGACGAAGCGTGATCTCCATATCTTTAGACTGACCCTGCATTCCTCCGCTCGGTTGGTGGATCATCACTCGAGCATGCTTCAAAGCAGATCTTTTATTCGGTGCTCCACCGGCCAATAATACCGCCCCCATAGAAGCGGCCATACCTGTACATATAGTGGCCACATCAGGGTTCACATATTGCATTGTATCATACATTCCAAGACCCGCGTAAACAGATCCCCCAGGGCTGTTGATATATAACAATATGTCTTTTTTGGAGTCAACTGATTCGAGGAAAAGAAGCTGCGCCGTGATAATGTTGGCTATACCTTCTTCCACTTGCATACCCAGAAATATGATTCTATCCATGATCAATCGCGAGAACACATCGATCTCTCTGAAGTTAGTTGGGCGCTCCTCAATTACCGCCCTGGTCATACTGTTGACGTCTGTGTTTACTTTGGCCGCATAAGCATCAAAAGTAGACCCACTGATACCTTGGCCTTTTACAGCATATTTTCTGAATTCGTCCTTGTTAATCATCAATTGATTTATTTATGAAGAAAGTTAAAACTAAAAAAGAGTCTCACCAAAGAACCCCTCTCCTTAACTGTGACATCAATTGATTAGTTCAGGGGCAATTCTCTAAACTCTTTGGCTGTTACTTCCTTTGATTTAATTGTGATGCCCTGCTTCACATAGTCTATCACCTTTTGATCCATTACCTGGTTATAGACTTTCATATAGTTGTCACCGTTTTCACCTTTCAGGTAGTTATCAGCAAATGCATCGAGATTAGATTCGAATTGATCACCCCCCATACCTGAAGCAGCGAGCTGTCCTCTGATCAAGGCTTTAGCTTCGGCCAACACCTCTTCGTTCTCTACCTTTAGCTCGTTGGTCTTGACAATCTTATTCTTAATCAGTGACCATTTAAGTTCTTTGGCGTACGCTTCATATTCCTTATCCACGTCAGCTTCGGTGATCTTGCCATCATTCGTTCTAAGCAGCCAGTCTTTCAAAAACTGATCAGGAAGCTCGAAATTGGTTGCTTCTATCAGCTTATTTTGAACAGCAACCTTCTCAAAGGTCACCTCTTCCTTACCATAATTTTGGCTAACCACTTCTTTTATTCTTTCCTTAAATCCATCAAGATCCTTCACACTGTCTTTACCAAATGTTTTATCAAAAAGCTCTTGGTTAACCTCTGCAGGTTCGGTCCTATTCACATTTTTGATAGTAAATGTAAAGTCAGTTTTTGCACCTTTCAATTCTTCTTTAGTTAGCCCAGTGATCTGCTCGATATATTCCTCGTCCTTAATGGTTTTCTTCAGATCAAATGCAATTGCATCTTCTTTGGACTTGCCAATAAAGTCTTTCTGGGCCTTCTTTTCTAGTCTTTCAATTTCCAGTAGCACGTCCTTTTCTACACCAGCATCGTCATTGACCAATGTTCCGAAAAGTGAGTCACCAGCAGCGCTTTCATCAGGGTTCGTTATTTCACCCATCTGGTTCTGTAGGTTTTCAATAGTCTCCTGTACTACCTTGTCGTCGATCTTAATGGTATAAGTATCAACTTTTACCTTTTTGTCAACCGCAACTTCAAATTCCTCTGCTAGACCTAGATTATACTGAAACTCGAATTCGGTTTGATTATCCCAATCAATTGCACCATTTTCTGTTTCATTTGGCAGAGGATCACCAAGTACCTGGAGTTCTTCTTCTCGGATATAATCATACAGCTTGTGTGAAAGGATATGATTTACCTCTTCGACTAATATGGCCTTACCGTACATTTTCTTGATAACTCCAACAGGCACCTTGCCAGGTCTAAACCCTTTGAGGTTCGACTTTTTAGCATAGTCCTTAATCTTTTCATCAACCTTGGGTTGATAATCATCCTGTATTAATCTAATTTTAATTAAGGCTTCAGTTTTTGAAAGTTTGTCGAGCGTAATTTCCAAGGTAGAATTATTTATTGTTCATTAAACTAAAAACCCTCTAACTCGATTCTTATCGCGCAAGAGGGTCTTTTATTTGGTGCGGATGGAGGGACTCGAACCCCCATGCCTCGCGGCGCTAGATCCTAAGTCTAGTGCGTCTACCAATTTCGCCACATCCGCTTATCAGAAATTGGAACGCAAATGTAGTGATTTAAGTTTTTCAAGCAAAAGCACTTGGGTAAAATATTGATGAATAATTTGGTTGATGGAGACAACTATTGAGATAGACGAGGAGGTAGAGCGTAAGGAAATTCTCAGAAAGTATCGGGCGCTGCTTCGGCACGCCAAACCGTTTCTTAAAGACGATGACGCCAAACAGATAAAAAAGGCATTCAACACCTCTATGGAAGCGCATCGAAACATGCGGCGAAAATCTGGTGAGCCCTATATCTTTCACCCTTTGGCAGTAGCCGAAATATGTGTAACCGAAATCGGGCTCGGCACTACTTCTATCATATCAGCCTTGTTACATGATGTAGTCGAGGACACAGAGTGGGAGATTAGCGATATAGATAGAGAGTTTGGTCCCAAAATCGCTATGATTATCGACGGACTCACTAAGATTTCAGGAGTATTCGAACACGGAAGCTCACAACAGGCAGAGAATTTCCGCAAGATGCTACTTACCTTATCGGAGGATGTGAGAGTAATATTGGTGAAGTTGGCAGATCGACTTCATAACATGCGCACGTTGGGTTCAATGCCCAGAAATAAACAACTCAAGATATCATCAGAGACTATCTACTTGTATGCACCACTAGCACATCGACTCGGGCTCTATGCAATTAAGTCAGAGTTGGAAGACTTATATCTCAAGTATACCGAGACAGAAACTTATGAATTCATCGTAGACAGCATCGCCAGCAATAAAGTTGCAAGAACCAAGTTTATCTCCAATTTCATTCGGCCGATCAAAGACACTATCAAGCTGCATAATATCAATGTTGAAATAAAGGGGCGTCCCAAATCCGTCTATTCAGTTTGGAATAAGATGAAGAAGCAGGACATCCCTTTTGAAGAAGTATATGATTTGTTTGCCATCCGTATTATCATCGATACTTCTTTGGAAAAAGAGAAAGCTGAGTGCTGGCGAGTCTATTCGATAGTGACAGATTACTATCAACCCAATCCCGACAGACTCAGAGATTGGGTTTCCACCCCCAAAGCGAATGGTTATGAGTCGCTGCACACTACCGTAATGAGCCCCCAGGGACAGTGGGTAGAGGTGCAGATTAGAACCAAACGGATGGACGAGATAGCAGAGAAAGGTTATGCAGCTCATTGGAAGTATAAGGAAAACACAAGCCAGGAATCTGGTCTGGAGCAATGGATACAGAGGGTACGAGATACATTAGAGCAAAGTGATGCTAGTGCTCTAGAGTTTGTTGATGACTTTCGAGGCAATCTGTTCAATGAAGAAGTTTTTGTATTCACGCCGAGAGGGGAGTTGAAAACCCTTCCTCATGGCGCAACAGCATTGGATTTTGCATTTGATATTCATACGGAAGTTGGTGGTCAGTGTCTTGGCGCGAAGGTGAATCAGAAATTGGTACCACTAAACCATGTGCTCAAGAATGGTGACCAAGTTGAGATACTCACGTCTAATAAGCAAAAACCCAATGAAGGCTGGTTGAGGTTTGTGGTGAGTTCAAAAGCCAAATCCAAGATCAAGGATTTACTAAAGGAAGAGCGCAAAGCAGCTGCAGCTGAAGGTAAGGAGATTGTCAAACGCAAACTAAAACAACTAAAACTTCAGCTCACGCAAGAGACCATAGATCAACTGGTGGCATACTTTGATGCCAAAACTCCATTAGAGTTTTTCTTTCAGGTAGGACTAGGTAAAATTGATGCTACAAACATCAAGAAGTTCAAAGATGTCCGGGATGAAGCCGAGAGCAAAAAGAAAACCCGTGTATCTGATGCGAAAGCCGTAGAACAAACTCTTAAAACAGCGAAAGGCACAGATCGTGACATGCTCCTGATTGGTGAGGACATGGATGTAATTGATTACAAGCTTTCCAAGTGTTGTAATCCAATTCCTGGAGATGATGTTTTTGGCTTTGTCACTGTAAACGAAGGGATCAAGATTCATCGGACTTCCTGCCCAAATGCTGCAGAACTCATGTCCAATTATGGATATAGAGTAGTAAAGGCTAAATGGACCTCTCAGAAAGAAATTGCATTTCTTGCTGGCCTCACCATTGTCGGGACCGACCGAATAGGGTTGATCAATGATATTACCACCATTATTAGTAATGAGCTAAAAGTGAATATGAGATCAATGACCATTGATACCGATAACGGCATTTTCGAGGGTAATATTAAGTTGTATGTGAATGACACCATTCACCTCGAAGTTTTGATGGAGAAGCTTGAAAAGGTATCTGGCGTTGTGAACGTTACTCGGTTTAATTGAATTGAAACAAGCGCATTATATTTGTACATATAAACATAGCCGATTGCTTTGAACGAAAAGATTTACGAAGAAGTAAAGAGAATTTTCACGAGTTACCTTGAAAACAAAGGCCTAAGGAAGACACCTGAGCGCTATGCCATTTTAGAGGAGATTTATTCAAGAGATGGGCACTTTGATGTGGAGTCGCTTTATATAAGCATGAAAAACAAGAACTATCGTGTTAGTCGTGCTACAGTATATAACAGTTTGGACCTATTGGTAGAGTGCGATTTGGTTAGCAAACACCAGTTTGGCCGAAATTTGGCTCAGTATGAAAAGTCCTATGGCTTCAAGCAGCATGATCATATATTGATGCAAGACAGTGGAGAAGTACTTGAGTTTTGTGATCCTAGGATTCAGAACATAAAAAACACCTTGGAAGAAATGTTTGACATTGATATTACACACCACTCACTTTATTTCTTTGCCAAGAAAAACAAGGAGCAAAAACAAGAGGCAAAGCATGCAGGCTAGTTACTCACACGACCTAATAGACGACCTTTTGGTAATCAATTTCTCAGGAGATTTGATCGGCGAACAAAGTGGTCCTGAGTTAATGGACATAATCAATGATAGGATCAATCAGAGTGTCCTGTTTGCAGCGATTGACATTTCAGACATACGTTACATTAATAGTAGTGGGATAGGAGTGCTGATTACGATTCTAACCAAATTTAGAAATAAGGGAGGTGAAGTCATTTTAGTAAACCCTTCGGAGCACGTAAAGAAGCTCTTGGTCATCACTAAGCTCAATGCAATATTCACTATAGTGAATTCGCTCGACGAAGCTCGAGTACAAATCAAAAAGTAATATGCCTGTAGACGTATTGTTAGGCCTTCAATGGGGAGATGAAGGCAAAGGAAAGATTGTTGATGTTCTAGCTCCGCAATATGACGTGGTGGCTAGATTTCAGGGAGGCCCCAATGCAGGTCACACCTTAGAGTTCAATGGTATTAAGCATGTACTCCACCAGATTCCATCAGGCATTTTTCGAGAGGATATTGTCAATATAATCGGCAATGGTGTTGTGCTAGACCCAGTTATTCTCAAAAGAGAAATTGAAGACCTTGGTCAATTCAATATAGACCTCAAAAAGAACCTTTTCATTTCGAAGAAAGCACAGATAATCACGCCAACTCACCGAATGCTTGATGCAGCCTATGAAAAATCAAAAGGTGATCAGAAAATCGGCTCAACACTTAAGGGAATTGGGCCGACATATCAGGATAAAATAGGAAGATTAGGGTTAAGAATCGGAGACTCTTTACTGTCTACGTTCAAGCAGAAGTACCTTAAGCTTCAGCAGCATCATAAGAATATTCTAGAATTCTACAGGGCTGACACAAATACAGATAGTCTCGATAATGAGTTTTTTGAGGCAATAGAATTCTTAAAGCAGTTCAACATCGTAGATAGTGAGTATCTGATCAACGATTATTTGCATAAAGGCAAAAAGGTTTTAGCAGAAGGTGCTCAAGGGTCATTGCTGGATGTAGACTTTGGCAGTTACCCATTTGTGACAAGTTCAAGTACTACATGTGCTGGAGCATGTACTGGCTTAGGTATTGCTCCTAGTCAAATAGGAGAGGTCTATGGAATTTTTAAAGCCTACTGCACAAGGGTTGGAAGCGGACCTTTTCCTACAGAACTTCATGATGAGGCCGGTGAGCTTATGAGAAAAGAGGGAGCAGAATTTGGGGCCACCACAGGACGTCCAAGAAGATGTGGTTGGCTTGACCTACCGGCGTTGAAGTACGCTACCATGATTAATGGCGTTACTCAACTTCTAATGATGAAAGCAGACGTACTCAACATATTTGAAGAGTTAGAGGTCTGCAGTTCATATCTGGTTGATGGTGAGAAGACTGATCATTTTCCTTTCGATAGTGCCAATCAGGAGATTGTTCCTCAATATGAAAAGTTGCCAGGGTGGCATCAATCACTACAAGGTATTAATAAGATCGATAGTCTGCCACCTGCTCTATCAAAGTACAAAAGGCAAATCGAAAAGAATACCAATGTTCCTATCAGCCTAGTGTCGATTGGCCCAGATCGTACTCAGACCATTATGGACTAGCTACACAATTCTATTACTCCTCTCTTCCCTACGCCTCTAGTATAATGTACGGTGAGCCGTGTAGTACTGTACCGGTGTGGAAGCGGGGAAGGTAGGATAAATCTCAATTTTCCTCCCTCATTATACATTTAAAAAGGTGGGGATGCATTAACTTCGCCCTCCCGTTCGGGCGGAGCGGGGAATTAGTATTGACA
>DIYH01000043.1 GCA_002435755.1 Flammeovirgaceae bacterium UBA6059
CGGTCACCTATGTCAACGTGGATATGATGATCTCTGGCCTCAGAGCATTCCGAGAAGACCCTGAGGTCGATCCGGAACGGCTGCTGGTGCTATCCGAACTCACACTCAACGATCTCAGAAGTGGCGGTGAAATTGACGAGACAGACTTCATGGATCGCGTTGATCTACTCTGTTCTCTTGGCCAGACCGTCCTTATCTCCAACCATCAGGAACACTACCGCTTGGCCAGTTATCTTGCCCAGTTCACTCGCAAAAAGAAGATTGGGATCATTTTGGGTATCAACAACCTGGCAAGGATCTTCGAGGAGAAATACTATGAAAATCTTAATGGTGGTATTTTAGAATCCTTCGGTAGACTTTTCGGTACAAACGTCAAATTGCTGGTCTATCCTTCTGTCAATGATGATGAGTCACTACGTACATGCGAGAACTTCAGTCCTGCACAGCACTTGGTTTACCTGTTCAAGCATCTCTACGACAATCAAAACATAGAAGATATTAAAGATGCCAAGGTCGAGCATCTGCACATTATCTCTGACAATGTCATAGAAATGATTAAAAGGGGGAAGTCCGGCTGGGAAGAGATGGTACCCAATCGTGTATCCAAGGCCATCAAGGCACAAAGCATGTTTGGTTATAAGCCGCGTATTGGTGTTGATATAGATTAACACCGCGTCGCAAAATCTATTGATCATGCTCTCTTGAAGCTTCATTACCAGACAAAGTCTAATAAAAGGGCAATGGCTTTTCTTCCTTTAATACTATAAGAAGCACTATTTCATGTAATTGTCTCATCGACTCCATGTAATTATTGATATACACATATATTTGAAGCTTTGAGATATTAAAACCTAACCACACAATGGCGAGCAGAGGTGCTTTTAACAGTAGGATTGGATTTATTTTGGCAGCAGCAGGATCTGCTGTTGGGCTTGGAAACATTTGGAAGTTTCCTTTTGAAGTAGGCGAAGGTGGTGGTGCCATCTTCCTTGTGATGTACCTCGCTTTCTGTTTCATTCTCTGTTTTCCAGTGATGGTTACGGAGATCGCTATTGGTCGCAAGACACAAAAAAACCCTGTTGGTGCATTCAATGCCTTGGGATTCTCAAAATGGAATTTTGTGGGTAAGATGGGAATACTCTGTGGCGTACTCATCCTTTCATTTTATAATGTAGTGGCAGGTTGGGCTTTCGGCTATTTTCTGGAGATGGTAAGTGGCAACTTTGGCATAGGTGCTAACTTCGGTGGCTATATCAACGACATTGGGCGGGTCGGATTATATGGTGCGCTTTTCATGTTTGCAACAGCATGGATCGTGTCTAAAGGTATCTCAGGTGGCATTGAGCGCGCAGCTAAGTTCCTCATGCCAACATTAGTTGGAATGATCTTGCTACTCGTCGCGTACGCCTTGACCTTGCCTAATGCCATGAACGGCATCTCATTCTACCTGGTACCTGACTTCAGTGAGGTGAATCTAGGTGTAGTGGGAAGTGCACTTGGACAAGCTTTTTTCTCTTTGTCTCTGGGTATGGGTGCTTTGATCACTTACGGAAGCTATGTCAGCAAGCAAGACAACATTGTACAGTCTGCGGCGTTCATCACCCTTGCAGATGTCGGAATTGCCTTTATCGCAGGTTTGATGATGTTCCCATTCGTCTTCTCTCAAGGCCTTGAGCCTCAGGGCGGACCGGGACTTATCTTTGTTACCCTACCGGGAATATTTGAGACCTTTGGCGGTAGCATGGGCATCATTATTGGCTCTGCATTTTTCTTATTGCTTTCTTTTGCAGCACTTACTTCCACGGTCTCGCTTCTTGAGGTGCCTGTCGCTTATGTAGTTGACGAGTTAAAAATTGAAAGAAAGCATGCAGTTTGGGTGGTAGCCCTGGTCATCTTTCTCATTGGGGTACCTTCGATGATCGCCAACGGAGATTCGCAATTCTTCACCAGTTTTATTACTTACATTGGAGCAGCCGCACCTACCGATTTCATGACGTTTGTTGGGGATGTAGCTAATGACACACTATTACCGCTCGGAGGTTTTCTGATTGTTATGTTTGCCGCTTACGTCTGGAAAAAGGAGAACCTAAATGAAGAGATGGAGATCGGATTTCCCAACAAAAACAGTCTTGTGTTGAAGTACATAGACTTTGCAGTAAGCTATTTGTGCCCGGTGGTATTAGGCTGCCTGTTTATTCTTACTGTGCTCAACAAGTACTTTGGCATCTCATTATTTGGTTGATTTGTGTCCTTTCCTTAAACCAAAAATTCCTAATTTGGAGCATTAGCTTTTCTTTAGTTTGAATAGTCTCGAACATCATGGAGAATACAAATATTTCGGCAACATTCGTCGCAGATTGTTTGTAATCATTTTTGGCACGGATACGCGTTCTGGCCGTATTTTTGACATTGTCCTACTCACAATTATCATATTGAGCATCATTGCAGTGATGCTCGAAAGTGTCAAAGATTTTGACGAAATGTTTGAGAAGGAACTCGAGGTACTCGAGTGGTTTTTCACTATACTTTTTACATTCGAATATATCGCTCGACTTTTTACTTCTCACCAGCCAAGGCGTTATGCGTTTAGCTTTTTAGGCATTATTGATTTCTTGGCTTTGTTACCTACCTATTTGTCACTTTTTGTTACGGGAACACAATTCCTGATAGTAATTCGGGCCATACGTTTGTTAAGGGTTTTTAGGATACTTAAGCTGTCTCGTTATCTAGGGGAAGCTCAAATTCTCGCCAGTGCATTAAAATCAAGTCGCAACAAGATCTCTGTTTTTCTGGTGGCGGTGATTAGCCTGGTCATCATTCTAGGAACGGTAATGTACATGGTAGAGGGAGGTGAAAATGGCTTCACCAGTATCCCAAGGAGCATCTATTGGGCCATTGTAACGATCACTACCGTTGGCTATGGAGACATTGCCCCACAGACCATATTAGGTCAATCGATTGCTTCCGTGCTCATGCTCACAGGTTATGCCATCATAGCTGTTCCTACCGGAATCGTCACTTCCGAGATAACAGCTGCCAATTCAAGAAGGAAAGAGAAGGTAGAAAAAATTTGTCACTCTTGTGGAATTGGCAATCATGACGAGGATGCTCATTATTGCAAAAACTGTGGAGAAGAACTCCTATAGTTCTAGTTTTTTATAAACTTTTCGATTGTATTCTCTACGGTAATGAAGTACTCTCCCCTTCTCAGTCTTTCTAGTTCGATCACCTTACCACGTCCAGTCAGTATGGTATACCCTTCAGTGGTAGATATCTCATAGTCGGCTACACGTGAGAGATTGAGGTTTCGCGTTACTGAGAGTGGGAATATTCTGATAGGTTCAGGATAGTAGACATGTTCCATCTCTTCTGAAAATAGGTATCTGCCTGTTCCGGTAGCTTCATACTTAATACGGAATTTATTGATCCCTTCCTTGAGATCAGGAAAAACTGAGTAATCACTACCTTCAAAATTCCCTACGGAAGCGACTTCCTGGTCGTACTCCCAACCATCAAAAAAGAGTTTCTCAACAGTATATTTTGAATTGACGCGCTCTCCTTTTGTCCTCCAGTAAAGTGCTGTATCATTAAGCTGTAACTCTGTGAAACTAAAGGCACTGTGGAATCGCACCGCGTCCTCATTCAGGATCTTTGGGGTGCAGTCCGGCTGATGTTTAACTAATACCGTGACCGGAACATAGAGTTCCTTTTCACTAAAACTCACCTCTAGTGCAGAACTCTTATAATCTAACTTCAGAGGTACGTTATTAACAAATATGCGTGTGACGCATGCCTCTTCCCTTTCTACAAACAACGGGTTTTGGATAAAGATGGATTTGCCTTGATATACACCTGTCACTCTCAATTCTTGCGAAAACAATTCTGTACAGGTGCAAACCACCAGTCCGACAAGGAGCATTCTGTATTTCCAACTATCTACCTTCATCACGCTACAGCGGCCTGATCTACTGGAAAGTTATTCAATTTACTCAAATCTGAGTGACTCAATCGGGTCCAACTTACTGGCCTGGTAAGCTGGAATGTACCCTGAGATGACGCCAACCAGCATTCCGATCATAATGGACATGAGTATCCACAACCATGGCACAATGAAGCTACCACCAACAATGGCCGTTACAATGTTGCCAATGACTAATCCCAGTACTATACCGCCTAATCCACCTAACTGACATATAACAATCGATTCGACCAAAAATTGCCTTCGAATTTTCAAGGGAGTGGCGCCCAGTGCCTTTCTTACCCCTATCTCCCTAGTCCGCTCAGTCACCGACACCATCATAATGTTCATTAGGGCTATCGAAGCGCCCAAAAGGGTGACAAAACCGATGGAGAACCCACCAACTCTCAAGTATCCCGTCATTTCACCCAACCTATCGGAAAGGCTTCTGTTTACTCGTACTTCAAACGAATCAGGTCGGCCCGGCCTGTCTCTGCGAATAGTACGCATCAGGCCGGTCGTCTCACCTACCACACGCTCCTGATTAACAATTGCATCGGTCATGACTTTCAGCTCGTAGTTGAGATCAAAAGGGCTAAGCTTACGACCCGTTTCTAAAGGAATAAGTATTGTCCGGTCAGGTCCGGCATCTCCACCAAGTCCACCCTGCTCCTCTATTACCCCAATGACCCTGAACTTGGCGCCTAGAAATGTAATCGACTTGTTTATCGGATCGAGCTTATCAGAAAAAAGTTGGTTTCTTATTTCACTGCCAATTAACGCTACATTAGCTGCACTACGGATTTCGGTAGAAGAAAAATTTCTTCCACTCTCAATATTAAAACCCTCAACACTCAGTAGGTTTTCATCACCAGCCTTTACTCGTGTATTGGGGTTGGTAACCTCAGAATCATATTTGACCTCCGCAGTGAAAGTAACCCATGTATATAAGCTTACAGTACCGTCACCATCATAGCGCTGTTTGAAGTTGCGAAGTTCAATAAACTCTAGAGGGCGTACATTTTGCTCCTCTTTACCTCCACGGCTCCCACTGTTATTGCGGTAGTTCCGTATCCGGAATGTATTGGTACCCAGGCTACTAAAACTGTCATTAATAGAGGATTGAATACCATCGATTGCCGTAAGTATGCCAACTAAAGACGTGATACCGATGGCTACAATAGAAGCGGTCAAGATCGTCCGCAACCGATTGGTCTGGATGGACCTGATTCCCTCTCTTATGTTTTCTTTGAAATTCAAAATGCGATTCTAACCCCTTCTACGTTGTAATTCAGATCAGGATACTTCCATTCTTATCCCCATCATGCAATTTAAAGTAAGAAGCATGGATGTTCTGATTTTGGTTAGGTAACTTTTTGGCAACAAATTGACTATGAGAAAACTGCTTCTGCTCTTTGCCGCTCTTACGCTATCGATATCCCTCCGAGCGTCATACATACTCATCCCAATGGATGACAGTCAATCCAATCACTTAAAATCTTATGGTATCGCCTATTGGGTACTGACCAATGAGATTACAGTGGACTGGCTGCTCAACTACCGTGGTGGAAGTTTCATGTTCCCCTATTCACAATTCTTTGAAAATGAGTGTATTATTCGAGGTGTTTCTTATGAAGTGATCTCGGATGCTCAATCCACCCAGATTGTTACTAACATCAGTAGTCCATCCAGCAATATGGACGTGATGAAGTTGGAGAAATTTCCAAAGATTGCGGTCTATTCGCCAAAAAGCAAACAGCCCTGGGATGATGCAGTGACCTTGGTCCTGACCTATGCAGAAATACCGTACGACGTAGTTTTTGATGATGAGTTGATGTATGATGAGCTACCTAAATATGACTGGCTTCATCTCCATCACGAAGATTTCACTGGTCAATACGGTAAATTTTACAGGGTCTATCAGCATTTTCCATGGTACCAGGAGCAACAACGGGAGTATGAAGAATCCGCCCGTAAGCATGGCTTTAATAAGGTTTCTCACCTCAAGCTGGGGATCGTGAAGAAGATCCAAAGCTATGTCGCAAGTGGAGGCTTCCTTTTTGCAATGTGCTCCGCCACAGATACTTATGACATTGCGTTAGCATCTGAAGGAGTGGACATTGTGGATAGAATGTATGACGGAGATCCACCGGATCCAAGAGCTCAAAGTAAGCTGGATTTCACTAAAACATTCGCTTTTGAAAAGTTTCTACTTGAAAAGAACCCGTACATCTATGAGTACTCTAATATTGATACTCAACCTAACGAACGAGGGCTGACCGAAAACAATGATTTCTTTAACTTATTCGAGTTTTCAGCGAAGTGGGACCCCATCCCAACAATGCTAACACAAAACCATACGAGGCTGATCAAAGGTTTTATGGGGCAAACTACCAGCTTTAAAAGTGACCTTGTGAAATCAGACGTAGTGGTCATGGGGGAAACCAAGTCGATCAGAGAAGCTAAGTATATCCATGGCGTGTTTGGTAAGGGGTTCTGGACTTTTTATGGTGGTCATGATCCAGAAGACTACCAACATCTTGTCAATGAAGAACCTACGGACCTTAACCTCCACCCAAACAGTCCGGGATATCGATTGATTCTCAATAATATTCTTTTCCCTGCTGCGAAAAAGAAAAAGCAGAAGACCTAATAGATATCTCTCGAGCTTACAGACGCTTAGAGGTTTGATAAGAATATGAGCAACACTGCTACAGGGGCAACATATCTTACCAGAAATCTCCAAACCGAAAATAGCCATGATGGTGACAAAGAAAGAGAGGATTGGCTGGTATGCTTAGAGATAAACCATCCACCTATCACTGCCATAAGTATACCTCCAACTGGCATGATCAGGTTCGATGCTACATAATCTATCAAGCCAAACACGGTTTTACCTGCTAAGGGACGGAAGCCATTAAAAGGCATAAAGTCAGACCATACATTAAAAGAAAAAACAGTGAGCCAGCCGGTAAGCCACAGCAAGGTCCCGGCAATCCATGTAATTCGCGACCTGCTATTGGGATACAGCTCCTCAAGCCTAGATATGACAGACTCAAGAAGAGAAATGGAAGAGCTCAATGCTGCAAACGCCAATAACACAAAGAACAATGCTCCAACGTAGTTGCCACCTGGCATTTGTCCAAAGGCAATAGGCAAGGTCATGAATATGAGCCCCGGTCCTTCTGCTGGGGACAGTTGGTATTGAAAGACAATGGGAAATATGGCTAAACCAGCTATAATGGCCACCAGGCCGTCAGCTAAGGCTATGGTGACTGATGACCTTGCCACTGAGGCCTCTCTTGGCATATAGGCCCCATAAGTCAACATCACTCCCAGTCCGATACCCAAAGAGAAAAAGGCCTGACCAAAGGCCGTCAATGCCACAGTCGCATTGATCTTCTCAAAATCAGGTACTAACATAAACCTCAGCGCCTGAACAAATTCGCCTGTTAGTCCTGAATAGATCAATAGCCCGATAAGGATCACAAACAAACCAGGCATCATCCATCGAGTAGACTTCTCCAACCCTGCCCCAACACCTCGCGCAACAATTGCAGTAGTGAACAATACGAATGATCCTGAAAAAACGATCAATCTAAGTGGGTTAGAGAGGATGTCATTGTAATAACTGACTGCCTCCTCGGCGGAACCAGCTGATAAACTACCTGCAAGCGTACTCACTGTGTAATCGATGGTGAGTCCAGCAATCACACAGTAGAAGCTTAGGATCATAAACACTGTAATCATTGACACCCAACCAAAAACCTGCCAATGACGGCTTAGGCCTTCCTTTTGTGAGAGTAATGCGAACGAGCCTACCATACTTCTTCCACCAAGCTTGCCCAGCATGAACTCAGAAGTCAAGACAGGAATACCTAAGAAAATGAGAGAAGCAAGGTATATCAACACAAATGCTCCACCACCATTTTCACCCACGAGGTAAGTAAACTTCCAGATATTAGAAAGCCCCACTGTGCTTCCAATGGAAGCCATAATGAAAACGTACCTTGAAGACCAGTTGCGATGAAGGACGGCCTCACTCATAACAGATATGTAGTCTCTCCAAATTCATTTTTGATTAAGATTATAGCGCATGATCCGACCGTGCTTACCTTTCTTATCGCGCTCAATATCAAAAACATCTCCAGGCGGCTGACCTACTTTAGATAAAAAGCTATCTATCTCATCTCTATCCTGTGATGTTAATTCAATATGACTAAGAGTCAGGTTAGCCTCAATGTGTGCCGCATTTCGGGCACCAATAATAACACCTGCGACCTGGGGCTTATCTAGGATATATCGAGTGGCAATATTGGTCAGTGTGGTACCATGTTTTGAAGCAATCTTGTTCAGTAGTCTTAGCAACTCCTGAAAATGACCCCACCCTCCTATTTCCTCAATCATCAACTTATACTTAACCAGCGATCTATTCTCTAGCTCAGTGATAGGCTCAGGCTGACCAAGCCATCGCTCACTCAAAAAACCTCCTGCCACTGTACCGTAGCATAGCAACTGAGTGTCGTACTTTTGGCACAGCTTGATCAGGCTCTTTTGCGGCCGGTGGTCCAAAAGGGAGTACTGCACCTGTACTGTAGCCAGGTCGACACCTGCATCAATGATTTCAGCCGTAGCAGCTGTATTGAAGTTGGTCGAAGAAATGAGATCGATTTTACCTGCTGATTGTAGTTCTTGAAGCCATAGTGCCGTCTCTACCCAACCAGGTATGTCATAGGTCCACCATGCAAACTGCACCATATCCAACCGCTCCAAGCCTAATCTCATCAGCGAGCGGTCTATGATCGACTCGACATAGCGCTTGTTAATGCTTGGCAATTGGTTATAGTCAGGAACAAATTTGGTGAGCACTTTGAGATTTGGATCGAGCGTACCTCTTTTTGTCTCTTTTCTGATGTAGTTACCAATAAGCTCTTCTACACCCGTATAAATATCCGCACAATCAAAAGTGTTAATACCTGAAGCAACAAAGGCTTCCATATCTCTGATAGGATCATGGTAATTTATCTGGCTATGTCCTTCTGAAAGTTGCCATCCACCTTTGATCACCCTGGAAATAGAGTAGCCAGGTCTCAGCTCTATGCGCTCTATCATCAATCTTCTTTCCAGGGGTTATTTTCTGGTAAGGGAACGACTGTAGTCTCATCGCGGTAGTAAGTGCGTTTACCAATGCGACTTATCTTAAACTTCGCGCCACAGTGTGGATCAGGACAAGCAATGATATGATCAGTCGCCATCCAATCATACTCATTGAGAGGACGTTGCTTCGGTGTGATCAAAGGAAGCAACGCTGATAAAACATAAAGTGAAAAAGGTCTTTCAGTTTTGAAGTGAAGGTTCTCCCCTCTCACCTCAAAAGCGTCTCCTACTTCATGACTACACACGAAGGGTTTGTCTCCTTCGATGATCTCTACTTTAAGATCGTATAGCTCAAAACTTGGCTTTGACATATGGTGGTTTCTCTATTATTCAGGCTATTCTGACTTTCAAAAAACTACTTTGATAATGCAGTAGATGCTTTGAAGTTCGCCAAGGGAAGATATTCCGACTTTGTATCAAATAAAAATGCACCCTGACTATCGGTGATTTGAAGGTGCCAGGGTGCATTTTAGCTAACGTGTAATTAAGCAGCTATTCAAAAATCACCTTTTCTTCATGATTGAACCAGTCTGCATAGAACCCCGAATGGATTTTTTCGACCTGGTTCCTTTTTACTTTCATCGTCGGTGTGAGGAGTCCGTTCTCCACTGTCCAATCTTCACTCATGATCACTGCTTTTTCCAGTTTCTCGTGCTTTTCGAGAGTAGGATTGATCTCGGCAATGGTCTCTTCGATACTTTGAGCTATCTCATCGTTGGATTTCGACTTTGACTCTACGGGAGTTACCACCAATGCAATGGGTTGCGGGATACCTGTTCCTACCACCGCCACTTGTTCGATATACGGATTCTTCATCAACTCAAGTTCAATTGGTGCCGGAGAGATGTATTTACCTTTGTCCGTTTTGAACTGGTCCTTCACCCTACCGGTGATGGTGAGGTAGCCGTCATGATCATATTCTCCAATATCACCTGTTCGCAGATAACCTTCGCCATCAAATGTCTCAGCGGTCTGCTCTGGCATCTTGTAGTATCCAGTCATCAAGCTCTCATTCTTGATGCATATCTCTCCTTCCGCAGACAGCTTAGCTTGTATCGATGGTAGCGGTTTACCTACAGTCCCCATTTTATTTTGGCCTGGAAGATTGTAATGTGAGTTGATACAATCCTCGGTCATACCATAAGCCTGGAGTATATTGATACCAATCTTTTCATACCATTCCATCATGCTCACGGCTATAGGTGCCGCACCTGAGAAAATGTATTTGGCGCGAGACAAGCCGAGTGCTTTCTTCAGTTTCTTTTTTATTAGCCCTCCAATGAAGGGAATGCCAATCAGTCGGTCCAACTTCTTCTGGGGCATTTTCTCCAGTATTTTCTCCTGGAATTTTGACCAGATCCTGGGTACAGCAAAAAACAAATGTGGTTGAGTGTTAGCCAGGTCAGCACCAAAGGTATCAATGGACTCTGGGAAGCCCACCGAACCGCCTCTATAGACAGAATGGATACAAATGCCTATTCGCTCGGCTATATGTGACAGGGGTAAATAGGAGAAGAAGCTAGGTGATTCCGGTAGGTCAAACTGGTCCAAAGTGATGTTACCCATAGTATTGAAATTGCTGATCGTATGCATCGCTCCTTTTGGTAAACCGGTTGTGCCTGAAGTATATATGATCGTAATCAGGTCATCGGGCCTGGTCGCCTCAGGTACAGTCAGTGGCTCATTAGCAGCGACCATATCCTCCCATAGTTCTCCATCATCCATACCGTACATACCGATACCGATCTTTTTGATATCAGGTATTCCTTCCTTCTGGGAAGCATAGTCATCAAGCTTACCAAGTATCACAGCTACAGACTCGCTATGCGTCAGTACATGATTAATAGTATCAGCTCCGAGCGTAGGATAGATCGGCACAGATACATACCCAGCCATCAGTATTGCCAGATCAGACATCACCCAATGAGCACAGTTTTTGGATATCAGACCAATTTTGCTTTGAGGAGGGTAACCCAATGCCTTAAGAGCAGACGCTATCCTTCTTATCTCATTACCACTTTCCCGGTAGGTATAAGTTTTGGTACCACCATCGATTGGCTGAACGAAATGGGTATTATCTGGCGTCTTGGTTTCCCAGTACAAGAATGCCTCTATGGGAGAATTGAATTTTTGCATATTGGAAGATAGTTAAACTATTGTTAGGTAAAGTAATTCTTTAACATCAACACTCTCACGATTGTTATAGGTGGGTTTTGCTACTGATCGAGCAAGGCTTTCAGTGCCGGTAATACAACTTCTTCCATCAAAGCATACCCTTCTACATTCGGGTGAACCAGATCATCAGCTGTGGTGAAGTCAGGTACCTTCAATCCTCCCTTATCATCTACCATCCTTTGATAATAGTCAATGTAGATCAAGCCTTTGTCCTTTGCGAATTGGGCAATGCGGTAATTAAGATCTCTAATCATGGACGCTGGCTCAATCCCTGGCCTCCAAGGAAAGGCGATGGCAGGAAGAACCGAACATAGCACAGGCTGTATACTATTCACAGAAGCGATATCGACCATTGATTTGATGTTACTCATGATCTGATCAATAGTCACAGGGCCAGAGTTTTGAGCTAGATCGTTGGTGCCTGCTAAAATGACGACCACCTTAGGCTTCAACATCACTACCTCACTTTGAAACCTCAGCAACATTTGATGACTCACCTGTCCACTAATACCTCTGCCTATGAAATTGTTGCTTTCAAAGAAATCGGGTCTCATCTCGACCCAATTTTCTGTAATGGAATTACCCATAAATACTACTTCTGGCCAGGACTGGCCATTAATGATTTCTTTATTAGAGGAGTCATACTTTAAGTAATTCATATAATCCCCCACTTTGAACTCTTCCTGGGCATGAATTGAATGGGTAAGTGTCAACATAATTAGAGAAATGGTAAGTGATTTTATCATTTGATCTGTCTTTGTGAGAAGTTAAAGAAGATTGTGAGGAATAGGTAGAACAGGTACAAGATGTTGTGGCATCCGGCCATTCTTCCGACGAAATACCCGCTCAGCCTAATGAGTCGGTTTTTTTTTCAAGTCGAACGGTCGCCTGCTATCTTAGAAATAAATTTTAATTAAACCGTAAACAACAAATGAAGCAAAAGATTTTAGCCACGTGCATAGCTGCATGTGCAGTATTGATGCTGTCCAGTTCGGCAAAAGCCCAGGAGGTAACAGACGAGCATCTATGGAAGTACGCGTTGATGACTGAAGTAATCGATCAAATGAAGGCAGATCTTAGCAAGTCAGTAAATGACTTGATCAAGAAGCAGGAAGGGATGACAGGCCAGCGCTATAAGGAGCTTGCAGGAGGTGCAGCACCAGATAATGATTTTGAGCAGAAGTTTATGGATAACGTCAACAAACTCAAAAAGAGCCGTACGGATGCCATCAAAAGTGTAAATAGCGATCTGGCAACAAAGATGCTAGGTGGTGCCACGGTTTACAAAGCTGTAAAAGCCGCAGCTGAGGGCGATATGAAGGATAAATTCGATCAATACAAATCACAGATCGCCTACGCTGAATAATTAAAAAACGATTCTATTCAACAAAGCCGTTTCAGAAGCCGATCAGCTACTGGGACGGCTTTTCTTATATCCATTGTTGATCATTCACGGTTTTTTCATGTTGCACCTCACCAGTATGAGCAGTGTCTTTTGGTTCGAACAACATCAACCATACCTCCTGATCATCGACAGTCTTAGGGTTGTGTTCCACTCCCCGGGGAATTATAATGAACTCACCTGGTCCAAGGACTTCTACATTATCTCGCATCTCCATCCTTATTTGACCCTTGATGATCAGAAACATTTCATCCTCATTTGCATGGCTGTGCCATACAAACTCACCCTTAACTTTGGCCAGCTTAACGTATTGACCGTTGAGCTCCCCTACTAGTTTGGGTGTCCAATGCGCATCAAACAATTTGAATTTCTCATTGATGTTTACTTTTCTGATATCCATTAGTATTTCATTTATTGAATCTTATCCTTACCTCAAATTCAAGTCGTTTTATTGACTTTCTGCTGTTTGCACTAGCATTCTTATTGTCAATGTTAGCGAATTAGCTTCTTTGGAAGAATAATCTTGGCTAGATTCACTATTCATTCCTGCCAGCTACAGGATGGATTGGCTCAGTCATATTTTGATGATAGAGCAAATGATACGTTTGGTACGGGACATATTGGGCTTTGCACTATGTATTGGTATACTTAGTCCTCTTCACTCGCAAAATCAAGTAGTCGACAGTCTGAAGTCGGTAGTTGCTTCAGCATCTTCCTTTGATCGAAAAATGGAAGCGGCAGTTGCACTTGGTTTCGAACTATCCAATATCAACTTTGACACGGCTCAAGTAATTGCCGATAGAATAAAGCACCTTTCGAACTCTGCCAAGACAGAAAACTACCTGGCAGACTATTATCATCTGCAAGCTTCTCTGGACTTTGGCAAAGGCAACTTCCAGGAAGCAGTCAACAACTACTATGAAGCACTGAGCCGCTTTGATCAGGAGAAGGATCTGAAGATGCTATCTACAATCTATCGCAAACTAGGGCAGCTCTTTTCCGATAATCTTGACAATTTCTCCACGGCTAAGCAATACTATGATAGCAGTTATCAGATAGCTCAACGACTAGATGATCCAGTAACAATTGGTAATGCTCTCAACGGGATCGGCAGCTATTACATCAGCTTAGGATTCACACACCAAACCTTAACACAGGGACAGGACGAAGATTCAGTCATACGCATTTTCAATATTGCAGAAGACCGGATCCTAAAAGCAATCTCTCGGTTTGAAGAGGGTGATTATCTCAAGGGAGTCGCTCTGGGTTATGGCAACCTTGCTAATATAAAGTCTGTACTGGAAGATTTTGATGGTGCGATTTACTACATGCGCCAGGCCATTGTCTACTTTCAGGCACTCAACTATGACACCTATACGGTTATAGGCTACTATACTTTAGCAGAAACATTCACTCTATCGGAACAGCTAGATAGTGCTATACTATACGCTGAGAAGGCACTGGCACTGGCTACTGCCCTGGATAGTAAGATCGATATCAAAAACTCCTATGGCAAGCTATCTCGGATCTATGAAGGCCTGGGTGACTATGAAAAAGCTTTTGATTACCAAACCAAGTTCTATACGGCCTATGCCCAATTGATCAATGAAGAGAACAACGCCGCGATCAGCGAACTCAATACAAAGTATGAAACAGAACGTCAGCTGCTCGAAAACGAGAAGCTCAAATCTGAAGCTGAAGTGACCCGTACAACGATCCAGCGTCAAAACTTGATTATAGTTTCAATCATAATCATTGCCATATTGGTTGCAGCGCTAGCCATATTGGCCTACCGAGCGTTTCTTATCAGAAAAAGGCAAAAGGAGCAAGCCGAACGAGATAGAGACATCATCAAAAAGCAGTCGGACAGACTGATCGAACTGGATGAGTTTAAGTCGAGATTTTTTCAAAACATCTCACATGATCTCAGAAGTCCATTGACTTTAATCCTCGGTGCGTTAGAAGGAGTCACCGGAGATGATGAGAATTATATGTCAAGCAAATCCAAAGAGTTGCTCGAACTAGGACATAAGAATGGTAAACGCATTCTCTTCATGGCCGATGAGATACGCGAGCTAACACAGTTGGAGGAAGGAAAACTTCAACTTAAACCCTACTGGGTAAAGATTGTACCCTATCTGTCTCTACTTACAAAAATGTTCTCAAGTGCAGTGGAACAGAAGTCGATCAGCCTTGTATTTAGTGCTGAAGTATCCGAGGACCAACTCTGCCATATTGACCCTTACCAGTTCGAAAAGATCATATACAACTTACTCTCCAACGCCATAAGGCATACCAAGGCAAAAGGTACCATCAACGTGAGTCTTAAAGTTGTTGATGACTCATTGATCCTGAGTATTGCTGATAATGGAAGTGGCATTCCGGCGAAAAGCCTTCCTTACATTTTTGATCGATATTATCAGCCCGCCGGTGCAAAGCATCAGGCCCAAGAAGGACTGGGCATTGGACTGGCTCTTGTTAAAGAACTTGTCGAACTCCATGGAGGCAGAATCGAAGTTACCAGTACCGAAGGCCAGGGAAGCAACTTTATGGTCATACTGGCGGTAGAACAGTCAGATGAGCTTGTTTCAGGCATCATACCTGAAAACCTGACCTATTCTCGAGAACGAAGCGATATGCTGACGACTCTTGAGGATAAAGAGCTTAACAGTGCGCTCCTCAACGTTTCGTTTACTGACGATGAAAAGGACAATACAATCCTCATCGTAGAAGATCATCCTGAAGTCCGAAAGTATATTGTCGACATTATCGAACCTTTCTTTAAGGTGCTCGAGGTAGCTGATGGCAGACAAGCTTTAGAGGTATTGCAAAGTCAAGTGGTGGACATGGTCATCACCGACCTGATGATGCCTTGGCTGGATGGCTTTGAACTGCTAGAACATCTGAAGAATGATGAAAAACTTCAAAAAATACCAGCACTGGTGGTTTCGGCACGTACCAACGAAGACGACAAACTGGAAGTACTTACAAGAGGGGTCAACGATTTTATGAGTAAGCCTTTCAAACGTGATGAACTTCTTCTGCGGATCAAGAACTTACTTGTAAAACGAGACCAATGGGATAACAGCGGTGAAGAAGCGCTCATTATCAACAGTCAACAAAAGCTGGATGATATAGAAAAAGGAATTATAGAGAAGCTAAAGAAAACGGTAATAGACCGTATCGATGATTCAGGACTTAGCGTATCGGACCTAGCCTTTGAAGTCTCTGCAAGTGAACGTAAACTCTACCGGTTGGTCAAAAAGATCACTGACCTTACTCCATATGAGTTAATCAAAGAAATCAGGCTGCAGTATGCACAAAAACTGATTTCTGATAAGGCTGTGGACAGCCTAAGCCATGCTGCAAGGGAGATCGGCATGAACAATGTGAGCAACTTCAAAAAACAATATCAAGAGCGCTTTGGTCATGCCCCGTCAGTGGAATCAGGTTAATGGAAAAGACATATTTGATATTTATATAGTACTAGTATCTATTATTTGTATTTTTAATAACTGTTAACCTTTTAAACCAAAACATGAAATCATTTAATCTGACTGCTTTTCTTGTCATTATCTTAATATTCACGGTAGTGCAGCCCTCACAAGCACAACTCGGAGGATTAGGAAAAAAACTAAAAAAAGCCGCTGAGAAGGCACTACAAGATGAATTAGGAGTAGGCAGCTCTGATGTCCCTGATACTCCTACTATGGAAAATGATGATAGTCCGTCTAATACCAATACGAGTAATGTAAAGGGTAAGAAGCTCTCTCCTCCCAACATCAATGAACTCCTGGATAATGCAAAAGCAGCTCTTGGACGTGAGCAATACTCCAATGCCCGATATGAGGTAAAAGAAGCTGTGAAAGGTGTCGAGCTGGAGATAGGCTATCAGGTATTGGATGCAATGCCAAAAAATGTAAATGGCCTGAGCTCGAATGATGAAAACGATGGCATTGTCAGCACCGGGATGGGTTTTGTAGGTTTAATGATCACCCGCTACTATGAGGGTAGTAAACAGCAGATCACTTCGACAGTGGGTAACAATTCAGCAATGGGTGCTTCCTACAGCTACCTTATGAATACTGGCTATGCATCAAGTAATGACAATTACAAGTCAATGACCATACAGGGCTACAGAGGTACATTGAGCTTTGATGGTAACAATACCTATACTCTAGGTATCCCTTTTGGCCAGTCATCTGTATTTGTACTTGAATGCGATGGGTTTGCCGATGAGGATGAGGTGAAGACTGCAGTTGAAAATTTCGATATCGCAAAATTTGAAGACTTGCTTACCGATGATGAGACCGATGATAGCACAGACAAGGATATCAATGCTTACCTGGCGGATGCCGGTACTAAATACAACGCCAAAGACTTTGAAGGTACGCGCTTTGAACTACAACGTTCTCTTACCGAGCTAGACATTGTAATTAGCAAAAAAATACTTGAAATGCTCCCTACAAGCCTTGCTGGTCTCGATGCTGATGCAGAAGCCGATGAATATCTGGCCAATTCTGCTGGGTTTGCCGGAGTATATATATCCAGGACTTATGAGGAGCAAGCTTCCAACAAGAACATCAATATTAATATGGTCGATGACTCACCAATGATGGCCATCGTAAGCCAGTTCATCAACACACCTATGATGGTGGGTATGTCAGGTAAGAAATCAGTCAAAATAGATGGCTATAAAGGTATGTTGGAAGAGACCAACAATGGTGATGGCACTGAGTACACCATCAATATTCCATCAAACCAGTCAATGATAACAATGACCTTCAATGGTATTGATGAAGCTACTGTCTTGAAGTCGGCTAATCAGATTCCGGTTGGAGATATCTTCAGCTTTGTAAAGTGAGAATTTGATCCTTACAAGATCAGAGAGGCTTTGATGAGGTTGGATCACCTACCGGAGAATGGGCTTCCACCCTTTTCAATGCCATCAAAATTGGGAGTATCGACATCTGACCAGTCAAAGCAGTACTCATTTGATCAACTGACAAGCAGAGGTAAAGTCTGAATTATTTTGATCAAATTTGAAAAGCTCAATTAAGCCATAATGAAAATCCTCAAGAGAATCATAGCATTGATCGTCGTGTTGGCTATCGGTGTATTTCTATTCTTTAACTATGCCAACTTCAGTTCAGGCTTTAGGGCGGGTGTGCCGATCAAGGTGAGCAAAAAGGGTGTGATCTTCAAAACATGGGAGGGTCAACTAAATGTTGGCGGGCTCGCTAATTCAGCCGAAGGTGCTATTCCTGCCACGTGGGATTTCTCAATTCATGGTGAAGATGAGCATGTCAGAGAGAAGATCGAGGAAGCAGTGACTTACGGTAAGCGTGTAAAGCTGCTCTATCATGAAAAATTTGCAAAATTCTTCTGGAAAGGTGATACCAAGTATTTTGTACATGAGGTAGAGGTACTGAACTGACCCAGTCTAGCTTTTGTGGTAAGGCCCGTTCGGTCTACCACCAATCACATTTGAAATACAAGTGTTTTTGCTTTCTAATGCTGAGTTACGCTTTAAACATTCAACCATTGAAGCAGAGAAGTCTTTAATAATTTGCTGCTTTAAGAAATTTGAAAACTCAGGACTTCATAACCTCCCTATAATACCTCAACCAATTCTGCCCTAGAATCTTCTCGACATCACCCGTGCTATAGCCGCGTTTATCAAGTACCCTAGCTACACTTCGAAACCGATCCGTGGTGTCAAGCTCAGGAATCCAAGGTGGCCAGCGCACCTGATAAGAGGGTTTAAACCTGGTCAAACGAGGCTCATACCAGTTCTCTCTTGTAGCTCCATCTGCTTCTAAACCTTGAATTGCGTAATCTGTGGCTAAGCCAACATGATCAATACCGGCTACCTTTACAGCATGATCAATGTGATCTACATACGTCTCTAGTGTCGTCTCTCCTCCAGGGTCTGGGCCTATCATATAACCAAGACAAATGATGCCTATCACACCTCCCTTCTCTGCCATGGATTTGATCTGGGCATCCGTCTTGGCGCGTGGATGGTTTTTGTATAGTGCTTCACACATCGAGTGATTGATAGACACGCCAGTCTTACTGACAGCAATCCCATCATCTGTCGTTTGTCTTCCACAGTGTGAGACATCAATGACGATTCCTAGTTCGTTCATGCGCTCAACGGCTGCTACGCCAAAATCAGAAAGACCTGCGTTAGTGCGTTCTGTACATCCATCACCCAATAGATTGCGCTCATTGTAGGTCAACTGTACCCAGCGGGTGCCCGCTTCATAAAGCGTATCAAGATTATCAATGGACCTTTCGATCATCGTCGAATTCTGAAAACCAAAGACCACTCCTACTTTACCTTCTTTCTTGGCGGTGATAAAGTCTTCCGCAGTACGGATCTGAGTAAGGATACTTGGGTTAACAGCCACTCTATGACTCCATTCTGCCAGTGACTCTAGGGCTGTGCTCAAACTCCTGGAGTTCAAAGAAGCATTGAAACCAGAATATCCTGTCTTTGCTAAGGCCGAAAATGAATCTGCATCCCAACCCCGAGGAATCACCAAACCATCAATCACAAGTGCATCGTTGTATAACTCATCAATGCTCTGAGAGGGCTGGAGACCATGCTCTAAAGCTGCATAGCTATTCGCTAATCCATTAACTGATTGCCAAGGAAATAGTACTCCAGCAGGCAATGCTTTCAGGAGGTTTCTACGTTTGATATTCATTATAGACTCGGTCAATTGATTGTCTACCTGAATATAGCAGGATTATTTAGTTACTCGATCATCTCATGGTAGCAATGAACTTAATTCAATCACGTATGTAACTACTATGCTGCTCTAGGCTTATCCCTTATGCCGTGATGTCTTTTAGTTGGTTGCCTTCCTTGAGGGAATAAGGTTGCTTCTCTTCATCAGCCTTCAGTATGGCCGATCCAACATACAATGACCAGCAAAGTGTCATCAAAAGCCTTGTGTGTAAGATCCTGACCAAGTAATCAACACTCTACAGGTTGATTGATCTACCCTACCTGAGCGATATTAACAATTTCCTCGATCTCCAGACGATATACACCCCAGCGCTTACCTTGTACGATGATGGCTGGAGGCAGATAAGGTACAACGGTCGTACCATACTTTTTTTCTTCAACCGCCTCGGTATCGTGACTTCCGAGTACCACGTCGTTGATATCACCATTTTTCATGATGATCTGGAGTTTCGAACCTACTGGAATGCTTTTTAGTATGCGCTTGGCCTCAATTTCAGTCATGCCTTTGGTTAGTTAATACAGTCGTAACTGCTTTCTAAAGTTGATGTTTGACTACCAGATGGTCATTGCAGAATTTTTAAACATAGTTTTTAGAATGGATAAAAATGTCTGCAATCTCCTTATGATCCCTTTGAGATCCCCTATAAAATAGACCTCATCGAAAATTTGAAGTCTATTTTTCGCGGATGACGGGTAAACAAGGACTGACCAGTTGCTCCAACCTTTCTAACGCGTTGATATTAATTCATTTTACTTCTATATTTAAGTAAATTATATATAATGCCTGGACAGGAATACATCAAAGGCACACTACGGACCATTGTATTAAAGCTTCTATCAGAAGCAGATCGCATGTACGGTTATGAAATAACACAACGTGTAGAATCACTTACTAAAGGACAGATCACCTTGACCTATGGTGCACTCTACCCTATACTGTATAAGTTAGAAAATGAGGGGCTACTTCAAACAAGTAGCGAAATAGTTGATGGCAGAGCACGGAAGTACTACACCCTGACCCACAACGGCAAAGAGGTTGCTAAGGTCAAAGTCGACGAACTCAAGCAGTTCATTGACAGTCTGACTACCCTTCTATCTCCACAACCTAAGTTGAATACTTCTTTGTAATGCAACTATCGCAATCTCAACAAAAACGTATTCAGAAATACCTGGACCAGCAAGGTCTCAACTTTCAGCCGCTTAGAGCAGAGATTGAGGACCATTTATTGTCAGACCTGGAACAGAGAATGGACTCAGGAGCCTCATTTGATGAAGCCTGGGTCGCAATCACTCAACCACTTGCTGAAACGCATTTCTCATCTATTCAATATCAAACTATGGAAACCATCAAAAAGCGTTTGTCTATATCCAATTTTCTAATCAACATTTCCATTGGTTTACTCTTAGTTGCTTCACTGTTCAAACTACTCCATTTTCCAGGTACCACATGGCTGGTGTTGAGTTCATTACTGAGTTTGGGAATTTCCTTTCTAGCCACTTCTTTGAGTGGCATACGCCGAAATACAGATAAGAAAAGGGTTGGGTTAATGATAGTAGTATTGGCTGCATTGCTACTTTTTTGGATCAGCTGGTTGTTTGCAGTCATTCAGTTACCAGGTATGGTGCCCTTAAGAACATTATCAATCTTCCTGCTCCTTATGCTTTTCCCATTTCTTCAGCAGTTGATCAGCCAAAAAGAAGATACGAGCCGTGAGATGATCGTTTATCTACATGAAAAGGCAACCGCTGGCATCAACCGCCTTATCCTGCTGGCCTTAGCTTTGGCCACATTGTTGAAGTTATTCTCGATTAGTATGAACTATCCCC
The DNA here is from genome assembly GCA_002435755.1 of Flammeovirgaceae bacterium UBA6059. Taxonomy (GTDB): domain Bacteria; phylum Bacteroidota; class Bacteroidia; order Cytophagales; family Cyclobacteriaceae; genus UBA6059. Next base: position 21,280 of record DIYH01000043.1, read on the forward strand.
CTCAGGTGTCAGCTGTCTTTGCCATCATGGTATTGATCATTGCCGGATTTCATCTCTTTGCTTCTACCTGGCATAACCAGTACAACGGGGACGTTCGACAACATACCTGGCTCAAAATATTTATGATTGGCTTGTTCGTCATATACTTTGTACCGGCGCTTGGCAGTGTAGTACCACTTGAAGTAAGGGCCATGATGGTCTATCTTTTCTATTTGGGCATGGGCTATTTGGTATTTTTAAGATGGAATTTGGTGCAACCGTCCTTAGGAACTCTTTCTTATATTTTGATTTCGATATTTCTTACGGGTTGGCTATTTCAAACACTGGGCTGGATGGGTCACATAGCGGGAGCCTTATTCAACCTGCCTGTCTTACTCATCATGGTCATATTCTTGATGCTATCGCAAAAAAATAGCCTTCAGCGCTTGTTATGGTGTATGGTGGTTGCACATTTTCTATTTGAATACCCATTTCCACATTCGCTTTGGTAACACCAAGGTTGCTTTAACACTGCGGAATTTTTCTATTTTAGTCTCTGGGGATCATAACTCACCACTAAAACCTTAGGAAATGTACACCCGCAAAAAATACAAGGTCAGGGACATGATCAAATGGACCCGACGAGAAACCCGCTTTTTTATACTTCTCGCGCTGTTGGTCACATTTCTGCATGAGGTAGTCGGACTGGGCTGGTTGCGCATTCCCTGGACGCCTATCGCACTTCTGGGTACTGCAGTAGCTTTCTTGATTGGCTTTCAAAGTAATGCGGCTTATGGTCGTATTTGGGAAGCCAGGAAGATCTGGGGCGGTATCGTCAATGATTCGCGTATGCTGGCCATCATGGTCATCGATATGATCACCAACGAATATGCTAAAGACCCAGCAACCGATCAGGAACTTCAGGACCATAAGCGGACTATCATTTACAGGCACATCGCCTGGATGACCGTTTTACGACATGCAATGCGCCAGCCAAAATCCTGGGAAAGAAAGAGAACGGCCAAGGAAGAAAAGGAATGGGAAGATCGGATCAACGTACCAGAGAATAAATCAACGTTGGATGAGGATCTTGATGGACTGATCACTTCTGAAGAAAAGGAAATAATCCTATCCAAAACTAATAAAGCTGCTGCTCTATTGCAGCTACAGTCATCTCATATCAGAACGCTTAAGGAACGAGGGCTTATTTGGGAATTCAGCTTTCTAGAGCTAGAGGGAAAGTTATCAGAGCTTATTACTCATCAAGGCAAGTCAGAAAGGATCAAGAACTTCCCCTACCCTCGTCAGTTTGCCACTTTAGGCTATGATCTAGTAAATCTCTTCATACTCATTCTTCCATTTGGTATCGTACCCGAATTTGCTAAGCTAGAGCAGACACTAGCTGAAACCTATCCATGGATAGCCCACTATTTCGTTTGGTTGGCCATACCCTTTTCAGCCATTGTCTCATGGATCTTTAATACCATGCAGCGTATTGGAGTAGTAGGAGAAAATCCTTTTGAAGGTTCTCCAAATGATGTGCCTATATCAACCATTTCCAGAGGTATTGAAATAGACCTTAGGCAAATGCTGGGTGAGTCTGAAGAGGAGCTCCCTGAACCTTACCCGATGACCTATGACATTCAGATGTAATACCCAGGAAGAAAATTGAAACCTTTACGTGCTTTTTTGGCTTCTCCATTTCCTTTAGGCCATGGGTATGGATATGTGCTGATCCCAGGTGTCATCGTCTTTTTGCTACTGTTTATTCTGAGGCCCTTTGATTTTGGTGAACTAAGTCATTCACAAAGTCTTGTAAAGGCTGGTATTTTCGGTACCATTACTTGCGCTTCAGTTTTTCTACATTTTTTCGTAGGCGAAACTTTTTTCCCTGGTATTTACAATGAAGAAAACTGGAACATCAAGAAAGAAATTCTCACCAGTATCCTGGACATTGCATTGATTGGTTTTTGGAACACATTATTTCTAAAGATATTCCAGTTGGAAAGTATTCCTTTCGGAAAACTGCTATGGTTTATTGAGATCAATACTTTTCTGATAGGGCTTTTCCCTACAATGGTGATCATCATTATGAAACACAACCAGCTACTTAAAGAACAACTAGCCCTGGCCCAGGACATGAATGACCAGTTGAATACCTCAGACACGGCTGATAGCATTCCGGTAGGCGAATCGGTAGTGCTCACAGACGAGAATGGCAATCCTGAACTACAACTCACAACCGAAGACATCAGGGTGATAAGGTCTGACGGTAACTATGTAGATGTCTTCTTTCAGGAAGCAGATAGCATCTCTAAAAGACTGCTGAGGAATCGGATAAAAAATGTCCTGGCGGATCTGCCGCAAAGCCAATTCTTTCAATGTCACAAGAGTTATGTTGTTAACCTAGGTTCAATTCAGTTGGTGAGCGGCAATGCCAGGGATTTGAGGTTGAGTATCGTCGGTTTAGAAGACCAGGTACCAGTATCTAGGGCCAGAGCCGCCGAGCTAAAACAAGTATTGAAGGGTTGATACCCGCCATTTGATACCAGATATGTCCCATTGACACCAAGATGACAAAAAACCAGGACTAAGAAGAAACCGACCCGTTTATTTGTCAAAAACTCGGAGGAAATGCTAAAAGAACAAAATCGAATAGAGTCACTTGATGTAATCCGCGGATTTGCCTTGTTAGGAATTCTGATCATGAACATTCAGAGTTTCTCCATGCCCGGTGCTACCTATCTCAACCCAAATGCCTATGGAGATTTGACTGGTGTAAACAAGTGGGTCTGGATCATCAGCCATGTATTTGGTGATTCGAAATTCATGTCATTGTTTTCAATGCTGTTCGGTGCTTCGATCCTATTGATCACCGAAAACGCCGAGCGGAAAACCGGGAGTTCAATAGGCGTACACTACAAAAGGAACTTCTGGCTTCTACTTATAGGATTGATGCATGCCTACTTGATCTGGCACGGAGATATTCTCACGCCTTATGCCGTCATTGCTTTTCTGGTCTATCCCATGAGGAAAATGAAGGTGAGATCATTGTTGATCGTTGGTACGTTGCTATTCTCAGTAAGCAGTGTGCTCTACCTGTTCACAGGCATGTCCTTTCAATACATGTCTGAAGCAGAAATTGCAGACATGATGTCAAGCTGGCAACCTACAGCTGCCCAGATCACCGATGAGATTGCAGCATTTACAGGTACCTTCAGCGAACAATTGGCTGAGCGCGTTGATGAAACTATAATGATGCATACTACCGTATTTCTTATTTTGTTCTTTTGGAGGATCTCTGGTTTGATGCTCATGGGTATGGCATTGTATAAATCCGGGTTCTTCCAAGGTCAATTCTCGAAAGCATTCTACACCAGAACAGTATTGATTGCCGGTGGAATCGGGCTTGCATTGGTCATCACAGGTGTCAATCAAAACTTTGCCCATGGCTGGTCACTTGAGTACTCAATGTTCATAGGCTCTCAGTGGAACTATTGGGGCAGCCTCGGAGTGGCAATAGTTTACGTGGCTATCATGAACCTTATCATATCATCTGGCCTGTTCGAATCCCTTAGAACCAGACTGGCTACAGTAGGTAGAATGGCCCTTACCAACTACCTCAGCCAAACACTCATCTGTACCTTCATTTTTTATGGTTTTGGACTGGGTCTTATAGGACAGTTCGACCGTTGGGCACAGATATTGATTGTCGTGGCTGTGTGGGCATTGCAGCTGATCATCTCTCCTATTTGGTTAAATCGTTTTTACTATGGTCCTGCAGAATGGTTGTGGAGAAGCCTTACCCAACTGAAAGCTCAGAAAATGAATAGGACCTGAGTGTAATTCTGATCTATAGTAAAGAATACTTGACATATATCCTCAATGCCCCAACAGGTACAAGTATGGATAAATTCACATGTGAAATCTGTGAATGCTGATCTCTATTGAACAAAGGGCTATACATCAAGTTGACTTTCCATTATGCCTGTTTTTAATTTCTCACAGCATATCCACCAGTTGGAAAAGCGTAAGGGTGGGTACTATTACTTGAGCATTACCGCAGATATTGTCGAACAGTTTGAAAAGCGACGACATACCAGATTGATATGTAGGCTAGATTCCAAAACCAAAATTCGATGTGGTCTCAACCACCTGGGAGATGGCAACTATTACATCATAGTCTCAGGCAAGGTGCTAAAATCACTAGACAGAAAGGTAGGTGATAAGATCGAATTTGAAATATATGAAGATCCGGACCCGCTTGGAGTAGAAGTGCCGGAGGTACTACAAGTATTATTGGATCAGGATATTGATCTAAGAGCTAAATATGAATCTCTAACGGATGGAAAGAAAAGAAGCCTCATTTATAGCATGAACAAAGTCAAGGATGTTGACAAAGCAGTGCAGAAGACGATAAGTTTTCTTATCGACGGTCCTCCACCCAGACGAGGAGAATAAAAAAGACTGTCCTACAAGAACAGCCTTTTTTCAGATTGGGTAATTAAGTCTTAATGAACTACATCTTTTCTTTAAGGGATGCCAGCTTAGCCTTAAGCTCTTCATATCGATCATAGGCATCCTTGCCAGGCTTCTGATCTGCCTGCTTAAGCATACTGGCAAGGTATCCTATCTGGTTGGTAAGCATAGGCTGCATGTAAATACCGGGTTGAATAACAAGTTCAGCTTCAAGTTCGGCAAGCTTCGCTCCTCGTTTTTTACTCTTGTTGTTCTTACGTGCTTCCTTCACCTCAGCGAGGAATTTGTTGGCTTCAGTTTGTAATGCTACGATCTTGACCGATAGCGTTTCCTGCTCTTTAAGATCTGCCACACTTGTTCCACCAGCCTTTACACGAGGATCAATCATTACCTCAAACGACTGACTCATGGTCTGACCTCCTACCGTCAATTTAGCTGTGTAGGCACCTGGAGATACTGAAGGGCCACCTAGATAAGATCGTTTTTCGTTGGAAGACCAGGCACCCATATGCTTCATGTCCCAGTTGAATCTATTGATCCCCTTCACTTTTGTAAGACTGGCCTTTCCGCTAGGTCCAAAAAAGCCGGTGGACATATTTCGGCCACCATTACCGTCCGAGCCCTCACCACTCGTATAGCTATTGATCACCTTACCATTTGCATCTGCTATCTCAAGTTTGATCTCTCCATCAGGAACTTCAGCCAGATGGTAGGAAATCACTGCTGCTGGAGCCGGATAATGTGGCGCAGCTGATTCGTTGTTACCTCTGTAAACATATTTGATGGTGTTGTCAGGCTTGAACAAATGAACACTCTTGCCTGCAACCTCATTATTCAACTGGTGAAGTGGGGTCACATCATCCATCACCCAGAAAGAACGACCCATTGTCGATAAGGCAAGACCATTACGCACTACTTTGATATCCGTTATGGGTGTCACAGGAAGGTTTTGTTGGAATGGTGTCCAGCTTTCACCGTCATCCAGAGATACAAACATGCCAAACTCCGTACCGGCATACAGCAGTCCTTCACGTGCCGGATCTTCCCGTACTACACGCACAGGAAAATCAGCCGGAATACCATTGTTATCAGAGATTAAATCCCAGTTAGCACCAAAGTCTTCAGTCTTGTAGATATAAGGCTTATTGTCACCAAACATGTATCTGAGCGAGGTGAAGTAGGCTTTTCCGGCGCTATGAGGAGAAGGTTCTACACAATCAATTCTACCTCCAGTCGGCATCTCTGGCGTCACATTTAACCAGTTAGTTCCACCATCTTTGGTTACATTAACAGGGCCATCATTAGCTCCAGTCCAAATCACACCTGCAGTTACCGGGGACTCTCTGATCGCATAGATCGTACTGTAGTATTCTTCACCAGTCACATCCCTGGTGATCGGGCTGCCAGGTACTACCTGCTTATCTGGCTCAAAAGCCGTCAGATCAGGGCTGATCTGTTCCCAGGTCACACCATCATCCGTAGTTTTATGTACATATTGTGACGTATGATAAACCACGTCAGGATCATGCGGAGATACGTGCACAGGAGCCACCCGCTGAAACCTGTACTTAAGATCCTTCGGATTGTGACCATACATGTTAGTAGCACCGACGTAGTACTGCTTTTCCTGACCTGTGCGCTTGTCATATACACCAAATCGACCTTTGCAATCAGAATATACTATGTTGTGATTTCCTGGCTTAGGCACTGCCGGACCAGTCTCACAGCCACCTGTATTGATGATCCATGCATTGGCTCCTGCCTGTACTCCGTAAGGAGGACGGCTAGGTACCGCGATGGTCGTATAGTTGTCCTGCTGACCCGCATACATCCAGTAGGGATACTGGTCGTCAACCTCAATGGTATAGAGTTCGGCAGTAGGTTGATTAAACTGTGTTGACCATGTTTTACCATCGTTAGTCGTCACATTCACGCCACCATCATTGGCCTGTACCCAAATACTTGTGTCACTTGGGTTTTGCCAGATGGCATGGTTATCACCATGCGGTGTGCTATAATTTTTCCAGGTTTTACCTCCGTCAAAAGATCGCTTAAATCGATTCGCATTAGAAAACAATGAGTTGGCGTTCTTTGGATTGGCATCTAGGTTTGTATAGTAAAAAGGGCGATTGGTCAAGGCAGCATCGTCACTCAACTGCGTCCAGGTAGCGCCTCTGTCTTCCGAGGCATAAAACCCACCCTGTTTTTCAGGCGCCTCTACGATTGCAAAAATTTTGTCTGGAGCTGCCGGAGAAACAGCCAGATCTATCTTTCCAATTAGTCCTGAGGGCAATCCCTCAGAAGATTTATTCCATGTCTTGCCTCCATCAGTGGACTTATACACTCCACCCTCAGTGGACCCGCTGATGATCGTCCATGGCTTGCGTTCAGCCCTCCAAAGGGTCGCATACATTGTGTTCGCATCATCAGGGGCAAACTCAAAATCGGCCACTCCAATGCTATCGGAATGGTAGAAGATCTTCTCCCAGTTCTTGCCTCCATCGGTGGTTTTGAACAATCCTCTGGTTTCATTACGTTCAAAAGCAGAACCAATGACCCCAACAAAAACTGTGTTGGCATTATCGGGATGTATTTCAAGAGAGCCAATCTGTCCAGCGTCTTTAAGTCCGACGTGCTCCCATGTCGATCCTCCATCTTCGGATCTATAGACCCCCTTACCAGGAATCACATTAGATCGAAGACCATCAGAACCCGTTCCCACATAGACAATGTCAGGGTTAGATTGCACCACTCTGATCTCACTGATCGATGGTGTGGCAAAGTATCCGTCAGAAACGTTTTTCCAGGTCGTTCCATAGTCTGTGGTTTTCCAAACTCCTCCACCAGAAGCACCCGCATAAAAGGTGCCCGGTATACTTTCAACACCAGTGGCCGCTGTGACTCTACCCGCACGATTGGGACCGACGTTTCTGTATTTCATTTCCTTAAAAAGTGCCTCCATATCCTGGCTAATCGCTAAATGTGAGGTCATCGCAACCACCATGATTAAGGTGAACTGTGTTATTCGTTTGAAGATCATAGGACTTGTTTTTTTGTCTACTTTCTGAAAGAGTGAAATTAGCAAACATCAAAAGAAGAGGTGCTGCCGCTTGTATAAAACTGGAAAGGTGAGGCGTTAAGTATGACATTCCTGTCTATTAAAAACATGAGGTGTTTCGGCCCGTTTTTGGTTGATCAACTGAACAATACAATCTGCCTTAGTATCAACAAGTGTTAGGTACTCATTTCAGCATATAGGCTCCTAACTTTTGATGTGCTCTCGGCATCAACTGGGGAAGATGCTTCAGTATCACAAAGTGATTTATTGTTTAGACAGGCTTTATTCAACAATCTATCTGTAGCTTTCTCTTTAAATTCGCACCATAATCAATTCAAATAGATGAAAACAGCAGAAATACAGACCCAAAAGGGTAATATGAAGATCGAATTCTTCGAAGATGATGCACCAAACACTGTCAAAAACTTCACTGATCTAGCATCAAAGGGTTTTTATGATGGACTTACCTTCCATCGAGTGATTCCTAATTTCGTAATCCAGGGTGGATGCCCTGACGGCACTGGGGCTGGTGGTCCAGGCTATCAGATCGACTGTGAGCTGGACGGAGATAACCAATACCATGATCGTGGCGTTCTATCCATGGCACATGCCGGTCGCAATACAGGTGGCTCTCAGTTCTTTATATGCCACAGCCGTGATAACACTTCTCACCTTGATCGCAATCACACTGTATTCGGCAAAGTGGTGGAAGGGCTAGACGTGATCGATGCAATCAAGCAAGGAGATAAAATGGACAAAGTGGTCATCCATGAGAACTAGTTTTGTCCTGTATGCATGAGATAAGAAAGCGATAGGGTAACCTCATCGCTTTTTTTATGAGTCAAGTTTTAGCAGATTAACATATCAGTGTTATAACATACTCCTATTAAATGATTCAAAGTTGATTCAAAGACTAGCTGTACTCTTTCTGACTTTATCGATCCAAACGGTTGTTTGGAGTCAAGAATCTAAAATTCGTCTTATTTCAAAAATTAATAAAGACTCTATTTATGTCAACGAGTGCTTTAGTCTATCTGTAAGGCTTTTAGTAAGTTTTGAGAACGATGTTAAACTTGAATTTAATGACCAACTTGAAGTAGAAATACAGGAAATCAAGCAAAGTCTCAAGAACAGAAACCTTGTAAATCGAGATTGGCAGATTGTCGATATCGAACCAAGGACAGAATACTACAATATCAAACCTTATCATGCATACGAATTACTTAGAATTGGACTGTGCCCTTATGAACCAGGTAATTTCGTTGTGCCATCCTTTTCAGTCAGCCTGATTAAGCTAGATAGTGCGGAAATTGTAGTAGATACTGTAATGTTTTCGAGTGAACCAAAAGTGATTGTAGTTAATCGAATTCCTGAGACGGTCACTGATTTGATTTATACTAATGAGTTCTACAAAATGGTTGGAGAGTTCAACTTATCAGATACTATTGAATCAGATAAGAAGGTTTACGTTGGTGACACCATTGTCTTTAAAGCTACAATTGGAGGAAATGGAATTGGCCGAATGATCGATTGCAATATTGATTCTACATCTGGAATCCAGATATTATCAATAGATGCCAGCACTGAAAAAGACTTAAAACACAGATCAACGAAAAGCAGGAGAAACTTTCATGTCAAAGCCGTCCTTCTAGACTCTGGAACCTTTCATTTTGGTAATTTCATTAATTGGAATTACTATTCTCCAAAAGATGATAGAATCAAAAGTTTAAGACCTAAGAGTGTTGTTGTGGTTCACAATGTAGGAAAAAGTGAAAATCTTCAAAAATACGATTCATCCCTCAATTTAACCAACTTAATAATTGCTCTAGATGTGTCGCAATCCATGTTTCTTAAGGATTATCAACCTACTAGACTAGAAGAGGTCAGTACCGTACTTCATAATTTCTTTCGACAGAATGATTATGCAATTCCAATTATTCTATTTTCCGACGAAACAAGGCGAATTTCATCCGGTGAACTATCCAGTATTGAATTCATAGAAAAGTTCGATGGTACAGCTATAGGAAATGCCCTTTGGGAGTCAATCAAACATCTGAGGCAATCAAAATCCTCAAAAAAAACAATCTTATTAATTGGAGACGGGGACAACACCGGTGGCTTCATGAATATAGTGACAGCTTCTCAAATAGCAAAGCAATACGAGATCAAGGTTATCTCAGTCGGCATAGGAAAAAAGGGCAAAGTACCCTACGGAGAGAATTTGCTTGGAGATATGATGTACATCGAAGATACTTACAACGATAGCACACTGAAAAAGATCTCTGAATTAACGGAATCTGATTTTTACCGGTATACCGATAGAGAATCTTTTATGAACAAGCTTGAACAAATATTTCAATCACATTCACTTAATGAAAGATGAAATTCTCACGCTTGTGTTTTACTAAATTGTCATTTTCGAACTACTTTAGATTGGGACACAAGTTGAGATCCTAACACTCTAAATCTTCTCCCTGCTTCCAAAGGTCAATAGCCCTGGAAATAAACTCGTTAATCCTTGTCTCATTAGGTGGAGTGCTCTTCTTAAATCTCAAACACCCTTTTCCTCTATTGATGCCACCGGAGAGCTCGCCTGAAGGATCCACTTTATCAATGTCTCCAACGTAGAGCCCGACGTAATTCTTTTGTGCATTGAGGTGGAACAGGGTATTGGTAGATTGGCCATATGCCAACATCTTGTAGTTGATTGACTCTTCGAGTGAAGGTTCGGACTGACCTAATATCATATTTCTGATGTCAAGCAGATACTCCTCTCTCCAATCGCTTTCTAGTTGCTTTAGGTACTCCTCCGGAGTGTCAACGTCGTAGGTCATGATGATAAGTTGGTTAATGAATTCCAGTATCTAACACCATGTAACTATGTCTTAGTTCATATAAACCTCAGGCTCCTTTTCAAAGCTCTCCTTACAGCCGTCACAGCAGAAGTAGACTTTCTCTCCATTATGCTCCAATACGTACTTGGCTGTACTTTTCTGAACAGGGATTTTGCATACAGGGTTGATATATAGATCCTCCTGCAATTGATCAGACTCTCCAATCGGTTCGTTCTTGGCTACATTTTCCTCTGATCGTTTTACTTGAATGATTTCGGCAAGAATGGATACAGCCACTTCCTGAGGAGTTTTCGCATTGATGTCGATACCAGCAGGGGTTTTGATCTTGGCTAGTGTTTCGAAAGGTACTCCATCTCGCTTGAGCCCCATAAATAGGCTGTTGGCCTTCTTACGGCTCGAGACGAATCCTAAGTACCTTGGATTCGTCTCGATTGCGGTAGCTAAACTCGAAGCATCATCCTCCCCTTGTGTACAGACCACCACATATCCATTGCTGAGGTCTTTGCTTTTGTCAAAGTCCTTCAGCGTAGAGATGGTCTTAGCAGAAGGGAACATGTCATCATCGGCAAGATCGGATATCATATGTACATGGTAACCTGAAGCGCTGGCGAATTGGCAAACGGCGCTGGCGATATGCGACCTACCGAAAATATAAAGTTGCGTAGTTTGCATGATCGGTTCGATATAGACTTCTACAGACCCACCACTCATGCAGGTCATTTTATAATTTTTGACTCCCTGTGCATCAGATAGATTATCAGCGGGTAGTATGCGTACCAGTCGTGGAGATCCCTGGTTGATCGACTCAAGAGCTTCCTTGATAACTATACCTTTGGTACAACCTCCTCCGATCCAGCCTTTCACATCACCATTGGGCATAATGATGGCCTTGTCACCAGGCTTACCCGAAGAGGGGGCTTCCCTTCTCACCACAACTGCCATGGCAGCATTTTTATTCTCGGCTTTGAGTTGCTTAAGTTCTTCGTTGAGGTCGGAGCTATACATGACTTAATATGTTTTCGAGTTCTAACAAACTGTCAAGGTTGTGGGCTGAACTGAAAGTATCCACCAAAGGGAGTGCAGTTTTCATTCCTTTTGCTAGTGGCTGATAGCCTTTCATACCCTTCAACGGGTTCAGCCAAACTAGCTTGTTGGTTCTTAATTTGATCTTTTGAACTTCTGTCGAAAGCACTTCAGGATCACCAGTATCCAGACCATCGCTTAATATAATGGTTATACTCTTACCATTGAGCACTCGCTTGCCATAGCGTTCATTGAAATCCAACAGGCACTCGCCAATCTTCGTTCCGCTGGACCAATTATCGGCGTGCTGGCTCATTTGTATCATGGCCATAGATACTTCAGCCTGATCTACATGGTCTGTTATTCTGACCAGCTTGGTGCTAAATATGAAGGCCTCTATCTGCCTGAAGTTCGACTTAAGTGACCATATGAACTTAAGTAAGTAGAAGGAGTACTTATCCATCGACCCACTCACATCCAAGAGGATATTGAGCCGATATTTTTCCAATCTTCTATTCTTTTTTACAAGATTGACAAAGTCATCGCCGTGTGACAAGTTCTTCCGGATCGTTCTTCGAAGGTCAATTCTACCATCCCTGGAAGTGCTCAGTCGTCTTTTAAGTCGCTGGTTCATCTGTCGTAGCAACTTCTCGACCAGCTCATCTAACAAATCATTGTCGATAGAAGACACCTTCGAAAAATCCGTATACTTCAGCGATTCCATTCTATTGGCACCTGTCACATTACGGGCATCCTCTTTTTGATCTTCGTCTTTTTCGGTATCACCAAAACCCATCATCACGACAGAGCCTTTTGACTTCTTGGTAATATTGGAGCTACCTTTTTTTCTGGTGGTGGGGCTGTAGGTATGCTTCTTCTTCCGCCAGTAGATATCAAAGAGTTTATCAAAAACAGGGTATTCCTCCTGACAAGTGCAATAGAGTGATCTGAGCCCATATCTGAAGCTTTGTCTATCATTGATAAAGCCCTGACTGGCGGCAATTAATGCCTCTTTGGAATGATTGATGCCAATACCCAATTCGCTACTCGTACGACAATAGTCATTGAAACCAACGACGGCCTCATTGATACTATCGTAATTAGTGTAGTGAGTAGTATTCATTCTACATTGGTCAGTACCTCTTCCAGTTGCTGGCTCTTGACGTACTCTATATCGTTATCTGATTTAAGGACACATCCTAGGGTGGCCTTAACGTACTCTTCTGAAAGTGACCTGGCTCCTAGCGCGGCTAAGCCATTAGCCCAGTCGATTGACTCAGCAATGCCCGGTGATTTATCCAGCTTCAGGTCTCTCAGGTATTGAACAAAACGGACCAAATCTGATGTAAGTTGCTGATCTAATTCCGGTAGGTGCTTTTGGATAATATTCAGCTCCTTCTGGAAATCAGGATACTCCACCCAGTGATACAGGCATCTGCGTTTGAGCGCATCACTTAGTTCACGCGTCCTATTGGAGGTAAGCACCACGATCGGCTTATGTGTAGCCTTGATCGTACCCATCTCGGGAATACTCATCTGAAAGGCGGAGAGCAATTCCAACAAGAATGCCTCGAACTCTTCATCGGCTCGATCTATCTCATCAATGAGCAATACTGGTGCCTTTTCGGTTGCGGTTATCGCTTGTAACAAGGGGCGCTTCAGCAAAAAGTCTTCACTAAAAATATGTGCTTCTTTTTCCTCTGAGGTCAACTGGGCTTCTTCATTGATCTTGATGGACAACAACTGTTTTTGATAGTTCCATTCGTAAACGGCGGAGTTGATGTCTAATCCTTCGTAACACTGCAACCGGATCAGTTTGGTGTCTAGGTGATTAGCAATGATGTGTGCTGCTTCAGTCTTACCGACACCAGGAGGTCCTTCCAGGAGTAGGGGTTTCTCAAGCTTTAACATCAAAAGAAGAACTGTAGCCAGTTCTTCCTCTACTACATATCCTAATTGATCGAACCTTTCGATCAGTCGTGTTACCTCAGGGATCATTCCTGTCCTTCCTCTTCTTTCTTTTTAAATATTCCGGAGACTTTGCTTTTGAGCACAGAGCCCATCATAGATCCCGCTTTCAAAGTATTGTCTACTTCACCACCCTCTAAGAGCGCCTTGAAATTCTCTATGAATTGCTTCAACAGCTGATCCGACACATCGTTGATCAGTCTTGAGCCGAACTGAGCCAACGTACCCTGAATGTTAACGACCATCTTGAAGTCAACATCAGTACTGCTGTCCCCAGCACTTACAGCTAGGCCGTTCATCGTCATTTCAGCGCTACCTTTTCCTTTCGAATCAAGGCCCTTACCTTTGAGCGTCATCTTATGACTGTCATTGTCCATCTCTTCAATGGTAATCTGACCATCGTACTTGGACTTAACAGGACCGAATTTCAAAGAGACTTCACCTTTGTAATTTGTATCGTCAATTTGTTCCGTGATCGAAGCTCCGGGTACACAGCCAGAAATCTCCATTGGGTTACTCAGAGCAGCCCAGACCTTGTCGATAGGCTGTTCCAGGTTGAATTGTTTAGTTATCGTTGCTTCCATTCTATGTTTATGATGAGAGGTGCTCCTGTTTCAACCTATAGCAGGTTGGTCGAAGGTCGGTAGCACCTCTACTATATACAATCAATTATTCTGCAATTGGTTTGTCCAACACACCTTTATCCTTCAGCGCTTTGAAAATCTTGTACGGTGTGATAGGAATGTCAAGGTGCGTGATCCCATATGGCTTCAGCGCATCCACAATGGCATTGGCAATAGCCGGAGGAGCACCAACTGTTGGTGACTCACCTATACCCTTGGCACCTATAGGATGATGAGGCGAAGGTGTCACCGTATGGCCTGTCTCCCAACTTGGGGACTCTACAGCAGTCGGTACCAGGTAGTCCATCAACGTACCATTAAGAATGTTTCCGTCCTCATCATAGATCAGCTCTTCATACATAGCAGGCGCTAACCCTTGGGTCAAGCCTCCATGTACTTGCCCCTGTGCTACCATAGGGTTGATGATGTTACCGGCATCATCAATGGCCACAAATCTTCTCACCTTGATCTCAAAGGTATCAGGATCAAGATCTACCACACAGATGTATGCTCCTGAAGGGAAAGTCAAGTTAGGAGGATCGTAATAATGGGTTGCCTCAAAGCCGGCCTCCATACCCTGCGGATGATTTGTATATGCCGCAAAGACCAGTTCCTGGATCGTTTTAGATTTCTCAGGAGCCCCCTTAACAGAAAACTTGCCTGGCTCCCACTCGAGATCGTCTTCACTTACCTCCAACAAGTAAGCGGCTAACTTTCTGGCTTTGTCACGGAGTTTTCTGGCGGCTATCGCAGCAGCAGCACCAGCCGTAGGTGTAGATCTTGATGCGTACGTACCCAATCCGTAAGGCGCTGTATCCGTATCACCTTCTTCTACTTGTATGTCCTTAGCAGGAATACCCAACTCCTCAGCGATGATCTGCGCATAGGTAGTTTCATGCCCCTGACCCTGTGACTTAGTGCCAAAACGGGCTATCGCCTTTCCGGTAGGATGTACTCTGATCTCAGCTGAGTCAAACATCTTGATACCAAGAATATCAAAGTCTTTAGAAGGACCAGCTCCCACAATCTCAGTAAAAGTCGAGATACCGATACCCATCAATTCTCCCTTCTTACGCTTTTCTGCCTGTTCTTCACGAAGCTTATCATACTCTACTGATTTCATGGCCAACTCCAGCCCCGCATGGTAGTCACCCGAATCGTATTCCCATCCCGTGGGTGAATGATAAGGGAACTGATCTTTTTTGATAAAATTATCAAATCTGACCTGCGCCGGATCTTTGTCGATCTCTAGCGCGAACCTATCAGTGATCCGTTCTATGGCATGTACGGCTTCAGTTACACGGAATGAACATCTGTAAGCAACTCCCCCAGGGGGTTTGTTGGTGTATACTGCGTCGGCTTCCATAAATGCTGTCGGGTAATCATAAGAACCAGTCCCTATCGAGAACATTCCGGTAGGGAATTTTGAAGGGTTGGCAGCAGCGTCAGTATAGCCGTGATCGGCCAACACTTTCATACGTGTAGCCAGTATCTTACCATCTTTGGTTCCTGCCATCTCCGCAGTTATATGATAGTCTCGTGCGAATGAGTCAGCCTGCAGGTTTTCACTTCTGTCCTCAATCCACTTCACGGGTTTTCCTATCAGGAATGATGCTGCTATCGCAATAACATAACCTGGGTAAACCGGTACTTTACCACCAAATCCACCTCCGATATCAGGTGATATGACACGAACTTTCTCTTCTGTAAGTCCAACATGACCGGCGACAAGGGCAATCACCGTGCGGATCGCATGAGGCGCCTGTGTGGTCATGTACATCGTAAGATGGTTGTCTATCTTGTTGTAGTCAGCAACACAACCACACGTCTCTATTGACGAAACATGAATTCGTGGAATGTGCATTTGCTCTTTGACGACCACCTCCGCTTCATTGAAAACCTTCTCGGTCTCTTCTTTCTGTCCTACTTCCCAGTGCCAGATGTGATTGTCTTTCTTGTCTTCTTTGTCTGTTCGGAGTACCGGAGCATCCTCATCGAGGGCTTTGTAAGGGTCTACGACAGGTTTCATAACCTCATACTCTACACGCACAGCTTCACGCGCGTCACGGGCAATGTATTTCTCCGTGGCGATGATGGCGGCTACCTCCTGTGCCTGATACATTACGGTATCGGTAGGAAGCACCATTTGAGTATCTGACATCAGTGTCGGCATCCAGTGCAGATTATACTGCTCAAGATCTTTGCCTGTAACCACTGCTAGCACTCCTGGTATTTTCAGTGCTTCTGAGGCATCAATGTTTTTGATCTTGGCATATGCATATGGGCTCCTTACAATATCCATATACAGCATACCCGGCAGCTTCACGTCATCCACGTATTTACCTTTGCCATGCACAAAGCGGTCATCTTCTTTACGCTTCATGGAGTGGCCCATGCCGCTGATCTCTTTTGATGTTTTACATTGTATCATTATCTGCTTGAGTTAAAGGTTGATTATTCGACAAAAACTGGTTCTGTGGATGGCAGCTCCTCACCTCTCATCTTTGCACCTGCATATTGGATGGCTTTCACAATATTGTTGTAGCCGGTGCATCGACAAAGGTTGCCGGAGATACCCCATCTGATTTCTTCTTCTGTGGGGTTTGGGTTCTTTTCCAGGAGTTCCTTGGCACGAAGCATCATACCTGGTGTACAGAATCCACAATGAAGACCGTGATTTTCCTTAAACCCCTCTTGAAGTGGATGTGGCCCTTCTGCAGTGGCCAGACCTTCTACTGTAGTGATTTTCTTACCTGCAGCCTGGATCGCCAATATGGTGCACGACTTAGCTGATTTACCATCAATGAGGATAGTACACGCACCGCAGCTGGAAGTGTCACAGCCAATATGCGTGCCTGTAAGAGTAGCGTTTTCACGGATGAAATGAACTAACAGCGTTCTTGGCTCGATCTCGCTGGTATAGTCTTCTCCGTTGATATTTATAGTTACTTGTTTCTTCATGATCGTGTCAATTATGCATTAGCTCTTTCAAGGGATTTAAGGATCATTTTCTTAGTCAGCGACTTGATCACGCGACGCTTGTAGTCAGCATCGCCTCGTAAGTCATCTGATGGATTGCAATCTTCTGAGGCATATTGTGCGGCATTGGCGATAGCTTCAGCATCTACCTTAGTGCCAACTAACGCCTGCTCCGAACGCTCCGCTCTTAGTGGGACCGGGTTCACGTTAGTTAGTCCAATGCCGGCTTTGGTACATGTACCATCGTCATCCAGTTCGATATGGACTGCTACACCTCCCGTAGCATAATCTCCGACCTTGCGTTCTATCTTGTGATATGCGTTTCCATATTTTCCAGAAGGCACTGGTATACCGATTTCAGTGAGTATCTCCCCTTCCTGAACAGCCGTTGCATAGAAGCCATAGAAGAACTCATCAATGCTGACCGTCCGTTTTCCTTCCAGTCCTGTGATCTCCAGATTAGCACCTAACGCTATCATAACTGCTGGCTGATCATTGGCAGCATCACCGTGCGCGAGGTTACCACCAATAGTGCCGAAGTTGCGCACCTGTGGGTCAGCAATAAGCTTAGCTACATCCTTGAAAATCGGAAACCTCTCTGTCACTTCTGCAGACTCTTCTGTGTCTACCTCTCGGGTCATAGCTCCTATTTTTAGTTGCCCGTCCTCAAATCTGACATAAGCCAAACCAGGTACGTTAGCCAGATCAATCAGGTGCTCTGGTTCCGCAAATCTCAACTTCATCATAGGGATCAGGCTGTGCCCGCCTGCCAGTATTTTGGCTTCATCCCCAATTTCGTTGAGCAGCTTCAGCGCTTCATCCAGAGTGGACGGAGCGGAATAATCAAAAGTCGCTGGAATCATACTATGGAGTTGTTTAGTGTTGGAAATTGGTTATAGTATTAACTGCAAACGATTGCAGCCGTATTGTATAAGTGTAGAGACAGACAAATTGTTTGATCACAACGTCTATTTAAATTTAGTCTATCCTGTAGTGACTACATTAACCTTAGTTAAGTGGCTGGTTATCAAGTGCCAATGTATAGTGGCCTTATCAGAATAATATATATTGCCATTGGTAGTGCCCATCATAAAACCACCGCCTCCGACTTCAAAAGCCTGCCGAAGAACGATATCAAATACTTGATCTCTAGGCAATCCCTCGCTAGTACTAAACCAGTTTTGACCAAAATCATTTGTTTGATAGACCTCCATCCTGAGGTTAGGTGCGATACGACTTTCGTCGCTCTCTACCGGTATCACCCAAGCTTTAGATGGCTCATCATGGTCAATGACAATGCCAAAACCATAGTTAGGAAGGCCGTCTGTCGCCGATACATCAATCCATTGATCACCACCATCCTTAGTGTAGAAAATACCGCAATGGTTCTGCTGCCATAGGATATTAGGGTTGGACTTACAGATGATGAGCTTGTGAGGATCATGACCCACCTCTACATCTGGATTAGGGAGGTAAGCTGCGACCAGTCCATTGTTCTTAGGGCGCCAGGATACACCTCCATCAAGCGTTTCGAACACTCCAGCACAGCTTACGGCGATATAGATATGGTCACTATTGAGAGGGTTTCTCTCTATCGAGTGAATGAATGGAAAGTCGCTTCCAGCTCCGAACCACTGACCTTCCTTTTGGCGGCTAGGATGTTCCCAAAGCGAGTTAACCAGTTCCCAACTCTTACCATTATCTTCTGTTTTAAAAAGGCCTCCCGGATCAGTCCCTAGCCACAGTCTACCAGGGTACTCCTCGCCCCCATGCTGCATACACCAGAGACCTCTTAGTCTTGCAGGCTTCCCGCTAGGCATCAACTCACCTGAAAACCTTGGAATAGCTGCATTATACCATTTTTTACCCTGATCATCAGAGAAGTGCAGCTTCTGTCCCCAATGCTTGTGGGAAATACCTGCCCACCAGCGACCATTTCGCTCATCAATGAAGAGCATGTTGATGGAAAATCCCGAAAAATGGATGGCCTCCTGTACAGGTAGTCCTTTGACTTCTTTGCGATATACCACCAGACCTTTGGCTGTACCAACCAGAAAAAGCGTGTTTGGTGAACTCATATGATCAATCTAGCAAGGTTTACTCAATATGCCTCTCGACATGACACTGAATAAATGCTCCTAATTAAAACTAGGGAAAGGCGCTAAGAGGATTTTCCAATAGGAAGCGACTTACTAAGAAATTTGAAAAACGCCAGCATGTTACTATTTAGCCAAATGGCCAAAAACATAAGCACCGTACCCCATTGATAATAGGCTGAAGAAATGATCAGTTGATGTGTAAGTAATACCAAAAGAAAACCTGCTATGGCTATCGCTGCAGCCAGTATCGAACGCGTACCTTTATAATTCCAAAGCACCACTCCTACGATGAATAGGCCTAACAACAATGGAACATAGGATAACCAATTGTTGGATTGCATATACATCGCTGGACCTCCGCACATAGAAATGGCGCTCGTGTATGCCATGACACACAAGTGGCATTTCGGTATAAGAATGACGAGCAAGGCACTCAAAAATGAACTCGACGTGCTGACATGATTCCTAATTCTGGTTTTGCAATGACCACAGGCGTAATCAATAGACGGCTCTATTTTCTCAGTTAATGCCACTAATTTTGAGTAACAACTCATCTCTAATTTTGTTTGCAAACGTATGCATGACTTACTCACAGATCTCCAGAATTGGACAGGACAGAACAAAAGAATCACTTTAGCCAGGGTAATTAAAACCTGGGGATCTTCCCCTAGACCTACTGGCAGCACGATGCTTATCAACGCTGAAGGTCAACTATCCGGATCTGTCAGTGGTGGATGTGTCGAGGGTGCTGTGGTCAAAGCAGCGAAAGGCTTATCAGAAAATGAAAATGCAAGACAACTCAGATTTGGAGTTTCTGACGAAGAGGCCTGGTCAGTTGGATTGTCATGTGGCGGAAGCATTCAGGTATTCATTCAAAATGCAGATTTCGATAATGATGCCGTATGGTCGACTCTTAAAAAGAACATTGAAGATAACAAGTCATCCATCTTAATATCAAGTTTAGAAGATGGTTTAAATACTAATACATTAATAACTGAAGATCAGGAAGTTATTGGTGATGAAATTTCAGAGGACCTAGTTGATATGGCTGATGACGCCTACCAGCAAAGAGCTCATCAAACGGTAGAGCATGACGGCAAACAATATTTTATACAGATCTATCCGAGGAAGAGTTTGCTGCTGGTGATCGGAGCAGCGCACATTACCGTCGACCTAGTTGCTCTTGGGAATATGTTTGGATTCGAAACAGTGGTCGTAGATCCCAGAGGGTACTTCGCACAGAACATATCATTTACCTCTCCTCCATCTCAAATCCTGGAAGCTTATCCATCTGAAGTATTAGATCAGTTCCCACTAGATGCTTACACTTTCTGCGCCATCCTATCGCATGATCCTAAGATTGATGATAACGCACTAGAAATTCTTCTACCAGCAAAAGTTGGTTACATCGGAGCGCTAGGAAGTAAGAAAACTCATGCCAAGCGCACTAATAGGTTACTGGAAAAAGGGTTTAGCCAGAAAGATCTGGATCAAATCCATGCACCAATCGGCCTTCCTATTAATGCCAAATCTGCAAGGGAGATCGCCCTGTCAATCATGAGTCAGATTATTGAGGTGAAGAATGGGGGAAATAGTACAAAGTACTAGGTATAGAGTATTAAGTACAGGGCAGCACGTCTTGTAAATGATTAATTCCAGCTATGCGATTTAATACTCAATAATAATACCCAGTACCTAGTACCTAATACTCTGTACCCTGTACTAAAACTGATATTCCGATAGGTCACTAACGACCTGCCCTGGCTCACAGTCTAAAGTCTCAAAAGGCACTCCACCGCGGTTGACCCATACTGTATTGAAACCAAAACTACTGGCGCCACAAATGTCCCAGGCATTGGCGGAAAAAAACACCACATCTTCACTAGTACAATCATACGTCTGATTGACCAGGTTGTACATTGACCTGGAAGGTTTAAACACCCTTACCTGATCAGCAGACAGTATTTGCCCAATCAGCTTATTTATTTTGGCTGCCTTTGTACCCTCAGCTAATGTCTCGGCCACTCCATTAGAAAGTATGGAGGTCGACTTACCATCTTCACCCAATTGTTTCAGAAAAGGAATAACATCATCAAAAGTAGACGGGGAGGCATAAATACTCAGCAACTGTTCTTTTAACCAAGGATCATTCACATTGTGGTATGCCATAGCATAGTCCAACGCTCTTTCGGTCACATCATTGAAGTCACTCCACTTACCCATACAGGTCATGAGCCAGCTATATTCGAGTTGACGCACTCTCCATAGTTCCTGTATCTTATTCACTACGGACACAGCTCTTTTCTTCAAACCTGGAATTTCAGTACTCACTTTGAAGAGCGTGCCATAAGCATCGAAAACATAGACTTTTTTCATAAAAGGATATCAGTCAAGTGACAAATACTATTTTGATTTAATTTAAATAATGATAAAAAACCACCCTCTATTCGACAGAGAATAGAATTTTCATATCTTAAGTTGGAGTATTTTAAAATTATATTAAATGAACATAACAACTAAGGTAAACGGGAAAGAAATAGCTCGTGAGATCGACGATCGTACCATGCTGTCTACTTTCCTAAGGGAGGAACTGAGCCTCACAGGTACCCACATCGGATGTGATACGAGTGGATGTGGTGCGTGCACTGTGCTCCTCAATGGAAAGGCTGTGAAATCTTGTACCGTGTTAGCCGCAAGAGTTGATGGTGAAGAGGTCACCACAATAGAAGGTATGAGTAATGGGAGTCTTCACCCACTGCAAGAAGGATTTAAGGAAGAACATGGTCTACAGTGCGGATTTTGTACCCCTGGTATGATCATGACAGCTGCGGATTTGCTATCGCGAAATAGCAATCCATCAGAACAGGAAATCAGGGAGTCGCTGGAAGGCAACTTCTGTAGATGTACCGGTTATCACAACATCGTCAAAGCTGTCCAATACGCCGCGGATAAAATGAATGGTTAAAGTTGACAAGTGAGATATGAGTTATATAGGAAAATCAGTCAAGAGAGTCGAGGATAAGCGATTCATAACTGGAAAAGGAAATTATACAGACGATATCAAGCTACCGAATATGACAGCTGGGATCTTCGTAAGAAGCCCCTATGCCCATGCGAAAATCAAATCGGTAGACATAAGTGCTGCAGAGTCATCCCCAGGGGTAGTCAAAGTATTCACTGGAGAAGACATTGCCGCTTCTGGTATCAATGGAGTGCCTTGCGGTTGGCAGGTGAACTTCAAGAATGGTGATACCATGAAGGAGCCCCCTCACCCACTTCTTGTAAAAGATAAGGTGCTTCACATGGGTGATGCGGTTGCTTTCATCATTGCAGAAAACTACGCACAGGCGAAAGATGCAGTAGAAAAGGTAGTGGTAGACTATGAAAACCTAGATGCAGTGACTGATCCTGAAGAGGCTGCAAAGGGGGGAGCGCCACTCGTACACGATGACGCTCCGGGTAATGTTTGCTTTGATTGGGAACTGGGAGACCCAAAAGATGAAGTGGCTGCAGCACTAGCTAACTCTCATCATGTTACCACACTCGATCTAACTAACCAGCGCGTTGTGCCTAACGCAATAGAACCGAGATCAGCCATTGGTCATTATGAAGACGCAGGAGATAAATTCACCTTATATACTACCAGTCAAAATCCGCACTTAACACGATTACTGCTTTGTGCATTTGTGCTGGGCATACCTGAGCACAAGGTAAGAGTGGTCGCTCCTGATGTGGGAGGAGGTTTTGGTTCTAAGATCTTCCACTACACAGAAGAAGCCATGGTGATTTGGGCTTCCAGAGAGATCAATCGACCAATCAAATGGACGGCAGAGCGCTCAGAAAGCTTCTTGACTGATGCCCATGGCCGAGATCACAAGACCCACGTACAAATGGGCTTTGATAAAGACGGTAAAATCACAGCACTACAGTCTACGACTTTTGCCAACCTTGGTGCGTACCTCAGCACATTCGCTCCTGCGGTACCTACCTATTTGCATGGTACATTGATGCAGGGGCTTTACACCTCACCCAAGATCAATGTAGATGTGACTGGTGTATTCACCCATACCAACGCTGTGGATGCCTACAGAGGTGCTGGTCGACCGGAAGCTACTTATCAACTGGAGCGTCTCATGGATCTTGCTGCGCTTGAGATGGGTATGGATCCAATCGAGCTTAGAAAGATCAACTTCATACCGAAGTTTGATGGTGTCAACGAACCTGGCTATGCCACCAGAGTCGCCCTGCAATACGATAGTGGTGACTATCATGGCGTAGTTGACAAGGCTCTAGAAATGGTAGGTTATGAGGCATTCAGAAAAGAGCAAGCTTCACTAGACAATGGCAAACTATTGGGCATTGGCTTCTCTACTTATATTGAAGCATGTGGTATCGCGCCATCAGCTGTGGTGGGTGCGCTAGGTGCAAGAGCAGGCCTTTTCGAGTCGGCACAAGTTAGAGTGCAACCTACCGGAAAGGTGAGCGTCTACTCTGGCTCACATAGCCACGGACAGGGACATGAAACCACTTTCGCTCAGGTAGTCGCAGATCGTTTAGGCATTCCGCTCGAAGATGTAGAAATCGTTCACGGTGACTCTGAGGCGGTGGCTTTTGGTATGGGTACCTACGGTTCCAGATCATTGGCGGTAGGCGGATCAGCCATCGTGAAGAGTATTGATAAGGTGATTGAAAAAGGTGCCAAGATTGCCGCTCACAAGCTGGAGTCTAGAGTTGAAGACCTTGAATATGCTGAAGGTAAGTGGACGGTTAAAGGTACCGACAAGTCCATCTCATTTGGGGATGTATCGCTGACGGCTTATGTGCCTCATGATTATCCAGCCGATCTTGAACCTGGTTTAGATTTCTCCAGTTTCTATGATCCAGCCAACTTCACTTATCCATTTGGCTGCCATGTGGCCATTGTGGAAGTAGACAAAGAGACTGGTCAGGTGAAGCTGAAGAGATTCATTGCGGTAGATGATGTAGGAAATATCATCAATCCAATGATCGTAGAAGGTCAGATCCATGGTGGTCTTGCCCAGGGTATTGGACAGGCATTGTTTGAGGGTACGGTATATAGTGATTCGGGTACGCTAATGAATGCCTCCTTTATGGACTACTCCATGCCAAGAGCCGATGACTTACCCAACTTCGAAGTAGATCGCACGGTAACCCCCTGCCCTCATAACCCACTCGGTGTGAAAGGTGCCGGAGAGGCCGGATGTATCGGATCAACCCCCGCAGTGGTCAACGCTGTAATCGACGCGCTGTGGAAAGGTGGTCACGAAGTGAAAGACATACAAATGCCACTGATCAGTGAGCGCGTATGGAATGCCATGCAAAACGGAAGCTCTAACTAAAGTCTGCCCATAATGTCCGACCTCTTCGTTACGCTAGTTTTGAAAACGATCATTTACAACAGTAAACTCACATTTTCAAAACGTCGCAAGCCTTGATCTCGAACATTCTGAATCAGACTCTGAATAAGAGTTAGACAGACACAAATTAAAATTTAAGAAATGATACCATCAAGTTTTACATATAAAAAAGCAAGTTCGGTTAGTGATGCTTTGGCGATGCTCAAGGAGCATGGCGATGAAGCCACGTTGTTGGCAGGTGGTCATAGTTTGATTCCTGCACTTAAGCTGCGACTCAATGATTATGGCTATCTGATTGATATTTCTAAAATCAGCGAACTGAAGTCCATTGATGACAAAGGCGACCATATAGAAATTGGTGCTGGGGTCACCCACGGAGAGATTGTCGATTCAGCATTGCTGCAATCGAAGGTGCCATTCTTCTCTGAAGCGGCTGATCTCATCGGTGATGTACAGGTACGCAATATGGGCACCATCGGTGGAAGTATTGCTCATGCGGATCCTGCGGCGGATTGGCCGGCATTGCTACTAGCGGCAGACGCTACCATCAATATCCATAATGGTTCTTCAAGTAGATCAGTGGCGGCCGCAGACTTCTTCCAGGGGCTGTTTCATACCGCTGTGGAAGAGGGCGAAATGATCACGAGCATCAGCGTGCCTGTATCTGCTAACGCGAAAACCAAATACATCAAGTTTATGCAGCCTGCTTCAAGATTCGCGATCGTTGGATGCGCGGTAAATCTGGAGATGTCTGGTGGCACCATCAGCAGTGCTAAAGTGGCCTATGCAGGAGTATCTGCCACGCCTTTCAGAGATAGCGCTGTAGAAGCTACCTTAGCAGGAAAATCCCTCGATGACGCGACCATAGAAGCTGCTGGCAATGCCGCAGCGGACAGTGCAAGCATCATGAGCGACCACTTCGCTTCCGAGAGCTACCGCAAACAAATGGCTAAAGTCTACACCAAGCGCGCACTAAAAGCATTGGCTTAGACTTATCGAATAACCTAATCTAGAGAGGCTGACCTGATTTCAAGTCAGCCTCTTTTTATATTTGATTGTATGCAAAATGAATTAGACGTTATCCGCAAGGGTTTGGAAGGTCAGGGCTATATCGCAGAGCCTTCTATCGTCATGTCCATCAAATTGGCCCAACAGCTACAGAAGCCTTTGCTGATTGAGGGCCCGGCTGGTGTTGGTAAAACGGCTATCGCCAAAGTAATGGCGGATATGCAGGTCACCGACCTGATCCGGCTTCAGTGCTATGAAGGATTAGACGCCTACCAAGCCATCTATGAGTGGAACTATCCGCACCAACTCCTACACATCAAGATGCTTGAGTCACAAGGCTATACTGTTGAGCAGAAAGAGGCCGAGCTCTTCTCTGATAGATTCCTGATGGAGCGTCCGTTGCTCAAAGCGATTAAATCGGAGAAGTCATCGGTATTGTTGATCGATGAAGTTGATCGCGCTGATGAGGAGTTTGAGAGTTTTTTGCTGGAGCTCCTATCGGAATGGCAAATCACCATCCCTGAGATAGGTACGATCAAGGCGCAATCCATCCCACAGGTGATCCTTACAGGCAACCGTACCCGTGAATTGTCCGAAGCGCTAAGACGAAGGTGCCTCTATCTCTACATCGATTATCCAAGTTTTGAAAAGGAAGTGCAAATCATTGAGCAAAAAGTACCAGGTATCGACCAACAGCTAGCGAGAGAGATTTCTGCATTTATGCAAGAGGTCAGAGCGATGGAGCTTGAAAAAGCCCCAGGAGTCGCCGAGACTTTAGATTGGGCTACTGCCCTAGTGGAAATGCATTTTGATCATCTAGAGAAGTCATTGGTAGAAGAAACGCTTGGTGTCGTACTAAAAGACTGGGACGATATGCGTGAGACGCAGACTTCCCTATCGGAATTACTGGACAAGGTCAAAGTCAAATCTAAATTGGAGTAAAGCTCTTAATTGCATGGAGCGCATAACCAGGCGAACTGCCCTCTCCGATCATGTTATCCAGTTCTGTGGATTTCTCCGTAGAAAGGACTTCCCGATTGGGCCACAAGAACAGCAAGAAGCCCTAGCATCTCTGGTGCATATCAATTGGAAAGACAGTACTCAATTTAAGCTGGTGTTGCAATGCACGCTCTGCAAGAGCTTTGAACAGTTCACCCAGTTTGATGAGCTCTATTATCATTATTGGTCATCACTGAAGAAGTCAGTTGACAGCAAAGTCAAGGAAGTGGCTACAGCCGAGCAGCAACAGCCTAAGCCCAAGCCTCCATCCTTTCAGGAAATCAAGAATTGGTTGCATGGCAATCAAGCCTCAGATGAGGAAGTGCAAATGGCACAGGCTAGCGATCATGAAATTAACCAGACGACTGACCTGAAAATGGTCAATCCCACCCAGCTGCAAGATTGGCGTGAAATCATTGCCCTTCTACAAAAGCTTGTTGATCAACTACCGGCAAGACGCTATGTTCCTAGCAAGTCCCCAAAACATCTTCATTTTCGAGCTACACTCAATCGCAACCTGAGATATGGTGGCGAAATGCTCGAGCTAAAATTCAAAGAAAAGAAGAAGAACAAGACACAGATCGTCCTGCTCTGTGATGTAAGCAAGTCGATGGAACTTTATAGCAAGTTCGTGCTGCACATGATGTACATGTTGCAAAATGGCCTCTTCAATCTACAGTGCTATGCTTTCAGTACCTCATTGTACGATGTAAGCAAACCACTTAAGTCAAGAGACCTTCAAGGCGCTCTAAAAGCACTGTCCAGCAGAGTAGATGGTTGGTCTGGAGGTACTAATATCGGAGCAAGCATCTCTCAACTACTTAGCGGTAAAGGCAATCGCTACCTGCATAGTAAGACATTCGTATTCGTCGTAAGCGATGGCTGGGATGGTGGTGATATTGGACAGTTGGAAAAGTCACTTCGCAAATTGAAAGCACGAGTGAACCGGTTGATCTGGATCAATCCCCTAGCCCAATCCAGCAAGTTCAAACCGGAAGTGCTAGGCATGAAAACTGCCCTACCTTATATCGACTATTTGATCCCGTCCATGGAAGTTGGTGGGTTTAAGAGGTGGTTGAGGATGCTCGTCACTTGATTTACAAACCACAAGCATCTGCTTCAGATTTAGTGCTAAGTCAAAAGTAGTCGGACGAATCTTCTAATGATTTAAGCATCCAGTCGCTATGGTTAACTTTTAAAATTCAAACCAAAATTCACTCACTCAACCACTCCACTACCCTTGCCTGTAGTGCTACACTCTCCGAAAACTGTTCGTTTGGGATAATCTGTCCCCCATCTCTGTTTTTGTCTCTATCGGCCATTACGCCAGCAGCAACTAGAAAAACAGCTCCATTACTTAGGTTAGCCCTCAAAAAAACTGTGGACAGTCCACAGGTTGGTTGACCAAATAATCGCGTGTTTTCTCTTCCAATAAAGGATATTGTTGTAGCCTCACCCGAGCTCTTAGTTGCATCACTTATGATCACCGCTATTTTTTGATCATCACTGATAAAATCGGCAATTTGATCTATCGCAATCCTCAAATTAGTAAAAGAGTCTAAGTAGGAACCTTGCGGTTGATATCCCCAAACTCGATCTGGGTCTTCAGAATATACAAAGTAGCCTAGTACATTATTGCCTAGCAATGGCCCTAAACCTGTAACCATTGGCCACATGTTCCCTCCTTCGTTTTCACTCAAGTCGACAATCCAGCTCGTGACCCCCCGATCGATCTGCAATGCTATTGATTCTTGAATATCCATGGCGAAAGCATTTGCTTCATCTTCTGTTGGTCCAATCAGACCATTAACCTTTACATATCCAATATTCTCTGGGAGATCGATGAATTCGAAATTGGCGGATTGACACAATAGTGTCCGATTATTAATGACAGATCCGTCAACAGCGACATATCTTCCGTGTTGATCCCCAAGCTCACCATACAACTTTATTATGGCGGCCTCAAAACCACTTTCCCCAAGCTCCTCAATGACATTTTGCCTGACCATTGACCAGTTGACTTGATCTCTAAACAGAAAGTTAGATTCCGAGAAATCCAGCATCTCTTGAATCAAGCTAAGATCTTGGGATTGCTCAGGATCGGCATCATCATCACAAGCGAACAGGAATAAACACACAATTAAGGGGCAAATTCTATGAATCATGATAGTAAACGTTTGGATACTTCAACATAATCAATTGTGTCCGCTCTTAACAAAAATGGCCTAATAACCCCACCTTATGGGGGATAGTACTCTCCTGGCAACCAAAACATGTATCCACAACCTTTGAGAGTTCAAGCTTTGATAACTTCGTCATGAAGTGCTTGTCCTTGGAATATTGACATGCTAGAGACTTTGACCGAATCGGAGGCCATGTTTGTCTATGGATTTTGGCTGGCTACCATGCTCATTGCCAGCTTGCATGGCTTCATCCTATCAGGATACTATTTCTTTGACAGCCGCTTTAATACCAAGGCCAACCTCCATCTGGCAATCTCCATATTGATGGTATCGATCATCCTTAGGTATGAGTGGATGTATTTTTTGGAGGACTAAGCTCACTCACCCAACCACTCCACTACCCTCGCTTGCAAAGCTGCACTCTCTGAAAACTGTTCATCAGGGATAATCTGCCCTCCATCTCCGCTTCTATTTCTATCGGCTATTATGGCGTTTGGAATTCTGAACCCAGCTCCATTGCTGAGAATATGTTGTGTAATGACCGTCGAAAGTCCGCAGGTTGGTTGACCAAATAACCTTGTATTAGGTCTTCCAATAAACGACAAAGCGGTGGCTTCACCTGAACTTTTGTTCGCGTCGCTTAGGATCACCGCTATTCTTTGATCGTCACTCACAAAATCAGCAATTTGTTCTATTTCAATTATTAAGTCAGTGGAAGATCCTAAGTATGAACCTTGCGGTTGATATCCCCAAACCCGATCATCACCTTCAGGATATATAAAATAGCCGAGCTCATTGTTGCCTAATAGAGGCCCTAAACCTGCGATCATCGGCCACATATTACCTCCTTCGTTTTCGCTTAGATCAACGATCCAACTAGTGACACCCTGATCGACCTGGGACGCAATTGACTCTTGAATATCAACGGCGAAAGCATTTGCTTCATCATCTGTTGGCCCAATCAGACCATTAACCTTTACATATCCAATACTCTCTGGAAGATCGCTGAATTCAAAATTGGCAGATTGGCACAATAGCGTCCTATTATCAATGACTGATCCATCAACAGCAACATATCGTCCGTGTTGATCTCCAATCTCATCATACAACCTTACGATGGCCGCTTCAAAACCATTGGTCTCAAGCTCATCAGTCACGTTTTGCCTGACTATTGGCCAATTCACTTGCGCTTTGAAAACATAGTTAATCTCTGAGAAATCCAGCATTTCCTGTATCAAGTCAAGGTCTTCGGACTGCCCAGGTTCGGAATTATCGTCATCGCAGGCAAACAGCAATGAGCAAATTAGTAAGAGGGAAATTCTATTAATCATGGTAGTAAACATTTGGTTACTTTAACATAATTAATTGCATCCACTCTTAACAAAAGTGGCCCAATAACCCTGCCATATGGGGGATAGTGCTCTTCCGTTAACCAAAATCCGCGTCCACAACCTTTGAGAGTTCAAGCTTTGGTAACTTCGTCATGAAGTGCTTGTCTTTGGAATATTGATATGCCCGAAACACTAACAGAATCGGAAGCCATGTTTGTTTATGGATTCTGGCTGGCTACCATGCTCATTGCCAGCTTGCATGGCTTTATTCTGTCAGGAATACTGTTCTTCAATAGTCGCTTCAATATCAAAGCTAACCGCCATTTGGCCATCTCGATATTGATGGTATCGATCATCCTCATGTATGAGTGGATGTATTTTCTGGAGGAAACACATCCAGTCTATCTCTTTCTCTATCTCTTACCAGTTTACATCTCAGCTTTGATGCCCTTTGGGCTGTACCACTTTGTCGCCTACTCCATCTCACCTGACAAAGAATATGATCGATTCTATTGGATCAGCTTATTTCCTGCATTAGCGCAGTTAGCCATTGAACTTACCAGAATACCCTGTTACCTACTACTTGACCAAAGTAGCATGGAAAGACTCGAAGTATGGCTTGAAGGTCTCAATGAAGGATTAGGTGTCGTCACCAGTTTTGTCTTTATCATCATGGCGATGCGCATGGTCAATCAGTACACAAGAGACTTACTGGCTAATTATTCTACGCTACAGGGCAAAGATATTTCATGGATGAAACTGTTTTTTATACCGATCCTGATCGCCATGACATTCTGGCTACTGGAATACAGCACCGTTAGTCTTGGTGAATACTCCGAGTTCTTTTCTATACTGGTTTCTCTCTCGCTAGCGACACTCATGTATGTCTTTGGCTATTTCGTATTGCTGCGAACCGATCTTTTCGAAGCGCCCACATTCGCGGTAGTAGATACTTCAGAATCAGCTACCCCCAAGAAGCTTTCTGATAAGATGGATGACTATTACCGTCAACTCTTGGCCATCATGGAGGATCAAAAGCCTTATATGGATGTGGATTTGACGCTGACGAAACTGTCAGAAATGATGGATTTAAGCCCTAGCTATCTCTCGCAAATCATCAACAGTAAAGTGGGCAAAAACTTCTTTGAGTTTGTCAATGCCTATCGTATTGAGGCCATCAAGCAGAAACTCACCGATCCCAATTATGAGCATTTCAGCATTCTAGGTATAGCGTATGAATGCGGTTTCAAAACCAAGTCGACCTTCAATACAGTCTTCAAGAATGTGACGGGTTATACACCTTCAGCTTATAAGCGACAGGTTCAGGAGTCTCGGATGAGTGCTTGAAAGTATTCCAATGACGAATTCCTGGCAGTCTGAGCCTGTCGAAGACTCGTTCCTAAGTGCTGCGAAGAATCCTTCGAGAGCCTCAGGATGACGAATATTGGGAAGCCATTCGTCATTGGGTACGAGATTGAGCAATCCCTTTATGTACAATGGTTCGAGATTAAGAAGATTTCTCCTATCGTCGAAATGACAACCCAGGTTAGTCATTGGGTAAGAACGTCCAGAAACAAGTTCGAATACATCGAATTCCGGTCTATTCGAACTCCTGGGTGAATCTTATCATCATCTTTGCAGTAAACCTAAGCATATGCGAAGACTACTGATTTTGATGATGGGCTTGACCATGAGCTGGAGTATACAGGCACAAGAGTTTGACTACTCTTCATGGTCATTTAGCTACTACGCCCCTTATGCCATTCAAGCGGGGCTGAAAGTGGGTAAGACTATTCCGATCAATACCTGGACGACCACTACAGGAAAAGAACAGGAAACGGACAACTCATTATTGATACAACCCCAGATTGCTTATTTCGCCAATCCACAGGTACAGCAGAACTATCTCGCTAATATCGAATTGGGTTATGCACGAACAAGGGAAGATCGAAAATTCTACAACATAGCCTCTATAGGTTTGGGCTTTATCTACGCACAACAGTTTGTGGATGGTTCGGTGGCCATTGGTAGCGGAGAAGTATCACATAACAAAGAGAACATTAACTACTTTGTCCCGACCATCAACTATGAGTGGGGCAAGAAACCCAAGAACAAATTGGGCTACTACTTCAAAGGCTTTTGGGGTCATCGCATCACTGGCCAAAGAGACAACTCTGGTTTCCTAGGGTTGGAGACCGGCCTTAAACTTTACATGAATTAAAAACAGGATAGAGATGGACAAAAGAGAATTTATCAAGAAAGGTCTAACCCTGGGTGCCGGCCTACCCTTCCTTAGCATAATATTGCAGTCATGTGGAGAAGAGTCGCTAGGTGCTCCGCTTATCGACACCAACTTCTCGGGTAATGTCATCATCGTAGGTGCAGGAGCTGCTGGTATGACTGCCGCCTATCTCCTCCAGCGCAATAACATTCCTTATGAGGTGATCGAGGCGGCTCCCGTGATAGGTGGTCGTGTAAAGCGCATCCAGGATTTTGCCGACTTCCCTATCGATCTCGGTGCGGAGTGGATCCATACGGATCCTTCTATCCTATCGGAAATAGTCAATGACCCGACTGTAACAGGTGACATAGATTTCATCACCTATAATCCTCAGACCATTCATTTGTACAAAAACGGCAAAGTACGTGAGCGCAACTGGTTCAATAACTTCTACAGTGAGTGGAAATTCAAGAATACCACTTGGTTCGGATTCTTCGAGAGGTTCATCCTGCCTTCTATCGAGGATAACATTACGCTGAACCTTCCAGTAACTTCAATAGATTCATCGGGTAGTACCACTACGGTGACAACTGCTCATGGTAATGTAAGGCAAGCAGATAGAGTAATCGTAACAGTGCCCATAAAGATTCTCCAAGATGAGGTGATAGAGTTCAGGCCGGCACTAAGCTCGGAAAAGCGTGAGGTCATCAACAATATCTCAATGGATGACGGGCTCAAGGTGTTTATCGAATTCAAAGAACGCTTTTATCCTGACGCCCTACTGTTTGGAAGTTTTATAGAGGCGCTTACTGCCGATGATAAAACTTACTATGATGCAGCCTTCAGAAAAGGTAGTAACCGAAACATACTCGGCCTATTTACCATCAATGACGAAGCAACCAGATATACCTCATTGGGTTCTGATGAAAGAATCATTGAAGAAGTGATCAACGAGTTGGACGACATGTTTGATGGGCAAGCTTCACTTCACTACCAAAATCACGTGATCCAGAATTGGTCGGCAGAACCTTACATTCGTGGTTCTTATTCCTACACCTTTAGCGGTTCACAAAACAGTATGGTAGATACGCTAAAGGCACCCATCAATAACAAGATTTACTTCGCCGGTGAAGCATTGTCCATCGATGCTCAGGCAACAGTCCATGGCGCCAGCGAATCTGCATATGATACTGTAAGGAGGATGCTAAGTGCCTAAGCCTCAATTCATCTAGAGATCAAAATCTAATGGCTGACTTAAGAATTCAATTATTCAACTTCTGATTGCTTAAGAGAACAATCGACTTGGCATGAACAAAAGTCGATGAAGGTAGCCCATTTCTATTTGCTTTCACTGAGCCTGAGAGGCTTTCAATGATTGTTTTGCTAATTTCGGATCATGTCGGCAAGTCAGATTTTTTTGGTTGTCATCAGTGGTCTGGGTGTTATTCACGGTTTGTTTCTTGCTGCCTTTTTGCTTGGTTACAGTAAGGGAAATACCATAGCCAATCGGTTGCTGGCTGGCCTGCTCATCGTTCTCTCCTTCCGCGTTGGAAAATCTGTTTTTCTGGAGTTTACTGACAACCTGGATATCAAAATGATATTCATCGGTCTCGGATCGATGATGGCCATTGGCCCACTATTCTACCTATTTACCTTAGCTACCGCCAATAAGGAATTCCAACTCCAAAAGAAGCATCTGGCACATTTCATTCCTGCTGTACTTGGACTATCCTTTGGAGCATGGATCAATGAATCGCATGAAACCTCACTACCCAAGCTCATTTTCTTCTTCATATTTCTTGGCTACTACAGCCAATACATCATCTATCTGGTCATCAGTCACAAGGCAATAAGGCGATTTAGAAGAAACGGTCTTCAGAATGATCCATATCGCTTGCTAAGTTTGATTTGGTATGGGCTTACCGCTATTTGGTTCGTCTATTTTTTAAATCTCATCGATGAATTGGTTCCTTATGTCGTTGGCCCGGTCTTGTACTCTATCATCGCTTATGCCATAAGTTTCGTCGTTATCCAAAAGGGATATATCCAAAAGCTGGATCAACATAAGTATAAAACGACTCCTGTATCAGATGATCAGGCCAAGGACATTTTCGACAAAGTGGAAAATCAGATGAAGCTAGATCAGGCATTTCGAAATCCTAATATTACGCTCAAGTCATTATCGGCGAAGTTCAAGCTAAGCACTCAAGTGCTTTCGATGGTCATTAATCAGAAAGCGGACGTCAACTTCAATGGCTACATCAATCAATACCGAATAGATGAGGCCGTTAGGCTTCTGGCCTTACCAGATTATGAGTCTCAAACGATAGCATCAATTGCCTATGAGGTTGGATTTAACAGTATCTCCAGTTTTAACACTGCCTTTAAGAAACACACCGGAAAAACACCTCAAGCCTATCGCAAAGGCTTGATGAAATGATCTATTGCTCTATCGAAATGATCATTTTGATAGCCTACACTTAGCATATGTTCGTGGTTTGCAGACATGTCAAAACAAAAACTCAACGGATATGTCTAAAAGAACGATTCTTAAGTGGTTCCTAATTACCACATTCAGCATTACACTCGCTATCGCCAGTTTTGGATATTGGTTTATCAGCTTGTTGCGTCCGGTAGCGCCCAGAACCAATCTGGAACTTGTCACACCGCAACAAATACCTTATCTGAGCCAAGACTCCATACCCTACCGGGGAAAAATATTAACGGTAGTCACGAGCTGCGATAGTATGGGTAACAGTGGCAAGCGCACAGGTTATGAGCTTACAGAGCTATCGCGAGCATATTATGTATTCCGAGCCAATGGCTTTGAAGTTGATGTTGCCAGCCCTCTGGGTGGAGAGCCTGCAGTGATCATAGACGATGACGATATGGGTATCTACGATTTCGCATTTTTGAATGATCCAATTGCCCAGAAGAAAACTCAGAAAACGCTACCCATTTCAGAAGTAGTCGCGGAGGATTATCGTGCAATCTACTTCGTCGGTGGCAAAGGTGCTATGTACGATTTCCCGGACAATGAGCACATCCAGTCAATTGTCAGCAATTATTACCGATCGGAAAAGGTCATTGGCGCAGTATGTCATGGCCCTGCGGCATTGACGCATGTAACGCTCCCGGATGGCCAACCGCTACTCTCGAACAAACGAGTCAGCAGTTTTACGAATCAAGAGGAATTACTGCTGATTCCTGAGGCTAAGGATATATTTCCATTCTTGCTTCAAAGTGAGTTATCCCAACAAGGTGCTGTCTTCCAGGAGGGTGGACTATTTCATAATCAAGTTTCTCATGATGGAAACATTATCACTGGTCAGAATCCCTGGTCAACTTGGACTGTTGCTGAGACCATGATCAAGCAACTGGGTTATGCACCTAAAATGAGGGGCCAAACCGGCGAAGAATACTCCGTGGAAGTAGTGATGCTATACGACGATGAAGGCTATGATAAGGCTAAGAATGTACTGGCTAGCTACTACAAAGGAGACAGTGGTCAACCAGATCGAATGCTCCTGGCCGCTCATGGCATCATAGCTGCTATGCAATGGGATCTTGTTAAGATGATCAATATGATCCGCCTGATCAGCTATGCCAAGTCCTTATCAGAAGAATTATCATAGGTCATCGCCATCTGAATAAATGAAGCATTCTTTAATAGTACCTGCCTATTACGGGCAGCTCATTTTCGAGGTATGGTCATTTCTCAAACAGCCTACTCCCGCGAAAAACACCATATTGAGCACCCGAGAAAAGATGTTGGCGATGGTACGGTTGTATTTGATCAAAATGGTGTTAGTCATCATGGTCGCCATGTTTATGGCGGCCATATCACCTTGGTTTGATCCGGAAAATATTTCAAAGTCCAGTATGGCTACTAGGTTTTCACCACTTGGGTTAATACTTGTAGGTGGATTCATTCTGCCAACTTTGGAAGAGGTCGGTTTTCGACTTTCACTTCGGTTTAGACCATTGTATCTGTCTCTCACTACAGCTGTCATTACTTATTATGTTCTAACACAAGCAGTATTTGATACTTCCAATAGCATGATTGATGACAGTTTTATTACCAGAGTCACCGGATCAGTGGTTGCCGGTGTTGCAGTGTCATTACTACTACTTAATCAGACCATAACTAGCTCGCTATCATCATTATGGCAAAGAAGATTTGGATTGATTTTCTATATCTCGTGTTTTGTGTTTGCTGCCATACACATCCTGAATTATGAGTTAAACTGGGTCAACCTTCTGTTTCTTCCATTAATAGTTTTTCCTCAGATGCTAAGTGCTATCCTATATGGTTATACGAGAGTAGTCTTTGGCTTTCGATATCCCCTAGCGCTTCATTGTGCTAATAATCTGATGGCGATTGGCATTTCCTTGTTGCCTTTTGAGGATCTGATCATTTGAGATTGGAACTCATTTACCTTTCCTAATTGTAAAAACGACAACCAAAAATGCAGTAATCGAGGTATCACTTGCCGTGATTGAGAATGAAGCTAGTTTGAGAGAAGAACCATAATCATCATATTGCATGGGACAACTGTCTCATATCCATGTTCAATAACTATCTGTGTCTCTTTGCTACTGTCTTGGTGCTTGTAAGCTGTCAAGAGCCAAATGAGGTTCGTAAAAAGCCCAATGTTTTATTTATTTCGATAGATGATCTCCGACCAAGCTTAGGTGTTTATGGAGACTCCACGGCTATTACTCCCAACATTGACATGTTGGCAAGTCAAGGCACCACCTTTCGACAGACCTTCTCTCAATGTGCGGTATGTGCTCCATCGAGAGCAAGTTTAATGACCGGTATCCGGCCTGACTCAACTCGCGTATGGCATCTTGGAGATAAGTTCCGGGAAATAAATCCCACAACTGTGACCATGCCTCAGCACTTTGCTAAGCACGGCTATCATACGGTCAATATTGGTAAGATCTTTCACAACTACATGCCTGATTCGGTTTCCTGGGACGAACCGGATTTAAGACCTGCTCAATTCGTCAAGCCCGAATGGCTTGGCAGAGATGGAGAGACCTTCTATATCAGTGAGGAAGTCAGTAAATCTCAAGCCATAAAGCGAGACTCTTTGCTGAAACTCAGACCAGTGCGATATGCAGATGGCTGGAATACCGGCCCTGCCTGGGAAGCAGCAGATGTACATGATACACTGTATTATGACGGAGCACAAAATGAGCTGGCTAAACGCACTTTATCTCGGCTAGCCAAAATGGACAAGCCATTCTATTTCGGACTTGGCTATTTCAGACCTCATCTACCCTTTGCTGTACCAAAGAAGTATTGGGACTTGTATGATCCGGATGAGATACCATTAGCCACTAATCCAGACATTCCGGTAGGTGCTCCTCTGCTCACCATGAACAGTATGTATGAGCTAAGGCATTATGATGGGTTTGGGCACATTGGTCACCCGACATCCGAGTTTCGCATGAGTGAAGACACGGCGCGCATATTGAAACAAGGATACTATGCCAGTGTGAGTTATGTGGATGCGCTAATTGGTCAATTGGTCGATCACATGAAGGAAATTGGCATTTATGATAATACGATCATCATTCTGTGGGGTGATCATGGGTGGAAACTGGGGGATCACAACAGCTGGGGCAAGATGACCAACTATAACATCGACCTTCGAGTGCCTATGATCATAAGAGTGCCCAACCAGCCTAATCAGGGGGCGCAGACTTATGCCATAACCGAACTAGTAGACATGTTTCCATCACTCTGCGAACTAGCCGGCATTGAGGTACCTGCATATGTTCAAGGCGCCAGTTTCGTTCCTCTGATGGAGCAACCACAGCAATCCTGGAAAAAAGCGGCCTTCAGTCAATTTCATAGACGGCCAAGGGTCTCTGCGGATGGTGGTAGATATATGGGCTACTCAATTAATACAGCTGAATATCACTATATCGAATGGTATAGCTGGGATCATGAAGCTGGCGAGCGTCGAGATTATGTAACCGCTGAACTCTATGATCGACTTTCCGATCCAACCGAGAAAGTGAATATCGCTGCGCTAGAGGAGAATGAAGCAGTAGTGAGCAATCTATCGAGTCAATTAAAGGCTGGCTGGAGAAGTGCACGACCAGCTGTCCCATGAGCATCAAGATGTAGCCTATGTATCCCAAGTACTATCTATACAAACGGATCAAAGACGCTAAAATATTGATTGATAGACAGTTTTCCGGAGATATCGATTTAGCAGGAATATCGAGACAAGTGCATTTGTCAAAGTACCATTTTTTAAGACTTTTCAAGGAAGCATATGGTACATCACCACATCAATATATGATCCAAAAACGTGTTGATCTTGCCAAGGAAAAACTGGCCAATGGTTACTCCGTTTCAGAAACCTGTAGTTCAGTTGGTTTTGAAAGTATCCCGTCTTTCTCGTCAATGTTTAAACGTCATGTTGGAGTTACGCCTTCTGACTATAAAAACAGTCAATCAAAATAGAATAGCAATTTTCGATAAGTCAAGTTGTCGGTGGCCACCTAGATTAGCCATAAAACAGACCTACACTACAATGAAGATTG
The DNA here is from genome assembly GCA_002435755.1 of Flammeovirgaceae bacterium UBA6059. Classification (GTDB taxonomy): domain Bacteria; phylum Bacteroidota; class Bacteroidia; order Cytophagales; family Cyclobacteriaceae; genus UBA6059. The sequence goes on from DIYH01000043.1 coordinate 60,030, forward strand.
CGCTAAAAATCAACTGGGTACTTGTTATACTATTGAGCATTGCTACGGGAGCTTTCAAATTGAGTCAGCAGCCTGAAGACATAGAATTATTCTCAGCCATAGGTATGAATGCTACCGCAACAATGATACTTGGTGCAATTCAACTCATTGGCGGCATACTCATGATTCCCGGTAGGACTAGAATTACGGGAGCCTGGATCATGATTCCGACATATGTTTTGGCTTCCATTGCCGTATTTGCCAATTCAATGTTGGTGTTCGGTATAGTTTCACTACTGTTTATTACCATGGCCTATGGGGTCATCCACATGGAAAAGAACAAAACTCTCAAATAAACTTAACCCGATATGTACTACGTAATTACACGAACCTTTATTGATGACCCTTCCCTCAAGGATAATGTGTTGAAGATGTCTAAAGCATCAGCTGAGATATTTCGGAAGCAATCAGGACTCATTGAGATGAAGTCTCTCCTATCGGAAAACGAAACTCATATTTCCACCTATTTGGTCTGGGATAACCAACAGTCTCATCTGAGTTGCATGGAAAGCAAGGACTTTGCTGCAGTTACAGTTGATTGGACAAAATACATGCAGGAAGGAAAGATCAGGTTTGAGTTAGAGACTTATCTGGAGATGAAGTCGGATTTATAGCTTCTGGAAAGTCTAACCGCACAGTTAAGACTTTCCAGAAGTTAATTGATGATCTCATATTCTAATTATGAAATGTATCATTCGATTAACCAAGAGCGCTTATGTTGGAGAACGGTAGATTGATGTGCCTGAATCAAGTTCTCTTTGCTTCCAAACCAATCCATAACCTCTTGTCTTGCCAGCTTCGTTGGTTTATCACTCAACAGGCTTTGATAACTGGAATGATCCCAGTTCTGCCAAATCTCAGTAAAACCATGATGCGTCGGATTTTGATGGATGTAGACAATAACATCAGTTAAATAACTATCTGAGTTGATCTCCTTCCTTTTGAAATTGGAGATGAAGAGGCTTCCTCTACGATTGTATTTCTTATTGAAGGCTTGGGTATAGCTGCTGAACAGACTAGCGAATTGCCGACTAGAGAACTTTTGGAAAGTTTGAAACTTTCCAAAAGATGGTTCGAGGTGTCTGGTTCGTATCAGGAAATGAAAATGGTTAGGCATCAAACAATAGGCATAGGTCTTAGCTACTGGTTCGATGTATTTCGACCACTGCTTCAGAAAGAAATAATAGTTTTCTTCCTCTCGATATAGGTTTTCATCACCGTTCGCATGATTGAATATATGATAGTATCGATCTAGCTCCACAAGAATAAAACTAGCTTAATTCTAGATTAAGGTCAGGAATTCTTCTAAACCCAAACCGCACCTAACGAGCAGGGAACTTTAAGAAAGTTTAGAACTTTCCTAAAGATAGCGAGAAGTACCTTGAATGTATCTGGATAAGAAAACGGTATTGTCAGGAAATGGTAATACTAAAAAGACACCTTCATATAAACAGTAGGTGTAAAAGGCGTCCCCAACGTATTGATAGCTGTTTCGTCTGCGACGATGACAGACTGATTAAATCTGATATTCCTCTGATTGAAGATGTTAATCAGCGACACTCCAAAAGCCCAATCAGCTCCCTGACTTGGCTTAGTATATTCAAAAGCCAGATCTGTTCTCCAATAAGGTTCTTGATCGACTATAACATCTTGTCTCCCTCGCTGATTGAAATTTCCAGGTGCTAAATCATTGATTGGCCCTCTTAAAATGGGAAACCCTGAACCATAAATACTAGTGACACTTGCACTCAGGTCACCAAACTTGAAAATACCAGCGGCTTTCACCTCGTGTCGCTGACTCTGTGAAGCTTCCCGATAAGCCGTCAACAGGCCATTTGGCTGTCGGTAGCGTTCTTCAACTCTATTTAATGCATACGATACAAGGAACTGATGTTGTTTGACATATATCTTGGTGAAGATATCCATGCCATAAGATTGGCTCTGTCTTTCAACGGGCAATACGCTTCGGTCCCTATTGACAATCAGACTAGTGGCTTGGGATTGGTCAATGAAATAGCCAGTCAGGTTAACGTCCAACAAAGAACCCAATCGATACGTGCTGCCCAGTACGTAATGATAAGCTTCAACTGCTGATTCATTCTCCAAATCAGCGACCTGCCAGAAATTCGAGGTATTGCCTAAGAAGTCTAACACCTGCACATTATTAATAAACTGATTGTATTTACCCCATGCAGCATTGAATGACCAGTCTGAGTTTACGTCGTAAATAGCGTTGATCCGAGGTTGAAAATAAAACTCTTCAACAGCTGCATCAGCACGTGCACTGAAATTGAATAGAAGTTTAGAGGTCGCTTGCCAATCAGCCTTGGCATACAGGAAATAGCGGTTAATGTCATTATTGATGGATTCATTGCCCAATTCGAGATTGGAAGTGCTGAGGCTAGATTCATTTTGAACCCAACCCAAACCCGCTCTGCATTGTACCTTTCCTTTGAGTGGAAACTGATGAACGAGCTTCATCGATCGTTCTTCTATGGTATTCAACCAGAGCGAAGAGCGAAGTTCGTCAAGTTCATTATCTGATGTCAAGAAGTTCACCTGCACTTCAGGATCAAACTGACTCTGAGCATAGGTTAGACTCGTCACGCCATATCTTTTCCATTGCTTGACGTACTTCGCTGACAACCCGGTCTGGGTAGATTCAATCTGCGTATCCTGCTGTCCGCCACGGTCTCCTCGACCGATTCTCTCTTCACCCAAGTATTCATCCTGACTATGAATAGCGCTGATAAGAAGTTGATCACCATTAGAAAACTGTGTCGTCCATTTGGCATTGATATCCTGAAACTGATAGCTCGGAACAATGTCCCCATTGGGATCATTCTCTAGTTCTGCAGACCAGTCCAAAGCATCAAAGTAGGATTGTCTCCCAGCCAGCTGAAGAACTGAAGACTTATTGAACAGTGGCACACTCAAATGACCCATAGCTAGTTGATTGCTCACATTTATTTGACCGCTAGGTCTATTATAATTACCTTGTCTACCATCTATTCTAATCAATCCTCCCACACGATCACCATAATCAGCAGCATAACCACCTTTAAATACTTCTATATTCCTCACCATCAAAGGGTTAATTCTACCAATATCATCATTGATACCCCAGCTATTGAAGATGGTGATATCATCAAAAAGTGTCAGATTCTGACCTATATATGAGCCCCAAATGAGATAATCAGAGAGCGACTCACCGCTCGAAGTAATGCCCGGATACATCTTAATGTTATTGAAAACAGCATTGACATTCTGACCAGGAATCAACTGGTTACTTACATCATTCATCTTATAGTGTGCCGCATACTGACCTATATTAGTTACCCCCTTTTCTTCATCATCAGCTACCACAATCTCATCGAGGACAAGTGCTTTGGGTGACATACTAATCACCAAGTCGGCATTTGCAGCAATGAGCGTATCAGTTGAGTTGTATCCCAGACTCAATGATTGAAGCCTTACCTGATCTTCTGGCAACTTCAGAGTGAATATGCCTTGACCGTCAGTAGTAGTCATGGTTTTATCGACTTTGATAGAGGCAAATGGAATAGGTTCTCCTGTCCCCTGTTCTACAACCATTCCTTGATAAAGGAATTCAGGAGTTGTTTCACCTGCAGCCAACAGCAGCGGCTGATCTTCGTTTGGTGTCTTTCTGAAGGAGTAAACCCCATTGACAGACGCTAAGTCCATATTACATGTATTCGCGATAGCGGCTAGCATCTCGTGGACCGATGCAAACCTTTCTGATAAGGAAATCAGACATCCTGCAGATAAGTCTGCATTGACGGAAATCTGGACTTGATAGCGTGTATTGAGATCTAACAGGACTTCATTGAGCGGTGTATCGGCATAGCTTACCTGATATTGCTGGGCCTGCAATGAATGGAGCAATCCTATGCCAAAGAGAACAACTAGCGCTAACCTCAATTCTTTTTATCCGATATCTCGAATGAATGATTAGAATCCGAAGTTAATACAAAGTCGAAGCTATGACATATGATCTCCAACGCACTTTTGGCATCAACACTGCGCTGGAAAATGCCTGTGTAATGGTAATCTTGAAGGCCTTTGATGCTCGTATTGATCTGCACATCATACTGGCGCTCGATATCCTGGATGACCTTATCCAATGCCGTAGTGTTGTAAATGAACTTGTTGAGTCGCCATGAGATGGCATAGTCTCGTGATATATCTTCATTCTTGCTTAGCCCTACAACAGGTTTGATTTCGGCATACTCCCCAGGAATTAAAGTCACTTCCTTGTCTTCGGCTACCACGTATACCTTACCTGTCTCGCAGAACACTCTATAGTCGTCACCCCTTGAGTAGATATTGAAGCTTGTACCTAATACTGAGGTGCTGCCGTTTACTGAATTAATGGTGAACTTACTTCCCTTTTCTACATCGAAGAACGCTTCACCGGACAACTCGGCTGATCTACTGAAATACCAACCCAATGGCTTATAGCTCAAAGTAGATTCGCTGTTAAGGCTTACAATTGATCCATCAGGCAGTGATACCTCTGCCGTTTCACCTCTACTGACTTCTACTGTTTTGGAATAAAATATTGCCACTAAACCGATCATCAATGTCAATGTAACTGAAGCAGCCACTCCCATCTTCCACCAATTCAGCTGAGCTGTACCAGCAGTCTTAGGTGATCGATCTTCTTCACTACCTAGCTGCTCTTGCATCTTGCTCCACACATCCTCTTTGGATCGCGAATATTTGAATGACGCTCCCTTTAGGACTTCATCTATTCGCTCCTCTTCTTTCCCCCATTCTTTGTTTTCAGCACTCATCTTTCAGCTTTTTACGTAATGTTTCCAATGTCAGCGACATTCGCTTTTCCACGGCTTTCACCGAGATATCGAGTTGTGTGGCGATTTGCTGGTAAGTCAACCCCTCCATCCTACTTAACAGAAATACTGTCCTTCGTTTTTCGGGTAATTCTGCGAGCGACTTTGAGATTCTATCCTGCAGTTGCTCAGCGTTGTAATCCTCTTCGGTGGTGTTCTCCTGGAAGTCCAGCACCTGTGTCTCAACGTAGTTCTTCTCAGATTGCTTTTTCCGGTAGGTAGAGATCCAGAGCTCATTGGCGATCTTGTATAAGAGCGACCTGGTCTGCATGCCACGATATTCTAGGTTCTTTTCCCACAATTTCATATACGCTTCCTGAGTGATATCAGTGGCCAACTCCGGATCATAGCTTCGGTAACTGATGTAATTACGAATGTCATCAAACCAATCATCGAAGCAAGTTTTAAACTCTTGTTGTGTCAAGACAGGGTATTTTTACTACCGTAATCAAGTAAATCGAAGGCAGTGCAACAAACACTACCTTCGTAAACTCAAACCACCAACTTATTGTCTATCAGGTCCACCTTCAGGTCGACACTCAGATAATATCTCTTCCAATTCTTCTTGTGATGCAACCGTCACGACTGACTCATCTGCCAAGGTGACGTCTACTGGGAAATTCACTTCAGGTCTGCCTTCCAAGTCAGGATTCGCCTCTTTCCAGTCCCTAATCAACTCAAACTCTTCTTCCACTGTCACCGTGATCTCCGATCCGTCAGCCATGGCGAACGTCACAGGCAGTACTAACGTAAAACATCTCTCACGCTCTCCTCTTTCTGCTTTGCAGCTTTCATGGGCTAACTCAAACTCCTCTTGGCTACTAATGGTCACGATGCTGTCTTCGGCATACGCCAATTCGATAGGGAAATCAATCGCTGGGCGTTCTTCGACATCCTCATTCTCGCGGTACCACTCAAATACTGCACGCATGTCCTCTCTCGACTCAATAGTCAACGCCGTGCCATCAGGTAATGTCAAACTGTAAGGCAACACAATTTCGAAGCATTTTCCTTTTCGTCCCTTGCGTCCTCTTCCTTCACCGCCTCTACCTCTTGGGCCTCCTTCTCTTGACAGCCTGCGACCATTGATGTCAAAAAACTCATTGGACACTGCTCCCACATCTTCCCCATCAGCGCTTACCAACCCAACTTGGAAACCCAGTTCGGGAGCTACTTCTGCTACGGCTACTACCTCTGTGTCAAAATCCGTGACAAGTACCGATTGCGAAGCATCTGGTAACTCTGTCACGGCAACCTCTGATCTATCTGCAGCAGCGATAGCATCAATCAACGCGGCATCACTCAAATCAGGTGACAATGAGTCTTCCTGGCCCTCACATGAGACAAAAACTAATCCCATGACGGCTGCTAGTGCGGATAATAAATAGATTCTTTTCATTTTGTCGTATTGTTATGTTCACTAATACACCGTGCGAGTCGAGCGATACCCTACCATTCTTTTAGACTTTTTTGTTTTTTATTCCATAGACCTACCGGAATGATCTCATAGACATAACGAATTGCATAAATTGACATGAAGCTTAGTGTCATGTCTGCATTAATTGATCAACAACGAAGTGCATTAATGAAGTACCTATCTGGTATGCACAAGGTGAAGCGAGATATACTCGAAGAGTATGCCCAAATGTGGGTACCCTATGATGTGCCTAAAAGAACAATAATGACGGCTCCCGGGGATACGGAGCGCTACTGGTACTTTGTTACTGAAGGAATACAAAAAGCCTATTACCAGCGTGATGAAAAACAGCATATTCTTGCTTTTACTTATCCTCCATCATTTACTGGAATACCGGAATCTTTCTTTCGCCAGGCCCCCTCACGCTTCTTTCTGGAAACTCTTTCAGATAGTCGTTTTCTAAGAATACCTTATCAGGATCATCAGGACATGCTGGCCAAGCATCATGAGCTGGAAACCTTACTCAGAAAAGCTACTGAATGGCTTCTAGAGGGTTTGTTAGAGCGGTATTATCAGCTGATGGCACTGGATATAGAAGCACGCTTCAAGGCGTTTACAGAAAGGAGTCCTCATTTGCTCAGGTTAGTTTCTCAAAAGGACTTGGCTTCTTACCTGAGGATCGACCCAACCAACTTTAGCAAATTGATGAACAGCGTTAAAATCTGATGTTTACTTGATTAACGACTTTTGATATTTCGAAATGTCATGGCCCTGTTTAGCAAAGAGATTGAGCTATTGGATATATTCCATATGGACTAACATGAGCGCTATTATCAATCGTCTGAAAAAATGACTACTTCAGGACTCTCTGACTTTTACCTTATAACGATCCGCGCTACGTGGTATTTACCTGTATTAGTCATCAACCTCAGCACATAAGTGCCGGAATTCAAATCGCTGATATTAAGCTTGTCAAAAACTTCACTATCTGCCTCCCTTTTCATTATCTGGCCCTCTAAAGAAACTACTGCTGCATCAATGACCTTAACTCCCCTCCAATTAATGAAATCACTTGTTGGGTTTGGGAAAACGGACACCCTAATTTCTTCTCTCGTTAGTTGCACAGCATGCATTTCAAAAATTTCAAACTGACCATCATAGTCTGTTTGTTTCAGGCGATAATACCACAATCCACCATGAGGGGGTATGTCATCATGATTATATGAGATCTGCGTCAGCGAATTGCCAGCTCCATCGATTTTGGCGACTGTCTCAAACGAAACTCCATTTTGAGATCGTTGGATTTCAAAGAATTCATTGTTGGTTTCGGTAGAAGTAGTCCAGGCCAGTTGTACTCGATCACTTTGTACCCAGGCTTCAAAACTCTTCAGTTCAATTGGAAGAACTGAAGCCAATGGACTATCCTCCAATGTGCCCAACCATGTTTGGAAATCATCATTTTCACCCGGTAGATCAGACGAACTATTATATCCGCTGTTTGAGCCAGACTGGGTGCCGCGCGTCTCACCTCCTACAAATCCGTCGAACTCGCTGAAGAGCACATCACCATCTACATATAAACCCATGAAGCCCACCACAGTATTCTTGTTATCAATAAAATTACCAGTACCACCTGAAAAATCAATTGAACCCTGTACATAAGCCTGACCACCATTCTCAATTCTCAGATAGGAACCACCGCCGCTTGCAGTAATATCGCCATACACTGCCAATCGACCATTGGTGTTAACCAGTATATCACCACTACCGGTAGAGATAAGGCTTCCTTTGATCAACATATCTGTATAGGCCGGTGGCGGGTTGCTATCTCCAATCCTAATATTCTCGTTTGCAGCAATATTCACATTACCTCTTGCAATCGTTGATGATCCTTGTGAAGTGAAATACTTAGAAGAGCTTGGAAGGGAGATATCCTGATTAACTTCAACAATCCCGTTATTGTTAAAAACTGAACTGCCACTTCCTCCACCTACAATATTGAGAGCTTGTAACGTCCCAATATTGGTGACTGGCCCGCTATAGTTAAGGTCGCCTGACACCTGTGTAATACCATCATTTTGAAAGATTGCTGTACTGTTATTACCTACGTTGAGAGTAGCGAATGTAGCATTGGCTCCAGAGCCCACAGTTACCTGACTACCGTAATTGACCTGAGCTGTACCAACATCAAGAAGACCGGACTGTACCGTGAGTTGGGCACCTCCATTCTGAATGGTCATTGTTCCCAATACTTCTAGCTCACCACCATTAACTATTATGTCAGCGCTTCCACCCTGAATGGTCAAATTGCCAGTGACTGCTACCTTCCCGTTAGTATTGATGGAGACTGATGTTGTGCCAGACCAGACAGACCATGATCTGTTCCCAGTTATGGTCATTTCATGAGTAATGGTTATGCTTTGTGATGAGGGGTTGGGTACACCTACAGGACTCCAGTTATTGGGATCGTCCCAGGAGCCAGAAGATGTCGAAGTAACCTGGGCACTCAGCGAAACACAAAGACACCAGAAAAAGAAAGAAAAAAATATATGCCTCTTCATATGAAACCTAACTAACAAATTCAGATCTAGATCATATTACACTTAACTGTAGTGCAAAAATGGCCAAGCCATACCAGCCGATATAATGTATGAGCGATAATTCGATGAGTCCTGTCTTCCTACCGATCAACAGTACTTTATCAGTGTTCTATCTCTTTTTGGGGAATGTATTTGTTCGCACTGGTCAAACAAATGACTCCATCGCGAACTGTACGTGGAAGAAACATACAGTTGACATGACAGCTACAATCGCATCATGTTTTACGAATCTCCAAAAGTCGGGAAGCGATAGTAAAACTTACGATCTTGGTTTAAACCAAGAATCATCTCGCCGAGTCTGATGAGCTTTGCTTAAAACTCAAAAGGCACAATTATGCAACCACAACAATGGCATCAGCAAATCGACGATAACACCTCAGCATTCAAGAAATACTTCGGAGGCCTGTCATCAGAAGAACTCAATTGGAAACCTTCTCAAGAACAATGGAGTATTGCCCAGAACATTGATCATCTGATTACCATCAATCGGACATACTTCAATGTTGTCTCAGACATTCGAAGCGGTAACTACCATCCACCCTTCCTAAGTAAGTTCGGCTTTGTAGTGGGCCTATTCGGCAACATGATCTACAAAGCCTCACTTCCTGACCGAAAGAAAAAGATCACTACTTTCCAAATCTGGCAGCCAAAAGACGGTCCTGGTCCTTCCGATATTCTGGAAAAATTTGAAGCTCACCATGAGGAACTAAAGCAATTGATATCTTCATCGATGGATCTTGTAAAAGCAGGTTTTGTCATCTCCTCTCCAGCCAACAAAAACATTATCTACAAACTCGAAAAAGCGTTTGATATCATTACTGTCCATGAACAGCGGCATTTGGAACAAGCGAAGGACGTGTTGACTGAAATGAAAGAGAATTCGGATAAGGTGGTGCCTCTAAGACAGAATTCTGCTTGACACATTGAAATGATCGCCTTTTCATAGAATTGTCATGGTCAGATCATACTAGGAAATAGTGTATTTCTGAAACTTGTAGGATTTCCAACAAGAGGGGTATGGTACATAAGGATGACTATCGATACGTTGATTTATGTAGCCGACCCATAGACACAACTATTGTTACGATTCAAAACATTCTCAGACCCTACCTCGATTGAGGGTAAAAAAGCATTCATGCAGCGTCTATAATTATTGACTAACTTCTCCAATACAGTATGTATACTTAATCTAGACCTTTAAGGTAACCGAGTGTGAAATAATGAGACAAAAAGTGATTGGCATTACCATAAAACATCTGCTCAACAAGATCAGATGCGGTCTTATTACCGATAAGATCATCCACGGTACCCCGATCCAGAATAGAATCATCGTAGACATCCAAGATGTCTTTCCTAAGTTCAAGATATTGAATCATTTCCCTTCTTAGCTCTGGATAATCGGAAGCCGAATAGTAGTCATCAAAAGGATCGACTATACCGTCATAGTCACTACCAATAGTAATACCTTTCCAGTGATCCTCATTCTCTCTTCCCTTCTCTAAATTATATGCCTTTTGAACTCTTGCTATATGAAATGCATTAGATAAAAACAGCTTGAGATATAAGGCCTGCTTATCATCATCACTTTTCCCCTTAATAAGCCTTTTAAATTTTTCACCTGGCATACGCCCTTCGTGCAAACAAAGCCCGATCAGGCCTTTACTTGCGTAAGTACGCCAAATGTCTTCATCGGTCATATTGATAGTCCATGGACTAAAGAATCGATCTTTACCAAGATTTCTATCACTTACCATGGGTATAGCCTCATCCAGCGATTTTATGCCGTTTACTGCGGCATGACTATTAATTACTGGAATATCGTCTCCGTCATACTCATTGTCCAACATAGCATAGTACTCTTTCCTGGATTTGGCAGACATGTGCTTAGTATCGATGAGTATTCTTCTTCCATTCGATTTGTCCAATAGCCATTTGACGACATCTATACCTAGTTTAGAAAAACCTGTTTCAACATTCGGCTTTTGGTCAAACAAATGCCGCATACCAGGTGTGTAGAACCTTTTTAAAACTTTCTTTAACAGTTTTTTATCCGAAAGGCTGGTTGCATGACCTGCTAAAAGATTATTGAAATGGTGCGAAAAGGTCACAAACAATGGTATGCTTCCTGGTTCGTTACTATTCTTTAAAGACTTGATGTTTGCTTCAAAGGATTCTGTCAGACTTTTTTTATTCTGCTCAGTAAGTTGATCGAATCGATAATTGAATGCATTAGCAAAGGCATATTCTCCAAAAGCGTGAGCACCTTCGACTGTCAATATACCGACTATATTATTTTTGTCAGCCAATAGATTCTTCATATGGGCATAATCGTTGGCCAGCTGGAACCTGTAATCTGTATACTTAGGGTTTTCGCTCTTGGTCTCTTGAGCATCAACTAAGAAATCTAACTCTTTTTTATACTCCTTGAAATAGTTGACACCATCAGGAGATTGAGCCTCTTTAATCATCTTTTCAATCTTTTCAGCTTTAATACCCAATGCTGCCTCGCCTAGCAAACTGTATTTCTTTTTGGGAAGGATAAGCTTGAAAAGAAGTCTAAAAGGCTTTTGAGGACAAACTTGCAAAAAAGGTCTCTCAAAGGGATAGATAGAAGTGAAGAGAAGACGAGCATTTCCTTGTGCACAAGCATCTAAATGAGTTTGAGTACCGCGCGCTAAAGCCACTATGGCCTTTTGAATCTGTTTGTTAAGTTTAGACATAGCATCCAAACGCTCTTTTTGAGCTGTCCAGATTTCAGCTGCTGGCTTATCGCTATTTGAAGCTTTTAAGCTAGGATGACAGTGTAGGTCTGAGTTTATTTCCATATCCAAGTGTTTATGCTGGCTTTACGAGCTTCTATTAATTTAAACCAGCTGTTGTTTTAATTAAGCTTTACAATAATTAGTGAAGTGATAAGGAATAGGCGATACCAACATTTAGGTATTTTTAACAGCACTCTAGAAGGATTCCATGAACCACTTTCACTATTCCAAGGCTTTCCAGTGATTGATCTATTGCTTACTACATTCAAAATCGATATGCTTTGAGTACTGTTTATGTAAAATTCGTATTTTTATCATTTGTTGCACCATGGTAACTAACTGATAACAGTTGCCTCATCACCATGAAGAATTGAAGTAATTGATCTCTGCATCAATTGATCTCGTTGAATCGGGTATCGTTATCTCCTCCCCAGCCAATAAAACATCGATCTCAATCTTACCACATAGACAAAGCCTATTTTTCATTTTAACTTGAACAAAGGTAAATCGAGTGCTATGAAGGCTCCTAACCTATCAGGGTTGCCCTGATAACCAATTCCAACGCTAACCGGAAACCTTCTCGAAATACCAAAAACCAAATATCCACCAGGAGAAATAACTTGCTCTATTTGTACCTCGCGATCGTCATCTGAATTTCTGTCACTATAATTAATTACGTTTCCTACATCCAGTAGGGGAACGAATATGGAAAATGAACTGACAAATCTAGATTTTTTAAAAGCCAGACTGTATTCTAAGCCAACCGGAGCACTTAATACCCAAGTGGGGGAAACAGATTGATAATCTCCAGAACTATTCTGAAAATAGCTAAAACCTCCACCTAAATAAGCATTTATCATTATATGATTGCTTTCCTGTCTTTTCATTCTGTAGCTGGCGACAGGTAATGCGTATTTCTGAAAAACATTCTTAACGTCACCAGCCGTAGTAGCTGTGCTTGCTTCTCCAGCCATAGCCAATAATTTGCCTAATCTTTTATCGACGGATTCAGTAGAGAAGTATTGAATTGAAAGCTCACCCAACCTGTTACGAGCCGATGGGATGGTTCGAACTAACTTGTTCTTAACAGGTGGATTACTTGCCAGTTGTTCAATTTTCTTGTGCTTGTTTTTATATCTTTTTTCAAGGAAGTCATAATGTTTCTCTAGTAAACCAGATGTAAAGGAAGATGGCATTCCAACTGTATATACCCCGGAGGAAGTCTTTTCAAGGATTACACTTCTAAGAAACTTAAGATCATTTTCAATTAGAAAAGAGTCAGCTTTACCTAGACTACTGAAATAATAATTGTTGCTTGTAATATCAATTAAATCAGTCCTAAGAACATGTGTTAACTTCTTTTTGTGGTCATGAAGGACATTCAAAAGCAACTCTGTTCTAATATTTTCATTCTCGGTCATTCTTACAGCTGACAAAGTATGAAACCGATCAACTGGCAATGACGGAAGCATTGGTATTACCATAGCAACTGCTTCAGCGTACCTTTTTTCTTCAATCGAGAATAATACATCGATTGCATTGTTGATTGTGTTTGAAATACTAATCACTTGACGAATGTCCTCCGTAGCACCCTTTTCCGGAAAAAGACTTACAAAGTAGGCTCCTTCTTCTAGTAATGAAGCAACTTCCTTAAGGATAGCTAATACTATACTTCTTTTGTATCGGCTATAACCTTCAAAATCCGCATTTGGGTTCAAATCAGACACTTCAGTCTTAAGAGATTCTATATTCTTTTTGACTCGCCCATATCTCTGCAGTAGCGACTTGATTCTTGCTGTGGCCTCATTCAGATTTTGTACCTCAATAGTTTCCGGAAACTCAAGAGAGATATAACTTAGTAGTAACCTGCTCAACGGTTCCAACTGATCCTCATCAAAATTTAGATAGATTGACGCAAGGTTAGTGTCGCTCGAATAAGCTAATAATCGTGAAATGATTAACAGGGATCTTTCAATAGCTACTGTACCCGCCCTATCCTTTGATAACTTATTGGCAACATTATCAAATGAAGCTTCAAGAGAATGTCCTTTTTGTAGCTCTTGTACTAACCCATGTACATAATATAACGCAACTAGACCATCGCTTTCCCTGAGCTTTGGATGTTTCGTTATATTAACCGGTAAATGGTCAACATCTTTATTCAGTGCTTCTTTCAACAGGTTGAGATTCGCCTCAAACACCTGGTTGTCATCAGCTCCAAATGGCTTTAGCAGATTAGAGAAGTTATAAAAAAGTGTATCTGAAATAAACGAGTTGGGTTTGAGTAGCTTCTCATAAACCTCTTCGTAAAAAATAAAAAGTGCCTCTCTTTCAGCTCTCTCAACCAGATAGTCAGACAAACCTAGGACAATGGTCTCTTGCCAATCCCTATCATTTACCTTATCGTCGATAGCGTCTAGAGTAGGTTCAACTTGGTAGGCGTCTACTAAGAAAAGTGCACTGTTATCGCCCAACTCTCCTTGTTCATATTCGGTCTTCTTAACAAAGTCTTTGTACTTTTTATACAGTGCTTTTATATTTTCCGCCTCTAGCAAAGTGGCTAAGTTGTCTTGGATGAACTTCAAATTCTTGGCGGTGACTACATTGGCCTTATTGTTTAAGAGCGATAACACAGAATCCACCAAGTCAATGAACTGAAGGTTATCCTGAGTTTCATTTACATAATAGGAAGTAGAATTTCCAATCGAAGCATAGAGAACCGGGTTTTCGTCAAGTTGATATATACTATTGACGGCTTGATTATTATTCTGGCTCTTTTTGATCCTTCTTCTTTCCTTTTTAAGCAATCGAATACTTTCTTTTCCAGATTGAATACTATCCTCGATTCTTTCTAACTCTTTGGTACCTCTATTTCCAGCTTTAATTGGCCGAGTATCGTAATAAAGAACCTTGAACCCATCATCTCCCTGCATTTGAATCGTATTTTCATCTTTTTTCACAAATTCTTTAAACAACTCGTATGAACTAATTTTAGATGAGTTAGTCTTATCGTTTGAAGTAATTGCCTCTATTTCCTCTTTGAACTCATCTTGCAAGGAAGAATTCAAATTAATAGAGTCGTAGCGAAGATTCTCAATTTGACTGTAAAGGATCAGCCTCTTAATTGGATTATCAAGCAAAAGCTCAATGTTGTCATTGCTAGTAACGGCATAGAGCGCATTATTGACAAAACTCCTAAATTCTTCTTTTGTTGATTTGTCGTTTGGATCGGAGTTGTTCTTTAACCAAAAGAAATCACTCCTAACAATAAGTCTATTCTCTCCAGACATGTACCTCTTCATGATGATGGAATCCGCTTTATAGTACTTATTGCGTGGTTCTTCAGAACTTTGAATAATGAAATAAGGATGACCAAGAGCCTTAAGCTTTCGTAATACAAGTCCAATTTTGTCCCTATATGCTTGTATTTCTTTATCTCTTCTATCGAATAGTTCTAATTCCGTCAACTTACCTTCATCAACGTTTTCATGTTCAATATCCCCGACCTCAAGTTGACCGTCCGTAATTATTACAACTCCAAATGAATCGTCTCCATCATCATTAATCTCTAAAAGCGCCTCAAGTAGATGTGTTTTTAAATCTGGTATTTGTTTTTCAAAGGTTAAGGAATCGAGCGATTGAGCAATTTGGGCACTCTCAGCCTTGCCGTAATTATCTCTTTTCCGGTCCATAAATATTCGATTAGTATCGATCTTTGAACTAAGCTTTGCCTGGCCAAATGGAATGTAGTCAATGCTTGCTGCAATCTTCACACTATCCTTAGAGTCATGTTTTGCAGACTTTTGGATCTCCATTAACTGACTTGTTAGTTCATAAAGAATATTTTGAGACTTATTAATGCTCGTACTGTGAGATATGTCATACAGCACGTATAGTTTGACATGATCGGTGGTTTGACCGTAGGACATGTAATTGCACAGCACTATTGTGAATAGGACGCATTGAAGACTTTTCATAATGGAATACTTTTATAAAAATAACATACTGTTCCTGCTAATTTCTATTAAGAAATCTAAAAGCAAGTTCTGAGTTGGCATCTTTCTGTTGGCACTTTGCATAGATTCTAAACTTGTTGAAAACTATTTGACGGCTTGCAGCCATAATCATCCATGATTAAAAAAACCGAAGGCCAAACCTATGCGTGCTAGCCATACATGGTCTTGGAAATAGATGTTGTACTCATCCGATCCCATGTATGTACCTCTTATAAATGCTGCCGCATTCTCGGTTCCTTTAAACATCCAGTAAAACGACAAGTGCAGGTTAAATCTGTCTTGAAAACTAGCATTACTCAGATCATTTATATTTCCTGTTTGGAGCCGACCAGCAATGAGTGTTGCTTTCAAAGTAACTCGATAACTCTCTTCCCAGCGCTCTTCACCGATATCATCTTTTTCAATGTTGTTTCTATTGAAAATATAGCTTTGATACTTTTTAATTTTTCTAAAACTGAACAAATAATTAATACGATTTCGCCCGTATAAATCAAACTGTTCTAGCGCAGTTGCGGAAAGTCCTCTTGGATGCCATTCATAAGCTATTCGATGATTAATCTCATTTATATATGCTACGGGAATATTAATAAGCCGAGACTTGTTTTCAGCCCTAGACTCCTTTCTTTGTCTGATAGAATCAAGCGAATTATAACTCTTGCTAAAGAATTTAAAACTATTTCTATCAGGCCTTTCTTTTGATTTAATAAGAAACGCCTTAGTTGCCCCGATCCTAAATTCGAATGCCAAATTCTGACTGAAATTTCCATTGTAGGTATTAATGCTCCCATCGAAATTAAATTCATTGCCATCTTGACCATTAGAATGGTGGAAAGCACTGAAAGCTCCATAGTAGCTCCATTTTAAGTCATGATATTTCCATAAACCGGGACTTGTGAAATTCCATAGAATGCGAGGTAAATAACTCGGCGTTCTAACAGGCAAAGATGTATCATCCAATTCCTCATCATCCCTAAGTATTCTGACCATAACTTGAGGAATGAACTGCAAAGTATGAATGAGCTTATTCCCAATATTCCAACCATAACCTCCCATACCGATAGGTAGATAAATATCACCGTGAAGGATATAGGATTTTTTATTGCTCGAATTAGAATTGAAGTCTGACAGAGTAGATACAACACCTGGTTCGGTTATTTGTATCAATTTATGATAAAAATGATTTGCCTTGAAACGTATCAGTCCTATGTCCTCAAATCCAGATTGAAAACTTGGTACTTCCTCCGCAATAGGGTTTGTTACATTATTACTATTCTGTGAATAAGCTAAACTAAATGATAATGAAAGCGAGCAAATGAATATATTTCTTAAGCGTATAATCTTCATTTGCGGGTTGGTGTGACTTCTCATTTATAGGTACTTTTTGAATTTGATATGATTTGAAAGCTATCCTTAATTTAAGTGCGGATCTGCGGAACAGACAATACCAATATTTAGGTATTTTCAATGAAGCTCTAACAGGATTTCATGAACCGATTAGATTATTTCAGGGCTATTAATACCTAGCCTATTATTAGTTCAGGTTTTAAGGCCTACTCTTGCCATTTGACTCTTGCTCTGTAGCTTTTTGTCTTCTCTTTCTTATGCAATCATGTTGATAAACCATTAAGTTTTTGGATTCTTAAATGATTGGGTAGGAATCATCTTAAAGAACTCCCTTGATTTCCTCATAAATGGCACTCATTAGAAAACCTTGATTTCTGTACCATCTGAAGGGGGATTGTGGATCTCTAACGCGTTGATTGTGAAGCGCCACAACGTCGAACCAATCATCTAAGACTGGAGAACCTGAACTACCATAATCTGTATCGGTTAGATATTGAATGAATTTTTCTGAAATTGCCTTTACTTGATTATCTCGAAAAGCGATTTCCTTAAATCTTCCTCTTGGATGTTGAATAATATTAACCCGTTGATTTGTCTTGATATCCACGCTATTGCTGATGCCAAAGTAGCCCCAGATGCTACCCGCTTTTTTCCCATCTTTCTCTTTAATTCGAACAATTGAGTAGTCTAGCTCTGGATTAGTCTTAAACAGATTATCTGCATCACATTCCCAGTTATCTGGAATAGAAGGGTTTGAACCTATATCCATTCGATAGTTGAATTGAATCTGAGATCCATTCGCTTCTTTTTTGTTTTCGAAGACATGATTGTTCGTCATTAGTAAGTCATCTGTAATCATAAAGCCTGTAGCTGAACCTCTTCTCGTTTTAATTCTAGCTACTTTTCTTGCAGCTTCCAACGCTCTTTCCAACCACCAAATTTGTTTGAAGTTTTCCTGATCGATAATGGCTTCATCGAGTCTATCAGTTGATGGATTTACCCCTTTGCCGCCTTTCCAGTCAAAACCATTTCGGCTTATTCCCGAATTTATCCATGATACGTCCATAATCTTTCTCTTATAGTTATTTAGGGGAGACGCACTTATAGATAGTTAATGAAGGCATCTTCAGGCTATCCATGATTTTGATAATGTCACTGCGTTGAGTGTCTCGCCTTTCCCTAGCTGAGTTGAACAGTCCGATAATCGTGTTAGCCAGTCCCGTCAATTCTCCTACAGTGGCAGAAACCGGAAGAAAGCCCTCTTTTTCATTTCTATCAACACATGATGTTTCGAGTTTTTCAAGTGCTTGCTGTATAATCTTGAGATGTCCTTTCTTCAGGTCCTCACCTACCCAGTCTAAGGTATTTTTCTCTCTAAAATCTCCTAACGCCTTTTTTGATTTTTTTGAATAAAGTTCCACCATGTATGAATTTACAAAACCGTTATAGGCGCTCCTTAAGTCTTGGTAAGCGTTAATAAACTCATCTTTACTCTTGCAGTTACAATAGTTTTTAAGGGCTTCACCTTCAGCCATAATATTTACTCTGTTCAAGTATTTGATCAAGTTAAGATCGGAAGTATTCCCAGCTTGACTATAGCCAGCTGTTATGGTTGCAATACCCAGTATTGTCAACCAAAGATTTAGTTTTTTCATAGTAGTTTATTTTTAATTAATGTTAGGGGTCAGTTGATGACCTTGGTTATCTCTAGGATCGACCACAGGTGTTACTTGATTTCGAGCCCAGAGAATCTTAACTACATTTCCTAGTGCTAAGACTACTCCCATTAGCCCAGCGCCGAGTTTCGGATCAAATTCTGAATCAAGTATTACCCATAGGGCAACAGCGGCTTCTATTAAGGCGATAATTGCATTGATCACCGCGACAGGTTCTCTTTTCATGATGAATGAATATTAGTTTTAAATTGATTGTTGTTCCAAGCTACAAAATGGTATTAGCAGAGATAACCAGGAATCAGTAAGTGGGAAAAGCTAGCTAGATTGCGGTTGGCTTAGTTTGGAGAACGGAACTAGTGATTAGATCATTAGAGCTTCATCAGAGTCTAAATGTGATCTCTTACAACAATAAAACCCAATAGAATAAAGAATATAGGTAGTGATATTCAGTATGTTGTGGAGATACCAAACCTCCTTACCAAATTTTAGACCTATTAAAGTAATAAAAAAAGTAGTGAAGGTGTAAAACAAGATCGCGACAAGTATCCAAAATCTAAATTTATTGAATAGATCTGATTGACCTTCTTCAACTAACTCTAATAAAGCGGATGACGCCAGAAAAGAGTTTATGACCCGATATACCATTGGGAATAAATCTACTTCCATTTCTTCTGTTGATATTGACTCACTGACCTGAGCTAGTATTATCCAACCAGGCAGGCTTAACCAAAGAGCATATTTGTTGATTGATTTTAAAGCAGCTCTGTTGGAAAACTGACCTATCACCCAGAAAAAAAACATTGCTTCTACAATTGGATATTTGAAATAAAGCCAACGAATAGTAGAACCAGCTTTTTCAGGTAAGGGCAGAAGTGTCAGCCAGACACTAGAGTCAACAACGAATCCTAAGATTAGAAACCATAGAAAAAGCCGAAGAGTCCCTTCGGCTTTTTTTTTTCGGCACGTACGCAAAACAATAGAGGCACCAAAATTGATAATGTAGATATAGCTGCTAAGGAGTATTTGATTTGCTCCATAGTTGAATTTACAACATTTTAATCTAATCCCAAGGAGGCCATGAGGTTTGGAGAATCACAGGATCACCTTCTCCCCCTATTTCTGATCCTACTACGTTACCTCTAGCATCCCTGAGAACAAGATTATTTCCTTCCTTATCAACTCCAAAAAGAATTATTCTGATTTTATTTTGAGATAGTGAAGGATCATAGCCAAAATAGTATCTGATGTATTTTATATTAGGTTGAATAAGAAACTCTTCCACGTCTGAACTAAGTTCATTCTCGAATAAACCGTAAGGTTCTTGAATATTTGAAGGTTCTTTAATCTTTCCAATGAACTGCTGAATCCGATTCCGCGTACCTTCTAAATCTGTTTTACCCTTCAAAATTTCATTTTTATAACGCATTACTATTGGTGACTTAGACAATAGCCAATTCTTGATGTTTGAATGTTCTAATTTATTATACATGACAATATCAAATGGCCTGGCCTGTTTACCCATATCAGGCCTTAGTCGTGGAGATGAACTTTTTAGTTCTACATCATCATTCGCCTCCATAGCAACAAAATAATGTGGTCCAATGTCTTGTTCCTCACTATAGCAAAACCAACACATTAACCCCTGATAAGTACGTAACTGTTCAACAAACCCATGACTTTTGTTGATTTGCATCATTCTTACAATAATATCAATTTGCTCTTTGATAAGGTCAAGTTTAAGTGTGCCGCTGATTGAATTCATTAAGTCTGGAGTGCGTGTATCATCATTCAATTTAAATTCAGAGACATAATCCTCTATGTAAGCAACAGCTTCGTGAAAAGTGATTTTAAAATTTTTTTGTGTATTCATATTACTTTGTTTTGATGGTTCAATTGTTTTATGAGTCTAGAACTTATATCTATAGCTCTCTTTAGCCTCAACCAAAACTTTGCTCAGATGAAACTGTGCAGCAGGCGGAGATGAAATACTGATAGTGAAAGAGGTGCCTATTTTCCCCCGTACGAACCAGGATACATCGTGAAATCCCTTCTCTATTTTCATAGATACCCTTCCACTATTCCGCAAGACCATTTGTCCATCAAGTCTTAGTTCGAGCATCCCATCTTCAATAAACGTACTCGCAATAAATTCCATCCGCTAAAGTCTTGAGTAAAAGTAGTGGTCCGTCCTTCATGCTAAATGTCTTGATTAGAGAGTGGTCGAAAGCCACTAGCTTCTGGCAAGGTTCTGTCAGTTTAAGGCATTAGGTCTCTAAAATGCTGTATAAAATGCTCCTTCCTTCTCCTTGATACTGAGACTTCCGAACCATCACTCATTCGTATGCTTCCACCTTCACCTTTTTCATATTCTTCGATGTATTTGAGATTAATCAAGCTGCTATTATGCACCCTGCAAAATGAATAAGGCTCGAGCATCTGTTCACAAGTCTTTAGCGTCTTCGAAACAAGAATCTGCCGCTTATCTGTCAGAAAGAAAGTCGTGTAGGTGTTATCAGATTCACAGCGTACAATTTGATCGGGTTTGATGAACGAGTACCCTTTCATTGTAGGCAAAGCGATCTTCACATCGGCGGTACTATGATTTCTAAAGTTCGAAAGCAGCAACCTGAGGTGTGAGGACGCCTCTGCTCTGTTCAGGTTGTGCATCGCTTTTTCCACTGCTCTGACTAACTCTTCTTCGCTGATAGGTTTCAGCAGATAATCTACCGCTGATATTTTGAAAGCCTGTACGGCATACTTTTCATAGGATGTGGTGAAAATGATTTCCGCATCAGGGTCGGCTAGTTGCTCCAGCACGTCAAATGCTGTTCCACCTTTGATCATAACATCCAGAAACACAATATCGGGCTGGTATTGCTTGATTGCAGAAACACTGGAAATCACAGAATCTGTTTTAGCGAGTATCCTGATTTTTGGAAAATGCAATGCTAATGCAGATTCTAGCAATTCAAGTGGTTGCGGTTCGTCTTCTATAATTATCGCATTCATAGTTATTCATTTGTTTCTACAGGCATTACCACCTTGACTTGCATTCCAGCATATCCAGTTGAGTTTTTTAGCTCTTCTAGCTCAAGTACTTTTGAGTTCGATTTGTGGCTATGTAGTTTGACTCGTTCCTCTATCATCCTCAGCCCGTGCGATGTGCTATTGTGGTTTGATTGCTCAATATTTTTCACTCCATTATCCGTTATATAACACATAAGTGTTCCTTCAACATCCTTGAACCTTATTGTGAGTTTGCCATCAGCCGTAGTGCGATTAGTTAATCCATGCCAAATAGCATTCTCTATGAGCGGCTGCAAAAGTAATGGAGGCACAAAAAGTTCATCCTGATCTATTCCATCTTCAAAAGTTATCTCATAACTAAAGAGTCCATCAAGCCTCAAGATTTCCAGGTCCATGTACAATTCAAGGATTTTCACATCTTCTCTTAGGCTGATAAATGAACTAGATGAGTGTTCCAGTACCTGTCGGATTAGCCTGGAGAATTTTACAAGGTGATTCTCAGCTTGCTGCGTATTCTTATTATGGATGGCATGCTGTATAGAGCTCAGGCTATTGAAAATAAAGTGAGGGTTAACCTGTGCTCGCAGTGCCCTCATTTCCATTTCAGATTTAGCATATTTCAACTCAAGTTCACGTTCCCTGAACTGAGCTTCTCTCCTAATTCGATAATAAAAAAAGAAACCAAAAATAAACAGTACAATTACCGGAACAAGAGCAGCAAGTGTGACTACCACAACTTGCCTTTCCTGTCTTTCTAATAGTTCTTCTAAAGAACTGTGATCATTGCTTTGTGCCTTTATATCTACTTCTATACAGGAAATCAGCAAACATATCAGCATCGTCGTTTTCCAAACACGTACAATAGGAAACATAGAGTTTATGGGAAATAACTGGCCATTTGCTCTAATGAAATATAGCTTAAAAGAAACCAAATAGGTAATATCTAGACCAGATTACCAATTGACAGGTCAAAAGGTAGAGTCTATCATATTTTATATTGAAATAGTACACGACGGAACCTAATTAACAGCCAACATTAAATACATATCGTCTGTCGAGCCTTGGCAAGAGAGCAACAAAAAAACCCCGACATCTGCCGGGGCTTTGGTTCTAGTAATTGCGTATTCGCTTAATTCGCCATCTGATTCTCAGGAGCGTTGATCATCTTGAGGCCTTTCTCCTCGATCATTTGGTTGAGTTGTTTGAGCTTTTCATCATAGAGCTTCTGCAAAGCGCCTAGCTCCACTTCCAACTCGGCCGTCACTTCTTTTCTAAAGTCTTCGGCTTGATCAGTTGGAGGAAAATCACCACGCTGCTGATCGGCCATGAGGAATGCCAGACGGTTATTGATTCGGATACCGAAGTTTAGCGGATCCTGATAGGCTTCATTCTTGGTCATGTGGATATTGTTCTCAATGACAGTCATGTCCTCATTGATCTCATCAGCCAGGTCTCGGATCTCCTGATACTCCTCATCCTCTCCGAGCTTCTCATCCAGATAACCAAGATCAGAACGCGTATCACGAATATTATTCATGGCATCATGCGCTTCACTGACTTTGTCCCTCACAGTGATGAGAAAGTCAAACTGTTTTTGGTAATCCTCAGGGGTATTAGACAATCTTGGATCTTTGACAATTTCAAAATCCTGCTCCATGGTTTCATCATTGGCTGTTAAGCGGACTTTATAAGTTCCGGGTACGGCCTTAGGTCCTCTGTTAGGTGAAGAGTATAGGATCATTCCTGGGAACTCTCGGAAACCCGGATAGCGCATATCCCAAACCATTCGGTTGCCACCATCTTTTACCTTCAGCATACCCTTCTTGTCCTTGGACTTATTGGAGTAAGTCTTGATTAGGTCGCCATTGGCTTCCATAATCTCGATTTTAACCTCATCATCGCCCACATTATCCACATAATAGTGAATCATGACGCCATTCGGATGATTCTGACCCTCCAGCTTTGGATTACTTCTACCCCATCCAGCAGATTGCTGCATGCGATAAGACATATCAGGCTTGAATAAGTAAGCACCTTTGCTGGTCACCTCATCACTCATCTGATGTAATGGCGTAAGGTCATCGATCATCCAGAAGCTACGACCATGGGTTGCAGCAATCAGGTCGTTATCACGAACATGGAGGTCGCGAATCGAAGTGATTGGTAAGTTAAGCTGGAATGGTTGCCAGCTAGCGCCATCATCAAAACTTACATACATGCCCCATTCTGTTCCAGCATAAAGCAATCCTTCTTTAACAGGATCGGCTCTAATCGCGCGTGTATAGTGGTTTGCATCAATACCGGCAGTAATCTTCGTCCAAGTCTGACCATAGTCGGTTGTCTTGTATAAGTAAGGCGTGTAGTCACCGAACTTGTAACTCGTTGCTGCGACATATGCTCCACCCTTTACATGAGGATTCACATCTATGCAGTTCATCATGTTGTATTTCGGAGAGCCAGGAGGTGTCACATTGGTCCAATTCTTGCCCCCATCACGAGTCACATGGATCAAGCCATCATCAGACCCAGCCCAGATCACACCTTCTTCCTCTTTCGATTCTGTTAGGGCGAAAATAGTAGCATAGAATTCAACACCGGTATTGTCCTGGGTGATTGGTCCACCGGAAGACTTCAAGGTTTCTGGCTCACCGCGGGTCAAATCAGGAGAGATCACTTCCCAGGACTGTCCTTCATTTGTGGTAACATGCACATAGTTACTACCCGCATAGAGCTTGTCGCTATCGTGCGGAGAGAACATCACGGGATAATTCCAATTGAAGCGATATTTCATTACTTCCACACCAGAACCAGCCGGATTATCAGGCCAAACGTTAGTAGAGCGCTGCTGACCAGTGCTGTGATCAATACGCATCATATAGCCTTTGTAAGTACCTCCATAGACAATGTCATTATTGTCGGGATCTGGGGCTAAGTGCGCACTTTCACCGCCGGTACTTGGCTCCCAGTCACGCTCAGTAATAGAGCCACCAGGAGTTCTGTGATAGATTCTTAAAGTACTGTTATCCTGCTGTGCCCCATATATACGATATGGAAAAGTGTTGTCAGTAGTAACTCTGTAGTACTGAGCGGTAGGTTGATTGTAATAAGTAGACCAGTTCAATCCTCCATCATTTGAGATCTGAGCACCTCCATCATCAGCGATAGCCATGCGTTTTGGGTTGTCCGGGTCGATCCATAAGTCGTGGTGGTCACCATGTGGTGCATTTCGTAGCTCGAAATTGTAACCACCATCCTTAGAAATACCGTAGCTTACGTTCATCACATAAAGCATGTCTTCATTTTGAGGGTCAGCTGTCATGCGACTATAGTACCATGCACGAGATCTTAAGGCGCGATTTCGGCTTGTTCTTTTCCAGGTCTTTCCGGCATCATCAGACCGATATACACCACCATCTTCCGCTTCTATGATTGCCCAAACGCGTTCTGAGTTGGCTGGTGATACAGCTAAACCTACGATACCCCACGGACCTCCTGGTAAACCATCATTGAACGATAGTTCTTCCCAATTATCGCCTCCATCGGTGCTCTTGAATATTTTACTATCAGGGCCACCACTATCCATTCGGTAACCTACTCTGCGCATTTGCCATGTTGAGGCATAAATGATGCGCGGATTATTGGGATCAAGGATCAGATCACCAGCACCTGCTTTGTCACTTACATATAGGATGCGCTCCCAATTTTCTCCACCATCTGTGGAACGGTAAACACCTCTGACTTCATTAGGCTTCCATAGGTTACCTATAGCAGCAACATATACTATATCAGGGTTAGTCGGGTGAATTCGCACTCGAGCGATATGCTCAGAGCCTTCTAAGCCAATCTTGGTCCACGTCTTGCCAGCATCCGTGGACTTCCACATTCCCCAGCCACTGGACACATTACCACGTAGGGTCTGCTCACCTTCACCGACATAGATCACGTTCGGGTCTGATTCGGACACGGCTACCGCACCTATAGATCCTCCAAAATAGCCGTCAGAAATACACTCCCAGGTGTTCCCGGCATCTTGAGTACGCCAAACGCCACCACCGGCTGTGCCCATGTAGTAGAGGTTGTCATTTCCAGGTACTCCAGTGACCGTACCGGCACGTCCACCCCGAAATGCTCCTACCAATCGCCACTCCATTCCTTCGTAATACTTCTGATCATACTGCGTTGTAGGCGGTGCAGATGATCTGTTCCTACGTTGACCAAAAGCTGTTTCAGTGATCATCAGGAATACCAGTACACTCCCGACAACTAGTTTCAGTTGATTCATATATCTAGGTTTATTGTTATTCATTAATTGATTATTGATCTGTTATAGGTTCATAGCCGCCCTTTTCAAGGGCGTTGTTCACTTTGCTTAAGTCACTTTCTATGATGCTGTTCAACTGTGCGAGATGCTCATCCAACTCTCCTTTAAGCAGATCGAATACTTCTCTGGCACCCTTGGTGGGCAGCCCATCTCCACTCTCTACACTCTTCACCAAATAAGCCAATCTGTTATTAAGCCTTATTGGGAAGTTCAATGGATCCTGACCGCTTTGATTCTTTACCTGATAAAGCTCCTCTTCTACAGCACTAATCTTACTCTTGAAGCTATCCACTGACTTCATTGGCTTAGCGTCATCTTCTATCTGATCATCGATCTGGGACTTGAGCTCTCTGATTCTGATAACTCCTTTGTTGGCTGCATCAATAGCATCACGGATTTGCATGGCAAACTGGAACTGCTCCTGGATGTCCTCTTCAGGCACATCGAAGCGGGGATCTGTTCTTAACTCAAAAGTTTTTGTCTGAACATCACCATCCACCGTCATGCGTACCTGATAACCACCCGGAGGTGCTATTGGCCCAAGTTGTGGGCGGCCAGACCAGATGATCATACCTTCAAATGAAGCCGCACCAGGATAGCGCATGTTCCAAGACCAGGTGTTTAGACCTTGTGCAGTGGTGGGGTCTTTAGGTAGCGCACCATACCAACGTGCATAGGGATCGTCTTCTTCTTCCAATTCTGGTTCTGTTCCTACTTTCTCAAGGATTACATTTCCACTCGCGTCAAGCACCTCAATCTTGATTTCTTTTGCCTGTTCAGCTAAATAGTATTGAATGCCAGGCTCCTGCACACGTCGCACTGCGTAATATGGCTGGAATAAGTGGAACTTCTTTGCAGCAACTTCAGCTGAATACTCTCTCAAAGGAGCAATATCATCCAAGATATAAATCGAGCGGCCATGTGTGCCTGCTACAACGTCCTTTTCGGTTACGATCAAGTCGGCGATCTGAGTGTCAGGCATATTCAATTGTAAAGAATGCCAGTTGGCTCCATCATCGAAACTCACATACACCGCATGCTCTCCAGCAGCAAACAATAATCCTGGCTTAACGATATCCTCTCGTACGGCATGAATGTAATCATCAGCTCTTATACCCTTTACGATCTTCGTCCAAGTCTTGCCATAATCGTTGGTCTTCCAGATATAAGGCGCTCGATCGTCTAGCTGATAGCGCTTAACAGCAATGTACAGAGTACCAGGATTATGACGTGACTCATCGATGATGCTAATACGCGAGTGCTTGGGTAAATCTGGAGGCGTGATATTTTCCCAATTCTTACCATGGTCACGTGTGATGTGCATCAATCCGTCATCTGATCCAGCCCAGATGGTATTCTCATCATGCATTGAAGGCGCTAGCGCGAATACGGTCGCGTAAATCTCAGGGCCGTTCATATCTTTAGTGATAACACCACCAGTAGGCCCTAAGGTCTCAGGGTCTGCGTAAGTTAAGTCCGGGCTAATCTTCTCCCAGCTCTGACCATCATCTTCGCTTACCCAGACATGCTGAGAGCACGTATATAACTTATTCGAATTCAATGGTGAGAACACAATTGGGAACGTCCATTGCCATCTTTCCGGTAGGGCGCTAGACGGCTCGCCAGAGAAGAATCTCGGGTAAACCTGAATATCTCGAAGGAAACCAGTCGAACGATCAAACTTGGTCAACAAGGCACCCTGGCTTCCTGCATAAAACCAATCCAAATTTTCAGGATGCTGAGCGATATAGCCGCTCTCTCCACCACCTACAGCATAATAATACTCTGATGATGGTCCCCTCGCCTGCTTGAATCCCCAGCCTTCACTTGGAATGCACATGGTACTATTGTCCTGCTGTGCACCACAGACATGGTAAGGGAAATCATTGGTCACCATAATGTGATATAGCTGAGAAGTCGCAAAATCCTGATCTGTCCAGCTCTCTCCACCATTGATAGAGATGTTGCCACCACCGTCATTAGCGTTAGCCATGCGCATCGGATTGTTGGGGTCAATCCACAAGTCGTGATTATCACCGTGAGGTACCTCTATTCGCGTATCGAATGTTTCACCTCCATCAGTAGACTTATAAAAACCTGTATTTAAGGCATAAACCGTATTCTCATCCTGGGGATCAGCATAAATATGACTGTAGTAAAAAGCGCGTTGACGCAGCTTGCGCTCATCATTGGTCTTAGTCCAGGTAGCACCAGCATCATCTGACCTGAATACTCCTCCCTCGTTCGACTCAACTAATGCCCACAATCTCCCAGACTTGGCACCTGAAGCAGCAATACCAATTTTTCCGATAGGCTTAGAAGGCATACCCGGATTATTGGTCAACTCTGTCCAGGTGTCTCCACCATCGGTAGATTTCCAAAGGCCACAGTCGCCACCGCCTCCCCACATTTTCCAAGGGGTTCTGTAGACTTCCCAAATAGATGCATACAGTGTATTTGGGTCTGTTGGGTCAATAACAAGATCAACGGCACCTGCTTTATCGCTTCTATAGAGTACTTTGTCCCAAGTCTCACCTCCATCTTTACTTCTAAAAATTCCTCTCTCTTCATTGGGACCATACGGGTGACCTAATGCCGCAACATATACAACATCTGGATCTGTAGGGTGAACCCGGATTTTCGCGATAGCATGTGTTTCCGGTAGGCCCATATGCTGCCAAGTCTCACCAGCATCTACTGACTTGTAGACACCATCACCCTGCATTATATTACCTCTCAGCGCTACCTCACCCATACCTATATACACTATATCTGGATTGGTAGCCGCTACTGCCACAGCTCCGACCGACGAACTGTTGATCTGCCCATCAGTGACTGGCTTCCAATTTTGACCGCTATCAGTGGTCTTCCAAAGTCCTCCACCCACGGCTCCAAAATAGTATTCGTTCTTACGACCAGGGCTACCTGCCACTGTAAGGGAGCGTCCTCCTCGCTTGGGTCCGATGTTACGCCATTCAAATCCTTTGATGACATCTCTGTTGAACTCAGCTACCTGTGCATCTATCGGAAATACAATGCCAAGCAGGCCTAAGAAAAACAGAAGTCTTGCGACAATTCTGAGCATGATAATGATTGGTTTTTATGATGAAGTATCAAATTAGTCATTAATCCTTCGGAGGTGAAACCGCTTGTGGAAATTGCAAAAATGTAAAAAGTGACATGACGAAGATCATAATTATTTTAAGAGCAGGATCAACTTCTGAAAACCAAAAAGTGATGATTATTGCAATATCAATCGTTTGCACAAACCATACTATCATGAGACACTACACCGTTACTACTCCAATCAGCGATGCGGCGAGATATTTTAGCAACCGCCAATCAGATGTTGGCCAACCAAGGCCCAAGAAATCCAGTAAGGAAAAATTTACCTATCCTTCATTTGAGCATGTGCACGCCCATCACTCCAGAAGGCATTAAAACACTTTGCTCATAGCTTTACATTGTAGAAGAAGTAGCTTTTGCAAATCATAGCCAATGGGCTAAGTTTGCCGCTATGCCAGATAAAAAAGCAGAGATTCTAGCTGCTGCCAGAGATTTATTCAACCGACAGGGATATCCTAAAACCAGCGTAGATGACATATCCCAAGCTGTGGGCATGCGTAAATCCTCACTCTACTATTATTTTAGGGACAAGGAGCAACTGTTTTTAGAGGCTTTCAAAAAGGAGTGGCGGGACAATCTCATTCGGTTTGAGAAGGAAGCAGCTAAGGAGCCTGACCCCTCTTCAAGAATACTCACCTATATAAAGGCTTCTCTCAAACACTATGATGATACTGTGATCAAACATAATATCTCTGTCAAAGTGCTTGTAGAGACCCGTAACCTGTTTCGCATATCTATGAATGAAGTGAATGCTGACCGAATGAAGTTTTATAGTGTCTGCATTCAGGAAGGCATTGACAAAGGTATCTATCGTTCATGCGACATTAAAAGAGTATCTCAATCATTGATGACAGTCAAGTTTGCTATCCAGTTCGATTATTTCAATCAATTTCTTCATACAGCACCGGAAAAAAAGGATTTTAAAATGATCAAGGATGAAATCCTTTTTACTGTAGGACTCATGCTTGATGGACTGAGGATCAAATAGTCCTTTTTTTGAAATTGTTTTCGAACGATTGAACTTTTTGTTCGAACTTACGTTTACCGAACAATAAACCAATTTGTTCGATAATTCCAAAACTATGAAAAAGTTCTTCTCAATTATCCCAATGTTGGTGGTGCTTTTCACTGTGCAAGCAGTGGCTCAAACTACTCCAGCCAAAGAATTTACCGTGTCCATAGCTGAGCCTAGTATCGTACTGGCTCCCGGAGAAACAAAGACAATCGATGTATTTGTTAATCGATCAGTTAAGTATAGAAAAGCTAAAATAAAGCTCTACATCGATAACAAATTACCAAATGGGGTGACCGCTAGCTTCGAGCGAGCAGCAGACTCCTCACAAGCCGACAAGCTGATCCTTTCAGCAAAAAATGACGCAGGTAACTACAATGGTACATTAATTCTGAAAGCCAGTTCGGCTAGACTAACCAAGGGCACAATGTTTAACTTAACCGTTGGTGGTGGAAACAACCTCTCGGACGGTAGATAACATACCATATTACACTTCATGCATATTAAAAGCCTTCTGTACAGAAGGTTTTTTTGTTGCAGGAATTAGCCGTCTGATAGCTACTTATTAAGAATAGTCTTCAAATCTGCTGGAGAATAATTGATTGACTTCAACGTCTTTCGATCTGATTCGCGGTAGACGAGGTACACGCCATCTTGCTCTTCATAATAACAAGGTGTATCTTTTTCTTTTGTATAGTAGTCTACTGTAGCCTGGGCCTCTTCTGAAGTTGCACAAGTTTTAGACATATTGGATCGTTGTACCTCGTCAAACAATGTCCTAAACTTCTCTCCCATTCCAAACTCAAGTACGGCTCCTGAAAGTACGTATTGGATATCACAAAGCGCGTCAGCCACCTCTACCAAGTCATTCGCAGCTATAGCCTCTTCTAATTCCTTCAACTCTTCCGCTATCAGTGACACACGTAATTCACAGCGCTCTTTAGAGGGTATTTGAGGTTCATCCAGCACAGGATGTTTGAAGGTCCGATGAAATTGTGCTACCTGATTGAGAGAGTCGATACTGTTCATTTGATACATTTGATTAGGCTGACAAACTAATGCAATCTTCATAAGAAATATGAAGTTCTGTCCTTCAAAATTTGACCAACAAAGGTCCACTCCTTTTATGACTAGATTTAACCAAGAACTAGTACTGTATCACCATCCTATTGGAACCACTTGAAATCATATATCAGGACAATGATCTGGTTGCCATCAATAAACCAAACGGACTGCTCGTTCATCGTACCCGAATAGCCGCCGACGAACAAGAGCATTTTGCAGTCCAGATGCTACGGGATCAAATCGGTCAGCACGTATATCCAGTACATAGATTGGATCGTCCAACTTCTGGCGCTCTTATAATGGCGCTCTCTTCAGAGATGGCAAGTCTTATGAAAAAGCAGTTTGATGATCGGTTAATACGCAAGACGTATTTGGCTGTTTGCAGAGGGTACTGCCCTCCTACCGGAATAATAGATGAGCCCCTTCATAATGATCGAGGTGTATTGCAAAACGCTGAAACGAAATATGAACGACTAGAAACTATAGAGTTACCCATTCAGGTAAGTGAGCGCTATGCCACGTCTCGGTACAGTCTGGTTCGCGTCCATCCTACGACAGGGCGTTACCACCAGATCAGGAAGCACTTCGCTAAAATCCGCCACTATCTCATTGGCGACACAAAACATGGCGATCTTCCTCACAATCGTATGTTCAAGGAGCGCCTTGATTGCCATGGACTGCTCTTACATGCACAATCATTGACCCTAACACATCCGGTCACCAATCAGTCGATCTCGTTATCTGCAGGTCTTCCCCTACATTTTAAATGTATCATGAATGAATTCGGGTGGTCAGCTAGCCTTTAACTTGACAACTGAGGAAATCTAATGGCAATGAACTAAGTTCATAGCACTAAATCGAAGTTTATGATCCAATCCTATAAACAAAACCCTCAAGTACAAGATCATTATGATACGATCATTATAGGTTCGGGAATGGGCAGTCTGACCACAGGAGCCATACTGGCCAAAGAAGGCCAAAAAGTATTGATCGTCGAGCGTCACTATACTGCAGGTGGCTTTACTCATGTCTTCAAGCGCAAAGGCTATGAGTGGGATGTTGGGATCCATTATATCGGAGAAGTCAGCAGACCGAAGAGTGTAGTCAAACGATTATTTGACTATATCACCAATGGCGAACTGAAGTGGGCAGACATGGGTGAAGTCTATGACAGGATCATCATTGGTGATAAGCACTATGATTTCGTGAAGGGCGTAGAGAACTTCAAAAATAAACTCAAGCAATACTTCCCAGGTGAAGAAAATGCCATTGACGAATACGTCAATCTCGTTTTTAAATCGACTAAGACCGCTCAGAAATTTTACATGGACAAAGCCCTACCACCACTGGTCAGCAAAGTGATGGGCAGCTCTATGAGAAAACCATTTTACAGTCTTTCTGATAAGACGACTTACGAAGTGATAAGCTCGCTAACCAAAAATGAAGAACTGATCAAAGTACTATGCGGCCAATACGGTGACTATGGTATGACCCCTAAGAAGAGCAGTTTCGCCATGCATGCTTCTGTGGCTAAGCACTATTTCAGTGGTGGCAGCTTTCCAATAGGCGGATCATCAAGAATAGTAGAAACAGTTGATCCCATCATCGAGGCAGCAGGTGGCACCATCTTGATCAGTGCTGAAGTTGACGAAATCATCATAGACAACAATAAAGCTAAAGGTGTCAAGATGGCCGATGGACGTGAGTTCACTGCGGATAACACGATCAGTGGGGCTGGCATCATGGCGACTTACAATAAAATGATGCCCAGTGAGGTTTCACAGAAGCATAAACTGGAAGAGCAGGTCGAAAAACTAGAAAGATCAGTGGCGCATGCCTGCCTATACATTGGTCTAAACGGTTCACCTGATGAACTTGAATTACCAAAAACCAACTTCTGGATATACCCCGACGACCTTGATCATGATGGATGTGTAGATCGCTACCTCGATGATATTGATCAACCATTCCCGGTAGTCTACATCTCTTTCCCTTCGGCGAAAGATCCTGACTTTACCAATCGATACCCTGGAAAAAGCACCATCGACATCATCACGCTCGTACCATATGAGGCTTTCGAACCCTGGTCAGGCAGTCGATGGATGAAACGCGGTGAAGATTATGATGCCCTGAAAGAAAAAATAGCGCAACGATTGTTGGCGGAGTTGTATAAGCAGCTACCGCAAGTGCAGGGTAAAGTAGATCACTATGAACTCTCCTCTCCTTTGACCACACAGCATTTCGTCAACTACGACAAGGGTGAAATCTATGGTCTTGAACATAAGCCCGACAGGTTCCGTCAGCGCTTTTTGCAACCTAGAACACCTGTCAAAAACCTCTATCTCACAGGACAGGATATCGTGAGCGCCGGAGTGGCCGCAGCGCTATTTTCAGGAGTCTTGACTACCTCAGCGATGACTGGTAAGAACATCATGAAGAAAGTAATGGCTTAAGCTAGTCATTACACCAGAAGTGTTTGGTCAACTAGGGCAATTGAAATTCAAATGGGAATTCTTCTGCAAAACAACAGCATCAGGTTATCCATCGACCTACCAGAAGAGAAGTACCGTGAATGCCGATTCGACTGGTCAGGTAAAATCATTCAAGCTACTTTCAAAGGCATTCCTCTGTTAGGTAGAGAGCTACCAAATCAACATAGCCACCAGCATGGAAGAGGCTTATACAACGAGTTTGGTTTCAAACTGCCACTCGGATTTGAAGAAGTAGAAGTCGGTGATTGGTTTCATAAAATTGGAGTGGGCCTTTTAAAGAAGGACAGTCCAACACATGATTTTGCTGGTTCCTATGAGATACGACCAGCCTTATTCGAGTACGATGAGCAGATAGATCAACTGACAATCTATTGTAAGTCGGAACTATATGCCGGGTATGCTTATGAGCTCCACAAGAAGTTCAAGCTCACAGACTCAGGCTGGGTTATTAACTACGAACTTCTCAATACAGGTGAAAAAACCATTGTCACCAATGAGTATACTCACAACTTTCTGGCACTAGCGAATGCATCACTTGATCAGGACAGTCAACTCACCTTTCCATTCGACGTTCAACCAGATCAATTTGAAGAGACAATCAATCCAGAAGGCTTTGTTGACATGGGCCAATCAGATGTACACTTTAAAGGCCAGCCAAGCCGACCTTTCTTCTTCAGCTATTTATCTGGAAATGACGAGGTAGAAGCTTATTGGAAGTTGACCAACAAGAAAAGTGGACTTTCAATATCTGAAACAGGTGATTTCAAAACCAGAAAGGTGTTTCTCTGGGGATCAGGTCACGTAATCAGCCCGGAGCTTTTTATTGAAATTGAGTTGCCAGCGGGTCAGTCTATGGCTTGGAAGCGAGAATATTCAGTCGCAAGTCAGTCATGACTTGATGCTTTACTTACTGGTTAATATGATTAGGAATCCTCAAGAAAACTACCAATAGCAGTTGCAACTTCTTTTGGATGTGTCGTAAGACAAAAATGATCTCCAGGCACCTCCTCAAAATCTTCATTGGGATACCAGACGATGTTATCACGCCTGGCATGAATGCGCAAGTCAGGCTCGACATTGACTGAAATATCAACCTCATCAAAGATCAACCTGAGTTGATTCACTACGCAATTGCAATTACCACTAGCCAAGTTGTCCAAAGCCTGAGTGTAGTAGCTCTTTGTTGCTTCTCTTCTGTACTTCTTTAATAAGTAACTCTTTGCCGTTGAGGAAAACAATACCCCACTCCTGGCAAAGGCATAAATGATCTTTCTGTTTCTAATCGGGAACTTGAATTTATCAAGTTGAGTAGCACTTCCAATTTGTATGATCCTATTAGGCTGCACTTGCTTCATGTGATAAGCGATCCATCCACCCAGAGAGTGACCAACAATCACATCGCGTTGCTCAATATTGTATTGTACAATCAGCTCCTTGCAGAAATCAATTATGTTTAGATGCCTCCTCCTTGCATTGCCTAAAGACTTCCACAGATCAACAAAAACATGTTCGCCAGGAAGTAGTGGTGCCAGTTCATCGAACACCTGTGTTGTGTCTCCTAATCCATGTATAAAAATGATGCGCATCGCCCGTAAGATATCGATCTTGTTTCATCTGTCAACGGTCATCAGCAATCATCTATTCTGCCATGAGCAAACATTACCATACTCATTTCTAGCATTAATTTTAAGTTTTTCGGCAAAATCGAAACAAATAGAAGAATGTCATCGTTATCAATTTCGACAAAATCGAAAGAAATCGATGTAACGTTAAGCGTTTACTTGAGTTCTATTAGTTGATGAGCAGTTACCCAAAACCACCTCGTTGGATAATCAATTGCCTCGAACGCTTCTGCGATCCCTACCTTTTTGAAGGAATTCAGGGAGATCTTTTGGAGATATTCGAGCGGAATATTGACTCAAAGGGTTTACGGCTAGCACAACTGATCTACTTATTTCAAGCCATCGGATTTCTAAGGATCATTTTTAAAAACAGAGAAACCGAAAACTCGAATATGCGCACTATCTGGATCAATTACTTACTCACGGCCTATCGCTCTCTCAGACGTCACAAGCTGTATTTTGGGATCAATCTTGTTGGGTTGGCCATTGCCATCACATGCGCATTGTATGCGCTCATCTTTATTCTTGATGAGGTTGGGTACAACCAACACGTCGAGAATAAGGAAAACATCTTTCGCCTGTACAAGCATCATATCAACATCCCGGAAAACACGAACCTACTGACTTATGAAACCTCAGGTATGATGGGGCCAACCATCGTGGAAGAGTATCCCGAGGTTCTGAACTTTACCAGACTTCTACCCTGGTGGGATCCGATGCTTTTCAGCTATGGTGATACACATATCTCCAGTCCAGAAGTGTACATCGCTGATTCCTCTTTCATTGATATGTTCGACGTGAATATCATAAGCAGCAGCTCTAGTGAACCTTTGCAGGCTCCTTCATCTATTCTGCTAAGCGAGTCATTGGCACAGTCGATTTTTGGTGATGATGACCCTATCGGAAAAATTATCATCGGTGTGAATGATCTCAATTTCACCGTTACCGGCGTATTCGCACCTCCTCCAAGACAATCCTCGCTTCAATATGAGGCACTCATATCCTGGACAACTACTGTTCCGGGTACGGGTCAAATGCCACAAGACTGGATGAACAACTGGAGGGCTCAAGGCATCTTTACTTTTCTCGAACTATCTCCAAATGCCAATACAGCACTTCTCGAACCAAAGTTTGAAGACATGATGAAGCTTCATTTCGAGGAACGCGCCGAGAACTACTTTCTGAAGCTGCAGCCATTTACAGATATGTATCTCCACGGAGCAAACATTACCCGTAACAGAGGCATGAAAACCGGCAGCATACAATTCCTCTATTTATTGGGATTTTCAGCTCTGCTCATCTTCCTGATTGCCTGTGTAAACTATATCAACATCTCCTTATCAAGAAGTGCACAATCACAGGCCGAAGTTGGCGTGCGACAAGTCATGGGCTCTACGCGACGGCAGTTGTCCGGTCGCTTTATTGCTGAAACTTTCATTACCACTTCAGCTGCGGCTGTAGTTAGTCTTGCATCCGTCTATTTCCTTATTCCAATATTCAATGAAATTATCGGTAAGGATATTGAGCGATCCACTTTATTAAGTCCATTGATACTAATGGGCATACTGTTCTTCATTTTCGGTATCAGTTTCTTCATTGGTCTTTATCCTGCCTATTCCCTATCGGGAAAACCAATATCTCTGGTGCTTAAATCATCCGCTGGCACAGTCAAGGGGACGGATTGGTTTCGAAGATCGCTGCTCACATTTCAATATGCGATTTCAATATTTCTGATCATTTGCACCATAGCCGTCATTAGCCAAACTCAATATTTACTGAATAAACCGCTTGGATTTGACCAGGAGCAAATGATGGTCATCGACCTCAATAATGAGGTAGGTGAAAAGGCCCAGGTGCTGAAGGCAAATCTGCTTACCCATCCTAATATCAGCTCTGTATCTGTTGGCCGATCCGCCATCGGTGGAGGCTCTTACTCGACCAGGGTTTCTCCAGAGGGCCATGAGGAAGATATGTCCGCCAGGATCTTCAGGATAGATTTTGATTTCCTTCAGACCTATGGCATCCAACTTCGTACTGGCCGCTTTTTCCGCACTGGATCAAAAGCTGACTCTACAAATTCTATTATGGTCAATAGAGCTTATGTGGACTTTGTTGGCTGGGATGATCCTATCGGAAAGAAGATCACCTATGCTTCCGGATATACATCCACGATCATTGGGGTTACTGAGAACTTTCATATCAGTTCACTCGCCTCTTTTGATATCGAGCCAATGATCATGTACATCAATACAACGCCCATGTTCGCATCAGTGAAAATCGCGTCTTCAGATTTAATCCCAACAATCCAGTATGTCATAGACCAATACGATCAATTGGCCACTCGTACGCCGGTCAATTATTATTTCGTTGACGAATGGTTTCAGAGTCATTATGAAAAGGAAGAACAAACACTAAAACTGGCCACCATATATGCCATCATCAGTATTCTACTCTGCGGTTTAGGATTATATGGCCTGACAGCATTGATCCTAATACAGCGCAAGAAAGAGTTAAGCATAAGGAAGGTGTTGGGCGCGTCCCTGACCAATATCTTATCATTGCTGAACAGAGAATTCCTGATAATGATAGTTCTCGCATTTCTAGTTGCTGTACCCCTCGCCTACTGGCTAATTACTGATTGGTTGGAGCAGTTTGTATATGGTATCGAGTTGGGTCTCACACCATTTGCAGTTGCAGGATTGACTACTTTGTTGATTAGCTTATCCATTGTTGGGTTATTGACATGGAAGATGGGCAATTCCAACTTAGCTAAAAACTTAAGCGTCGAATAAGATGAAGGGCACCAATATTGGAGAACTAGAAGAGTTGATCATGCTCACTGTAGCATTGATCTACGATGAGGCATATGGCGTGGCAATTCAGAATGAAATCAAGTCCCGATGCAACCGATCCATAAGCATTAGCACCGTACACGCTACATTGGCCAGGTTAGAGAAAAAGGGATTAGTGGAATCCCGGTATGATGGCGCCACTTCGTCTCGAGGAGGAAGACGAAAACATATCTTCAGATTGACGAAATCCGGTCAGGAGCTACTCCTGCTGGTAAAACAGCAGCGAGATTCCATTTGGGACGCCATACCTGGAATAGCTTTTGAATCCTGAGGTTCAATTCGGATATGTAAATCTGACAATTGGGTCTTACTGACAGTTTTTTAACGTAAAATCATATCCTCATCTGCCACATCCTCGTAGTAAGTAGGGACATGCCAATTAATACCTCTTTCCTCCTTAAAGCATAAGGCGCTGTGAGCGATAGCATAGACCTCATCCAATCTGTACTATCTCTGAAGAACGGGCTTGAGCTTATCCTGACATTTATGATCATGCTTCAGATCATATATCTCTTTTCCTATGTCAAGAGGTCCGCAATATTGTGGAGCCATATCACTTTCTTAACTGTTCTGTTTGCACATTTCATTCTGCTTAACGCCTACCACTATTTTGAAGTCGTTTTTATGCAATCGTATCTGTTTTACCCCATGTATGGCACTTGCCTTATCTGGACTTTTGATCTGCTAAAGAAAACAGAGCAAAGCCGTAAATCTTTATTGAAATATGGAACATTCCTGATGGTCGGTATTGGCCTGGTTTCTATTGATTATTCTAGCCTTTTTATTCCTCCGATTTACTTGGTATCGGTAATAGGCTACTTATTATACCATGCACGAAAAACACCTGATAATGAATTGGGCAGATGGTTCAGGAGACTGAATTTCTATATGATCCTGTTGGTTGGGTTATTTCCAATTGCCTACTTCCTTGTTGATGCTAAAGATTATCTCCTATTCAAGATCCCTTATTCGTTGTTCTTCATTTGGTTCCTGATGCACAACTTCTCCTCCTTCTTAGGCCGACCAAAGTTCTTCGTTTTGACATCTGATGATGAACAAACCAAACCAGACGGAGAAGTTGTGGAAAAGATCAAAACCGCCTTGGTAGAAAATAAGGTCTATAGAAGAAGCGTCCTTACCCTGCATGAGTTGTCTAGTGAAATCAACGAACCAACCTACAAAATCTCAAAAGTGCTCAATCAGCATTTCAACAAGACATTTCCAGAGCTAATCAACCATTATCGGGTGGCTGAGATTAAAGATCGACTTGTTAACACAAACGACGCTCATCTTACCATAGAGGCCCTGGCTTATGAGGCAGGATTTAATACTCCATCGTCTTTCTATGTCGCATTCAAGAAAGAGCTTGGCGTGACGCCCAAGCAATATAGAAAGCATCATCTTCTTAAAAAGAGTGCCTAGTCCCGGGACACCCCTATTTTGAAACAATCGCTAACTCGATTTGGACGAGACTAATTCGATATTAAGTCCTGCATTAGGCACATAGAACTTTACAAGTCGCTGATGCTCGCCTTTCGATATCCAGATACGATTGTCCAGCAATCCGCCAGTGTTCAGGTAAACCACGCTGGTTTGAAAGCTCCCTGCTGGCACAACTATCATTTCTTCCCTTTCAAAGACAATGGAAGCGTCAATTGTATTAAATCCATTGGGAAAGAACATTTTGAATCCAATACTATCTCCCGGCTGCCAGTCGGTAGTGTGAAGCAGCATATAGACCTCCTCCCTGAAAGCGTCATATACATAAGCAGAGTCTATTTCACGGTCTACCAAAGTTGCTGAGTCTTGGTATACCCTGTAAGTACCTGATACAGCCTGAGGACTTGGTTCCAGATCAATGAATACATTGGCTCCCTGAATCTGAATGTCCATATCGAGGTTCTTTAAAGAAGCGTCCGTCATATCTAATTTCATCTGAGCAGTCTCATATATAGTCCCATCATCAAAGTAAGAAGTGTCTTCAGCGATCCAGAGATCACCATCCCTGCGTAAACCGAAGATCATCGCACCGACCTTATTCTCGGTAGAGTCAAACATATGGTAGGTATTGACAACATCTTTCAAATGGGCAGGATTGATCTCTTTGCTCAACCACTTTGTGGCAGGTGCAGCGACATTTGGTTCCTCCTTAGAGCTTTCTATAGTAAATGAACAAGCTGCCATTAGAATCATTAGGGCTGCTAAACCCCAGTTACTCACGTTTTTCATAAACAGGATTTCAATTTTCTGCAAAATGAAGGCGCAGTTCCTACGGTAGCATTGTCATTGGACGAATGAGGAGAAATTGAATCATCAGTTAGGGCAGGAAATAATTCACTAACTCCAGTCATACATTCTGGTAAGAAGACGAAAGCCGATAAGCCCTAACTGCCTCCTAGTCCTTATCCGAAAACCTTCACATTCGAGTAATCAGGAGATTCACGGGTACGTGATAGACTAGCTTTAACATCAAAGTCTATAAAATGAAAGAGGTCCGAATAGCTATCCGCAACCTGTCGAGATATTGGAGATACACTATCATGAATGTCTTTGGACTGAGTGTATCGATAAGCGCACTGATCATCATTTTCCAATTTTTGTCCTTCGAGTTCAGCTTTGACCGCTTCTATACCAATGAGCTGTGTCGCGTGATCAACGCCCGATATCAAGATGGAAAGATGGTCCAAAACAGCATGGTCAGTTACTCGGCTGTGGGGCCGGCTTTGCTCAGTGACCTACCGGAAATCATCAACCAGACCAGGATATTCCCCTTTGGCAATGCGATCGTCAAGAGCAACCATGACCAAAACGCGGTTAATGTTGCTCGCGGTGTCGCAGTGGAGCCAAGTTTCTTTACCATGTTTGAATATGAAGTACTGGCAGGCGTACCGGCATCAGTCTTGACCAAGCCCAATCAATTGGTGCTCACCGAAACAACTGCTACCCGAATCTTTAATCATCAGAACTGGTCGGATATGATCGGCACACCAGTTTACCTCGACAATGATCGTGAGCAATATGAGGTCGTAGGTGTCATTCAAGACCTACCGGCAAATACGCACTTCGCCTACAGCCTATTCATGTCTTACGAGACCATCATCCATACCTGGGGGCTTGCAGAAGCGCGATTCGATTGGAACATGCTTGACTTCAGACATTATGTGCAGCTGAGGGATGGTACAGATCTCAATGCGCTCAATGCGAAAATGGAGGACTTCAGCAATACCTATTTTGACAATAATGAAGATAACCTTGAGGCTTTTGAACTCGAGCGAATAGAGCACATCTACCTGAGTGAAAAAAAGCTGGAGTACGATGTATCTGTCAAAGGAGATCCTCAATTGGTGAATACACTACTTGGATTGGCACTGGTCCTATTTGCGATCAGCTGGATCAATTTCATCAATCTTCACCGTGCCTTATTGATAGAAAGAAGGAAAGCCATTGGCATTCGGAGGATATTGGGTATATCAGGCAAAGGCCTATGGAGCAGTCAAAGCTACGAGATTGGTCTGGTGGTAATCTTTGCAGGTCTACTTGGTGTAGGCATTTCTATGGCCGCTACCGAGGTACTGCAGGCGCAAGGATTTTCCGTTAGGAGCCTACGGGAGCTAACATCAATGAATGCGCTGAGTTATCCACTCTTAGGCGCTCTACTCCTGATGATAGCCACTGGCACGGTTCTGATGATAATCCTGAGTATCAGAGCCGTATCAACAATCAGACCTGATGCGCTGTTGACCAATGCCAACAGCTCAAAAAGAGCGGTAGAGTACTCCTTTCAGCGCGTGCTGCTCATCTTTCAGTTTGTGCTCTCGATCATAGCATTCACGATAGGCAATGTCGTGTACGAGCAACATCAGCATCTGCTTGCTGCGCCTACCGGATTCAAACCTGAGGGCCTTTGGGTACTCCATCAACCAAAACTCACACCGATGGATTCGACTTTTATCGTCAAACTGGACGCCTTTAAGCAGCGTCTGCTCTCTGTACCCGGAATAACGGGCGTGACGAACAACCAACGTACTCCCGGTCAACAACTGCAGGCGGATTATGAAGCGGTACTGAACAATGAGAAGCAGACGGTGCGCTATCTGCAGATTGATCAGGACTACCTGGGCCTTTATGAAATTGAGCTACTGGCTGGTAGGGACTTTCAGCATTCGGATCTCAGAACGGATCTGATTGTCACGAGAGTTGCCTTGGTCAACTCACAAACCCTGCCACCACTCGGTGTAACGGATCCTCGTGACGCACTGGGTATGCGCATCAGTATTTGGGGCTCCCTCAAGGAAATCATAGGTGTGGTGGATAACTATCGGCAGCAATCGCTACTCCATGATTTTCAGCCCACCGTATTGCTGCCAAGTGTGCATAGCAATCATCAAATGGTCATTAAAACTCAGCAACCCCCGAATCAATGGCTCACTGAGGTTGAGCAATCCTTTTTATCCTCTTTTCCGGGTAATCCATTTGAATACCGAAATCTTGAAGCCGAATACTTTGCCAACTATCAATCGATAGCTGATTCCAACAGGGCTTTTGGTTTCTTTACCCTTTTGTCCATCCTCGTCGCGATGATCGGCATGGTTGCCTTAGGTTCGCTCCATCTTATTTCAAGATTGAAGGAGATAAGCATCCGCAAAGTGCTGGGTGCAAGCGACACTTCACTGTTCATGCTTGTCTTGGGGTCTTATCTTGCCAACATCATTATCGCCGCTGTGCTTGCAGCCCCATTCGTCTATTATTGCGCGATGGAGTGGCTCAATCAATTCATCTCAAGAATCGTGCTCTCTCCTATCCATTTCGCCTTGCCCGTATTCGCCTTAGGAGTGGTTGTAGCGCTTGTACTGTTGCTGGTGACATTGAGAAGTATCCGTATCAACCCTATCGAAATACTGAGAAAGGAATAGCTGTATTACCTCAAATGATTGGAGCGGCAAGGTGAGTATCCAAGCTATTCTTGCAGCGTTTCCTCCGTTGCTGTGACAATGGATGGTTTCATGATAACCTCTGATTTGATAGAGTTGGATATCAGGCAAGCCTTTTCAGACTTCCCAAGTACTCTTAGCGCCCGATCTCTGTCCTTATCATCTTTGAGCATTACGGTAGGCTCAAGGACTATCTGCGTCATTTCTAGTCCGTGCTCGCCTTTTTCCAGTTTGCCTTTTGACTTGCAATCAAAGCTGATAAAGTCAAGCTTCGAGTTTTCGGCTACCGCCAAAAAGGTGGTCATCAGGCAACTGCTGACAGCTGCCGTAAATAAATGCTCGGGGGACCAGATACCGGGCATGCCTTTTGGAAACTCAGGAGGCGTGGCAACCTCAATGCAGCTGCCCATTGCCTTGTCCAATTCGGGTGAACACATAAGTCCTTTTCTATCTTGTCGCCAATTGATATCTACGTTGTAATAATGCGGTTCCATGCTATAATTCCTTTTATTCGAATGCGTTTCAAAATTCAGCTGAATTCATCTGACGCCAATTGATAGTGATCATTTTCAACTGCGATTTTGATCATCCATTGGCATCAAAATATGCACTAACCATGTCCGCAGGTTGATGAGGTCATC
This sequence comes from Flammeovirgaceae bacterium UBA6059, assembly GCA_002435755.1. Classification (GTDB taxonomy): domain Bacteria; phylum Bacteroidota; class Bacteroidia; order Cytophagales; family Cyclobacteriaceae; genus UBA6059. The sequence goes on from DIYH01000043.1 coordinate 103,847, forward strand.
AATCTATATAGCAATCAATCTGATCATCTAAGATTAATCAAATCTGTCCTCTAGGTGCATCTGTTGTGGTAAAGGCGAAGGACATAGCTAACGCTAGTGACATACTAAGGACTTACCAGAATATGGACGATAGCCGCACCTTGAACGTCCAGGAATTACCCCTTTTAATGAAACCTGAAGCACAGCAAGATAAATGAGTCTATGAATGCCCAAAATTTTTTGGATCTGACTTTATCAAAAGCCAGGCTCAGCCAATAACCGCTCCTTGATATCCAGATAGGCGTGATGAATCAGCTCTTTGATGGCTTCCTCGTCGATATCAGCATCAGGCCTGAGCTTGATGTGACGCATGCGCTTACCGGTACCTTCCAGTAAGACCTTCGGATCGGGCAGATCAGCACCATAGAAAAAGCCTACATTGACATGAGCTGCGTAGACATTGACATAGGCAAAAGGCGCTTCGTCGACACAGCCAATAGGATAGTTGTCATGAAAGATCGGTTGTACATCTGACCCCATTTTCTTGATGACCTCAAACCACTGATTAGCCAATGTCCTCAACACCTCTGGTTTCTGCTCGATCCACTCCTCCCATGAGATGTCTTGGAGGTCTTTACCGGTGAATTTAAGTAGAGGCGCCATTTAACTGATTCTAATTATTGCTACCTAAGTCGGCCTTTTAGTCTTTCAAATTAAAATGAATGCTACTCTAGGATAATACAATGTCAAGCTGGAATAATTAGTGTACCATTATAAGAAAAAATATCCAATGACTCGGTTATGAGAAGTACCATTTTTAAAAGTCGTATGAAACTGTTTATAACCACTGTCCTACGATGCTTTGGACTAACTTCTTTCCAAACCCTAGATGGAAACAGATATGAAGATGGAATTCTTGGTAGTGATAAAGAAGAAAGAAAACTAGAATGGTATCACATTGTAGCTTGGTTAGCTCTGCTTCCTGTCGGTCTATATCTCAATGACTAAGTTAGAGGGTATGTCAGAAGGAATCGATAAGGCTACCGCTCAATGGTAAAAGTGACCTTGATCCAGTAGATTTAATACCAGAGATAAAGACCTGGGTCATTTGTATTATCTATAACAGATGACTTATCAGGTACATGATGTTATTGACCTTACTGATGATTAGCCTGATTGGCAAAGCTCAACTAGGCTCTACCGCCTGCTGGCAACCACCTGACTATTCTATCATTAAGTTCTTAGCAAATACTGTTTCCCAGAATAGCTATATTAATAAGGGAAGCTAAAGGTTATGGGCAATTAAGCAAAACCGAAAAAGAATAAATGATGAACACTCACGCAGACAAAACACAAGAGAATAAAAGTCAATCAGTGGCCAATGCTGTTTCTCAAAAGAAAAGTGTTACTGAGTCTGCTTTTCAATTTGTAGATAATCGGCCTGAAGCTATTACTCAACGGAGACTGGAAGAGATGGCGAATTATAGTCCGCAAGCGAAACAAGCATCTCAATTACAGGCAATGGCAGTTAATCATTCTGCTCAACAGCAACAACCCATCCAGAAAAAAGAGAATAACACGGGTTTACCTGATAATTTAAAATCTGGAATTGAAAATTTATCAGGTTATTCAATGGGGGATGTGAAAGTGCATTACAACTCTGATAAACCTGCTCAGCTACAAGCTCATGCTTATGCACAAAGAACGGATATTCACCTTGCATCCGGACAGGAAAAACATTTACCGCATGAGGCCTGGCATGTAGTGCAACAGAAGCAAGGACGAGTGAGACCTAATATACAGATGAAGGGTAAGATCAAGGTCAATAACGATGTTGTCCTGGAGAAGGAAGCGGATGAGATGGGAGCAAAGGCCATACACTTTACATCTCAGAACGGGAACTCTTTGATCAAGGATCAATTAAAAACAGAAAAAGCAATTAATTTGCCTCACTCAACCGGAGTTGTACAAAGACGAAGCATCGGATTTGAATTTCAAGCATCCAATGCCAAATTTTTCAAAGCGAACGATGTTACATCAGGCTCTCGTAAGCAGGTTATCGAACAGCACCACCAGTTCACCGTGGAAAAAGATGGAGTGGATCTGGAAATCGTTACTAAGAAACTGAACCTCGATGAATCCACGGTAAATGTCGCATTATTAGCAATACAAAACTACATTCATCACCTTGAAAGTGCTGCTAAAGATAGTCCTTTGAATCCAACCATATCTATGGAAAACAAAGCCAGTTTAATTGAACTGTTACCAGAAAAAGATGGAATACTCGAACAACTAAAAACATTAGAAAAGGATAAAAAATGGGAGGATGCGAAAAAGCGATATAACATTTTATTGAGTAAAAATAAAGGTACAGAAGGCAAAAAGAACCTTTCTCCTGAAGAACTGGCTTCTTTAATTGAGCTATTACCAGAAAAAGATGGAATACTCGAACAGTTAAGAAGAATAGATGCCGAGAAAGAACATGACGAAAAATGGAAGGATGCTAAAGCTCTTCATAAAACTTTAACAACTCGGAATAAGGCTACAGGAGGGGTGGAACCACCTTCACTTGAAGAAATGGCGAAATTGGTTGATCTATTACCAAAGGAAGATGGAATATCAGAACAGCTAAGAAAATTAGATGCCGAAAAAGAACATGAAGATAAATGGAAGGGTGCAAAGTCATATTATCTGCAATTATTACAAGAATTAAAAACCTCTAAAGAAAAGTACCCGAATTACACAAAAAGAATCCCTTTTGACGATGACTTGTTTTTAAGATTTGTAGGGGATAAAATCCAGTTAGAACCTCAAGCAACATTCGGTGCTTCTTTCAATAACCTCTCGGAGATAATTAGTAAATTCTCAGGTGACAAGAGTACCTGGAATACAAGTCCTGACAAATCGATAAGTGCATATGCCAACGTTGGTGATGAAATCTCAAAAGTCGATTTAGACCATATCACTGATCCAAAAGTAAAAGGATTTGTTCATTTACTTATATCAATGTTAATAATGACACATAGTTCAGACTCAAGAAAAGTTCCACATGCAAAAGATTTAACTCCTTTGATGCCAAGAGCTAGTTTCCGAGAAATGTGGAAAGAAGTTTATGAAAATCACCCTACATTAGTCAAGAATGATGTCATATACTGGTTAAGCAAAGCTGGATTCAACCCGAATGATCTCTTTTGGCCAAAATACCAAGTTGCATTTAACATGCCACAATGGAGACGGCCCTATGCTGATTATACAATAGAAAAATTTGTAAATGATTTCGTAGAAGGACGAAAAACATTGATCGAAAAAGAACCCGGTTCTCATGAATCATTAGGAGCTCTGGATAAAGAAAACCCCAAAGCATTTGATAAATTTGGTATGCAAAATCCCTTGGATTTGGGTAATTTCGAAAAAGGGGTTTTAATCGAACACAGGGCACTTGGATCGATACATGGTCAGGATGTGTTGCATTTCGGTCAAAAAATAATGGATATCCTGCTTCATCCGTCCGCTCATGCAGAAGAACGCCACCATCCAGGTCCGGAAACTGAAGTTCAACAGAATCCGTTTACCAATCTAACCGTTATTGACCTTAGCAGTAGCCATGATATTAGTCCTGATCAATTGCAACCACTAGTTACCGCAATTGTAGAAGGGAACTTGCCAAACTTACAATCCTTGATATTAAATGCAACCCAAATAAGTAGGATGCAACGAGAAGCTATCCTAACTTCTCATCCACGACCGAAACTTCGTTTAAAAGACGACCACTCTTTAAACTTTTAAAAGAATTGAGACATTACAAAAAAGCCTGTAACAAAACCTAAATTGCATTAAAAGGCAAGTTAGCCAGGTCGTTGTGCAAGTCTTTGGGTTTATGAATGACTATGAGCGGCCCTTTACTACACTTGCCGTTATTTCGGGATCATATATCTTTTTGATTGGAGTAGTCCTGTCGTTCCCGGTTCCGAGGAGTACATCATAGTTGGTAGTGTATTACCTACTTCACATGGATCCGATGCGCTTTGCTGTCCCTATCAGTTTTTAGAAAGTAAATCCCTGGTTCAGCCAGTATGTGAACTTCGGTTAGGTCTGCCCCCATTCTGGTGCTTCTGATTTGAACGGCTCTGCCAAATAAATCAAAGACGCTGACCTGTAGTTGCGTATGTGGTTTTCCTTTAATTCTCAATATGCCGTCAACTGTAGGATTAGGATACAACTTAACCTCGTCAATTTCATCGGCAGATAACACTATATTAGGAATACTTTCAATTCCAGTTGATCTACGAGTCTCCATGAATCCACGAATACCATAATCGACATGTCCATTCGTTTCATAATCAAAAGCCCCTTTAAAATCCTCGTAGCTGAAACCGAAAGAATCATCAAAACGCACGTCTGATTCAACATGGCTATCCAGCACGTTTTCAAGTGTATTCAATAATGGGAAGAGATAATCAGCATTGAAATACTCTTCGAATAACACATTCAAATAAGCATAATACCATGACTTCCATTCGGGTACGTCCAAAATGCGAGAGGTCAAAGGTCGCGGATGACCGTTTCTATGAAAGTGATTGAGGTCGCGGGTAGCCCAGTCCCTATCCACCCAGTCAATACCCCAGGTATTATCAGTATCATAAACGATGAACTCCATCTGGCCAGCATCTTCATCCCAGTACAGGTAGTAGTTGTTATTCAAGTAACTATACCCGTCCCAATGGCCTGTGATGGCCTCCACAGCCAGCTGCCGTAGGTATCGATCTACAGCAAATATCTCGGAAATCTCTGCGGCGAATTGATCATCGGAAGTGTTATTAAGCACCTCAACGAAATGATCAAGTTCAGCTCGTGTATCGGTCGACTCGTTCATCTTGGATTCATAAAGATTGGTGTCAAACACCTGTCCATTGTCCTCAAGTGTTGCACTGAAGGCGCATTTGTACAACCACCCTACTTCCTTGCCAAATCGCTTATCGACAAACTCATCATCGATCTGCTCCACCATGAGATAGACACCCATGTATTCGTTGTTGAAATAAAGCGTGGCGGGAGCTATACGTGGAGCCGGCACATCCATCAGTCGATAATAGTGCATGGTCAGAAGTTCCCTGATCAGGGAAGGATCATTGACATTGGGCTTGAGATTGATCTTTTTGTAACTTTCCCATCGCTCACCGCCGAACTCTTTAAAATCAATTTTAAAAGACTTCTTCGGATGCGACCGGGCAGTATTTCCTCTAAGCCTGATGCCTACATTGTTGATCGTTGCATCATCCAATTCAGAATTAGAGAAGGAGACGTTTGCCGGCACATAGGTTTCACTGTAGGCGTTTTCATTCGCCAAGAGAAAAGCCTTATCCTGAGCACTCAGGGTAACCCTTATTTCTGTAACCTCATTTTCTCTGAATACTTCATCAGCACCAGAATTGAAGTCCTGCGCAAATGCATCGGTCAGAAAGAATAACGTAAGCAGAAATAATATGAACCTCATTCTTAGCAACTGTTGTAATCAACCAAAGCTACTCACTCGTATGCGGTAGACTTACTCAAATCACAATAAATCGATCTTCCCAGTAATAGCTGTAACTCTTAAAATTGACCTTTATCAAATGTCAATTAGTCGACAGAAATCAGTATCTTTCGAAAGGTCAATTTCAACTTGATTTATTACCATTAAATTGCACAAATGAGCGATGAAGGAAATAGTGCACTAGATAGTATCAAATGGCCTGAGATTATCAGTCTGGCTGGTCTTAATGCAGCAGTGGTGATCAGTTGGATCGCCTATCACGAGTACCAGCCTGTGCTAATCGAGAAGTTCGACTTTCATGGATTGGTGGATTTTATGATCCTATCAAAGGCCATCATCCTGGTCATCATCCCTCCTCTTGCAGGACTCTTGGCGGATTATCTCATGCAGCGATCAGGTAAGTACTTCACCATGTACTCTGTAGGTATTGGTGCTACCGCGATGATATTTATGGTGGTGGCTTCATTGCTTGGAGCAGCTTCTATCGAAGTGGCCAAGCCTATTCTACCGATAATGATCGTGCTTTGGCTTATTGCAATGAACCTGTTCATCAGTCCTGCCAATTCTATGATTGAAGCGTTTGCGCCCGTACAAAAACTGCCTGTTGTTGTAGGATTTTTGTTTTTAATCACCGAGTTGATCTATGCGCTAGAGCCGATCGTCGTAGAGTTGGTTCGATTCTTCGGCGATACGCTGACCTTCATCGTTGGTGGCATTCTGATTTCAGTTTCCGGCTATTTCTTTCAAAAAGTATCTTCTGATGAAGTTGTCCTAAGGAAAAAAGAGATGGTAGAGTCGAATACACGATCTGTTAGCGCATTAGCTTATATGGCCATTGTGATCGTCGGACTTGAACTAGGCATTGCGAAGGGTATCTTGGTGGAATACTTCCCTCATGTGCTAGATCTAAGAGTGGCTGGTGCTGAAGAGTACTCAGGTTTCCTTACACTGGGCTTGCTGGCCTTTGCAGCCATACTTGCTTTTGCAACCAGTGGTACCATTGCTAAAATGGATGTCCAGCGAGTGCTTATACCATCATTCATTACGCTGGTCGTTGGTGTGATACTCGTCGTTGTAGGCAACAATCTTACACTCCTCATCATTGGTGGGGTGATCACCACAGTTTCCTTCAGTTTGCTCAATATCAGTGGACTCCCCTATGTCTTTAAGCACTTATCGGTGAAACACATTACTTACGGTGTGGGAGTTTACATCGGGGCTTCCGAACTATTCACTGGGCTGTTCGAATACATTCTGCGCTAGGTAGCAATAGCATAAGGCTGCCTCCCTTTCAGCAAAGTCCAATTGTCGCAACCTATAAGGTGCGGTTAGACCATTACAAGTCTTAGTGATATAGATTACCGACTGGAATGACTTTATTTGGGCATGAGAGTTTTGTGCGCACTTCTGATATTATTTCTGATATCCTGCCAGCAACCAACAGACAATAAAAACAAACTAGACAAGTCCGAAAACTGGACCGTTCACGGAGATGCCAATTGGATATTTAATGAAAGTGAAATCATCTCCGAATTAGACTCAGGAAGTGCTTTCATCGCTACAAAACTTCAATTCCAAAATTTCAAGCTGGAGTTGGAGTTCTTTCCTGACAGTACTATTAACTCTGGCATCTATTTAAGATGTACGAATAAGGCGCTTTCCGCAGAGGACTGCTACGAGCTTAATATTTGGGACTTGCATCCCAACCAGCAGTGGAGAACAGGTGCTGTTGTACTTAATCAGAGCCCCATCACCGAAGTGCAAACCATCAACCATTGGAACCGCTGCAAGATCGAGTGCTTTGACAATACGCTGAAAGCATGGATCAATGATCAACTAGTGGCTGATTTAACTGACGCTAATTCGAAACCAGGATACCTGGCACTTCAAGCCGCAGGTACAGGAAAGATCATGTTTAGGAATATCCAGCTTGAGGAGCTGTAGTCCGTTTCGTCTTCTTCCAAAAACAACCCGCTTGTAAAAGGCTCGCTATTCAGGTTACTGATGACCTCTTATGACTAAAGTGCTTCTATCTCTAGTTTAAGCCTTTCGATATCCTGAATGTAGACCTGTTCTAACACTTCCACATAAGGACGCTGATGGTAATAGCCCTGATTAAAATAGTTCTCTGCTTGACCGATTTCTGATAAGGCCGACTTGGTCTCACCCTTTGCCTGATAAACACGCGCCTTATGATAATACGCATCTGACAATGTCGGATAATACTTCAGAATGCGATCATACTCAACAATCGCCTCATCCGGTCTACCCAGCTGCTCCAGGGCAAGTCCTTTGTAGAGAAACGCATAGACATTTACCCACTCCTCTCCATCTTCGGTAACTAACTTGTTTATATAGCGATCTAACTGGTCAAGGGCATTTTCATAGTCCTTGAGGCCATAGTAGCATATGCCTCGCATATAATCATGGCTCTGGCTTTGCGAATAGCTGACGGTACCATTGGCTTCATCACCAAGATCGAAATCGGCAATCGCACGCTCAAAATCTCGATAAAAATAGAGGTAGAGATAACCTCGGAACCCAGCCCAGACAGTTGGATACCTTTTGACGGCCTCAGCATAATAGTAGTCCATTTCATCAGCTATCCCACGTTTTACTCTTGCCGTGCCCATTTCACGCCATGTCCCAGCATCGGTCGAGTCTAACCTCAATGCTTCTATGACTTGAAATTGTTCGGGTACGGTACCTTGATAGTATTGCGCCCCTATTCGAATCATTGGCGCATAAGTGGCCTTTTCTTCGTCGGTGAGCTGCTTTTGGTACCACTGCCGCTCGCTACATGATACCATGGTCAGCAGTACACTAAGGCAATATATCTGTAATCTCTCCATCCTTAAGTTTGAATGTAATGTAGAAATAGGCATCCATAGGTTGATCCCGGATGACGACAGGTTGCCATGCTTCGAGTCTTTGTAGCACGCTAAACAGATGATCAACAGTCTCCTGACTGAATGTGGTTTTCTGATAAGCCTGATCATACCCCTGGACGATGAACCTGCCGGCTTTACCTTGACAATTGACCACAAATCGGAAGGTCAACATTCCGCTAGGTCCGGCTAACTTTGACTTATCCAAATGAGCATAAATAGTATCCAGCATTGCCCTCTTGTTATGGACGTATGTTCCTTGAGGTGTACTATTGTAATAATCGGCAATATCTATTTCGTGTCCACACAGCGCAAAGTCAGTATCATCACTGATACTCTTGTCTTTGTCGATCCAAGCCACACGATGTTCTCCATGGGCGGCTCTCCTTTCGAACTCATCAATCGACATTTGCTCGACTAACTCTGTTCGAAGCATATATCCATCCCTCAGTTGATCTGATCCAAAAAAGCCAAAGTCCTGGACAAAGTATTCCTTAGCCACTGATTCATTAAAGGTCGAATCTGAACCTTCTCTTCTAATATCACTCGCTATCTCGAATACCTTCGCCGGATGACCGAGTATAGTACTGTCGTAGACAGATATTTGGTTTTTGGTCAATAAGTAGAACTCATTCTCATAATCGAACTTGCTCTGATAAGAGTCTTTCGTATCCCCCGCCCAAACTTTGAAATTAGGCTTGATAATCTCGCTTGCTACTGTGTCTGTTTTAAGATAACTGCGAACCTCAGACTCGTGAATAACTGAAACCTCTTCCTGATCAATGCTATAACGTCGACTTCCTGATAGCGCAAAACCTGCATTATAGTACTCGTTAATCAATTCACCGCTAGGCAATCGGATCTCTTTGATGTAAACGATAGATGTCCCAACCGATTGATTAGGGTCATCAGGATAGTAATGTTCGTAGTACTTATTGACATATCCATCTTCTAGCACAGTGGTGGGTGGATAGTACTTAAAGACAGGATGATCCTCTTCGGATCGAGCACAGGCTGAGTATAAGAACAGGCCTGCAAGCACTAAAGCAATAGACGCCAACTTCATTGGCGCCAATATATCCTCTTTTCAGCATTTAGAACTAATGCCTAGGTCTGTTAACAATTCATTAAGAATTAGCTAACGCCCTAAAAAAGCTGATTTTAATTTGAACTTTAGTCGGTGGTCTCCCCCAGTCCTCTCGATCGCTTTATCACTTCAGCCTTCCAATTGGTCAGCAAGGTCTCATTGCCTTTACTAATAAACCCATGCGTGTCCTCATTGTAAAACCAATGCATCCAGCGATAAGGAAACTGATAATCAAAGCTCACAATGATCTTGCTTCCATATCGACCGCTTTCCTCAACCGACCAGGTGCCGTTAAATACTGTGAAGGGATATGGAAAACCACTGTTCACATCCACTCGAAAGGAATAGCTCTCGCCCTCATCCCACGCTGTGCAAGTCTCCTGCCATGTACCTGATTCGTCGCTACAGGATCTGACCATACCTAGACCCTTTCCGCTGATCACAGGGCTTTCACTCAATCCGGTTGCATATTTATAGTAGTTGCCCACATCAGCTACAACCTGCCATACGATTTGTACCGGAGCTTCAACAATGATCTCATCCTGATGATTGTCGATCACTGATGGGGTAAATGCAAAAACAAGCAGGGCAACAATAGCCACTGTAAAACCAATAAGTAATTTCCTTTTCATAGTTTTTGCTATCAAAGGAATGTTTACGATGACACACTATCGTCACCCTCTGTTTAGAGTGACAACATTCAGCTGGCCTCCAGTTTTTGATATTCCGAAGGAGTGACCCCCGCATGCTTTTTAAATACCTTATTGAAGGTATTCTTATTGTTGAAGCCCGATTCCAGTGCTATCGCTAGTATGGTAAGGTGCTGATACTCCTTCTTCCTTAACCTGGATTTGGCTTCCTCATACCGATATTCATTGATGAATTCATAAAAACTCTTGCCCAATTGATTATTCAAAACCTGGGATACCTGGTGCGTACTCACACCAGTAAGACTTGCAAGCTTTGTGAGTGACATGTCAGTATCCAGATATGGTTTCTCCTCTTGCATCACCTGCACGATCTTTCTGGTTAACGAGTCATAATCAGATGCTGACAAGACAGAATTCTTGTATTTGTCTACCGGAATAAGACTCTGGCCAAACGCCACACTATGTCGAATAGCAAAATAGACGAGCGTGTTGATCAGGATGACACTCCCGAGCATCGTGATATAAAAAGCCTCCTGATGGATTTCTCCTTTGAACAAATAGAAAACCAGAACAAGCAGATCAGTTGTCCAGTACATCAAAAAAACAATGCCGAATCCCTTAAGCCAGATCAGTCGTTTTGATTCGCTAGTTCTCTTACCAGAATTGAGTAAGCTGGTAAGGTTTTCATTAGCCTTATAAATGTAGATAAGAGAATGAGCCAGCTGTGATGCAATGAACAAGAACGTTCCTAGTGCAAAGGGAATGAGTTGTTCAGCCTTTTGATTATCAATAAAAACTACCTTTTGATCCGCTTCCAGCTGATAAAAAGGCAGCAAAATGATAATGCAGATAATGAAGGGAACGAAATGAAACAGTTCTCTCCATCGTAAGACATTGCCGGGCCCTACAACAGATCTTACATAGCCATAGTACAAAGGTCCAATGAGAAAAAAAAGTGGAATAGTGGAGTACAAGAGATGCGGGAAAAGTCGATAGAGGTTGGAACTCGCCAGTAGATATTCCGATAGGATGAGCACCAGAACTAACAATAAACAGGTTAGATAGTGTATTGATCGACTCCTACCATAACTGAATAGGATAAAGATCATAAAGACGCCCAGGAATACTCCAAAGGCCAGCAGTGCCGACCATATGTCAAACTGGTATGCTACGATCCCGTCCATCTCTAATAGGTATGATTCAAATCTAGTATACCCTATCGTAATGTCGCCTTTCTCAATCATCCCCGAAGCATAAAGCTCGTCATCCCCGATCTAGTGTTACCAATTACAATGCTGAGAACTCAAAACGGGCATGCTTCCGACATTACTATTTGACATTGTCGATTTCATTACTATCTTTACTTAGTGTTATATTAACACTAAGTAAAGAGAGGGCATTCTGAATGGAATTAAATAGTCATATATCAGTTGATTGTGTTGTATTTGGTTACGACGCTGAACAGCTATATGTACTACTTGTAGAACGTACACTAAATGAAATAGATAAAGGTCTAGCCTCTGATTGGACTTTGACTGGAAATCATGTCTTCGAAGGAGAGACTATAGAGAATGCCGCACACCGCGTACTACATGATCTGACGGGCTTTACCGATGTTTACCTTGAGCAGTTCAGGACATTTGCCCACCCTGATCGTCTACTTAAATCCGTGGATCAGCAATGGATGAAACACATCGGGCTTGATCCTACCCGTCGGGTGGTCACTGTTGGCTACCTAGCTTTACTCAACACTCAGCAAGTCAACCTGCAATGGATGGGTCGTAAGGTGGCATGGACGCCCGTCAAAGAAGTGGGCAACCTGGCATTCGATCATAACCTCATCCTTACAGAGGCACTTAAAGCCCTTCGTGAAAAGATGAAGCACGAGCCGATTGGTTTTGAGCTCCTACCGGAAAAATTCACACTCACCCAGCTTCAAACCGTCTACGAGCAGATCTTCGATGCTCAATTTGATAAACGCAACTTTCGAAAGAAAGTCAACAGAATGACCTACGTCATTCCACTCAATGAAAAGCAAAAAGGCGTCCGACATAAGCCGGCGCAGCTTTTCATGTTCAGCCGAGAGGTCTTTGACAAGACACGCAAAGAACTATTTGACTTCCTCATATAACCCATAAATAATGTCAACACCCAACTCAAACTCGCTATCCTTCCTTGAAAAAGTCAGCTACGCACTTGGTGATGGTGCGGCAAACATCGCCTGGCGCGGAGTAGCGACCTTCCTATTCATTTTTTACACTGATGTTTATGGATTGACACCTGCTTCCGTAGGTCTATTGATGCTCATTGCACGATCGAGCGATGGTATCAGCGACGTGCTCATGGGTATAGTTGGCGATCGCACCAATACAAAATATGGCAAGTTCCGTCCGTGGATCCTATGGTCTGCCATTCCATTGGCCGCTACCCTATCCTTACTATTCACTACACCAGACCTGGGCCCTACCGGAAAAATCATTTACGCCTACTCTACCTACATCATCTTCACCTTGCTCTATACAGCTAATAACGTTCCCTACGGGGCGCTAATGGCCGTAATGACAGGTGATGACAAAGAGCGAACGAGTCTAGGATCTTATCGAATGGTCGGTGCATTCGCCGGAGGCATGATTGTACAGGGTGCGATGCTTTTTCTAGTGGCGAGCTTCGGTAATGTCAATCCTGAAATCACCGTATCAGAGATCAACAACTCCACTTACGAAGTGATTGTGGTTTCACCAGATGATGTGGCAAATGCCAATATCAAAACGGAGAATGGTATCTCCACATTTCTGATGAAAGGAGAAACTGCTCCTACCGGACAACTTACAAAGAGTATTAGTTTTTCAATGACCGCCAACCAGGAGTATGCATTCATCGTCACTGGAGAAAGTGGATTGACAGTATCGGACATTAGCCTAATCAACCAAAAGAAAGGCTACAGCAATGCCATCTACCTCATGTCTGTATTCCTCGCACTATTTATGGTACTCACTTTCCTCGGTACCAAGGAGCGCGTACTACCTCCCAAGTCCCAGGAAACTAACTTGAAAAGAGATTTTTACGACCTTATCAGGAACAAGCCATGGCTAGTCTTGCTGAGCATCGGTCTGATTTTCAATGTCTACAATTCCATAAAGCAAGGCATTACAGTCATCTACTTTACCCACTACATACATGACCAGCTTTTGTCAGCCTCCTATCTCATCGCCTTGATGATTGCATCCATTGCGGGTGCAATGGCCACTTCATGGTTAGGCAAAAAATATGGCAAGAAGCTCCTTTTCATTTATGCCTTAATCTTCTCTGGCTCAGTCAACGCTCTACTTGTCTTCTGTGGACCTGATGACATTTTCGGGATCTTCGCATTAGGCACTATTTCAGAATTCGCGGCAGCAATCTTCCCAACGCTGTTCTTTGCGATGCTGGGTGATGCTGCTGACTATTCTGAGTTCAAGAATGGCAGGCGAGCGACAGGCTTAGTCTATTCTGCTGGTTCATTTGCGACCAAGTTTGGAGGTGGTTTGGCTGGAGTGGTCATTGGAGGCGTCCTGGCCGCTTACAATTACAATGGCTTGGATCAGGCATCCATTCAAGGTGCCTTACCAGGAATTAAAATGCTGATGAGCTGGATACCTGCGATTATCGCTGGTGTTGCTGCAATAGCAATGCTGATCTATCCGCTCAATCAAGCAAAGATGGACGAAATCACCATAGAGCTCAATCGTAGAAGAGCATCTGAGTAATAATCTATGCATCTATAATCAATTGAATATCAATACTATAAATATACTTTCTTAAATATGAAATTCGGATACTTTGACGATACTAATCGTGAATATGTCATCACAAATCCAAAGACCCCCTGGCCCTGGATCAATTACCTGGGCAATGAGGATTTCTTCTCCCTAATCTCGAACACTGGTGGTGGTTATTCCTTTTACAAGGATGCGAAGTTCAGGCGCCTGACCCGATATCGCTACAACAACGTCCCGATGGATACAGGGGGCCGATACTTCTATATCAAAGATGAAGAAACGATCTGGTCACCTGGCTGGAAGCCATGCAAGACACCTCTTGATCACTATGAGTGCCGACATGGGATGAATTACACAAGGATCATTGGAACCAAGAATGATGTCTCGGCTGACCTTCTGTGTTTTGTGCCGTTGAAAACACATGCCGAAGTACAGCAACTAACCTTAACGAGCCATTCAGATAAAGCAAAGAGCTTCAAGCTATTCTCATTCACTGAATGGGCACTTTGGAATGCTGTGACCGATATGGAGAACTTCCAGCGCAACTTCTCTACGGGGGAAGTTGAGATTGATGGCTCTACGATCTATCATAAGACAGAGTATCGCGAAAGACGTAATCACTATGCTTTTTACTCTGTCAACGCACCTATAGATGGATATGACACAGACAGAGAGTCTTTCATGGGTCTGCACAATGGTTTTCACGAACCAGAAGTAGTACTCGAAGGAAAATCTCGAATGAGCGAAGCACATGGCTGGTCTCCTATTGCTTCCCATTCCTTAGAAATCAACCTTGAACCTGGTGAATCAAAAGATCTGGTATTTGTACTCGGATATGTTGAAAACGACGAAGAGGATAAATGGGAGTCCAAAGGCATAATTAATAAGTCAAAGGCTAAAGATCTCATAGCTTCATTTGACACTACGGAAAAAGTAGATCGAGCATTCAACGAGCTTAAAGCGTATTGGGAGGATTTGTTGAGCATATTCTCTGTAGAGACCAATGAGGACAAACTAGACCGTATGGTCAATGTTTGGAATCAATACCAATGCATGATTACCTTCTGTTTTTCGAGATCTGCCAGTTTCTTCGAAAGTGGAATTGGTCGTGGCATGGGCTTCCGGGATTCCAATCAAGACTTGATTGGCTTTGTACATCAGGTGCCTGAGCGAGCACGTCAGCGGATCCTGGACATAGCAGCAACTCAATTTCCTGACGGCAGCTGCTACCACCAGTACCAGCCACTCACCAAGCGAGGTAACAATGACATAGGTAGCGGTTTCAATGATGATCCCCTATGGCTCATTCTGGGCACCACAGCCTATATCAAGGAAACTGGTGATTTCTCCATCCTTGATGAACAAGTACCCTATGACAATGATGAGAAACTGGCTCAACCCCTATTCCATCATTTGACTGTGTCTTTTAACAACATAGCCAATAATCTCGGCCCTCATGGTTTACCACTCATCGGTCGAGCCGACTGGAATGACTGCCTTAACCTGAATTGCTTTTCTAATAACCCTAATGAGTCCTTCCAAACCACTGAAAACAATACAGAAGGCACTAAGGCAGAGTCACTGATGATAGCAGGACTATTCATCGTTTACGGTAGTGACTATGTCGAGCTCTGTCAGCAACTAGGCATGGATGAAGAGGCTCAGCGGGCACAATCACATATTGAAACCATGAGGGAGTCCATCAAATCACATGGCTGGGATGGTGAGTGGTTCCTGCGGGCTTATGACTTCTACGGCAACAAAATAGGAAGTCAGGAAAACGAAGAAGCCAAAATCTTCATCGAATCGAATGGCTGGTGCGGCATGGCTGGAGTTGGCCAGGAAGACGGCATGGTCGAAAAAGCACTCGACTCAGTTAAGGAGCGCCTCGATTGTAAATATGGCATTGTGCTTAACAACCCACCCTTTACGAAATACCATATTGAATATGGTGAGATAAGCACTTATCCTGAAGGCTACAAGGAGAATGCCGGTATCTTCTGCCACAACAATCCATGGGTCATCATTGCTGAAACAATGATTGGCCGTGGCGATCAGGCCTGGGATTATTTTAGGAAGATCTGCCCTGCCTATCTTGAGGATATCAGTGAACTGCACAAGACTGAGCCCTATGTCTATGCCCAGATGATCGCTGGTAAGGATGCCTATAGGCCAGGTGAGGCCAAGAATTCATGGCTTACCGGCACTGCGGCCTGGAACTTCTACACCATCAGCCAGTACATTCTTGGTGTTCGTCCGACCTACGAAGGTCTATTGATTGATCCATGTATTCCGGCTGATTGGAAGACCTATCAAGTGACCCGCAAGTTTAGAGGAGCGACTTATCATATCCATGTCAGCAACCCTACCGGAATCAACAAAGGTGTGAGTAAGCTGTCTATTAATGGTAAGGAGTTAGATCCTGGAACTGCTATTCCGATCCAGGCTGAAGGTGAGTATCAAATTGAAGTAGAACTAGGAAAATAAGCGTATCATGAAAACTAATCCCCTATCCCTTCTAGTCATAGGCATGTTGTGGGTTCAGAGTTGCTCTCAGACTGTACAAAATTTCCAACCACAGACTACCGAGGGTATATTGGTCAACCAGGTTGGTTACCCCACATTAGCTTCGAAAAAGGCACTAATAAAGCCTGATACCAAGTCGTTTGTCGTAAGAGATAGTACAGGTACCATTGTCTTTGAAGGCACAACATCTGCTCGTAGATACTGGGAACTATCAGGTGATACAGTAAGCGTCGCAGACTTCAGTGAATTAACACAGCCTGGAAAATACCGACTCTGCATTGGTGAAGAATGCTCTTATCCGTTTCGGGTTGGAGATCAGCTCTATCAGGAGTTGGCGGATGCAGCACTCAAATCTTACTATTATGCCAGGTGCAGTTCTCCGATTAAGGAGCAGTATGGAGGTCAATGGAACAGGCGTTCTGGTCATCCTGATACAGCGGTGATGATACATGCATCAGCTGCCAGTGTTAGCCGACCAGAAGGTTCTATCCTCTCCTCTTCGGGGGGATGGTACGATGCAGGAGATTATGGCAAGTACATTGTCAATAGTAGTATCACAACCTGGACAATACTACAGAGCCTTGTGTTAAACGAGGGTTTTCACCATCAGCAGCTGCTAAACATTCCTGAATCCAATAATGGCCTACCTGATGTTTTGGATGAAGCTTTGATCAATCTCTCATGGATGATGTCGATGCAAGACCCAAACGATGGAGGTGTCTATCACAAACTCACCACTAAGGGTTTTGATGATTTTATCATGCCAGATGAGACTGGTAAGCAGCGTTATGTAGTCCAAAAGAGTACTTCTGCTACATTGGACTATGCAGCAACCATAGCCACGGCAGCCAGGATTGCAAATACTTACGGTCTAGAGGACCTTGCAGCCAACATGCAACTCAGTGCAGTAGCTGCCTGGGACTGGGCACAGGCCAATCCTGAGACCTTCTACATACAACCTGATGACATCAGTACCGGAGCTTACCCGGATACAAGCTATGTAGATGAACAGTTCTGGGCTGCATCCGAGTTATATCTCCTTACCGGAGAAGATCCTTATAAAAAAGTATTACTCAGCAACTATCAACTTCCTGTAACACCAAAGTGGGATGTGGTCCAGGCACTTGGAGTGATCTCTCTGATCACGTCTGATCGAAGTAATGAGTTTGGGTCAATCACTACAGACTTCTTTGCTTATATAGATCACATGCTTGAAAAAGAGCAAAGCAGTCCATACCTCATTAGCATGAATGAATATGCCTGGGGTAGTAATTCTGATGTAGCGAATGATGGGATGCTCAAGCTGGTAGCCAATTATCTTCAGCCCAATGAAAAATACAGGAGTTCGGCGCTAAACGATTTGCATTACATTCTCGGTAGAAACACCACGGCTTATTCCTTTGTAACTGGCTTTGGAAGTAAAACACCCCTGGTTCCTCACAACAGGATCATAGCTGCTGACGGTATCGATGAACCCATACCCGGTTATATCGTTGGAGGGCCAAATACAATCGTACTCAACGATTGTGCTCCGGAAATCGTAGAAAGAAGTGAGTATCCGGCTGCATCATATACTGATTCGCAATGCAGCTACTCTACCAATGAAACGGCAATCAACTGGAACGCGCCGTTAGTATTCCTTGCTTCAGGATTAAACATGTTGGAAATGAACCGATAGAGCCATGGGAACACGAAAAGGATCAGTCACAATTAAAGACATTGCTAAAAAGACCGGTATCTCAATAACCACTGTTTCACGCGCTTTGTCCAACAATCCTCACGTCCGTAAAGAAACCAGGGAATTGATACAGTCTATTGCCAGAAAGTATAACTATGTTCCAAGCTATCGTGCTTTGAGCTTAAAAACCAACAGGACCAATACGATAGGGATCGTTGTACCTCAACTAACGCATGAGTTCTTTTCAAAGGTGATCCGTGGTGCAGAAAGGTATGCACAAGACAACCAATACAAGGTGATATTATGTCCTTCCAATGATTCTTATGAGAGAGAGGTGGCGCATATGGAAAGGCTCCTCAATGGACGCGTTGATGGCATCATTGCATGCATCAGTAATGAAACCAGGGATTATTCACATTTCACCAGATGTGTAGAACAGGATGTACCGTTGGTATTTTTTGACTGTGTGGTGGAGGCACTGGATGTCCCGAAAGTGGTGCTTGATGACTTCAACGCAGGCTATCAAGCTGTCAAACATTTGATCGACCAAGGTTGTAAGCGTATTGCTTACATCGGCGGTCCGGAACATGTCTCTGTCAATTACCAACGCTACCTTGGCTACAAAAAGGCACTTACCGAGGTAGGACACCCTTTGAATTATCAGACTATTGTCCACTGTCCTACTGACCATCGTGACCATGGTGAATCTTATACGCAGAATCTTATACAGGCCGAAAATATAGATGGGATTTTTGCCGCCACGGATGTATTGGCGATAGCCGCGATCCGGGCCATTAAAGCAAAAGGACTCAAGGTTCCTGATGATATTGCAGTCGTTGGTTTTAGCAACTGGACCATCGGCAAGGTATATGAACCCACACTCACTACCATGTCACAACCGGGAGCTAAAATTGGCGGTAAAGCTGCTCAGGCTTTAATTCAACTTATCAATGATCCGGACGAGAACCATTCCAGACGAATCATTGTCGAGAGTGATCTGCTTGTAAGGCAAAGTAGCACACGACTAACCAGGTCTCGCTAGTCGTTAACCACAAGTCTAGACTCAGAGTACAGGTCATAAATGGCTACAAGCTCTTCATTGGTATCTAAATGTCCTAAACAAGCCTTAACCTGTTCTCGTGTTTCTTTATAAATAGGTTGAAAATCACGGTCCCACTGGTTCCAAATGATGATCAGATATTCATAGCCAATTTTGGCTGATCTTCCTTTATCCAACCATGACTCGAATACTTCCTCTGAAAGCGATCTTCCGTCATCAGCAGATTCAAACATTCCTGGTTATCTATTGATTACTACCAAATCTTGATTCTCTCTTCTTCCGACTTGTAGTTTTGGTCTCCAGGCTGCACATTAAAAGCTTCGTAGAATGGCGTGAAATTCATTAGAGGACCATTTACGCGCCACATCGCCGGAGAATGTGAGTTGGTATTGATGTAATTCCTCAAGAACTCATCGCGCACTTTTACCCTCCAGATCCTTGCGATAGACATGAAGAATCTTTGGTCCGGGGTGTATCCGCCAATCTTCTCATTGCTTTGCCCTTGTTCGGTGAGTTTAAAAGCGTCATACGCAATGGCTATGCCACCATTATCCGCAGTGTTCTCACCTACCGTCAATGCACCTTTGACATTGACATCATCCAGAACAGTGTAGGTACTGTATCGGTCAATCACTTGTTGCGTCTTAGCTTTGAACTTCTCATAGTCCTCATCAGTCCACCAGTTCTTGACATTACCATCTTTATCAAACTGTGCCCCCTGATCATCAAAAGCATGTGTAAGTTCATGTCCGATGACCATGCCAATACCACCATAGTTGACAGCATCGTCTGCTGCAAGGTCGAAGTACGGAAACTGCAGGATACCAGCCGGAAAGACTATCTCGTTCAAGGCCGGGTTGTAGTACGCAGTAACCGTCGGCGGTGTGGTACGCCACTCTGTTTTATCTGGCGCCCGTGTCAATTTAGCAGTCTCATATTGATAATTATTTTGTCTGAGGGTTACTACATTTTGAAAATAATCTTGTCTGTCGATCACTACATCATACTCCCTCCATACATCAGGATAGCCCACCTTTTTAGTAATGGCATACAGCTTCTCCTTAGCCTTGGTTTTCGTGTTGTCACTCATCCAGTCAAGATCATTGATCCTGTTTTCAAACGCTTTCTGCAAGTTATCAACCAAATCTGCAACACGCTTTTTTGCAGCTTCTTTAAAGTATCTATCGACGTATAACTTACCAAGTGCGTACCCTAGCTGTCGGTTGACCTGCTGAACCATGACCTGGGCACGTGTCTGTTTGTTAGACTGTCCATAAAGCACTTTGCGATATTCGAATTCCGCACTTTCAAATGGCTCACTCAATACACTCGCATAGGTGGTTAAAACACTTGCTTTCAAGTATGTCTTCCAATGGTCTATAGAAACTTCCGAAAGCATTTGATTCAGCAATACATAATATGCAGGCTGACGGATGTCAATAGAGTCTGCTTCAACTTCAAGGTTTTGTAATAAATCAACCCAACCGATATTGGCTTGTGTGGTATTCAGATCAGCTACTGCCAATTTGTTATAATTTGCCTTGACATTACGGCGCTCGATACGCGTCTTATGTGCCTCAGCCAGTCCTTTTTCCATTTCATATACCCTGCCTGCCATCGCTTCGGAATCTGAAGTGCCGATCAATTCAAATAGCGTAACCAAATAGGTTTGATAAGCCTTTTGGATACCCAAAGTCGATTCATCAGTTTTGAAGTAATAGTCCCGGTCTGGCAGTCCTAATCCGGATTGAGCGAAATGCAACATATTCACGTCACTGTTCTCATTGTCCGGAGATACGCCCATATCCAAAATAGATTCATGTCCTGATTTCAGTTCCTTTGCCACGAACAGCATTAAGTTATTCACGGTAGTTATAGCATCTACCTGATCCAGTAAAGGCTGTATAGGCTCAAAGCCTAGGCTATTGATACGCCTGGTATTCATGCCTGAAGCATAGTAATCACCGACCTTTTGCTCGTTGCTACCAACAGGATGCTCCGAATCAGCCAGTTCTTCAAGTATACGCTCGAGAAGTTTGCGCTGAGGTATGTTGAGAAAACTGTAAGATCCAACTCCTACCTGATCGTCAGCAATCTTAGCTGTGTCATACCATGTCTTATTCACATGCATAAAGAAATTGTCACCGGGTTTTATAGAGCCGGTGATACCGGTGAAGGCTATTCTGGGATCTTCTGCAGGTTGATCAGGCTGGTTATCACAGCCAAATACGAACAATAAGACTATAAGGTAGAAGTACGCGCTTTTCATGGTATTACAATTCAGACCCCAAGTTAGATAATCAATGCGGTTGTATCGAGGACATTGCTCTGAACGGCAATAAATAAGACTGCCTCTAAGATGAGACAGTCTTATAAAATCAAACAGTCTCAGAGCTGATAGGTACCATTTTTGACGTCATCAAGTACTTTCACAACATATTGCTTGTATGCTTCCGGCGTGTTTTCGAGCGATTTATTTAGCATGCTAATGGCGGCTTTACTCTTACCAAGGAAGTAGTTGCTGACCCCATGATTCAATTGTAAGTACCAAATATCTGGGTTTTGCTCTAGTGCCGAGGCGCTCATCTTGAGAGCTTCAGCAAATTTTTCCTGTCGAATAAGGAATATGGTGAAGTAGTTGATCTCACCAGGCGTACCTGCGACAACCTGTGCTTCATCGATAGTTGCGCTGAGTTCATCCGGTCTGTCTAGTTTGTTAAGCAAACTGGCCTTTGTAGTAAGATTGGTTAGGTTTTTATTGGCACCAAAGCCATTGTAACCACCATCGATCGACCTCTGCGCCCATGTTAGTGCCTCTTCAAGGTTGGTATCCCTCCGAAGACACCAATTAGCGGCATCATTCCATGCTTGCCACCTGTAAGTGTTGATACCCCTGAGCTCATTTCTCAAACTTGCAAGAACAGTCTCATTGAGATCTATAGAGACTGTAAAGGGTATTCTCTTCTCTGCCCACTCCAGGCCAATCACTACGCTATTGTCTGTACGGTCAAGGAACTCAAAGTCTAACCTCTCGGATGGTGGACAGCTAACGCCTGACACCTGCACACTTAATGTCACGTCTTCTTTCTCATCAAGGTAGTAACTTCCCCATTGGTTGCTATTATGTGCAAACAGCAGCTTAAACTCATTACCGTTAGGAATAATATGAAGACCATAAGTGCCTGCCCGCAGTGACTCTCCCTCTACCATCACATCAGTATTGAAAGAGATTGTGGTGTTCATATTGGCCCCTGCCCGCCAAGGGATGGGATCTCCATTTTGAGGGATAACTCCAGGGTCATCCCAAACATCGCGATCATTGACTGCCGGGCTATGGTAGTTGATCTCAATCTCTGTCACACCAAGCTTCTGCATCTCTACTACCTGTGGACTTGCACTTGGCATATTGAGTGTGTGAAATGGGTTAGCTATTTGTCCACTCAGCTGTAACGCGAAGGCCATGAGAATGGATAATAATAGAATTCTTGATTTCATGATCTGTACTCCTTCTTTATGATTGTCGTTAATAATATTGGTTGATCGTTTCTATGACCGCTTCTTCAAAGCCATCAATGGTAGTGGCTTGCTGATTGACTGCCAGGACTATGACAGCCTCTTTATCAGAATAGTAGTACAGGCCACTCG
>DIYH01000033.1 GCA_002435755.1 Flammeovirgaceae bacterium UBA6059
AATACACTCGCTGCTACAAAATCCACTTCCAGTGTTTCAGATCCATCCGGAGTTCCTGAAAGTGTCAAGGTGATCGTTACGCTACTGGAGCCAGCTGTGTGAGAGACTGAAGATGAACTCAATGTCGCTGTTCCACCACTTATGCTCACATCAAAATCTGCGTCTGCTAGATCGCCCGTCATACCTGTATTCGCATAAACAGGCACATCCAACGTCAATGTTGCGGTACTGTTATCGCCAGCAACTACCAATGAGCTTAGTGTAGGTTGAGCAACAACGATGCTTGATGCAGCAAATAAGATTAGGAGGGGTAAAATTCTTTTCATGGACTAATGGTTTATAAACCAGAAGTAAAAGTCAAAATTTTATTTAACTATTTCAAGAATTATTTTACTTCAACCAATAATTCTTGATTTTATACAACAATTTCTAGTTTCCAATGAAGCGTCCCGTAGCGTTCGTCTTCATTAGTGTGATCATGGTATTACCATTTTCAAAGTCAGTCGTGCCCAGGATCACAAGGTTGCTAGACGGCAATTGTACAATACCATTGGAGATGTCATCCTCTTCTCCTCCATAGTTATACACTCTATTGGTATTGACGGTAAAGTCCTGATTGACATTGAGTACCAGCATATCCGTACCACGATCTACTGCCGTCTCAGTATCCGCAAGTGTATTCACACTTCCAGTAACAATATAATCACCTCTAAAAGTCCTGATCAATGATGTACTTAAAGAGTTCTGACCTGATATAGTGAGATCAAGATTTTGTAGCGCTATCAATTCACCGGTCGAGGTAAGTCTTATCATTATAGCATTGGAGGCCCCATCATTAGCCATGCCTGCAAAACCAAGACCGTCCTGCACCATAACTACCGGAGCATCATCGACATCTATATTTCCTTCCCCACTTGTTGAGCCATAGATCTTGTTCTGTCTTAGTTGACCATTACCGTCAATAAGATTGAACAGTATATTATTCCCTGAGAGTTGCGTGTCATTTCCACCGAATGCCGATCGGTTGGTCATACCCATGATCGCATATTCGTTATTTCCGGTAGGAATAATACTGTGGCCCTCGTCTCTGCCCACATAGCCATAGGTACGGGATAATAATACCTCTCCCTGAGCACCCAAGAGGTATACAGATACGTCTGAAGCATCTGTAGCAGGGTCAAAAGCAAATTTGATAGTGTCAACATCGTTGGTAGAGCCGAGGATTGCAAAACCTGTCTCATCCACCGTCAGGTCGAAAAGTCTGTGGTTAGGTGTCCTGGTGATCGCGTTGTTTTCAAACTCAAACTCTATAATATCACGACCATAGAGCTGGAAGCCTCCTTCACCCCATGTGGGGGTAAGTGATAGGTCTTCGGCCACATGCATAGTGAACATAAAAGATTGAAGGTCAATATCAGTTCGTGTACCACCAATCACAAAGCCACCTGTAGGATCGATCACTATTTTCTTAGGAGTGTAAGTGAAACCATCTCGGCGACCTATTTCGTTTTCTTGAAGCACATTACCTGCGCTATCCATTTTATACAGGACAATACTGTTGTCAATCTCGCCGATCACATCACGCTGACCCAGCACGACTAGCCCACCATCAGCAGGCGTGTATCTGATATCCACACCTACATCAAGTCCGTTGCGGCCATAGTACTTCACAAACTGTCTCTCGGGGGATATACCATCATCCTGCTCCGGCGTACATGCTGTCACTGCCAACACAGCAGTGACCATTGCGGTAAAGTAGGTCGGTAAGCTAAGCTTCATATTATTGATAAGCTTTTAATTTTTTTGGGCTGTGGATCGATTTGACAAAGCCAATGGATATCATCAATGAATTGATCCCAAAATTGTCGTCCACTACTCCAGTCTTAAAAAGTCTGTCTTGTCTTTGGTTATTGACAGGTGTATTATTGGTGTTAGGTGATTCAGCTTCAAACGTAGTTGGTATCGGATACCTGTTTTTGGAATCCACTACATCTGTTAGTCCATTGACATATCTGATTTCCAAGGTCAAAAAGTCTACGCCAACTCTGTACTTAATACCTGCACCGCCAAAAGCCGAGTAGTTGAGCTGATTGCGGTTACCGGTTTCAACAAGATCAACATTGGCGCCAGTACTAACTGCGCCTCTCTCGGCCGTTTCAATATTGGTCAACAGATAGTTGAAACCAACTCCACCAAACACAAAAGGATATAAATTACCAATACGATAGAACGCCCGAACTCCCAAATTACCATCAAGCCAGTCCTGGTTCTCCTGGACAAGACTAGCTCCATCCGCAGGTTGAGCCTCCTCCTGACTTATCTGAGATGTGCCATCGAAACCAAAAGCATTTTGCGTCCAGCTGAAGGACCTCCTATGATATCCTATAGAACCAACCGCTTCAAAATAATTGAAGAACTCTCGCTCAACAGAAACTTCTCCTCCAAAGCCAAGCTCCTGTGAGTATGTTTTGGGATCCGAAGCAGTATTATCCGAGTTGTACGAGGCTATCAAATTGGTTTCTGAAAGATTCGTACCAAACTTAACTCCTACCCTAAAGATTGGCTGTATTCGAAACTTGTTGTATAAGGCAATAAACTCCTGGGGGTCGAGAATCCGATCATATTCATGCTCGGGATCTGCTTTGAGCAGATTGATCATGTTCTCCTCGGCGAGTGGTTCGTTATCATTGAATATAGCAACGAGGGTTAAGAGTTTATATGCCCGGATCTTTTCAGCTTTTGAATAGTTGTCTCCTGCCAAACAGCCATTTAGCAGATTGCCAATTCCCTGAAGATTACCTGCAGCATATCTGTCCTCGGCTTGATTAAGATTTTGAATACACCGCGCACTCTGGGCATCCTGTGCTCTCAAATCGAAAAATACAAACCCAACAAATGCCAAAGCAATGGGTAGAAGTTTTCTCATATAATGAACTTATTGTTCCGTTGTGTTTTGATACTCATCACAGGTGATCTTATATTCAATATCCTCACCCACGTACTGCGCCCACTCTGTGTCCACCATATTTCGACCTACCCTTTCATGACCACACAGTTGTGCCGCAAACTCATCAGGCTTAGTAGGCCACAAGCGTACATTACCATCACGACCGGCGGTCACAAGGTGCTCATTGTCAGGATTGAAGCTCACACCCCACACCCAATCACCATGATCAGGAAGTACGATTGGCAGATCATTCAACTCAGCCATATTCCAGACATCAGCTGTCTTGTCCGTACTTGTAGTCGCTAATAATTGGTTGTTGTGACTGAACTCAATATCAGTTACTCTAGCAGCATGGTTCGTTAAGGTTCTTATTTCCGCTTCTTCCTCCATATCATACAGAACCACATTGCCAAGTTCATCACCAAATGCAAGAATACTTCCATCCCTGTTAAATTCGACCGCACTTACCGGATTGTTGATATTTCTCTGCTCATCTCTCCGCACGTAAATGGTACGTGGTTCTTGGGAAGGGCTCTCTAGATCCCACAGAAGTACATTGCCCTCCTCATTACCACCAGCTAGAGTACCACCGTCAGGAGAAACTGCCAAAGACTTCATGCGTTGTGTAAAAGTCCCGATAGTTACTGTATTGGAGAAATCACTTTTCTTGATCGTACCATCCGCTCCTGTAGACACAAAACCCTTACCGTCGGGTAAAAAGACAAGATCGAAAACCTCGCCACCGTGTCCTGCAACTGTAATTGGTTCTTCAGATGGGTTCTTAATGTTGTGTAGCATTACGCCTTTTTCATCAGTACCGCTACCAATACCTATCGCCAGGTATTTCTCATCAGGGCTGATGCCAACTACTCGATTCACATCGGGTTGCTCGTAGACTACCGTAAAATTCCTGTTGTCATTGGTCATGTCCCAGGCAAGAATCTTACCATCAGCACCGGCTGAGTACATCTTACTGCCATCAGCATTATAGGCCACCGAACGTACACTTTTGGTATGCCCTACCCAAAGGTTAAGTGAGTCACCTTCAAGTCCTCTTAATGCTGAGAATACACCAGCATAGATATCACCGTTGTAGTCTTTGCCTTCATCCTTGTACTCCTGGTAGAAATCATAGCCCTGCTTTGCTACGAGGGCCTTCAATTCAGGGTTTCTTACCCCTACAGACTTAATTGCCATTGATTGAGCAATGGCTTGATATCTTAGGCGATCAGCGGCGGCTCTGGCAGCCTCGGCATCAGCTTGGGCCTTAACAGCCGCATCCTTTTGCTGTTCTGCAAGACGTCTTTGTGCTTCAGCATCTTTCTGTGCATCTACCGCTTCCCGTTGTGCTAACTCAGCAGCACGTTGAGCTCTTTGAGCATTCTGCTTTTCTTGCTCTGCTATTTCTGCTGATCTGACAGCATCCTCTCTCGCCAGTTCCGCCCTTGTTCTCTCTCGTTCAGCCACCGCTGCTGCTTCTAACGCTTCAGCAGCACTCTTTTGAGCTTCTTCCTGAAGCTTATTAGCTCTTTCTGCTTCTGCTTGAGCTAACAATGTCTGTTTCTCCGCTTCATTAGCCTTGATAAAAGAGAAAATCACCAACCCGAGACCTATGATAGCAGCAGCAGCTGATATGAACGCGATCCTACGAGACCTCCTCAGCTGTCGCTTCTGGAGTAATTCCTTATTTAGCTGCTCAGTATCATAAGCCTTCTTAGAGGTTTCAAGGAATACCATGGTCCTTTCAAAGGCTGGATCATACCTCTGACCCCAGACAAGTGTTGGTTTGTTCTCTTCTTGCCAGTTTAGTGCCAACTGAAGGTCGGGCATCTTCCACAGACCGGCTTTACCTTCCTGATAGCGCTCTGCAGCCTCTGCCAGTTTAAGGTACATCTCAGAGGAGCGGGATTCTTCATCCAGCCAGGCTTTCAACCTCGTCCAAATCCTCATCAAACTCTCGTGAGAGATATCAACTACTGTATCAGTCTCGAGCCGTATTCCGAAAGGTGGCATCAAAAGTGACCTGCCGGGCTCACGAAATTTATTGACTACTCTAATAACTTCGTCCTCATTTACACCCGATATAGAAGCAATTGTTCCGATAGGTGTGGGACGTCTGATACCACTATTGTCTCTACGCTCGGTAAGTGCTTTAAACATTACCTCGCAAATCTCCTTTTCTCGCTTATTCAGTGAATCATAAGCCTCATTTGCATGTTGCGATAGTGCCTCCTTCAGTGTACCAATAGCCGTGTAATGGGTGATATCCATAGGTTCATCTTCCTTACGATGATCTACCCAATACTGCCAGGTACGCATAAGTGCGTGTTGTAGAATTGGAAGTTGGTCAGGGTTATCACCAACATCGTTGAGTAGCTGTTGGATCAATCGCGGTGCTATTTTGCCCCCTCCTACTGCAACCGGACCTTCAATGGCGATACGCTTCTGGTCCCTTGTCATTTGAGGTATTAAATAGTGGCTATCATTGATCATTTGCGTTAGGTCAGGATATTGTGCACAATCGCCAATAAAGTCAGAACGCATGGTCAATGCCACGTATATAGGCTGATCAAACTGATGGACGGCTTCTAGTAGAAGGTTTACAAAAGCTGAAGACTCATCCAAATCACTGATATTCGCCTCCATTTTCTTGAAGCGGAACAATTCCTCAAACTGGTCAATCAGTATGAGTACGTTTTCATTTTCGGAGGCCCTGATCTGCTTCACAGCTTCAACAAGACCCAGTGAACTACTCCGCAGCACTGTTGCCATTATGGTCTTCCTAATGAGGCGCTCCTCATCGTCCAGGTCATTGTAGATCTTGTCTTTCGTCAGTAATGCTTCTGCCAGGTTATCAACCGGACCACCACCCGGTCGAGCGACTACAATGCGCCAGGTCGAACCAGCCTGGGTCATGAAGCCACCGTGTAAGGTGGGAATCAAACCACAATACATCAAAGAAGATTTGCCACTACCTGATGCTCCAAGAACACCTACAAACTTGTTTTCAGCAAGCTTGATCAGCAGCTCATCACTCTGACCTTCTCGACCAAAAAAGAGATGAGACTCTTCTACACCAAACGGTCTTAACCCCGGAAACGGGTTTACAAATTCGCTGATATCAGCACCTTGTTGACCTTGTCGTGATTTTGTAATTTTCTCGCTCATAATCAGTTGATTAGTTTTTCAAGGAATGGGTCAACGTACTCTGGTTTAAATCCACCGTTATCACCCAATACCATGGCATTGTTTCTTTCGAATTGTTGAAGGTTCAACGCTTCCTTTTTGCCGTCTACATAGACAGCTTTTACTTTGAAAGGTTTGTTTCTTCCAAATCCTGGGGCCTTCAGTAAATCCTGAAGTTTCGTTCGAATCCATTCTTCGCTGGCCTGACCGTAGTAAATTATACTCGCATCACAACGGCGCAGATTCTCTTGATGTATATATCTGATATCTACTAGATCTCCTTCATAAACCGGAGAAACTACTCCAAAACCTTTGCCTTCTAAATATGAGAGTAGCGGTTTTGAATTCTCCATATCAAGCTTGTCACACATCAAATAGATCAAGTTTTCCTCTTCCTTGACAGTATACTCGTGATCCTCGGTCTTTGTCTTGAATCTACCTCCGGTTACCAACTCTTCTCTAATTATTGACTTAAATTCCTGAAGGGTGATCTGTAATACTTCTGCTTCGTCCAAACTCGCCGCATCGCCTTTGAGGTCTTCCACAAAGATTTTTTGCCGCTCACTTACATTTTTCAAGTCAGGTGAAAGCCATATCAACCTGCTGAAGAGTTCCTTATCTCTGCTTTTGTTGTTCTTCTCAATTACTTCCAGCGTATGATCGCCAGCCATGCGATTTTGGATATCCACAATGGACAGGTCTGAACCTTTGGGTTTGTAGCCATAATCCTCTCCCACAAGGTGTATACTTAATCGACATTTGGCTAGGTCTTCTCGTACCATCTGCTCTAACAGCTTCACCTCTTTAGGTAGTGAATGCTCAGGCAACACCCTGTAACCATGACGCAGGAGCTCTCTTTTGATGATATCTCGTTGTATCACCATATCTACACCAGTACTCGCCAGGTACACTGTTTTCTCTTTCTCAACCTGTGCCTTACCTTCCAGAGTCCCTTTGCCCTTGATGGCCCCAATGACATGAATAATATCATAGGCCAAATCGACCATTTTCAACCAATATCCTCGTTCCGCATCAGTACCGAAGAACCTTTTAAACTCCTGAGGTTCACCAGTTAACGGATCAATTTGATAAAAATCATAAGGAATGATGTTTTCAAGTTCTGGTATCTTGGAATCAATATCCGCTGGAAACTTTACGATCTTAAATATTCGGGCAGAGCCTTCTACAAAAAGCACATTTTTATTGATAGAAGTATCCACGAAATCCTTGATTTCGTGAACGTACAACTTGTTCTTGACCGAATTCGGTGAAATTACTGTAAGTACAACAGCAGCCCTCTCAACTACTTCAGTGGTCAAGTCATCGTGTTTGATTGTGCTTATTTGAAGCTCATTCTTACTTATTTGAGAAGACAAGGTTTTTAAGAACCTTTCAAAATTAGTCACCCAACCCCGTTCACCGCCCTCTATCTGAGCATCATCATTCTCGTCGTAGGTAAGAAGTATGTCGTATTCGAAATTCATTATGGCTGGTGCGACTGTAATTAAGATTAAATTCCAATATATTAAAAAAATACTACTGCTAGCAACCTATACTATACAAACACCGACTCAATAGTGCCCTCAAACTCTTCTGATTGCTTTTCAGGTTTTTTGTTAATTACATCTATCATTTCCTGAACAAGCTCGATATGCTTGCTCATCAAATTGAACAATTCGTCTTTATATATGAGCAATAAAACTGACTCTTCTTGAGTGACTACCTTGAAATCACATCGATCATGATCAGCAATAAGCTGTTGTCCCAAGATCGATTTTTCTCCCAGAGTCATTCCATCCAACTCACCACCCTCTATTGTCACGGTACCACTTACTATTACGTACATCGGCGTTGACCCGTCACTTTCTTCCGACATAAGTGTCTTGCCAGCCGGCAGCTTGACTTCATCAAATGAAACGGCAAAATCCGTGATCACTGTACCAGGGATCTCTCTAAATTCAGGAACGTTCTTCAAAAAGATAGCCCTTTCAATCATAAGCATCTTCTGATGATAATCGTCATCATCTCCTGTATAAATAGGTGGGAGGATAGACCGATCTAAATCCTTTTTAACTGCTGGTTTGAGCCTGTTGGTATGGTGATGGTAATCAGATTTGTTGATCTTGTAAATTACTGCGGCTGCCGTTTGTAACAAGAATGGATCCGGGTTAAACAAATTAGCGATCAGGTCGAAATCTACCTCTCCTTCCATCTCTCCAACTTTCCATAGCGCTAGTGCCTTGGACCATCTATTGATATGATTGTAGTCTCTGTTAACAATTTGGAGAAGAAGGTCCCTGTAAGATTCAAAGTTCTCAGGAGGGAAATGATTGTTTAGCTTGGCAAGGCGTTGATCATTGTCCAAATCATCAAGTATCGGCACTATTTTGTGCTTGAGGTCTTCGTCAATAAACAAGTCCAGCATCTCGACAGCAAACGTAATGCTTTCGGACGTACCGAGATCAATATTCTCCTTCACAAGCATTATACTCTGAGAATCAAATACCATGGCCAGCAACATAAATATATCACTGTAGTTCTGCTTGTTTTCTTCTTTAATAGCATCGTAGATCAATGCTTCAATATCATCATCACGCTCAAGCTCATCAAGAACCTTCAGGTTCCATGCGATATCACCTATATCATTTTCTATGGCCAGTTTGATTCTCGCTGCTTGCGAATCCTTAGCCTCGAAACCTATATAAGAAAGAGATAATAACAGTTCGGTAATAATCTTCCTATCAGGAAAATCAATTTTTTTCCAAAGGAGCTCCGTCGCGGATCGGCCGCCTACTCTACCAAGTACTTGAATGACACGAAGCATGGTATCAAAATGCTGACCAGTGCGATAAAATGCAGTATCTACCGTATGAAAAACAGCATCACCATTAGCCGTAAGAGAAGAGGAAGCAGCATTGGAATATTTCGGTAAATGAAGGTTCTCCACTAATATCGACCATAACTCCGGCATTCTCGTCTTACCCGCTGATACCATTGCTGCCAACCTGACACTAGGGTTAATATCCCTCAGTAGCTCCTTAAGAAAAGGAACAATTTTTTCGTCATTGGTAGTAGAAAGAAGTCGTGATGCGTAAATCCGCTCTTCTGCATTCAATGATCTAACTAACGGCCTGATGTTATTGAATGAGAGCTCAAACTGCTCAGCTTCCCTAAGCCTTGAAACACATGACTGTGCTACTACTTCTACACTTTCATCCTTCTCAGTTTTTGCCACTCGCTCAATTATACTTAGAGCACTGAAGACCAATCTCTCCTCAAGTCGCCCGTAACTGTACTCGCGAACCACAGGATACGGTGATTTAATTTGATCCAGTAGCGTGAACTCCAATTGAATAGGGTCCATTTTCTCCATCAACTTCATGGCATGGATAACCCGATCCGGATCTTGTTCCTTTACTTCACTGACCAATACATTAATGGTATTATTCTCGTTCTTATTGGCAAGCCCTTGTTGTCGAAGTTGGTCTTTTTGGTATTCAAGAGTAGATTTCAATGACTTCTTGTATTCATCAAATACTTTACCCGCAAAAACAATTACCAAAATCGCCAATCCAACAATAAAGTATGAATAGTGAATTAGCTCGAAAAAGGTGAGCAGTCCTAACGCAATCTGAACCGCACCAGCAGAAAGAATAGCAAACTCATTCACCACACCCTCAATCATGTTTTGAGCACTAAACCTAATCTTTACAGGTAGTGGTAAGAAGAACAACTTGAAGGCCGGATTTTCAAGAGAATCCTTAATGGATGAAGTAAACAACTTCGCCATCACGTTGAATATAAAAAAGAAGAGGAACTCGTCAGTTTTGATTTCATAACCATAGACATGACCACTAAAAATCACACCTACAATAAAGAACAGTAGTATCAACGGCATCACCCGAAGAGAGAATTTTAAACCATAATCCTCTATTATCTTATCATTAAAAAAACTTTGAAAAATGAAAACAAAAATCATTGTTAGTGCTTCAAAGAAAGACAGAAAGCTGGCCAACTCTTTCTCATCAGGATACATGATCTCCGCAGAGGTATAAAAAGTGTAATCTACAAATACACTTGCTCCCATTGACACAAACAAGAAAAGCGACATCCATTTAAAATACTGGTTTTTAAGGAGATCGCTATATTTTATATCCTCTTCTTTAGCATTTGCTTCATCTGTACTTAAAGCAACCTTTTTTGTTACAGCATCGACATTGAAGCTTCTAATAATCCAAAACGTGAAAATAAAAATCCCAAATGAGGCTACTGCCGCTACAAAAAGTAGATCATAAGTTTCGTCAATAACATAATTAACTAATATAGGAATTGAAAAGAATGCCAGGATAGTCGCAGACAACTGTCCCGTATCAATACCCCCCACTATTCTTTTGGATTGTCGTAAATCAAAGATGCGTCCAAACAAACCCCAAAAGGTCAGATACTGTACCGCAGCAATTGGACCAATCATCACAAATAGAACAAAAGGAAGAAACTCATGGTAGGGTATCGTGGATGGGTCCAAGCTGAATGCGTACCTTAAAATTCCCATGAATAAAAAGGTCAGAAAGACATTTGTCAGCGAGAGCGTCGAGAAATTAGTTCTTTTCTGAACGTTGGTGAACAATACCGTGGAGCATATCCCGACAAACCCAGCAGTAAAGAAAGCTAACGATAAATACTCCTCCCCCATCGTGTTGATGAACAGAGCTTTGGCGCCCACCTCATAAGCAGCGGTATAAATGCCCATAAAAAAGCCCATACCGAGCAACAACATGATGGCCTTTTCTTCGCCTTTTTGGCCTCCAAGGAACTTTACGAATGAGTTAATCACAGCAGTGTCGTTAGGCTAGTTCTTTTCAAAACCTAATCTATTTAAAATATTTAAATAAGCGTAGCATATTGAGTAATTACCTCAATTCATGCAAGTCACAAAGATGTATTCTGATTGACTATTCTACCTGCGAAGATAAGTTTACAACTCGTATGATTCACTCTTGTAACTCGAAGATTTATTGTCAACCAAAGTCAACTCAAAATCCTACAAAATGGAAAGTACAACTTCCTTGTATCAAGTTCTCGTTATCAAAAAGCGATTAATCTTTATCACCCGTTTTACGGTAGTCATAAACAATCTCAGATTGCCGTCCTGAAGTATGATTCGCATTGCTTGAGTCGCCTTGTTCCTCATTTCTGGTAAGAGAAAGAAAGAGTAAAGACAGGACAACACCAACCAATAGGCCAAACAAGTGAGCTTCCCATGAAACCTGATTATCCTTCGGAATTACTCCATAGAGTATTCCTCCATACAAAAAGAAGACTGCAAGACTTATTACTACCAAAGCCGGGCGTTTTGACAATAATCCCCCACAAAATGCAAAACCAAATAAACCATAAATCACTCCACTGGCCCCTATATGATACGCTTCACGTGCCAGTGTCCATACTAAAAAACCGGTGATTATATAGATGAGTAATAAAACAACATTGGCCTTGTCAGGATATCCGTAATACAGTGCAGCTCCTAAGATGGTCAATGGAATGGTATTAGAGATGAGATGGGACAGGTCAGCATGAATCATTGGTCCCAGAATGATTCCTATTGCACCGGACATAGTTCTTGGGTATATGCCCAGCCAACCCAGATCTATATCAAGGAGCCAACTTGAGAAATGCACCACGCACATCAGAAGAGCCATCATAAGAGGAATGAACGCTAAAGACCAGAATTCTGTAAATACTTTTTTCATTGGAGTAAAAAGTATATCTCCTGAGCAAGCCGGAAGGTATTGGCGTGTGCTTCTACTATATCTTGGATCTTTTCGGAATATCCTCCGCCCATACAAACTACCACAGGTATCGCATTTAATGAAGCGGTTTCCAAGACCAAACGATCTCTTTCTTTGGTTCCATTCTTTGTCATTGAAAGACGACCCAACTTATCTGTCTCTAGCACGTCTACTCCAGATTGATAAAAGATGAAGTCAGGGTTGAACTCACGAATCAAGTCAGGAAGCACTTCGTCCAAACACTCCATATACTCTTGATCTCCTGTGTTGTCGGCTAAGCCAATATCCAAATCAGATGATTCTTTGTGCAACGGATAGTTGCGTTCACCATGCATGGAGAATGTGAACACACTTTCATCAGAGGAAAAAACCTCCGCAGTGCCATTGCCTTGATGAACATCCAAATCTATAATGAGCACTCGTTCACATAACTTGTTATCTAATAGGTGCTTTGCCGCTATGGCCTGATCGTTGAGTATACAAAAACCTTCACCCCTATCAGTATACGCATGATGAGTACCGCCAGCAACATTCATCGACACCCCGGATTCCATTGCGAAATAAGCACAGTCTATTGTGCCCTGGTTTATGATCCTTTCTCGCTGCAGGAGTGATTGAGAAAAAGGAAAGCCTATTTTTCGCTCTTCCGACCTGCTCAGGTTGCTTCTAACCAATTTATCCCAGTACGGAGATACGTGAACCCTAAGTATATCCTCTGCTGAAAGCACATCAGGAGTGAAAAGATTTTTCTTAGATATTGTTCCTTCATGCAATAACTGCTCAGGTAGCAGTTCATATTTTATCATCGGGAACCTATGCCCAGCAGGAAGAGAATGGGCATAACAACTATCCCATGCGATCTTTAGCATGGAAGCTCAACAAACGGAAACACTAAAATGTGCGTTTCTTTTTACCTTTTCTTTTTTGGGTACTCTTACCCTTCCGGGCGTAAATAGGATCGTACCCAAATACGTATCCCAGGTTGAACATTAAGGAATGTTGTCGAAACTCATAATTCTCATCATATTCGGCGAGAAGCGTTTCACCCTCCTGGTTGATACCATAGTTTGAATGCATCCAGGTAATTCGTACATCAGCGATAATACGCTGGTATTCTTTGACGTCAAACATAGTACCGACACTGAAGATCAAACCATACTGAAGACGGTTGGGCTTAGCCACAAATACATTTTCTGTATTATCATCACCCTCTCTATCTCCCGGTCTTGGTCTAATAGTATAGCTGATCATATCTGAAGTAAAAAACTCGCTAAGTTCATCTGAAGTGATATCCAGGTTACCACCTAGCCAATATCCAAATCTCGGGCCTCCCTGGGCAAACACCTTCCACCTGGGATCAATAGCCAGTTTGTATTGCATTAGTACTGGAATAACCAAATGGTTATAAGTAGCCTCACTCGTGAGAGGCAATATATCAGCATCCGGGTCTTCAGTCAATTTACGGTGCATTTGCTGAAAGTAGAGCTCGGTATGCACTCCATATTTAGGGGAACCAGAGTAACCGAAGATTATGCCCACGTTGTAGCTGGGATCCGAAGTGAAATTGTAAGTATCCTTGTAGGTCTTTGATTGATAATCGTTGAGGAGAAAG
The DNA here is from genome assembly GCA_002435755.1 of Flammeovirgaceae bacterium UBA6059. Lineage (GTDB taxonomy): Bacteria > Bacteroidota > Bacteroidia > Cytophagales > Cyclobacteriaceae > UBA6059. Next base: position 13,535 of record DIYH01000033.1, read on the forward strand.
CCTGCTCCCACCTTGGCTCCAAACCAAAACGCCTGTCCAATGGTGAGCGTTGGCACACTACTGATCTTCGGTGGTCTCTTAGTCTGACCTAATACCGGCGAAACAATAATAGCTGCCAATGCAACAAGAATTAAAAAAAATCGCCTCATACCATCAAAGATAATAGTGTCACTAAGAAATAAAAATTTTAGAATAGTCCAAAAAAAAGAACGCAAAGTTCAATAACAGATTTAAAGGGTCATTCTTCGATAAATATTAAGAAAAAGTCCCGCTAATCGAAAATAAATGTAGGATTCTAAAAATTTTCATATCTTTCAGGTCAACAATTGTACTCAGTCCTTGATCTTTTATTGCACACCACCGCAAATCTTTTTAGGCATTTCAGGTAATTGTTGGTATGAAAAAAATCCTCTTCGTAGCACTTCTTGAGTTAGTATTAGTATGTAACGCAACCTCTTCATTCGCTCAAGAACCTCCGGTATTCAGTCAGTTCTTCATGAATCCTTTCATATACAATCCTGCCTATGCGGGTGTGGAGGGTCATTCTGTCTTCTTTTTAATGTATAGACAGCAGTGGGCAAACATTGATGGTGCGCCAGCCATTTACCATGGTTCTTTTCATACCCCATTGCCCAACGGGTTAGGTGTTGGCGGTAGCGTGTTCAGTGAAACGCAGGGGCTGCTCACCAATAGCGGTGTAAAAGGAGCTGCCAGCTACCTCATCAATTTTGACCGAACTCATTTCTTAAGACTCGGCATGTCTTTGGGGGTTGGAACATCTTCAATCAATTTTGACCAGCTTGATGATCCAACAGATCCTGCCTTTGCAAACTTAGTGTCTGACGAGGTTTACACTATAGGTGAATTTGGAGCCACTTACCATACTGGTCATTTCAACTTTGGCTTTGCTCTACCCAGCCTGTTTAGTCAGGAAATCACTAATGAGGACGATTTTACACCTGTAAGGGTAAAGCCCCTTGATCGTGCCCTGCTGAAGGTCAATTATCGTGGACACATCTCAGATGATTTTGCGATAGAACCACACCTTATATATAGATATTCAAAAAACAGTGCAGACCAGTTTGAATTAGCAACGATACTTCACATCAAACACATTGTCTGGGCGGGAGCATCTTACCGGCAAGATGCAGGACTTATTGGTCTCATAGGAGCAAAGATCAAAGAGAAGATCGGCTTTGGTTATGCCTATGAAATGGGTAAGCCAGATATTGCTAATCTGACGGGCAACACTCACGAAATACATATTGGATTCCATCTTGGCTCTAAAAAAGCTCACGCAGATCACGTATCCTCTTTCATCAAATCGCATCGATTAACGGCTGAGGAAAGAGCTGCCAAAGCTGAAGAAGAAAGACTTGCGGCCCTTGAAGCTTTACAAGAGAATGATACTGAAGACTTGGAAGAGCAACCTGATACGACCGATCCTGTTGATCCAACAGAAACAACCACTACCGAAATTGTTCCTGATGATCCAGGCGTTACCAATACTCAAAATGGTGTGGTGGTCTCTGAATTGACCGAGGAGGAGACTGTAGCACTTGAAGCGGCCAAAGAGGAAAACAAGGAGGCCTGGGTGTATACCAAACCTCAAGCCGATCAGGCCATGACGAGGATCAATGATCAAGGAGTGGCTGAAACAGCAATTGTTTTCCAAAGGACCAACGAAAAGGGTGAAGAAGAAACAGTAATCGACTTTATACCTGCCCCAGCGCCAGGAGAAAAAGAAACATGGCGCATTGCAGACCCTAATACACTACCTGAAGAGCGTGTGAATGCTCAAGGGGAAAAAGAAATCGGGATGAGCTGGATCAAAACGGATGCTCAAGGCAATGAGACTGAAGTAACGAAGTGGAGTAAAATATACTCTGGTGATGTGAATATTAATGAGTTGATAGACGATATAGAAGGGTTGGAAGTAGCTGATTACGAGGATACTCCAATACTCCGTGTTGAGGAGAGGCTCTTACCTGAAGAAGTAGTTGAAGAACTCAAAATCGAGTTTGATAATACATCAGAAGCTAAACAACAGTATGCTCCGAGCCCTGTTAGCACCACCGAAACTGATGAAGTCTCTACTCCAACTACACAGGACCAGCCTGTGAGGACAGACCCACAGGATATAGCACGAGTTAAGCGAGGCACTCATATGCTGGAGTTGGAAGCAGCCTATCACATCATAGCAGGTGCTTTCTCTAGCTTTGACAATGCTGAGAAATATAGCGATGACTTATTCCAGAGAGGTTTCAAAGAAGTTAAAGTCGGCTATGTATCTGAACGTGGTTATTACTATGTGGTGATCTCGAGCCACAGGGACCCAAATCAGGGAATCAATGAAAGAAATAGAATACGGCGAAATCCCGCTTACACAGATGTCTGGTTGTTAAATGTAGAAAGATAAGAGTCGAACTATCATGAGATCATTAATATCCATCCTATTAGCTATTGTTTTTTCGTCTTCACTTTCTTTCGCTCAGACTGGGCCTTACGTTTCGGGGTTTGATAAGAAGGTCGCTACCGTAAATGATACCGTAGTTATCTCCGGACTTAACTTCAGCAGCAATGCTTCAGATATGCAGGTAAACTTCGGAGGAGGTATTGCGGAGATTGTATCGTCCAGTGAATCGACCATAAAAGCACTCGTGCCAACAACAGCTACCTACGGACCCATTGTGGTAACTAACCTGACGACAGGGCTTTCCGGATACTCTCCAAACAACTTCTTTATGTCCTTCGGTGAAGCAGAATATTCGGCTACTGGCCTGCGACCACTCATTGACTTCCCTACCGGTCAAAAGGCTACCTACGACTTGTGTGCTTGCGACTTTAACAATGACGGGCTCAACGATATTGCCGTTACTAATTCAGAGTTGCCTAATGCAGGGCAAACTCAAGTGAATGTTTTTGTTAATAACTCTACGGTAGGCGCACCAGCATTTGATCGGATAGATTTCTCCTTGTTTTCAGGTAATGATCTTCCTTCAATCAATACCATATGCGGTGATCTTGATGGTGATGGGATAGCTGAATTGATCTACACTGACGAAAGCAGTAACGTTTCCGGAAGAGCTCCCAACAATATTTATATCTTCAGTCCTACGATTGGTTCGAGTTTGTCATTTACAAGTCGACAAACCCTTCAACTACCCAATCAGGATAACGGTGATATAAGGAGTTCACGTAGAGTTGCTATGAATGATCTAGACGGTGATGGATTTCCTGAGTTGGTTGTTACGAGTCAGGCGGACCCTTTCGTTTTCATCTTTGAAAATACTTCTCAGCAAGGAGTCTTGAGTTTTCAAGATTCACCAATTGAGCTAAGAGTCGATGATGCGAGCCTTGCACTACTAGGCTTAGATATCGCTGATCTCAATAATGATGGGTTGCCTGAAATTCTCGTCACTCAGTTCGAATCACCAAATTTCTTCTTTTTTCGGAACAGGAGCGTACCCGAAAGTATCAGTTTCGACGCTTCTACCACAGTTCAGGCTACTGGTAGTTTTCGTAATCTTAAGGCTGGCGATTTCAATGGTGATAACAGGAAAGATGTTGCTCTGACAAATTCTGTTGGAAATAGTGTTGAAATCATTTTGAATGAAAGTTCTATTCAAAACATCGCTTTCTCATCAGCATTCGAGTTCAGCGTCAATGATGCACCTTGGGGGCTCGATTTTGGAGATCTCAACGGAGATGGTCTTCTTGATATAGCAGTGAGCTCTTTATCAATAATCGACTTGGCCGTTACAACTCTCATCAACACAACCAGCTCCGATCAACTTAGCTTTGACAGAGTTGACAAAAGTGTTAACAGTAACAGTCGGAACATCAAAATAAGCGACCTGGATAATGATGGAAGAGTAGACATGGCGTTTACTGGCATTTCATTGGCCGATATGTCGGTCCTATTGAACAAAAACTGTATTACTCCCACTATCCGCCCAGAGTCCAGTACCGTTTGCTCAGGCACACCTTTAGTGCTGGAAACCGTGAGAACTGCTACCGGCACATATACCTGGTTCCGTGACGGTCAGGAGATTTCGGGAGCCTCAGAACATAGACTCAGCGTCACTCAATCAGGAAGCTACACGGTTCAGCTTACAATGGATGGCACAGGGTGTAGTATATTGAGCACACCATCAGTCATCAATATTGCGCCTGGAACCAGCGTACGTCCCGTTATTAACCCTGTAGGACCAACTTGTCTCGGTGAAACCATTACTTTACAAAGCTCCACTTCCGGAACAACTTTTACCTGGAGAGGGCCTGACGGATTTCTAGAAACTGGAAATCCTGTGTTAATCGATGACTTCAATGCAAATAAAGCAGGTACCTATTACTTGTCCATTCAAACTGGGAACTGCACTTCTGCAGAGACTTCTATCTCGCTTGAATTGTTAAGTGTTCCCATCATTTCGATAGCCACAGATGCCGATGAGCTTGTTTGCGAAGGAGCAACCGCTAATTTCTCGGTCGCAGATTTCCCAGGGTTCACCTATCAATGGTATGCTGATGGCACTGCCATACCTGGAGCAACAGAGACTAAATTCACCGCTAATACCTCCGGTCAATACGCTGCTGAGATCAGAGGTGATAATGGCTGTACTTATCGTACGGAAGCTTTTGATTTTAACCAGGTACCAAGACCTATATCTTCTTTTGATAACCAGGATTCAATTTGCTTCAACGTAGCATTGGCATTTAATGCTACGTCAACTGGCGAAGAGGGGCTTGGCCTAACATATCTATGGGATTTTGGTGATGGTAGTACCGCTTCAGGCCAGCAGGCCTCTAATACCTATACTTCATCAGGTAATTTTTCAACTACACTCACTACCGGTTATACAGACATACCAGGATGTACAACGGATGCCTCCAGTACAGTGGTAGTCACCGATATCCCTGATGTAGAAATAGGTACCCCACAAGGTGCTGTCAAGTGCCCAAGTGACTCAGTGTCACTTACCTATCCAAATAACTTTGTAGCCTATCAATGGAATACGGGAGAATCTACGAATTCAATCAGAGTGGGGCAACCAGGAGTATATAATGTCACCGCAGTTGATCAATTTGGTTGTAACGTATTTTCGGAGGTCGAAATATCCAATTTCGAAGACTCTGGTCTCATCATTTCCAGTTCGGACAGCAACATAGATAGTGATACTATACTATTAGCGGAAGGGCAGAAAAGCGTCAACCTGATGGTATCAGGGGGAGACAGTTTCAGCTGGAGTCCGGAAGACTTAGTAGCAGATCCGAATGCTTCTATGATCACTATATTCCCGAGGGATGTTAACACATTAATGACCGTGGTTGGTAATGATGCCAATGGTTGTAATGAATCAGCATCTATAAGGATACTCAATCAATTTGTAATCGCAAGAACGTCCTTCTCTCCTAACGGAGACGGCATAGGTAATGACTGCTGGGAAATAACAAATACCAGTGATCTGTCGGGTTGTACCGTATCAGTTTTTGACAGTCGTGGAAGGAACCTTACCGTAGTAGATTCACCATTTATCGAAGATTGTGTTTGGGATGGAACGTTTGAAGGAACACCTGTTCCTCCAGGGGTTTATTACTTCGTTATGAGTTGCTCAGACTCACAGTTCAGCCAGAGTGGCAGCATCATGCTCGCCAGATAGTAGGCCTAAATAAATTTATATTTTTTATTTATTTAGTACATAAGCCGAAAAAAAATCTAACTTTATTAGCTGGATTACGGGATTTTGGCTAAAATGACTTTTTTGCCCATGTTGGGTATGGTTACTTGAAATCCCACAATGGTATATATCATTACTAACCTGTACTGAGACTATTACATGGAAAGCTGTAGAAAGGCACTTCTTCTTATATCATTTTTATCTACTTCAACATTAGCTCTTGCCCAGGAGGACTGTCTCAATGGAGTCGATGACGACAATGATGGATTGATTGATTGTTTTGATGGTGATTGCGCATTTTCTTCCGATTGTGAAGACTTTTTCTTTGGCAACCCGGTAGTCTGCGGTGAGGACCCTGTTGTACAGGAATTCAAGATAAGGACACAGTGGGTTTCAGAAGATAGAACAGTAAATAATGCAGCAATGCCTACTGTCGGTGACGTTGACTATGATGGAATACCTGAAGTCATCACCACCAGTCACTTAGATCGCTACGTAACCATTCTCAACGGTGCTACCGGAGAAACTAAACACCAGATCACACTACCTTGGGATGTTGAAAATTTCAACGCTATAGGCAATGTCGATAGAGACGATTGCGGAGATATTTTTATTGCAAGATTTGGGAACAGGGTCATCAGGAGATATGACTGTGAACTAAACCAAATTTGGGAGGCAAACGCTTCGCGTAGTGAAGAAGTAGGAACGATGGGACTTGCTGACTTCAACGAAGATGGTACTGCAGAACTGTACTATCGAGATGAAATCATGAATGCTGAAACTGGCAATATTATAGTCACAGGTACTAATGCCAATTGGGACCGAAATATCGTATTTGCACCAATTGCGGTAGATATACTTGATGATAGTGAATGTCCCGATTGTTCTGGTCTTGAGTTGATAGCTGGTAACCTGATCTATGCTGTCAATATTGACGCAGGAACTAAGACGTTAATCAAAGACATGAACGATGTGTTGCCTAATGGTAGCAAATTCTTCGTAAAATACTTTTCAGGTTGGGGTGGTCGTCAATGGTCCAGTGTATCCGTAGCTGACTTTAACCAGGACGGTCATATGGATGTGCTTGCATCGGGCGCTCAAGGTAGCAGCAACACAGGCCGAACGACAATATTCTTCTGGGATGTTTTTAATAATACCGTACTGACCTATACTGATCCTAGCAACAACCACGTGCGAGGTACTGGTAGAATTAACATAGCCGACGTGGATGGTGATGGTGGCCTTAATGCCAGTTACGTATCAAACCAAAGACTGTACTCACTGGCACTCATGCCCGACCCCAATGGTCCCGGAGAAATTCTTGATCGTATTTGGAGAAAGACTATTAAAGAAGGCTCCTCGGGCTTCACAGGTTGTTCGGTCTTTGATTTCAATGATGACGGCAAAACTGAGATCGTCTATCGAAGTGAATCTACTTTGATCATCATTGACGGTGTAAACGGTAATACGCGCGTGAGTCTTCCTTGCGTTTCAAGAACACAAATTGAGTATCCTATTGTCGCAGATGTCGATGGTGATGGCGCCAGCGAGATTTGCCTGGCATGTTTTACGGATGATAATTTCCCTTTTGACCCTTACGACAATAACTCAAGCTTCGGACAAATAAGGATCTTCGAAGCGGATGAAGGCGAGAACTGGCAGCCTTCGCGATCGGTATGGAATCAGTTCGGATATTTCAATGTGAATATTAATGACGATTTGACAGTTCCTATCGAAATGCAAGACCATACTGCTGTCTTCTCAACAGATGTATGTACTGATGGTGAAAACCGAGCATTGAACACCTTCCTAAATCAAGCCCCAATACTTGAAGCTGACGGTTGTCCGGCTTTTGTGACTCCCGAGCTTGCAATAGGAGATAACCTAACGATCACTAGTCCACAGTGTCCTTCCGGAGATTTTGAGGTGAGTTTTACTATACAGAACACCGGAGATGTTGAGTTAAGTGGCTTACTGCCTGTCACTTTCTATGATGGCAATCCTGCTCAATCAGGCAGCATTCGTCTGAACACTGAGCAAGTTGTAGTTTCGAATCTCGATATTTTGCAAACGTTGGACATCACTATGATGGTACAAGGGCCTGGAGATGATTTTGAAGTTTACGTTAGTATCAATGATTCCGGTACAAAAACACTCCCCTTCGCAGGTGATGGTGATGGCCCCATAGCCGAATGTGGTACTACTTCAAATATTGCCCATGGACCGGTGGTTCCTACCCCATTTCCGTTGAGCGTAGAAAAACTTAAAGACAATGAAATATGTGAAGACGGCAAACCAAACAACGGTCAAGCTCGTGCTTATTATGAAGGCCCGCTCGGTGGGGATGTTGACGCGCTATGGGTCGAGTCATTTGGAGATCTTCCAAACAATCAAAACCCTGATACTGGAGCAACTGCCTGGAGTGCTACTGATGCAACGAATACGGATTATGCAGGTGTCAGAACTAATAGCGGTGGAAAGGCTTTTGAAGCTACCGATACTGACGGTACAGTTGTTTGGACTTCCGAGGTGATCGATATTTCTGCTTATGCTACTGTAGATCTATCGGCATTGATGAGGGCATCTCCTAGACAAGAGACTAACAATGACTTCATGAGGGTGACTTACAGGCTCGACGGAGGAGATACTACATTATTCGATGATGGTGAAGGGCGCGGAAGTTTCGGACAAAAAATCGTTGAAGCGAATGGTATCTCGGGGAATACGGTTCAAATAGTGGCCTACTTCAGAAATAACGGAAACGATGAAACTTACTTTCTGGATAACGTTCGTGTGGAAGGCACTACACCTGTAGTCATTGTAGAACAGACCAATGGATTTACATTTTTCTGGTATGAGGGTCCTATGTCTGATCCTACTACATTCGATGGCAATGCAGACCATGAAGGCGCATTGTATCCAAATATGGCTGCCGGAACCTATTCTGTATTTGGCATTAACAACGCCGCTTTGTGTTATTCAGACACACTTGAAGTTATCATAGATGAGATCGAACCTATATTCGACGAAGATGATATCATAGTAGACGTAACTGATGTGACCAATTGCGACCCTCCGAATGGAGCGGTAAGTGCCAGTGTCGATGATGGCATGGGTGGTACCACTACGGACGGCTATACTTTTACATGGTTTGTGGGTAATGACCAAACTGCGAATATTGGTATTTCACCTAGTCTGACAGGTTTGACAGCACGGACCTATGCCGTCGAAGTGGAAGACAATCTAACAGGTTGTAAAGTCCGAAAACTTGTGACAGTAAATACAAACGAAACTACTCCAGTCCTTGAGTTTGTTTCTAAAACGGACATTACAGATTGTTCTAATCTTACTGCAGGTGAAATTAATGTTAGCGCTGATGGAGGGCAGACTTCAGGTTACACCTTTTACTATTACCAGGGCACTACTACAAAAGCCTTAGCAGACTTTGTAGGAGGCGCTACTTATTCTGGTTTGACAGCTGGTCCATATGTGGTTGAGGCTATAGCGGATGGAAGTGGTTGCCCTTCGGACACTATCATAGTGACCATCGAAGACCTTACGGATAGTCCCACCCCATCAGCTCAAGTAAATCAACCAAATACCGGTTGTGATGTTGCTACTGGCGAACTGGAAGCCGATGGAGATGGTATGGGCACTACTGCTGGATTTACTTTTGAGTGGTTCGCAGGAAGCAATACCTTAGATCAATATAAGTTACCTAACGCTAATGATGATGGTACTCCTATGGCTGGTTCACCATGGATCTTAACAGGGGTTAGAGAAGGAGTATATACAGTCAGGGTCACTGATGGCAAGGGTTGCTCTACCGCAATAGAAGTAATGGCAACCGCTGACTTTGAGCTACCCACCTTCGATGATATCAATGAACCCTTCGATACGGAAGAGGCCATGACCATCGACGATCAGGGACCTAACTCCAGCGATGGAGGGTATGTAGAAATGCCCCAGATCTTGACCGGTCAAAGCGCAATGACCATTCAATATTGGGCAAACCTTACCCCTCAAAATTACGCCAATGACCAGCGCATATTTTCAACTGGCAGTACCGGAGAAGGTCAAGTGCTGCTCTGGTCCGATAATCATGATGGTTTGGCATTTGTTGTTAAGGCTACAGGTGGTGGCAGAGGCCGTATCAATAGTTCATACTCAGCCACAGGCTGGGTACAAGTGACAGGCACCTGGGATGCAGCAACTGGTGAAATGAAGATGTACGCCAATGGGGTATTGCTCGGTGAGGATAACTACGGTCAGGGTCAAACACTTACGACAAGCAACAATAGCTCACGTATGTTAATAGGTCGTGATAACAATGCAGGTTACGGCAAATTTGAAGGTACTATAGATGAGTTTAGGCTTTACAATAGAGTATTATCTATCGTTGAAATAAATGAGACACTTTGTACAGAACTGACGGGTAACGAAGCTGGACTTATTGCTTACTACGATTTCAACGATATCACAGATACCAATGTGCCGGATGTTTCAGGCAATGGCAACAATGGAACATTAATGAACGTCGACCATCCGGGAAATAGCAATAACCAAATATCGTTCCCTACAGCTGACATTACCTGCCCTAATACAGGTCTGGGAAACAATACGAGTTGTGACGCTGCTAATCCTAATGGTATTATTGATATAAGTGATAAGATACTTCCAGTAGGTGGAGATTACACTTTCAGACTTTATGAGGGCTTCAGTACAGCCACACTTTTAGAAGCAAACACAACCGGTATTTTTGAAAACAGAGCTGGCGGTTTTTACACGGTCACAGTAGAAGATAATGTCACGACTTGTATCACTGTTCCTGCGACAGTTTCGCTTAATGATATTACCGATCTTCCTAATATTATTACTGGTGTCACCAATGATATCAGCTGTAACAATATTGGGCTTGGTGAGATTGAGATGACGGTCAGTTCGAATATTGTAGAACCTACCACTGGCTATACTTACGAAATATTTCAAGGTGCAAATACTGACATTGGTAATCGGTTAGAGATAACCACCACACTTGATGGTTCGGTACCTTATCTTTTTGATAGTCTTGCAGATGGCATTTACCGTATTCGAGTCACGAACAATGATCTCACCTGTTTCAGTACAACCGATGTACTCTTGGATGATGTATCCCTACCTCCTACTATAAGAAGCACGAGAATATCTCCTAACACATCTTGTGGCGAATCTAACAATGGAGTGATCACAGTGTCCGGAATCAATGATTTGGGCACAGCGTACCCCAATGATCCAAATGTCACTGATGATGTGGAGTTGGATAGCCTTTTCAACTTTGCATGGTTTAGTGGCTCTTTAGCAGATTCTGCCAATTTGATTTTGGAACTCGATAATACAACTCCTTATGATAGTGTAAGTCTTAACCTGTCATTGGTTCCTAGTTCTCTTTACAGTGCAGATGGTAAGTATACAGTCATTGCTTTTAGTGACTCCACAGGTTGTTTCTCGAGCCCTACCACAAGAACCATCCAAACGATTCAAGTTTTTCCTGATGTGTTTACTGATCAAGTCAGTGTTAATACTTCTTGTAATGCTACATTAGCTGATGGTCAGGCGAGTGCATTCGTACTCGATCCTTTATCTACTGATCCTTCTGACCCTAATAGCAGATTTTTTGAGGAAGATGGCTATTTGTTCAGATGGTATTCGGACAATACACTTTCTTCAGATCCTGATAGTGCAGCACTAGGTTATCTCAATGCAAGTAATCGAGTTGGTGTAGGTGATACGGTAGGCGGACTGGAAAGCACTACTTATTATGTTGAGGTTACGGACAGTTCATCTCTATGCGTTACTGTTGGCAACATCACTATTGGTTCTATGCCTACTCAACCAGCCTTGTCTCTTAATGGTAATTCCATGGACAATACTGCTTGTGGTCTCGGCGTAAATGGGTTGATTGAAGTAGATGTCAGTCTAAATGGTAATCCCGTGACTGATTTCACAGGTTACACTTTTACATGGTACGAAGGAAATGGTACAGCTGGTGCCAACTATACCACAGGTGATCCGGCAACAAATGGTTCGAATCCTGTGGTCAATAACAATATTATTTCTGGTCTTGCGGGAAATGAGACCTATACCTTGGTGGTGATTGGTGCTAACGGCTGTACTTCTGACAATTTTGTGCATACTGTGGGAGAAAATCCTACGCTTCCTTCAGCCACTCTCAATGATGTGGGTAATCCTGGCTCTGAATCGATGAATAATACAGTGTGTGACACAACATTTACAACAGGTACCAATACGTTCAATGGAGCGCTTCAACTAACGCCTGATGCTGGGGTAGCCGATGACTATGACTTCACCTGGTTCTACGGCGCTTCTACCGACAATGCAGACCTGCTTACGACACGGCTACCTAATGCGGTGATTGAGCCTGGTACAACTCAAGGTGATACCCTTGTTCAAAATTTACCTGGAGGTGTATACACCGTTATCATGCAAAACCGAACCTCTCTTTGCGCTGATACTTTAGAATTTACTGTTAGTAACAGTCCTGATCCTGATCCAGCTATCGACAGCTCTCCAGCTGGTCTTGCAGTTGATTATGACATCACGCCAAACTCTGACTGTGGTTCATCACCAAATGGCCAAATTGAAATCCTTCAGGTTAGTGGTGTAGCAGTAACTAATAATTTTTATTTCTTGTGGTTTAGTGGTTCTGACACCTCAGGAACAGGCAATGAATTATCTGGATTAGTGGCAGGTGATTCGTCTATGGTATTAAGTGGGCTTGCCACAGGTAATTATACCGTGGTTGCATTTGATGGAACTACAGGATGTTCATCAACATTAGAGACTTTCAATGTCGGTGAGGCACCAATATTACCGTCAGCCACCCTGAACGATTCTACCTTAGTAGGTTCATTGACGGCTTCCAATACAGTTTGTGATACTACATATATATCCACAAGTGGCACTTTCAATGGAGCCATTCAAATTATTCCTGATGTAGGGGTTGCCAATGATTATGATTTCACATGGTTTTATGGTCAATCCACTACTTCACCAGGAGATTTAGTAACATCTCAGCTTCCGGATGCTGAGATACTTCCGGGCACCACACAAGGAGACACATTAGTACGAGGACTGCCTGGAGGTACCTATACTGTCATTATGCAAAATCGTGCTACACTATGCTCTGATACCATCGAGTTCACTATCGCTGACAGCCCCGCAGCTGACCCTACTATCGATAG
>DIYH01000012.1 GCA_002435755.1 Flammeovirgaceae bacterium UBA6059
TCTATACCTGTGATCTGGTCGGTCGCTGTGACTATCGTGCCTGAGCCTGGGATTGGTGTACCGCCTCCATCACTGCTGATCGTGTAGTTATAGCCTGCTCCTACTTCTGCCCCGGCAAAAGTGAAGCTTACTGCAGTTACATTGCCTGAGTTGACTGGACTTTGATCGATGACTACCGTATAGCCTGTTGGAGGATCTTCATCAAATAGTACAGTGTTATCGGTACTCGTACTTACATTACTGTTGTTACCAACATCATCCTGGGCAGCACTAGCATTCAGACTAGCCACAACGTTTCCAGTTCCAGTCATTCCTGAAACCGAAAGGGTATATGTTGTTCTATCAAAAGGTGAGACCTCAGCTATTACACCACTCAAAGTACCACCAACGGTACTACCAGCATAACTTACATTCGAATCATCAGTGAAGCCATTAATAGGTTCACTAAACACAATATCGAAAACAATTGGACCAGAGTTCACAGGATCTCCTTGGCCAGAAGCCTGATCAATAGCAACATCAGGAGGTGTTCCGTCTGCAGTCCAATCAAACGTCACCAAATATGGGTTTTCACTATCAGTATCATCATTATGATCGATCGTAAAGGTCACCGACTGTAATGCTTCTGTTGATGGTGTAATAGTAAACGCTAATGTATCCTGACTTGATCCTGCTACCGGCGACTCTGGTTGATCTGTAATCAAAGCATCCGAGTTATCAATCACCTCAGCAACAGAACCAGGAGCATTCGTAAATGTCAATAGGCCTTCACCCGTATTCTCAATGAATAACGTATCCTCATAGGCTACTCCTTGTTGCAATACTCCCAAATTAATACTACCTCCAGAGGCGATCGGTAAGGTCATATGCTTAACGTTGATCTCTGGTCTAAAGGAGTCAATATACTGTGGGTCACCCTGAGCCTGGCCGTCATTTGCATTGATACTAACATCTACAACATCTGTTGCGGTACCAGTTGATGCCTCATCAAAAACATAATATGCAACAAGATTGGCCTCATCGCCTTCTAATTGATTATAGCGATCCGAGAAATCTGTTTTCTCAATATTCCAGATTCTAAGTTCATCAATTGAGCCATTCAAGTCCGTACCATCTTGTCTACCAATGCGTGCGGGCTCATTGTTCACTATAGTCCCTGTTAGAGCATTGTCATCGACTGTCACTGTTTGAGCAACACCATTTATATACAGCTGCACATTATTTCCATTGCTTGAACCATCGTAGGAAACTGCAACATGAGTCCAGGTATTGGTGGGAACGTTAGTAGTGCTTTGAACCAAAATCTCATCCGAAACATTACCATCATTTGCAATATAGAAATAGAGAAGGCCAGAATTCACTGCAAAACTGTATCCTCTAATCACAGAGCTTGACTCCATCTTCGTGAAAATTGCTTCAAAACCAAACGCACTAGTCAGGTTAACCCATGCCTCAATTGTCAATGGATCGGTACGCTCAAAACTGATACTCGGGTCATTTTGAACTTCAAAATAGTCTGCTCCCCCATCAAAATCGACCGCATTACCAGGGAATCCCACAGTAGTACCAAAATCTACCTCACTTGTGTCGGTAGCCGTCCCTTTGTAAGCTGCCACTCGATAGAAATTTCGTACGTCTGCACCAACATTATCAACATAAAATGTGTCCGTTACACTTGTAGCCACCTGTGTCCATGGTCCATCATAGCTTGATGAGCTCACTACCGTAAAGCCATCTTCATCCGTAGAATTGTCTACCCAGTTGATTTGCAAATCACCATGCGCTACTTCATAGACATATAAGCTATCAGGTGCTGGTGGTGCGTCAACGAACGTGAGTATACTGACGTTATTGTCAATCGAGTTAGCTACGGCTAAATCCGCAACATTATCCTCATTAAAATCACCAACTTCTATGGCAACAGGATCATCTCCTACTGCAACAGTTGTTGAAATGGAAAAATTACCTGCACCATCACCCAACACAATATTGATATTATCAGCAGTTCCTCCTCTAGTAACAGCAAGGTCAAGGTGCCCATCACCATTAAAATCACCTCTTTCTAATGCGCCAAGGGCACTTCCTACATTAACATTTGTAGTGCCAGAAGATCCCCCAGCTCCATCTCCAAAACGGATATTGACATCACTTCCGGTAGTAGCCGCAGCAAAATCAAGATGGCCATCTTCATTGAAGTCACCAACTACTAGTGTATGTTGATTTGTACTTAAGTTAGATCCGACTGCAATGGTAGTAGGCGTCAAAAAATTACCTGCTCCATCCCCCAGACTAACACCAATGTTATCACTGCCTGCTGTATGAGCAGCTGCAAAATCCACATGACCATCTTCGTTAAAATCACCAATAGCCAAAGAACGAGGATCTCCTCCGCCTGTGGGGAATGTATTCGTTGTTGGAAAGTTACCTGTGCCATCCCCTAAACTGATTCTAACTTCATTCACATTAGCCCTGAGCACCACAAAATCAAGATGACCATTTTCATCAAAATCATCCAAAAATATAGAACGTGGGCGGCTTCCCGCTGTGGTTGTGTTTGAAGCAGAAAAATTACCCGCGCCATCACCCAAACTAATACTGACATCCTGATCTTCTCGATTGGCGGTGACAAAGTCAAGATGACCATCTCCGTTCAAATCGCCAAAAGCTATATCAAGCGGTCTGCTTCCTACCGAAATGTCTGTAGAACCTGAGAAGTTCCCTAAACCATCACCCAAACGAATACTGATATTATCTGAGGGTTCAGTATTGGCCACTGCAATATCTACATGACCATCTTCATTAAAATCACCAGCAGCTACCGCCTGAGGACCAGTATTTACTGAAATGGTAGATACAGTATAGTTGGGAACTACGGGCGTATGAGTCACCGTATATAGCGGCGTAGAGCTTCCAAGAGAGGTGGCTTGTAACCCTCTGACATTGTCCTGTACAACAATCGGCGTGACTGAAGTCGCACCTACAGGTACAGTCACTGTAAGTGAAGTGGCATTTCCTGCACTTGGTGTTGCAGCGACCGCTCCAAAATATACGGTGTTGTTGGCCGAGGTACTATTAAAGTTTGTGCCCGTGATGGTGACAACCGTGCCGACAGGGCCACTCGTAGGGGCGTAAGAGGTTATTGACGGTTGCAATGGTATATCCGAAACCACATGCTGTGGATCACCTTGCGCCGAGCCGTCATTGGCATTGATACTAACATCTACGACTGCTGCAGCTGTACCACTGGCCATCTCATCAAAAGCATAATAGGCGAGGAGGTTAGGTTCATCACCTTGAAGCCTCTCAAATCGATCGTCAAAGTTTGATTTGACTGAGCTCCAAACCCGCACTTCGTCAACATTACCATTAAATGGACGATCTAATAGACCCCATTGTCCGATTCTAAATGAAGTGGCAGGATTAGTGATAAATGGGGTTCCTACGGTAGTAGGAGTTCCCACAGCAACGCCATTTACATAAAGTGTCGCTGTACCCGTGATGTTAGTGTTATCCCATGAGGCTGCTATGTGGAACCAATCTGTTGTGTTCAAATTACTCAATGGATAATCTATGAAGTAATGGTTGGACACATCGCCCATGATAAATACGGTCAGGTTCGTACCTAGCACCAATATTTCTACACCGCTGAATGGAGAACTCTTACTTAGAATTTCTTGATCTGCAACACCAGATAAGTCGTTAAACTTCACCCATGCTTCCATCGATTGAATATTGTTAGCACTTAAAATGGCCGCATCCCCAGCATCGATGTAATCATCAGAACCATCAAAAGCCAATGCATTGCCAGTGAAATTCACGGTAGTACCAAAGTCTACTTCACTTGTGTCGGTAACCGCACCTTTGTAAGCCGCTACGCGATAAAAGTTGCGTACGTCTGCACCTACATTCTCAACATAGAAGGTGTCTGTAATACCAGTGGCTACCTGTGTCCATGGCCCGTCATAGCTCGATGAGCCCACTACCGTAAAGCCATCCTCATCCGTAGAATTGTCTACCCAGTTGATCTGCAAATCACCAGCCGCCACTTCGTATACATAGAGGCTATCAGGAGCTGCGGGCGGATCGACAAAAGTGAGGATCGATACATTGGCGGAAGAACCATTAGTCACAACCAAATCCGGACTACCATCTGCATTGAAATCTCCAGTAGCCACGGCATGGAAATCATCATTTGTACCTGAGTTAATAGTAATAGGCGCATTGAATCCTCCAGCACCGTCGTTAAGATGGAATTCAAGGTCGGCTCCTCCAGTTGAGGTATTATCAACTATTACAAAATCCGTCCAGCCATCACCATTGAAATCAGCTGCCAGTCCTGTCGTACCATCAGGATCGCCACCTAGAATATCAACGCTAGCGATTGTCGAGCCTGTGAAATCACCTGCACTACCTAAGGCATTCGAGTTATTCCTTAAAGCGACAGAAATGTCTCCACCAGAAGGCAGACCGCCAGAAGAATAAGAGGCAAAATCAACAGAGTTGTCATTGTCGAAATCTGCCGGGAACATGATGCCACCACTACCAATTATAGGACTAGCACCATTGGCTATTGTAGTACTTAGGAATAAATCATTATCATTTTCGGCAATGTAAAGCTCTCCTGACCCTCCGGCAAAATTGAATGCCACGTCTAGATCATTATCCTCATCAAAGTCTGCAACAACGGGATAGCTATAACCGCCAAAGCTTGGGCCTGGAGCAAATACAGTGTTAGTAAACGAGGTGCCACTTACATCCCCTAAATTCTCCAAAACCTCTACCTCGCTCTCAAAAGACGGACTTCCTGCTGTATTCATGACGAGCAGGTCAACAAAGCCATCCCCGTTGAGATCACCATTGGCCAAATGCAGGTCTTGTCCATCGCTGCTGATGGTTACGGCAACTGGTGTTAGGAACGCGGAACCAGCATTATTAATCAAAACATCCACCTTAAAATCATCACCATTGAGAATAGCCAAATCTTGAAAGCCGTCGTTATTCAAGTCGGCTACTTGGATATAATTGGCAAAGTTATCTCCTGAACTCAGCGAAATCGTACCTCCAAATTGAGAAAAGGAGCCTGCTGTGTTTTGCCAAATCTGGAGTTCTCTTATCGAACCATCTTCTAGCGTAATGGCCAAATCAAGATCTCCATCATTGTCAAAATCTATAGGTTGAACTTCATCAGACAATGAGGAGCCATTGCTGACACTTATGGTGCTTATCTCATATCCGATAGCCCCGCTACCTGAGAAGGTAGTCGTCCAAAAAGGTGTGTTGCTGGTCAGTGAAGTGGCTTGTGTATTGGTATTTTTATTTAATACGGTTATTGGCACGTGGGATTGGGTTCCCGCAGGCACAGTAAATACAAGTTCAGTACTATCTGAATTAACGGAAGTAACAACTGCCGCAACTCCTCCTACAAAAACTTCATTGTTGGCCAAAGTCCCTGAAAAGTCAGCTCCTGTAATAGTAACAGATGTGCCTACATCTCCGCTGACTGGTGAAAAGGCTACAACGGTAGGCGGATTGACAGTATTCAAAAATACTGTGTTAAAGTAGGTGTCAGTATTATCAGTAGTAATTGCCAGTATGTCCAGCGAAGTATTACCGTCAACGTCAGCAGCATAGAGCTCGTGCATGCCTATGAGGGCAGCAGCGTACAGGCCATCTTCGCTTAATGAACCAGATCCATTGTTATCGAATAATCTAAGGTCTCCACTGGCCTCAGAACCAGTTGCCACGTCTAGGTCTCCATCGCCGTTGAAGTCTGCCAACTCAATGGCATTATGACCTGCTGTGTTGATCAAAACAGTATTGAAGGTAAATGAACCATCACCGTCATTGAGGAATATCTCAACATTCGCGCTAGCATCTGCCAATACTACATCTACAAAGTCGTCATTATCAATCCTGCCAACCCTAAGGTTTGTTCTGCTTGATTGACTACTTCCACTAAATGTGGTCTGTGAGAAATTAGCAGCACCATCATTGATCCAAACACTCCAATCACCGCTAACTTCCGCGGTTATGGCGTCCAGGTCACCATCATTGTCAACATCCACAAATTTTACATCCGCCATATCGGTTGATAGATCTGGCAATGTGTAGAGCAGATCATATTCTGTATTGACATTGTCATACACATATATGCGGTGACCATTACCTACACTGATCGTACCGCCTACAAATAAGTCAGGGTAGCCATCTCCATTAAGATCACCTACATCAAAGTAGTTTTGCCCGTCATTGAGTGATACCTGAGTGTCTCCGGTGCTACCATTGACGTCAGAAACACTCCCTGATCCATTGTTGAGGAATAACTGAATCTGGTCGGATGTCAGCTCTTTGTCCAATGCAACTAAGTCAAGCCAGCCATCTAGGTTAACATCAGCCATAACCATGTCATTGTATTCCACTGAGCTTCCAAAAAGATTCGTATTATCTAATATGCCTGGAGTGCTGAAATGCTGAATTAGGCCATTTTCGTTTCCGAGAAAAACATCTAGAAACCCATCTTCATCCTCATCGCCAATTGCTGCTGAGATGGTGTTTTCAAGTCCGGACCCCATGACCACAGTTGTCGAGAAATCGGGATCGATTGTACCGCTCGTTACTATAAAGCTACCTACACCTGGTCGGACGGTCTCACCATTAGTACCCAATACCTGCTCTGTGATGGTGATCGTCACCAATTCTCCAGATAAATACTCACTACCAGCATCCGGCGTAAATGTAATTGAGCTACTTGTCGATAATGCCCATGTACCTTCTACCCTACCGGAATAACCGCCCACTATCGTAATAGCATCATCCAGTACATCATTCGGGCCGACAGTATTGTTATTGACACTAATCAGGTCTACGTCAGCGTCGAAGCTGATAGTAACAACTGCGTTATTAGCAATATTCAGTTCGTTAGGAGCAGGGCTGGTCGCTATGACATTAAACCTGGAAGTAAACGGTAAATAGAAAATGTCGTTATCAGAGGTAGGGCTACTTGGATTAGCTGCCAATACCATAGCGTCTAATTCGCCATCATTGTCAAAGTCCCCTAAAGTAACATTTTCACCTCCATAGACTCCCAGGGCACTGACAGAGTTGACGAAGGTTCCTAATCCATCACCTTCACCAAAGACGACATAGTTGTCTCCATCGCCAAAAATATCTTTACCAGTCGCGACAAAATCTACTATTCCATCGCCGTTTACATCAGCCACTTCAGCATCATAGAAGCCAAAGAATCCACCTCGAATATCCACACCTGATACAGCAACCACAACACCATCAACGAAGGTGCCGTCACCATTACCTTCCAGGTAGCTGTATGAGGTACCATTACCAAAAATCATGAGGTCAAGCTTGCCATCCTGATTGACATCTGCCGCTACAACAGACTCCCTGGTAGCAGAGGCAAGATTGTCCTCGAATACCTGTGCGACTCCAAATCCACCAATACCATCAGAAAGGATGATATTGTCAGCTGCAATATCGAAGTAACCATCACTATTGAAATCCCCAATGGCAATGTCATCGATAAATGTTCCCATAGCGATAGTCTGTGGAGCTTCGTACCCATCATTAGTGCTATTGCGGTAGTAGATACTCACACCTGAGCTATTCCTTCCTATGATATCGAGTTGTCCATCGAGATTCATATCTGCGGCAACAATCTGCTGCGCATTGCTACCAATATTGGACTCAAATACCCAGCTCGTACCCGAACCGTCACCTTCGTAAATATCGATACCCGCACTACTACTTGAAGTAGCGATATCGATAAAGCCATCTCCGTTAAAGTCCGCTGCTACAACCGAGTTAGGGTTAAACGTAGCAAGCAAGATGAATACCGGCGTTTGGAAACTACCGTCTCCAACACCACGATGAATCGCTATTTGATCATTATAAGATATCGTATTAATCAGGTCAATATTTCCATCCTGATCCACGTCGGCAGAGACAATCTCGCCTACATCACCGTTGAGCAGCAGGCTGTTAAGGGGATAGTTACTGGATGCTACTGGAGACAATGTGTTAGCAGACTCTACCGAGAATCGGAAGACGTAAGGTACAGCTGATTCATTACCAGTAGCTGAGACCTGGTCTGTGACCACTACCGTAATTTCCTCACCTCGAATGAATGGATTGTCAGGTGTGAAAGTAATCGTATTGCCTGATGACACCCAACTTCCTGAGATTAAACCTGACATAGAGCCATTGACCACCAAACTTGAGCTAGAGACAGTTCCTGCATTGATGTTCTTGTCAAATGTCACATCAATAGTAGCATTGATACCTGCCCCAACCTGTCCAGCAAAAGGAGCGGTATTGAGCACAATAGTTGATCCTTCGTTGAAGGCCATACCTAGACCGCTGCTGTAGTTCTCCGCGTTGGCTACTACGCTTGCAGCGCCTCCTGCGAAAGCTCCATCTAAGAAGTTGAATTCAAGACTGCTGACATCATCCGCTATGCCATTGGCAGTCGCATTGCCTGTCATGAACAACCCTGCGCTTGTACCATCTGCAGACACGTCGATAACTGGTGTAAGGCCTGCAGGTAGGTTGCTGATACTGTAATTCGCATCAGAGAGCGTGGCTCCTGGAGTACTGAACGTTTCGTTTTCCAGTCTCAATATGAGGTAGCCATCGAGAGATCCATCATTCTCAAATCTTTCTTCAAAGGCAATAGTATTTAAGTCATAGCTATTGACCTCATCATCTTGCGTACCTACAGTGAAAAGCCTGGTTCCGGTAGGATCTATGAAAACACCTGAGCCATTTTGCTCTTGCCCAGCAATACTGAAGCTACCTTCATATACTCCCGAACTAGGATTAAATGGTGTAGAAAGTGCGAACTGAGTAATCTCATCATCTCCGCTGTTCATCGCATACAAGCGTGTGCCATCAGCGTTGAATGCTACTCCGGTAGGATTGGCAACAAGATTATTAAAATCAAAAGTATAACCTGAGTTAAATACAGCACTCGTAAGGTCATAGCCAACTGAGAGATCATACCCATAAAGCTCGCCATCGCCATTACCTGTGTAAAATAGTCTTGTGCCATCTCTATTAAATGCTATGCCGTAAGCAGTAGTTGTAGAAGACAAGATGAGTGGAGTGCCGTCATCTACAGCAGTTGTAATGTCAAAGGCTGTGCTGAGCGTGTAAGAATGAATTTGGTCCGTCGCACCTCCGTCTACGATGAACATTTTGGTACCTGATGAACTGAAAGCTATACCTTGAGAACCTGCGACTTGCTCGGTAGCCACGTGTGAGACTCCCGTTAAATCATATGGATTAGTGAGCGAGAATTGATTCACATTGAAAACGACACCATTATTGAAACCGACTATGATCATTGTTAACCCGTCATTACTAAAGCTGACGCCTCTCGGGAAATTTTCGTAAAAAGTTGCATCATAAGCACTATTCGGAGTAGGTGGATAACTGACATTGGTCAAGTCAGCCGGAGAAGAGATAATCAACTCCTTGGTAGGGAAGCCTGCTGCAGTTGGGCTGATCCATTCTGGGGCTGTAAAAGTGCCAGCTGGGCCTGTCCACTGTCCGTCATTGGCATTGATTGATCTGTCAACCACAAAGTCACCAGCTCCCTCATCAAAGGCATAATAGGCGATCAGGTCAGGATCGTTAGGCGTTGGCGTGTTGAAATATTCACCATTCGTGAAGTAAGTCAAAGGCTTAACGACATTCCATACGCGAACCTCATCAATCGCTCCATCGAAGTATTGTGAAGCGAAGGCTGAACCTATTCGGAATTCATTAGCCCCAATGAAGTTGGGTACGGCCGAACCATCATCAGTTACGTTCACTCCATCCACATAGAACTCCACAATGTTAGTAGTCTCATCATCAAATGTCACCGCAATATGGTGCCAGTCATTGTCAGTAATACCACCAGATGTAGCATTACGACCATTGCCACTACCCAACATATCCAGGGTTAATACGCCAGTCGTTGGTCTAAGTCCAAAATGGAGATGCTGTCCGTTGACTGTAGGGTTGACACCATTTGAAATCACAAAATCAGGATTGGCACTCTGATCTCTTCTGACCCAGGCTTCAAGTGTGAAGTCTCCTGTAGCGAAGTCATGTATACTGCCGCCCATGTCAACTTCATCGTCGGTTCCATCAAAGTCTAATGCATAACCAGGATGGTCAACCGTAGTGCCAAACTCAACATCAGATGGTGCTACATTGGCACCATTATATGAGAAGACTCGGTAGAACTTACCTTCTCCGGCGGTCACGTCATCTACATAAGAAGTCATGTCAGCACCCACCTCGGCGATCTGCTGTGCATTAGTGGTAAATCCATAATCATCTGCCGTGAGTATGCGGTAGCCTACTTCATTGGCTATGTCTGTCCAGTTGAGTTGGATTTGAGTATCTGAGAGCTTCTCAGTGTAAAAGTCAGTCGGCGCACCTGGTACAGCTCCTGACATGGCTCCTGAAGCAGTAATGGTCGCACCGCTGTTGGTTGCATTGTTAAGATTGGCTGATCGGTCCCAGACCGTAGTACCCGAGCCTTCGTCAAACTGGTAGTAGGCTACCAGTCCGGCTTCCGTGCCAGTCAGTTCTTTGTTGGTATTCTCTGCAATCTCCATTGGTGTACGCACTAAATCCCAGATACGCACTTCATCAATCGTGGCTGCTAAAGCTCTCATTGGTCCCGGGTTAGAATCGATACCGATATGAATATCATTTTCTGCTAGACCGATCGTAGAAGAGGTAGCAGCAACAGGAGCTGAAGCTACTCCATCAATGTAGAAGATGATGTTTGCACCATCATACGTGACAGCCACATGATGCCATGAGTTGTCATTAATGGCTGTCGTGGAAGGGTCTGGGGTAAATGTCAGCGGATCACCATCATTGCGCGAATAGAAATCCATTACTCCGGCAGTGTTTGCACCTATCTCCCAGGAGAAACCATTAAAGTTATCCGCCTCCTGGAAATGACTCACTATAGCACCAACTCCATCTGAGGGTATAAACACCCATGCTTCGAGGGTAAGTGCACTTCCAAAATCGTATGCAGGGTCAGGTGCCAGTACCTGCTCGCTTGCGCCATCCAGCAATAATGCATTACCCGGAAGTAGTTCTGTGGTCGCTATCTCCGCCGGTGTGTAACCTGATGCACCAGCTGTAGGCAGATCTGCCCGAACCCGATAATAATAGTTAAGATCGGCGGTTAGACCTAAGTCGGAGTGGGTGGTGACATCAGGTCCAATGTTGATCGTAGCATCAGGTGAACTGAAATCGGCAGATGTAGATCTTTCAATGACAAACCCTGTTTCGTTGCTAGTATTATCCGTCCATGTCAAGTCGATCTGGTTGTTGGAAATATCTGTGGCGACAAGTCCTGAAGGTGCAGTGGCTCCTGACAACACATATGCCGGGTCATTCGTAGGAGTTCCATTGTTTTGATTCACGCTACGATCTATGAGTTCCGCTCCAGCAGTAACTTCATCGAATGAGTAGTAAGCAACCAAACCTGACTCATTGCCACTCAATGGACCGAATCGGTCACTTAAGTCTGGCTTAGCATAGTCCCAAATTCTGAGTTCATCCACCTTGCCGTCAAAATACGAGCTGTAGCCTAACTCGGTTCCTATTTCATAAGGGTGCGTATTAGTTGGTCGAGTACCCGAATAGGTCACATTTCCTAGGAGGGCTCCATTCAGATACATTCTGAAATCCGTGCCTTCCATGATAACCCCAACATGCACCCAATCACCGATAATGTCTAGTGGTCCTGTATTAACGATAGACGATCCACTGGTGCCGTCACCCACAATGGCAAAGATGCTGGGCAGTCCGGTGGCTCCACCTTCCGCTGCACGAGTACTTGCTCCAATAGCAATCGGCATGACTGCATCCGTAGTTTCTCTTTTTGATATGATCGTACGGAATTCATTGGTACCAATTGCATCGACTTGTGTCCAAAAATCAAAGGTGAAATCACCGGTCAGTTCTATAGAAGGGTCGCTGGCCACTTGCACATATTCACTTAAGCCGCTATTAAATTGTATGGCTCTACCTGGATACAAGTCAGTAGTCGCAAAAATCACCTCTGAGCCTGCACTGCCATTGTCATTGACTGCTGAGATACGATAGTAACCAGAAATGAGTGCGCCTTCTTCCACGGTAATGGCAGTCACATTCGCCGCAACACTATCGAGTTTCTGTACATTGAGATTAAACGCGAAGTTATCCGCTCGCTCTAATACGAATCTATTCTCATCGTTGGAGTTATCTGTCCATTCGAAAGTCAATGCGGTTTCAGATACGCGATAGCCAACTAATCCAGCTGGTGCAATAGGTATGTTAGTACTTGTCAAGGCAGCAGAAGTAACCCAGTTGGAAGTGGCTCCATTTTTGACAAAGCCAAACATCTCACCAGTAAGATCACCTTCTGTCAAGTCTTCAATTTCGGGATTGGTTATGCCAGTATTGTCACTTCCTGCCTCTCCTTCATCAATTCTGTAGTAGGCTACCAAACCATCTTCCTGACCTGATAAAGTAGAGAATCGAGTTGACTGAATTTCTTCGGTTGTCCTTTTGGTATTCCAAATTCTCACCTCATCGATTTCCCCACTCCAGAATTGATTGGCCACATTAGCTCCTATATGTACCTGAGCTACAGAACTTAAACTGTTGTAAGTGAAGGCCGCTCCGGCAGGTACACCATCAACATATAATTGCGACCCAGAAGGGACGGCATTTTCCCACACAAAAGCCACATGATGCCAATTACCATCATCAATGGCAACACCTGAATTTATAGCACTCGTGATGCCCTCATCGTAAGTATGAAGGTCACCATTCAACATCCACATACCATACTGCGGATTGTTCACCACTATCGATCTAAAAACACCGTCTGTTTCATTGATCAGTGTGGGGTCGACTTTAACCCATGCCTCTACAGTACCGGTTGTGTTGTCCAAACTCGCATCATCAACTACCCTTACATAGTCCGTAGTACCATTGAAATCAAGCGAAGTTCCTGGACCAGTATAAAAGCTCACGATATTAGAAGTACCAGATTGGAAGCCGGTATCTTCAAAATAGATCCTGGCAAAGTATTCTTGATTCGAATTAAGTGTAGCAGAGACCACACCTGTCGAATCGGAACTTGGGCCAACCAGTGCCCTATTGACCACCATGGTACCACCGAAGTTGGCGACATCATTGATATCTACGAAAACATTACCTCCGATTGCGGCAGCAGCCCAATTCACACGGAAGCTCTGATCTGAGGCCTGGGAAACCTGGTATTGGATAGGTGCCATAGCACCTGAAGTGATCCATTCTGTGCCTGTCATGTTCGTAAGCGTGCCATCATAACCACCGACCAGATCAGGAAGGACTGTCCCTGTCGTTTCATCGAAGCGGTAATAGGCCAACAACCCGTCTTCAACACCTGAGAGTGAGGTGTATACATTGGCTTGAATTTCAGCCGGAGACAATACCCTGTCCCAGACCCTGACTTCATCCATTTCTCCATCGAAAATGTTGCCATTTCCAGAATAGCTATTCGCAATGAAAAGAGACCCAGTACCTGAGAAATCACCTGTCATAGTAAAATCACCAATTTCCGAACCGTCTTGATACATCAACAATTGATTGGTACTAACATCATAGGTGACCGCCCAGTGATGCCAATCTGTGTCTGTATAAGTGGATGTTGTATTAGCACCATTGTTGTAAAAGCTGACATAGAATTCATTGGACTCAAGAAAACCAACTTGTAATCCATTGTTGGTAACATTTGAGCCCATTCCAAACAAATAATCTCTTGTTGCGAGCTCTGGGTTTGCTCTCCTGGCCCAAGCTTCAAGCGTAAAGCTGTTGTTGGCCAAGGGTACAGCTCCTGCAATCACATGTTGATCTACACCATTGAATGGTAAAGCATTGCCTGGTCCGGCATAGAAGCTTACCGTATCCGAATAACCACTTTGGGAGTTGCCATCCTGTATGTACAATCTTGCGAAGTACTCCTGATTAGCCACGAGAGCAGTATTTACCGACCCTGTAGTATCTGTGTTCAGCCCTATTTGTGCGCCTTGTAGGATGCTCGTACCCGAAAAGTCTGACGCGTCATTGACATCAATAAAGATGTTGCCAGGTGCGTTAGTGAGCTGCCAGTTGGCCGTGAAGCCACCACCAGAGGCTTTTGATATCTGGTATTGGGGAGGTGCCATGGAACCCGATGCTACCCACTCATCTCCTCCAAAGCCTGAAGGAGTACCGTCATTTCCATTAGGAGATAAATCCTGAATCTGAGTACCGGATGTTTCATCAAATCTGTAGTAAAATAGCAGATCTCCTTCCTGACCGGAAAGTGTGGTATACAGATATTGTTGAATCTCAGCTTGCGTTCTTACATCCGTCCAAACACGAATCTCATCCATCCGTCCACCCCAATGGCTGACACTGTTGTGTACACCAACTGAAACAAAATTTCCTCCTGTGTAATCCGTCACGGATCCGGCCTGGTCTACAAGTTCACCATTACGGTATAATGTCATAACATCAGTACCGGCATCATAGGTTACTGCTACGTGTTGCCAGACACCAAAAGGTAATGGGTCAGGATCTTGAACAGCATTAAAGCCAGCTCCATGGCCAGCAGAGAGCTGATAATTATAAACCGAAGGGGCAAACAGGGCATGGTTACCTGTAGTGCCACCGGATATTATATTGTTATCCAGACCATTTGCATTTGGCAAGAACACCCAAGCCTCTTTTGTATAACTGGTACCCATAATATCGCCCACCGAGATATAGTCTGTAGAACCATTAAAGTCAAGCGCATTGCCAGGCGTCACCCAAAACTCCACAGGCTCAGAATAAGGACTAAATACACCACCATTTTCAATATTCAGTCTATAATAAAGGGGCTGATTGAGGTAGGCACTTAAGTCCTGTGCAACGAAGAAACTATTTGCGGTAGGGTCAGTCACTGCTATATCCATTCCGATAGGGGAGCTGAAGTCAGCATTGTCGTCAATATCGATCCACACTTGGGTAGCACTTGACACCCCTGACCAGTTGGCCTGGAAGCCGTTAACCGAAGCTAAAGTGGCTTGATAGACGGTCGGCCTCAATGCATCAGAAGCCACCCAATTAGGAGTTGTATTGGCCCCTCCCGAGCCGCTCCATGTACCATCATTGGCATTCCCAGTCAAGTCAAGCAAGGTCGTTCCACTAGTCGCATCGAAACGATAGTAGGCCACCAATCCTGTATCATTGCCGACAACCTCCTTGTATATGTTATCCCTTATATCGGTCAAAATACGAACCGTATTCCAAATCCTGACTTCATCCAACTCCCCAACAAATACTTCTCCTGAGCCGCTAGAGCCGATATTGAGATTCAGACCTGTTGAAGAACCTGAGCCAGTTGTTTCAGTTCCAATATCTTCTCCATTGACGAATGCCGTAATTGATGATCCGTCCTCTACAAAAGCCACATGGTACCACTGGTCGATTTCAAAATCGTATGTCCATTCGGTAAGTACAGAGTTATTCCAATGCAGCAGGGCAGCTCTGTCACTGCGCATATGATATGACCATCTTGTGGTAGCGCCAGTTCGGTTGGCCACTAGTATTGGATTGTAGCCCAGACTTGTAAACTCCGGTTTCACCCAAAGCTCTACAGTGCCATCGATGTATTCAAAGTCACTACTAGGTGCAACCGTCACAACATCATCAGTACCATCAAAATCCAGTGCATTACCTGGTGTCACCATAAATGCGTTGGCTTCAGCGTATAGGCTTTCACCTCCACCATTGAAAAGCGCTTTAGCCCTATAATAATAGGGTGTGCCTTCAGCCATGGATGGACTGACATTGACGGTAGCGAAACCTATAGTCCCCACTGAAACATCAGTAGCAATAAAATCTGACAAGAAAAACGGATTAGAAGACACATCTACCAACACATCCGTAGCACCAGTTGGAGCGGTAAAGTCTACGACCAGATCATTCTGAGTGACCTGAGTAGCATTGAAGACAGCTGGTGCTGGAGCACTCATAGCCTCAGAAGTCTTCCAGTTGCTTGTAGAACCAGTAAGTGCAAAATTTTGCAGTGATCCATCGTTGGTTCCCGCAAGATCAGGCAGGGTCTCTATTCCAGGATTAGCAAGTTCCGGAGCTCCCTCATCGAATCGATAGTAGGCCACCAGACTCACCTCATTGCCTGTTAAGGTGGCATAGAGGTTATCTTGGATTTCTGATTCTTGCCTTGCTCTGCTCCAAATTCTAACTTCGTCAATCTCACCATTGAAAGCGCGTGTTGCCGGGCTAAAGTTGTCTGTACCTATAAAAAGATTGCCATTGTTTGCAGCACCCCAGGTATATGATTCAGTATGAACTAATGAGCCATTCTCATAGAATAGAAGGTCAGTGCCATCCTGGACCACTGCAATATGCGTCCACGTATCCAGACTCATCGTAATCAGTGAATTGTAGAATGCAGAACCATTCCATACACCCACCTGATTATCAGGGCCGCTTCCGAGCTCATTTAGAAAGACTCGGTAATGTGCAACATCTGCGGTTTCTGTTTTGTCAATTATTGATTGCGTATCACCACCAGTATTATCCGACCATTTCACCCAAAATTCGATGGTTGAGTTGCCAGTCAAATCAAGGGAGTCAGCTGCTGTTACAGATACATGATCGTTGGCACCATCAAAGGCTAATGTATTACCCGGAGTAAGCATAAAATTGACCGTATCCGAATAAGGACTGGTCAATGTACCATCAGTATATTGTAGTCGTGCATAAAGTTGGTTGCCTGCTTGGGCAGAGAAATCGGAGCTTAAGTTGTAGCTACCTGCCAATGGGTCCGCTACCGGATCAGCAGATACTATAGTAGCGCTAAAGCCAGGATCGGTGGCAATATCTACCGTAATCTGATCTGCATTAGGGATCGGTGACCAGTTGATCTCTATGCCACTTGTCTTGGCGGCTGTCACCTGGAATGGTATGATGGCCGGTCCTCCAGATTCAACCCAAACGGGATTGTTGTAAGAAATAGCAAATGGTCCGTTGGCCACTGGATTGACGGTCCAGTCCTCATCTACGGTGAACGTGGTTGTGGTATTGGACGTAATTGTCCTGTCCTCAATGACCTGACCTCCTAAATCATCAAGCAATCGTATCAATGAACCTGTCAGATCATCGCTACCAAAATCAAGCGCACTGCCGTCAGTAGAGTTGGCTTCAGCGGTTACGGTATTATTAGTTGCGCTAGCGACAATACCAAACTCACCAAATAGTTGCCCATGATGTCCGTTTGGACCTGCATCGCCGAGCATATCACCTGAACTGTGATTAAATGGATAATACGCCTCAAGGTTATCAGATACAGTGGGATAGCCTTCATACATATCTGAAGTTATCTCCGCAGCCGAACGTGCATCATTCCAAAGTTTAACTTCATCTATCTTACCGTTGAAGAAGAGTTTTGCCTGCCTATTACCAGTATCACCGGCAGAATAGGCTCCTATCAACACTTTGAGACGATCAAACGTACCTGCGGACGTTTGACTACCACTATCAACTAATTCTCCGTTTACATATAGTTGCCAGTTACTGCCCTCTTTGGTAACTGTAACATGGTACCATCGGTAAGTTTCAACAACTGGCCCTTGTAATGTCAAAGCTTCATTAGCACCACCTAGTGTATTTCTTCTAAAGAATTGTATGCGGCCGGCGCTAAAGGAAAACCCAGCTACTGGCTCGCTCCCATCGGCGGTACTCGAATAG
Source organism: Flammeovirgaceae bacterium UBA6059 (assembly GCA_002435755.1). Lineage (GTDB taxonomy): Bacteria > Bacteroidota > Bacteroidia > Cytophagales > Cyclobacteriaceae > UBA6059. The sequence continues at coordinate 17,803 of DIYH01000012.1, forward strand.
GAGATCAGATATTGATTGTCGACAGTAGTCAAATCTTCGGCATTGAACCAAAGTTCTATTGTGTAATCTTGATTGGCCGGATCATCAAGCTTGTTGACATTGGAGATGTCCACAAAATCATTGACCCCATCAAACTCCAAGGCGTTTTCATCAAGGTCAGCATTGATATTGAAAGGACTAACGGCAGCATTGTTCAAGTTTCCACTCAGATCTTCAGCAACCCCTGCAGGTACATCCACCGAGACCGGTCCATCAACAATAGGATAAACCTCAGCTGTGAACATCATGAAATCTGAAGTCTGTAGGTTATCTACAAAGGCGTTGGTGACGCTGATATCTGACTCATCGAAGTTGGTCACTACCTCATCGAAGTTGATTGAGACGGTAAACGGGCTCAAGTTCGTTGTACCAGACTGCCCGCTGATGATGGTAGGTGTAGGAGCATTGGTATCTGAACCGTTAAAGGCGGCTACACCATTGGTTGCCACTACCCAGTCAGAAGCGACTTCCATATTATTTAAAGTACCATCCAGACTACTAATGGTCAAGTCTGCTAAAATTCCGGAACCCGGACCATCGTTGAAATTGTAATAAGCCAGCAGACCTGTCTCACTACCTTCTAATTCCGTATCCTTAAATCCTAGAATTTGCGCTGATGAACGTACCGTATTCCAAATGCGCACTTCATCAATCTCACCATCGAAATAAAAGGTTCCTTCAGTTCCTATCAAATAGTCGCTATTACCAGTAAAGTTAGATGAGTGTATACCGGCATCAATAAATTGTCCATCGATATAAAGGCTCGACTCACGTGTCGTGGAGTTGTGCGTTACCGCCAAGTGATGCCAACCTATTGCCACCGGCCAAACAATGTCTACATCGGCAAATCCAAAACCTATCCTCACTTGTGTTCCACTGGTCAACCGTATATGAAGTGACTCTCCCGCTCCAGACGTACTGCCAAGCGCAAAAATGGTTTGACTAGCGGCCGCATCATTAGTATTAAACCAAGCCTCAATAGTAAAATCAGAGCTAGCGATGTTGATACCAGTACCAGATATGGATTCATCAGCACCATCAAATAGTAGCGCATAATTCGTAGCTCCAGTATTAACCACTACGGTTACTGGCGCACTTTGCAAGTTACCAGCGTCATCTTCCGCCACTACATAGGCATTATACATGGTACTAGCGCTGAGACCAGATATATTTTGTGTGACGACTGTGTTGTCATTGCTAATCACAAAACTACCACTCGTGACTTCATTGGCAATGCCGCCTGCCTTGACGGATGCGGCATCAGGAGCAGGCTCTAAGAAAGGTAAGACGCTATAGTAGACGATACCTGACTCATCTAAAGCCACATCCAGGTCGAAGTTGTCATCAAAGAGTGTGCTTACTTCCGGGCCAGTCACAAAAGAAGGTGGGATGATATCGGTATTGATGGCATTAGACGAGATGTAGCTACCATTATAAAAAGTAGCGTCTCCACCTTGAACTGTATTATCAATTGGCAACCCGGCAGCCTGATTAAATTCATAGGCCGCCACAAGGTTTGGATCTGAGAATGTCACAGCGGTAGCAGCTGTCAAAATTTCGCTCTGATCTAACTCTTTATCCCAAATCGTCAATAAGTCTATTTCGCCATCAACAAAGAAAGAGCCAGTTGTTGTCGCTCCTATGGTTGTAAAAGCAGCTCCTCCATTGGAATTTAACGCAGTTGGATTATCATAAAGCAACTCTCCATTTTTATAGAGCTTCATGCCTGATGAGGTGAGTACCATCGCCAAATGTTCCCAAACCCCCAAGACGCTTGGTACACCAGTATTGTAGTCAGCATCAGCGAAAATGCGGAAGTTGCCATCTGATTGCCCAACGTTTAATGCTCGGTCAAAGCTCCCATTATCATTACCGATCAGCTGGTGAAATGGCTGATCTACAGGACCACCTCTTTTGTACCACATGGTGACGGTCAGCGATGGGATGGCACTACTATTAATATCGACAGGGATGCTCACATAATCATCATCGCCATCGAGTAATAGTGCATTATCCAATTGTCCATCATCAGCAATCGTATAGCGGTGGCCATCAGAAATGGAAGAGACGTCTAAAGTGAAGCTCACCTCATCTCCATCGATCTGGAAGTTCGTAGATACTACCGAATAACTGCCAGAGCCTGTTGGACGGGTAAGCAATGCGAAATTGACATCTTGTCTCACAAGGCCAGCCTGAGCATAGTCAAAAGTCAGTGTCACCGAACCGTTGTTAGTATTTGCATCTGTGATGTCAACATACCAATCACGCGCCCAGCGCTTGTTATAGCCTACCGGTAAATCGCTGACCGACTCAGCATGCGCAGTACCATCATGTCCAGCAAATACATAGTCACCATCGTCCTGTAAAAAGCTGAAATCAGAAATTATCAAGCCTCCGCCGGTAGCTACAGGATCATAGCCGTCAGCCTCCTGACCGATACCTGCGACTTCAAAGTCAAAGTCATTGTTGCCAGGATCATCCCCGGCATAGAAGTCATTGGCAATATTAATGGCATACTTTGCCGATAGGTAGTTTTCAATAATAGTCCTGGAAGCTGTGCTTAGTGACTCATTGAAGAAGATCACCTCATAGATATCTCCATCAAACCTTAGGCCTGCATCTGCTGCCAGCGCACCAACAGAACCATTAACAATAGTCGTATTCGGTGTACTTGCACCTCCTGTAGCACTTATGCCTGTGCCATTTACGAATAAACTAGATGTGCTTAAAGCTCCACCACCCGGATAATCACCATTGAAGATGTAGGTGCTGGCAGGTGAAACACTGGAAGCGGCACCCGTATAGCCACTGCCCTGCATTTCAAGGAGAATCGAGTTATTGTTATCAATCCCTACCGAGAATCTGTTGGTTGTTGTATTCGCGCCGTAAGAAAATAAGTACTGCTGACCGCCAGGTGTTGAAGGATGCTCCGCTACCACAAATACCGATCTTGCACCCGATCCAGCGACAAGATTCGCTGCGGAGAAATCTAGTTCTTGAGATCCATCGAAGTTGACATTAGGTTGGCCATTTTGGCCGCCTGTTTGATAAATCGGCGCAACCCCAGGTGACAATGTCGTACTATAACCACTGGCATCCGTCCATGAAGCAACTGATGCCCCATTTGTTAAAGCGAGATCATCTGCTTTCAACCAAAACGTCAACGATGAAGCTCCATCCGCTTCTCCTACACCACCAGGGCCGGAACTACCCGCTAATTGAGTTGGGTCGAAGTAAGACAGACTGACCTGACCTGAAACTGGCGAATCATAAGCAATGGACCAATTGCCATCAGGAAGATTGACCGAACTGAACGTTCCAGATAGGGTAGTGGCATCTATAATGATCACCTGATCCCCGTTAGACGGAATATAACCTAGTGTCACATTGAGCGTACCACTCAGGGTTGCCGTACCTCCTACCGTAATCTGATCATACTGAGTACAAGCCGTGGTACCATCTACATCGATATCAAGGGTACCATCGTTGGTGAAGTTGGCTGAGAATGTTGCACATCCGGGCGAAGCACCCGGTGCTATCGTGCCCTCAAGAGGATTAGTGAAGTCATTGATAAAGGTGGGAAATCCCGTAATGATACCATTATTGATAAAGTCGCCGGCAGGATCAGTGATCTGTGTTCCTTCCTCAAAGAAGACTGTACCAAAGTTGGTAAAGGTCGCACCGTTCTGAAGATCGACTTCATTGTTAGTCAGATCAAGGTCCAGGCGGACATTTTCCTGGACAACAAAGTTGTTATTGTTTAGAACAAGATCCTGAACTTCAGTTATGCTAGCATCTTCAGCGACGATAATGTCATCAACCACATTTGCCGGAGGAGGCACCACGCCACCACACCAGTTCATAGGGTCATTCCATTCGCTACCCATCGTACCGATGAATTTACCATTGGGCGCACATGATGGCACTGTAGAAGCCACCCAGTTAGAAGTAGATCCTGAGAGCGTAAAGCCATTTAGCGTACCATCATTCCCGTTGCAAGTAATATCCGTCAACTCATTCCCTGAAGTAGCATTGAAGTCATAAGCCGCGACAAGACCTGGAGCTTCCAATATTTGGGTCGTCATACCGGCTACAATCTCAGATTCTGATCTTGGAATATTCCATATTCTCAAATTCTCCATCTCACCTTCGAAGTACGAAGAAAACCCATCATTGAAATTGCCAATCTGCAAGTCGTCAGAACCTGTAGTTGGACTTGTGGAAGGTGTCGATTGTCCTACCTGTATACCATCAACGTATATAGTCAATGTGTTATTCGTATCATCGAAGACTCCTGCCAAGTGGTGCCACACCCCATCGTTCACATCTGAAGTGCTCTCGGCAAATTGTCCCCCACCTCCATCAAATCGTACATGTGCCTTACCATTATGTACAGCAAGTGAATAGTTCTGACCGCCACCGACTGGTTTGGTCACGATACGTCGATAAGATGCTGCCGCCTGGCTTGTCTTGATCCATGCCTCCAAGGTAAAGTCGGTTAAAGTGAGTGAAGCGTTGTGGGTCACTCGGACATAGTCATTGTCTCCGGCAAAGTCTAACGCATACTCCGGTGAGAGAAACTCAATAGCATATTGACTGGAGGCATTATTGCCATTTCCTGTAAGATCAGTAAGTACATCAGCCGGTATATCTACGGTTACGGTAGTGCCTGTGGCAGGATTAAGATCTGCCGTCCAAACAATATTATCAAGCGTCGTTAGGTTGGAAATTTTACCACCTTCTACCGCAAAATCAGTTGAATCGAAGTTAGTGACTTGCTCATCAAAGGTGATAGTAATTCCGATAGGGCTGGTAGAAGTAGGGCTTGCTGGGCCGGTGATGGATAATATGGATGGTGATTGGGTGTCAATTGTCCTCGCATCTGATATGCCATGGTCCACGGTAATCCAGTCAGATGAGGGATTTAGACCCACTAAGCTAACCGTTGCATTGTTACCTGTTTCGTCAGTGACTGTTGATGCACCAGTTCCATCCGAGAAAGGATAGTAGATTTCAAGATTTGGCTCGGTACCATTCAACTCTTCGTCCTTAAATGTCAGAATTTGTGATTCAGATCGTGCTACAGACCAAACACGTACTTCATCGATCTCCCCTTGGAAACCCGTACCGGCTTGAAGTGCAAGTCCATTCCAGGCTACCCCAACGTTGAACCGATTGCGATCTGCATAACTCGTATTAACTATTGCCGCATCTTCAACGCGAGCCACTTCAGCACCATCGAGAAAGAGTATATAGTCATCATCTTTTTTGACAGCTGCTACGTGATGCCACGTACCATTAACAACCGTACCCCCATTTACCTGGGCAAACCAAGAGCTGCTGGCACCAGAACGTATTCTCCACAGTAACTGATTGGATGATAATTGCAGCAAGCTATGTGGCTCAACCGAACCAGCATCATCTCCTGTGTAGTTTAGGATAGTCCCTCCACCATTATTGGTTTTGAACCAGGCTTCCATGGTGTAGTTATCTGTGTATTCATTTGGGACAAAAGACGGATTGTTCAACGCAACATACTCGTCGGAGGTATCAAAGATTAATCCGAGGTTTGGAGCGTAATCCGCTTCTATGGCAAAATCATAGTTGGCTTCATCGCAATCGTCATTGTCTATAGTGATGGTCGTACTCAAAGTGCCACCACTTCCTACTGGAGTGAACTTAACATCAAATTGCGCCGTACTACCTGCTGCTACTGACTCAGGGGCATTCTCAATGGTGAAATCACTGCTACTTGAAGTGATGTCGCTGATCGTAAGGAGTTCAGTACCTGTATTATGGATGGTATAGCGTACCACTTCATTGGGCATCAACTCACCTAGTTTCGTGCTGTCAGCCAAATCCGGAGTATTATCACCATCAGCGATCTCGACCATATTGGCAATCACGGCGATCTCGTTCGATCCTGCAGCCACCACAGTGCAGCCAGGGGCATCTGTTAGCTCTGAACTTACATCTACCGTACCCGTGAAGCCATTCGCTCCCGATGATACTGGTGCTCCACCACCCCAGTAGTTGCCCGAAGCAACCACGGCATCATTTGACTGAGCGATGCTATTATTATTGCCTAAGAAGGTGTTGTTAGAGATCGAGTTGCTCGCATTCGTACCCGAAATATTGATAGCCGTCGTGTTATTAAGGAAGCTATTGCAGTTGAGGTTAAGGTTGGGGTTCGTACCCGAAATGGACAAGGCTGTGGCTTTCCTGGTAAAGACCGTATTCTGAATGGTCAAGTCTGAGACACTGGCTACCTGAATGCCGGTTCCAGCATTAGCACAAACCGGTCTGGAAAAGTCTAAATCGTCAATAATTAAATCTGAAAGTGCATCTAATCTTAGAAGCACGTCACTCGTACCTGCAGTACTCGCTACACCATCGGGTATTTCGACATGGGCTGTACCAGAGGTTCCATCATCTATTAAAATGGTTCCGCTTAAGGTGGATACGCTATTTAATCGAACGAAATTCAAACTTTGATTACCTCCCCATATATTACCGGTTACCGCGCCAGCTGATAATCCAGTGACGTTTGTAAGATATAACGCCCCTGTATTACTATTCTGACCTGAGTTGCTGAAATCATTGTTCTGCACCGTAGGATTTACGCACGTGCTTGAAAATTGTACACCTCGGTGCAGGTATGTCAAATTACTATTCGTAATGGTTGGGTTGGTGCAGGTTTCGAATGATACTCCCAAACCATTTCTGGTCATCGTGCTGATACC
>DIYH01000026.1 GCA_002435755.1 Flammeovirgaceae bacterium UBA6059
TCATAATTAATAGTTATCCTTCAATATACTACGTAATCACGATGAACTCCTGAAATGCGTAATTAATTTAGATTAATAACCATTAAAATATCCTGCAGGTGTCAATGAATTCAGAATTTGAATCAAAAAACATAAATAAGATTATCTAATAGGGACTTTTGAGTTTTCATTTCAATTCAAAAGCCTCCATTCATTACGTCGAAATAACTAGCTAAATGAGTCTTAGGGAGAAATTGAATATCAAATGTCTATTCATAACAAGTCTTATCAAGATGAGCCCTGATCTCCCGAATATGCAAATCAATCTGATGGTCTAGCGCTGACTCGGTGTAAAAAAGTTCTTCGGCGAGGTTGATAAGGTAGGCGATCATATCTTTTTCATTTGCTGATTTGACCTTACTACGGGTGAACCTCGAAATTACCCTACCCCCCTATCGAAGAATTTTATTAAAGATCCAAAGTTGTTTGTGCTAGTTCACTTCAGTAGTCTTTTGGGTTACTACAATGGCATAATCTATAATCTCCAGAGCAGTGGTCAAACCTTTGGTACCCGAATGAATAAGTCCATCATCAGCCGTTGGGTGTGTAAATCCAGCATACTCTAACAAGGTTGATCCTGATCCAGGAAGAGTTGTCTTATAAACAACCGAAGGCTGACCCAGCAGACCTGTGCCGCCATGATACAAGCTATCATCAGGAAAATCGTAAACCGAGTAATAGGCATTGTCATCAAAAGCAACATTGAGCTCAAGGAAGAGTACAAGCTCGGAAGTATCTGTCGTCTGTGCTAGCAATCGCAAGTCTCCTTGAGGTGTAGCACCGGAGATAGCATCAGCTAAGGACTGCTCTACTGATGGTGCATATCCACCATCACTTGCTTGTATACCTCGCTGATGGGACCATCGCGGAAGTGCGTCTACCCGCCTGTATGCCGAACCTTGCATCTTACCATCAAATGATTTGAAGTTAGCCTTGGTACGACCACCATAAAATTGGCCTTTAGCTGTACTATTCGTCACAAAGATTGTCCTGACAAACCTGCCTTCCACGTCTTCAAGCCAAACTGCCATTTGAGTAAACCAGTGATGTTGACCCGCCTTAATATCTATACTCAGATTAGACGTATCTGAAAGCTTATAAACTGTGGTCACTGGACTGTTATCACTCCCTGTTCCGGTTTTATACCTGGCGTATTGAGTCTGTATTACTTCAAAGGGGGGTAATCGAAAACCAGCACCTATCACAACAATCACACATGCTACCAGCACGATCCAGGATGATTTCCTTTTCCAGTGCATTCGCAGTGGCATTAAGTTATTGGCGATATGCCCAACAACAAAAAATACCAACATCAGGCCGATAGTCCAGTGGAGGAGCATGATCACATCTCCATAGCCCGCCAACAGCAGATAAAGTCCAGTGGCCGAGACTATCAGGAATAGTACTGATAGTCCGGCACTGATAGTTGAACGTTTCAATTTCATAGCCCCCGTTCACGCAAGGCGGTCATCCGCTGCTGCACCTGCTTCACCACTTGTGCGGGACTTCCCGAATACTGCTTCCCTTCAGGATCGATTCTGCTAAGATATTCTGTGATGATCGTCAGGCTTTCTTCATCATCTTTCCCTACCGGAATCAATTGTCCATCTCCAATTTCATTGGATAGCGTCTGCAAAGAGCCTCTCAAATCGGTAATCACCTGGGCTTCTTTAACCTTCGTATCTCCAGGGCTACAGGCCGTTGGATCACATCCAGGTTTGGCATCTTGCGCAGCGAGTATATGGGCTGCTACCAACAAACCGAGCATCATAATAAGTCTTCTCATAGTTTTTATTTGGGAAGACGCGGCTTGGAAAAAAAGACGAAGTAATCAGCAGCTTTTTTCAGCCCCACACGGTGTAATGTGCTGGCATGACTCGACACGGCCTGCCGCATCAAAATCCAAAGCACATTGCTTTAAGAACTGCTCCTTAACCTTTTGCCGAGCGCGCTGAACTCGGGACTTCAGCGTGGAGTATGGCATATCAAACCGTTCCGCTAATTCTTTCTGAGGAGTGTGTTTGATATCTACTTCCTCGAGTAGCTGCTTTTCTTGAGGCACTAGCGATTGCAAAAATCCTTTTTGACATTCCAGCATCGCCTCCATAAAATCTTGTTTGCTTTCCTGGAGGTCTTGCATGAGCCGTACATCAGCATTGAAGTTATGCGCCTGCTGCCTTCGATGATGATCGATTAGTGTGTTCCTCGCAATACGATACAGCCAGCCGTTGAAATGCTTGACATCTCCCCAGTCCTCTCTGTGTTCTATCACTTTGATAAACACTTCTTGGGTCAGGTCTTTGGCTGCCTCGTGATCGTTGACTCTTCGTTGAATAAAACTGTAAATTCGATCGTAGTATTCTTCGATTTCCATTTTCTGTGATTACGTCATTTTAGATAAGACGCAGCTTTTGAAAAAAGACGCAGGGGAAACAAGAAGTTTTTGAACAATCACTCAAGCAACCTAACTTCAAACAAGTCTGATCAATCCTCTGAACTATGAATCTCAAACACATCAAGGACTCACAAATCACCATGACCCAGCTCATGCTGCCATCACATTCGAACTTTAGTGGAAATATCCACGGTGGATACATCCTTAGCCTGATGGATCAGGTGGCCTTTGCTTGCGCTTCCAAGCATTCAGGTCACTACTGCGTCACAGCCTCCGTCAATAAGGTGGATTTTCTGAGTCCGGTCAAAGTCGGAGAGCTCGTAAGTCTAAAAGCATCAGTCAACTACACAGGCCGAACTTCTATGGTCATTGGATTGAGGGTGGAAGCGGAGAATATCCAGACTGGTGAAAAGAAGCATAGTAACTCCTCTTACTTCACCATGGTGGCTAAAGACAAGGACGGCAAAAGTGTAACAGTCCCAGGTATCATCCTTGATTCTGTTGACAGCATCCGCCGCTTCGCAAGGAGCATCGAGCGGCAAGAGCAGTCTAAACTACGGCTGGGTAAGTATGAGCGGGCACATTTTATAGTTAAAGATTACGTTGACCTCATCGAAGGGCACAATGCCAAAGTGGAGTTGAAATAGCAGCAACGCTTTGTTTTCAACCGCGTACACTCGACTAGCTTAATCATTAACACGAACATCATTCATGAAAATATTGATCATAGGAGGTCATGGGACCATAGGCCGCAGAGTAGCCGATTACTTATCAGAAAATCATGAGCTCGTCATTGCCGGTAGGACTAAAGGCGATGTGACGGTCGACATCACTGACAGTCAGTCTATCCAGGCTATGCTCGAGCAAGTTGGGCAGTTGGATGCGGTAGTAAGTATTGCAGGAGAGGCTAAATGGGCCGCTATGGATCAACTCGAAGAAGAAGACTATTATGTCGGTATTCGGAGCAAGCTCATGGGGCAGGTCAATTTAGCGCGGCTCGCTGCTAATCACTTTTCTGGTAAGGGATCCATCACACTGTCCACGGGCATCCTCGCGGATCAACCTGTGCTTCAAACCACAAGTGCCGCCATGGTCAATGGTGCCATCCATAGCTTCGTGAAAGCCGCCGCACTCGAGATGACCACAGGCGTGCGGATCAATGCTGTATCGCTTGGTGTCGTCGAAGACGCTTATGAGAAGTACAAAGACTACTTTCCGGGTCACAATCCCGTACCTACTTCCAAGGTGATCAACGCTTATGTCCGCAGCATACTCGGTGCTGATACCGGTCAGATCATCCGCAACTACGAGTAGCTGAAATGAAGGCCATCACCATGGATCGATACGGTCCACCCTCTGCACTCAGGGTGGTGGATATTCCAAAGCCTTCCCCTACCGGGAATGAAGTCTTGGTCAAGATTCATACTACAGCGATTAACGATTACGACTGGAGTATGGTGAGAGGTAAGCCTTACCTCTACAGGCTGCTTTTTGGTCTTAGTAAGCCGAAGCGCCCCATAGCTGGAATGGAATTGTCTGGGGTTGTCGAAGAAGTGGGACCGGACTGCAAGCAATTTAATGTGGGAGATGAAGTCTATGGCGATATTTCAGAATATGGCTTTGGTACCTTCTGTGAATACATCTCCATCAATGAAAAGTCGCTGCTGAAAAAACCAGAAAGCCTGTCTCATGAAGAGGCAACTGCACTACCCCATGCTTTTGGGCTAGCATGGCAAGGACTTATTGAACAAGGAAAATTATCAAAAGGAGAAAAAGTCCTAATCAATGGAGCAGGCGGTGGTGTAGGCACACTAGGTCTGCAGATTGCAAAGACGCTTGACGCAGAGGTCACAGGCGTGGATACCGGCCCTAAGTTGCAGATGATGAAAGACCTGGGCTTTGATAAGGTAATTGACTACAAAAAAGACAACTTCACCCAGCTTGGCGAGCGGTACGATTTGATGTTAGATGCCAAGTCTAGTTTTTCTCCTTTTGCCTATCGTAATGCCTTGAAACCCGATAGTCGATATGTGACCGTAGGAGGTACAATTCCAAGGTTACTTCAAATAGTCGCCTTCAAGGGAATCATCAAATCCCTTAACAAAGTAGAATTGTCAGTTCTGGCACTAAAAGCAAATAAGGGTCTTGAGCAGATAGAGGATCTAATCAAGAAACATGAGCTGAAGTCTGTCATCGATGGCCCTTACGAGCTTCACGAAGTGCCTAGGCTCGTTCAGTATTTTGGTGAAGGCAAGCATTCTGGTAAGGTGGTTATCAAACTTACCTAACAGGCTAGAGAGTCCTGAAGTACTCGAGTATGGCTCTTGCTTCATTTTCCGACAGATGCTGATTAGCCATAGGCGAACCATTAAACTCTATAAACAAAGCCTGGGCCAGAGAGTCCTCCTTTAACATTTGATCTGGATTGAGGATCATGTTCATGACCCACTCAGGTGTACGACGATCTAGAATACCCTTCGGTGCAGGTCCGATGAATTGCTCATCAGGCTTGTGGCAGATGGTGCAGTTCTGCTCGTAAATATGTTTTCCCGATAGGGCCAGTGACTGATCGATCGTATCAGCTAAAGAAAGCTCCGTGATAGGCCCTATACCCTTGCTTACAAGATCGATGCTTCGTGAAGGTTTGGCCTCTGCCTCATTAGATGTTGACGATGAACTGTTAATATCAAAATCCGCACCTGGCTGTTCTTTTTTACCACAACCAGTACCGAGTACGAGCATTGTTATAAAAAGCCAAAAACAGTTCTTCAGGTTCATAGAAGCAATAATGAAGTTCGATTGCAAGGATAGTGAATCAGAAAAAATCGCTAACTATGAAGCACAACAAATGACTTTCGACATGCGCTACTTTTTCATATCAGTTGGCCTTCTATTTCTACTTGGATGTAATGCTGATGAGGGCTGGATCGATCTATTCAACGGTGAGAATCTCGATGGATGGCACGTGTATGGCGGTAGTAAAGACTACAATGGGTGGGATGTCCAAGGTGGAGTTTTAGTATTTGATCCAGCCAAACGCACTACTCCACAGAACTCCAGTCTAATGACGGATAAGCAATACACCAATTTTGAATTATCTATGGACTGGATGATAGGTAAAAATGGCAATTCCGGTCTATTCTGGAGTGTAGTCGAAGATGAGAAATATGAGCAGCCATGGCTCACGGGTCCTGAAATACAGATCGTGGATGACGGTTGGACGGAGTATATCGAGGAGCGTGGAGACATCAACCGGGCTGGGTCACTATATGGTATGTTGCCTCCTACCGAAATCGTCAGTAAGCCTTCTGGAGAATGGAATAGTTATGTCCTGCGAATTGATCACAAAGCCAATCAGGGATATCTGATCTTCAATGATGTCAAGGTAGTTGAGTTTCCTATTCACGGATCAGCATGGGATGAAATGGTTTCCGAATCCAGTTTTGCAGATTGGGAAGCATTTGGAATATCTCAAACGGGCCATATCTGTTTGCAGGACTATGGAGGTAAAGTTGCTTTTAGAAATATCAAAATCAGAGAGTTGCCACAATAAGTGATGGGACTAAATCGTGTGTTTTAGTGAGGGGCGTGTGTTGAATGAAAAAATCGTTGTTTTTATTGGTGCTAGTGGTCATAACTCAGTGGGTTTACGCTCAAACCATTTGCTGGCAAGACTCTCTCAGTAAAGCCAAAGTCTATCTAAGTATAGCGGAACAGGATTATAAGTACCATCCACACCGCACCGGCCGAGCATTCGAGGTAATTGAATCTGCTCCAGAATTCCATGAGACGATCCTTAGGATTGCTAATAAGTCGCTTCGTAAATATTCTAATGAGCTACTCAACAATCATGTCGACAGGCTTTACATCTATGACCAATTTGACAGAGGAAATGATTTAATGGGGCTGTATCGAGGTAGACATGGTCTGCTATTCGCAATCCCATACCTTGAGAATGGTCAGATTGATACACTTGACTTAGAGAGGGTAATCCATCATGAGATATCTCACCGTCTGCTGATGTTCGAAGGAAAGTATTTTGACCTCAAGTCCTGGAAACAAATCAACAGACTTAACTATGGTTCGATCAAAAGCTACAATCGTGATTTTGATCCTGAGCTGTATGACAAAGGCTTTCTGAACAAATATGGCGTTATGAACAAGTATGAGGACATGGCCAGCTTTGCGGAAAATATCTTCATCAATAAGCCGATCTTTTGGGAGGCCGTGCTCAGCCATGAAGCCCTGCGCAAGAAATTCGATATCATCTGTGACTTCTACGGGGCGCTAGACCCCTCCCTGAACCAGGAATTCTTCCTTCAACTCAATGGGATTGTACTAGCGGATTAGTTTCGTCAAACTGGTGCATTATTAAACCAGGACAAGAATAGCTAAAGCCCACGTTGGAACTTAAAGTAAATTTCATTTTATCAGCTTGGCACAGACGCAATCAGATTTCGCCTCTAATAAGTAGTTTTCTATCACTCGCTCAGATTGGTGATCAATTGGTGATAGAATCGATCGCCTCCTTGTCGTTCTCTACTTCGATGTGTTCTTTGATACCGCAAAAACCTATTTTATTGAATCCCATGATACGAAATGGGAAAAAGCGATAAGCATTTTTAGCACGCCCCACCCAGTGTTTGGAGTCCGTACCTCTATCGAGCAAATCCAGTGCAACTACCTCTGCCTATAATACCTGTCAAATGATTTCTTCAATATTCCGATAGGCTGCACTATCTATAGTTGAGATGGTGGATGGCTCATTGACATTGCTGACTGTCTTAAGCGTAATGAGGTCATCATCGACCCACATAGGATGGATGAAAGCCACCTTGAATTATTTTGAGTGAGAAGTGAGATAATTGAAGAAAGGGCCAGTACAAGTGCAACGACAATAATGAGCAATAGAAGAAATAGCTTTTTGATCATCTACATAGTAATTTGGCCATGACTATTATCAAAACCATTGCTTCCTGATCGGAACCATAAATAGTGAGCTATGAATACATTAAACATCACCAGTAAGAGCGATTACCAGGTCATCCAACTCAATAATGGCAAGGTCAATGCTATTAACCTGGAGATGATCAGTGAGCTTACCCAGGCGATCGATAATGCTGAAGTAGATAGCTCAGTACGAGGTATGATCATCACAGGACAGCCACATTATTTCTCGGCAGGGCTTGACATCAAGGAACTATATCATCTTGATAAAGCCGGAAGCGAAAAATTCTGGGGTGATTTTCTAAAAATGGTCGTAGCACTTAACCGCTTTTCAAAACCGTTAATCTCAGCGATAAGTGGATTCAGTCCTGCTGGTGGATGCGTAATAGCTGTCTGCTGTGACTATCGATACATGGCGAGTGGAGACAAATATGTCATTGGTCTTAACGAAGTGCCATTGGCGATTATGGTCACCGAAGGGATATTCCACCTTTATGCCCACTGGATCGGCAACCGAAGGGCACACCAGTACCTGATAGAAGGAAAACTCCACTCAGGCCAGGAAGCTTTAGCCATGGGCCTTGTGGATCAGCTGGTACCACTCGAAGAGTTGCTGAATACAGCAGAACTGAAAATGCAGCAGTTGCTTCAATCCGATGATGGAGCCCTACAGGGGACCAAAAAGAACATTAAGAAAAGCCTCATGAAAAAAGTAGATGTGGATATTGACAGTATACTCCATGCGGCAGTAGCCCAATGGTGGAGCCCTAACTCCCGCGCCATTATGAAAGCAGCGGTGGAGGGGCTAGGTGGAGGTAAGTAGCATGCATATTCTTAGAGCCCTGCTATTCTTTCTGTTGCTGATGACCGTAGGTTTTTTCGTAGGAGGCACCATAATTGCTTTCACTATTGAGCGGCCAGCTGGTCTTGCTGGTGCTGGCATTGCGGCTTTTTGGGCGCTTCTTGGTGCTTTTGCGGGACTTACATTAGCCATTTTTGCATTCAGAAAAGCTAGCGTGAAGCAAGTCATTCGGATTAATGTCATAAGCGTATTTGCTATCAGTCTGCTTATTGCCATGTTGATGGCAAAGAAGGCTTATTCAGCTTATCTCAATGTCGGCAAACTCCCTTACCTATCGGAAATATCCATCTTCCAAAGCGACGAAATCAGATCCCTTGGACTTGCACGTCCGGACTTTTACAACTCCTCTGTCCTCTATTTCTACCATCCTAATCTTGACAAAGCCGTAGATGAACACAGTCCGACTGACAGTCTGGTATTCTTAAAAACGGAGGTAGGTTATGAGATCAGCTATGCACCACCATGGTACTTTCCGCAACATATGAAAATGGACTATGGCATCTTGTTACACAAGATAATTACGGTAGGTCGTGACTGGATAGAAATAGAGGTGAATCAAGCTACTCAACAAACTGCCTGGATGGATGCCACTCAATTGACAATAACTTTTTGGCCTTCATTTCTGCTAAGTATCAACAGTTTGGAGTCATTGGACAAACAACTCAATCCTGTTAAGATCAAGCCTTTGGATCACGCATCTAACGTGTCTAATGACTACAGTTTGCTAAAACCAAAACTGGTCAAAGGAGAATGGATCAAAGTAGATCTGATGGATGAGGACTATACCAAGCTAGGCGAAGGGTGGATCAGATGGAAGCGTGATGGTCGCTGGCTGATCAGCTATTCGTTGCTAAGCTGAATCCGTAAATAGGCTCTATGGCTTCCATTGTGCTGCATTAGAAGTGACAGCCAGACTTGCAGGCACTATCAACAAAACATATCCATTATCCCAATACATTGCAATCAGCAGAATACCGGGATCTATAGATGCATCTACCTAAGGTGGTCATTTTTTAATAGCAACATGCTTAACCAAATAGCTACATATTATAAAGGCGCACCAGCCTGGCGAGATCACCTGATCCGATTTAAAAGTCTACCCCCAATTTATTCCTCGTTATACTTATTGAACCATGTCAATACAGCCTGCACTTTGGCGATCAGGTTGCTCGGTCTTGCGGCAATTCCATGCGATGCTCCAGGAATCCTCACCATGGCGGATTCTACTTTGTTGAGTTTCAACCCTGCATAGAACTGTTCTGATTCGGCGATAGGCGTACGAAAGTCGCTCTCTCCTGTGAGCAGCATCGTTGGTGTGGTTACATTGCCTACATAGCTCAGTGGGGAGCGCTTCATATAGTGTTCCATATTGTCCCAGGGTAAACCCGGAAACCAATACTTGTAGAAATATCCAGGATTATCCGCGTATAGCACGAAGCTATACCAATTGATCACAGGTTTGGCCACCACAGCTGCATTGAAACGATCCGTCTTGCCAACGATCCATGCAGTGAGCACGCCACCTCCACTGCCACCAGTGACGAAGAGCCGGTCTTCATCAATGTATCCTTTGGCAATAGTAGCATCTACGCCACTGATAAGGTCATCATAATCCTGGTTAGGATAGTTATGATGTATCAGGTTGCCAAACTCAGCTCCATAACTTGTACTACCACGCGGGTTAGTATAAAGCACTACATAGCCCGCAGCAGCATAGAGCTGTACCTCAGCTGAGAATGTAGGTCCATAAGCTGAGAATGGCCCTCCATGTATCTCTAAGGCCAACGGATACTTCTTGCCAGGGTCAAACTTGGGTGGCTTCACGATCCAACCTTGCACCTTACGTTGGTCATAAGAGGATTCCCACCAGATCTCTTCTACAGTCCCTAACTCCTTATGGTCAAAAAGGTCAGCGTTCAGTGAAGTTAGTACGTTGCTAGCGCCTCTCTCACCTACACCGAGATCAGCGGGCAGGTTAGTTTTACCGTAGGTATAAGCATATCGATTGTTGCGGCTTACGCTGAAATCACCGCTTGCATAAGGCCTGCCTATGGCTGTACCTCCGAGTCCATCCACCACATCAGTTACCTTACCGGAAAGACTCATCTCTGCAATCTTGACAATCCCTTCATCTGTATATTGGAAAAAGACACCTTTCCCATCAGTGCGCCACTTTACATTACCAACATCTCTGTCAAAGTCGCCGGAAATCAACTTAGCATTGCTACCATCAGCATTCATGGTATACAGCCTACGCACCTGATAGCCCTGATACTTATCGTCAAAACCTGTGTAAGCGATCATCTTGCCATCTGCAGAAACTACTGGGCTCGCATCCGGTCCCTGGCGATCAGTTAATGCTTTGACGTCTCCTGTCGCTATGGTGAGTTCATAAATCTCACTGTTGAGTGGATCAAACTCCGCATCGTCATGCATGTTGGCTGAAAAGTAGAGTTTCGCACCATCTTTGGACCAAACAGGTGAACCAAGGTTGAACTTCACGTCTGTCAGCTGTCGGGGTGTACCACCGTCTACTGACAGCACAAAAAGCTGGCGATTGCCACTTTTTACATAGCCACCTCCGTCCCGGCGATACTGCATATCATCTATGTATTTGGGAGGATCATTCCAATTGGCACCATTGGGTTTGGCGGGCATCTTGATCGGTGAGGGATCGCTCTTGGTCACGAACATGCTAAAAGCCAGGTAACGGCCATCCTGTGACCAGCTTACCGTACCAGGCGCTTGCTGGACATTGGTGAGTTTGGCTTCTGATCCGGTATCCAGCCACTTGAGGTAAAGCTGTACTGAGCCATCCTTATTGGACTTGTAGACGATCCTGCTACCATCTGAAGACCACACTGGCTGGAAGTCACGTTGATTGCCTGTGGTAAGCGGTCGGTGCTGGTTACCATCGAAGTTGGTCATCCAGAGGTTTGACAGGTTACGATCGGTCATTACATCTTTAAAGTTGCGTGAGTAGATGACCTTTGATCCATCGGGTGAAATCTCCGGGTCAGTAACGTACTCAAGATTGAAGATGTCAAGGGGCTCAAAGACATCTGATACCTGTGCCATACCTGGCAAAGCCAGAACAAGCATCACAAGTGATAAGGCTATTTTCATTATTCTACTTTTAGTGGATCAGTAAAATAGCCAACCCTATAATCAAATGGAATGGCTTTTATGTGAAGGCCGTGTTGAATGTACTTACAATGACCTAAGATTTATCTTATTGTGCTGTTTGAAGCGAACCAAGCAGAGCCCCTATCGGAAATCGATAGGCTATTTGTATACCTCTCCAACCGCTCTCCAGATATTCCTAAACTGCTCGGACTGCTTATCGTTTTTGATATCAAGATTCGTTAGAAATATTTTCCCAATACCGGTCTCTGGGTTAAAAAATAGAAATGAGCTCACTCCGGGATCTCCACCTGTATGACCAATGAGTCCGTTGCTCCGCTTCCCCCAAAACGTCCCTATGGAAGCCTGATTAGCTGACATACCAGGAAAACTACGATCTTCAGACAGTGGGAAAAGTAAGCCTGGATCAATGCTTGGAAATAGTACTGATTCTCGGTAGTAGATCTTCATCATCTCTTGAAGGTAAAGTGATAAATCTCTGAGGGATGATCTCAATCCACCATCCGGATAGGTGGCCAAATGGTAGGGGTCAGCACGTTTGCCCACTTTTTTGTAATTCGCAGCATGTCGGTCTTTGTCAATGTCTGCCCATCGCCATCCTGAGTTTGACATTCCGATGGGCGAAAGTGTGTGCATCCCAGAATACTCATAGAAAGGCATCCCTACTTTGAGCTCAATGATCCATGCCGTGAGTGCTGAGGCGATATTAGAGTATTCATAGTGCGTACCTGGAATGTGCTTATTGAAGTTGCCAGCAGAATACCATTTTCCGGTAGGTGAAAAATAGCGGCGCATAAACTCATCCAATGAGATGTCATCCTCTCCCTCCCTGATATAGGACTTAAAGTAATAAATAGTGTTCCTGTCCTTAATACCTGAAGTATGGGTGACCAGATGATTCATGGTAATAGGATCATTGGGATGATCAGGGTGGTCTATTTTGAAAGGGAGCAGCTCGTTAATGGGTGTATCCAGGGTGAAATGACCCTGCCCGATGGCTGTAAGAATGGCATGTGCCACAAATGTTTTACTGACCGAAGCTATGTTGATAACAGTCTCAGGTGTAAACGGCTTTTGAAGCTCCACATCGGCATAGCCTTCGCTGTGCTCGAAAAGCACTTGCTGTGTATCCAAGGCCACAATGCTCCAGCCGGGAAAATCGGACTGTTGGTGGAGTTTTGCGAGTTCTTCTCGCAGTGAGTCAAGATCCTGACCAATACAGGTAAGACCGGACCAGAAGATCAAGAGCGTAATAATGACGTGCTTCATTTAGAAAAACAATTCGTTGAGGGTTTTCATTACTCCTTCTTCGTCGTTCGCCGGAGCGATCCGGTCAGCGACTCGCTGGACATCCTTGTGAGCATTACCCATGGCCACACCTAAACCGGCATATTTGATCATCTCGAGATCATTGAACGAATCGCCAATAGCAACAACTTCCTCACGATCTATACCAAGTGATTCATGGATCTGCTTGATAGCCAAATGCTTGGATGCTGAGGGGTGAGTGATCTCAAGGTATGAAGGATGAGAGATGTTGATCGTAAGATCGATAGCCGGATCTGACTTGAGATGGTCTTCTAATCGGGTAATATTTCGGGGCTCACCCATAGCCATAAGTTTGTTGGCCGTATGTCCTCCCCTCTGTTCCCATTGTTCAAAGATGTCCTCCAGAGAACCTATAAAGGCCTTTGTTTTGGTCAGCTCTTCTTCCAGGGTGATCCAATGATCGCGCCTGACGGCATAGCTCTTCTCAAAATCGTGGAGCGCAAGGTTGAGGTCATGCGCTTCAGAGGCGCCAGCTACTTTACTGACCATATCGCGATCAACTTGATGACTTACCTTGTGACTGCCGTCTCCATTAAGGATGAGCGCTCCATTGAAGCAGATCATAGGGGTATCCAGACCAAGCTGGTCACGAAAGAAGTAAGCACCATGGTAAGGACGCGCTGTTGCCAGCACAACAGGAATACCAAGCTCCTTGGTCAGATGTGTAATGGTACCCAAAGTACCCGGGGTAATCTCATGCTCAGGATTGAGCAGGGTGCCATCTATGTCCAGAAATACGATCTTATAAGCCATTCGGCGAAACTAAGCGGAATTGATTATTTCATCTTACATCAACGAGATGAAATAGACCTGTCAAAGATCAATCTCCTCTGCTTTTTTAGCCCACTGATCTACTTTGATCAGGTATAGGACATGTCTGTAAAGTTTGCTTTTGCTGTCCACTTTAGGGTGATCGAACTCTCCTATCTTGTTCATACCTATTTTGTTCATCACTCCTTCTGAAGGTATATTGATGGCAGCTGTAAAAGAGTAGACCTCTTCAAGGTCGAGCTTTCGAAATCCAAAGTCCAAGCATGCATTAGCAGCCTCAGTAGCATAGCCCCTTCTCCAATATTTTTTAGCAAGGCGCCAACCTATTTCTATACATGGGGTAAACTCTGCTTTAAAATTGGTCCATTGGAAGCCAACATAACCTATGAACCTACCGGAAATACGCTCTTCCAAAGCCCAAAGCCCGAATCCATATTGCTCAAAATGTCTTTTTATGCGCTTGTAGTGACCTTCCGTCTCTTCCCATGCTAAAGTTCGTGGGTAGTATTTCATTACCTGTTTATCTGCATTGATTTTAGCAAATGAACTCAGGTCCTCTATACGCCATTCGCGCAGGCATAGCCGTGATGTATTGATAATAGGCATTGGCTGTGAGTGCAATTAAATTTCGAGAAAAGAAGCATACTTTCAAACGCTTCGAGAAATAATCCATGATGATGTCCAACATGCCTGGAAGTTGAAACCACCCGTTAGCGCATCGATATTCAATACTTCTCCTGATAGGTAAAGGTTCGGAAATCTTCGGGATTCCATGGTTTCCATGTTGACCTCAGAGAGTTCCACACCTCCACATGTCACAAACTCTTCTTTGAAGGTACTCTTACCCGAAACACTGAACTTTGCCTGAAAAAGCTCTTCTGTGAGTTTGTTAATTGCCTTTTTGCCAAGATCACCCATCTTCATTTCGGTATCGATCTCGCAGTGTCGAAGTAGTGAAAGCCAATACCGTTTGGGGAGTTCAGGTAGGATATTGGACATGTTCTTTTTTGGGCTCTCCGCTCTAATGGAAATCAGCAAATCCCTCGTCTCTTCATATGTGGTATATCCAAGGAAATTGATCATCACATCAAATTTATAGCTCATAACGGCCAGTTCCCTGGCTCCATGGGCAGAAAGCTTTAATATCGCTGGCCCACTCAGCCCCCAATGAGTAATCAAGAGAGGACCGGATTCTTCAAGTTTGGTGCTGGCTATTTTGATGGAACAGTTAGAAAAGGAAATGCCAGATAAACCTTGAAGTCTATCGTCTTCAATATTAAAAGTAAACAGTGAAGGAACGGGATTGGCTATTTTGAAACCCATTGCTTGAAGTTTTCTCCAAAAATGTGGTGATGAACCTGTACAGATCACCAGTTTATCAGCTATCAGTTGTTCATCCAAGGTAGTGACTTCCCAACGCAGGTCTGACATCTGCCTTAGTTCAGTGACATTGGCATTGCGCTGGATGAGAACGCCGTGATCATTACTGGCTTTAACAAAACAGTCGATGATCGTCTGAGAGCTATTGCTAATGGGGAACATACGAAGGTCTGCCTCAATGTGGGTCTCGACTCCATGTGCTTCCAACCATGCCACCATATCTGTAGTAGTGAACCTCTCGAAAGACTTGTACAGCTTCTTAGCTCCACGAGGGTAGTAATTCACCAAATCTGAAGGCTTTGATCTGTGGTTGGTGACGTTGCACCGGCCTCCTCCACTGATCTTGACCTTTTGCAGCCATTTGTTCGTTTTCTCGAGAATAGTGACCTGATCATCAGGGTTTTGCTGAGCTATGTTGATGGCTGCAAAAAAACCCGCTGCGCCTCCACCGATGATAAGGATATTCCTCAAGTGATTTTTATCGCTAAAGATAACTGCAATTCACTCACAAAATGTGCCGACTCACCAAGGCCATAGATCAGTTCACTTAATAGTTACAGGTAGTAGATCCTGAGAGGCGTTAAACGGACAAACGAAATCTCATAACTATGAAAACTACTACAACATTTCTTATGATCGCGATCTTCTCACTGATAAGCCTGTTAGCGGTAGCTCAGATACCTAATGATGGCGCAATACTAACTCTGGACCAACCAGCACTCACGGTCAAAAGTGGTGAAGAATCTACTGTGATAATAGAGATAGTACGGTCCAAGCGCTTTCAGAAATCTAAGATCGGTGAGCCTTGGGTCGGCTCCTCTGTTAAGGGACTGACTTATAATGTTGCGACCACTGAAAATGATGACAGCTATATACTCACGATCAAAGCTGATGAAGGTATGGAACCCACCAATCATACGTTGGTGATCAACGGAGATCGTAAGTGGGGAAGAAAAATCAGGGCCACACTTTTGACTGTGGAAGTAGTCAATCCAGAGGCAGCTATTTCTGCTAAGCGATAAGATGGCTATCTTGAAGAAGTAATGAAACCAGTCAAAAAGTACAGTTTCAGGGTCTTGGTTGGGGCCCTGATCCATTTGTTTTTTGAGATCACTCATACCGAAACACTTGAGGCAGCACTTGACTACCAAGTGCTAAAGATCACTTCACTGTTCTACATGATAATAGTGGTGGTGTTGCTATGGGAGGTACTTGATATGGCCATGAGGTATTTCGACAAGAGAGGTTATAACTATACTTCTTCAAGACAGCTCATCAAAATAGTGGGAGTACTCACATTGATCACCCTTCCACTGGTCGTTTTGGCCACTGTATTTCACGATATATTGCTGCTGCCAATGATTGATTGCCGACCCGGGGATTTTAGCATCTATAAAGGAATGGTCCAGGGCCAAATATTGGCTTGGCTGATCATATCAGGGAGGCTACTGCGGGTCAACTCGGAGTACCTACAACGTATGGAACGCGATAAGGCCTTGATGCAGAAGGAATTGCTGGTAAGCCAGTATGAGAACCTTAAATCTCAGGTCAATCCTCATTTCTTATTCAACAGCTTCAGTGTATTGCAGTCGCTGATAGAGACAGATCATAATAAAGCCGGTAAGTTCCTTTCTAAGCTCTCTAAGTTATACAGGTACATCCTTGAACATAAAAATGAGTCAATGGTAGCCTTGAAAAAGGAACTGGGCATACTCAATGATTATCTGTTTTTGCTAGCCGTACGACATGATGATAGCATCAAAGTGAGTGTCAAGATCGGGAAAAACTACATGGAAACTTATGTACCTAGTATGTCTCTTCAGATGCTTATAGAAAATGCTGTGAAGCACAATAAATTCTCAAAACAGGAGCCCTTACAGGTAGACATTTTTGTAGAGAATGACTACCTGATAGTTTCTAATAAGGTCAACCGCAAGGGTGAGCAGGTCTCATCTACCAGGATTGGCCTTGAGAATATTAAGACCCGGTATGAGTTTCAAACCTCATCCCCAGTATTGGTCGAAGAGTCAGAAGGACATTTTGTTGTCAAGATGCCAGTATTGTCAACGGTAAGGTTAGTTTAATGAAAGTAGTGATCGTAGAAGACGAGCTGCACAGCGCTGAACGCTTGCGTAAGATGCTGCTGAGCCTCGACGGTATACTGGAGGTAGAATCCATTCTAGATAGTGTGGCTAGGGCAATGGAATGGTTTAGAGACAATAGCCCTCCGGACCTGGCTTTTTTCGATATTCAACTCGGTGATGGTAATAGCTTTGAAATTCTGCAACAGGTCAATACCACATTCCCGGTTATTTTCACTACAGCCTTTGACGAATACGCTATTAAGGCTTTTAAGTTTCAAAGCATAGACTACTTGCTCAAGCCTATCGAGGAAGAGGAGCTACAGCAAGCCCTACACAAATTCAGGTCACAACAATCTCTCCTACCATCCAGACCTGTGCAGCCTGAAGCGCTGGCGAGTGCGCACAGGCTGATCACAGGTGATTTCAAGAAGCGTTTTTTGATAAAGATCGGGGATCAGTACAAACCTGTATCCATCACAGAGACGGCCTACTTCTATTCAAGTGACAATCAGTCTTACCTTATGTCTCTATCTGGGAAAAGCTACCCAATAGATCAGTCGCTGGAGCAGGTAGATCGGAGTGTCAATCCCCTGGAGTTTTTCCGGGTGAGCCGTAAAATGTTAGTAAATCTGACGGCCATCAAAGAAGTCCATACCTACTTCAATAGCCGCCTATTGATCAAACTGGATCCACCTGTCGAACTCGAATGCATTGTGAGTCGCGAGCGTGTTAGTGATTTTAAATCATGGATGGACCTCTAGTCTACTTTCAACACAAGTTTTCCCAGCTTGTCTCCACTAAAAAGCCTTAAGAATGTCTCGTGAAAGTTTTCGATACCTTCTTCAATATGCTCTTTGGATTTGAGTTTGCCTTGCATCATCCAGCCGCCCATTTCCATAGCTGCCGTCCTGAAGTCCTTCGCATAGTCCAACACAACGAATCCTTCCATTCTGGCACGATTGACGAGCAGTGAAAGATAATTGACCGGGCCCTTCGGTTCTGTACTGTTATACTGTGATATAGCACCACAAATAGGTATTCTGGCTCCTCTGTTGATTCTGGTAAGGGCTGCATCGAGTATATCTCCGCCGACATTATCGAAATAGACATCCACTCCATCCGGGCAATGTTGTTTGATGCCTTTTCGTACATTTTCGGTCCTATAATTAATACAGGCATCAAAGCCTAATTCATTGACCACATGGTCACATTTATCTTTACCACCAGCTATACCCACTACTCTGCAGCCTTTGATCTTGGCTATCTGTCCTACAATGCTACCCACAGCTCCTGCAGCTCCTGAAACCAAGACCGTCTCGCCATCCTTTGGCTGACCAACATCCATCAGCCCAAAATAAGCGGTCATACCAGGCATACCCAGTGTACCGATGTAGGTCGGCAGTGGTGCCAGGCTGGGATCAACTTGGTGCCAACCTTTATCAGCAATTACGCAATACTGCTGTACACCTCCCCAGCCTGTATAGTAGTCACCTACCTTTATATCCGGGTTTTTGGATTCGACGACTTGACCAACTGTACCTGCTCGCATCACTTCGCCAATCTGCACTGGTGGTATGTACGAACGCGTATCGTTGATCCAGCCGCGCATAGCAGGATCCAGTGATATATATGAAGTCTTGAGGATAGCTTCTCCTTCTTTGGCCTGAGGGACAGGTTCTTCCGATAAATTCCAGGTATCCGCACCAGGCAATCCAACAGGTCTTTTGGCTAGGGTTATTTTTTTGTTCATATGATTGAGTTAAGTAGATCGAAGATACAGATTTTAGTATGCATGCATAACAATTTCACCTAATTTCTTACCTCTCTCGTCCTGATGATGAGATACGATAGTTTGCTATATTGAATCTCATACACCAATAGCAAGTGAACAGCCGATTAAAAAGAAAACTTACCGGAGTACTCTATTTCTCAATAGCCACAACTATGATGGCTTTTATGTATTGGATACTGGAAACAGGCCTGCTCGGAGAAGCGACATCTTATCCCAGCACCGGCAATCCTTATGATGCATTAGACTCGTTGGTCGGTATTTTATCAGGTTCTGTCTTGTTAGGGATATTCATAGGCTATCTCGAGATGTTTCTTTTTGAGCGCCTCTTCTTCAGATCAGGTTTTGGTTTAAAGGTACTGGCAAAGGGACTCATCTATGTATTGGGTACTATTTTGAATCTAATTGTCCTAAGCTGGACGGTAGCTACATTCAAATATGACAAACCTTTTTATGATCCGCAGGTCATCGGGGATGTTGGAGACTTTGTCTATGATTTTGTTTTCCTCAGCGTCCTGATCTATGCAAGTTCGGGACTTGTGTTGGTCGTTTTCATCAAGGAAGTGAGCAACAGTTTGGGTAAGGGTACACTAGTCAATTTCCTGTTAGGGACATATCATAACCCACGGATGGAGGAGCGGATCTTCATGTTTGTAGATATGAAGTCGTCCACTACCATAGCCGAGCAACTTGGCCATGTCAGGTATTTCGAACTGCTCAATGATTGCTTTAGCGATATGACAGACTCAATACTCGACTACAAGGGTGAGATCTACCAATATGTCGGAGATGAGGTCATCATTACATGGCCTCTAGCCAAGGGAGTAAAAGACAGCCAGTACCTCGAATGCATTTTTGATATCAAAAGACTCTTCCAAGATCGACGGGATTACTACCGCGAAAACTATGATGTTGTTCCTGATTTCAAAGCGGGTATACATTTCGGAGAGGTCACAGCGGGAGAGATGGGAGTCGTTCGCAAAGAGGTGATGTTTTCTGGAGATGTACTCAACACTACCGCAAGGCTCAGGGACTTGTGCAAAACCTATGACACGGATATCATCATCTCTGAGAAGCTGTTGGGCAAAGTGGTAAACCCAGATCAGTATGAGATAAAAGATCTTGGAGAGAACGAAGTAAGAGGACGTCAGGAAAGGATCAAAATTGCCGGTGTATCGCTTAGAACTATTGAATAGGTGGCCCTTTCACACGACTAGCATATTTAACGGAAATAGTGGAAGTGGATAGCCACGAGTAAAACCATGTTTCATATGGTTGTCAGAACAGCTTTAAAATAGCAGCGAAGAACTTCCAAAAACCAGAAAGCTAAAGAGCATGGTGCTCTCACTTAGATGAGGCCATAGCCGACCTGATATGATCAAACGATCACAAAAAAGCGGAAACTGCTAAGGCAGCCTCCGCTTCTAGTAATAAGTTTATAAACAATTAGCCTACTACACGTACATTCACTGCATTAAGGCCTTTTCTTCCTTCTTCTACATCGAACTCAACGACATCATTTTCTTTAAGATTTTCATCCGTTCCGCTTTTGTGAACAAAGATGTCTTGCTGATTAGCGTCATTGACGATGAATCCAAAACCTTTCTCGTGGTTAAAAAACTTTACTTTACCTTTTTCCATTATTGTATTTATTGATTATTAATTCTTATTGAAGACTGCCTTCATGCCCTGGTTATGTTTAGCGTACGGACTTTGTCTTTTTCGTGGCAGTTTCCTTTAGAAGGGAGCGCAAATATATACTAATGAGGAAATTCCCAGCTATGAAAGCAAAAAAGCTTCCTATCCTGATGAGATTAGGCAGGTACAGGCACCAAATGTTCCTCTCCTCTACCCATTTTCTTGAGCATTTTCACATGACTACTCAAAGCTGATATAAAAGTATCTTCTTCGAGATAGGGTAGCCCAAATTCCTCTGTGGTCTTTTTAACAATCCCGGCAATTTTAGGATAATGGATATGACAAATATTTGGGAAGAGATGATGTTCCACTTGCCGATTAAGTCCTCCAATAAACCATGACAATAGTTTGTTGCGAGGAGCAAAATTGGTTGTGGTATACAGTTGGTGAACTAACCAGTTTTGGTTGATCTTCTCTTCTGCTTGTTCTATAAACATGGTATCAGGCATAACATGTGCCGGCTGAAAAACAAGGCTGAGGCACATACCAGCAATGAGATGCATAAACAAGAACATTGATAAGGTAAGCCATACAGGAAAATCTAAAAGCAATATTGGAGCTCCAATGATAACCAAATGGTAACTGAGCTTTCGGAAAGTCATTAGCACTAGGTAGTTGTTGAATTCTTTACCCTTCTTGATCAAACCGCGCTCACGGTATTGAAAGAGCTTCGCAAAGTCTTTAACAGTTACCCAGATCAGTGTGGACAAGAAGTAGAAAAAGAAAGCGTAGAAGTGCTGATACTTATGAAACCATCGAAGTGGTTGATTAGGTGAGAATCTTAGAACAAATCTGGGTTCTATATCTTCATCCGCTCCTTCAATGTTAGTATAGGTATGGTGCAGTACGTTGTGCTGTATCTTCCAAACTTTCGGATCAGCCCCCAACAATACCGTTGACAGCCCTATTATGGAATTTACCCTTTTGCTTTTGGAGTACGATCCATGCAGTGAATCATGCATGACTGAAGTACCTATGAACGCGACACCAAAACCCATAATACCCCAAAGTACGAAAAGCACCGGAACATTGGTGATACCACCAAAAAGGATGATCAGAAATGGTAGGATGTAAATTGACAGGGCCAAAGCCGTCTTAAACATCATTTCTGCATTAGCATTGACCTGAATACCGTTATCTTCGAAATAAGTGGCTACACGTTTTTTGAGAGTGGAAGTGTACTCAGCATGAAGGTTATTTGAGAATTTGTATTTGGTTACAGGTTTGGTCATTATTCACTGATTTTCTCCCTTTTAACTCAGATATCGCAACAGCTAGATCATCAAATCTAAGTGTAAGGGAATTAGTCGCAATTCAACCACAAAATTTTTCCGTGGTTGTCGAAGCGACTGAAAGCAGAAATCAGAACCAATTAACAGGGATGTAGTCTGAAAATCTAAATCTCAAAAGCTGCGAATAGTAAAACTAATCGTAAAATGGTTACCAAACTATTGTTCAATCCAATTAGTCCTGATCATGATTTCTAAACTTTCTATTCAACTAAGGTATTCTTGGACACTCTGCTCCAATCTGACATAAAGACAACACGCAACTACCTTGTCCTGATCTTCTATCGTCAATAAGAAGCTGTTAGAAATGTCCTTAAGCTAATAACACTGACAAATAAGACCATTTGTCCATTATACTAAAGGATAGACAAGGATTTGTACTACATAATTATAGATTCGGATACAAGCATAATCAGGACCTAACCAAAGGGAGTCAGCGTACTCAAGTATACTCCGAACCTTACAGCTCTAAGTACTAAACCGTCAATACAAGGACTTGTATGACTTTTTTTGATAAAACAAGACCCAACAAAAGCCATATTTCAACTTCTGACAAAAATCAGTTCATAGTGATAAGTACGTCAGACACGCCCTGACCCGATAGCGTTACTTTCGAATTAAGAACTAGCACTATCAACTTAAATAGACTACCGTGATTACCATATTATTTCCCACAGACTTCACCGCAAGGGCCAATAGCGGACTGAAGCAAGTAGCAAGTATCGCATCCGATATCGGCGCGAAACTCGTCATATATCATGCTTATAGCCGCCCCTACTCCGAGAGCGGATCGAAAGAACAGGTCGACAAAATGCTCCTCAACTCCGAACGAGAAATAGAGAGGAAATTCAAATCCTATTCCAACCATATAGAAGAGCTTACATCTATAGATTGCGAGTTCATCAAAGAGTTGGGTTTATTCACAGATGGCCTGGTTCGTTTTGCGAAACGCAAGGAAGTTGACATGGTTGCCATGCCGACCAAAGGAGCAAAAGGTCTAGGACTTATTTGGGGTACCAAGACGGGCACGATAGTCAAGTCTATCGACAAACCCATCATAGTGATACCTGATGATACTGATCTGCCTAGCGTCAAAAAAGTAGGTCTTGTATGCGACTACAGCAATCAAACTGACTACCACACCCTAGACTTCATGCATGATCTGGTACAGGCATTAGGGCTACAAGTCGATACCGTAACACTTAATGGTCATGAGCAAGACATGACACCAGAGGAGAAGGCCTATCAACAAGTTGTACGCAAAAAACTGGAAGGCATTTCTACGAGCTTTAGTTTCACTTCTCATAGCTATGTTGACGATGGTATTATTGACTATGCCAAAGAGAATGATATAGGTATGATCGCTATCCTACCTAAAACCTACAGCTTTCTAGAAGGCATTTTCCATGAAAGCTTCACTGAGCACATGACTTATCAAAGTCCTTTGCCATTACTGATACTTAAATAACCTAACGCATGAGCGAATTAAGTAACCTTGACATACTCACAGATAAAGTCTATCGCGAAGGAATAGAAAAGGCCGAGCATGATGCTAAAGAAATTCGTTCGCAGGCAGAAGCAGAACGCAAGCGAATACTTGACCAGTCACGTCAAGAAGCAGAAAAAACCATAGCAGAAGCTAAGCGTGAAGCGGAAAGGATCACTCGTACAGTAGAAAATGAGCTACAGCTAAAAGGACAGCAATTCATCAGTGACCTCAAAACCCAGATCCATAATACACTTGCTGAAAAAATACTCGACAAACCCGCTACGGAGGCTTTTGAAAACAATGCCTTTGTCCAATCTGCCATACTCGAGGCAATAAACTCATGGGACCCTGCAAGCAACCTGGAGATCCTCCTACCGAAAAATCTCGAAAACAAACTTGGCGGTAGTTTTGATAAGGAGGTCCGTAAACGTGCCAAGAATCTTACTATTGATTTTGACCAGCAACTTACGACCGGTTTTAGAATATCAGAACAAGGTAAAGGCTATCAAATCTCCTTTTCTGAGGATGATTTCATTGCCCTCTTCACTCCCTATTTGCAACTGCAAACACAACGATTACTATTCAACACTCCCGAATGAGTTATTACTATCTGATATCGGGACTTCCTGACCTTAGCCTTGACTATGCCATCGATAATCAAGGTAAGCATCAGATTGATACTGAAGAACTTGTTGACACGATCTTTCGAAATCTGGAACCAAACGATGCGCGTTCCTTTCGCTATTTGATTTATCCTAATGACAATCTCAATTTTCTAAATATCCTTTTACAAAGGTATCAGGACATACCAGCAAGCCGTTATATACAACCTGCAATGCTGGATCAACAGACCGTTGAGGAATATCAAAAAAACAGAAGTGACTTAGCCGTTTACATGAGCGACTTCTTGAGAGATTATGAGGACCAGTTTCCGTCAATGGCTCCCAGAGAAATGGAAGATAAGCTTTGGCAGATGTATTACAATGAAGCTATTCCCTCAGACCCATTCATAGGAGACTATTGTCGCTTTGAGCGGAAGATGAAACAATTCTTTTCTGCCTACAACCATTCATATCATGATTTCCTGAAAGCTCCCATTTTTGAGGATGTACGCATGGCCCAGGTCGGCGCTGGCAAATCCTTAGCAGGTGATCTACTCCGGGATTTTCCCTATGTAGAAGGCATTGATGAGATAGTCTCCTGCGAGGATCCTATAGACATAGCCACATTTTCTGATAAGGTAATTTGGGAATACCTTGACCAGACACCCGGCTTCTTCGGTAAAGAACAGGTTTTCACTTATACCATTCGTTTGCTGATAATCGACCGATGGCAAACCCGAAATGCAGAAGATGGGACAGCCCGATTCATCAGGCTCCAGGAAGACATCAAAAACAAGGTTCGTTCACTCAAAACAGCTGTCATATGACCAAAGGCAAAGTAATTGGCGTAGTATCCAACCTTATTTCAATAGAAGCAGAAGGTCCGGTCACTCAAAACGAGATATGCTTGATTTTGAGTGAAGGCAAGAAGCTCAAAGCCGAAGTTATTCGAGTCAAAGGCAACATCGCCTCCGCACAACTTTTCGAATCAAGCCAAACCATAAAAATGGGCAGTGAAGTCGAGTTTACGGCACAGATGCTTGAAGTAGAACTCGGGCCCGGTATTTTGTCGAAACGTTACGATGGACTTCAAAATGATCTGGCCAAAATGGGAGGCATGTTCATCGATACAGGTGAAGTAACCGCTCCATTGGATGACGATGTTCTCTACGATTTCACACCCATTGCCAAAAAAGGTGATCGTGTAAAGGCAGGAGATTGGCTGGGAAGTGTACAGGAAAACTGGATCGATCATAAGATCATGGTCCCCTTTGCATTTCATGGTGAGTATACTATCGAAAGCATTTGCAAAAAAGACGACTACCGGATCACTGATGAGATCGCCGTATTGGTTTCTGACAAGGGGACTAAGCAGAGCGTAACCATGAGACAAAAATGGCCTGTAAAGTTGGCTGTAGAGTCCTACAACCACAAGTTGCGACCTTATAGCGTCCTCCAGACAGGTCTAAGGGTGATCGATACATTCAACCCCATCGCTGAAGGTGGCACGGGTTATATACCAGGTCCTTTTGGTACTGGTAAAACGGTATTGCAGCAGGCTATCGCCAAAAACAGTGAAGCAGATATAGTCATCATCGTAGCATGTGGTGAGCGCGCCAATGAGGTAGTTGAAATATTTACAGAATTCCCTCAACTCACGGATCCTGTTTCCGGTAGGAAACTCGACGAAAAGATCGTCATCATTTGCAACACCTCCAATATGCCGGTTGCAGCGAGAGAGGCCTCCGTATACGTCGGGATGACACTCGCGGAGTACTACCGTAACATGGGATTAAAGGTGCTTATGCTAGCTGACTCTACATCCCGATGGGCCCAGGCACTACGTGAGATGTCCAATCGAATGGAGGAGCTACCAGGCCCGGATGCCTTCCCTGTGGAGCTACCGGCTACCATCGCTAACTTCTACAGTCGAGCTGGCATGGTAGAGCTCAACAACGGATCGAATGGCTCTGTCACCTTTATCGGTACCGTGTCGCCAGCTGGTGGCAACTTCAAGGAGCCCGTTACTGAATCGACGAGTAAAGTAGCACGTTGCTTTTATGCTCTATCACAAAAGCGTGCAGATGCTAAGCGCTATCCTGCGATAGACTCTTTAGCGTCATATTCCAAATACCTCGACTACCCTGAATTCATCAAGAATACAGATACAGGTATCCAGCAGGGATGGGTCAAGCTGGTCAAAAGAGCAAAAGACATAGTACGTGACGGAATAGAAGCCAGAGACCAGATCAATATACTTGGAGATGATGCTGTGCCGATCAACTACCACGTCAGCTACTGGAAGAGCGAACTCATAGATTTTGCACTTATCCAGCAAGATTCTTTTGACGATGAGGATATGAACACACCCATCGATCGACAAAAGTACATGCTCAATACAGTGATGGAAATTGGCGAACGAGATTTTGACTTTGCAGATTTTGAGCAAGTAGGCACCTACTTCAAGCAACTGATCAACCTACTCAAACAAATGAATTATTCCTCATTTCAATCAGATGCTTTCAAAAAGTATGAGCAGGAACTCAAAAATGCACTTCAAGAGCAAAATGAAGAACTCACAACGCTTGAAACCAACGATTGATGAAAAGGACAGCATTTCAACGTATCTACACTCATATCTCCCGTATCACTAAGGCCACCTGTGAGGTTGAAGCTGAAGGTGCTCGCTATGGCGAGTTGGCCTGGGTCAATGATCGGCCTGCTCAGGTGATCAGTGTGACTGGTGATAAGGTCACCCTACAGATCTTTTCAGGTACGGAAGGTATCTCATCCAAATCAGAAGTCATATTCTCAGGACAGCCGCCGATGCTCAAAGTGAGTGACCTGCTCGCAGGTAGGTTTCTCAATGCTTATGGAGTGCCCATAGATAATGGACCTGAGCTCGTTGGCGAACCACGCTTGATCAATGGAAGCGCGGTAAACCCAGTTAAAAGAGCCAAGCCCTCCACCCTTCTGGCAACCGGTATTGCCGGGATCGACCTCAACAATACCTTAGTCACGGGTCAAAAGATCCCATTCTTTGCGGATCCAGACCAGCCTTACAATCAGATTCTCGCTGAAGTAGCCATGCGTGCCGAAGCGGATAAGATCATTCTCGGAGGTATGGGATTGTCCAACGACGACTACCTCTTTTTCAAGGATACTTTTTCTCACGCCGGAGTACTGGACAAGATCGTATCATTCATCAATACTTCAGAAAATCCTCCTTTAGAGCGGTTGCTCATCCCGGACATGGCTTGTACCGCCGCAGAATACTTTGCCAATGACAAGAAGCAAAA
The DNA here is from genome assembly GCA_002435755.1 of Flammeovirgaceae bacterium UBA6059. Lineage (GTDB taxonomy): Bacteria > Bacteroidota > Bacteroidia > Cytophagales > Cyclobacteriaceae > UBA6059. The sequence goes on from DIYH01000026.1 coordinate 27,118, forward strand.
TGTGCTGGTCCTGCTTACCGACATGACCCTCTATGCTGATGCATTGGCGATAGTTGCTAACAAAATGGACCAGATACCATCAAAAGACTCTATGCCCGGCTCTCTATATAGTGATCTGGCACGTATCTACGAGAAGTCAGTACAGTTCGTGCATGGTGGATCGATCACCATTGTGGCGGTCACCACACTCAACGAAGGTGACATTACACATGCCATTCCCGATAATACTGGGTACATCACAGAAGGTCAACTATTCTTAAAGCATGACACTGATATTGGTAAGACGATCATAGATCCCTTCCGAAGTTTATCTCGGCTAAAGCAAAACGTGATCGGCAAAAAAACAAGAGAGGACCACCCTCAGGTGATGAACGCATTGATCCGTCTTTATGCAGATGCTATGAATGCCAAAACCAAAAGAGAAAATGGTTTTGATCTCAACGAATATGACCGTAGATGTCTCTCTTTTTCAAAAGAGTATGCGCTAGAACTATTGGCCGTCGACATCAACATACCTATCGACGAAATGCTGGATACAGGATGGAAACTCCTACAAAGACATTTCGAAAAATACGAAATAGGTATCAAGGAAGAATTCATTGGTAAGTACTGGAAAGGGGATGAAGTAGAGACAGAGTCAACGGTAAACGCATAACGCATGGCGCTCAAGTTTCAATATAATAAGACCACCATACAGCAGTTCCGCCGACAGCTTGCGATCCGTGAGAGGGCTTTACCTATCCTCAAAAACAAAGAGACAGCTTTGCGCAAAGAGGAAAAGGAAATGCGCAAAATTCTGGACAAGCTCCTATCGGAAAAAGTAGCTGTTGAGGAAAAGTTGGATCCTTTCTCAGGTTTTTGGTCTGAGCTTCCTGATATCTTATCTCTTGAAGACCCAGGTATCTATTACAAAAAGGTTGTAGGTGTAAGAGTACCTGAGATCAAACAGGTGACCTTCAGAGTGGCTGATGTAGGCTGGTGGCATTACCCGACGTGGGTCCCTGCTGCTATCGCAATGTTGAAAGAAGTCATTACGCTTGATATTCAGATCAAAGTGAAGGGTTTCCAGGTAGAGGCGCTCAATGCAGCTCGTAAGAAGACCACTCAGAAGGTAAATCTCTATGAAAAGGTACAAATACCTGCTTATGAAGATGCTATCCTCAAGATCAAACGGTTTCTAGAGGATAAGGAGAATATCTCTAAGGCCGCTCAAAAAATTGTCAAGAAAAGACAGGAAACGGGGGTGGCGGCATGAAAGCACACTTCAAGAAAATAGAGCTACTTATCCATTATCGCGATAGGGAACAAACCACACAAGCCTTGCAAGACCTTGGTGTCATCCATATAGAGCTGGATACCAACTTCAGAAACGAGGACATAGAGGAACTGGAGCTACGCAAAACCCGATTCAACCGGGCAATTGAATTTGTCAATGCATCCAACGAAGAAGCAATATTTGCTGAAAGTGAATTCCCTGATTCGGGACCAACTGCTGACCAGGTGATAGAAGAGATCCTGGCCATTAGACATCAGCAGGAAACCGACCAGCAGGAGGCTGACCTTCTTCAAAAAAACAGACAGAAATTACAGCCTTGGGGTGAGTTTGATGTGGACAAACTACGCTTGCTTACTGAGGCTGGGCTGCAGGTTCACTTTTGTATTGCAGAAAAGAAAGAATACGACCCAGACCAACTTGCAGAACTAACTTATACCATCGTCAATGAAACGTCTGACCGCCTTTACCTTGTTGTACTAACCAAAGACGAAAACGCCTCGGTCCCCTTTGAGGCCATCGAGTTACCTACCTTAAAGATCTCTGACATCACACTCAGGGAAGAGCAGCTTGAGCAGAATAGGTCAAAGCGCGCAGCTTCAATAAAAAAACTAACAAAATACCTGCCATTACTTGATCGTGAGTTGCTGGTGATAGAAAACCAAAGCACACTACTCCTTGCCGACAACAGCGGTACTTCCTATGCAGAAGGAAGTATCATCCACCTCACGGGTTGGTTTCCAGCGGAAATGTCTGATGGGGTCGTACACTATGTGGACGACCTAAAGTTGTCTTACAGTATCACCAATCCTATGCCGGGAGATAATGTACCTGTCCTTCTCAGGAACCCAAAGTACCCAAAGCTATTTGAGGCGATTACTCGTATATTCCAGTTGCCGGGGTATTACGAGCTGGACCTGACACCATTTATAGCAGTCTTTTATCCTATACTCTTCGCCTACTGTCTTGGAGATGCCGGATACGGGCTTATACTGCTCATAGCAGCTGCAGCGGGCTGGTTTACTTTTCTAAAAGCCAGCAGAGATATGGCTATCCTGGGTATTGTCCTTGGTGTATTTACCACCCTGATGGGTATTGTCAAGTCGGGCAGCATATTCGGCATACCTACAGTCACTTCCGACAATCACCCGATACTACAATACTTCGCTCAATATGTGGTGATCCCGGACGACCGGGGTGTAGTATTCAACGCCTTCAATGTATCCTTACTCATCGGGGTAGTGCAGATCATCACAGGCATTGTCATTTCTATCATCAACAAGATCAAGTATAAAAGCCTGATTGCCGGGCTACCACAAATAGGTAAGCTCCTGATCGTAACTTCCTTGATTTGGATGTTTTTAGCTGATATGCAAGGAGTCGAAGCGCTACAACCATTTGAGCTTATACGTCAGAGCTTACTAGGTACTGGGGTACTTCTAGTGCTCTTCTTCCACAATATGGATAGTCCCGTGCTGGCAAGAGCTTTTAGCGGACTACTGCCACTTTTCTTTATCCTAACGGGAATTCTTGGTGATGTACTCTCATATGTACGTCTTTTCGCCTTAGGAGTAGCGTCAGCAGTACTTGGCCTGGTGGTCAATCAGATAGGGATGCAGATCATGGGCGATACCTGGTGGGGAGTTCTTCTGGGTATAATATTCTTGCTCTTGGGGCATAGCCTCAATTTCGCGTTAGCCGCGCTCGGCTCGTTTGTCCATCCGTTGCGATTGACATTCGTCGAGTTCTACAACAATGCACAATTTGAAGGAGGGGGTGTACCCTACAATCCTTTACGAAAAATAAAACTGTCACATTCAAAATAGAACAATATGGAAGCTTTACCCTTAACACTCGCCTTTATAGGCATAGGCTTGTTGGTAGGTCTCTCTGGTTGCGGTAGTGCTATGGGTACTGCTATCGGAGCTATGTCTACCGTAGGGGCATTAAAAAAACGACCGGAGGCCTTTGGTTCATTTATAGTACTGAGCGCACTACCGGGTACACAAGGCCTATATGGCTTTGCAGGATTTTTCATTTTACAAGACCTTATCAATCCCGGGATGACACTGCTCCAGGGAGCTGGTATACTCGGTGGAGGGCTGGGTCTTGGACTCGCAGGTTTGCTATCAGGCATGTACCAGGGCAAAGTCTGCGCCAACAGTATCGATAGTATAGGTTCTGGCAATGACGTCTTCGGAAGAGCATTGATCTTAGCGGTATTTCCTGAGCTATATGCGATTATCGCATTTGCTTCGCTCTTCCTCATCCGGGGAATTCTATAGCGTAAACCCAAAAATGATGAAAGAACTAGCAAAACAATCATATAAGGTAGCACTGATCGGACTGGATATGTCCGGTATGGACGAGCACATCATCCGCTATGCAGCTTCCATTTCGAAGTTTCTCGCAATCGAGCGGATCATTTTTGTGCATGTCGCCAAAGAGCTACAACTACCCGAAGAATTGGTAAAAGAATACCCTGATCTCGTCGATCCCCTGGACGAAACTATCGAAGCAGAGATCATGACTAAAGTCGAAAAGCATTTCGGTTCTACAGATGTAGATACCAGCTGCATTATTACCGAGGGGCATCCTATTGACAAGATCCTAAAGCTCAGCAAAGTCAAAAACGTCGATTTGATCATGATGGGCCGTAAGAAAAGTCTGGATGGTTCAGGCATTGTTTCTAGCAGGATTGCTCGAAAATGTCACTGCTCCATGCTTTTCATACCTGAGGAGGCCAGTACAGATATTCAAAAACTACTTCTGCCGGTCGACTTTTCTCATCATGCTGCACTCGGGCTTGGATTCGCTTTAGACTTAAATCAGAAATCAGGAGTCAAGATGGCGCTCATCAATGTTTATCACATTCCAATAGGATACTACAGGACAGGCAAGACTTATGAGGAATTTGCCAGCATCATGAAAAGCTTTGCGGAGAAAGACTGTCAACGCTTCCTCAAAGAATATGAGTTCCATGAGGAAACAAGTTGTGATTTTCTACCTTCCAAAAATGGCGACTCACCGGAATTGATATACGAATTTGCCACCAAAAACGAGGCGGATATGATCATCATAGGATCAAGGGGACGCACGGGAATCGCATCACTACTGATGGGATCGGTAGCAGAAAAACTAGTCTACCTCGATAGCAGTATACCTATTTTCGTCATCAAGGAGAAAGGAGAGAATATGGGGTTTCTTGATGCATTGATGAAGCTATAATCCAAGCATATTCTGATTAAACTGATACTAGTCGTTATACCCAATCACCTAACCATAGCATGAACCTGTTTTTTAGAAAGAGTATCATAGCAGGGACTGGTTTGTTCCTCTGCATTTTCTTGATCGTTCATCTCTCTGCCAATTGCATACTTCTGCTACCGGAGGACATTTCGCGGGAGATGTACAACACGTACTCTACGACGCTTAGAGAGAGTCCTCTCATTAAGATTGTGGCCTACCTCCTCTATGCTTCCATTTTTTTGCATACAGCCTATGCCGCCATAGTCACTTATCAGAACAGGAACGCAAAACCGGACCGATATGCCGTCAACAACGCGAAAGAGAACAGCTCCTGGACTTCCCAAAACATGGGCCTTCTTGGCATCCTGGTATTACTTTTCATAGTGGTGCACCTCGCCAATTTCTGGGCAAGGATCAAACTGGGTATGGGCGCTGAAGTGGCTATGGATAACAGCGGCAATCTGGATGTCTATCAGGTAACTTATAGTCTCTTTCAAAATCCTTACTACGTCGCTTTTTACACGATTCTGGCTATTCCGCTAGGCATGCACCTGCACCATGGGCTCAAAAGTGCTTTCAAGACGCTGGGATTTCACCATAAACGCGGACTTAAGGTCTTGTCCAAAGTATCACTGATCTATGCGGCCGTTATGTCAATTGGTTTTGGGATCATACCTGTAATTGTATACTTCAAATAGTCTTGATATGGTACTCAACGCAAAAATTCCCGAAGGTAAGCTCGAAGAAAAATGGCGCAACTACCAAATCAGCAGCCAACTCATCAATCCTGCTAACAAGAAAAAGTTGAAGGTGATCGTAGTAGGTTCCGGACTTGCAGGAGCAGGTGCCGCCGCTACGCTTGGAGAACTGGGTTATGAGGTACAATGCTTCTGCTACCAGGATTCCGCCAGGCGTGCTCACTCTGTAGCTGCTCAGGGAGGCGTAAATGCAGCCAAAAACTATCAGCATGATGGTGACAGTGTTTGGCGGATGTACTACGATACGATCAAAGGTGGAGACTTCCGCTCTCGTGAGGCCAATGTCTATCGCCTTGCAGAACTAAGTGCTCCATTGATTGATCACTTCACCCAACAGGGAGTGCCATTTGCAAGAGAATATGGTGGTGTACTCGTTAACCGAAGCTTTGGTGGAGTGCAGGTCGAGCGCACGTTTTACGCTCGCGGGCAGACTGGGCAGCAGCTATTGCTGGCAGCTTACTCTCAGCTATCCAAGATGGTACGTGCCGGTAAAGTGGAGATGTTCACAAGACATGAGATGCTTGATCTGGTTACTGTGGAAGGCAAAGCCAGGGGTATCATCGCGCGCGATCTGGTAAATGGAGAACTCAAGAGGTTTGCGGCAGATGCAGTCGTACTTGCTACGGGTGGCTACTCCAGGGTCTTCAGATTGTCCACTTTGGCTATTGGTTGTAACGGCAGTGCCATTTGGAAAGCCCACAAGAGAGGTGCCTTTTTCGCAGCGCCGAGTTTTACTCAGATCCATCCCACTGCGCTACCGCAATCCAGTGAGGCACAATCCAAGCTGACACTCATGTCTGAGTCACTCCGCAACGACGGTCGCATCTGGGTCCCAAGCAATAAGGATGATAAGAGATCAGCCAATGACATACCTGAGGCTGAGCGTGATTACTACCTGGAGCGACGCTACCCTAGCTTCGGCAATCTTGCACCGAGAGACATTTCGTCCAGAGCTGCCAAAGAGCGCATAGACGCGGGTCATGGTGTCGGTCGCCTCAAAAATGCCGTTTATCTTGACTTTAGTCACGCCATTCAGAGGCTCGGGTTAGAGACCATTCGGGACCGCTATGGCAACCTCTTCAAGATGTACAAGAAGATCACCGGAATAGATGCCTACAAAGAACCTATGCAGATATCACCGGCAGCCCACTTCTCCATGGGAGGTTTGTGGGTGGACTATGAGTTGATGACCACCATTCCGGGTCTTTACGCCATTGGCGAATGCAACTTTTCTGATCATGGCGCCAATCGGCTAGGTGCAAACTCTTTATTGCAAGCCAGTGTCGACGGCTATTTCATATTACCTAATACCATCAACAACTACCTGAGCTCGCTATTGAAGGAAGAGCCGGTCTCTACAGATCATCATAGCTTTAGTCAGGCAGAAAAGGAAATCTCTGAACATATCCAAAAGATCCTCTCCATCAACGGCACTCAAACGGCGGACCATTTCCACCGGCAGCTTGGGCGGGTCATGTGGCAAGAATGCGCTATGAGTCGAAACAAAAGTGGACTTGAGAAAGCCATTAAAGACATTGAGGAGATCAAGACTGATTTCTGGAAGGATGTAAAGGTCACCGGAGGAAGTCTAGAACTCAATACGGAACTGGAAAAAGCGCTACGCCTTGCAGATTTTATCGAATTGGCGTTGCTCATGTGTACGGATGCCCTCAACAGAGACGAGTCTTGCGGCGCACATTTTAGGGAAGAGTATCAAACGAAAGATGGAGAAGCTGTACGGGTTGATGAAGACTACAGCTTCGTATCTGCATGGGAATATGCCAATGGTGATTTTAAACTTCACAAAGAAGAACTACAGTTTGAATTTATCAAGCCTACGGTTAGGAGCTACAAATAACAGATAGTCAAAAGGCCATAAAACAAGCAACAATGAAAGTTACATTACGGATATGGAGACAGGAAGGTCCTATCGATAAAGGGGAGCTGAAAGAATACCTGGTAGACGATCTGACTGAGGACATGTCATTCCTGGAGGCGCTGGATCATCTCAATGAACAGCTGGTATTGAAAAATGAAAAAGTGATCGCCTACGAATATGACTGTCGGGAAGGCATATGCGGTCAGTGTGGATTGTTTATTAATGGTAGAGCACATGGCCCTCATGACCATATGACCACTTGCCAACTGCACATGCGTAGCTTTGCAGATGGCGATACAATCACCGTTGAACCATGGCGCGCCAAGGCATTCCCAATAGTCAAAGATCTGATCGTAGATCGTTCTGCCTTTGACCGCATCATCGGTCAGGGTGCATACATCAGCGCTAAGACGGGCACAGCTCCGGAAGCCAATAGCATACTGATAAGTAAAGAAGTATCAGACAAAGCCATGGATGCAGCGGCGTGTATCGGATGTGGTGCTTGTGTAGCTACCTGTAAGAATGCTTCAGCAGCACTCTTCACTTCAGCTAAGATCAACCACCTGAATTCACTACCGCAAGGGAAACCAGAATCGCATCATCGCGCGCTGGATATGACCAAACAGATGGAAAAGGAAGGTTTTGGCCATTGCACATTCACAGGAGCTTGCGAAGTAGAGTGCCCCGAAGGCATATCTATCACCAATATCGCTGAGATGAATGCACGCTTGATCAGGGCCAAAGTGATGAACTAACCTCCTGGTTAGAAAGACATACGGTCGGTATTTCTGATAAAGAATCACCAGCAACTTAGGCTATTACTGGCTCAGCCTGTAGCTCCTTCTCTTTTCTAGCTTGTCTTTGAAGTTGCCGGACTGTCAGAGTAGACCCATCCGGGCTCCATCCGGGAGGGCCAAAAATGTACATCAACATCTCTTTGATACTCTTGGCACCTTTGACGTCCTTCCAAATGTCTTTGTACTCATGCGTGACAATCACTAGCGGATTATATGAGTTGGGTTCGTGTACTACACCGTACTCCGGCTGGATGTTTTCGTCATAGTCCTTCCAGCTCCCAAAAACCTTATCAAACAAATTGAGATAACCACCATGGTTCTTATCGAGATACTCCAGGTTTCTGGAGTGATGCACCTGATGCTGCCGGTGGGTATTGAGAAACTTCTCAAGGAAGCCAAGATTCTTTACGTACTGTGTGTGCAATTGAAACTGCCACAACGCTTCGATACCCATACAGACCAACACCATCTCAGGGTGGAAACCAATCGCAGGGAGCCACATATAGAAAATAGGTTTATACAGGATCGTAAACCAACCATTTCTCAATCCGGTACCTAGGTTGTAATGATCTGATGAGTGGTGTACGATATGAGCTGCCCACATAAATCTCACCGTATGATTGCATCGATGCAGCCAGTAGTAGCAGAAGTCATCCAGAAACTGACAAGCTAACCAGGTATACCACGCCCAGCCAAAAGAAGCGTAACCCATGATGTTCTGCCTCACACCATTGACCTCAGGATTGAACAGCTCATAAACCAAATAAAAAATAGTAGCAGCAGACACCACCTTGACCAACGGTGTGATCAACACTGCCCCCATGCCCATGGAGCTACTGGCGAAGAGGTCCTTCCAACTATAAAGTTCCTCATGGCCTTGTATTTTGCTGTAAGCCAGTTCGATAATTACTAATAAGACAAAACAGGGTGCTCCCCAGACAAGCGGGTTGGTGATATCCATAGTGGAAATAGTATTTGAGAAATTAAGTTCCGGCCAAAAGGCTAGGTCATCAAGTTGGGACTAAAATGTGGCCGGTATGCGTGTTGGCATCAAAGCTACAAGGAGCCTAAAGTAAAAATATGATCTTCAAAAACAATGGCATTGCGCTCTTATTTGACCAACTCAACTAATGCAGGTTCAATATCGAGAATAATTCGTCCTCTTTTTACCTCCTCCATCTTCATGGCTGACTTGTCAACTTCTATCTCTTTGCCCATGTACTGTAGTGGTATTCTTATCCTCTCGATCTCGAAACTCACCTCCACCCTACCGGGAATAATGTCATTACTTTGGCCATATGACAAAAGCACTTCATAAGTCCCGTCCTTCTTGGTGCTGATCTCACTTTTCATCACGCTGTAATTGACTGTGTCTACTCCAAGCGTAGCGATGGAAAAGTCTGCTCTCTTATCAAGCGGTATGATGTTGAGCAACTTACATGGCCTACCGAAAATCACCTCATAACCACGATCCACCGTCATAAATGGATACTCAAATATTTCCGATAGGGAAAAGTCGAGCCCACGCTTAGGGATCAACACAAAGTCTTCGGATGAAAAGGTGGTCGGCTCGCCTTTAGTATAGGTCATCGTAGCTTGCTTGGGAGACATGTTAACAAAACTGATATCCACCGAGAGCTTAAGCCCAGCTTCGAAAGATTGCACACTATCTAATCGTGCTTTTGCCTGCAACAAAACGGGATCTATATCCTGCGCACACATCCATTGCGGTAGCATCAGGAGCAAAACGAAAAAGACAAAGCACATTTTCACGCTACATCCCTCCTTCTAAAGATCATGACCCCTATGAACATAAACAAGACCGTATAAGTCACAAGCAAGGCATTGTTGAAATAGATGTGCGACCAGTCAATCTCTGTGTTGAATAGCAACTGCCAGGTGTCGTTGAGTTTGACAAAAAAGTAGTTATCAAACCAATCAATGCCCAGGTCGACTTTAAGAAGCAGGTTACTGATAATGAGAAAAAAGGCAGAAACAATCCATGCGATAGTAGTATCACGGACCCAAATAGCAAGTGTCACGCTCACCACAGAGAAGAATATCACGGTCAATGAGCCACAAAGGTAGGCCAGGACAATTCGCTCAAACGCCTCCGCACTTTGGAAGAAATTGAGCGTACCCAAGTAAACAACCAGATCACCAGTACCAAACAGGCTATAGGATATCATCATGGAGCTGACCATGAGTAGCACGATCACCACGAGAGAGAAAACCACCGCAACAAGGTATTTGCTGATGATAAAATGTGTTTTTGATATAGGCTGCTGCATCATCATTTGAAGTGTTCTCTCCTTGTGCTCAGTTGTAAAAAGTCCTGCACTCACAATCATGAGGATCAAAGGAAGATGAAACCACAGGCTATTGAGGATAAGATAGACCATCAAATGACCGTTGAGCAATGTGCCCTGAAAGTAAAATGACTCTCTCAGGTTATCTAGCAGAATATCAAGGATGGCACTCCCCTGAAAGTAGGCACTGACCAGCACAATACCTTCGATCACGAGGATAGCGGCTAGCGCAAAATAGGTCATGCGCTGGTGCATCAGCTTGTACAACTCTGCCTGGATCAGCGTTTTCATACCAGCTTAGAGTCGAACAGCTTGGACATATTGATATTAGGACTGCACGAGCTGATTCTTAAACCTTGTTTGGTGAGTTGCTCTATCAGTTCTCCAATGCCCTCAGCATCAGCAGTTACGGTCACACACTGGCCTGCAATGGAAGCCTCATAGTTACCCCAGTCATAGTTAGATAGACCGGACCCACATATGGTGTAGCTGTCGGTACAGGCCACAATTATGTTTTGAGTTATACCGCGATTAACCAGCTTACCTGACCTCAACACAAGCAGTTCGTCGCAAAGCCTTGCCAACTGATCAACAATATGGCTGGAGACAATCACCGATATACTATGCTCAAACGCCAGATTTCGGATCAATCTTAGCAGCGAATCAATGCCCAGAGGATCCAAACCGGAGAAAGGCTCATCGAGCACCAGGCACTCCGGATCGTTGAGCATGGCTATTGCGATACCGAGGCGCTGTTTCATCCCCATGGAAAAGTTACGCACAGGATCATGCCTGTCGAGCGGAAGTCCTACTGACTCAAGACGTTCTGAGATTGTGTTATCATCTTTAGGTGCTCCCTGTACACTACTAAAAAGGCGAAGGTTTTGTCTTGCACTGAGGTAATCATAGGCCGCAGGCTTCTCAATGATCCCTCCTAAAGGTTTTTTACGTTTAGAATTGATAATGACCTGCCCATGGTCTGGCTTGGTGAGTCCAAGCAGTATCCTGAAAAGTGTGGTTTTACCGGCCCCATTTGCTCCCAACAGCCCGTAAATCCTACCAGACTCGCAGCTGACATCTACATGATCAAGGGCTTGTAAGTCACCATATTGCTTACTCAACGCATGTCCTGTGAGTATCATCTAGCCATCTCCGTTTGCATGGTCCTAAAGTCAAACCGCGGCGTATAGTTCTTCTCCAAAAATGTGCGTGACCAAAAATCCTTCCTGATAAGAAAAAGAGGATCGGCTACCATGAAATAGGGCACATAATGATACCATTTGACTCCTCGATGCGCGTAGTGTGCCCTTACCTCGTCGGCAATACCCAGTTCTTCTGCTGCTACTTCAGCCGCCATGCGCTGGCACTTAGAAACAATGTACATGTCCGCAATACGAGGATGAAAGCCGTGCATGAAAAACTGGTCTTTGGCACGCTTATAATTCTGGTACCGGGACCAACCATCCGCCATCACCAGGAAGATATGAATGAATGAGAACCCAAAAGACCAGATCCAAAAGCTAGTCCAAAAAACAGAATCAGCGGTATAGGCCTCCTTTAGCTCGACCCAATAGACCCAAGACTCCAGAAGGAATAAAAACAGTGCTCCATACAACAGTCGCCCCACGCGAAAATAGGAAACCAAAGGGTGGGGCTGAAAAGGAAGAGAAGTAGCAGTCATTTAAAAAAAGATCAACGCCTAATTGGGACGATCCTTGTCATCCAAATGCGAAAATAGGGCCAAAAAAGCTTGAGTGGGTGAATGTTGATTTATCGCATTATTCTATGCTATATAGGGACTTACCTGCCTCCTCATATTTATCTCCTGACTTCCAGAATGGTCTTTCTCCTGCATGCAATATCTTATATGCCGCGAGTATATAAGCCCTATAATAATCAGCTAGATACGCATAGTCAAGATTATCTGCTTCGTCGGCAGGCTGATGATAGTACTTCAGCACCTCTTCATCAAAGTCATCCGCCCCGGGAGCCGCGGTAATGGCCGGTACTCCCTTTGCTGCAAAGCTCACATTATCCGAGCGATCATACAGGTTTTGCTCAGGCACAGGGTCCTGAATAGCTGTCAACCCGAAAGTCTTTGCTCCGTCCATGATCATGGTATCGGCAGAAGTCCGTTCAAGGCCTATCACGGTCATTATAGTCTTGTTGTTGTAGCCAGCCCCATCATTGTTGAAGTTGAATATGGCTTTGTCAAGTGGCATCCAAGGATTCTCCGAGTAATACCTGCTGCCCAGTAGGCCGACTTCTTCTGCATTACACGCCAAAAAAAGTATGGAACGTGCCGGACGATTCATACCAAAGAATTCAGCGGTAGTAAGTAAAGCGGTTGTACCGATCGCATTGTCCCGAGCTCCGTTCCAAATAGAATCTTCGCCCGCAGGCACTTGCTTTACACCCACATGGTCAAAATGGGCCGATATGATAAGGTATTCATCCTTTAATGCCGGATCAGCACCTTCAATCCATCCAAGCACATTAGGCACTTCGATAGATCTGGTATCCGCTCCTTCGATAGTTAGTTCACTTGATTTCAATTTTTTCTTAGAACTGAAGTATTCCAGCCATGTGCCCTCAGCATCATTGATCAATCCACTGGAGAAGCTGTCTCCTGTAGGTCCGTCCAGTGTATATTTCGTACCCGAAAAATAATTTTGAAGGAGACTCCACGGCAACTCACTTGAGCGATAGAGCTCGATTAAGGCAACACCACCCATCTCTTTGACCATTTCGACTTTTTCTCTTGATATACCGAAAAATGCTCTGGCCTCTTTGTTGTCTTCAGCACCTGCTCTGGCCACCACTATCTTACCTTCAATTTTGCCTTTCTTCAGTTCCTCTTCCGATCCATAGCCTACAAAAACCAAAGGAGCTGATAAAGTACCATTGGCTGCAGTTATGAACAGTAATTCATCCCATTGCGATAGCTCCTGATCATCAAATGAAAAAACAGCAGAACTCGGTGCATCGCTCCTCAATAGAGGAACCTGCTGATGATAACTGTCCCGATCAGGCAACAAGGTAGCTCCTGCACTTCTCAATCGCTCAGCTATATACTTTGCAGCAATTTTGTTCTCAGGGGTGCCGGTCATTCTTCCTCTCAATTCATCAGAGGCCAGGAAACGAATATGGGCTTCAACGGCATCCTGGTTGACAGATCTTTCAATCTGTTCGACTATTTCCTGAGAACGGGCGTAAAAAAAAAGAAGTGAAAACGTAGCTAACAATAGTGCAAACTTGCGCATGAACGTAGATTTAAGTGTAGAATCAAAAATAAGTATATCAATATTATGTCTATCTCATTCACCGATTTTCTGGCATTTTCTACATAAAGAATGTAAGATGATCGTTCGAAAAAGAGTGAGCATAGTAGTATAGGCAAATGGACAATCCTTTCTCATTTCGCATACCCTGGATCAGGATGGTCAACAGATGGATAGTGGTGATCTATTTCAGTCTGATCCATCCAATATTGCTTTATCGACGGTTTTACAATGGTGGCATGACCGTGGCTACCTATTTCTGGATAGCCATGGCCGTGCTGGTCCTCATACTCTACCTACCTCAAGTGGTCAGAGATACCAGACAAGCCATTAGGTTAGAGTTTGATGGGTTGGTCATTACGATCATTTACTTGTTTCGCCGCAGTATCATTCTACCGATTCAGGAAGTTGTTGACATACAAGAGACTTCCAAAGAAGTGCTTATTCTTACACAGGACACTACTTACTCTGTAAGTGAACAGGTACCAAAAGAAGCAGTCACACTCCTGCGACAACTCCACGAGCGCTACCGCGAAAACTGAACTGGGCCGCTCATCTGACTACAAAACAGCTCTTCTGGTTACCAAATTTTAAATCAAGTTTGGTATATATTATTTCTATCTTATTGCAGTAATAATAAATTTCTTTACTTTTGAATAATAACTGCAATAAGATAGAAATGAGTAGAAGATATCAAATTGGTGAGTTCGAAGAAATTGTAATGCTCACCATTTGTGTATTAGCTGACCAGGCCTATGGAGTGGCAATAAGAAATGAGATCGAAGAACGGCTTGGCAGGAAAGTGAGCATGGGTGCCTTACACACAGGCCTTTACAGGCTTGAGCAGAAGGGCTTGCTGGCATCAACACTGGGTGAAGCCACAAAAAAACGTGGAGGCAAGCCAAAGCGATACTATACCGTGACAATCGCCGGACAAAATGAGCTCAAAGAAGTAATGGACAATCGCCAATCCTTATGGCGCAGTATTCCTGAAGGGGTGGTCCAAGTGTATCCGGCCAAATGAGACGGCCTCCTCATTGGTTAGCCAAGCTCTTCATTTTTTGCTCGCCTGGTAATCGAGAAGATCTGCTAGGGGACTTTTTGGAGCATTTCGAGGATGATCTTGAGTTTCATTCCTACAGTTCAGCTGTTTGGTCATGGATACTTTATAGTCTCTCCATGCTTAAGCTCAAGATCATAAGTACCAACAACAACGTCAACAACTCAAATTCAACAATGATCATGATTAACACTTATTTCAAAATCGGGAGGAGGCAGCTTCTTAAAAACAAGTTGTATTCGTCTATCAACATCACAGGGCTTGCTGTTGGGCTGAGTGCCTTTGTCCTCATTTCTTTATTCGTCTATGACGAGCTGATCTACGATAGGCATTTTCCGGAGTACGAGCAGGTGTACCGTTTAGCAGGACGTTACAACCAGGGTGGTGATGCGCGTGTGGAGTCAGCATTAACGAGCTACCTCATACTTCCTTCAGCACAGATGGTCGAGAATCAGGATGTCACCTACACCAGAGTTGACTTCCGTAGCGGGATTGTGAAAATCGAGGAAGAGCTATTCATTGAGAATGAAGTACTGGTCGTAGACTCCACCTTTTTCGACGTGTTTGGTTTTGACTTTGTACTTGGCAACCCTGCCACTATACTAAAAGAACCAGGAAATGTTGTCATTGACTTAACGACAGCTAAGAAGTACTTCGACGATTCCGATCCTATCGGAAAACTTATAGAAATAGATGAGAAGACATTTCAGGTGGCTGGCGTTTTCAACGACCTGCCTTCCACCACCCATTTCGAAGCTAACGTTATCCTACCTATGCATGGAGTCATGGATTGGTATGCTCTATGGGTTACCACCAACATTAGCGGAACAAGCCATTACACCTACTTCAAAGCCACCTCGTATGTCAATATAGATCGACTTACGACTAACATTGAGGAGGAAGTCAGCGGGAAATGGCTCGGCGATGAAAAGCCGGATTTCTTTGCCCAGCCTATTCATGAGATACACCTCAACTCTGATCTCGCTAATGAAGCTGGTATCAATGGTTCTCAGACAACAGTGACCATCTTCACTGTCACAGCGCTAATCGTACTCCTCCTGGCCTGTATCAACTATGTTAACTTGTCTGTTGCGGTAGCTCTCGATCGCGGCAAAGAAGTGGGCATCAAGAAGGTACTAGGTGCTGACAGGACTTCCCAAACTTTACAGTTCCAGGCCGAAGCTTTCTTAATGGGGATGCTGGCAGTAGCACTCAGCTTGATCATGATATCAGTTGCTACGCCTTTCTTTAATCAAATCACTAATAAGTCTATACTGTTGGATTTGCAAGACTACTTACTTATCGGAGGAACTCTAATCATGATCATTTTGATATTGGCGCTAGCTGTAGGCACATTCCCAGCCCTATTTCTACTCAGATACTCAATCAAAGAAAACTTAAGTGGTGCAAGAAACTTCAAAAGAAGCTCCAGGTTCACACTTCGCGATTTTATGGTATCCCTACAGTTCTTTCTTGCGGCCATCTTGATAGGCAGCACGTTGGTCATCACTCAGCAAATCAAGTTTATGAGAAATAAAGACCTTGGGGTCAATTCTGAGCATGTTGTATTGATCCCATTCGGCGCTTCCGAAGTATTTGAGAAATATGAAGTGATCAAAAATGACCTTAAGAACTTACCTGGAGTGCTGCAAGTGACTGCCTCTACCGTCAAGCCTACCAATCGTATTGGTGGATGGCGCGGCTATAAAACCGATCAGCTCGAGGACGAAGTGTCTTGCCCGACAGTAGTAGTAGCACATGACTACTTCGAGACCATGGGCGTGAATGTGAAGGATGGAAGAACATTTTCAAAGGACTATCCCAGCGATGTAACAGAGGCTTATGTGATCAATGAGGCTGCTGTCAAGTTCTTCGATTTCGAAGAGCCATTAGGTGAAAAACTATTCGGATACGCCTTTACAGGCGCAAAATGGTCAGGGAAAGATGCCCGAATTGTGGGTGTGGTCGAAGACTTTCATTTTGCTTCACTACACGACGAGATTAGACCGACAGTATTCTCCCTAAGCTCAGAGATCACCATGCCACTTACCTGGATGGTAGTCAGGATTGACGGGCAGCACATCCCGGAGACTCTGGCCTCCCTCGAATCCCTATGGTATGATTTCACTTCCGATAGGCCATTCTACTTTGAGTTTATGGATGACGAGTTAGATGAGCACTACCAATCCGAAGATCAGCTATTAAAAGTACTATCGGCTTTTTCGCTTTTGTCTATATTCCTGGGATGCCTCGGCCTATTTGGATTGACCGCCTTTATGATGAAGAGAAGGACTAAGGAAATTGGTATTCGCAAAGTACTTGGAGCCTCGAACAATGGATTGATCAGCGTACTGTCCAAAGATTTTCTTAGACTGGTACTTCTTGCGAACATCATTGGAGCACCGGTAGCTTTTTGGCTAATGAAAAATTGGCTTGCCGACTTTGCTTATCAGATACCACTTTCAGCATGGCCATTTATCCTGACTGCTTTTGCTGGATTACTGATTGCATTCCTGTCTATCATTTACCATTCGCTCAAAGTAGCCAAAACCAATCCGGTGAACTCTATTATGTATGAGTAGGTACTTTTAAGACAACTGATTACTCCCATATGAAATTGGCTTTCCTAACTAGTCAGTTAACAAGTGACTTATTCTTGCTGAACTCTCTGGTAATTATTGTTTGCAGTGTAGCTCAGGCTATTTGACATTTAGCTGACAAAACTATCAATCCTCATAACCCAGTTGATCTTTGCTAGGTTATGAGGATCGATAGTTTCGATAGCGAACGTTGTATGTTATGAGTGTGACCAAATACCTGAGCTTATTTTCACTTATCATGTTTACTGCCTGTATCAGGGAGGATATCATAGATGATCGTGTAGACCCAATACTCAGGATTAGCAATAATCGTGAAACCCTACAAGTGGGTGAGTCCTTTCAATTTGAGTACGTCTATGTTGATCATATTGGTGAAGTAATTGAACCGGACATGATCACCTGGTCGAGTTCCAATTCCTCTGTGATTTCTATTGACCAAAATGGATTAGCATCTGCAGTGGGAATCGGCAGTGTAGTGGTCACAGCTATCGCTACAGCTCCATTAGATCAGGAAGCCATTGTCGATTTCGAAGTGGTCAGTATTGGGTTGGACCCTACTCTAGTCATCGGAACTCATCCTGATACACTCCGTGTTAATGATAGCTTCAATTTTAACTATACCTATACTGACGAACTTGGCAATATCAACGAAACTGCTCAAATAATATGGGTATCAAGTGATACAACGATTTTATCTATTGGACCAAACGGACTTGCCTCAGGTACAGGGATTGGACAGGTCGTTATCTCAGCAAGTATCGAGTCACCGTCCGGCATATTAGAAGCCACTGCGACTTTGAATGTAGCGGGCCTTACTCCTACTTTGGTCATCAGCAATCCTGTCGCCATTCTTCCTACAGATACAAGTTACCAGTTTCAATGGTCCTTCGTGGATGAGTTGGGCAATGAGTCTAGTGAGCAATCTGTGAGCTGGTCAGTATCAGATCCGTCAATTGCTATAGTTGACGACAGTGGTCTTTTGACAACTATGGCCGAAGGAAGTATTGAGGTAACTATCACAGTTGTAACACCTTTAGGCACCATACTACAGGAGCCTTTGATAGTTATGGTGATTAGCAATGTCGAGGAGATCATGAGGTCGTTGAACCTTGCTCTCCTGGAAAGGACAAGCAGTTTACTCTTTGGCAACACGCATCAATTCGATTTCCTACTTGTAGATCAATCAGGCTCAACCGTGATTCCAGAAAGTGTACTATGGATGTCATCAGACACGACGGTAGCCCTAATAGATCAATCCGGACTGGTCACTCCTACCGGAATAGGTGAGGTGACTTTTTCCTTAGATGTAGCAGATGGAGAAGGTCTTACAGCTTCGGACGATCATACGCTGGTTGTTCAGGGATTTGATCCTATGGTTGTTCTCAACAATCCTGTAGAGGAGATTGCATTAGGAAGCTCACTCCAACTTACTTACACCTATACTGATGAGCTTGGCATGGAAACCACACCTCCGTTTCTACAATGGCTAAGCTCAGCCCCGGAAGTTATCACAGTAGACGTAAATGGTCAAATCACGGCACTGAGTCCAGGCTCTGCCACTATCTCACTCTCGGCAACCACTGCTGAAGGATTGAATGTAGAGACAGATGCTACCATCATCGTACCAGAACCTCCGGTCGTGGAAGTCGTCCGCCGTGGATCAATGAGCCCGGCTAGCGGTTATGGTCTTCGTGGCGATTTTA
>DIYH01000048.1 GCA_002435755.1 Flammeovirgaceae bacterium UBA6059
GGTAACACAATAGTTCTGGGAACACCTGGCGCTGATTATTGTGGAGGTTTTACAGATCAGGGTGAGTTCTGCTCACTTGGTATTAGTGTAACTGGTGATGAATTGGAAGTTGAGGCTTTTCAGGCTAACCCTGATACTGTGTTAAGGGCTTCTGCTACTGATTCAGTGACTGTGACATTCAGTGAAAGTCTTGCTGATTTGTCGGCGGTTCCACCGATCACAGCTGGGGCTGGTACTCTAACAGAGTTGTCCAGATCTGCTGGTACATTAATTTTCGCTTACACAGCTCCGTCGAGTGGTGAAGGGTCGGATGTGATTACTATTGGAGCTACATCTATAATATCAGCTACTGGCAACATTGATTCACTTGACGCATCAAGTTTATCAATCGTCTATGATACTGTGGACCCAACATATGAGTTTTTCTCATTCACGGTTGATGGAAGTACAGCTACTTTAGGTGCTGATTTAAGTGAAGCATTGAGCGCAGGGGCTACAATTAGTGTAACGAGTGATGCTTTTGATGACGTAGTAGATGGAGCCTTGGGATCAGACGGAACCGTATCATTCCCAGTGGGCACATTACCAGACACATTCAGCTTGACTTTCTCAATTACAGGTATGGATGTAGCAGGTAATCCTACGGATCCAGCGGCAACCGTGTCTGTTACCATAGAGAACTAATAGTATGTATTCCTGAAAAGGAGGATTGTTAAAGCCAGAGTCTTGACTCTGGCTTTTTTTCTGAAAGTCATTCTGGTCATAAAAGGAAATTGTAAAGTGCGGGTTTGTTCGTGAACAAGAGTATATTTTTTCTAAGAGCTCCATGGCATCAACTATTGGTACTTCTCATCTGTTATCAGTTTTATTTGCGGGGAGTTTAACCATCAAAATAAGAATGGCCTTTTAGCTATAGTTATTTGACGTTTTCTTGAGTTCATTCAATTGTTTCTCTGACCTTTCAATTTTCTCTTTCCATAACAACTTGATCTTGTGCATTTTGATAAGGTTCTCTCTTATAACATGATATTCGGCTATTAGGATTTTGTGTCCAATAGCGATAGGTAGCTTTTCTTTACCCTTTTTCTTGAGGCTATTTTTCTATGTTTATCTTCAAAACAGGGATTGGCTTGGGAGTGGGTTGCCACCCATGCAGCTTCTACGAGCGCAGTTTTCACATGTTTATTACCATTAGTAGTTTGGGAGGAGTATTTTCTCTTGTACTTTCATTGTTTTCAGGACATACTTCTTCCCGTGAGGCAAGGTTAGTATGTGAAGGAAAAACATTCATTTCCACTCTAATTTCAGTAATAATATCCTGTAGTACTTGGCTTAGATACTCCAAGGATAGATTGTAGTGGTTGCACCTGTTCTCTGTACTGCATATTGTATTGACCTATTCAAGCCTCTAGTTGTGCCATTTGGTTGTTGATATCTTGGATAGAGCTCAATACAAATTGTAACATGAACCGGTGGTGATCAGTGGCCCTAACAGTAAGGATTTACATCAACCTGCCTTTCTTTTTAACCTGTGATCCTTTAGCTAATTCGGCTAATACTAGGGAGTCTGTTTGCCCTTGAGCAATATCCCGTATCATTGCGTACCTGATACTCCAAATACATCACCGACCAACTTGATGTTCGTATTTTCCAGTATGTTTTGTGATCGATTCTTCTCCCCAGTGCACATACCGATCTGCTTTCTTCTATTACGATGAAGGAAACGGAGTTTTCTGATATACTGTTTAGGCTCATTCTTAATGTCTGACATTGAATAATGTGATCTCGAAATGATCTTCTAGTATGAGATAAACTGGTTTGCAATAAACTCTTGTGTTCTCTATAGCTATATAAGTGATACCGCGGTTTCGAGGCCAACGGTCGGTCCAAACTCATGGTGAAGGTTGAAAAAGCCCTTATTTGCGCTTTGATATCAGTTACTTTAATAGAAGCAACCATTGTGTCTTTGTGTATATCAAATCTACATCCACGTGAAAGAATATGGGAAGTTCGCTTGCAGCAATACAGAAAGTATTTAAAGTTTTATTGGCAGTAAGATACTGCTCGGCGAAAAGCCTCGACTTTCATGGCTGTTGGTGATCCCTAAATCATGATGGTTTTGTTCACCTAGTTTTATACAACATAGAATATTGTAATATGATAATGTAGTTCTGACAACTTGTGACAATAAATTACCTCTTGATAACATAATTAGTTCTTCGGTGATCTAAGTTCACATCTGAACGTCAGTGTTCAGTATTGTGACATGTTCTGGTTTTTCACTTATCGTATTCATCTGATATACAATGGATTAGAATCATGGCATAACCTTTGAAAAGCAGATGTCGAACTTGAACATAAACTGCATTACAACATGCTAAGGCTACTAATTAAGAATGCGGTTCTGATCATACTATTAATTGTCATTGTCAGAACTGCAACCGCTCAAACCGCATCAGATACTACTGTACTCACTTTAGATGATTGCATCAGGATTGGTCTCGAAAACAATATTGCTCTCAAAACATCTATGAACAACAAATTGATTGCTAAGTCTAACAAAATGCAGTCAATGATGAATTTCCTACCTGATCTGAACGTTGGAGTCAACTATGACTTTACATTCGGTACATTCTTTGACCAAACCGCTTTTAGACAGGTGAGTACTACAACAAATACTTCAGACCCGTTTCTTAGATCGACTGCTACAGTCTTTAACGGTTTCTCTAATCACAATAATCTCAAAAGAAGGCAAAGTGAATTTACAGCTGCTGAGTATGGTGTAGAAAGTGCGACTCTTGATGTAAAAGCTAACGTGCTGACCGCATACCTGAATGTGATCCTTGATAAAGAAAATCTGAAGATCGCTGATGACAGGGTCAATCTGCTTCAGGCTCAATTAGACCGGGAAGAGAAGCGTGAATCTGTAGGGGTTGGTAATATGGAGACTGTATATAACTTTCGATCACAAGTAGCTAATGAAAAACTGAATAAGGTCAGGCTCGAAAACCAACTCAAAAGCGATAAACTGCAATTGCTGCAGTTACTCCAGGTGGATGTTACAAGACCTTATATTATTGAGAGTGTGGAGATTACAGAGGATAATCCATTGACAGAGATTGAGCCTTATGGAACAGTGCTGGAAGCGAGCTTAGGTTTTTCACCGGCGTTAAAGCAAGCAGAAGCTAGCCAACGAGCTAGCATATATAGTTTCCGACAAGCTAAGGCCGGACGGTATCCTACAATTAACTTCTTTGCTCAAATTGGCTCCAGGTATTCCTCTAATGGTGCAAGGAGTCCTGAAACAGGAGATGTCGTTGAAGATGCAAGCTTAGCAGATCAATTAGATTGGAATTTGTATGAGTATATGAATTTCAGTATGAACATACCGATTTTCACGCGATTCCAAACCAACAATAATATCCAGGTTGCTAAGCTAAACATGTTGAACGCTGAACTTTTCACCAAGCAAACAGAACTTGACATGATTAACACAGTGCAGGCAGTATATCTTGACCTTATTGCTGCGCAAAGTACATATAATGCCGCATTTGAGAACCTGGAGGCGCTAGAGCAATCCTTTAGCTTTGTAGCTAAGCGCTATGACACAGGGAACACCGATTTTTACACCTATTTGGAAAGCCTTAATAACAAAAATAGAGGGGAGATTGAGTTAATTAACTCGCGCTACAGCATAGTATTCAGAAAGAAGATTTTGGATCTTTATAAAGGATTATAACTATACTGAAGCAACTTACCAGAATCGATCAAAAAAAAGCGCTCACCAACAAAATAGACCTGATCTGAACCTACGGGTAAGGTTATAGTTTCACGTTCTAATGAAAAAAGATTCACTTTTATGGTCTCTTTCCCCGTGTTGGCAAACAATTGGTCATTGGCAAAACTAATTGTCTTAACTCCTGCGGCTGGAATGATAGTTATTGGATTTCCCAGATTATCAAAAACCATGACCCTGGTTCCAGCATCCAGAAAGTAAAGACGATTCTTGTATTCCTTAATGTACGAGATATTCAGGTCTTCATCTGAATAATCATTATTCCATTGGTTTTCAATCATCACTGTCCCATCCAGGGTACTGATCTTCCTGATAATCAGATTATCCTCACTCAGTGTCCACAAGTTCAAATCCTGGCTCAAGGTTGCCAAACGAATGTAGTTCTGTGGAGAGAGCTGATAATTGCGCTCATTGGCGAGGAACCTATCGGTAAGCATATACTCTTGCAGGTCCTGGTAAAATGCGAAAGTCCTGAGTCCATGCCATGATTCAAGAAGGTATATCTGCCCAATCAATTTGGTAGAATACAGATTAAGGAGTTCTCCATCAGTGTTGTACTGACGAATATTTCCTCTAGAGTCTGCAAGATAGATATGGCCCTTCCTATCTATCGATGAGTACGCTACCTCAAATTCTAACAACGTCTCATTTTCCAGCTTCCAACTTTGAGCTCCCGCATTAAGGCAAGCAAGCATAATCAGTACTGTGATAAACAAACGTCTATCCATCACTAAAGTCTTTCAGTTCGTAACCGGTAGTTGATATCGAGAGAAATGTGAACTGACTCACCCATTCACCAAGGTTGATATAGCGACTATTATCACCAACTGGTTGATCAATAGGCAAGTGTCTATGCCCGAATACGTAGAAGTCATGATGCTCCTTGCTTTCATACTCCTTACAGTATTGCCAAAGCCATTCGCTTTCATTTTTGAACGGATCCGCCTTTTTCATGTTGGAGATACGACTCCTTCTCGACCAAGCGTGTGCCAACCACATCCCCACATTTGGATGTAGCCACCCAAACAACCATTGAAGTATTGGATTTCCAAAAAGCAATTTTAAGAACTTATAAAACCAATCACCGGGCCCTAAGCCGTCTCCATGTCCCACTAGTACTTTCTGTTCATTATTGATTGACAGGATTATCGACTGCCTAAAAACAGGTATCTCCAGTTCCTTCTCGAAATAATCAAACATCCACATATCATGATTGCCTGTAAAGAAATAGACAGGTATACCGGCATCTCGAATCTCGGCTAGCTTACCAAGAAAACGTATGAATCCTTTAGGGATGACATGCTTATACTCAAACCAAAAATCAAATAGATCACCTACTAGAAAAATGGCCTCAGCATCCTCCTTTATTTGATCAAGCCAGCTAACGATTTTTGACTCACGGGCCCTGCTTTCCTCCCAAGAAGGAGTGCCCAAATGAAAGTCACTTGCGAAATAGAGCTTTTTAGAAGTGAGATGGAATTCTAGCTGAGGCATGGACAAAAAAAAGATCAGGTTTGGCCTGATCTTTAAAGATATTTAGATATTTCGAATTCAGGTTTTTGACTCTGTTTTCTCCTCCTCGAGTTGCTCATTGGTACTTGAACTTTCTTCCTGTTCTACTTCTTCCTTTACCGAAGATTTAAGTGTTTCTATTTCTGTGTCAAGGCTTTCTGCCTTCTCATCCTTTGAGTCTGCCTGCTCCGAATCTTTTTTCTCATTTAACTTATCCTGACCATTGGTGAAAGCCTCAAAGGTAGTTTGATGTTCGAACGGGCGTTTACCAATGATGCGTTCCATATCCGATTGGAATATGATTTCTTTTTCCAGGAGTTCTAGCGCAATTTTCTCAAGGTCCTCTTTTTTCTCTGTAAGTAAATCCAGCGTACGCTTATAGGCATCTTCGATGATCTTCTTGACCTCCTGATCTATCATTTCAGAAGTTGCTTCAGAGTAGGGTTTAGTGAAACTATACTCAGACTGCTTAGAATCGTAGAATGACAGGTTTCCAATCTTATCATTCATGCCGTAGACAGTGACTATGCTGTAAGCCATTTTAGTTATTCGCTCCAGGTCACTCAAAGCTCCAGTAGATATTTTGCCAAATGTGAGTTCTTCTGCAGCCCTTCCTCCCAACGCCATACACATTGAGTCGAGTAGTTGTTCTGTTTGGTACAAAAACTGTTCCTTTGGTAGATACTGCGCATAGCCTAGTGCTGCAATTCCTCTTGGGACAATACTTACCTTAACCAAAGGGTCAGCATGTTCAAGGTACCAACCCGCTACAGCATGACCAGCTTCATGGTAAGCTACGATACGCTTCTCTTCGGGAGAAATGATCTTATTTTTCTTCTCCAGACCACCAATCACCCTATCCACAGCATCTTGAAAGTCTTGCATGTCGATAGACTTCTTGTCTCGGCGAGCGGCAATAAGGGCAGCTTCATTACAGACATTAGCAATTTCTGCACCTGCAAATCCTGGCGTTTGTGCAGCCAGATTTTTGGGTACGACATCCTCTGAAAGCTTCAAAGGCTTGAGATGAACTTTAAAGATGGCTTCCCTACCAACAATGTCTGGCTTGTCAATACTGATTTGACGATCAAACCTTCCGGGTCTGAGCAATGCCGAATCAAGTACATCAGGCCTATTAGTGGCTGCCAGTATGATTACTCCGGAATCCGTGGAAAATCCATCCATCTCGACAAGGAGCGAATTCAATGTATTTTCTCGCTCGTCATTAGAGCCAGGCATTTGTCCCCGACCTCTTGATCTACCTATAGCATCAACCTCATCTATAAACACGATACAAGGTGCTTTTTCTTTTGCCTGCTTGAATAGGTCACGAACTCTTGCCGCACCCACTCCGACAAACATCTCAACAAAGTCTGATCCCGAAAGTGAAAAGAACGGAACTCCGGCTTCACCAGCAACAGCCTTTGCCAGAAGGGTCTTACCCGTACCGGGAGGTCCTACAAGCAAAGCACCTTTTGGGATTTTACCACCCAATTTTGTGAATTTTCCGGGGTTCTTGAGGAATTCAACGATCTCTTTGATCTCCTCTTTGGCCTCATCAAGTCCAGCTACGTTACCAAATGTGATCTTGACTTTATTCTCGGCATCAAATAGGGCGGCTTTTGATTTGCCTATATTGAATATTTGTCCACCAGGGCCACCCTGACCAGTCATTCGACGCATTAAAAACCAGAACCCGAACAAGATGAGGATCAAAAAACCCCAATTGAGTATAAAACTGGTAAAATCAGATCTCTCCTCGACCCTATAGCCAATACGTTGAGACTCAGATATTCTGTCTTCCAACTGTCTAAACTTCTCATCAAAATTCTCAGCCGAAACAATCTGGAATTTATAGTGGGGTCCAGTATTGATTGAGAATGGGTTCTTCTCTTCTAGCTCTACCTTATACTTCGCGTTTTGTACAGCATCCTCCTTTAGCGTGACCTCAACTGTTTTTTGATTTGAAATGAGTACAATGTCTTTGACATCATTGCTCATCATCATTTGCTCAAACCTCTTATAAGAAATGGTGATGGCTGAAGTGCTATTATTGAAATAGGTTACCAAAAAGACCAGCCCTAGTAAACTCAAAATCACGTAGAGTTGATAGTTCGGTTTTTGTGGCCTTGGAAGTAAATTCTTCTTATTTGGTCTATCAGGCATTATCTGTCGATTATCTTAATGTGTGTGTGAATAACGAGTAGTCGTTGTTAAAGTTCTGTGGCAGTACTATTCAAAAGCGCTGATTTTAGCGTCACCCCAAAGCTCTTCCAGGGCATAGAATTGTCGTTTATCTTTTTTGAATACGTGAGCTACTACATTGACATAGTCGATTAATATCCACTCTTTATTGTTTTTACCCTCTCTTTTCCAGGGATCTTGTCTTGAACTTTTGAAGACTACTTCCTCAATAGAGTCGGAAATAGCGTCAAGTTGTGTGTCAGAATTTCCAGAACACAGAACGAAATAATCCGCAACCGCATTCTTCACATCTCTTAGATCCAACACTGTGATCTCTAACGCTTTTTTGTCTTGCATGCCTTTGACGATTAAATCGCTAAGGTTTTTAGAATCCAAATCGCCAGCTTTATCTTGCATTCAATATTTCCAAATCGGCCCCCAAAATTACACAATTTTAGTTGCATAAAATCCTTGCCAAAACCCTATTTGTAGGTCAGAACGTTCACTACATGTCAGAATGTCATAGTACTAATGACATTGCTGCTGAACTGTCCAAAGCAAATCAGATCACCGAAGGTACCCTGGTCATCACTGATACGCAGACACGAGGCAGAGGGCAAAGGGGTAATGCCTGGCAAAGCTCTAAAGGTGAGAACCTGACATTCTCAATAGTACTTAACCCCAAGTTCCTTGCCGCAAAAGATCATTTTCAATTGCACTACGTAGTATCTGTCGCTGTATGCAACACTTTGCTGAAGTATTTTCGAAATGTGCAAATCAAGTGGCCTAATGACATTCTGGTAAGCAGGAAGAAGATCTGCGGAATACTAATTGAGAATAGCATTCGCGGGCAAGTCATAGAAAATGCAATCATTGGTATTGGTCTTAATGTCAATCAAGCCGGCTTTAATTACGACAATGCCACCTCCTTCAGAGACCTGACAAGTCGGGAATATGACAAACAAGAGATACTGGGCAATTTGCTTGAGGAGATTGAAGCTGCCTACTTGAAACTGAAGTCCGGAAATATTGGGTATCTGAGACGCTACTACCTAAAACACCTCTTTCAGAAGGATGAGTCAGCACTCTATGAAACCTCAGGAGATCAGTTTGTAGGTACTATTGAAGGTGTGGATGATCATGGCCGGTTGGTCATGTCCACTACTCAAGGTCATCGTCATTTCGAATTCAAGGAAGTGAAGTTCCTTTATTGACTATAGGCAGTCAATTATCTACATTTGCGCTGCAAAAAAATCATATACTCAATGGTAGAAGCCAATTTGAACTACAAAGTAAAAGATATTGCCCTTGCTGACTGGGGTAGACGAGAAATTAAACTTGCGGAAGCAGAAATGCCCGGCTTGATGGCGATTAGAGAAGAGTACGGGCCTTCTAAGCCATTGAAAGATGCTCGGATTGCCGGATGCCTTCACATGACCATCCAAACCGCTGTGCTTATTGAAACTTTAGTAGAGTTAGGAGCAGAAGTGACCTGGTCGTCATGCAACATCTTCTCTACACAAGATCATGCGGCTGCTGCAATTGCAAAAGCAGGTGTACCAGTATTTGCCTGGAAGGGTATGACTGAAGAGGAGTTCAACTGGTGTATAGAACAAACACTATTTGCTTTTCCCGACGGTAAACCTCTAAATATGATCCTAGATGATGGAGGTGACCTGACCAACATGGTACTTGATGAGTTTCCTGAGCTTGTAAAAGATATTAAAGGGCTATCCGAGGAAACTACTACAGGAGTACATAGACTGTATGAGCGCATGCGCAAAGGCACCCTTCCAATGCCTGCGATTAACGTCAATGACTCTGTGACCAAAAGCAAGTTTGACAACAAATATGGTTGTAAGGAATCACTTGTAGATGCGATCAGACGAGCAACTGATATTATGTTGGCAGGAAAAGTAGCTGTGGTAGCAGGATATGGCGACGTAGGTAAGGGTAGTGCAGCCTCATTGAGAGGAGCCGGTGTTCGAGTAATAGTCACTGAAATTGATCCGATTTGTGCCCTTCAAGCCGCAATGGATGGGTTTGAGGTGAAGAAAATGGATAATGCTATTCCAAGGGCTGACATAGTGGTGACTGCTACAGGCAATAAGGACATTATTGCTGGTAGGCACTTCGAAATGATGAAAGACAAGACTATAGTGTGTAACATCGGTCATTTCGACAATGAGATCGACATGACATGGCTTAATGGAAATCATGGAGATACGAGAGAGGAGATCAAACCTCAGGTAGATCTATATCATATTGGTGACAAAGAGATCATTGTACTAGCCGAAGGACGACTCGTTAATCTTGGCTGTGCTACAGGACATCCATCATTCGTAATGTCCAACTCTTTTTCTAACCAGGTGCTAGCGCAATTGGAGTTGTGGCAACAATCTGAGAAATATGATAATGCTGTCTACACGCTACCTAAGCACCTCGATGAGAAAGTTGCGATGTTCCACCTTGCCAAGATTGGTGTAGAGCTTGAGACTCTGAGCAAAGACCAGGCTGATTATATAGGGGTTGAGGTCGAAGGACCATACAAGCCTGAGTACTATAGATACTAGGCAGATCATCTGCTGATGATATAAAAGCGCAAAAGTCCTTTTGCGCTTTTTTTGTCCTCCCTGTCTCGTCCTGAAATAAGTTG
>DIYH01000029.1 GCA_002435755.1 Flammeovirgaceae bacterium UBA6059
GCATGAGGGTAGAAGGAGATGAGCTGGTATTAGAATTTGAAAGTAACTACAATTTCAACGGAGCTCCGGGCCCTATTCTATACTTGAGTAACAATCCCGTCACACCCGCCTCTACCGATTATGAAATTGGTGTGGTAACGGCTAGAAGTGGTGTCCATAGCTATCGCATTCCGCTAAGCGAGGTTGGACTCAACGATTTCGAGCACCTGCTTTATTGGTGTGAGCCTTTTAATATTCGTCTAGGTTTTGGATCATTTGAATAGTCAGACATTGAAAAAGATAATTCTACTCGCGCTCCTCCCTCTATCCATCTCCTTCAATGCATCTGCCGGAGGAGGATGGACCAAAAAAAAGGGCAAAGGATATTACAAGCTTATGCAGTACTGGATCATTGCAGATGAGCATTTCGATAATGTCGGAAACATAGATCCTCAAACTACCTTCGGGATCTTCAGTACAGCCCTCTTTGCAGAGTATGGTATCACTGACCGTATTGACGGCCTGGTTTATTTCCCCTTCTACACCAGGAGTCTGATCAACTCCAGAATCAGTGGGACCACAGGACAGACCCTCACTGAAGGTGATGTACTTGCAGGCCTAGGCGATCTTGACTTAACATTGAAGTACCGACTTACAAAAGATGGTGCCAGATTCCCTGTTTCGGTAAGTGTACTATTTGGGATACCTACCGGAATACCTGTGGGCGGACGGCAGGACAATTTGCAAACCGGCGATGGAGAGTTCAATCAATCGTTGAGGTTGGATGTGAGTCGTTCGATTGGACTTATACCCGGAGTGCCGCTCTATGCCAGCGCATATGTGAGGTTGAACAATAGGACCAATAATTTCTCCGATGACTGGTTTGCAGGCTTGGAGCTAGGTGCTGCTTTCTTTTCACAAAAACTATGGCTGATCGGTCGGCTAGATAATCAGGATTCATTTAAAAACGGTTCCGGCTCTTTTAACCCTGGTGCGGAGGGTAGTACAACCATCTTTGCGAGTAATTCGGAGTTCACAAGCTTTACTACAGAGCTTGCCTACTATGTCACAAAGGGCTGGGGTGTTTCAGTTGCTTATGGCAATGCATTTAGAGGTGAACTTATACTGGCAGATCCAGCCTACACTGTCGGAATGTTTTTTGATATGAGATGAGTCTTAAGCTTGATCTACTCCAATAAATCGTCCGCCAGCGGTCAATAGGTTGGCGCTTCATTCAGCTTATCACTAATTTTTCCTTCTAATTGATAAGCAATGATCAAAGGCAAGTCCGGCAAAATCCTCATCGTAGATGATAATCCTGATATCTTAAGTGCCGCGCGTATTTTTCTTAAGCGTCACTTCCTGCAAGTAGATACTGAGAAATCCCCAGAGTCGCTTCCCAACCTGCTCATGAATGAGCATTATGATGTCATCCTTCTTGATATGAACTTCACTAAGGATGTCAGCAGTGGTCAGGAGGGATTCTTCTGGTTAGATAAGATCCTTGAGATTGATCCTTCAGCAGTAGTGGTGTTGATCACCGCTTACGGTGATGTAGAGCTTGCTGTGAAGGCCATCAAAGAAGGTGCCTCAGATTTCGTAATGAAGCCTTGGGAAAATGAAAAGCTCCTGGCGACCGTCTTTTCTGCTATGCGCTTGCGAGAGTCTCGCAATGAGACTGAGAGTCTGCGTATCAAGAACCAGCAGATCTCAGCAGACATTGATCATAGGTTCCAGGAGATCATTGGTGCTAGCCCTGCCATCAAAAAGGTATTCGAAACCATCGAAATGGTGGCCAAGACAGATGCCAATGTCTTAATACTTGGTGAAAACGGTACCGGAAAAGAGCTCATTGCCAGAGCGCTCCACCGACATTCGCTGCGCTCTTCAGAAGCCTTTATCGGGGTGGACCTGGGTGCGATCACTGAGTCATTGTTTGAGTCAGAGCTTTTTGGACATAAGCGCGGCGCATTTACAGACGCCAAAGCTGACAGAACAGGCCGCTTTGAAGTGGCTAGTGGCGGGACACTTTTTCTAGATGAAATTGGCAATCTCTCTACTACAGGCCAAGCGAAAATACTGACAGCCATACAGAACAAGCAGGTCTTCAAAGTAGGATCTTCACAACCTATTGATATCGATATCAGGCTTATCTGTGCTACGAACAAACCACTTTACGAAATGGTGGATAAAGGAGAATTTCGACAGGATTTACTCTACCGCATCAATACCATTGAAATCCAGTTGCCCTCACTAAGAGAGCGTCTGGAAGACATCCCGCTTCTGGCGGAGCACTTCCTCAGACAATTTGCTGATAAATACGACAAGCCGATCAGATCACTCAGTAATGCACTCATAAAGCGGATGCAGAAGTATACATGGCCAGGTAATATCAGAGAACTACAGCATGCCATGGAACGGGCGGTTATTATGTCTCGAAATCACGTACTGGATATTGACGATTTCTTCAACGACAGCCAGCGTGACAAAGACGAACACCTCAATATGGATGCTTTTAACATAGAAGAAATGGAGCGTATTCTGATAAGAAAAGCTATCCAAAAACATAGTGGTAACATCACCAAGGCCGCCAATGAACTCGGTCTGACTCGTTCCTCACTCTACCGCCGAATGGAGAAATATGGCATTTAAAAGCTTTCGTGCAGGCTTAATTATTCGCGTTTTGTTAATCAGTGGATCGACAGTGCTGATCGTACTTCTGCTCTGGTACGAAAAATATGTCAGTGCGCTGATCATCGCTGCTATCCTGAGTTACCAGATTGCATCGCTCATACACTTAGTGGAAACAACCAATCGCAAACTAGCACGCTTCATAGAATCGATCCAATACGATGACTTCTCTCCTGGCTTTGAAATCGACAATCGACTCGGGTCATCTTTCAAACAGTTGAATGACTCACTCAAAGGAATACTTGAGTTGTTTCGTGAGACCCGTAAAGCACGTGAAGAAAATTTTCAATTATTGGATACCCTCGTCAAATATGCCAATGTGGGTCTGATGGCCTATGATTCTGGTAAGGAAATACTCTTCATCAACGCCAAGTGCTGCAGTATCTTAGGCATCCCTACTGTAAAGTCCCTACCGGAAATGTCGGGGTATGAGCCTGCAACTACTACAGTCATCGAAGAACTCAAAGCGGGCACTAACTTTCTTTTCCGCATGGATGAGAAACGCTACCTCTCTATCTACGCCAGTGAGATCAAGTTGGAGGGGAGGCTGCTCAGATTGGTTTCTATACAAAACATTCAATCTGAATTGCAACAAAAGGAGCTGGAGGCCTGGCAAAACCTGACAAGAGTGCTCCGTCATGAGATAATGAACAGTGTCACACCCATATCCAGCCTGATCGAGACACTTAACCAGATATTTGAAGAGGAACTCAAGGAGCATAGCCCAGACGAGCCACTTGATAAGGAGCTCATGACCGATATGCGTGAAGCACTACAGGCCATCCAAAACAGGAGCCAAGCTCTAAAGAACTTTGTAAGCGCCTACAGAAGCTTTACCCAGATCCCTACACCTGAGTTTCAAACAGTTGCCATCAAGGATATCTTCTTCAATATTGAAAAGCTTTTTGGTCCGGAAGCTCAACAAAGACGTGTACAACTTGAATTCAATTGTGAGCCTGCCACGATTGAAATCAAAGCTGATCAGTCTATGATAGAGATGGTGATCATCAATCTCGTCAAAAATGCAATAGAGGCTTGCTCAGGACGTCCTGATGCTGAAGTCAAAGTTTCAGCCCGGTATGATGACCTGGGAAAGTGCATCATTACGGTAGTAGACAATGGTCCCGGGATCATACCAGAAGCTATCGAGCAGGTATTCATTCCATTCTATTCTACCAAACCATCTGGCTCAGGGATTGGGCTTAGTCTAAGCCGACAGATCATGCAAAAGCACTTCGGAAATCTACTCGTAGAATCTACTCCGGATAAACAGACAACTTTTAAGCTACAATTCTAGCCTTAATATGAGGTTCTAGGTAAGGCTTCCAATCTTCCTGTAGCTGGCCAGAGCTATTCATTAAAAACATAACATAGGAGGGTTTATGTGGCATATTGGCTGGTTTCATCCCTACTTTATCAAGGCTGTGATCTCCTTTGCGCGCATTGCACCTGCGACATGCTGTTACCAAATTGTTCCAGGTAGACTTACCACCTTTTGACCTTGGAATAAGGTGGTCAAGGGTCAAGTCTTTGTGTGTACCACAATATTGACATTTATGACCGTCTCGCTTGAAGATATTTTGTCTGGTAAGGACAACTCCCATGTATGGCATGGTCACGTAGCGATTGATCTTGATCACTGAGGGAAAAGGGTAAGTCTCCGATACAGAGCGTAGAGATTTGCCTTCCAGGGAATTGAGTAACTCGGCTTTTTTCAGATAAATCAACAAAAAAGCCCTCTGAACAGAACAGACTGTCATGGGACTATAATCTTGATTTAGCACGAGTACTCTATTGGTCATGTGGTCATGTCTTGATGTACCTACGTATACAATTTATATTTTTTAATTCGCTCAGCGCTACCTGTTCTCTATAAACAAAGCCTCTTATTCCGATAACCTGACTTATGCTAACAACTATATGTGCGTTCTCTGGTTTTTCGGTTCCGTAGAATATTACATCACCAGGACTTGTATTGGCAATTTCGTCGACTTCCTGGCCCTGACGAGATAGTTCGATCAGGGATCGCTTGAGCTTATAGCCACAGGCTTTATATGACTGCTGGATCAATCCACCGATATCAATTCCGAAAGGTGACTTTCCACCGTTAAGTGAGGGACTAGCCATGTATTTCTTAAGCACTGTTTCTAAAAACTCAGCATCTCTCTTTTGAGAGAGACTCTTCGCCTCACCGTTAAACGCAAGTTGCTCCTCCATTTTGAAGAGCTCATTGGTTGAGATCGGTAAGACAGAACCCAGGAGTACCGCAATATTATTTTTCCTAAAAAGGATATTAGAAACGATATCAAGACAGACTTTGTAGTCAGACTCATTGATCTTATTGAAGTACTCGCTAGAAATCAGGAAGTGTTGATCCGCTCGAATCCAGCCAACCTGACCATCAAAGAATTGTTCTATTTTCAGCCATTGTTGATCGTTAGACACGTCTAAAACAGAATAATGCTCACCAAACAAAAGTTGAGAAAGCATCTCGCTTTTTTCGGCAGGGTCCGCATGTATTCCTACCACACTAAGTCGACAGATTCCTTTATTCCCCGCTTCATCCATAAATCAAAACTTCATTCTTGAGAGTTCTCTTTTTGCATCCTTCTCCATGATGCTATCACGCTTGTCATGGATCTTTTTCCCTCTTGCCAATGCAATTTCCACCTTGGCAAGACCTCTGTCGTTTATAAAAATTCTGATAGGTATAATAGTCAATCCCTTTTCGTTGGCATTGGCCTTCAACTTCACAAGTTCCTTCTTATTGAGCAGTAATTTCCTTTCTCGCATTGGATCATGGTTGGCATATGTACCCTGATCGTACTCGGCGATATTCATACTTTTCAAAAAAAGCTCGTCACGTTTAAAAAAAGCATATGCCTCTTGCAGGCTCACCTTACTCTCCCTGATCGACTTAATTTCAGTACCTGTGAGCATGATACCCGCCTTATAAGTGTCGATAAACTCGTACTCGTATGAAGCCTTGCGGTTTTTGATATTCACTATTTTCTGAAAGCGTCCTTTGTCTTTGGCCATAATCTCCAAACAAGAGCAACGAAAATATCCTTATTATCAGTAATTAAAAAGGCAATCTCGGGTTTGGTGAGGATGAAATGGATTCAAACTGCCCAGCTTGATACTTGTACGTGGCAGCTATCGCGATCATAGCGGCATTGTCTGTACAGTACTCAAAAGCTGGGATATACACTTGCCAATTTTGAAGTTCTCCCTCTTTCTTAACAGCATTTCTCAGACCACTATTAGCTGAAACTCCACCGGCTATTGCAATGCTCTGGATACCTAATTTCTCAGAAGCCCTTCT
Organism: Flammeovirgaceae bacterium UBA6059; assembly: GCA_002435755.1. GTDB lineage: Bacteria > Bacteroidota > Bacteroidia > Cytophagales > Cyclobacteriaceae > UBA6059. The sequence continues at coordinate 5,996 of DIYH01000029.1, forward strand.
AAGTTTTTGCATCAGCATTTCGACCAGAGCGGCCTGTACACTTGCAGCAATATCAGCCTGATGTTTTTTGGTAAACCCTGGTGTATGCTTTTCTTTATCTCTCAGAAAATAGAGAACGCTTGTTTTGATACCACTGAAAGAATAGTCATAGTCAGGCACATCAGTCTTCGAAAACTGATATGCTTGCGGATTGCCATTTTGCGCTAGCTTATCGACTAGTGGTCCTCCGGGATACGGCAAGTTCAGCATCTTGGCACTCTTGTCAAAAGCCTCTCCTACTGCATCATCTCGTGTTTGACCTATGACCTCCATATCCAAAAAACCTCTCACTAGCACGATTTGAGTATGTCCACCGCTGACCGTAAGACAGAGAAACGGAAATTCGGGACGAGGTTCGTCGATAAAATGGGCAAGGATGTGTGCATGCATGTGATGAACACCAATCAGGGGTAAGTTCATCGCATAAGCAAATGACTTGGCAAACTGAGCACCAACAAGCAAGGCTCCCAAAAGCCCCGGTCCTTTAGTGTAAGCAACCGCAGTAATCTCATTTTTAGCTACTTTTGCAGTGTTTAAGGCCTCTTCTACTACCGGAATGATGTTCTGTTGGTGGGCTCGGGAGGCAAGTTCCGGCACCACTCCACCATATTTCTCATGAATCGACTGTGTGGCTATAATATTGGAAAGAATGGTGCCGTTTTTGATTATTGCCGCTGCAGTTTCATCGCAAGATGATTCGATGGCCAGTATTATCTCACTCATTCTTTGGAACAGGATCAAAATTCGTCGCAAGTTACCAAAAATCACTCCGGTGGCATAGTGTTTTGGTCTGGGGTGACAATAGTGAGTCTTCTCCTCTTATTGCTCTTTCTGGCACAGTTACCAACTTTTCAAACCTACCTAACACAAAAGGCCTTTGACTGGCTATCAGAGAGGACTGACAATCGTATCCGTCTTGAGAAGATCTCCATTAGTTGGTTTGATGAGCTTAAGGTTGACGGACTTGAAATCTACGACCGTTATGACAGCCTCATGATCTCCATACCTGAAATGTTCGTAGATGTTAACGTAGCAGAGCTGCCTTTTCAGAAGCAAGGACTGACACTTGATGCCGTGCGAATTTCATATCCTAAGGTGCACCTCATTAAACACAACGATAGTAGCTACATCAATATTACACAGTTCATTCAAGGTATTAAGGCGCTATCTGCCAAAAAGGACAAGCCTAAAGGAGCACTCAATCTGAAAGTTGGCCGCATCAAGTTAGATCATGGTCTATTTTCCTTAAATGATCGCCGAAAAGACTCGATCTTGAATCGGTTTGACTATACTCATTTCCAGTTTGACAGTCTCAATGGGGACTTCTCGGATTTCGAGATCAAAAGCGATTCGGTATTGTTGGATATCGATAAACTGGTTGCTTCGGATCCTTCAGGCTACTTAGATGTAAATCATCTTGAAACGCACCTCAATTTCAACTCTCGGTCATTGGCCCTGACATATCTTGATCTCAAGACCAAAAACAGCACAATAACAGACACACTCATATTACGCTATTCAAGCCCATCTAATCTGAGCTATTTCATCGATAGTGTAGATTTTGAAGTCCACTTAAAAGATGCCCTGATCAGCAGCAAAGACATTAGTGCATTTGCCACAGCATTCAAGAAAGTGGATGATGTATATAAGGTCTCTGGGTACCTAAACGGAAAAGTAGGTAGGCTAAGTGGGCAACAACTATCTGTCGAAGTTGGAAGAGTAAGTCGCCTGGCAGGATCGCTGTACATGACCGGGCTCCCAAAGGTTGACGAAACATTTATAGACCTCAACATTGATAGGGGGCGCCTTCGACCTCAGGACCTTAGGCAGTATTTAGGGAGCCTTTACCCCAATCTAGTCAATATCGGTACTTTGGGTGTGCAAGGTGAGTTTCTTGGTTTTGTCAACGATTTTGTGGCGAACGCTGAGTTTTATAATGGTACAAGTAGGATTACCTCAGATATTAATATCAAAGTACCCGATAACGTTAGGTTCACCAAATATAGAGGTAGTTTGGGGTTAGACAATTTTGACCTGAGAAGCATCCTTAACAACCAAAATGGAGTAAAAGAAATCAGCCTGAATGGACAAATCGAAGGAGTAGGAATCACTCTTCCTACCGCAAGTTTTTCACTGGACTCTGAAATCTCATCCGTTAGTGTTAACGATTACGTCTATTCAGACATTAAGACGAATGGCCAATTTGCAGATCAATTCTTCAACGGAAATTTTGAGGTCAATGACCCTAACCTTATTGCCTCTGGAGTTGGTCTGATTGATTTCCGCGACAATAGACAGACCATCAATGGTCAAATCGTTATTGATACCATCAGGCTACTTCCAATCAACATAGCCCAACAAAACATCTCTGCTAAGGGGACCTTCGATATTGATGTAGCAAGTTTCAAGATTGACAGCCTCCAGGGTAACATTAAAGTCTACGAATTGGAGCTTTCTAAAGATGAGAATGTAGCACTTATAGATACGATGATCATAAGCTCCAAAAAGTTGTCTGATGGTCGACTCCTGACTATCACATCTGATGCCGCAGACCTATCTGTTGATGGAGATTATCTGTTTTCAAATGTCTATAGCGACTTCAGTCGCCTTTATCAGGAGTATCTCTTGAACATCAACAACAATAGTGAGGACATAACTCAGTACTATTCGACAATGTCGGTGGCTTCTCCAAAAGAGTATGATCTAACTATCGATGTAATGCTAAAAGACATCAATCCTTTAATCAACCTTTTTACCCCTGATCTGGAAATTTCCAGAGATGTACGTCTTGAAGGTAGTTTCCAGCATGGCCACACCTCTATTCTTTCTTTTTACAGTCGTTTTGACTCTCTCTCATTTAACAACAAGTACTTCATTGACAATGAGGTGGAACTAACAGCGTCTAAAGTCTCAGATAGCACAAGTGTACTGGGTATGCTGTACGTCGCTTCAAAATTGCAAGACTGGGGTCGGATTACAGAGACACAAAACACTTTTATAGAAGCCATCTGGGATGGTCAGAAAATCGACTTCAGGTCAAATATTGACCAGGAAGCACTTGATAACTATGCCTTGATAGAGGGAAATGTCTATTTTCTCAAAGATACTACCAGCATGATCATAAATCCGTCTTCGATGCAGGCTTTTGGTAACCAGTGGCGGTTTAACCAACATAATGAAGTACGTTTCTATGATGGTGACGTGCAGTTCGATAGTCTGATACTGTATTCTGATAGGGAAAAGCTTTTTGCCAATGGCGTGTTAACAGACAGCACCGATAAAAAACTGGAGTTACACCTTGAGCATTTTGATTTAAGAAATATACAATCACTATTACCTATCGATCTATCAGGTATTGTCAACGGAAGTATCTATCTGGCGGACGTATTTGATCAACCCTCTGTTGAGAGTAACGTGCGCATCGATCAATGCTACATCGAAGAATTCCTTGTCGGGGACATACAGTCATTGTCTCAGTGGGAAGACAAATTCGATCGCTTCAACCTTGGTTTCTTTGTGACTCGTGACGACCAAAATATCATTCAAATTGATGGATATTTCCGCCCCAATGAATCGCAAAATCAACTTGACTTAACGGCAGAGATCCGTGGAGCAAACCTCAATATTGCCCAACCATTCATAACAACAAGGTTTAGCAACTTCAGCGGCTTTGTAGATGGCTACTTTGGTATTTCGGGATCGCTTGATTATCCAATATTGCAAGGGCAGGGAAAACTAACTGAGGGTACAGCTAAGGTCAACTACCTCAACACAAATTATAGTTTTGAGGGGGCAGTGATTTTTGATGCTAACGAGATCGGTGTACGGCAGCTCAATTTGTTGGATCAAGACGGTAATCAAGCCCAGGTGAACGGCGGTATATTTCACGATGGTTTCCGTGATTTTGTACTGGATCTATCGGCTGATCTTGATGCGTTTCAAGTGTTGAACACGACCGTCACAGACAATGAACTATACTACGGAACCGCCTACGGCACTGGACGACTCAATATGCTTGGCGCATTATCGAATCTGACTATAGCTGCCAACGCTACTACTAATCGAGGCACGAGGATCTTCATTCCACTCAACTCTACCGCCTCCATTGAACAGGAAGAATACATAAGCTTTGTGGACTTTACACATGATAGCATAGCTAGTCAAATCCAGTCTACAATCGAAAAAGAAGTAGACCTATCAGGGATCAAATTGGATTTTGATCTGGAGATCACTAATGAAGCTTACTGCGAACTCATATTCGATATTAAGTCCGGGGACATCATTCGAGGAAGAGGTAATGGCAACCTGAAACTGCAGATCGATACAAAAGGCGACTTCAACATGTTTGGTGACTTTGAAATCGAGACAGGCGCTTACAACTTCACTCTCTACAATATCATAAATAAAGAATTTGAAATTGAGAATGGTAGTAGGATCTCGTGGTATGGAGATCCGTATGGTGCCATTCTTAATATTGATGCGAAGTATAATCAATTGGCCTCCCTAGCGCCATTGGTAAATATCATGGATGAAGAAAGTCTCAATTCACCTGAGTTACGAAGAAACTATCCCGCCGCTGTGAACCTGACACTAAAGGACGAAATGCTATCTCCCGAAATTGAATTTGGCATTGAAATATCGGACTACCCCGACAACATTGTTCTTCAGAGTAGTCAGGCGGTTATTTCCTTAAATGCAGTAGTCAATGCCTTTCAGAGTAGAATCAGCGCTGACGAACAGGAGCTCAAACGTCAGGTTTTCAGCCTGATCATCTTAAAGAGGTTCTCACCCGAGAATAGCTTTAGTGTAGGAGGTGGACAAACTATTGGGTCCAGTGTAAGTGAGTTCGTATCTAACCAACTCAGCTATTGGATCACGCAGGTAGATGAGAATTTGGAGATAGATGTGGACCTTAACTCACTGGATAGCGACGCATTGAACACTTTTCAGCTTCGACTGGCTTATACATTTTTTGACGGCCGATTGCGCGTGAGCCGGGATGGTGGATTTACAAACACTGATGGCAATACTTCTGATGTGTCCGCTATCATCGGGGACTGGACATTAGAGTATCTACTGACACAAGACGGTAAATTCAGAGCTAAAATGTATAACAGGACCGACCAAAACGCATTCACTCAGATCAATCAAAACAATACTGAGACAGGGTTCAGTATTCAATACATCCGCAGTTTTGATCAACTTAAAGAGATCGTCAAAGAGGTCAAAGCCAATCAGGTGCCTGCACAAAGTACAGATGATATCTCAATGAACTAAAAACCTTCTCAAAGACGAACAGTTTCTTACAAAAATTAATACTGTGCAAAACATAAGTATATACTGGTTTCGTAGGGACTTTCGCCTTTTTGATAACGTAGGGCTTTATTATGCACTTAAAAGTGGGAATCCGGTCCTGCCTGTTTTCATCTTTGACAGAAACATACTTGACGATCTCGAAGATCGTGATGACGCACGTGTAACCTTCATACATGATTGTATCTCTCAGTTGGATTCACAACTCCAACAGGTAGGTACAAGATTGCAGGTTTACCATGGCGAACCCAGTCAGGTTTTCAAAACACTACTCTCCAACTACACGATCAGAGAGGTTTATGCAAATAGGGACTATGAACCTTATGCCGGAGAACGAGATAGACAGATAGACGAACTGCTTCAGCAGAACAATGCTCGGCTACTTACCTTCAAGGACCATGTCATGTTTGAGGAAAAAGAGATTCTCAATGGTTCAGGTGAAGTTTACAAAGTGTTTACACCTTTCAAAAATAAGTGGTTAGCAAAACTCAATGAACAGCAAATCTGCAATTATCCATCAGAAGAACTCCTAAGCAACTTTTTAAAAGCAGATCAATCATTGCTACCATCTCTTCCAGAAATGGATTTCACACGATCTGACATGACCATTCCTCCAAGCCAATACCCTAATGAAATCATTAAGGTTTATGACGAACATCGTAACTTCCCTGCGATAGAAGGTACTTCCAGGTTAGGCATCCATTTCAGATTTGGGACGATCAGTATAAGGCAGGCTGTTACTAAGGCTAGATTGCTCAATGACACCTGGCTCAATGAACTCATTTGGAGAGAGTTTTATCAGATGATCCTGTCTAATTTCCCTGATGTGGTCGATCACGCATTTAAACCCCAATACGATAGTGTACCTTGGAGAAATGACAGGGACCAGTTTCAGCAGTGGTGCGATGGAATCACCGGCTACCCTATCGTAGATGCTGGCATGCGCGAACTCAATGCTACTGGTTATATGCACAACCGGGTAAGAATGATTACAGCCAGTTTCTTAACAAAGCATTTACTCATTGATTGGAGATGGGGTGAAGCCTATTTCGCAAGGAAGTTGCTGGACTTTGAGTTGGCCAGCAACAACGGTGGTTGGCAGTGGGCAGCCGGTACAGGCACTGATGCACAACCTTACTTTAGGGTGTTTAACCCTACTTCTCAAACGGAAAAGTTCGATAAAGGTATGCGCTACATAAAGAAATGGGTCCCTGAAATTGGGACCAAGGACTACCCAGAACCAATAGTAGATCACAAATTTGCCAGACAAAGGGCTATTAACACTTATAAGGAGGCACTGAGTCAATGAAAAGAATAGCTGTAGGGGATAAGGTGAGGGTGATCAGTGGCAATGAAGAAGGCTATGTGGTAAGTATCAACAAGAATATTGTCGAAATAGAGATAGAGGACGGCTTTACAATACCAGTCATCGACAAGGACATAGTGGTGGTCTCTGGCGCTGAGCAGGATCATTTTGGCTCGTCTGATTCCACGATCTCCAGTGAACCGACCCCAGTGACTCTGAGCACCACTACTGGACATATTTATGCCGGGTTTACCAAACATACTTCAAGTTCAGGATATAGGTTACTGATCGTGAATCATACGTCATCACGCATATTCTTTTGCGCCTACTGGAAATCGCAAGAAAAATGGGTACTTCTAGATGCTAAAACAGTTGCTTCTCTATCCTACCACGCTATCGCAAAAACGCTGTTTGATCAGGATGAGCTGAGTTTGCAACTGATCCAGCTAACTGAAAGTCAAACAGGCCTACCAAGTCCACAGGTTTCAAGAATAAGAGTGAAACCCAACTGGTTTACGAAGGACTTGCCAACCATCCCATTGGTAAGGGAAGAGGGTCACTACTTCAATCTACTAGAATCCATACAATCGGAGATAGATACCCAAAAGCTCAAGGAAGCCATGCTTGACAAACAGAGTGCTGATACAACGATATCTAAGGTTGAAGCGCCTAATGTCCTGGACCTACACATCGAAGAACTACTCGAAGACCCATCTACAATTAGAAAGAATGATATCTTGTCTTATCAGCTTAAGGTTTTCGATGCTCAATTTGACAATGCGATCAGAGCAGGAAGACATGATATTACGGTAGTGCATGGTGTAGGTAACGGCACCCTCCGATACAACATCCAAAAGCGGCTTAGCGGACACCCTCACGTTGCTTATTTCAAGGACGCCCAGAAAGAAAAATTCGGGTACGGAGCGATCTATATCAAAATAAAATGAAATACCTACATCCGTCACAGATTGTATCTGCAGATCGTAAAAAATCCTTACCTTAATGGTCTTAAAAAATGCAATTATGGACCTTAATAGCTTTATGCAAAAATTCGCCGAGGAGATCGGTGGTGACTATTCGCAATATGACGATACCAGATCTGTGATCATCGTCAAATTACCAGATGAGAGGTTTCAAACAGTACTCGGACGCGTATTACAGCACGATAAGTACAAAAGAGAAGTGATCGAGTTTACTTCTAAGGTATGTAGTGCCGATGAGTCAATAGATTTTGTTTCATTATTGCAGCACAGTGAAGAGTTTATCCACTCTAAGTTTGTAGTTGGTCCTGACAATTATCTCAAAGTGGCTTCATCGGCTTACACTGACAATGTTTCTGAGGAAGTATTAAAAGAAATGATTGTAGAAGCAGCAAATGTTGCTGACGAGTGGGAAAATAAGATAACAGGATTAGACGTCAACTAATTCTCAAACAAGACGTTTTTAACAGCATTGCAAGCCGGCCTATCGTTCCGCCAATTGCGGGAAGGAAAGTCCGGGCAACACAGAGCGCCGCACTTCCTAGCAGGAAGGTTCGAATGAAAATTGGAAACAGCTAGTGCCACAGAAAACAGACCGTCACATCTAGGTGTGATAAGGGTGAAAAGGGGGTGTAAGAGACCACCGCTCGTGCAGTGATGTACGAGGCATGGCAAACCTTGCGGGTTGAAAGATTAAATAAATCCCGGCTCTTCGGAGGAGAGTTGCTCACTCTCAAACCAGCGGGAAGGGTAGATCGATTACTCTTAGGAGTGATCCTAAGGTCAGATAAATGATAGGCGTCCTTATGTTAGGATACAGAACCCGGCTTACAGGCTTGCACAACTTTACAACTCACCATATATGACAAAAGTACTAATCATCGATGATGAAAAAGTTATCAGGCATACGCTCAGGGAAATCCTGGAATACGAAAAGTTTCAGGTAGAAGAAGCTGAAGATGGAGCCAGAGGTCTGGAAATGCTTCAGAATTCCAGTTTTGACCTGGTGCTATGCGATATCAAGATGCCCAAAATAGACGGCATTGAGGTGTTAGAGAAAGCCAAAGATGAGGGCGTTGAAACCCCTTTTATAATGATCTCTGCACACGGCACCATCGAAACAGCTGTGGATGCTACAAAAAAGGGAGCGTTTGATTTTATACAAAAACCACCAGACCTCAACCGGCTGCTCCTCACTATCCGCAATGCACTCGACAAGTCTCAGCTCATCACTCAGACCAAATCTCTCAAACGTAAGGTGTCGAAGAAATACGATATGATCGGCGAGTCCTCCATGATGGTCGAGATCAAAGAGATGATCGAGAAAGTGGCCCCAACTGAAGCACGAGTATTGATAACAGGACCTAATGGCTCTGGTAAGGAGTTGGTGGCACGCTGGGTCCATGAGCAAAGTCAACACAAAGACCTGCCAATGATAGAAGTGAATTGTGCCGCTATCCCGTCAGAATTAATTGAAAGTGAATTGTTTGGTCATGAAAAAGGGTCTTTTACTTCGGCAGTCAAACAACGCATAGGCAAGTTCGAACAGGCACATGGGAGTACTCTTTTTTTGGATGAGATTGGGGATATGAGTCTCTCCGCTCAAGCCAAAGTACTAAGGGCACTGCAAGAGAATAAAATCACTCGTGTAGGAGGAGATAAAGAGATCAAAGTAGATGTTAGGGTGCTGGCAGCAACGAACAAAGACCTCAAAGAAGAAATAGCCGCGGGCCGTTTTAGAGAAGATCTATATCACAGACTCAGCGTCATCATCATTCAGGTTCCCGGACTTAAGGACCGTAAAGATGATATACCTCTACTGGTGGATAAGTTCTTAGCAGATATAGCCGAAGAGTATGGTTCTAGTCCAAAAACTGTATCATCAGATGCTATAGAAGCATTGCAAATACCAGAATGGACGGGAAACATTCGTCAATTAAGAAATACTATAGAAAGGCTAGTGATTATGAGCTCCAATGAAATTACAGCTCAAGACGTAAAAAAATATGCCGACAACTAATTGTTCGGCAGTAGTAGCAAAAATACTAGTAAGGATTAAACCCTGACCTTTTCAGTCTTCTCGATTTGCGTATCGTCTTTGGCATAGGTAGGACATGTCTTTTGAGTACATGCAGAAGCTAGTCCGACCAAAAACAAAGCAACAATTACAAGTCTAATTTTCATGGCGCTCATTTTATTCATACTAATATATGTAAATATACACCCGCTACCAACACGTTCATCGAAACCCAGGTGCCGTTCATCCCATAACGGGAGTGAAGCTAATTAATTATTGAAATATTACAATAAAAGATTGCATCCTCTGATGTCCGAATTATCAAATCTACCCAGTATTTCGATTCGCTCATTTGCACGTTTTATGCCCAAATCTTTGGTTTCAATGAAGCAACAGGAGTGAATATTGGCTAGATCAATGATGTTGATACCGCCTGTTTTTCCACCTTCAATATATGTCAAAGGGTCATTGATGTCCCGTATTAGACATTTCAACCAGTTATTCTCTTTGAATATTCCCATACCATCAGAATAGGCCTGTGACATTAACTCTGTCATGCCGTATTCCGAATGGATCTCACCTCGGTCGAATGCCGATCCAAGTCGCTCATGAAGCTCAATACGAATGAGTTCTTCTCTCCTTCCTTTCATACCCCCAGTTTCTATAATGGTAGAATTAGAAAGTGAGAGCCCTCCCATTTCTGCTAAGTCCAACAATGCAAAAGATACTCCAATGAGTATGGAATGCCTGCCTGCCAAATTGGACTTATTCACTGCTTCCTGTATCTCATCTGGTCTGGTCAGGTAATAGCCTGAGTACTCACTGTTAGTCAACTCAATTAGTTCATCTACCATGGCAATCAGAGAGCTATCCCCTTGCTGTTGATAAGAAGGCAACAGAGCAATTATGGTCATTTCCGATAAATCTCCGTACTGATCGGTAAAAAGTTGTACGGCATGTCTGAGATAAAATCCAACATCATCTATGTCATGCTCACTTCGCCTAGTGAATGTTGTACCACTACTTTTGAATGTCTTCTCAGTCTCCCAGTCCCCTGTACGCACATCCTGGGTCTTAAAGAATTCAATGGGCAAAAATGGAATCGTCTGGACTGATCTAACCTCGGATGGACTAACTCCAAGACTGTCAACATAAACCCTGTATACCTGATTGAACTTGTATTGAATTACAAAAGCTTCCAGGCACAATTCGTCCCATCTTTTGGTCTGTAGCGCAACTTTTTTTCTGAATTCCTTGATCAATTCCTCAGGTTTGTGCGTTGTAAGGGAGTCTAATGAATAAGTTGTCATTAAATTTGAAATACTACGTAAAGTTATTCATGCAGCATAGAATAAGCATTTTTTACACTTTGATATTAATGCTGGTATTGCAGAGTTGTTATACACCTGATGAATTCTCCAATACTCCCTCCATTGCGTTTCGTAGCTTGTCTTTCAATCAATCTGACAATGCAGGCGATTCTCTTGTTCTGAACATCGACTTTCAGGATGGTGATGGAGATATCGGACTGGATGGAAATGAAACTCGTTCTCCATATCACGCTTACAGTGTGATCATTGATTCAAACAACAGGTTCGTAACTTTAAGTAACGATAGTGCAACTACACCTTTCTACCATGCCATTCCACCTAATTTCGCTAGCAGTCCGGGAGATACGGAGCTAAGTTTTTTTAGTGATACAGATGATAGGACAGACTTCAACTGTCAAGAGTATGAAATAGTAGAATTTACAGACCAACAAGGCAACACATTTAATGATACGATTTTCGTTTTGCGAAATGAAAACAACAAAAACATCTTTGTCGACTTCTATCGCAAGATCAATGGCCAATATGAGTTTATTGATTGGACGTCCGTATTTAGTGAGAATGGTTGTGGTCTTGATTTTAGTGCTCGATTCCCGATTTTCGAACCTAATAATAATGGTAGGTCGCTGGAAGGCACAATTCGCTATGCTATGGTTTCTTCAGGTTTTAGCTTTGTCCTGAGAAATGATACCTTCCAGCTCAGAATAAGGATCAAAGACAGAGAACTCAATGACAGCAACATAGCTGTCTCACCTGATCTTACACTCAACGAAATACTATCACAGTAGCCAGGTCTCGCTATCTCGTTACATCAATGTATTTTGGAAATCTTCGAGGGTCTACCTCGTTCATCATGTTATAGACTCTCTCAACTACGTCCTCAACATTAGGCTTACTAAAGTAATCACCATCTGTAGCGTACGCCGGGCGATGATCTCTACCGCTAAGTGTCGCAGGAGCAGAATCTAAGTATTGATAGCCACCCTGATGCTCTAGTATGTTTTGCATCATATATCCCGTAGCTCCACCAGGCACGTCTTCATCCGCTAGTAACAAGCGGTTGGTCTTTTTAAGAGACTCTATAATGAGATGGTTCTTGTCAAAAGGGATTAATGTTTGAACATCCATCACTTCACAATCAATACCCATTTCAGCAAGTTGGTTCGCCGCTTCCATAACTATCCTGCACATAGACCCATAAGTCACTATGGTTACGTCAGCACCTCTTTTGAGGGTTTCGGGTACCCCAATTTCTACTCTGAATTCCCCAATATTCTCAGGGATTCTTTCCTTAAGCCGGTAGCCATTGAGACATTCTATGATAATGGCTGTATCATCGGACTCTAGCATCGTGTTATACATACCAGCAGCCTGAGTCATATTTCTAGGTGTAAGGATATAGATACCACGTAGAGAGCTCAGGAGTGTACTCATTGGAGAACCTGAGTGCCATACACCCTCAAGTCTATGCCCTCTTGTTCTGATGATCATAGGAGCTTTTTGGCCTCCTTTGGTTCTGTACTGCAGCGTAGCTAAATCATCAGAAAGTGTCTGTACCGCATAATACACATAGTCCAGATATTGGATTTCAACAATAGGCCTGAGACCTCTCATTGCCGCCCCTATGCCCTGCCCGATAATGGTAGTTTCACGAATACTCGTGTCCATTACCCGGATTTCACCATACTTTTCCTGTAGCCCGGCAAAACCCTGATTTACATCCCCGATCTTACCGACATCCTCTCCTATAGCGAATACACGTGGATCCCGGGTCAGTATACTATCAAAACATGCCTGTACCACTTCTCGGCCATCGACGAGCTGAGCATCATCAGCATACACAGGAGCCACTGGAGTTACTCTCTTAGCAGAATAATCTGACTCGCTGTACAGGTGCGAGCTATACTGATCATCAAACTTCTCTCTCTTCTCCTTGATCCATTCATTAATATCATGTTTGGCTGGATTATCCTCCATCCTTAGTTCGCGCAATGCCAGACGCATCGTCCTAAACACATCATTTTTTACTGGATTGAGGGTGCTAGTCATATCCTCTTTCAGTTTCATTAAAGCTTTCTTTGAGGAGCTCGACTGTCCAGCCTTTAACAACAATCCTGAGGCCTCTGACATGTCTTCCTTTATCTCTTCCATGTATGCCTTCCACGCGGCATTTTTGGCATCTCTGACTGCTACTTTTGCATCTTTCTCGATGCTTTCAAGATCCTCTTCACTGGCTATTCCTTCTGACACTATCCACTGTCGCATTTTTAAAATACAATCGTGCTCAGCCTCCCAGTCCAATCGCTCTTGGGACTTGTATCGTTCGTGTGAGCCAGATGTACTATGGCCCTGTGGTTGGGTCATCTCTTTTACGTGTATAATCGAAGGTACATGATGCTCTCTGGCGAGCTGAGCACTCACAGCAAAAGCCTCGCAAAGTGCCAGATAATCCCAACCTACCACTGTGGCAAGTTCAAAGCCTTTATCGTTATCTCCACTACGCTGAAAGCCAGCTAAAGCCAAGGACAAATCACTTCTTGTAGTGTGGTACTCCTTAGGTACTGAAATACCATAGTCATCGTCCCATATTGCCATAACCAACGGCAATTGCAACACACCAGTAGCATTCATGGCTTCCCAAAAATGCCCTTCTGAAGTTGAGGCATTTCCTATTGTTCCGAAGGCTACTTCATTACCTTCAATTGAAAAATCATGAAACTCACCAAGGTTTTTGTTGTTGCGATAGAGCTTGGAAGCAAAAGCTAAACCTACTAAACGAGGCATCTGACCAGCTGTACAGGATATGTCGGCACTGGAGTTCTTCATATCTGTAAGTGTCTTCCAGTCTCCTTTGTCATTCACCATTCTGGTAGCAAAATGACTATTCATTAACCTACCTGCACTTGACGGATCGGCCTTAAGGTCAGTATGTGCATAGAGCTGTGCAAAAAACTGTTGTGTAGTTAGTTGCTCTATGGCCATCATAAATGTCTGATCTCTATAATAACCAGACCTGATATCACCATTTTTAAATGCTTTGGCCATTGCCAATTGGGCAACTTCTTTGCCATCACCAAATATGCCAAACTTCGCTTTACCCATAAAAACTTCCTTACGACCAAGGAGGCTGGCCTCTCTACTTTCAACAGCAATGCTATAGTCTTTAAGTACCTCTTTTTTACTCAACTTGGTCGTAGGATTTTTAGGGGCTTTTGCACTCATGATTCAAGCGAATTGGTTAATGTTTCAGAACAGCTCAGACTCCTCTCGAGCCTAATCAAATATAGCTCAAAAGACTGAGAAAAGGAAATTTCAAAAAACATCAACACAGAATATAAATTCAGTATTCCCTTCAATACACAAACATTTCAGAATAAAATTCCGATAACTAAAATAAAAATGAATTATTATTCCAACCCCATAATGATTAGGCTAAGGAAAGTTGGCAGCAAAAACTTACTGATGCACAGTTGTCCAAAGCGGCAAAATGATACCCAAATAGTATATTTGCCTTCACTTTTTGAACAACAAATAAATACCCGATTATGATCATCAGTGTACCCAAAGAAATCAAAAACAACGAGAATCGTGTGGCCCTCACACCAGCTGGTGTTAAAGAGATGACCAAGAGAGGTCACCAAGTCAATGTCCAGGCTACTGCAGGAGAAGGAAGTGGATTTAGTGATGACAGCTACGTAAGTGCCGGAGCTTCGATCCTGCCAACAATTGAGGAAACATATAGCGCTGGTGAGATGATCATGAAAGTAAAAGAGCCTATAGAGCCAGAGTATGAGTTGATCAAGGCAGACCAGCTGGTCTTTACGTATTTTCATTTTGCCTCCTATGAGCCTCTTACAAAGGCAATGATCAAGAGTAAGTCTATTTGTCTGGCCTATGAAACAGTTGAAAATGCTCAAGGAGCCTTACCACTCCTCGTGCCTATGTCTGAAGTAGCAGGGCGCATGTCAACGCAACAAGGAGCCAAGTATCTAGAAAAACCCTTAAAAGGCCGTGGTGTTTTGCTCGGTGGGGTACCCGGAGTTAAGCCAGCAAAAGTTATGGTTTTAGGTGGTGGCGTAGTAGGAACCGAAGCGGCTAAGATGGCAGCTGGTCTAGGTGCGGATGTTACAATCCTCGACCTTAGTCTTCCTCGTATGAGGTACCTTGATGATGTGATGCCGCCTAATGTCAGGACACTCATGTCGAATGAATATAATATAAGAGAGTTGATCAAAGACCATGATCTAATCATAGGTGCTGTACTTATTCCTGGAGCGAAGGCACCTAAACTGATCACAAGGGATATGCTCAAAGATATGCGTCCCGGAACCGTACTAGTTGATGTGGCCGTAGATCAGGGTGGATGTTTTGAAACAACAGTGCCCACAACTCATCAGGAACCTGTATTCATTATCGATGATGTAGTTCACTATTGCGTGGCTAACATGCCAGGTGCTGTGCCTTATACATCGACATTAGCATTGACTAACGCAACATTGCCTTACGCCATCCAACTAGCCAATAAGGGATGGAAACAAGCATGTCGAGATAACAATGAACTCGCTCTCGGTCTGAATATCATCAATGGTGACGTAGTGTATCAAGGTGTTGCAGATACCTTTGCTCTTCCGCATGTACCAGTCGAAAAATACTTGGCTTAATCTATAGGGTAGGCTGGAAAGTCTGTCAACAAGTCAGGCTTTCCTGTCTCAACGTTGCATATCAGATGAGTCAGGCCATTAGTTAGCGCCACGTAGGGTGCCTGGTGTGTCTTGTTATAGTTAAAAGTCTGTACAAATGCGTCTTGAGTAAGCTTGATCTTAGGAGATTTACACTCTACTAACATCCATGAGTTTCCTCTTCGGTCCAACACGAGCAAATCACTGCGCTTAAGCATATTATTTACCTTCAATCCGCCTTCTACCCTTAATAGGGTACGAGGAATATGGTGGTAGGAAATTAGAAAATTGATAAAGTGCTGACGCACCCATTCTTCAGGAGTAACGATCACATACTTTCTCCGAACCACATCCCATATGTACGTCTGGTCACCTTCTGTCCTGGTTTTAGCTTCGAATGCCGGTAGATTCAATCTCTGAGTCACCTATGATCTAATGCTGTGCTGCACTTTGACAAAACGAAGAAAGAAAATACTTATAACAAAAAAGATACCTAGTGCAATGGTGCTGTTGCGCATGCTTCCCGTGATCTGCTCAATCAGACCATAACTGAAAGTTCCCAACACCACAGATATATTGAACATGATGTCATAAAAGCTAAAGTAAGAGGCATGATCCAGCGTTGTTTCCGGTATCAGCTTAGCATAGGTAGCTCGCGATAATGCCTGAATACCTCCCATAACAAGCCCAACAACAGTTGCAAGGATGTAAAACTCGACTTCTTTAGTCACGAGATAGGCGCTGATACAAATACCTACCCAAATAATATTCATTGCGATCAGGGAGAATACGTTACCCTTGATCCTTGATAGCCTGGCAAAATAGTTAGCACCTACGATCGCCACTAGCTGTATCAGCAAAACAGTAATAATAAGTTTAGAGGACTCCATCTGTAGTTCCTTAGCACCAAATGTAGCGGCCAAATACATCACCGTCTGGACACCCATGTTCGAGAAAAAATAGGCCACCAGGTACTTCTTAATGTTGGGTGAATCCCTGATATCTATCCACACCTTTCTAAGCTCCAGATATCCACTCGTGAAGATATTGACCTTATCATCTTTATGGGTTGGATTTTCGGGTACAAAGTAGAAGGTGACCTGAGAAAAACCAAACCACCAAAGGCCTACTAACAAAAACGAAAATCTAGTAGCAACACCTTGATTGGCAAAACCAAAGCTGTCATACATTTCAATCATAAGGATGTTGATCACGAGAAGAATTACGCTTCCGACATATCCATATGAGTAGCCTTTAGCACTGGTCTTGTCGAATCCATCTTCATCCACAATTTCAGGTAGGAAAGCATCATAAAAGACAAGACCAGCCGAATAACCAATACTTGCGAGTACAGAACAGATGATCCCCCATTCCACATTGTGGCTCTCGAAAAAAAACATGCCAACACAAGCACTCGACCCCAGTATAACAAAGAAACGCAGGTACTTCTTCTTTTTACCTCCATAATCAGCCATGCCCGAAAGGATGGGTAAAATCACCGCAGTGACTAAAAATGAAAACGATAATGCATAAGAATACAGCACGGAGTTGATCACTTCCAGCCCAAAGAAGCTGATCACATCAGATCCGTCCGCCCCCTTTGCAACGGCCTGGTAATAAACCGGAAAGATGGCGCTCGTAATTACTAAAGAGTAAACAGAGTTTGCCCAATCGTACATGCACCATGCACGAATGACACTAGGTTGGTTTTTCATGTAATGGTGTTTAGAGAAAAAAAAAGTCTTTCCAAAAGGAAAGACTTTAATAACCTATGATCTAAAAACTACCGATCTATTCGCTGAATAGAACTGTAAAGTAGCTTTCGTGCATTCGCTTCTCTTAATTCCTGTTGAACGTCAGAAACCAGTCCCATCTTCGCTTCTATATCTACTTTCATAGACATTGTGATCTGATCACGCTCGGCTTCACTCAACTTATCCTTCTCTTGATTAACAAAAAGGATGATGTCATCTACATTGACAAACACATCATTCACCTGGATCTTAGGCTCAGAACCAAAAAGCTCAGGTTTCTTAGGCTCGCCGATATAGATGTAGCTAACCAGAGACTTCCTTTCAAGCTTACTCAGCTGAGTAGCTCTTGGGAGCTGTTGCTTTACCATGATGTCAGTTTCTCTCATCACGGTTGTTACCATGAAAAAGAACAGCAGCATGAAAATAATGTCCGGTAATGCCGCCGTTGGGATATCGTTAGACGTGTTAGTCTTCTTTTTAAACTTTGCCATAATTATCCTCCTGACGCTTTATTAGGTTCTGCAATTGAGATCGCTCTTGGTATTCCCTGTCTCGCCCTATCGTACATTCGATCCTGATCGGGATCCTTACGATCAAGCTGCAAAAACTCCTGGGCCGTGATACCAACTCTCTCGCCGTATACTTCATTGTATGCAGCATTGATCTCATCCAAAACCTGTACAAACAGTTCATAACTCGTACCTCTGTCCGCCTTGAAACTTACTACAGCCTCCGTAGGATCATCAGAGTAATCTGCTCTTCTTCCATTGGCATTGATGTAGTTCTTTACGTTAGGAGGCATTGAGTTGTAAATACCTATACCTTCTTCTCCTGGACTTCCAAAGTTAAGTACGAAGGTTTTCACCATCTCCTTCAACTCTGTCACATCTTCTAGAGGCTCATCCTCAACCAACAACCTATCCTGAGAGTTAGCTAAGATCTTGAAGATATTTCTATCATTCTTAGTTACCTCCGGAGGTGGTTGGTTTGGGTCTGGCTTTGGTGGCAGCAGCATTGCAATACCTTTGTCATTTGCGATCGTTGTAGTAACCAGGAAGAAGATCAACAAAAGAAAGGCTATGTCTGCCATAGAGCCAGAGTTCACTTCCGTGCTTGGTCTATTGCCTTTGGCCATTATCTAATAACTTTAGAAAGCTCTGTAAACACAATTCCGACAATTGCCACGAGTGTAAGAATATACATCATGGTCAACGATCCCCCTATGAACTTAGAAAGACTGGCGTCTACACCAAACTCAACGTAAGAGGGCAAAACTTCACTTCCCGACAGGCCATATCCTATACCAAACACTACCAACAATGCTACAAGTCCAATACCAGACTTAGCAAGACTCGAAGGGTCACTAAGGGACTGTATTAATGGAAGTACCACAGCAGCAACTGCCGCTATGATAGTTAGGATGTATGCCGCGTATAATGCAATATCTATAGTATCCATATCTTCTTCAGTTTAATGATTACTTAGAAGAAAGGTTATGCTTTACGAGGATATCAACAAGGGAGATAGAAGCATCTTCCATGCTGTTTACCAATCCGTCAATTTTAGAAATCAAGTAGTTGTAAAATAACTGAAGAATAACCGCCACGATAAGGCCACCTACAGTAGTCAAAAGTGCGATCTTAATACCACCAGCTACCAATGATGGAGATACGTCACCAGCTTCAGCGATAGCGTCAAATGCACCGATCATACCAATTACAGTACCCATGAAACCAAGCATAGGTGCAAGAGAGATGAACAGGGAAATCCAAACCATGCCTCTTTCGAGTTTACCCATCTCTACAGAGCCATAAGCGATGATAGACTTCTCGACCATCTCAATACCTTCTGACATTCTCATCAAACCTTGAACGAAGATTGAAGCAACAGGACCTTTTGTGTTTTTGCAAACTTCTTTAGCAGCTTCTACACCACCTTTGCTAAGTGCGTCTTCAACTTTAGCAAGCAATTTCTTTACGTTGGTGGTTGCAAGGTTAAGAGTGATGATTCTCTCAATCGCAACAGCAAGACCGAGGATCAAACAAAGCAACACAATACCCATAAACTGCCATCCACCGGCGATGAATTGTTCTTTAATAGCTTGATGGAAAGTTTGCTCAGGCTCATCAGCTACCTCCTCGTAGGTCTCTACTGGAGTAGTTTCAGCAGGCTCTGGAGCAGGCTCCTCTTCCATGGCGGCCATATCTGTGCTATCTGTGGCCTCAGTCATTTCTTCAGTGGCTTGTTCAGTACCATCCTGAGCCATGACAGATTGGCTGCTGAATGAAACTATGCTTACGAGCATCAATAGAGCGAATAACTTTTTCATAGTTCAAATTTTAGTTGCGTCTTGATTAAGGTTATAGTTATAAATTCGGTTTATAAATTTCTTCTTACAGCGGAGAGAGAGGGATTCGAA
>DIYH01000035.1 GCA_002435755.1 Flammeovirgaceae bacterium UBA6059
TCGTGCGTCGTACGACGCACGACCTTTGCGACCATAGGCGCACGGTCCTTGCGTGCTCGGGTGATGATCTAGCTCACCGCCAACGTGGGCCCGAAGATGCCCACCCTAAGTGTCTTGCCATCATGCCTCGAGTTACGTACCTCTAGACGGTAGTTGCCTGCTGCAAGTGCGGGTATCTTGAGGGTCAGGGTACGGGGCTCATTGGTACGCAACTGCTCACCGGCCGTTTCAGTACCATCTCCCTGGTTGATAAAAAATACGCCTTCCTCATCAAGGTTGCCATGGATCTTAAGCAACTGGCCGGAGACCTCCACCACATCACCAGGGGTGAGCGTGCTGTTGCGGCTATCGCTTCCCCAGTCATAGACTGAGTCTACTACAGGCTGGTTTTTGCGGGCATCTACCTTTCGAAGGCTTACTTCATCCACGGCAGTGCTTACGGCTGGTTTCAGCTTTGCCCCCACCACCAGGGTGTGACGGTTAGCGTCATACCGGTCATCTTCATTTTGAAATACCCCGCTGATATCGAAGCGGGTGCTCATGTAAGCATCACTGTAGGCTTCTCCGGCCCTGATATAGTCTGTGATGGCTTGCCAGTAAGCGTCAATGACCGCCTTGACTTCAGTGGGCTTGAGTATAGAGCCGGGTCCGGTGACCTTGGCTACCAGCGCCTCCAGGTCATTGGTAGTGATGTCGACCGGACGGGCCACCTGGTCATCAGGATCGTCTTTAGTGAGTTCATTGGGATAAAGCGCATAATTGAGCATGACAATAATGGTTTGAATGAAACAAAATAACTACGACTCTATTAGCAGCTTGAATACTCTCTTTATCAGAAAGTACATCGCAAAATATACCTGCTACCTACTTTGGAGGTGTATAGATTGATTGGACATGGGTGGTGATTTCGTATTCGTCGTAAATGGTCCGTGGTAGCCAGGTCGCTAGCATAGTGGTGAGTGAAGACACTCACCCTGGCCGGGGAAAGACATCCGATATCTCCCTCCTTCGCTGAAGCTTTGGAGGATAAAAGATATCAGATGTCTAATCTGCAGATAAGGAAGACAAGGATGGAAACCTAGTCTTCCTCAAGAATGAACCAGCTACTGATCCTTACGATAAGCAGCCAGTACCAGCTCGGTAATGTCACTTTCTTCTTCGGCGTAGAGTACCATCGGCGGTCCATTTTGTGCGCTGACGTCTGTATTGAGCACATGTGTATAACCATGCTCTTGAGCCACCTGGTCGATCGCCTCTTGTAGTGAGTTGAGGACTGGCTGTAGCAGTGCGCTATCCTGCTTCATTACTTCTTCTTCTGAGAGCTGCTTAAAGGCCTGGATGGACTGAGATAGATTCTGCAATTCGTTCAGTTTGTCTTCTTTGATAACAGTGTTCATCGCAGCTGAGTCTCTGATGTAAGCTTGCTGCTTTTGCTGAAACTCGGTCATCTTGGACTGTAGCGCGACGTTAAACTCATAGATGACGGTATCCAGCCTACCGCGCTGCTGACGGTACTCTGGCAGCTGAGATACGAGTTGATTGATACTTAGATAGCCGACCCTGGATGGAGCGGCTTCACGGCTGAGGTTAAAGCTTGATACTACGGCTACAACTGCAATAGCCAGAGTGATCGTGACGATGGTTTTGCTTGACATGATCTATTGTTGTTTTGATAGTTTATTTTGTCAGATTGGAATTGCAATGACCATATAAGCACGCTTTGACGATGCTAAACAGCCACAAATAAAGTGGGTGAGGACACTCACTTGGGCCGAGTGAATATACTCGCCATAACGATCGGTACCAACATACTGGTCAGTGTGGACACTGACCATGGCGGTGGTATTGGCATAGTGGTCAGTGAGGACGCTGACCTGGGCCATGAGACTAGTAGAAGAGACATCCGATATTTTGAAAATATCGGATGTCTAAATTCGAAAACCGAACAACTCATTTAACAATAATCCTTCTTGTCTCATTGAATTCTTTAGATCGAAGGTTGACCATATAGACACCAGAGCTTGCCGCACTGCACTGGCATGCGCCTAGCAGGTTATCTACCTGTAGGACATGTATACCATCTGCGAGCTGCCTATATGCTTCATAAAGTATCTGTCGCCCACTTAAGTCGTGGATCGACAGCAATACGTCAGAAGACTCCTCCAACTGGAATCTCAGTGATAGTGCCTGACCTCTCTCCAGCGGATTGGGGTACATGATCAGCGGGATCTTCTCAGTGATATCCTCCACTACCTCCTCTTCTGATTCTTTTTCTACTGCCAGAAGACGTGTGCTGGTGGTGGCAGTACCCCAGCAGGGGGAGGAAGGATCGTTGGGCATTTTATCCTTAGAGCACTCGTACATGGCCTGCATTTGATAAGGTGTCAAGGCCTTATCCCATACAATGAAGTCATCAACCCCGTCAATAGACTTGTATCCGTCCTTTTGCCCACCAAACCCAAAACTTTCAAAACTCATGACAGTATTGTTTTTTAAGTCATGATTGACCATTGGCTGCTTACCTAGTATATACATATTGCAAGAGAACTCCTCTATTGGATCGGTGGTAGTGGAAAAGCCCTCGGCTTTGCCTTTGCCGACGAATACCCTTGTAACCCACTTGGTCTGTGTAATACCTAAGAAATACCACCCCGAACCTTTGTCCATTGCGGTTGGGCTCCAGTTGTAATAGGAATATCGTGTCCCATTCGCTTCCTTGAAGTCATCCGCATAATGACCAGTTTGTATGTCAACATAGCGAAGAAGATTCAGTGAGTCACCCTTGACAGTAAGCCCATAGAAATAACCATAGTCCGGGCTATAGCCTCTCAGAATCACTTTGATTTGGTCATGCAAGTGATCTTCATCTTTGTAGAACCAACCCGCTATACTGTACTCATTAGTCTCTTGAAAAGGGTGTGCCTGCGTATCTTTGAGACCGAAAAGGTAGGCTCTCGTTTTATCATCAGCGAGTCGACTCAACACAACATTGGTGGTGTTAACTTGAGCTAACCTCAGAACATTGCTACCACCCAGTCTATCTGAAAACCCACCATCATCGCTAACTAAATGTAGAGTGCTCATTTTGAGGTCAAAATCTTGAGGGGCAATCTGGGCGCTAGACTCCTTGCTTCCAGGTAACCACTCAAGATCGAAGAATACTTTGGGCTCAGGTATGGTATAAGCCATGTTTTCATCACCAATAAGGTGACCACCCTCCTCTGGAGTCGCGAGGTGAGGTATGGTCTGCTGACCGACTACCTTGTTGCTCACGATAAAGAGGATCATGAGCAACAAGATCAATTCCTGACGCGACTTGCTGTTACTATGTCTAGTTACCATTGTTCAATGCTGTTTTGATGATGTCCAAATACTCCTGCGTCAACTTGAGGTCATCGGTGATGAAATAGTCCACCCCCATCCCGATCTCATAGTCCATGTTCATACGCCAGTCATAGTTGGCACAGCCAAAGCCATACGTTTCGCATTGGTCCTTCAGCCAGGCCAGGTAGTAGTTGTTACAACCTGTCGGTATTAGGGGCGTGACGCCCAACCAGGACTTGTCCCTCTCTCGCGCAGTGATGTCCAGCATCTGGTTGAAGGCCTTGTTGACCGTAGCATCTGCGGTATTGTTTTTAAACTGCACCTCATAAGCCGGTACCGTCCACCCCTCGCGTATCTTCTCTTGTATGGCCAGGTAGTTGACCCACGGATAGGGATACTCCGGGTTCTGGTTATTTTCCGTATTGTAGTAGGGACTATAGATCAGCTGCTGCATAAAGGCTGCACCATAATCCTTCTCCAACCTCCAGGGTGATACGCTGGTACCTGATTTAAAGAGTAAGTTGTCCGTCATGCCATGCGTAAGCGCAAGGTCATACACCTCATAGGCCAGTGCATTGGTCAATCCATGATCTATCGCAAGGAACACATCATTGGCTTTGGCCCAGATCAATGCATCCTCGAGGCTGTTGATAGTCACATCGCCACCAGCACCATCATCGGCCAATTTACCATCCTTTGTTCTAAGTTTGGCATTTTCCAGGCCTATAGGCAAGCCATCCGGATTGCTATCAGGGGTGTTTGACCAAATGGTCTGGTCAGTGGACTGAAAAGCCTTTGTATTGGCGATAGTCTGATAGGGGTTTGTCGCACCAACGAATACACTGGCGTTGGCGGCAAGATTGTCACGGCCCGTAGTGGTGACATAGTCGATGAAGTTTTGATAAAAGACCTGGTCTATACCCTCGGTACCATAGTCGGTCTCCCGCATACCAAACCCGTCATGGGTCAATACCAATACGGAATCATAAGTCATGTAAACATCTACTTCAGAAAAATCAGCCTTCAGCCGCTTGGCCTCTGCCAGCGATAGCGTATGATTTTCTGGTAGATGCTCCCAATAGCCTCTATGCGCACAAATGAGATAATCGTCAGGATAACTTTTTCTTTTCAGAATTTTTTCATTGGCTGAAGTAACGCTTGGTTTACGTACTATAGGCTTACTCGCCGTAATCAGGAATGGACCGTCGAGACCTGAGTAAGGAGTAAGCAATGATGTGCCGGAGCTAAGCGGTTGCGACAGGGTGACTCTGTAGAGTTTAAACTTGGTGTTCTTTGTAGTTCCACCCTCCCAATCTGTGGCTGTTGCCAATACCGGATTGCCATTGACCTCAATAGCTTCTGATACGATCCCTAAAGTACTCAATACCTCTTTTGTTGAGCTGGCAGCCATAAAGTATAATTCCTCAACAGACTCATTGGGACCTGTAGAGATACGTAATCGCCCTTTACCCTTATTCCAGGCACGATTGCGGAGCGGTAAAAAGTATAGTCCCTCGCTCGCATTAACAGAGGAAACACGCATATAATCGCCGTACTCCGCACTTGGTCTAAGAAAATCAATGACATAATTGACTCCATCTACTATAAGGTTTTGTACTGGTATCTGTCTGGTAAAACCCTCGTAGTTGTAGCCAATGGCTTTGAGTCCTCCTATGACCTCACCTTGGTCATTTTTTGGCAGATTTCCTACATAATCATGGCCAGTACTGGTGGTGCTTAGTATGGCCGCATTATCCCAAGATGCTCCACGAGCATTCATAAACTGACATTCACAGCCGACATTAAAAGGGGCATACAGTATGACCCCTTTGCCTGGATGAATGACCTTACCTGCTCCTGTGACGTATGAGGCCTGCTTGACATTTGAAATCAAGTCAGTGATCCAAGTTTGTTGTCCCGATTCCGATATGTCCTCTGTGCCCCCGGAGTGTTCATGGCCTATCGGTACGCCATTGTCACAGCTCCATTCATAGGCATACGGATTACCATATGGACTTTCTCCTATATTCGGGTTGATTGCATCACCTTCATAAGACCACCAGTAGCCCTTACCCAGGTTGGAATAGGTTTTCCAACAGAACTCACTATTAGGATGGGATGCGCAATAGCTCGTAGTGACTACACCCTCGACCCAAACACGCGTAGACCGGTCTACATATCCTCGGTAGGCATCAGACATGACCCATTGGTCAGTCTTCAACTCCCATTCTTCATGTTCATCATTCCACTGATAGCAGTTGTTCTCACTACTTCCTACCAAGCATTGTACACATCGATTGATGCCATTGTCGTCAGGATCAGCAGCCGCTTTTCCTTCACAGTAGCAGTCTAAGAGATTCTGGTCTCTAGGAGTGGATGCTATAGCACCATCTACCTGGTTAGGGGTATTGTCTCCATTTTGGACTGTATACGGGTATGCAGTCTCTACAATAACAACATCCAGACTAGTAGATCTACCAATATTTTCTACAAAATACTTTACCTGCTGCATAGAAAAATCAGAATACACTTGATAGTAACTTAAACCAATGGCGTCAACAAGCTCTTTATCGATCACTTTGGTACCCCAGCGACCATGTTCGGCAGATTCAAAAGCGACATTTGTGTAGTACTTCATGGCAGATTCCAAGTTGTTCCAGTGCAACATGACATAGATATCAGTCCCATTTTCTTGGTTAAATTCATGGATGGCTTCCAAAGCCGCATTTATCAGGATCGACTGCCTGTCCCAGTTAATAGTTAGTAGTGAGTTACGGTCAGGATCTGTTTTACCTCCTCGTTGCTCAACCGTCAGATGATCCCAATTAAGTACGCGCTTCACTTCATCGAGATAAGAATATGATTTATTAGCCGGATTTCCGGATTTGATGGTTTGCTTATCCGACCTCAAATAGCCTGCGATGCTATCCCTTATCACAATATTGCTCATCGTCTCATTGCCAACCTGCACATAATCCGGTAGGGCCTTATCATACGAAAGTTGAAGCAATACCGCCTGAGTATAATCATGCATCAATTGCGCTAGATCATCCCAGGTCTTTGTGCCCAGAATGATCTCATCGTAGGTTGACATCCAGGATCGGGGTATCATCTGCTGACTAGGATTGGCCCAAAAATCACTATACATAATATCAAGCAACACTTTGAAATTCTTGCTTTTTGCTCTTTTGATTTGTTCAGAAGTGTCTTCCAAAGTGTTAAATGGATATTCATCCCCGTTCTGGATCAAGTGGTCCTTGTATTTCCATTTATTACTGCCATCATTATTAGCTGTAATAGTAGGATCACTAAATCTTGGTGTGTGCCATAAGTGAAGGCGGACGGTGTTGGCCTGCGTATTTTCTAATATGTCATAGGCCTCCTTGAGGTTAGTCTGGTCAGGAGCCAAAACTGGAGTATTTCCTCCAATACACACTTCCTGGGCGGAAAGCTCAGATAAGTCGGCACCAAGAAGGAAGACGCCTTCTCCCAGCCCCGGATTGACGCGATAATTCGCCACCATGAAGTTCTCGACATATTCTGTTGTGGATACTTCTAAATTTTTATTCGTAGCGATTAAGAAAGAATTTTCTTTAACGTTGACCAAAAACCGCCTCCCCTTACGTAGGTCTAAGTAAAAGTCATACTTAGCTTTTTGCTCATCTGTGAAGTTAAAGGCCGATCGGACTGCAGCGTGATAACTAGTATAATCATCACCATATTGTACATTCCCATTGCCTGCAAAAGCACCGTCTGTCTCATCCCAGAATTTATCCAAATTGTAGATGGCCTTAATGTTCGTACGGGTACGATATCCCTGATAAGGGGTCCAGGCAGTCCAGGGCATACGCCACTGCCAGGCCTCAGGTGCTTCAGAGGGCAGATTACTATCTAATATACTGTTCCAACTAAGATCAAAGGGGTTGGCAAAAGTGATGGTTTTCACATCACCTGGGTCGATATCCAGCGGTATCGGGTGATTACGGTCATCATGATGCCTTATCCAATTAATCGGAAACCAGCTTTCTCTTGATTTGTCAAGTTCATAAGAGGTAATAAAATCGGCCACCTTCGTATGATTATTGATGAACTCTTTTTGCTGATTGTACCAGTAGTACTCGTCCTGATAGTTGTTTTTCTTTGCAAACCTGTAGGCCATATCGGCTTGCTGACCATCGGAGGCATCCGCAGGTTGGCTTTGTCTTGGTGCATCTACGTAGCTCCATTCGGAAAGTAATTTCTCTACGGTTGCAAATTTGTAAGTGTTGACCTCTTCGTCTGTCAAACCTAGCCACTCTTGCTGCTCAGGACTGATATCATAAAGGGCTATTTCGCCTTTGTCTTTTGTCTTTAGGTCGTTAGGCTTATTCTTATCATAATCTAGCTCTACAACATGAACCATAGCTGCAATGTGGGTAGAAGGTGGAGCATTAGGATCTGTACTGTAAGAAACAAATAGCTCGTAAGATCCTTGCTTATCAAATGTATGCGTGAAAGTACGGCCACTACCACGCACTATAAGGTCTTCATTTTTGGACACGACGATGGACTCTTTTCCTTGAAAGCCTCTGAAAGCAACCGGACTTAGACTCCAGGTCAAATAGACATCCAGTGAATCGTTGGGTATCTTTCTCGACTGGATGCGCTGTGACTGGTACCATTCTGTACTCTGCTGCCAAAAAGTGATCGGGTCGGCATCATTGGCCAAAAAAGTGACCTTGTCACCTATGGTAAAGGTATACTCCTTTTGAAAATTGCCGTCTTCATAGCCATAAAGTGGGATCTGGTCGGGCCATGAGTAATTAAAGTCCCGTAAATACCAGAAGGCACCTTCACCGCCGTTACCATTTTCTTTAAGCGCCACCACATCCTGCATATCTGCATCGGGATCAAAGTTGACAATGGTAGAGGCGTCCGGAGAGGCCAAAAACCTCAACTGTATCTCCATGAGCTCCTTACCTGCGATCATGACGGGCTCACTTTCCGCAGTACGCCGGTAGTATGCTGTGATGGTATGGTACCCATGTCCCTGGATGTCAAACCTCTCCGTCCAGCGGCCCGTACTACTCGCAGAGCCCAAGGCCAGGGCGTTATCAGCTAGTCTTCGTTTAACAATGGTTAGCTTACCTAGTGCATCCTCATATTCATACTGCAAGATAAATTTGCCTAATTCCTCTGTCGTCAGGCCCTCCAATCCGGAGAGTGTATAGGGCACCTTTTTTTGAAATACTGCAGGCCACTGTGTACCGCTGATACTGCCGTAGAATCCCCGATCGGTAGCCAAAGGACTGGTGACATCTACCTTAAGGTCTATTTTGTCATCTGCACCATCGCCCCATCTAACGCTAATCATACCCGGGGCGGCATTATTCTCCGGAACCACTCCATCTTTTTCATAGGGATCGTATATTTTGTCCTGTGGCCATCCTGCGGAGGTAGCGGTCGTCCTGTACATGGTCTTATCCTCGATCTCGTATCCCGCATAGGGATCTACCGCTGAGGCATCTCCTCCATCCTGTGCGGTTCTGTTTTGCTGATAGGCTGTCACCATATCATTGATCGCAGAACTACCCTCCTGCTCAGGTACATACTTCCAAACGTCACGCGTATCCCTGACAATCAATGCCGGTACATGGTCAGGGATAGGGTTACCGTCCTTATCAATGGTATTATAATATTGCCCATTGACGTAGAGAAACTCATCACCATCCAGTCCTAAGAGGTATTTGTCATTAACGTAAGATCCGCTGTAGTTCGGCTCGGTGCTACCTGACCAGTCACTCGGGCGCCACCAGGCATGCAATAGTTGCATATTGATCCCTTCCATCTGGCTATTGCGCTGTTTTTGGCTCAGCATGTTTGGCGCATCAGGCAAGGCTGAAGCCGAAACGTCTTTGGTCTTGCTCCATTGGCTGAGATTGGAATTGAAATCATGAGGTGCTACACTGGCATCCATCCGTCGCTGAAGTGTCCAACTCCAGGTGTAAACCCCATCAACCTCCTGCCAGTCGGGTATTTTTACCTCAAAGCCTTCGGGATACTTCCTGATCTTGGTGCCGTGTACCTCTGAGTCCCACCCCAGAAAGGGTGCATACTCACCTGGCCTTACCGAGGGGGTACAATAGTACTTGGCCTCCCTGGCGGCTCGAGCGATCC
Source organism: Flammeovirgaceae bacterium UBA6059 (assembly GCA_002435755.1). Lineage (GTDB taxonomy): Bacteria > Bacteroidota > Bacteroidia > Cytophagales > Cyclobacteriaceae > UBA6059. Next base: position 9,481 of record DIYH01000035.1, read on the forward strand.
AAACTCCAGGTAATCCATTGATCTCCACATCTTCTATTTGTACACCATCACTTAGTGTGACCCGAAACGTTATTTCATCCCCAAGTTTTAGATCTGGTAATGACAATAGATGGTCTGGAGGAGCAGCATCACTATTATATTCGTACACACCATTGACGAACACTTCAACTTTATTGTAAGACTGCTCCAATATGAGATTATCACCAGCTAAAAAGGGGCCAGTTGGGCCAATATCAACAGACACAAAGGGATTTCCAACTTCTCGATTTTTAGCCCTGTAGCGATATAGATTATAGACTGATCCGTCAAATTCTCCATACTTCCCTAAATCTTTGTAATGAAAATTGTTAACCTCAAACGGTTCGTCCTTTGCAATCAAATAAAAGTATGGAAACCCTGTAAAACCATTAAACTCCAAAGTAACACTTTGATCACTAGAAGATTCTCCCACATTATTTGGAAGTCCTGATACCGCTGTAAACTTATCAGAACCCTTTAAATAATTTAAACCTGAACCAGAAACACTTATGGTCCCTGTACGGTCAAAATAGTAATAATAATCATTGAACAGCTGGTAAGGGGTATGCTTCTTAAATATGGCTCCTGGTATACTCACAGATTTAAGATGAGTATCAGTAGCTGTAACTTTTACGACTACTGCGCGAAAGGGCTTCCTAATACAACTCTTAGAATTGTCAAATGAACAAGGTTTAGCGTGCTTGTTCATTTCATCTACTTCATGATTATACGATTTTGATCCAACTGTAGCATCAGATATTTTTGGAGGAACGGGAAATTCCTGATTAGTAGTGTAGCTAATTTGTGGGGAAATTCCTTTTTCATCTCCGGTTGGATAAGCATAATGTTTGATCTTCACCTCCGACATGACAATACCAGAAACACTAAGAGCGAGTATTCCGAGCAATTTTGGTGCCATACTGCCCAACCCAGCTACTGAAACACCAGACGATGCAAGTTGACTAGCAATATTCGCAATCACAGTGGAGGCTCCCACTAGCTCAGCTGCTATTAGGACAAGAACAATAACTAATGCTGCATCAAACAGTGTCCACCATCTAGATGTATCGTTTGGCCTATTCCAAAGTTTAGTATAGTCATTACTCTTTATCTGTGTCTTATTGAAATTTAAGCCATGTGCAAGGAAACCATATGCATCCCAGTTGTTGTATGAATTAACATCTACTAGTTGTGTACCATATACCAGGTAATCATTATCAGTAAAATCAAAACCAAAATTCATATTACCGGTATCCTGACCTCTTCTGTACACTTCCACCTTTACATTCGGTACATAATACCCATCACCACTACCTTCAAGAACCTCAATATCCACACCATAGTCAATTCCACTGTCATCTTCCTTAATGTTGTAGGCTGTCTCATCCACCAAGATCATATCGGATGCATCGATCTGGTCTAATGGATCAATACTTGAAGGTGGTGAGGCAATACCTGAAGTAAAGGTCACCGGCCCACCGTTGACAATGACTGATCCATCTTCCTGCCATTCTAATCTGTTATTTCCATCAACTGAAGTCCAGTTGTTGCCAGGTGTAAGCTCTGTGCCATCGCTAGCTATGATCTTAGCTGGTATGTAGTCCTGCCCCTGCACATACTCGGTGGCTAGCCCCACAAGGGCTACCAGCAAGTACAGTTTTAAGTACTTATTCGATAGTGTTTTCATCACGCTATAAGGTTGATGTTTACTAATTGTTGGATAGTTCATTAACCCTGGCCTCCAATGCTTCGAGTCGTTCAAGCAGCGTCGTGTTGAGCGCCTTTTGTACTTCGAGGGCATTGTCCTGCTCGATGGTGTAGAGGGTGAGTTCCTCGATTTTCTTCAACAGGGTAATGTTCATCTTCTTATCACTCACTCCTCTTTGCTTTACCTCAGCTTGAGATACTACTCCTGGCAGATGCTTATGCTCTCGGATGTATCCCTCTAACTCGTCCAGGTCACTCAGGTCATAGTCCTCCTCAAACACATAGTCGGGCCATTCATCCCAGTCCTCTTTGAAAATATAGGTCATGTCTTCAGTGGCTATGCCTTCTTCGACAAATAGATAGACATCTTCAAGAGAAGCAGTGCTTGAGAAGGAGTGTTGATCTGAATGAGGACCTATATGTACAGCACCTGCCGCTATCATGGCATAACCCCCAGGGTTTGAATTGAGATCCAAGTGAGTCGCAGAAATGGTATCAGTAACTACATTTGGAACCTGAAGCTCCTCTTCTGCCCATATCTTTTTAGCCTCTAATTTGCCATCCACGTACATCAGACCCAATCCTCCAAACGCGTCGGGATCTACTTCCAAAAACGGATAGCCAGTAACAAAATTGACACTTAGTTTCCCGTTTACATCCAAATCCCCACTATGCTGGTTATAGTCTACCGCTATAGCAGAGCCGGGAAGTTGTAAATCCCCATCTCTTGTAAATCGAAATATCTTGCCGGTAAGAAAGTTATGAATGAGCAGATCATTGTTTGATCCATCTGGATTGATACTCCATTCAAGGTCACCAGAACTATTCCTTAAGGTGAATGCAGTTTCGGTAGTTACTGAATTTGCTGTTGCATTTCCTTCTGAAGTGAGGTTCCCGGTCATTTTCAAGTCGGCATTGAACAGAATGAAATCATTGGGATCATCAAAAACTGCAATGGGATCATCCCAAGTACCCACAGTCACTCCATTCATTCCATCAATATTCAGTGCTCCGGCACTTTTATCAAAAAAAGAACCCCCTAGCCAAGTATCATCGAAAAATCGAATAGCTCCCAATCGCTGATCACCATTGTATCCCTTAATATTATTGTAGCTACCATCAGGCACCTCAAGCAATATACCGCTTTCATGAAATTCTTCTCCAAGCCTGGCTTCTACTCTCAACGCACCTACAGAAAATCCACTTTCATAGGTTGGAGCAGTTCCCGGAATAAAATCTGGATCTATAAGAGCTGGGCTATATCCGGGCAAACCGGTAAGCTGTGATCCATCACCAATAAATTGAGTGGCTGTAACACTTCCATCCACATCCAGGCTTCCAGTGCCGGCATTCAGAGACATCAACCGCTGATTATGTTTGTTTTCCCATATAAAGCCTTGTTGAGCACTCGTCGCACTTCTAAAGCGTACCGCATAACCAGAAAAATCATGACCGGCTACTGCCTCACCTCCATTAAAGGCTTTGCCAGACCCTGACTGGCTCATGTAAATACCCCAATCGTTGTTATGTCCGTTCCAGAGGGCAATGCCCTTTCCTGTACCTCCGTCCTGTCCCTCTTGTACAACGATCCTTCCCTCAATATCAGAACCTGATACACTCACACCTGTAAGCTGTGAACCATCACCAATAAATTGAGTGGCTTGCACTGTGCCTGCTACGTCCAGTTTGTGGATAGGATTGCTGACACCAATACCTACATTGCCGCCGGTATAGTGGATAGCTCCTGCATTATCAGTCCACAGGCCCGCATTGATACCGGTAAGCTGTGAACCATCACCGATAAATTGAGTGGCTGTAACACTGCCATCCACATCCAGGCTTCCAGTGCCGGCATTCAGAGACATCAACCGCCTATCAGCTGAGTTTTCCCATATAAAACCCATTTGCAGGCCCGATGCACTTCTAAAGCGTACCGCATGACCAGAAAAATCATGACCAGCTACTGCCTCACCTCCATCAAAGGCTTTGCCAGACCCTGGCTGGCTCATATAAATACCCCAGTCGTTGTTATGTCCGTTCCAGAGGGCAATGCCCTTTCCTGTACCTCCGTCCTGTCCCTCTTGTACAACGATCCTTCCCTCAATATCAGAGCCTGATACACTCAAACCTGTAAGCTGTGAACCATCACCGATAAATTGAGTGGCTTGCACAGTGCCAGCTACGTCCAGTTTGTGAGCAGGGTTGCTTACACCAATACCTACATTGCCGCCAGTATAGTGGATAGCTCCTGCATTATCAGTCCACAGTCCCGTATTGATACCGGTAAGCTGTGAACCATCACCGATAAATTGAGTGGCTTGCACTGTGCCTGCTACGTCCAGCTTGTGGATAGGATTGCTGATACCAATACCTACATTGCCGCCGGTATAGTGGATAGCTCCTGCATTATCAGTCCACAGCCCCGTATTGATACCTGTAAGCTGAGAACCATCACCGATAAACTGAGTGGCTTGCACCGTGCCTGCAACGTCCAGCTTGTGGGCAGGGTTGCTGACACCAATACCTACATTGCCGCCGGTATAGTGGATAGCTCCTGCATTATCAGTCCACAGTCCCGTATTGATACCGGTAAGCTGCGAACCATCACCGATAAATTGAGTGGCTGTAACACTTCCATCCACATCCAGGCTTCCAGTGCCGGCATTCAGGGACATCAACCGTCGATTAACTCTGTTTTCCCATATAAAGCCTTTTTGAATACCCCTTGCACTTCTAAAGCGTACCGCATCACCAGAAAAATCGTGACCAGCTACTGCCTCACCTCCATCAAAGGCTCTGCCAACTCCTGACATGCTGACATAAATACCCCAATAGTCGTTATTCCTTGATAGGGCAATACCAGTTCCTATACCTCCGTGTTGTGCCAAGATCCTGCCTTCAATATCAGAGCCTGATACACTCACACCTGTAAGCTGTGAACCATCACCGATAAACTGAGTGGCTTGCACTGTGCCTGCTACGTCCAGTTTGTGGATAGGATTGTTGACACCAATACCTACATTGCCGCCGGTATAGTGGATAGCTCCTGCATTGTCAGTCCACAGGCCCGCATTGATACCGGTAAGCTGCGAACCATCACCGATAAATTGAGTGGCTTGTACAGTGCCAGCCACGTCCAGTTTGTGGGCAGGGTTGCTTACACCAATACCTACGTTTCCTGTGTTGAAGAAAATATTGCCGGTATTTTCTGACCAAAGACCTGATACTCCCGAAATGTTGACATCATGATGAAAGGTCACATTTCCATCAATAGGGTTTATCGTCATAATATCACCAGCTTGTTCACTTACAAATTTGAAGGAGTCACCACAGTTCGTACAATTGGACCCCTCGTATTGCATTCTGAACCAGTAGTTGCCAGCGTTTAACATGTTGGAACTGTTTTCATCCCATTGAATATACTGTGTTCTGTTGCCCCCACCGTTGAACATCTTAAAGAGTAGGTTCCCGTTAGCAGAAGTATTGGGCTGCTCTAACAAGATATTGTCCCTAGTTTTGGTGGTGGTGCCATCATCGATCCAATCTTGCGCCCTAACTTGCCCAGTAGTAAGGAGGACGATCATCATCAGAAATACCTTTGTGGCGTGACTTTTGAAATATGCATTTGTTCTCATGATAAGGTTGATTTAGAGGAATATTTGAGATATGAAGTATTGCTTTTTAGTGGCTATGAATGTACGGTAAATGGTTTCGGTGTTTTTTGTCACTTATTTTTAAAGGGCTGATTGATATCATAGGTCTTAATTGTGTAGGGTACTGTAGGGTCACCGCAATGTGCTCCTATGCCAGTGTTGAGAATAGAGGCATAGCTATATTGGGCCAATACATACCCAAAGACAGGATGCACGGCAAAAATGAAGGGCTGTGCAGTCACAATTTTTACTTTAGTCTCTTTGAAGCCCGTCACTAATCGCAATGCTCGATTGATAAGGAAATGACGATACAGTTCGGTAATCTCATCTATATTGCCATTGGGTTGGGTAAACCCATCGCCGGGGAAAACGCCGTTATTGATATCCCCGGGCATGTCCGACATACATGTAAGAGGCCGGACATTGATGCCCATGGTGATACAACAACCGTCCACTATAGCTTGCTCTTCATTTGCAATCTGTGTCAAGTAGGGCTTATGATAATCCGCGATGAAATCCTGAAACTCCGTAAAATGGATACTCGGAAGTAAATCTGCTCTTAGGGGATCATTACACGACCCAGCATCACTCGACCATTTGCATCCAGAGGAGTGACCATAAGACTTTGGTGCACACACTTCCTCAGTTCGTGTTAAACGAGCCCAGGCGATCAGAAAAAGAGCCACATGGAGTGTTATCTCCTTGTTAATCAAACAAAATCTCAGCGCATCTACACTTTTTGAGATTGTCCGCGTTGAAAAAATAAATGACTCACGCATTTGATCCTAAGGATAATTGACTTAAAAAAAATGCCATGGACGAGGACGTGACTTAACACGGTATTAAAAAATGATCAGTGCTATCTCACGAAGACCAGACTCCCAACTAAGAAAATCATATCTCCATCACTACCCACTTCACTCGTCTCACATATGACCCTACTAAATTGACTCAAATAACGCAGTAGAAGTGGGGTCAAATTCGGTTTAAAACGGGTGTATCTTGGTATCAAACCGTTTTGTTTAACCCAAAACATCATTAGAGAATTAAGCGCCAAATGAAAAGTGTCATAAGAAGATAGTGAGTCTGTTTTTTGTGATCTTCTTTGATGTAAGAAAAACTTATGATCCTGGGAGGCTGGTTGAGCTTTGAATGTTCCAATAAACAAGAAATACCATTCAGAGGGATGTTACTGATGAAGTGTCTTCCTGACAAGACAGGAATCGCCATTTTTTGAATAGCCAGGATTTAGGAGCGCCCGGCTCCAATGCTGGTTACCAATTAATTCCTATCGTTGAGGTATTTTGGGCAAGTCTTTGGTAAGGAGCTACCCCATTGTCCATACCGCTGTACTGCACTATGATCAGACGCTTCAAAAGATTTTTGGTTGGAATGGGAGTCCTTCAGGCAATACGTTTACCTTTTTTTGCAAGTCGGATATGGAGTGCAGCAGAGGCTTTTTTATGAGATAGGCCGATGGTTTTTGATCAGTTAGACTTTGACCTTTTGGCCTTGGATATGGATTCATTGGCATAGACCTGTCAAGGATCGCAACAAGGCTCGCGTAAGGGCTATAACCCCAAGAGAGAGGTAACAACTCCCACCTTTCATTGATGGTTTGCGGAGATGAAAATGCCTCCCCGCCCAGACGAGATAGCTAATTTCTGGCTCACGCCAGGCAACACATCTTCAGCCAACAATATCATTGCATTTTTAGAAGAGACTTTCTCTATGCTGACCAACAAGACCGTTGGTTTGTCGGGGGCAGATGCTGGTATTGGACTTACCATTGCTCATGAAACGGAAGGCAGCATCTTTCCATCAAGTAGTCATGAGGTCACTTTCGAGTTAAACGGTCCAGGTCAATTAATTGGCTTGAACCAAGTAGCCACCAAAGCGGGTGTTACAACTATACTGTACAGAGCTGACCCTTCGCTTCTTGGCATTACGGCTGCTTCAGAGGGGCTAAGTTCTGCCCGCTTGTCTATTTCGCAATCGGAATAGGTGTGATCCCGCTTTCAAGGTCATTGTTGAATTAGAAGGGTTTCGCATACATTTCCTATTTCAAATGAGAAAAAACTGAGAAATGGACATGCTTTTGTCCGTTCTTTGTCCGAGGAAAATCAAAGTACTATAAAAACGTCCAATACCTACAATAGAAGTCGATTTTATACATCACAAACATATCATGTGGAGAATGTATGTCTCTTGGAATTGAGATGAGAAATTTCTAGGAAAATAGGCCTGTAGTGAATAGGATAGGCCGTTTAATTTCATATCTATTCTCATTCTTTCTTATCGGACGAGAAGCATTTCTCGGCATGCTTTTGTCCGAATTTTATCCTAAGATGTATGATGAACCAACATGCACAATGCGTCTGCTTGTACAACTCGTATTGATGGTACCCCAAAAAATGGACGTTGGATACAAGAGAATTCTAACCTCTTTCTAATCTTCAATATTTCGCATTAACAAGATTCAAGAATACTTTTCGCCTAAATAAAAATGAACAATAAACCCATCTTAATATTACTGATGAAATTGCTAAACCTAATTTGCAATTTCATTCTTCGGTATTCAAGTTTAAACCAATATGATTAAGCTACTTTTAGTTGAGGACGAACCTGGTGTAGCATCATTTATAAAAAAGGGTCTTGAAGAGGAAACCTATCAGGTACAAGTTGCATATGATGGACATATGGCAATGCAGCTTTTATCCAACAGCCAATTTGATTTAATCATTTTGGATGTGATCCTTCCTGGAATTAACGGTTTGGATCTTTGTAAAAAAATCAAGCAGTCCACTTTGGTTAATGTCCCCATTCTTATGCTTACCGCTCTGAATAGTACGGAAAATGTCGTCACTGGACTAGACAGTGGTGCGGATGACTATTTATCAAAACCTTTCAAACTAAAAGAACTGCTTGCCCGACTGAGAGCCTTATTAAGGAGAGGGAACACTACAAACAGCCCCCATCATGAGGTGTTGCAAATTGAAGATCTGAAATTGGATAGGGATGCGAAAATTGTCGTCAGGGACGATAAAGAAATAAAGCTCACATCCACTGAATACCGACTCCTCGAGTACTTCATGAAAAATCAAAAAAGAGTATTGTCCAGGATTGATCTCCTAGAAAGTGTTTGGGATATCAATTTTGACATGCGTACTAATGTAGTAGATGTGTATGTGCTATATCTCAGAAATAAAATTGAGAAAAATTTCAAATCCAAACTAATTCATACAGTCATTGGCATGGGCTATATTATGCGTAGCGAAGCTTATTAAGGCTTATAGTGTGAATATTCGAAGTAAGATAACATTAGTATTTATTATACTAACAGGTTCATTGATGTCGGCTGTATTTATCATCATTTACCTGTTTTCCATTAAGTACACGGATTCGGATTTTTTTAACCGCTTAACAGAGCGCGCTAAGATTGTTGCCCAAATTCACTTGGAGAAGGATGAATTGAGTGCACATCTCTATGACGAAATCAGAAAAAAACATGTCCAAATCCTTCCTAATGAAATGGAGGGTATTTTTAGAATTAAAGATATCAATAACCCTACTCTACCGCCTGACAATAGTTTTTATTACAACCTCCCTCCTTCTTTCTTTGACGAGCTTTTCGAGAACAAAGTAAACTATGCGAAGAGGGATAAAACTTATTATACTGGTATCATCTATACAGACAATGAAGGTGATTTTATTGTCATCGCATCTGCGGATAATATTTTTGGTCTGGCCAAAATGAATAACCTGCGTACAATATTAATCATCGCCCTGCTATCTAGTCTGGTTGCTCTTTTTATTATAGGGAGATACTATGCAGGAAAAGTACTTCATCCTATTTCAGACATTACTAATCAGGTTAAAGAAATAACCGGAAGGAACCTTCACCTCAGACTACATACCAAAAGTAATAAGGATGAATTGGCGGAATTATCCAATACCTTCAATGATCTTTTGGATCGTCTTGAAACAATCTTTGACCTACAGGGTACGTTCATAAACAATGCTTCTCACGAACTAAAAAATCCCTTGGCGGTCATCCTTGGTGAAACGGAATTCATTTTAAAACGAAATCGATCCAGCGAAGAATACAAACAATCTATCCACAGTATAGAAAAAGAAGCGCAGCGCTTAGAGCTTTTTGTCCACAGTCTATTAAAACTGGCTCAGGCAGGGCATGAAAATAAAGGCTTGTTGGTTGAAGTAATCAGAATAGACGAATTGGTTTTTCTTGCAAAAGATCAGATTGACGCTATCAAACCTGACAATAATGTTGTCCTTGACCTTGACTTACCAATCGATCAACAAGTATTGATCATTCAGGGAAATTTAAGCCTGATGCTTGTTGCCTTGGTTAATCTTATCGATAATGCCTGCAAGTTTTCCGATAATAAAGAGGTGAAAGTGAAGATTCTTACCTCATTGAATGAAGTGGCTATAACAGTGGCAGATCAGGGGATTGGAATCCCTAAAAATGATCTCAAAAAGGTGTTTGAACCGCTCTACCGCTCTGAGAATGCCAGATGGAACAAAGGTTTTGGAGTTGGATTATCGTTGGCACAAAAAATTGTGAAATTGCATAAAGGTTTTTTAAAAATTGAATCTGAATTCTCAAAAGGAACAACTGTATCGGTCATTTTTCCAAATACAAACAATAAACAACAAGTAAAGTCAATTCTAACATCTCTTTAACTACCAGCTCATTTCAACCTAATTCAAGAAGCGTATAACCTTTACAGGTCAAGTTTTTGAATGTGGTACTCTTTACAACTGTTATAGGCATATTTCTTTTGCTTCTGAGATTGCTTCTAAGCATTCTCTTACTCCCCAATGGGTTCAGGATGGCTTTTAATTATTACGAAAGCATGAGCTGGCTCACAGGTGCAGATTTCAATTTACCTCTGTGGCTCGCGTATGTCATTATAGTGATTCAGTTTTATGCCTGTTTCTTTCTTACTTTAGGAATAGCAAGCAGGTATTTCGCAGGAATAATACTCCTTTGTTTATTGATGACCATTCCTTATCATATTTCAGGGAAAGTTCCGCTTGATTGGTTTGGCCAGAGGATCGGAAATGGGATCCAATTTCATCTTTTGACATTCTTCACCAGTGTTATATTGACTTTTAAGGGAAGCGGTAAATTCTCAATCGACAACTATATCCGGCAAGCATTCATGTGAAAATGAAGACAAATCTAATCTCATTTTAACCAAAGTCTAAAAGGTCTATTAACGACCATGCGTGCAAGAAAAAAAAAGCATATTGATTATGAAAACTTCACTTCTTGATTACAGCAAAATCATTCTGGAAAGAGTCAGCTTTGATTCGAATCTCTTTCAGAAAGAATTAAAAAAAGCACAAATGAGATTGAGTTCGTCTGAACAGCATGAACTGAAATCATGGGCAGAAAATATCAATTCACAGATACACTGAAATTCTAATCTGGCTCTAATTCTGTTCTTAGACCATCTTCATGTTGTGCTAATATCTTGCTATAAAACTCATAGATCACAATGACAAAAAGACGAATGCAATACAGATACCTTCTTTTAAGCCTGGGTCTAATGCCGCTGTTATTCCTGTTACTCTTTTCAACTTTCAATGAAGCGGATTCGCAGGAAGAACCAAACAATAAAACAAACCTTGAAGAAATTCAGATTACCAAGCCTGTCATAAAGGATACGGCCATCTCCATAATTATATAGCTAATTTGTAGGCCATTCAGCATGTAGAGTTAAGATCACGCATTAAAAAAGGCGCGATTGAAGAAATTCATGTAGATGAAGGTAAATAAGTAAAAAAGAAAGATTTGCTTTTTACCCTCAGCAGACAGAAACATGTAACTGGATATACGACTATGCTCAATTCAATGACTTAGCCTTCTACGACCTGTATAAGCACGAAGGTTTTCTTAGAACAGTTATGATCCGAACGACTACCATTGGTGAGACCATGGTATTGATCCAGTTTACTCAAGATGATCCAGAAATAATCCAGCAGTTGCTGGATGCTCTAAAGTCTAACTTCTCGCATCTGACCTCAATCAACTATGCAATTAACAAAAAAAGGAATGACACTTTCAATGATCTCGAAGTAGTCAATTATTCCGGTAGGGATCATGTAATAGAGCAAACGGGTGATCTTCGGTTTATCATCGGCCCTAAGTCCTTTTATCAAACTAATCCAGTACAGGCCATCAATTGTATGACGTTACTGTCGATTTCGCTGGATTAACTGGCGATGAGTTGGTCTATGACTTGTATACCGGTACTTGTACTATCGCCAATTATGTTGCTGGATCTGCTCTACAAGTCATCGGCGTAGAGTTATACCTGCTTCCCAAGGTTGGCATTTCACCTAATTGGGCTGAGCGTACGGTAGCCCATTTCAACTGGTCAGTCATGCTCTCTTGGGTGATTAGCGTGGGGGTATGTTAAGCTATCTCGGTATTCGCAGGCGCATTTCTTTCTTTTCTAGTCCTCCCAGCGTGGATCGGGTGCGGGTCGATTTATCTTTTTATGAAGAAGTTATCATAGCACGATTACAACCGGTTGGCCATTTCAATCAGCATTTTAGATCATTGAGTTTACGCATTACCAAGTGGAGCTTTCCCAACAAGATCACTGCAGGACTATTTTTGTATTATACTCAATTCTGCTTTCATTCATTTAAACATTTTTGAGCCTTTTTTGACAAATGGGAAAAATTTCTCAACTTATCAGAGAAAAAGATGAGAAGCCAACATATTCTTGTCAGTCTTTACTTACCTACAAATTGAAAATGCCCTTTGATAAAACAGAAAGATCTACCGTTGTATGAGTGTTGATACTCTTACCCTCTAGTTTCAACGAAACTAATTGGTCAAACGCTCCATCTCCTGAAATAGTCACCTCATAACTTGTACGGTTGGGATAGAACACTACGCCCTTAATTAGGTGTCTGTTCATCTTCGTTGATTTCAAATAGCGTTTCAGGATCATTGCCAGCTTTTGCTGCCAAACTACTGCCATCATCCTTTATGAACCGCGCTTCAGCTATTATCAGTCAGCTAGTGGTTGGGAAAATAAACCAAAAGAAACAGCGCTTAGAAGCAGCAGGGTACAGGATGGATTAGTGATTTAATACTCAAATTTTTGAAAAATGCACATGAGGTGGGCTTTTCCATTTTAATGCAAGAGCCATTCATTCATGTCCATAAAGTATCAAAACGATAGTCCATTGTTTCGCAACGGCTCAATGATGCATGTCATTTAGTGAAATCAACAGACAACAACAAACGATAAGAAGTAACATGGCAAACGAAAAAAACATCTATTCTTCCCTCAATACCCCGCTGTTAATCGTATTCCTATTGCTCTGCTCGAATCACTTGAGTGCACAGGATGTAGGTGTTATTCGCTGGGATGCCTGGGTAGGTAATCAAAGTGGTGTTGGTTTAGAGGTTGAAGAGTCTCTGGGGCCAAATGAATTCCATGGGAGGCTGCCTTATTTCGCCACTATTGACGGGCCAAATGAAGTATCTATTCAAATTACGCAATCAACTATGGATACCGATCTACAGATAGCCAAAGAAGCGGGAATCGACTATTTTGCCTATGTGTATTATTCACCTCAATTGTCCGGTATAGGTGAGGTAATTGATTTGCATCTCAATAGTCCCAATAAATCAGATGTTGATTATTGTTTTATTGTGGCGGGTAACAGATGGAATAGTGATGTAATTAACGATTTGGTCACTAATCATTTCTCAGATTCCAGCTACAAAAAAGTATTGAATAACCGCCCTCTAGTATATCTATTGAGAGATGGTGATGAAGATGGTATCAGTTGTCAAATGAATTCGTTGATCGCACAAGCCAATGCCGCTGGTTTTAATCCTTATTTAGTGGGTATGGGCTCAGATAGCTTTTCGGGAGTGAGTCTTGATGCGAGATCTGATTATTTTGTTACTGAAAAAAATGGTGTCCCCTTTTCAGATCTGGTTGCTAAAGCAGAAAGCCAGTGGGATATATTGAAAGCCACTGACAATGTTGTGCCCATGGTCACGACAGGCTATGATCCAAGACCGAGAAATAATGCTAATAATCCTGTGAATTGGGGAGGTGACATCCCTTCTAACTTCTATGCCGCCAAAGGAACACCTCAGGAGATCGCCAATCACCTGGCTGCATCCCTTACGTGGATCAATCAAAATTCGAATAAGGCTTCAGCGAATACCGTGCTTATGTATGCATGGAATGAATTTGATGAAGGGGGATGGATTTGCCCTACTTTAGAAGATGGTGATGCCAGACTAGAAGCCATTGAAGATGTGATAAAAGGAACGACTTCCATTACAGACATTACTACCTATCCTACCCCAATCGCCCCTGTTACTTTACCCGTAGCTGGTTCAGGCGGCATATTACTTAATTCGAGTTTTGAGACGGGTAATCAAAAAAATGGGACACCTAACTGGTTCGCGAATTGGCCAGCGCCTTGGGAAAATGCTACCCGGATACAAAAAGTTTGGAAAACATATACTTATGCAGGTGAACAAGCCATAAAAGTATCAAACAGACGTTCTGCAACACACTCACCTTTGCAAGACATTACTAAGGCCTTGGAATTAAATGGCCAGGGAAATTATGACGTTGCGGTTATGGCCAGGTACTATGCCGGTAATGATGATATCAGAATTGTAGTAAATACAAATGATGGTAACGGTTCACATACTTTTAGCACGCCCTTTACCAATGCAACAGATAGTTATACACTGATTTCCGGCACATTAAATATCACATGGAGTGGTACATTAAATAGCGCTACCATTGGAATTGAAAGCGCCACCGACTATGGCGCTAATTTATACCTGGATGATTTTAACATGGATCTTACCGGGGGTGGTGGCATACCTCCCAGTGGTGGTGTTAATACATTGTTTGAAGCGGAAGATGCCACGTTAAATGGAAATATAAGTGTAAGGTCTGTATCAGGTGCCAGTAATGGTTTTGTAGCCGGGATACAAACGACACCTTCAAGTATAGAATGGACGATTAATAATGTACCAGCAACCGGAAGTTATAGCGTCATATTCGGCACCCGCTCGCACTTCGGCAATGAAGGTATTGGAAGTAGAAGTGCGACAATTAGTAGTAGTGCCGGTTCATCTGCAAACTATACCTTTCCACCTTCTGAAACGGTTCGCCAAGATGTTATTACTTTGGATTTAGCGGCAGGAACAAATACCATCACATTGAATGCTACCAGTACATACTTCGAAGTTGATTATATATCAATCCCTGGATTAACCGGAGAAAATGTACCACCTTTTGCCAATGCTGGTATTGATCAATTAGTAGAAGATACGGGTAACAGCGGGAGTGAAACTGTTATCTTAAATGGTTCGCAAAGTAGTGATATTGATGGAAATATTGTTTCATACAGCTGGACGATGGGAAGCACGGAAATTGCTACCGGAGTGACGCCAAGTGTAGACCTAAATGCCGGAATAAACAGGATTATTTTAACGGTAACTGATGATGCTGGTGTAAGCTCCACTGATGTTGTTACTGTGGTTGTGGCTAAAAGTACTTTTGAAGCAGAAAATGCGATTTTATACGGAGACATAGTTACCAGGGCGGTGACAGGCGCCAGCAATGACTTTGTTGCAGGAGTGGAAACAACACCCTCAAGCATCGTATGGACGATAACTGATGTCCCTGATTCAGGAAATTACGACATTACTTTTGGCACTCGTTCGCATTATGGGTATACACCAAATGGAAGTAGGAGGGCGACCATTAGCAGCTGTTCAGGCCCATCCGTGACCTATGATTTCCCAGCTTCTGCCACAGTACGTGAAGATGTCATTTCTTTGAGTTTAGATGAAGGAACGAATATAATCACGCTCAACAATGATTGGGGATATCTTGAAGTAGACTATATGTCAATAGCCGGCATTGCAGGAAACAACCAGGCTCCAATTGCCGATGCAGGCCCTGACAAAACAGTAACTGATGATGATTTTAACGATAGTGAAAACGTAACCCTGAGCGGTTCGGCCAGTTCAGACGATAGCGCGATAATATCTTTCTCGTGGACGGAAAATGGCACTCAAATTGCCTCAGGGGAGAATACTTCAGTCCCTCTTACCATTGGGACTCATGAAATAGTCTTAACCGTAACAGATGATAATGGGATCAGCTCCAGGGATACTGTTACGGTCACCGTTTCACCTGCCACATTAGAAGCAGAACATGCGACATTAAATGGAGATATACAGGTTCGGGCGCTGTTAGGAGCCAGCAATGACTCCATAGCAGGAGTAGTAACAACACCATCAAGCATTGTCTGGACGGTTAATAATGTTGCTGATTCAGGAACTTACGATGTTACCTTTGCTACGCGCTCGCATTACGGCTATACAGCGAATGGGAGTAGAAGAGCGACCATTAGTAGCAGTGTAGGTTCATCTGTGACGTATGATTTCCCTGCTTCGGCAACCATACGACAGGATATCATCACCTTAGCATTAAATCAAGGAACAAATACAATTACGCTCGATAATGATTGGGGATATCTTGAAGTTGATTACATTTCCCTGACCAAGGCAGGAGGTGGTGCGGGTAGCCGTCTTGCTGCCTTCAGTGATGAAGTTCAGGATACTAACCACATTCAAGATATCAGTATCTACCCTAACCCTTCTAGTGGATTAATTAATATTTCAGGGGTCAAAGGTATCGTTGAAGTATTCAACCTGCTTGGTTCAAAAGTAATGGAAAAAGTAGCCGAAGAAGGGCAAATTATTGACATTGACCTTTCAGGGCAATCCGGGGTTTTCATTATAAAAACTAACGAATCGATACACAAAGTAATAGTACGGAACTGAAGCAACATTCGATAATACATAAAAGTATTCCTACTGGGTGTCTTTAACCAGCATCAAAATCCGAATTGGGTTGAGAGGGTATAGGATCAGCAATAGATATGCCCCAGTGCATCATGAGGTCAACCCAACTGGTATTCACCAAAGACCGGCTTTCAAGTTAAAGCTTCGGAATATTTTCATCCAACAACGTTTGAAGCTCTTGCTTTTTAAGCGCGTACTTTTCTGAGCTCAAATCAGTGATCTTCTCGAAATTTCGCTCGTCATACTGATCGCCACAGTACCATAATGCGCCATCTCCATCGAGCAACCATTCGCGGGTACGAATCCATCGCGCACTATCATACTGCGCTGAGATCCATCCCCTTGGCTCAAAGGGTTCTCCCAGTAAATAGGAAGCAAAACTTTGACCGTGCATGAAAGCCGTCTGGTTGCTTTGATAATCAGCAAGTTCCAAAAAAGTAGGAACGAAATCGGTAACATCTACCAATACATCAGACATCCCTTGTGGTTTTATCAGTTTGGGGGAATAAGCTACAAAAGGCACGTGCAGTGCAATTTCAGATTCCATCTTGCCTTTGCCATAACCTGCTGTTCCATTATCTCCTAACAAGAAAATAACGGTATTGTCCAGTTGATTTGTAGCGGCAAGTCTATCTATGATGCCTGAAGCTTCCTATCCACATATTCAATGTTTGACTTCATGCTGCCCTTGACCCGGTTTCCCGTCATGTTTCCATCAGCATCGTACTCCGGTACATCAGGCCTGATCCACTTCTCAGTTTTAGGATCGAATTCATGGTGTGGAAGATTGGTAGGCCAATAGGCGAAAAAGGGTTGGTCTGATTTCTCTCCGATGAAAGACAGGAGGCTGTCCGCTTCTATACTTGGGCCAAAATCCTGTGGTGTAGTAGGCACTCCCTGACCATTGGCAAGTATAGCGGGGTGCCAGTACCATTCCGCTCCGTACATATTACCTGCCCGATCATTCTCAGAGCCGCGACCCTGAGAAGGGCCATCGTACCCCTCCCAATATTTGCAGATTACATAATGATCAAAACCAAAATCGGAGGGATTCATTTGCCGGTCAATGTGCTGTTTACCGAAAAATCCGGTTCGATACCCTGCCTCTTTCATAGCCGTGCCCATCGTGTAGTGCGACGAGTGTAATGAGCCATCCGGGGTAATGCGGTTACTGTAATGTCCGTTCTTGTGTGCATACTTAGCGGTGAGCAATGTTGCTCTAGTAGGCCCGCAGACCGGTTGAGACCATGCTGTTTTAAAAACAACTCCGTTATCGGCCATTTTATCAATAGTAGGAGTATTTATATTCGAGTTACCATAAACACTCAATTCTTTGGCTGAAACATCGTCTAGTAGGATCAATATAATGTTAGGCGGTGACTGGCTAAAGCTTTGATAGCCCAGCATGAGAGCCAGGGAAATTGCCGTAAGTGTGCGCATATTATTTTGGAATCATATGTCCGTTAAATATGCATTATACTTATATGTAGGTGATTGTTCATCCCGTGGCATCCTGACTTAAATAACCTAAGCCGCACGGGTGACTCAAAAGCCTATCCTTTTACTGACCGAGCACTTTGCTGCTCATTAAACCTGAAACATGCACCGGGCCAAATAACCCGGAGGGTTGGAGCTTACTTTCTACCGTGTAAGTATTAAATGTCGACCAGGTTAACCTCTGTTCTTTAGGTAGGCCGGCATCACCTATTAAGCGGTTCATCCAGTTATTTACTACTTCAATTTCGAGTTCATTAGTCCCTTTCATGGCCAGGTTAGTAATGTCCAGGGTGTACGGGGGCGTCCATACCCCACCAACTTCCTTTCCATTAAGGCGGACTTTGGCCATAGCCGTTAAATTGCCCAAATCCAGTAATAATCGTTTATTGTTGTTTAACTCCTTTATATCAAATGATTTCCTGTAAGTGGCCATACCCGCGTAATATTTGATACGATCATCACCAGAAATTGTCCAATCGTACAAACTTTTAAAAACGACCGGTTTCTCCGGGCCTCCCAGGGAAGGGTCGAATTCTACGATCCAATCCTCATTCAGATCGACCAATACTTCATGTTCAGGATAATTCAACTCAAAATCTAAACCTCCCGGCGCTTCGGATTTTTTATTGAATACTACAAACACACTTTCGAATGGCTCAAGTTTTATAGGTACCGCTGTAGTTTCTCCCTTTTGCTGGAATGAAGGAAGAAATCGCGTTTCGCCTGTAGTTGCCTGCCAAAGTTCAGGCTGCTTGCCGCTAACCCTGAATTCCGGAATGAACAGCTGCTTTTGATCTGTTTGATTGGAGAGGAAATAGATCTCCGTATCCCAGGTTTTTCTGTGGCCATAATGAATGGAAGTATCCTGTGGTACTTTACAATCGGGAATCAGCCGAATATAGTCAAAGGCTTCTTCCATGGTCATTCCATGCATGACCACACCTTGACCATATGTACCAACTTTCACTTTTTTTCCATCTATCTGATCCCATAGGTCGGCCGCTAATCTGACTACTTCATGGTCTGCATGGGGTTGGTTCTTACCACTGGGGGAACGCAGTGGTGGCGGGCCGAGAACAACACCTCCGGCCGCTACCAAATCCCTAATTTTTTTGAGCAGCTCCGGTCGCATGGTTTTTAGCTTGGGTAATACCAGGATCCGATATTGTGTTCCATGGGGCAGGGTAAAAAAACCGTTCTCAATCGTCATGTCGCGCATGATGACTTCCGCATTGATATAATCAAATTCATAGCCTGGTGGCAATGGAGGATTAGCTTCCCCGGTCATAATTGGAGCATCTTCACCAATGAAATAGGCCACATCTGCTACATTCAACCCTTGCTGAAGCATATAATTGGATCGCTTTAAGTAATCAATGAAGACATTTGAATGATAAAACCAGGTATTCTTTCGATTGAACGGATTGCCAAACCAGGCATTTACTCCCGGGTTCCTGTCTTCATAAGGCTGATGGATGTAAACATGTAGCAAAGTGCTGTTAATCCCCTCTGCAAAAAACCGATCGCCCCGGGGCTTTAGCATGGCAGGGCTTCTGCTAAAGGGCCTATGGGCACATGTAAATGACTCTGCCCAAATTCTCTTTTTATGATAAATATGACCGCAGGAAATAGCCGCCCTATTCTCTATATCCCCTAGAGAGCCCTCACTCCAAAACTCACCTGCTATTTCATCTGATTGCCCCCCATACATTAAAAACTCGCTGGGGAAGCCCCAATGGCCATAGTTTTCAAGCCAGGTAACTAAACCATGCCGGTTGCTTATCTTTTTGAGCCCCCCAACATAGTCATAGGCCACCTTGTCGGCCACAAGTCTCCTCATGTCCCATAAAAACCGGTCTGAGGCCAACTGACTCTCTACTACCAGCCCTTGGAGTGTAGGTATGAAAGGAACCGGATCATAACCATACGTTTCCCGGAATTCTTCAAAAAAACCATCCGTAATGTTCTGTCCACCTTTTTCATAACTATCCTGAACCACTACTTTGAACGTTTTGCGGTCTTCTTCCGGGATTCTTCTCAAAATTTCCCCGATGTGGCCGTAAAAATGCTTTTCTACATGCTCCCGGCTCATTTTGTCCACTTCAAAGCCAGTCGCCTCGGGGGATGCCGGGCTGTTCTTTACACCCGTTGGGGTCATTCCGGTTCTAAGGATCAGCCAGTCTCCGGCAGGGATATTCCAATTTAATGTACCGTCCTCCCTCACTTTATCGGATAGGTCTACGACCTGTGACGGATCGATAATGGTAGCCTGATCATCCGGCTCAGGCTGAGGGGCCCAGTAATAATCTTTGAACTTAGGCAATGGGGTTGGATGCATCTTGGCCAGGGATTTCTCCGCAAAATTCTCTAACAAGACCCCTGAGGAAAACACGATTTCATTCAATTCGGGGCTTTTATTGACCATCGCTACCGGCCAGTCGCCATGCTCCAAATAGTCAAAAATCAACCTGAACCTGGTAGTCGTTATCGCTTTAAAAGAGACTTGAAATGGTGCCAAGGGCTTAAAACCTACATTCAGATCAAATTTTGTTCGATCAATATCAAATACCTTATGGGTAATAAGCTCTCCCGAATCGTTTTCAACCTGGAGTGTAACATTGGTGTACAAAGGACGGGCTGGATAGTGTAACGTCAGGCTTCTGGCGGTAAAAGCCTGCTCACATTTTATATCGATGACCTGTTTTTCTGCATCAGGGAATATGGCGCTGGTGGCAGTATCACCGTCTATAAGGTTCTTTAGATCAGTTGATCCAGGTGACGAAGAGATGTTAACCCCTTCTGCTGGCAAAACGGTATTCCAATATTTGGGTACGGGGAATGCCAGCACCTTTACATCCTGAAAATGCTCATCCGGTTGCTCCAGTTTTTGAGAAAAATAGGCAGGGCCGCTAACCTTCATCTCTGATGCAGAAAGGTAGCGCATAGCATTTTCAGCTTTAACCCATGGCCCCCCTGATTGGCTCCACCCCGGAGAGTTGAACACCCCGATTTCAATGTCCAGCTCGGTGGCCGTTTTTAAAGCCAGGTGGATGCATTCCCACCACTCGTCACTGAGCATTTTAATATCACCGTAAGGCACATCATCCAGGCCAATGTTTCCGATAAAGGCCCGATTGATGCCTACTTCCTTCATGGCATGGAGATCTTTTACTATGCCTTCTTTAGAAATATTGTCAGAGACCCAATACCAGTACACTGCCGTTTGAATAGAATCGGGAATGGAAATAAACCCTGAAGCGAGTTTATCATAGTTAATAGCGCCTGTGGTTTCATTCTTTTCAATGGAGCATGAGAAGAGTAAAATAAGGCAGGCTATACATTCTATTGAGTGTCTAAAAACATCTCTCATGGTCAGTCAGGTCATCAAGCAATGCTCGAAACTAATTTGTGCGACAGAATAATGCGTCCTGTGGTTTCCTGAATGTACAGGATTTCAGGATCTGTCAATTTGAGAAACCAAATGAAGGAATTTCAGTAGCTCAATATCCGTTCGAATGCAAAGTACTAAGAGCGCCATCTGCCTCCATTCTGCACCATCACATCCCTACAAGGATATCAAAAGGCATCAATAGTATTACTTAACACTTTATTTGACTATCACTCTCTCACGGCTGGTATATCCATTGTTTGACAGAATGTTCAGAAAATACAGACCAGGTTTTAATCCGTCCATTTCAAACCCTAATTTTCCCGAGTCTTTCATGATCGCGCTCCGCACCAATCTGCCCATACCATCATATATTTCCAACCGGTTTAGTTCTCCTTTCAGGTCATAGGGTAATTCTATAAACAGGCGACCGTTAACCGTTACAGGATTTGGATAGATGTTTGGCGCTTGAATCTCCGACACCTCTAAGCTGAGAGCTTCAGAAAATCCCGCAAGCCGGGCCACACTATTGTTTTGTTTATTAACAAAATAGACGTAATCGTAGGAGAAAGAGCCTGTATGCCAAAGGGTTGGGTCTAAGCGGACGTTAGTGATTGTCAGTCCATTATTCCACCCTGTGACCGTGGAAAGATCAATAAATACCTCTTCAAAAGTAGAGCTGTTGGGTGTCAGCGGAACAGAGACCGGCACATTACCGGATGTAGTGAATAGAATTACCTGACCTGAGACGGCCGAAGTACCATTTTTCACATGCATAACCAGATGATTAATGTAGGTAGCGTCAGCTGAAACTGCAGCACTGTTGTAAACATACGGATCTCCCCCGGCAGTTATAGTGCAATCGAGATAACCGGAGCTATTCCAGGATACACTCAGATTGTTAGGGTTGGCATTCCAGCCCTGGTCTCCGGAATCAAAATCCCAGCCTATGATTACATTAGGTATGGTCACACTGAGTGACCCGGTCACGCCGGAGTTATCCTGCGCTGTGGCGGTCACCAATACTGTGCCTGAAGAAACAGCGGTCAACAAACCTGTTGTAGCATCAATGGTGGCTATGGAAGGATCATCCACCGAATAAAGTACCGAGGAATTCACAGCATCAAGCGGCAATACATCAACGGATACCTGCCCGGTGCTCCCAAGATCCACCTGATCCGGGCCGGTTACGGTAATCGTATTTACCAGCGTAGGTGCAGAATAATTGTTAACAAAATAAACATGATCATAGGTGAAAGCCCCTGGCTGACCAAGGTTAGGGTCTAATCGAACGTTAGTTACGGTCAGGTTGTTATTCCACCCGTTAACGGTAGATAAATCAAAAATGATATCCTCAAATGCGGTACTATTTGGTGTTACGGGTACGTTTACAGGAATATTGCCAGAGGTGGTAAACAGGATGATCTGGCTTATGGTAGAGGAAGTTGCATTTTTAACACGTAGCTCAAGATAATTCACATCTGCTGTGGTGAAAGATACCGCCGAACTATTGTAAACGTACGGATCACTTCCGGTGACCAGGCCATCCAGGTAACCTGAGCTATTCCATGAAACACCAAGGTTGTGTGCGTTGGTATTCCAGCCATTGTCATCCGCATCAAAATCCCACCCTAATATGGCATTTCTAATGCCCCTAACCTCAACTTGTTTTGTACCCAAGACACCTGAACCATCTTGTGCTTCTGCGGTGACCAAAACAGTACCCGGAAATGCAGGCGTGATGAGGCCCGTACTCGCATCAATGGTGGCTATCGAAGGATCATTTACTGAATACGTCACCGATGATGTGGTCGCATCCGTGGGTAGAATCATTGTCGACATCTGGCCTGTTGTCCCCAGGCTTATCGTATCAGGGCCCGACACATCTATCGCGCTGACAAAAATCGGCCCTGAATAACTTTCCACGAAGTATACGTGATCGAGCGATACCGTGCCTGGCTGACCGTCATTTGGATCCAACCGTACATTCGTAACGGATAAGTTATTGTTCCAGCCATTGACTGATGAAAGTTCGACAATTACATTTTC
Source organism: Flammeovirgaceae bacterium UBA6059 (assembly GCA_002435755.1). Lineage (GTDB taxonomy): Bacteria > Bacteroidota > Bacteroidia > Cytophagales > Cyclobacteriaceae > UBA6059. The sequence goes on from DIYH01000035.1 coordinate 32,699, forward strand.
GTACTCCTGACTATTGGAGGTAAGCGGAACCGTGATCGGTACATTACCGGAAGTCGTGAAAAGTATAACCTGACCGGAAGTTGCCGACGATTCATTTTTTACCTGCATTTCCAGATAGTTGACATTGGTTGTAAAAAAGGATACCGCATTCAAATTATACACATGCGGATCCCCCCCTGTAGGTATCATGTCCAAATACCCGGAACTGTTCCACGACACATTTAAGTTATTGGGGGTTGAACTCCACCCCTCATCACTTGTATCGAAATCCCAGCCAATTTCGACATTTGCCTCTCCCGTTATCCAAACATCCCTGGTGGTACTTATGCCTGACCCGTCCTGGGCCGTAGCTGTCACGGTGACCTGTCCGGGAAGGATGGGTGTCAAGATCCCCGTAACTGCATCAATGGTGACGAGCGATGTATTATCCACTGTATAGACCACAGACGGGTTGTTTGCCTCTATGGGCGATACCGTTACCGACATCTGGCCAAGTGAATCCAATGGGAGATGGGATGGGCCGTTAAGAAGGATGGACTCAACGAATATTGGATCTTTTTCAAAGGATATGTAGTCGTAAGAAAAGACACCTGTCTGGCCTAAGTTTGGATCCAGCCTTACGTTGGTTACTTGCAGTGCGTTGTTCCAACCTGGCACGGAAGAAAGGTCTACCGCGACCCGCTCAAAAGCATTGCTATTTGGCGTAAGTGGCACATCGATAGGAATGTTTCCGGAGGTCGTAAAGAGAATCACCTGCCCATAAGTAGCCGAAGTTTCATTCTTCACGCCTACGGTGAGATAATTAACGTTTGTGGTAGCAAACGCAACACTGTCAGCATTCCATACATACGGATCGCTTCCTGTAATGGTGCACTCCAGATGGCCAAGGCTGTTCCATGAAACAGAAAGGTTGTTTGGGTTTGAATTCCAACCTTCATGGCCTGAATCAAAATCCCAGCTTACTATGCTGTTGGGAATCAAAACCTCTAACGTATCGATAATACCTGTTCCATCCTGGGCAGCCGCAGTTACCAGCACTGTTCCCGGGTTAAGGGGTGTAAATAACCCTGAGTTTGGATCAATAGTAGCAATTGTATGATCACTTACCGAGTAAAGCGGATTCTGAAATGAAGCATCTGCCGGATCTATGGTCACCGACATTTGGGCTACCGAATCCAAAAACACTTTGGACGAACCGTTTAATACCAAGGAAGTTATGGGAATGGTATCGTTGTTTCCGAATTTGATATAATCATAAGAAAAGCTGCCCAGCTGCCCTGCGTTAGGGTCTAGCCTAACATCCGTAACCTGTAGATTATTTGACCACCCGCTCACCGTAGACAAGTCCACTACGGCAGACTCAAAGAGTGTTCCGTTAGGAGTGACCGGAACGTCAATAGGTATATTTCCCGTAGTGGTGAATAAAATAACTTGTGAGGAGCTGGCGGTTGTAGCATTCCTGATACCTAACTCAAGGTAGTCGACATCTGTGGTGGTAAACGAAATGGCCTGACTGTTTCGAACATATGGATCACTACCGAGAATGGTACCGTCCAAATACCCTTGACTGTTCCATGAGAGGGACAGGTTGTTTGGATTATTATTCCACCCCTCATCATCGGAGTTAAAATCCCATTCTACAATCACGTTTCTAACGCCTGCCGCAGGCTCTCCAAATACCTGGTTCATGGCATCAACTCTTGCGGTTCCATCATAACTATCAAGGGTGGGGCATAAAAAACCCCCTTCATCATGTTCATTCCAGGCATAGATGATTACCGTGTTTGCGTCAGCTTCCGTCGGATTGTTTTCTGCCCAATCTATCGCCGTAGAAATGTGGTTAACCAGTTCATTTGGCGTGGGCATTTGTGCCCATCGATTTGGCGGTATTGGATTCGGCTCCCACGACATGGGATTCAGTACCCTGGGGCGCTTATCCCAGCCGGCCGTGACATAAGGAACCACTTTTTTGTTATTGCTTTTAAACCAATTCCATTGTTGAACGTCAGTGGCCGCCACAGTAGAATATGGAGCCCCGTCCCCCACCCATCCTGTCACATAACGGCTCAACGCATCCAAGTTGAGGTCATCTACAACGCTGATTGGTGCACCTTGCAGGAATAATACGATATACGGGTCACCCTGACCTGCAGCAATGGATTTAGTCCTAAGCTCATTTATTTCGCTTAAAGTAAGCGCCCAGGAGCCAAAAAAATACAGTAATGGGCGGTTTCCCAACACGCGCACATAGGAAGGATCTGCAAATTCTGCCACTACGGAATCAACAGGTATCTGAGCGTTAAGTCTGCTGCTTTCGATAATTAAGCAGTAATCGATCAAACTTTTGTAAGCGCTGGAATAATAAAGCCTTCTGGATTCATCCAGTCCGGAACTCGAAGGATACCAAAGAAACGCCCAATAGTCCAGGCCAGCATGTTTGGCATACTGAATTTCCTGATCCATGATGATCTGTTGCGTGGCATCAATCGTGACCGAATCAGTATCGTGCACCTCCCCGTAAAAAGGTACCCTGAAATGAAATTGATTAGGGCTCAGCGAGCGTTCGACCTGGATGCCTACACTATTATTTGTTCCTGTCCAGGCATCCCAGCGGATGGCCCCCAGTTTTGGGCCTTGTGCCTGTGCCAACTGCCCGGAAACAAGCAGTAAGGTGATAAGAGCTAAGATTTTAATGGGCTTTTTCATTTCATGCTTAGTTAACCTGAACCTGTAATATGTCAACTAAGCATCATATTCTTCGTCCTGTACCTTCCTGTACTCAGCTTAAAAAAGCCATGTTATTTAGGGAACGATAATAGCTGTTTCGGGTAGGTACAGGACACAAGAAGTGAAATAATATCGGAGATTGTGGGTTTTTAGGACGAGCAGTCCTTCGATCATCTGTTTCGTTGATATAGTAAATGAATTTTGAATGTTAGTTGGCTAACAAAACTATAAGGACTTAAATGGCCCAAACCAATTTTTTAACTCACACTAATACGATCTTACGGACATCCTTAACCGCATTATTTTGTGCCCTTACTTTTGTTTCAGCAGCACAATCCAACCAAAGACCAAATGTTGTGATCATCATCTCTGACGATCATCGTCACGACTGGATGGGGCACAAAAACAGCCTTTTGCAAACACCTAATCTGGATAGCCTGGCCGAAGAAGGATGGTCTCTTCCCAATGTTTTTGTGAATGCCGGGGTATGCTCTCCCTCAAGGGCTTCATTCCTAACTGGAAAATATATGCACCAGGCCTCCGTACCGGATATTGACTGGAGCAATAATTCTTTTCTCAGAACCCAAACTATGTTCCCGAAGCGCCTTAAGGAAGCGGGTTATAAAACCGGCTATATCGGTAAATTTCATTTGGGTGAGGAACAGAAACCAAAAGAGGGTTTTGACCTTTGGGCAAGTTTTGAGTTTGTAGGAAGCTTTTTTGATCAAAACATCTGGATCAATGGTGAAGAAAAAGAAATGAAAGGCTTTACCGATGACAACATTGCCGAGTTTGCCGCCCAGACCATTGAAGACTGGTCAAAATCAGATCAGCCCTTTTGCCTCATTATTGGCCTTAAGTCCCCTCACATTCCATTTACCTATCCGGATCGAATGAAGTCATTGTATGCTGACACGAAGTTTCCAGAGCCTGAAACATTTTACTTTGACTACTCAGACAGTAAGCCAGGAATGGCAAAAAACCTGATCAACGCACGGGAATGGCAATATGCCATTCCATCTTACGGTTCGTTTCAGGAGTGGGTGCGTTCCTACACACGACTGGCTACTACCATTGACGAATCTGTAGGAACGGTGGTTGGGGCCATGAAAAAATCAGGCATTTATAATGAATCACTATTTCTATACACGAGTGATCATGGCTACTCCCTTGGGGAATTTAATATGTGTGAAAAACACTATCCATATGAACAGGTCATGCGTATTCCGATGGTGGCGCATTTTCCGGATCAGCCGGCAACAGGGCCGCCTACCGATATGCTATTGCTAATGGATGTGGGGCCAACGGTGCTTGACTACTGCCATGTTCCGATCCCCAAAGAAATGGAGGGTAAGAGTTGGAGGCCACTGATGGAGCCGGAGCGCAAAAGCGATCCATTCCGGGAAGCTGTGTTTTTTGATTTCTGGCACAATGCCCGGGAAATATTACCTCCTATGCAGGCGGTGAGAACAGAAAAATACAAACTCATCGATTACGAATACCAACCCTATAAAGAGCTTTACGATCTGGAGAAAGACCCACTGGAAAAGGTGAATTTGATTGAGAATGATGAGTATAAAGCCGTTCGAAAGAAGCTTGAGAAACACTTACAAAAGTGGAAAAAAAGTACGGACTGGGTGGCGAGGGGAAAGCATGAAGTGGAAAAGATCTACGTAGCTGAATCACCCGGAACCCTTAATCCCTCCGTCAGCGATGTGCTCGACAAAAAGGGTAAATGGAAGCCTGTTCATCGAAAAGAGGGTTCTTTCAGTCTTGCCCAATTTACGCCCGGCCAATCCTATTATCTCGCTATTCCCCTTAAAAACGGCAGCAATTATGACCCCTACATGAATCTTAGGATCTTAGACCAAGGGGATAAAAAACCGAAGCTATCTTACCTTGGCTACCATCAGGGTGAAAATATCTACAGCAGCCTGGCCTGGAAACATAAAAATGGTATCGAAACGGTATCGTTCCGATCCGGTTTTGACCGTGGCTATAACCCTCCTTTATCCCCGGGAAATAACGTTATACTGATCAAGGTTGACATTGATGAAAGTACCCCGAAGTACTGGGATATTTCGATAGTAGGGGGAATAGAAAAAGTGGATTTCTTATGATACGGCAGGCGCTTCCTGTCCAGGGTAAACTAAAAATGAGCTAAAATGATATGAAATGAGCATAAAGACCAGCCATCTTAACTATACCAACTGAAGATGAATGGGGTTTATCGCGAATTCCATAGCCTGCCCCGCAGGATTGCGGGGTGACGTTGAAAATTAAACTCACACATGAAAAGACCATTCCTATCATACATAGTGCTGTTCCATCTTATCCTGGCCAATGGATGTAACGCACCCACAACCCCATACGGAGAACAGGATAACCCACCGCCTAACATCATATTTATTCTGGCTGATGACCTGGGATGGATGGATAGCGAATTGTATGGGTCAAAATACTATGAGACACCCAATTTGGTTCGTCTGGCCAATGAAGGTATGTACTTTACCAATGCGTATTCAGCCAGTCCGCTGTGTTCGCCAACCAGGGCCAGCATTATGTCAGGACAGTACCCCTCCAGGATAAAAATCACTTCGGCTATCACTCCTAAAGACGTAAGTGAACCCGGGGCATTAAGGCCGAACCAGGACGAATACTGTGGTGATGTTCAAAACAAAAACCATATGCCCCTAGAAGTCCGGACGCTCGCGGAGGTGATGAAAGCGGAGGGGTACAACACCGCACATATTGGGAAATGGCACCTATCCCCCTCTTACCCCGGCTGGATAGAAGGGGATTCTACATACAATGCAGAGCATCAGGGCTTTGATTATGTGATAGGTGGGGATCATCTCCCGGGCCCTCCCGATTATTATTCACCGTATAAAAACCGGATTGCCAACCTTACCCCCGGATCTGAAGGGGAATACCTCAATGAACGGCTGTCAAAAGAAGCCATCCGTTGGATTGAATCTGTGAAAAATAGTGATTCGCCGTTCTACCTGAACTTTTGGCAATATGCCGTGCATGGCCCTTGGATCGCTAAAAAAGAATTGCTGCCAAAGTATCAAAGTAAGGTAGATCCCAGAAGCCTTCAGGATTGCCCTGAAAATGCCACGATGATAGAAAGCCTGGACAATAGCATAGGTATTTTACTTGATTGGCTGGAGCTCCCCGAAAATGAAACTTTAAAGAACAATACGATTATCGTTTTTGCTTCTGACAATGGTGGCATTGTCCATGAAGTTCCGGTATCCGGGGTTAGGAGGCCGGTTACTTCCAACCGCCCTTTAAGAGGAGGAAAAGCCAATATTTACGAAGGGGGTATCAGGGTACCCTGGATCATTCGCTGGCCCGCTAAAATCCAAAAGGGAACGGTAAACCATGTACCCATATCCACCCTGGATGTTTTTCCTACCTTCCGGGAGTTGGCCAGGGTGCAACCATCAGAAAATCTCATACTTGACGGCAGAAGCATAGTACCTCTGTTAGACGGCAGGGAATTAGAAGAGGCACCCATATTTTGGGATTTTCCACATCGGTTCGGTGCATTATGTGCCCCATCTACTGCGGTAAGGAAAGGGGATTATAAGCTTATCCGGTTTTACTGGGCCGGAGAAGAAAAAGGATCGCACCATTATGAGCTATTTAACCTCAAAAAGGACACAGCGGAGGCAATTAATCTGGCCCTGCATCTACCTGAAAAGGTTCAGGAACTTGATCAACTCATAACAAAACATTTAAAAGACACAGATGCCTTGATCCCCGAACTGAATACTGAATTCACAGGAAACCCACAGGCACCACGGTCTAATCCTGAAAAGGCCAAAATCCGTCCGGTTTCATACCATTTAAGCAAAGATAGATTTGTGCCGGAGACTGAAGAAGGCACGTACAGATTCCAGCTTTATGATCAGAATAATAAACCATGCCCGTCTGCTGCATTGGCACTTACCGGTGGGGAGTGGATCAGTCTCAAAAATAACCCGGACGGCTCCATGGAGATCTCCTGGGATAGAAAATTAAAGAAAGAAGACGCTATCGTTCTATTTGGATGGAATGGAGGAGTGACTTCTGATGAAATGAATGACTGGACGATGGATCCGGCAGAACTCATTATCCAATAACCTTACTGTCATGCCAAAAGCCTTGATCCGATCGACACTTATTTTAGTATACCTCTTTTGTACCGTTGTATCATTTGCGCAGGATACCGGGTCAAAAACCCCCGTTGACAGTAATGCTTTTAAAAATCCTCCGAATGAATACCGGATCACACAGTATGGATCAGACAAAAAGAAGCTGAGGCAGTTCCCGGAATATGGTATTGGCGGGATGATGGCATTTTTATATCGCTACCTACCCCAGCCTCCGGAAAAGAACCTGGCCGATTCTGATCAAATACGTTCGTTGGTTGATTCGGCCAAAAGCCTTCAATATAAGATCTGGCTAGCCGATGACTATGGTTACCCCAGCGGAATGGCCGGAGGAAAAGTAGTGGCCGAACATCCTGATTTTGAGGTCAAGGGACTGACGATGATCACACTCACAGGTGAAGGCAGACGGTCGATTGATTTTCAACTACCTGCCGATCTTTATGATATCAGGTACGCCACCATCTATCCTGTCAGTGATGGTAGAATGAGTTTGAAAAATGCCAGGCCAGTTGATCACCGCAACAGAAAAATCACTACCAAAGGCTTAAAAGGGGATTGGCAGTTGAAAGTTTTTGCCAGGTATGTGCGTGATAAAGATGTGCAAGCGCAAGAAACGATCAAGCAGTTCGGGCATACCGGGCGTTACCCGGATCTAATGAATGAAAAGGCTGTAGCCAGTTTTATTCAACATATGCACCAACCCATTTTAGCTCAAATTGATGACTATAAAGAAAAAGTAGAAGGGTTTTATACGAATGAGCCTAACCTGATGCAGACGCATTGGAACTGGGTGGATAAGCCGGAGGCCCCTTATGCGTGCATCCCTTGGAGCGAAGGCCTGATCCCGTTGTTTGAGGAGATGCACGGATATGATCTGATCTCAGTACTGCCTTCGTTATTTGAAGGAAACCAGGTAGAAGCGAAGCGGGCCAGGCTTCATTTCAGGCAAACTACAACTGAATTACTCTTAAAAAGTTTTGCTAGACAAATCAGGGAGTGGTGCAATGCCAGAGGCCTTCTTTCCAGCGGGCATTTTTTGCTAAACGAATACCTCATTCATCACGTCCAGGGCTATGGTGATTTGATGAAGTTTGTTTCTGAGTTTGACGTACCAGCACTGGATATCCCTATCCCAAATCCTGAAGAATTTTCTTCTTTTCCTTACCAGCAAACGCGTTTTTTTAGCTCGGTAGCTTCATGGAAAAAGTCTGATAAAACCCTTATGCTATTAGACCCGATCATCGGTGGATATGGCTTTACGAGAATGTCACCAGACTTACCACTGTTGCTCAACGCTGTAAATATGGGGAGCTATCATGGCGCTAACGTATTTACTTCCTATTTACCGCTGGAACCCATCAATGAAAAAGGCAATGACGATATTACAAGAAAGGCGGCAGGGTATTCAAAAGAAGAGTATAATTTTTTGAATGAGTATGTGGGCAGGTTAACACAAGTATTGCGTGGCGCCCGTCGCGATGCTGGTGTTGCCTTGTATTATCCTATTTCAAATTTTCAGGCAGCATTGCTCCCCTCCAAAAAAAGATGGCCGGGTATCAGCAAGCAATACGAGAAAAAGCAAGCGGATTGGGATCAAACTGAGTCATCTCTTTTGACGAACGATATCGAATATATGATCGTTCACCCGGATGGTGTAGAAAACGCAAAAATTGAAGAGGGCAGGATGCTGATCGGGCATGGAGCTTTCCATACACTTGTTATGCCCAAAATGGAATTTATTCCACTAGCCGTTACAAAGAAGATATTGGAACTGGAACGCGCCGGTGGTAAGGTTTTGTGGGTCGATCAAGTCCCCACGATGGCAGAAAATCAACGGAACGATGACGGGATCAATGAATCTTTAGGTCGGTTTCAACCGATAAGTGCGGGGGAGTTAAAAAGTGAAATCGACCGCTCGTACTCCTCCGCATTTGATCTATCCTTTTCAGTTGCCCCGGAACAAATGACGGTTGGCCGATACACTAAAGGTGACCACCAAATATACCTTTTGGTAAACCGGAAGCAGGAAGTACTATCCACTGAAGTGAGCTGCACAACGTGTCACAAACAAGATCCTTTTCAAGTATTAGACCCTTCTTCAGGATTGATCAGGGAGGTCAGCCTACCCACCATGATAGAGCTAAAAGGAAACCGAAGCTTGCTGCTCATGGGGAAAACAAAAGAGGATCACTCCAGGTAGAAACCTGAGTTCGATTAAAAATCTTGACTCAGTTTTGAGTAGAAATTTTGACAAAGTCTCGCAGGAATATCGGGATATTTCGAGGGTTTGGTGAAATTTATGCCGAAAGCGGTCAAATCAATCATGACGAGGATTTTTCAGGCCATCTTCGCTCCAAAAATTCATCAAAATGGCTCGCCATTTCTCAAAATTTTTAAATCAAATCTGACCCAAATAATCCTCGCTGAGTCTAATATTTTTACGTCGAACTCAGGTAAAAAACCTCTTCCAGTTCAACGGATACAGGTGAGTCATCTTCATTCACTTCCATGATGTCGGACATATATGACCACCATTTTTTGATAACTTCATGATGCCCCAAATGCTGCGAGCCTACCCCGTTTCGGATTTTCTGGAAAGCATATAGTGTCTCTGTGTCATGATCAATGAATATTGAATATTCCTCTACTCCGCTTTGTCTGAGCAATGCGGTCACTTCAGGCCAAACTCTCTGATGACGCTCCTGATATGCTGAAGCGCAACCTTCCTTCAGCTTCATTTTAAATGCTATTCTCATACTTATTTTTCATGCTTCAGTACCGCGTATTTACCCATATTCCATCCATGAATGAGCAAATACAACTGCGTCTCCCCGTCCCCTTTCTTCACTACATGCGGCCAAACATGATGGATATTGGATAATACCGGGATACCCAGATCTCCGGCCACTACGGTAGATATCAGCTCTTCACCTGAGTGAACATACACCGGGGCAGACGCCTGATTTTGCATAGGCTCAAGTGCATTGGTGAAAAAATGCTCTATCTCATAAGAGACGTTGCAAATCAGGCTTCCGACAGGAATATCCTCAAAGGTTTTAACAAATTTTCCCTCCAGGGTGAACTTTACAATTTGGCCTGCGGCCCTGTTGGCTACCAAAATATGGCCTTCATGGGCGTAGATACCATGGGCAGTCTGAAACTGACCGGGCTTATCCCCCTTGCCTCCCCAGGCCAACTTCCCCCATTGCCATTTACCATCCTTCTCGGTAATGGTCAATACGAAATCACCCGCTGCATACCCATGGGCTACATACAGCTTTCCATGAAGGTAGGTTACATCCGTAACCCCAAAATTACCATCTGTTTTGAAGTAGTCATTCGCCTCAACAAAATCAAATTCATTTCCCTTTGGTCGAAGTACTTCGGCTACCACCTGGCCATCTGTGTCAACAATCAGGACTCTTTGATTGATCTGGGCCAGGGCGATGTATTTTTTTCCTTTATGAACAAAAAAGACCATTCCGTGAATGCCGTATTTCAGCCGTTCATCTGTCCCTATGGTCTTCCATTTCTTTAAATCGGGACTTATTGAGCAGAGTCCATAGCCAGGTATTCCGGTATACACTATGTGGGTTTCAGGATCTTCCGTGAAGCCACCATGCATGTCTCTTTCAAAAGGCTTTGCCTCTTCAGGGAAGGCAGATGTCAGCGCTTTATCCCAGGAAAATATGAAATTCCCCTGACCGCTCAACTGCTCTTGGGCTGCTAGTTTGAGTGCTGAAAAAAACAAGATGCTGAAAAAAATGATCCCTCTCATACCTGTTGTCTTTAAATCCTTTTTCATAAAATCCATTCAATAGCTGTTTTATCTTCTGTTGTATTTCTTTCTTCCCGGGTCACTTTAGTATTCCAAAGGATGCATGTGTTTAATGACGCCATTTCCGAAAGGAAGAGGATCACATCATCCCCCACCCCGGTACTGTGCATATTGAGCACTTTGAGGTGTTTCAATCCCCTTAAATGCCCTGCGCCCTCGTCCGTTATTGGGTTATTGGAAATATTCAGCTTGGTTAGATTGCTGAGTTTAGCAATGTCCTGAAGATGTTCATCGGTTATTTTCTTGTTCGATAAGTCGAGCCAGGTAATATGATCACTGTACTTCAAAATGGCTTCCACTTGCCCGGATGTAATGCCTGAAGAATTGATGGAAACATCCAGAAAATTTACATCTATCGATAATGGCCGGGCCCTTATTCCAAGTTTTGACATTGCCTCGAAATCCTCCGGTGCTAGTGGCGCAATTTGAACAAGTTCATAATATTCCTTGGGTGAAATATCTATCTCAAATTCCTTAAGCAGCTTTGCGCCCAGGTAGGCATTGGTTTCGGCATCTGCCATAGTTTGATCAAAAGATGCACCTTGTTCTATCCACCATTTAAGAAGTTCGATCTCTCCGTAGCTCAGCGGCAAACCATTTGGTGGCATAAACTTGCTGTTGTCCGGGTTCAACGTTACCCGCTTAAAAAGCGAACTTTGAAAAGCATTTCCGGGATTGATGATGCTATTACTACCCTCACCAGGTAGTGCCCCTTCAAGACTGGTTAAATCAAGGTTTCCCTTCTTTTTTTCGGCATTGTGGCAGCTGTAGCATTTGTTTTTCAGTATTGGCTGAATTATATGCTCATAAATAACAATGGAGTCGGGGTTTTGTGGGATTTCTATTCGCGCCGCGGCTGTTGAGAATAACTTTTTGACACCATCAGGCGCATACTCTATCAGATACTCACTGCCGTGCGTGAGGTTGCCCCCCAGGTGCCCCGTAGCAACCAATAGAAGCATGACAAAAGAATGAAACCACAAGGCGCCTTGGTCTGAAAAGAAATGATAAAACTTTAGTAAAGCCCAAAGGATGAATGATGTAGCGACTATAGCATAAGCCATCCACTGGTGCCAATCAAGGCTATCGGCCTGGTAGCCTCCTTCAGATGATAACATATAGCCAACGATGGCAGCTACCAATCCGGAAATAGCAGCCAACAAAACGGATAGCCGGATCGCTAGCGCAAGGGATTTGTATTCATGCTTTTTGATAGTCTTAATCAGCAGCAAGAGAAAAGACAGGGTAAGAAAACCTATGGGCAGGTGTACTATGAGTGGATGAAACCTGCCTATAAAAATGGACGGATTGAAGGGTTCCATTTTGATGGGTTAGGCCAGGATTTCTTTAACTACATGACCGGAAACATCCGTCAACCTAAAATCCCGGCCCTGAAAGTGGTAGGTCAGTTTTTCATGATCGAATCCCAGTTGGTGGAGAATAGTAGCTTGCAGGTCATGTACATGTACACGTCCGTTTACGGCGTTAAAACCAATTTCATCTGTTTCCCCATGCGTGTGGCCTTGTTTGATCCCACTTCCGGCCATCCACATGGTGAAAGCATCGGCGTGATGATCCCTGCCTTTGAAATTAGCGCCGGCCCTAGCCTCCATCATGGGTGTCCTTCCAAACTCTCCACCCCATACTACCAGCGTGTCATCAAGTAAGCCGCGTTGTTTCAGGTCGTTCAGGAGAGCTGTCATCGGTTTATCAATCAGTTGACAAGCATCCTTCAAACCTCCATCCACGCCATTACCAGGGCCTACCCCGTGCGTGTCCCATCTCCGATCGTATAGCTGGACAAATCGTACCCCCTTTTCTACCAGCCTTCTGGCCAGGAGGCAGTTATTCGCAAATGAATTTTTGCCGGGTGTGGTTTGGTACATTTCGTGTACGTAATCCGGTTCATCATTGATATTCATCACCTCCGGTACTGAAGTTTGCATTCTGAAGGCCAGTTCATACTGTGAGATCCTTGTGATTATTTCAGGATCGTTGGCCTGTTGGTATTCCAGTTCATTGATGCGGTTGATCGTCTCTATCGATTCCTTTCTCATTTTGGAATCGATATCCCGGGGGTTAGAAATATACAGCACCGGATCGCCGGTAGACCGGCACTGTACCCCTTGATGTATGGTCGGGAGAAAACCACTTCCATACACACTCTTACCGGCGCTTGGTTCCCCTCCTGAAACCAGGACAACAAAGCCCGGTAGGTTCTCATTCTCAGACCCAAGTCCGTAGGTGACCCAGGAGCCCATACTTGGCCTACCCATAAGCGGTGAGCCGGTATGCATTAAAAACTGGGCCGGGGCATGATTAAACTGGTCAGTGTGAACCGCCTTTAAAAAGGTTACCTCATCAACAACTTCTGAGAAATGCGGCAGGTAATCAGATACAAAAGCCCCTGAATTTCCGTACTGCCTGAAACGGGCTTGTGACCCCAGGATCTTAGGTGTGCCCTTTAAGAAAGCAAACTGTTTCCCTTCCATGAGAGAGGCCGGGCAATCCTCTCCATCGAGCTGATTTAAAACGGGTTTGTAATCAAATAGCTCCAGCTGCGATGGTGCACCGGCCATATGGAGAAATATCACCCGCTTGGCTTTTGGGGCGAAATGGGGAATGAGCTTGTCCTGCAGTAGTTTTTGGCTTGCCTTTTCTTGACCATACAGGAGGTTGCCTGACATACCTCCGAGTGCCAAGGCCCCTAAACCGGACATGCACTGGCGCAAAAAATGTCGTCTGGTGTTATGCTCAGCTTCCTTAAAAGCAGCCTCCTCTAAAATGTTTTTCATCCTCCTTAATTTTTGGTGAGAAATTCGTCAAGATTTAAAAGTGTATTTGCCACCAGCGTCATCGCCTTTTTATCTAATTCCTGATCTTCAACCACATCTTCCGGGTTAGGTCTCTCCACGGTACTCCAATACAGATCCTTCAAAGCACCGAGTTTTTGACGGTCAATCTCCTTGAACATTATTCTTTCGTAACCTTCTTCGATAGCAGAGTCGATATCAGAGCCCTCCGCGATCATAAACTCACTCAATTTCTCTGCGGCCCGGTAAAACACTGCTTCATTCAGGGTGGTAAGCGCCTGCAATGGCGTATTTGTCCGGATCCTTCTCGATGTACAGATGTTTCGCGGAGTGGCATCAAATAGCGAGAGCATAGGATATGGATTTGTCCTTTTGCCAAACACATACAAGGTTCTGCGCAATTGGTTATCGGTAGTATCCGCTATCCATTGACTGCCATATACCATGACCGAATCGGGTCTTTCAGGCATATAACTTGGGCCATACATTTTAGGATTGATCAGCCCACTTACGGCCAAAATCTGATCCCGGATCTGCTCGGCACTTAACCTCATTCTCGGCCCCCTGGATATCATTCGATTGTACGGGTCAAGCTCCAGTTTCTCATCTGTGGCAACTGAACTCTGCTGATAGGCCTTACTCATCACCATTTGCTTGATAAGTCTCTTCATGCTCCATTGGTGTTCGTGCATAAACCCGACCGCCAACCAATCCAGAAGGTTTTGATTAACGGGCGGGGTACCCTGGGAACCGAATTCCTCCATAGTCTCCACAATCCCATAACCAAAAAACTGCTCCCAAATTCGATTGACCATAACCCGGGCGGTTAGCGGGTTGTCTTCACTCACAAGCCACTTAGACAAGCCCAGCCTGTCCCGGGAAAAGTCCGCGGGCAAGCCACCAAACACAGCAGGGATGTTTGCCTCGACAGTATCGCCCGGTTCAAGCCTGTTTCCTCTGTGAAAAACCTGGGTTACGCGACTTTCTTCTTCGGAAAGCTCTTTTAAAACCGGTGTACTTACCGTTGGAATGGAATAAAGCTCATCCAGCTTTCGCTTAAGGGTGGGGTTATGATTATCTATTGTTGGACTACTTGTATTGTAAAATATCCAGTCAAAATGGAACAGGTGGGAGGAGGCCACTTCACCCTGGCGGAACACGTAATAAACATCATGTATCCCTTCTATTGGTGACAGCCTGGCCCTGAATAGCTTCCAGTTTTTATCATCAGGGCGAGTGTCATACCAGCCTTCCCAAGAGCCGGTTTGGGTCACCCTGGCTGTTCCAATCTTCGGGCCATCCAATGAACCTAACCGAACATCAATAAACCCTCCAGGCAGTGCTGTAGCGCATCTAAAATCAATGGAGGCTACCTTGGTAAGGTCAACATTCCTAAACATAATCCATGAGCTGTCCTGAACCTGCCATACGGCATCCTGGTTCGGAGGTATCAGTTCAATTAATTTGCTTGAGGTATGGAATTCTTCCGCTTCTACTTTTCTGTATCCTAAATCATATAGCAGTTTTCTATTCTTCTCATATAAGAGTAGCGTATCAGAAGCAACAATACCGTATTGCTCTTTTTCGATGATATCAGAAAGCCATGCAATGATCTTCTCCGCTTTTTCTTCATCTTCAGGTTCGTAGGTGAACAACTTAGGTTGTTCGTTGTAAACATCACGGTCGGCCTGATTATTAAAGAAGGCCATGAACTTATAATATTCGTCATGCCGGATCGGATCATAAGGATGGCCATGACACTGCACACAAGCCATGGTGCTTCCTAACCATGCCTCTGCCGTAGTATTCACTCTATCCAGAACGGAAGCCACGCGAAACTCTTCATTGTCGGTTCCCCCTTCATCGTTGGCCATCGTATTCCTGTGAAAGGCTGTAGCTATGAGCTGGTCTTGACTTGGTTGATCCAATAAATCACCGGCCAATTGTTCAATAGTGAACTGGTCAAATGGCATATCGTTATTAAATGCATCGATGACCCAATCCCTGTATTTCCATATGGAGCGGTTCATGTCCTTTTCATACCCTTTGGTATCGGCATACCTGGCCAAATCAAGCCACATACTTGCCCATCTTTCCCCATATTTCGGAGACGATAATAAGCGATCCACCAGATGCTCGTATGCCTCTTCCGACGGATCTTGAAGAAATGCCCTCGCCTCATCGGGTGTGGGTGGCAGCCCGGTCAGGTCAAGGGAGACTCTTCTTAATAGCACCTCTTTGTTGGCTGGCCCTGCGTAGGATAGGTTGAACTTTGACAACTCCGATAGCAGAAACTGGTCTATTCCAGGCCCGGAAGTTTTTTCAAAGGTTGGCGGTTGAATATCCCTTTGGGGAGGTATAAATGACCAGTGCTCTTCCCATTTTGCCCCTTGATCTATCCAGTCCTCAATCAAGGTGATTTCATCAGGTGATAGTGGCTCTGACTCTAATGGCATCCTGAGCTCAGGATCGTGATGCTGGATTCTTCGAATGAGTTCACTGGCGCCAGGGTCACCGGGCACGATAGCCCGTAAGCCGGAATTTGCCACTGCCAGGGCTTCTTCCCGAAAAATAAAACTCAGGCCACCGGCCTTTTTAACCCCTCCATGGCACGCTATACACTTCCGGTTGATAATCGGTCGGATATCGGTGTTATAACTAATCTCAATATCTCCTTTTCGAAATGAGTAATAGCCAATGATCCCAACGAGTACGGCCAATAAAAGAAGTACAAATGCTTTATTCATTCCTGCAGGAACTGGTTTTAACTGAATTATTGGCTAGTTAAGAAAGTTTGGCTTTCTTCTTATCCCGTACTCTCCTGCTACAATGACAATGGATTACCTCGCCGGGTGCTTACCCCACTCGTATCTTTTTTCCTGATCGAAATCCGGGTTTGGAACAGGCATCCTGGCATTGGTTTCTTCTTGCCACTTTTTTAGTATCCCCCTCATTTCTTTGAGCTTTTCAGGGTAGCTATACTTTAGATCAACCGATTCCTTGATGTCAAATTTGAGGTTAAACAGCTCGACCTCACTGCTGACCAGATTCTCTACTATTTTCCAGTCTCCTTTTCTAACGGCCGATTTGGGCTGGTCATGATGATATACCGGATAATGGTTAAAAACCTCCCGCTCTGCATCGAATTCATTTTGCACGAGTGCCGGCACCATGCTAATTCCATCAATTACCTGCTCATCGGGCAATTTTCCCTTTACAATCTGCGCAAATGTCGGGTAAAAATCCTCTGCCGTCACTACGGCATCCGATACCACCCCATTCTCAACTTTTCCCGGCCACTTAACGATCAGAGGCACTCGCACACCCCCCTCATAAAGCGTCCCCTTTCCGGCACGGTAAGGGGAGTTTGATGTAGCGATATATCGTAGTGGATGATCTGCAGGATAGGCCTCCGTACTGTTGCCTCCCAATAGTGGTATCCTATCAAACCTGTTATCAACTCCGCCATTATCAGACGCAAATACCACGATCGTATTTTCCGCCAAACCCAAATCCGATAGGGTCTGATTCAAATCCCCAACACTTTTATCAAGGTGCCGGATCATACCGGCATACACGGCATTAGACGGGTAGCCCTGCTGTTTATTCTTCTGCTTGAATTTATCTACCAGTTCTTTATCTGCATCCAGCTGTACGTGGACATCATAGTGTGAAACAAAGAGGAAAAAGGGGTTCTCCTTATTCTTGTTAATGAATTCAACACTCATGTCTGTGAGAACATCGTTGAGTCTCTTTTTTTCTTTGTTTGGGTAAGCAGGCATGAATTCGGGATGATAAAACCCACCTGCTCCTGCGTAAACATATGCTTCATCGTAACCACGCGCCTGGGGCATGTGCTCAGGATTATACCCTAAATGCCACTTGCCAAAATACCCGGTAGCATAACCAGCCGATTTCATGACTTCACCCAGTGTGGTAATGTGATCAGGCAAATGCTGATGCTCATGAGTAGGCACGGTTACTTCCTCAAAAGGTCGCCAGTGCCCGGGGATAAAATCAAAAATACCCACCCGGGCCGGAACCTGACCTGATTGAATACTGGCACGGCTTGGGGAGCATACAGGAGCCGCGTAGGCATTTGAAAAGACCATTCCCTCAGCCGCCAGTTTGGAGATGTTTGGGGCTTCATTGAATTCGTTACCATAGGCAGGCAAGTCGCTGATACCCAAATCATCCGCCAGAATAAAAACGATATTTGGTCGCTCTGTAGTCGTTGTAGTTTGGGTTTCATCCTTGGGTTGGCTTTGCCTGCAACCTGCGGTGAAAAGGGAAAGGGAAATACAGAAAACAAGAACAACGGACTTCATAGGTATGGGTTTTATTTTCAACGGTTAGATGGAATTCGCCATAAACATTGGCAGGCGCCCCTGTCGTCTCCACCTGCCTGCCGGCAAGGCAGGGTAGGTACAAATTCGGTCTCGCACGTTTATGCTCATTTCATATCATTTACTTAATTAGCGCAAATCGGCTTTAGGTGTTTGGGGGTATTCGGATCTTCCACTTCATAGAAATGCAATGTATTGTAGTTCGTATTTATCTGCTCACGACCTTCATAACCGAATTTTGTGGTATAAAAGGTTCTTGGCTTAATCTCATCTTCCCCGATCCTGGCTAATTCCGCCTGAAGTTCACTATCCAATTTGTCCTTTACCTCCTGCATTTTTGGATTATCAATCAGGTTATGCATTTGCAGGGGGTCTACCGGGTCATTGAAAAGCATGCTCGATCCTGCCGGGGTTTTGACATAAGTATAATTCGCAGTTTTTAATGCCCGATATTCATCGTCAGGGAAGGCCATCCCAAAAGGACATATGTTCATAAACAATGCTCCCCTTTCGGTTCCTGAAGTAGGGTCTTCCACTATACCGGAGAGATCATACCCTTCTACACAGTTAGGAATCGTAATACCGGACAGGGAAAGTAATGTGGGTAAAATATCCGGCGTGGTAATGGGTGCTTCTGCCGTTGCTCCCTTTGAGGTCATCTTAGCAGGATAAGAAACCAGAAACGGCACATTTGAGGATTCATTGTAGGGTTGATGTTTCATCCAGGGCCGATATCCATGCGCCCCCATCATTTCTCCATGATCTGAGGTGAATAATATGATTGATGAATCAAATATTCCAATGTCCTGAATTTTGTCTATTATCTGCCCAACCGCCACATCGGTTGCCGTACAGTGTGCATAATATCCTTGCAGTTCTTTCCTTGCCCATTCTTGCTTTTCTTCAGGAACATTGTAGGGTAAGACCAAACTATCAGCCGGGTACATATCTGTGTATCTCTCCAGGGCCGTTTCATGAGGAAAATGTGGGGTGGTCATACTCACTACTAAAAGAAATGGTTCTTCAGCTTTTGACCTCTCTTCGATAAACTCATTGGCTGAGGCCGCCATTGAAAATGGTGAGTACCCTTCCCAAAAACGCTTGGTTGTATCTGAGTTCAAATAAAAGTGCTCTTTGTTATGATCATGATCGCACTCTGATGCCTTCCAATAGTCAAACCCCTGTCTCCGCTCAGGCGCCACGAATTTATACCTGCCGTGTCCGTCCAGGTGCCATTTGCCTATGTAGCCTGTCGCATAGCCCTCCTCTTTATAGATCTCAGCCATGGTTAACTCTTCTGCTGGCAGATAAAGGTCATTCAAAAACATGCCTGTACTGGTCGGGTATTTTCCGGTGAGCATAGAAGCACGAAACGGGGTGCAGACCGGCGTTACGGAAACTGCATTTCTGAAATTGACAGCTTCCATGGCAAATGAATCGAGCTGCGGGGTTTTCACCTGATCGTTTCCATTGTACCCAAGTGAAGAAGCCCTCCATTGATCAGTCAGGATAATTATAACGTTGGGCTTTGGAGCTTCCTTGGTTGAGTTTTCAGGCCCATCGCAAGTGATAAAAGCCAACGCCATTATAAGTTTCGAAGCGGTTAAGGTGAGTCTTTTCATGGCTCTAAAAATACCGCCTTAACTGCTTCAAGATAACCGTATCCGTAATAGGTGCCCGGCTGTAAATAGCTGGTTTCAGTCCATTCATTCCAGCTGTTGATGGTAATCAAAGGCGCCTGGTTCGGATGATCGTCTACATATTCCCTGGCCTTTATAAGCGCCTTCTTAAAATTCTCAGGTGTGTTGTTCTTCACGATACCTGGCCTGAACATTTCAAATCTTGGATTATTGTCCCAGCCAATCGAAACATGCGGGTAATAGGGTATCTGATATTCCTGATCCAGCCTTTCCCACTCCTGGTACACCTCTTCATTGATCTCATTGTAGTCCCGGTCTATACCCGTGAAATGAACATATTGATAGTGCGTGATTCCGTTGAATGTAAGCTCGGTAACCAATTCTTTTTGATTTCCCAGGGTCGCGCCATCTACCCCGGAAATATTCTTCCCTCCCCTTCTGAGGGTTACTTGTAGATCCAGCCCCGGATATCCGGCCTGTTTCACGCTCTTTTCAAACCATTTCAGCGCGGAAATCGCTGCTTTCTTCCCTCCTAACCCATCGATAAAAGTCTGCAAGTCATAGATCATGAAGCTAGGTTTACCGTCCACTTTGTAGTAATTCGCTAAGTGGAAATATTTATCTATCATACGCTTGGCAACAATTTCAAACTCATCCCTATCCACCCCTCCGCGCCAGATCTTCACGCTTCTGTCCACCTTGCCGGCATTGCGCTTATCCCACACCATGGGCACATCATGATTGGCCCACATGATATAGAATTTCATTTTATCGGTATTCTTTGCTTTGAGAAAACCATCATTGAGGTGCCCTTCCAGGAACGGCAGGCCATCGTACCAGTACCAGTCGAAAATAAATACATTGACCCCATGATCAACGGCTGCTTCTATTTCCATAGCTGCTACATACGGATCAGCCTCATTTATATATCCCCATAAGGGCTGCCTGTCTTGCTCATGCCCTTCAAACTTGGGTTTATTATCCCGTACCGTTTGCCATTCACCAATACCATCAGGCCAAAATATTTTAGCCCGCTCATCCGGATGGTAAGAGGGCCATACAAACGCTGCAATATCATATTTCTGTTTCGCGTTTTGTGCATTGACCGCTACCCCGGATGCCATAAGCTGCACTATTAGGAAAAAAACACATACTTTAATTTTACTCTCCATTATTCTGATATTTCTTTTAGTAACTCTTCGTATCTCGCCCGCATCTGGCTAAGTTCCGTAGTATATTCGGCACTGTCTACAAAGTTGATCACCTCCCCAGGATCCCTTGTCAGGTTATAGAGATACTCATAGTCAGGTTCTTCTTCAACATACCGAATGTATTTAGATTCAAGGTTGACTAATCCCTCGGATTCGGGAATGTTATGACGCTCAAATCGGTGCTCAAATAAGAAATCTGATCTCCAGTTTTCATCATTCCCATTTAGTATCCCTAACAGGCTTTTACCTTGCACTATATCCGGAATAGTTACCCCGGCATAATCTAGTATGGTCGGGGCGATATCAATGTTCAATGCAATTTGGTTACTAACCATCGCGCCGGTTGGTGCTTTCCGCGGATCGTAGATGATTAGCGGCACCCTGATGGACTCTTCATGGGAAAACCATTTACCGGCCAGCCCTCGCTCACCCAGATAAAACCCATTGTCACTTGAGAAAATAATGATTGTATTTTTATCCTGACCACTTTCCTCCAGTTTAGAGACCATTGCACCCACTGCGGCATCCAATCCTGTAATCAACCGATAGTAGCTTTTGACCATGTCCTGGTACAACGCTGGGGTGCCAAATCTTCTGCGCCACCTTATCTTGGTTTCACTGCTGTCCCCAAGCTTGAAAAACCCAGGGAACATCTCCCAGAATTTGGGATGTGATAAATAGGCCTTTGGAATGGTATCAGTCCTGTACAAATGACTGTACCTCGTGGTATCATAGAGAAATTGATCAGGATGTGAATCCTGACAATGAGGGGCTTTGAAACTTACAGAAAGGCTGAATGGCGTATCCGACGGTACCTGGTCTAAAAAATCAAGTGATTGCTTTTCAATGCGTTTTGTGAGGTGTACGGAATCCCGCCAATAGTGCCCTTGACCATAGTTTGTTTCGGCATTAAACCCCTGCCAATAGTCAAACTTCTCTTTTGGCATTTCATCTTCTTTCATACCCACTCCATACTTACCCACAAATCCCGTATAATAGCCCGCGTCCTTCAAAAGCATGGGATAGGTTTGTTGTAAGGCTGAGTCGGAGAAATTCGTTCTAAAATCAACGATCCCATGCTTTCTGGTGTATTGACCGGTTAAGATGCTAGCCCTGGAAGAGCAGCATATAGGTGTAGTTACAAATGAGTTCTTAAAGTACCAGCCTTGACGGGCAAGTTCATCCAGGTTCGGCGTTTGGATGATCTCATTTCCTTCATAGCCCATGGCCCCCACGCGCATGTCATCCGCCAACAGAAAAATAATATTAGGCCTACTTTTCTCCTCAGTACTTTTCCGCTGGCCACAAGATCCGAGAAAGATTACCATCAAAAACAAAAGGGAGCGTACCTTCATTGAATCGCCCCTTTTAGTTCCTGCATCCACAGTTTTTTACCCTCAGGATTTAAATGAACACCGTCAACAGTAAGTTGGTCATTAAGAAAGCCGCTCGAATCTTTTACTAATGCGGCCAGATCAAAAAATACAAGGTTCGGATTTTGCCTTTTTTGTAAGTGATCATTGATGGATCTTACCCGCTCATTAATTTGCCGATGATCTACCTCTTTTTTGTCCCATACTTCATTTATTGGCATTACGGTGTTTACCACTATGGTAGCAGAAGGTAAGCCCTCTATGAGCATATCAATGATCTTGTTGATATTCCTGACAATTTCAACGTCACTCTTTTTTGTCCATACTATGTCATTGGTACCGATCAGTAAGACCACTTTAGACGGTTGAGCACAGATCACTTCTTCCAGTCTTGCTATCACACCGTTTGTAATATCACCCCCAATTCCACGGTTAACACCGTTAGCAATGTTCAACGTTTTATTCCAATTGCCGGCATGCTGTATGTGACTGTTCCCTATAAAAACAATATCTCCGGTAGTTATAGGATCTGATTTAAACTCAGCTAATCGGGTTTTGTAATTATGCTTGCTCCAGGTACTGTGTTCGGAAATGATGGTATCATACGGCAATAGATTCAAACAATTACTTCCCTCCTGGCTTTGTGCATTACTGTACGCATAATGGCATATAAGACCGATGTATGCGATTACTTTCATTTAAGCACGGCTTTCAGAGCTTCGATCCTTTCGGTATTAATAGATCCATCCTCGTTGAGGGTAGGACATAACCACCCGCCTTCATCGTGTTCATTCCATGCGTAAATCAATATTGTATTTGCCTCCGCCCAGGCTGGATTTTCCTTCACCCAATCAATGGCATCCTGAAAATGGTCGGACAGCTCATCGGGAGTTGGCATTTGCGCATACCGATCCGGGGCTTCCTGCGGTGGTTGTTCCCATGAAACAGGGTTGTAATATCTCGGGCGTTTATCCCAACTGGTAGTTACGTGCGGTACAAATTTTTTATTCCTTGTTTTTGCTACCCAGTTCCATTGTTTGACTTCCTCTTCCGTAATGTCTGAATAGGGGGCCCCATCTTTTATCCAGCCCACCACATATCTACTTACAGCATCTAAATTCAACTCAACATCCCGGTCTATTTCATTACTTTGGAGTAATAAGACAATGTAAGGATCACCTAAGCCCTTCTCAGCTGCCTTTGTTCTAAGCTCCTCAATCTCTTCGGGGGTAAGCGCCCAGGCGCCAAAAAAATAGAGTAAGGGCCGGTCTTCCAATACTTTCACATATG
Organism: Flammeovirgaceae bacterium UBA6059; assembly: GCA_002435755.1. Classification (GTDB taxonomy): domain Bacteria; phylum Bacteroidota; class Bacteroidia; order Cytophagales; family Cyclobacteriaceae; genus UBA6059. Next base: position 56,097 of record DIYH01000035.1, read on the forward strand.
AGTCATCTGCAAATTCTTCTACCACTTCATCAATAGAGATCTGATTATTAAATCTTGAACTTTCAATGATGAGGCAATAATCGATAAGGCTCTTTTTCGAGCTTTCATAATAAAGCTTTCGGGCTTCATCTAAACCGGATGGTGAAGGATACCACAAAAAAGCCCAGTAATCCAGACCAGCCTCTACCGCATATTCTATTTCCTTATCCACAATGGCCTGCGTTGTACCATCGATCTTAACTTCATTTTCCCCGACAATGTCTCCAAAAAAAGGAACACGAAAATGATACTCCTTAGGACTTAGACTTCTCTCCACCTGCACACCCACGCTATTTTCCGTACCCGTCCATGCATCCCACCGTATCGCCCCGATTTTTGGTTCAATTAATATCGGCTCATCCGGTGTTTCATCGGTTTGACCTGCTACATCATCATCTTCTGAGCAGGAAGATATAATCACGCATAACGGTATGATTAAATAAGAAAGGTCTAGTTTTAGGCTTCTCATTTTACATCAAATTCTCTATTTCAAAACTCTTTTCAGCGCCTGCATTCGTGAGGCATTTACCCCTCCACTTTCATCCAGCGTTGGGCATAGCCAGCCACCCTCATCGTGTTCATTCCAGGCATAGACCAGCATGATCTTGGGGTGCTGTTCCAGGCTGTTGTCATGAAGCCAATCAGATGCTTGTTTGAAATGATGAATAAGCTCCCCGTTCGTAGGAAGATCAAAATACAATTCCATTCCGTCACCGGGTTGTTGCCACTCTTTCTCCCAAGACATAGGTCTTTCGATTCTTGGTCTTCTATCCCATCCTGTCATCACGGTAGGCACTACCTGCCTACCTTTCTCTCGATACCTTTCCCAAAACTCTTCGGTCTGCCTGGTCAAATTAGCATAACTCTTACCTGTAGCACCTTGATCACCGTGGGTGGCATAGGCAGAAAGTGCATCTGCCTGTAGGAGATTGGCCATCGCTAGCCCTTCCTTTTGCTTATAATTCATCACAACGATGTAAGGAGCTCCCAAGCCTGTTTCTCTGCACTTGCTTTCTAACAGTTGAAGCATCTCTTCAACTTTGGTTTGGCCTCCCATAGCTGTAACCCACAACTCATCTGGCCTGAAAAAGAATAACAACGGTCTGTTACCATCGACTAGTTGATAAGACTCCTCTCCGAAATAGGTTATCAGCCGATCAATGCCTCCCTCAATACCAGCCGCACCTTCTTTAGCACTAAAATTCCGTTGAGGATTGATCATTGCACAAAACTTCACCTTTCCTTTCTTCTCACTACTCAAATAATACTTCAAACCATCATTAAGCGGAGTATCCTCATCATAGAGCAAAAAAGCCCAATAGTCCAGTCCCATTTCGGCAGCATAATCGATCTCCTGATCTAATACTTCCTGATCATAACCTAGGATGCGAATAGAGGTATCAGAAGCAATTTTTGAAAAGAACGGAGCGCGCCAATGGTATTGCTGCTGGGATAAGGCGTATTCCACTTCTTGAGCAGCACCACCCTTATCCGGGTCGAACCAAGCGTCCCAGCGGATGGCACCTACCTTGATAGAATCAAAAGAGTTATTGATTTTAGCGAAATAGTCAGCGTTGACCTTTGGCATTTGAGCTTTGTTCTCTTTCAACCAAGTAAGTAAGTAGGATCTAAGAGAATCTGCAACGTCCTCTTGTGTATCAACAAGATTGGTCTGCTGCTTCGGATCATCTACTACATTGTATAACTCGTGCTCTACATAGATGCCCCTGGCGAGATCAGGTGTCAGGTCAGCCTCCCAGTGATATACATAAGTAAAATCACCTGCTCTAACTACACTCCAGGGTCGCAACCATGAGTCTCCGTCTTTACCCCTGTAATGTGGAAAATGAAAAATGATCGGCATCCTCTGTTGGTCATTACCCAACAACAATGGAGTGAAATCCTCACTATCAGGTGCTGTTTTTTTATCTAATGTTGTTTCTACTATTGATGACAAAGTCCTGAAGTAGTCGCTGGACACTACTACTCCATCTGTGCTTGAGCCTGCTTTGACCTTTTCCGGCCACCTTACTATCAGCGGAACACGAATTCCACCTTCGTATTGATCGGCCTTACCTCCTCTGTGCGGTAGATTTCGTTCGTACAAACCGCCATTGTCACTTGTAAATAAAACAATTGTGTTTTCTGCAATTTTTAATTCGTCAAGTGTTTTAAGCAATCGTCCTACCCCGTCATCCAGGTCTTTCATCATTCCTGCATAAACCGGTGTTTGGAAGTCCGGCCTGTTTTCCCACTCAGGCAGCCCCCCCTTTCTTTCGAAGTATTCTCTACTCTTGGTACTGGCTGACTGAGGAACATGTATGGAGTGGTGAGAAGCCACTACAAAAAAGGGCTTTTTGCTTTTTACAGATCTCTCAATGAAGCCCTGGGTAAGTTCAGTGATCTTGTCTATGTGAAATTCATCGTCATTGGCGTCCTTATTTTTCTGGGTTGTATTATGGTTAACAAGGGATTCATCAAAACCGGACTCTTTAGGGTCTACTCCTTCGATATGCCATTTACCAAACATGGCTGTTTTGTAGCCTTGCTTTCGAATCACTTCAGCCAGGAAGGTCTGATCCTTAGACAATACTTTATCCTTCTCACATAACAAGGGTTCATTGAAATACTCATTATCGATACCCCAATTATAGACTTCCGTCGAATGTGTACGCGCTGGGAATTTACCAGTGATTATTGAGGTTCTGGTAGGAGAACATACCGCTCCTGCAGAGTAATGGTGGTTAAATTTCATCCCCTCAGTGCTCAGGCGGTCTATATGGGGTGTTTCGTAAAAATCATTTCCGTAGCATCCCAGGTCATTAATACCTAGGTCATCAGTAAGAATAAGCAGAATATTCGGTCGATCCGTTTGCGCTAGCGCTAAAAAACTGCCGCTCAGTAGCATGAAGACCAGAATGAACTTATTGCGCGATTGGCGTATCGACATGTTTACCCTACCGATCAGTGTCTACAAAAACTTCTTTCAACCCTTCTAAGTACTGCATGCCAGTGACCTTGTCAGGTTCGAGATAGCTTCCCTCGGTCCATTCGTTCCAGCAGTTGATGGTGAGAATTCGCTCATTTTGGGGCTGATTGGCGATAGCGTCTCTAAGCTCCACGGCCGCTCGCTTGAAGTTAGCCGGAGTGTTGTCAGAGATCGTAGGCATAAAAGGGTAGCTTATGTTCTCAAACTCCTCGTCTTGTTTGCACCGTGGGCTAGAATCCCAGCCCATGGTCAAATTAGCGTAGTACGGAATGTCATAGGTGTCCCAAGTATCTGTCATGAAATCTTTGTACTTGTCTTTGACCACATTGTATGGTGTTTGTGGAAACTGCTCCAGCACAACATGATGGATCCAGACATAGGAAGTAGCCGAATTGAAGCCAAGTTCTCTCACCAACTGTGGCAAGTCTCTGGGCACTTCCTCACTCGGTAGTATGGGCTGTCCCCAAACCACAGCGTTGAGATTGAGTCCCTTGAACCCAGCTTTGACAGTCTTCTGTCTAAACTGATCCAGAGCTGCCCTTGTAGCTTCAACAGAACCGAAGCTTTCAACTAACTTCTGCAAGTCATAAAACGAAAAGTACGGCTCACCATCAACCAGCCAATAGCTATCGTGCTTGAAATACTTCTCAATGATATAGTCAGTCATTTCATCGAATGCCTCTGGAGTAACTGATCCCGGATAGAGTATCTCAGGATCGATTTTCTTACTCATCGGATGGATGTCGAGCCAATCATGATTAGCCCACATCAGTCCAAATTCCATTCTGTCGTTGTTAGCCGCCTGCATGAAGCCTTCTTCTAGCCCTCGCTCAAGAAACAGTCCATCATCGTAGTAATACCAGTCAAATATGAAAGCATCTATACCGTGATCAGCGGCAGCTTTGATCTTTTGAGCCATCTGCACTGGGTCAGCTTCGTCAGTATAACCCCACTCTGGTACTTTTGGCTGATCATGTCCCTCAAAGCGGGGCTTGGCTTCATCTACGAGTTTCCATTCTGTCCAACCTTCACCATGCACTTTTGCATTCCGTCTATCTTCGTGATAATTAGGAAAATAATATGCCGCTACAGTGATACCCGGATTATCTACCGGTGCTTCCACTACTGAAGTTGCACTGTTTGGGCTCTTCTTTTCACATGAAACCAGTAGGGTTATCAGTAAAAATGCGAACAGTCTATCGAATAAATATTTATGGTATTTGTAGTTCCTCATCCTATGTCCGAAATATTTAAGAATACAAAAGAGCGCTAGTTTCAAACATCTCAGATTAACACTAGCGCTCATTATCGTCTACATTATAAAATTACCACCCGGTGTTCTGCGTAAGGTTAGGATTAAGGACGCGTTCCTGATTCGGAATAGGCAGATACTCCATTCCCGTGAAATATGTAATGGGTTGAAGAACTGCTTCTGTAATCTCCTGTTGGATCAAACCATGACGTTTCAAATCAAACCAACGCTCACCGAACTCGAAAGCCAGCTCAATTTGTCTTTCATCAATGATGGCCTGCCTAAACTCTTCCTTTGAGCCCAAAGTACCAGTAAGGTCAATAGGTACCCCGGTAATGTTAACACCATCTGCATCTCTTGCCCTTTTTCTGACCTGCTCCAAAGCAGCATAAGCATCTGCGCTCAATGGGTTAATCTCATTTTCCGCTTCGGCATAAATCAATAATATGTCAGCATATCTGAGCAAAATATGATTATTATCGTGCGCATCGAAACCTGTAGCCAAATCGTCTTGCCACTTAATAATCGGCATGCCTGGTGCTCGATTCTCTACACTAATCATAGTTCCGTCGAACCTCTCGTATTCGCATACAGCGCTTGTGATTTTACGATAATCGTCCGAATCAGTCTCTCTGCACCACTTTTGAGAAACATTTATCACTCCCCATCCCTGATTAAATCCATGTTTTATTCCGAGGGTTGGATGGTACAGAGGACCTTGAAAAAATACGCCCCCTCCTGATAACTGAGCAAGTCTACTACCTTGGCCATCAATACCACGGTCATGTTGCAATTCAAATATCACCTCACTATTGCCTTCATTATCCACTGAAAAAACCTGATCATAATCCTCTTGCAAGAAATAACTCATTCCCATTACTTCTAGTGCCTTATCCCTGGCCAAGGTATAATAGGCATTTTCACCTGCATTGGGGCCTTCCACACCAGCCATTGTCAGGTATACTTTAGCAAGAAGACCTTTGGCTGCTCCGGATGTTGCTCTACTCGTACTCGTCTGAGTGATGTTGTTCTCCGCAAACTGTAGGTCCTCAATTATAGATTGATAGATTGCCTCTTTTGATTCTCTGGGACCGAATGCGTCAGATAAGTCTACACTCTCTGTGAGTTCCAAAGGCACAGGTCCAAACATGCGAACTAGGTTGAAGTACATCAATGCCCTTACAAACCGAGCCTCTCCAATGAGACTATTCTTAAACTCCTCATCCATTGATATCCCTGGAATGTTGTCTATTGCTGCATTACAAAAATTAACCGCACGATACATTTGCTGCCACATTCCTTGTATAGGAGCATAAGTTGCGTCAAATGCATACAACGCAGGAGTCGACCATGGTCCACCACCTTGTTGCTCATCACTAAACCCGTTAATGTAGATAGGAATTTGTTGTCCATAAATAGAACCTCCACCACCGGCTGCAATACTGGAGTAGGTGGCCAAAGTCGCAGCTATGGCATCATCAACGGATGAATAAAAGTTACCAGGGGAAAGGACACTGTAAGGCGTTTCATCCAAGCTTGTATCACACGCGGATAGAGATAGAAAAACAATAGCAGTGAGAGAAAATATAAACTTTTTCATAATTTCTTAATTTGAAAGTTTCAGAATCCAATGTTTAATCCGACGATATACGATCTTATTTGAGGATAGCCTCCAAAGTCTACCATTGGACGTCTTGGAGATTGACCATAAGCACTGACTTCAGGGTCAAACCCGCTGTAGTCTGTAAAGGTCAGAAGGTTTCTGGCCGTAACATAGAGTTGTAGTTCGCTTAGCCATGGTGTACTCTCAATCATTCTTCCAAAGTCGTAAGACAACTTAACATTGGCCAGTCTGGCAAACGAAGCATCCTCGACGTAACGATCTGAAGGAACCGGATCCACAACAGAAGCTATTGTCGGATATTTAGCGTTAGGATTATCAGGAGTCCACGAATTCTCTAAAAACCCTTCTACTTTGTTCAAAAATGGCCGATACGCAAGTGAGGTCAGTTGATTATTGACATTGTAAACGTCGACACCCTGAACACCTGAAAACAATACATCTAAGCCAAAACTTTTGTAAAAAGCATTTAAACCAATACCCCAGTTAAAATCAGGCTGTGGATTACCGAATATTTTTTTGTCTTCGTCAGTGAATACGCCATCACCATTTTGATCTACGTACTTGATATCTCCTGCCCGCTGTGCCGCAAATATTGGATAACCGCTATCTATATCTTCTTGTGATAGATAACCGTCTGTTTCATACACCCAGAAAGAGTTTAATGGTTCTCCAACCCTAATCAAGTGGACAGGGAAAGGCACTCCATTTGTTGAGAGGTTAGGACCTATCAGCTCTGTTTCCCGACCTAAATCCAGTACTTCATTGCGATTAGTTGAAATATTGAAATTCATACTGACACCAAAATCCCCTCTATCAATCACATCAGACTGCAGCGTAAATTCAAATCCACTATTCTCAATTTCCCCAAGGTTGGACAGTGCTTGATTAAATCCTGTGTTGGAAGGCAAGTTGATATTCCATAGAAGGTCTCGGGTATTCTTCTTGTAATAGTCAACTGTAAATCTCAATCGATTATCGAGGACTCCAAGGTCGAACCCAAAGTTCAACTGGGCTGTTGTTTCCCATGATAAATTCGGATTTGCTAGTGAAGCAGGAGCTACACCAGTAGCCAACTGTCCATCCTGATTATAATTAAAAAAACCTAAAGTGGCTAAAGACTGATAAGGGGAAATGGCCTGATTGCCAGTCTCGCCATAACTTGCACGCACCTTCAGGTCTGTAATCTGACGTATATCTTGTATGAACGCCTCCTCAGAGGCTCTCCATGCTACAGCAAATGAGGGAAAGAATCCCCACTTATTATTCTCGGCAAAACGAGAAGAGCCATCTGCCCTGGAGGTGAATGTCAAGAGATATTTATTATTGAAAGTGTAATTGGCTCTCATATAATAGGAAGTAAGCGTAAACTCATTTCTATCACTGAATGGCACACCTATTACAGCTCCTGCTTGCACAGCATCAAACCCAAGAACCGGAACTGCGAAATCTCGTGAGCTGGCCCTTTGGGCTTCTCTAAGACCTTGTTCCCAGGAATAACCTGCTGTTACATTCACATTGTGCTTACCAATTGTTTTGGTGTAATTGACAAAGTTATCCCAGTTGGGTTTGCGATTGACATTTGAACTCTTCACTGCAGAGCCATTGGTATTATTGCCAAGCCAACTTCCAGCACCATAGAATGCACTTCGATTACTTGAGTACAATAAATATCCTAGTCGCGTGGTAAACTTCAGGCCATCTATTATCTGATAGTCGAGGCTGAAAGTTGAGTTAAACTGGCTGATCTGTTGCAAAATGTCTGTGCCCTCAATTTGAGCTATTGGAGATACAAACTGCAATGAAGGATCAGCTGTAGGATCATCTGATTGAAAAAAACTTCCATCGGGATTACGCACTCTATCGGTGGGCGCTGTTATCAAAGCACGAAAAATTGCTCCTGTGTTAGTGGCTTGTTCAGACGTAGCTGTTGGTTGGTTGGTACTTTGAATCTGACTGTAAAACACATTGGCACGTGCGGTAACCTTTGGAGTAAAGGTGTGACCAAGATTTACTCTTCCGGATATACGGTCCATTCCAGACTTCAAAAGGACGCCATCCTGAGTGAAGTATTCACCTGATATAAAAATATTGGTACCCTTATTAGCACCACTAAAAGAAACATTATGTGACTGTGTCACACCCGTTCTGCTAATCTCATCAAGCCAATCTGTCGAAAAATCGAAATCCTCTGGCCCATTTCTGTAAAACGTACCTTCACCATCAGATGTGGGCACTTCCATTCCCGGAAAAGGAAGTTGATCCCGATCGGCAACCGGATCAAAATCAGGAGTGACGGCAATGAATTGTTGGTTCCGAAATTCTGCATACTCCCGGGACTTCATCATCTCAGGTTGATTAGTCATCTCAGCAAAACCGGCCCAAGAGTTATATCTTATTTTCCCCCTGCTTTCTCCTGTTCCATTTTTGGTGGTGATTATGATCACCCCGTTTGCCCCTCGCGATCCATAGATCGCAGTGGCAGAAGCATCCTTGAGGACTTCTATCGACTTGATGTCGTTTGGGTTAAGAGAGGCCATAACATTGAAATTCTCAACCAGAGACTCACTATTTGACTGATCTCCTTGTAAGGTCCCCGGACTAGCCTCCGCATTGTCATTGTAGTATGGTACTCCATCCACCACATAGAGCGGTTCACTTGACCCAATGAGGGAGCCGCTTCCTCTGATACGTATACTTACTCCTGCTCCTGGCATGCCAGAGGTATTGACCACATTTAAGCCTGCCACTCTACCCTGTAGCGCTTGGTCTACCGAGTTGACAGGCATCTCGTCTATAGCATCAGCACCGATGGACGCTACCGAACCCGTTAGATCGCTTCTTTTCTGAGAGCCATAACCTACAACCACGATCTCTGCCAGTTCTTCAGCGTCAGATTCCAGTTGAATATCAATTATGCTTCTCCCTGCTACAGCAATACGCTGGTTTGCGAACCCTATGAATGAAACATTCAGAGTAGCTGATGAGGGTGTGCTGATCTTGTAGTTACCCTCAGCATCCGTAATAGTACCTTGTGCTGTGCCTTCAATTTGTACAGTGGCTCCAGGAAGCCCCTGACCAGTTTCATCTGTTACCTTACCCGATACACTCACTGTACCGGATTGTCCCATCGCCATGGATGTAATCAGACACATCTGGATTACTATCAAGGGAAGCAACTTTAGTTTGTGTGTTCTTAGTAAAAAATGCATCATAGACCTTAAAGTTTAGTTTATCTCATACCTGCTCTACCTTCTACTTCGGAGACTAACAGGTGTAACAAATGAATCTCAGAATTACGCCATTTGCATCCCGTACATACCTGTTTGCTTTCATTTTCCCAAAAAATCAGCCTCTCCAACTAAAAATTTGCTAATGGTAACGATTGCTAAATATGAAAAAATAAGAATCTCCCAATCCGATGATGGTTAAATGTTTTTCTGTAACGACTTCATCCGCTTTTTGAAGATCATTAACCATCTGGAAAAGGCTATTCTTGCCTTTCTAATGACTCATTCTTCAACTAATAGCTATCGGTATTATAATCTAGTAATCAGATAGTTACATAAGCAATGGGGCATGACCTACCATATCATTGACTACAATGAACAATAGTGTCCGTTCATGAAAGCATAGATGGTGAGATTGGTATGATCCGTTGTTTGCCATAGAAGGCCAAACCACTACTTTAGTCACAGATAAAAGCTAATGCATTGGCCCTATACATGAGATGCAGTTAACCTTGAGGAAATGTATCGGTGAAAGGATAAATAATAGATGCCTCCCTTGAACAAATTTCTATGTAAAGTCAGATACGAGGCTCTTGATATAGCGCACTGCGTAGTTATTGTCTTTGTAATGTAGTCTCTTACTCCTTGCGAAAAACCGTTGGTTCTACTCTCGTTAATCGAATGTATTGGCCCTGTATCCGGACATCTCATTTTCTTGTAAGATATCCTGACTCCCCAAGTTGAGGTTCATCAATAAAGCTGTTGACGCCATGCCAGGTAGTGTATACCAGCATAGCGGAGGGGCCCATATGAGACATAGCCAGCGGCAATCTGTTCACCCCTTTTACATTATGTCACCTCCCAGTATCGCTTCACCAGCAGCAGATTTTCGACGAGATAGAGAAAGAAGCAAACGGGAAGTCCATTTGCTTATTCTTGATAAAGCGGTTAAGCGTGGTGCCTATAGAAGTAGTTTGAAACGTACTGGTTACTCAGCTAAAAATTTGTCTTTGAGGTCTTGCAACTCGGCATCTTTGATAGGCTGAAGTTCTCCGATAATATGACTGTCTATCAATGAGTTAGCACTAAACTCCGCCACTTCCAGCCGGTCAAAAGTCTCTAATATGGACTCCCCTGTTACGAGTACTGAATCATTCGCGATCAGCACTATTGGTACCCGTCGGCCAAGTGTCTCAACTACTTCTTGCCCACCATCAAACTGGCTGCCATAAGGCAGTGTAGGGATATCCTCAAGCATTATATACGACTCGGGAATAGTGCGAGTATCCATCCGCTTATTGGCTACACAGTATGCAGCCAAGTTGGGGGACTGGGTAGAAATAATGCATGTCACTTTTGGATTTTTGGAGTATATCTGTGCATGGAGATGGACAGCCCTACTGGGTGTCTTGCCTCTTTCTCTCTGCCCATTCCTGATAAGAACAAAATCATTGATGTCCAGGAGTCGGCGATTGAAGTTGGTAGGGTTGATAAGAAAGGTATTGTGACTTACCCGGGATGAAATGGTACCGTATGAACTGATCATCAGATTTTGCCTGCATGCTCGATGAGTTATTTCCTGCAGATGGTGTCTTGTAAGCCTTTCTTTGGTATTTTGATAATCATTTTCAAATTCGTCAAAGAGATTCTCGCGATTTTCGAAGCGATTGATTTGCTCAGTGCTTAGTGCTTTGATACCTCCAATAATACCCGCACGGATGCTAGTCTTTGCACAGAATTCCAGTGTTTCAAACCTCATAAAAGCCTCGGAGAGATCAATACCACCCACTACTGTACCATGATTTTCCATGATGACCGATTGGGCTCCTTTGTCGAAAGCCGCCGCTATGCTCTCTCCCAACTCCTTACTTCCAGGCAGCTCATAGGGTGCGTAACCTACTTCACCGCATAGAAACTTAGCTTGCGGAATAATGGCCGTATTAGGTGTCTTTCTTACGATGCTAAATGACACGAGTGCCGGAGGGTGGGCATGAATAATCGCATTTACATCCGGCCTGACATTGTATATGGCCTGATGAAAGGGTAACTCTGATGAAGGCTTGTGTAACCCCACCAGCGTACCATTTGGCTCGACGCGGACGATATCTTTTTCAGTCAAAGAACCCTTGTCAATAGCACTCGGGGTAATCCAAATGCTACCATCAGCACCTCTAATAGAGATGTTACCTCCTGATGTGGTGGTAAGTCCATTGCGGTAGATGAGTTTAATGGCGTCAGCGATTTGGTATCTGGGATGTCGGTAGTCCATAAAGTGTGCGTTTTAACGGGGTGTAAATTATCCACACCACCCCCGTAAACCATCCCGTAGGTTCACGCTCTAAGTTTCCAGCATTTTCTGAAATTGACGGTGGGAGAGATTACTAAAAACTACGCTTTGAAACAATAAGGAAACGAACGCTTAGTGCATATTCCGATGCTGAATACTTATCAGAAATAATATACTTCTTCGGTTTTTTATTTGGCTGGCAGCAAACAACGGTCGTTTTCCATATTTCTATTCAAACCTATTAGAAACGATTTTCATTAAACCTGAAACATACACACACTTTACATTGACTTCTTATGTTCTTTTGTCTTGATACAAAAGAACCAAAAATCAAGGCTGAATTCATTTATTCACGTCATTTGATGTGTTCATTTGGGAAACAAAAAAACTCGTTACACTCGAACAGTTTTTGTTTCTGATCCAATTGAACACACCAAACAACTAAAATGAATTAGGCCAGTAGCACCACATTAATTCCCCTGCAATTAGTCCTAAAAGAAGCACGTCGTACAACCTGACATTTAAGTCCGGTGTAAAAACTCTGGAAAATCTGCTATACGCTGACAGCAAACCTGCTCCATGACTTGCTGAAGCTGGGTCTTGAGAAGTGCAATGATATGGTCCCCACCTCTTGTACCTAATGCAGCCACGCTATACATAAAAGACCGGCCGAGGAAAGTGAAATCTGCTCCTGAGGCGAGAGATCTTGCAATGTCAGGGCCTGTGCGGATGCCACTATCCATCATTATGGCCATTTTGCCCTTGTATTCCTCTACTATCGGGCGCATCGATACTATAGAAGACTGACCGGCATCAAGTTGACGGCCGCCATGATTAGAAACGATGATACCGTCTAATCCCAGTCTGTGAGCTTTCTCTGCATCATCTACACTTGCTACTCCTTTAAGTACGAGCTTGCCTTGCCATTTATCCCGGATCCGGGCTACTTTCTCTTCATTTAGCCTACCGGAAAAGGTCTTATTCATGAATAGGCCCAGTTGTTTGAGATCGAGACCCTTGGGCATATAAGGTTTCAAAGTCTCAAAACCCGGTTGCCCATTGAAGAGTGTTCTCAGTGCCCACTCGGGGCGCTTCATAATCTGAATGAAATTCTTGAGATTCATGTTGGGAGGCATGGCCAGCCCATTTCGAATATCTCTGGGTCGGAAGCCGAATGTAGGTACATCACTCAGCAAGACTAGCACAGGACACTTAGCAGCCGCCGCTCTCTTGAGAATATCATCTCTCAACTCTTCCTTAGCAGGATGGTAGAGTTGGAACCAAGCTTTACCCTCAGTGAGTTCGCTGGCTCGCTCGATGCTCATTGTGGTAACCGTACTCAGTACAAAAGGTATGTTCTGCTGGTGAGCTGCTTTAGCCAGTATCTCTGCTGCCTTTGGCCACATCAATCCTTGTAAACCTACCGGAGCTATGCCAAAAGGGCCGCTGTAGGTATGTCCAAACAGTTCGGTATCCATACTAGATATCGTATGAGGACTCAAGTACTTAGGTACCAACTCCACATCACGTATCTCTTGAGTATTCTTGATTAAGTTGACATCTTCATTGCAGCCTCCATCCAGGTATTCAAAAGCAAACTTTGGAATTCTTTTCTTGGCTTTTGTTCGGAGATCTAGTTCTACCGAAGGATAGTTGGTATCATAATGCAAACTCATGCTAGTTACCTGATTTTGTTGTTTTACTGGGAAGATGAACTCTAGGCTTATAACTATCAGCCATTGCTCGATCAGATTCCTTAGTAGGATTGACAAGTAATGCTGCTCCGAGTGAACTACCTAGGGCAAACTCTACTGACTGCACTCGATATTGCGGTAGCTTATCAGCTAACATTTGTACAAAAATCTCATTGTCAGCAAACCCTCCGTCGATAAAGATGTCATCAATTGATGACTCGCCTATTGCTAACTTCAGGCTACTTATTTGCAAATCTGTCAACTCGTGTATGAGCTGATGATAAGCATGGTCGAAATCTCTAAAGATGCTAAAATCCTCATTTTGGGCATTGGTCATACCGAAACGTTCAACACCCAGATGCCTATATGAGTACATGAGTTCACGACTAGTTGTGTTTAGTGCCTTAAAACTATGATCATAGACTATCTCTTTGTATCGATGGTATGGTGTGGCAAAGTACTCCCCCAGCTTCATGGCCTGTTCGCGCAGTTCCTGGCCCAGAAAGAGTCGCGACGCTTTAACGGAACTACCTGTCATCGTCAAAAAGTTGAGGCAGTCCTTCTCAAGTTCGTCTTTGGTCAACTGGTGATCGTTGAAGGGGTTCATACAGATGCTCCAGGTGCCTGTGGAGATCAGTACAAAACGCTTGCGAGTACTTTTAAGATAAGGTACCAGTGCAGCGCTACTATCGTGAACGCCTATACCAACCAGGATCACTTGATCGTCATGTTTGATAGGTATGACCTTTGATGTTGGTTCAGGTTCCGGAAGATATTGCGCTAGCCCCTCCTCTCTTATCCACTGTACATAATCATGCTTGCGAAAATCCCACAGCCCGGTATGGCAACCTATACTTGTAAACTCTGAAGTAAGCCGGCCTGTGAGTAAGTAGCTTAGATATTGGGGAAAGTGAAGGCTCTTGTCAATTCTCTTAAATATTGCGGACTTGTGATACTTGAGGTAGTAGAGCTGCAGGCCGGAGTTGAGAAAACCCATGGACGGGCTTGCTGTAATCAATGAGAAGTTAGCTTCACCGTGATACTTCTCAAAAAACTCATCTTTGAGTCGCTTTGGAAATGGTTTCAGATAGTTGTAAAAGGGGGCGATCACATTGCCTTCGGCATCCAAATGAACCAGCGATGCACCGTAGGTAGAAAAGTTGATGGTACGAACAGTATACTTCTTTGCTGACAGTATCTCACGGGTTGACGAAACCACCCAACTGGAGATAGCTTCAAGATCATCACATGGAAACCCTTCATCATCTACGATCTCATCAAACCTGACGTATTGCTTGTGCAACTCCCTAAGGTTTTTGTCCAGTAGGTAGAGTTTCTTATTGGTCTTGCCAATATCAAAAACAAGTGTGACATGATCACTCACAGCCCGGTAGATATGCTTTTAATTCCTCTGGCCTTGACCAAATGCTTACGTACACTCATCGACCGATAGACACTGAGTGGATCAATCGCTCCACCAAGCTGTCGGCGGGATTCGGCAAGTAATGGTCGCATATCTGTTCTGAAAGCTTCTTGGAGTACCTCCTGGGCCATGGTGACATCATTGGATTCCTGCGCTTTAGTCAGCGTCAATCGATCTATGATCAGCGCCTGAGCATAAGCCAGCTTGATCGCTTCCACGGACTGCAAAAGGTCCTCCATAGGGTCTTTGAAATTATGGCTGGCATCAATCATCCACGATACATTTGATTCGGGATTGAGCTCCATACCTTCAACAAGTTCATTGAATATAAGCAGTAGCTGATAGGGTTTAAGGCTGCCGACGGTTAGGTCATCATCTCCATACTTGCTGTCATTGAAGTGAAACCCACCTAGTTTACCCACATGCATTAGTATAGCAACTATTTGCTCGATGTTCGTATTGGGCAAGTGATGGCCCAGATCGACCAGGCTTAGTGCTTTGTCTCCAAGATTGGATGCCAGCATGTGAGAGGTACCCCAATCAGGAATGACCATCGAGTAAAAGTTGGGTTCGTATGGTTTGTACTCTATCAACATTTTCCAATCGCCGGGCAGGTGGCTATAGATACTCTTCAGCGAGTCCTGTGTATTGGCGTATGCCTTACGGAAATTGCTCTGCCCCGGAAATGATGATCCGTCAGCCAACCAGATGGTCAGTGCTTTAGAGCCCAACCGGACACCATAGTCGATTACCTCCTTGTTGTGAGCGATAGCTTGCTGTCTGACTTCTTCGGAAGTGTGTGAGAGTGAACCAAACTTGTATGAATGTTGGGTGTCGTGCTGATCCTGAAAAGTATTGGAGTTAACAGCATCAAATTCAATATCTAACGAACTGGCCAATTGGCGGATGCTTTGCGCATCTTCAGGAATATCCCAAGGGATATGTAGACTGACCGCACCGCTAGACTTGTTGAGTGCATGCAAGATGCCAATGTCTTCGATCTTTTCCTCAAGGGTACGTGGTTCGCCACCACCTGTAAACCGACCAAAGCGTGTGCCGCCTGTACCTAGTGCCCAGCTGGGTATCGCTACCTGAAAGGCGGATAGCTTTGCCAGTAGTTGATCAGGATCACAGCCTTTATCATCCAGGTCTTTAGATAAAGCTGCCCACCGTGTTTGGTGCTGTTCCTGATTCTTTGAATTGTGGTCTTGAAGTTGATTTTGATCTATTCTCATGGGTCAATGAATAAAAAGAACATTGCACAAGTGTGCAATGCTCAGTCACTAATTATGAAGAAGTATTTCACCTAACAAAGGCAGCTGCTACACCGCCATCAACATTGATAATATTTCCAGTTGATTTGCTCAAAGAGCCATCCACGAATATCAATACCGCCTTGGCTATGTCTTCACGCTCTAGTATGGCATTTAGAAGCGTTCTCTTTGCATAGTGCGCTGGTAGTTCTTCTACAGATATGCCATACGCCTTGGCCCTGCCTTCCGCCCAGCCCTTGCTCCATATGTTGGAACCTTTGATTACTGCGTCAGGGTTGACCGTGTTCACCCGAATGCCATCCGCACCAAGTTCTGCCGCCAATAGACGGGTCATATGGGTTTGTGAAGCCTTTGCAGATCCATAGCCTAGATTATTGGGACCTGAGACCAATGCATTTTTGCTGGCAACATTGACGATATCTCCTCCAAGCCCTTGCTTTCGCAACACCTCTACTCCAGCCTTTGCGGTAAGAAAAGTGCCTTTAACAAGAACGTCTTGCAGTAAATCCCAGTCCTTCTCCGTGGTATCCGTCAGAGATTTAGAAGTTGCGATCCCGGCATTGTTGACAATGATATCTACTCCACCAAACTCCAAGGCGGCCTTATCAAATGCCGCTTCTACTGAATCAGCTGAGGTCACGTCCATTTCCGCGTAGGTAGACGTGTCTCTTGCAAAACCATCTGATGCTTCTTTGAGACGCTCTTCCTCTATATCTGTAATCACAACACACGCCCCATTCGCGACCATCAGTTTGGCGATCTCCAAGCCTATACCACCACCAGAGCCGGTTATTAAGACAACTTTTCGCGATAGCGACTTTTCCTTTGGCATCCGCTGTAGCTTGGCTTCTTCTAACAGCCAATACTCTATATCGAAGGCCTCCTGAAGCGGTAGGGCCACATATTCAGAGACTGCCTCCGCACCTTTCATGACGTTGATGGCATTGAGGTAAAATTCATTGGCTACACGCGCCGTTTGCTTGTTTTTAGCAAAGGAGAACATACCCACGCCTGACCATATGATGATCACCGGATTGTTATCACGAATAGCCGGTGAATTAGACCGCTTGCAGCTTTCGTAGTACTCATTATAGTAATTGCGATAGTCCACCCACTGTTGCTCAATTTTAGACTTGATCGCATCCCCATCACTCAAGTCTGCATCCTTTGGTAGCTCCAGTACAAGAGGCCTGATTTTGGTTCTTAAAAAATGGTCGGGACAGCTCGTGCCTAGTGGCGCCAGCTTGTCAATATCGATGCTGTTGGCAAATTCCAGTATTCTTTCATCATCACTAAAGTGCCCGACCATCAGCTGGTTGGATGAGCACAAGCCTCTAAGGATCGGCGCGATTTTAGCTGCCTGTTTGTGTCGTTTTTCTTTGTCAAGCGAACTGACCCGGCTACCGCCAAACACAGGACGTTTTTTTCCGTAGTGCTCCTGGAGATACTCTGATGCCTTTTCGATAGTCTCCAAAGAGTTGATATAACATTCGTAAGCATCATCAGCCCAAGTAAACAAGCCGTGTCCACCGAGGTATAATCCTTTAAGATTAGGGTTATCATTAACAGCAGCTTCCAGTTTTAGCGATAGATCAAAGCCCGGCTTCTGCCACGGTATCCAGACAAAGTCATCTCCATAGATCTCTTTCATAATGGATTCCCCCTCTTTGGAAGCGGCGATTGCGATAGCAGCATCCGGGTGCAGATGGTCGATATGCTTGTAGGGCAACATCGCATGGAGTGGCGTATCTATCGACGGTGCTTTGGAGTTAAGATCGTAAATGCAGTGATTAAACAGTTGTACCATCTCATCTTCAAACTCAAGACCCCCGTACACATTTTTCAGTGCTCTCAACTTTTCAACATATAAACCTGCCAGACCCGACTTGGTAAGTGTTCCAATATCGCCACCAGACCCTTTGACATACATGACCTCCACCTGTTGCCCTGTCAGAGGGTCCTTTTCCATCGTCTTGCAACTTGTATTACCCCCACCATAGTTGGTGATTCTCAGGTCACTCCCTAGGATGTTGGATCGGTATAATAAAAGAGCTACCTCATCACCTTCCAGTGCAAGTGCCTTTTGATCGTCCCAGAGGTAATCGACGTGTTTATATTGCCTGATTGTAGTTTCCATTTCACAAAGGTTGTTAAGTTTATTAATGTCCGTCCAAAAATGGTGTTTAATGTAAGTTAGACCGTCCTGCACCTACTTGGTTCGAAAAATGGTATACTATTGTATTTTTCAGGATGAATGCCACTAAGACCAGAAGAGATAAATGAACCAGAGCAAATTGTTACTTCATCTAAATGAGGCGTCTAGCGAACCTAAATACAAACAGATAGCTCAAAGCATCATTGAGAACATTGAGACCGGTCAAGTAAAGCCGGGTTATCAACTTCCCTCTATCACACAGCTCAGCATTGACTACCTCGTATCCAGGGATACTGTTGAAAAAGCCTACAAAATCCTGCGCAATCAAGGTGTTATAGAGTCAGTAAAGGGCAAAGGCTTCTATGTGCTTATCTCATCACCGAAATCCAAACTTCGGATTTTTGTACTCTTCAATAAGCTCAGCTCTTACAAAAAGGTGATCTACAATACCCTTGCATATGAACTTCGAGACAAAGCCAATCTCGAACTATTTGTCTATCACTGTAATCTTGACCTGTTCGAAAGCTACATTAATGATAAAGTCGGTAGGTATAACTACTATGTCATCATGTCTCACTTTGATACGCCCGATAAGGCAAGAATCGCTAATGCAATTAATAAAATCCATCCTGATAAGCTTATCCTTCTGGATAATATCGTAGAGGGTGTGGACCGTTTTAGAGGCGCAGTGTATCAAGATTTCAAGGCTGATATTTATGAAGCACTTACTGAGGGTTTGCCGCAGTTAGAGAAGTATAAGAAGCTAACTTTTGTATTCCCGGAAAACGTGCCCTATCCCTACCCTAGGCATATCGTGCTAGGCTTCAAAAGGTTTTGCGCTATACATCACTTCGACTATGAGGTGCTCAGTGAGCTTAAAGCTGAGCACACTATCGAGAAAGGCACTGCGTACCTATTGATCGAGGAGAATGACTTAGCAGAATTAATCAAAAAGATCAGAGCCCAGGGTTTGGTTATTGCCAAGGACATAGGCATCATCTCTTATAATGATACCCCGCTTAAAGAAGTATTGCTTGAGGGCATTTCTGTGGTGACCACAGACTTTCAGCAACTGGGCGCCAGTACAGCTAAGATTGTTTTGCATCAACTGAAGGGTGAGATCAAGAATGACTTCAAGTTAATATTGCGCAATACGCTGTAGTAGCGGGATAGTGCAGGATAATGGCTTGGGCCAACAGGCTTATATTCCGCGCTTCAAGACTTAATCCTTTCTCCATGTCAAGTGAAGTTGCAGACAACAAGCCCCAGGAATTCGAACGAGAGCCCGTACCTACCCATCATCTCAAAAGTTGGAAGAGTTTTCTCGGTATGTACGCTGGGGAGCATGCTGCGGGCACGGAGTTCATGATTGGACCGCTTTTCCTTACTACCGGCGTAAGTGCTTTTGACTTGATCGTCGGGTTGCTCCTGGGCAATTTCATGGCTGTACTGAGCTGGCGCTACCTGACCGCAGAAATCGCCGTAAAACAGCGATTGACCCTTTATTATCAGCTAGAAAAGATCTGTGGTAAGAACTTAGTTTCTTTATACAACATTGCTAACGGTATACTTTTTTGTTTTCTGGCCGGTTCGATGATCACGGTCTCTGCTACGGCGGTCGGGGTTCCTTTTGATATGGAGATGCCTAAGCTGACGGATACCTTACCCAACAGTACAACATGGGTGATTATAGTCCTCTGCGTTGGGGCGGTCATTGCGCTCATTGCAGCTAAAGGCTATAACACGGTAGCCAAGGCCGCCAACTGGATGTCACCGCTTATTGTATTGGGATTCATATTAGCCGGTATTGTTGCCCTTAATGATCTCAACATTAGATCATTCAATGACTTCTGGAACATCTGGGGGGAAGGCCAAGATCCTTTTCCTGGCCAGATCAAGTTTTCTTTTTGGCATGTTGTTCTCTGGTCATGGTTTTGCAATGGCGCTATGCACATCGGCATGTCTGATTTGTCAGTATTCAGGTTCGCGAGGAATGCTTCCAGTGGCTGGACCACCGCAGCAGCCATGTATGTCGGGCACTATATGGCATGGATCTCTGCTTCACTTCTGTATGCGGTATACCTTCAGTCACCAGAGGCTATCACTTTACTCTCTACAAGACATGCCCCAACCGTAGCACCAGGACCTATGGCCTATAATGCACTCGGGGTGTTTGGGATCTTGGTGGTAGTTATGGCTGGTTGGACTACTGCCAATCCCACAATATACCGGGCAGGGTTGGCATTCCAATCTATCTTCCCAAAGGCCTCTACATCTACCGTAACAATTGTTGCCGGAGTTGTTGCTACGATAGCCGGTCTCTTTCCAGCTATTGCCATGAAGCTCCTGGATTTTGTAGCCCTCTATGGTTTTATATTATCACCTGTTGGGGCGATCATCATTGTAGAGTTATATCTACTACCCAAAGTTGGCATTGCACCTAATTGGGCTGAGCGCACGGGTATTAACTTCAACTGGTCAGTCATGTTCTCGTGGGCAATTAGCGTTGGTCTATGTTATACTATCTCGGTATTCGCAGGCGTGTTTCTTTCTTTTCTAGTCCTTCCAGCGTGGATAGGGTGCGGGTTGATTTACTTTTTGATGAAGAAGTCATCAAAGCACGATTACAACTAGCTAGCTAGTTCAGTTAGGCATTTTAGACCATTGAGTTTACGCATATACCAAGTGGAGCTTTCCCAACAAGAGCACCGCAGGACTGCTTTTGTATTATGCTCAACTCTGTTTTCATTCATTTCTACTTTTTTGAGCTGTTTTTTGACAAATGGGAAGAATTTCTCAACATTGTCTCAACTTATCTGAGAAAAAGATGAGAAGCCAACATATTCTTGCCATCTTTTGTCTGCGTAAATTTTTCTCAGATAAGGACTGACCTTATATGTCAATTAAAGGCAGATTTCCGACATAACAAACGTATCATGTGGAATGCATAGTTTTGTTAGAGTTGAAAGCATAATAAGGAATCAATAACCTTCATTCTGCTGTAGGCCCTCTGATATTTCTACTTGTACCAAGGGTTTAGGGAGAAAGTAATCGCTTCTTGTTATACCACTGTGTATGCTGTCGTTAACTGCCTCTACTAACTCTCTTCTGGTAAGGTCAAACCAGCGATTAGCCTCAAAGGCCAGCTCCCAGTTGCGTTCATCAAGTACAGCTCTATCAAACTGGTCTGAGGCTAAGCCGTCAAGATCAACCTCAGGGCTAGGGCTAGCGGGATCGAGCCCAGCCGCTCTTCTGCGTACACTATTGAGCGCCTCGTAAGCAGGTGCTGAAGCCCCCCCATTAGCAAGGTTGTCAGCTTCTGCAAACAATAGCAGCACATCAGCATACCTGAGGATCGGGAAGAAACCATCACCCTCACTGGGACATGTAGTCGCCTCAAACGGGCAAATATCACCAGCATCCCTGTACTTAGCTACAAAAGGATGTCCGGGGAATCCCCCGGGCACGTTTACCTCTGACCAATGATTGCCCGTGCTAAAAGTGAGTGTAAATGAAGCATCTTTCCTAGGCCCCTCAGGGAAAGCATTTAGAAACCTCTCCTCTGAGTACCAGTCCCCCCATCCACCGTCCTCAGGGTGTCTGGTAGCCCGATGATGTAAACTAGCATTGGCAGATCCCGCAGTACTGATCCCGTGTAGGTTAAAAATGAACTCACTATTGGTGAACTTATTATTGGACCTCCATAGCGTGGAGAAATCATCTTCAAGAAAATATTTGCCTGCCAGTTCACCATTGATCAGTTCTGCCGCTTTATCCCTGGCCAAAGCATAATGCGACGTACCCAAGTTGAGCGGCCAGCCAGCCATCGTGATATAGACTTTTGCCAGTAGTGCCTTTGCGGCTCCTTTAGTGGGTCGTGCAGAGAAATCACCGAAACTCAACGGAAGTAAGCCCTCTGCTATCAATAGATCAGCCACAATGAAATCATATATCTCTTGCAACGTGGCTTGAGGAACTTCACCTGCACTGGCCTGATTATCAAAAGTAATGAGTTGTATCTCACCAAACCATCGCGTTAGGTAGAAGTAATTGAGTGCTCTAATAAACCTGGCCTGCCCTTCGACCTGATCCCGAGATTCCGTTTGAGGGATATTGTCAATGTTACCAATAATGTTATTGGCATTGTTAATCGACTTGTACAGCACAGTCCACATCGTCGAGATAGCACCACTACCCGGCTCTGCACGAAACTCATCAAACATGGCGAAGATGCCGGCGTTCGCATCAACATCCTCTCCTCCAGCGGTCATCACTATAGGCCAATCAAAGTCAAAACCATTGAACCCTCCAAAAAGTGGACTGTAAAGACCTACAGCCGCAGATTCAAGGTCTTTCTGTGTTTTGTACAAACTCGCCACAGTCAGCTGACCTGGGGTGACCTCTTCAAGGTCAACACAGGAGCCCATTAGAAAAAACGCCAGGAATAGACTGATTACTCTGCTCATCGATTTCTTATTAAAAGCCAATGTTGAATCCCAATGTATAGATCTTCTGCGCTGGATAGTTGGCCAGATCTACCCCGGTAATCAGATCACTACTTGATCTCGTGCTTTCGGGATCGTACCCGGAATAGTTGGTGAACGTAAATAGGTTGAAACCTGAAACATACACTCTGAAAGAGGTAAGGCTGATTCTTTCCAAAACAGACGCTGGAAGTGAATATCCAATGGATATGTTTTTTATCCTTAAGTAAGAAGCGTCTTCCAGGAACCTATCGGAATTGGGGATTGAGTAAGTAGCCTCTCCTATCCGAGATGGAATATCTGTGTCAGGATTGAGCGGCGACCATCGATCCTGCAACTCCACACCTGTACCACCCAAAACCCTCAACCTGGACAGGTTAAGCTTATCCAGTCCATGAACACCCTGTATGAAAATATTGAAGTCGAAATTCTTGTAGCTAAGTGTATTGTTCCACCCATAGGAGAAATCGGGCTGTGAGGTACCAAGAAAAACCCTGTCCTGATCATTGATCAGCGTATCTCCATTGAGATCCACCGCCTTGGGAGATCCGGGAATCGCACCATATAAGGCGGCTTCTTCTGCCTCGTCTAATTGCCAAACCCCATCAAACTGAACCCCTCTAAACTGACCAACCGGCTGACCTACTTTAAGCCATAGATAGTTATCAAAACCTGGAAAACCCACGGTATTGGCATCACCAAGGGTCAACTCATCCAATCCATCGAAGAGCTCAAGCACTTTGTTTCTATTCCTTGCGAAGTTTAAGGAAGTCTCCCATACAAAGGCCTTATCGATCGGGACAGCATCGACCAATAACTCCATACCTCTGTTTTCTACAGACCCTACATTTTGAAACTGGATCTGTGAACCCGATGATTGGGGTACCGGTAGCTCAAAGAGCAAGTCATGAGTAGTCTTGACATAATAGTCAAAAGTCAGGTTGAGCAACCCATTGAATAGCCCGGTATTGACACCAATGTTGAGCTGTCTTGTAGTCTCCCACTGCAGGTCGGGATTGGACAGGCGATCAGCGATCCCAACGCCAGGAGATAGCACATTACCCTGTACCGGATAGGTGAAATCATCCCCAATCAGGCCGATAGAACCTGCCGGAGGGATAGCTTGATTGCCGGTAGCGCCATAGCTAGCCCTAACCTTTAAGTCATTCACACTACTCCTCAGAGGAGCAAAGAATGCCTCATTTGAAACATTCCAACCCAGAGCAACTGAAGGAAAGAATGCCCATTTCTGGTTAGCGCCAAAAACGGAAGAGGCATCCCAACGCGAAGAAAACGTCACTAAGAGACGATCCGCAAAACCATAGTTAAATCTGGTCATGTAAGATCTAAGAGTTCTCACATTTCTGAAAGAAGAGGGTGGTGAAGGGTTCTCTCCCAAGCCGAGGTTGTCAAAACCTACGGCATCACTCAGGAAGCCCTGCGTTCTGATAGCGCTTCCATTGCTCTCTTCATATTGCTCTTCAAACAGTGCAGTAATGTCAAAGTTATGATTCGAACTGAAGTTAGCTTTATAGTTGAGGAAGTAAGAGGCTTGCAAAAACATATCTCTGTTGTTCTCTACCGAAGCGAACTCTGATCCGTCTATTTGTGTGGGCCGGTTGTTCCTATATTCGCCCCGCTCTCTATCGTCAAACTTCGCTGCACCTCGCACATTGATGGATAGTCCATTGAAGAACTCGTAGGTGAGTTGGGTATTAAATGAAGAATTTAGATTGATGTCTTCAATGATCGGTTCGACGGCCAGGGCGACCGGATTGAAGCTGGTATTAGGTCCTACTTCGGGATCAGAATCAGGAAGTGTGTAAAACTTCCCTGCCTCATCAAGAAAAACAGCGTCTGTCGGAGACCATGTAAGGGCTGAATTAATGGCCTCTGTCGATCCGGGGTTGTCCTCTGATCTGCTAAACGAAGTTCTCAAGTCAATCTTAAACTTATCTGTCGGAGCAATCGTAAAGTTCCCTCTAAGCGCGTACCGCGAAAAGTTGTTTCCTTTGATCACTCCCTCTTGGTCCAGCACATCGGTGGTCACCGCATAATCCAACTTCTCACTCGAGCCTGAAATGATCAGGTGATGGTTTTGCGCGAAAGCACTTTGAAATATCTCATCCTGCCAGGACGTACCACCATTTTGATCAAAAAATGCCACTTCTTCGGCTGTAAAAGGCGAGCTGCCTCCCAGCTCGGCAGCATCTTGATTTTGTCTTCTGGCGTACTGTGCGGCATCCAGTAGCTCGATAGGTGCACGCACCTCGTGCAAGGCAAAGTAGTTGGAGTAATTCACAGATACCTTTCCCTTCGCACCAGATTTCGTGGTAATCAGGATCGCTCCATTAGCTCCCTTAGACCCATAGATAGCCAAAGCAGAAGCGTCTTTCAGGACTTCCATCGAGACGATATCATTAGGATGCACCAGGTTCAAGTCTCCATCCTGAAAACCGTCAATCACGATAAGAGGTGCATTGTTGCCTAAAAATGAATTTGACCCGCGTATGCGTATTCGAGGTTCGCTATTGGGGGAAGCATTATCGTTTTGTATGACTACCCCAGGTGATCGGCCCTGCAGTGCTATATCTGCCCGACTTACCGGTAGATTCATCAGATCATCAGGGTCCACAGAATTGGTAGCGCCGGTAACATCGCTTTTCCTTTGCGTACCATACCCTACTACTACCATTTCCTCCATCGTGAATGCATCAGGCTGCATCTGCAAAGAGTAATCCGAGCGACTGTCAACTTCAAAAGTAGCGTCAAGGTATCCTACAAATTGCACAACCATGATATCACCTGTGGTCGCCTGTATTTCGAATTTCCCATCGGCATTAGTCACAGTACCGGATGTGGTACCTTTTACTTGCACCGTAGCACCCGGAAGTGGCAAGCCTGACTCGTCTGTCACTGTACCAGATATCATCTGCTGGGCAGTAGCTGAAACTGCTACGCAGATGATGAACATAAGAAGCGAAAAGAATCTCTTAGCCATTGTGAATGTATTACACCTCAATATTATGACTTAACCATACGAGCGAGGTATCCAT
Source organism: Flammeovirgaceae bacterium UBA6059 (assembly GCA_002435755.1). GTDB lineage: Bacteria > Bacteroidota > Bacteroidia > Cytophagales > Cyclobacteriaceae > UBA6059. The sequence continues at coordinate 81,601 of DIYH01000035.1, forward strand.
ATTCATCCATTGAGGGGAGTTATCAATTAATAAGTACCTTAAACAGTCTTCGCTCGCCATTCTGAAAGATTACATTGACAAAATACAATCCGCTGGACAAGTCCTCAGTGCTGAGCGTAAGCTTAGAAGTCGTGTGGTCGGTAAAGGATTTTGAATATTGGAGTGCTCCGGCACCATCCACTATTTCCACAGTAAACTTGTCCATGTCGAGACCGTCGATGGTCACTTCTTTAGAGCCCGGATTAGGATAGACAGAAAGCTGGCCAATGTGAGGTGGCAGTGAGCCAGAGACGATCGGCTCTTCAATCAAAACATAGAAATCATGTGCACTCGTAAAGTTCAACTCGCTGCATGGACCTGGCAGAGCAAGCCACGCATCTCGCAATCTTACTCTTAGCCGTGTCGTACTAGGTTGTGCACCTACCGGAATCTCAAACTCCAGCCTACCGGAAACAGGATTGGCACATGATTGGGAAGTCCCCGCTTCTCCGATGACCTCAGCACTATCAAAAACACCATCCGCTGACCAATCGATCCAAGCCACAACTCTACTACAGGATGAAGACCCAGAGAGACCGTAGAGTAAACTGGCACTACCTCCGGGTCTTAATTTCAAAATCTGATCCTGATGCAACTCATGACCATTTTCAGGATAGTTAGCACTGCTATAGACTATATCTTTCTCGGCACCCGAAGTTTGCAATGATGTAAGATAGTATTCCTCATAAGGGCCTCCTGCGGGCGTACAGTATTGATCATGAGCATAGTAGTCATAGGTTTGTACTATCTTATTTCCGTTTACCACCGCTACAAGCGTTGCTTCCAATCTGCGGCCATCCTCGGGGAGTTGTTGCACTACTGTCTCTATTTCAGAGGAAGAAAATGTCTGCTCAAAATGCGTAACCAAGTCTCCCGACACAAGGTCAACACTCGATAGTATCAACGACCAACTCTCAACACCAGCACCGTTGGGGTGCCATTGAAACATATTGGCACCTTGATCTAATGAGCCTCGATAAGGAGACAATAGCTCTGGTGCGCAACCCTCAGATGTCTCCTCTACCGCAATGTCAAAATCATACATCACAGCTCCTTCGAAGGCACAAGGCGCAGGATCATCCCCATCAAACCAACCCATTCGCATGCGGTATTGACCTTGGTCAAGAAGCTCAGGTAGCACAAACGCTTGATCGCTATTTCCTGGGATATCATCCATGTTGTAAAGCATCTCTTCCGGGCTGAGGACATGATCATTGTTAGTGTCAACCCATACCACCAGGGTCTGAGAGCTGCCAGAGGGAGTGGCATCACGTTTACTGACTCGTATCAAGTTGGATTGTCCAACCCTTATCTGTCGACCAGGATCAAAAAAATAGTTGCCGCCATGGCCTTGATTTTTAACCGTCAATGAGTCAAGACAGGTATGAAGGCTTAAAGATGCAGATTTCAGATCTGCATCATGCACTCCCACAGGTGTACAATACACATCCCGTACATACATTGGGATATCTAAAAAGGAGCCTGAGGCAAAACCACAGTTTTGTACTTCGGCATCCGTCTCCGTGATTTGAACGCGGATCCTGCCACTGCCGGGAGCAAGACCTACCGGAATATCAATTGAGGTCTGCACGGGAACCCCTACGCCCTGCACCCTTTCTGAATAGACCAATTCATCAATCGAGAAGGTTTGATCCAGATTCCAATCCGCCCACACATTGATGAGTAGACTATCCTGGCTCGCAGGTTTGAGCTCAACTACAATACTATCCCCACCTAATACAGACAAGTGCTTATCATCTATGATTGCATATCCCCTTTCAGGAAAAGAGGATTGGACAAAACGGACTTCAGAAGTATCGCTGCTGGCATTCATCTCATCAAAATAGAGGCTGGAGGGAGTGTCCAGAGAGTAAACACGACAGTAAGGCACTTTGCCCATTGCGATAGCGGTGAGCCTTTCCTTTGTCCTTTTGACGGCACCTTCATAGTCTAACTGCTGTAGTGAAAAATCAGCCAGCAGTTCTTCGATTTCTACTAAGGCCTGAATATCAAAAGGATCTTCAGATCCCGCAAAGGAAGATTTAAGTTGTCTTATTTTTTCATACTCCTCTATACCATCGCGCAGCATGGACAACCGGATGCTGCCAAGAAAATCCATATCGAGTAGGTTGCTGCTACGGTAGATAAAAGAAAAGTCACCAGAGGTATGAGCGCCATCTCGCAAATCAAACGGATTTGTTTTGGTCCAATTGTCAAATGCCCATCTTAGATAACCATCAAAGCCCTCAACAGCAGTGTAGTAGCCCATCCATGTCATCTCAGCGGTAGAGTTTTCGAGTGTCAGATAGTTGTTGGGAAATCGCTGCGTACAACTGGTGTAGAAAGTATTGATCCCTTCACTGCTTGCAGCATCAGTCCTGGCAACTTCAATAATCCCGCTTGCATCGTACAACGCTTGTTGCAAGGCCGGGTCGAGTTCATGTGTATAAGCAATACCTAGCTTCCATTGGGTATTGACTGCCTTGATCAAGTCAACTACATGGCCTAATTCCTCTGAAGAAACCTCATCTAAGTACAATACCGTTTTATCAAACCACCCTTTGTTTTTAAGGTGTTCCTCAAAAACAGTGAGAAAATGACCCCATCTCTGGTCATACCCGTTAGAACCTAGCGGAAGGGTCAATACCTGCTGAGATCTTGTGGTTTCATCATGGTAAGGTAGTACGTCCTTATTCCATCCGACAGGCGAGAAACAGCTGATCTGATCTTTGATACCCAGGGCCATTAGCGTTTCCACATATCTATCAAAGGCAGTGAAATCATATCGCCAGGAGTCGTCCTCTCCTCTTATCCAGCGTATCATGCCTTGCTGTCCCAGAGCACCGTCCTTGATATGGGTAGTTATTACCTTTTGACCAGCATCAGCGAGTAATTGGTAAGATGACTCGATCATCTCAAAATGTTGATCCGACCAAAGGTCAACAAGACTGCCGGGATGCTGCTGGTTATAAATGGTTATCCCTCTTTGTGGAAACTGCCATAAATCAAGATGAAACGCCCAATCTGTACGTTGCGGTAGCTCCAAAGGCAATACTTCTAGCTCCAATTCAAATGTTATAGATTGGCTGGTATGCAACAACTCAAAATGAGCATTATAAATACCCTCATCTATTTCACTCGGTATATCGATGCTCACCCATATAGCAATGGTGTCATTGATACCTAAGTCTACTGCTGGCTTGTTGTCAAGCGCATCATGCAGAGAAACGAATCCATCCCTGCTGCTGTATCCGCCACACGACCTGCTCTGGCTATCAGCTTGAACGGCCCTGGGAAAGTATAAATTGGCTACAATACTATCATCGGCACCTTCAAACAGTGGTGCCACTAGGTCCGCTAAAGCATCACTCCCTACTCCCCAAATGAGTAACTGGAAGTAAACTCGCTCCCCTCTCCATGCACGCTGAGAAGCTTTGTACGATAGTGAATCCTGAATAGTGTATCCAGGGTAATAGACATCAAAAGAGCTAATAGTACTTCCGCCCAAAGATTGACCATAAGCAGTGGAGAACACGTGGGCGTAGATCTGGAAGGTAAGTAGGACAAAAAATAAGCTGGATGGTCGCATAGTGCAAAGCAGGCTGCCTCATAAGGGCAGCCTACAACCAGATTTAAAAAGATTATCAATTATCAGCATTAACAATTCTTAGGTTCCTAAAATACAGATGATTGTAATCACCATCAATGGCATTCCTAATTTGGTTATCAGTATCGTAAGTGTAGACGGTCTGTGAAAAAGCAGGCACTAATGTCACAACATCTACCTCGGATATGGTCGCGGGATTTCTGCTCTCCTCGGGGTTTGGTCCATCACCATCGTCGAGAAACTGTGATTGCCCCTCACTTGCTACTTCAAAGGTCAAGGTTTGCCATGTATTGGCTTCCGTGATCCATGCAGAGTAAGCGGAGTACATGCCCTGGATTTCTCCTGTGCCTACCGTACCATGCGGGTCATCTTTAGCAAGAATAAGGTCAACCTGGTATCCTTTTGACAAGTCAAGGCCGTAGATGGCGGGCAACTGCTTGATAGCATTCATAGATACAGAATCCACTATAGTATCGTCATAGTAAGCGTCAATCTGAATGACCCTGGTAAAGCCATCAGCGACAGAAGCCGTACTGGCATCTGGTGTCCCATCATCGTCAAAATCTACCGTAGCGTTAAACTCAAGTTGCGGTAGCTCCTGGAGCTCTGCCACAGGGATAGTCTCGCCTAACTTGATCATGCCGTAGACGTAGTGCGCACCCCAGTTTTGGGCGTGAGGTATGATTTGCATCACCTGGTTGGTTTCGCCGGACGCAGGATTAGCTACACCTGCCATCGCTTCACCGTTGTCCGCTACAAACTGGATGGCCATCTGCGTAGAAGACAAGTCGGAGCTATTTGCAAAGGTGATTGTTGTTCGCATATCCCAGCTTTCTACTTCGATCACTTCAGATGAAATCATGGCTCCTCCTAAGTCTGAAATGATAAATGGCGGAACCGGAGGCTCCACTGCTACATAAGAAAAAGTAGTGGATGCAGAGCTATCCTGCGCATCAACTACCATGAAGTCAACCGTAAAAGTACCAACGGTCGTAGGTGAGATCTGATAGGTAACTGCATCTGAGGTTTCCGTACCCCCGTAGGTTTGTATGGACTGATTGTCGGCTGAGACTGAGCTCAGTCCTGCCTCGGCTGAAACAGACAGTGAGACATCCAGCGTTTGTCCAAGCTCAACCTCAACACCATCCGCCGGAGAGGTGACGGAGATTTGGGGAGCCGCAAAAGTAGGTGCCGGTGGAGTATCATCGTCATCACCACATGAGATAATACACAACAGCATCATAGCCTGGAAAGCCAGACCTATGAGTTTAATTGGTAGATTTTTCATATTCATTTTGTGTTAGAAGTTTTTATAAAGGAATTGAGCTTTGCTTTACTTCAGGGGTTGACTTTCTTCAAAATGGTGCCTTTTCTCTATTACAAGGGTTTAATTGGTTATTGGCTTTAGGTTTCGGGCTTTAGGCATTGGGTATTGGGCTTTAGGTATTAGGTTTTGGGTTTTGGCTAGCTTGGTTGATCGTTGTTGGTTTATGGTCGTTGACTATTGCGTTTGGGTGTCGTGGATCGGGTATTGGCATTATCGGGATTCTGTTTTATGTTCATTTTATGATCTATTGAGTTGTAGAGACTTCTTTTACTAGCATTTCAATGGATCGCGAAATGTCACGAACGTCCTTGAAGTTGCCATTTTCGTCACGACTGGCCATTTGGATGATTTGCGTGCGAGTGCTCGGCTCAAGCTGCTCCGCATACTGCTGAAAAAGTTCGAAATCTTCTACCCCATCCCTCAGCAGTTCATATCGGATACTGGAAAGAGGCCCATCACCTCCCGGGTAGATTAGGTATTCATCACCTTGTATAAACTTGTATACAGGATTTACAATAGGATTGTCTGGCCAGTTGTTGAACGACCATCTCAAGTATCCATCAAGTCCATATTTCAAGGCAATCCATGGTATCACCCTTGATTCGATCGCAGGAGAGAGCGTTAAGTTATTAGGATGTGCAGGTTGCCCACATAAGTAGTAAGTAGTCCTGAGCCCTCTGGCATTACGCTCTTTGATAACTTGGAGTGTTTTATCCTGGTGCAGGTTTTGACCTGGGAAAAACTCGTAGGATATGGAAAGGGAATTTGATGCATACTCATGGCCAGATGGGTGGCCCGCTATCGCAATTTTATCGCTGAAATAAGGAGCTGAAGACTTAATAAAACGCGTGACCGGAAGCATGATCTCAGGAGGCCGCTCGTCAAAGCTCAAAAAGGTTTTGATCTCCCAACCTTTTTCTTTGAGATGGGCATAGAAGTCATTTAAAAACTGAGACCAGATTTGCTGATATTCGGCATCTTCTGGTGAATCGAAAAACAATTCATCGTATGCATCCTCACCACTGTCGTAGTAGTAAATGCGCTGCTTGCTTCGAAAGGCCGTAAGCGAATAGACATTGATCCGCTCAGCCATACCCAGACTATCGTGAACCTTGATATACTGGTCAAACACTGTGTAATCAAAGGTCCAACTGCCGTCTTCACGCATTTTCCAATCAATCATCGTCTGGTAGCCTGCATAGGATTGAGAACTAAACTGATCGTCTAACCAAGGCACTCGCCACGGCTCATCGACGATGGGTACTGTCACTGACCTCACACCTAGGTCTCTAAGCGAATTCAGATAGCTGGTGATCAGCGACCAGTGTTCGGCTGACCAGTTATCGGTCTTATGGATTTTTGCGATAGCATATGGGTTGAACCACAACTCATGGTCAAAAGAAAAAGCGTTTGGGTCGGCAATAGACAATTCTAACACCTCAATACTCAGAGGTACGCGCTCCTTAAACTGGTCTGCCTCAATGATCAACTCTCCGTCATATACTCCCGCAGAGGTATTTTCAGGTATGACTAATGACAACCAAATGGGCTGGTTGCGATAAGCGGGGACATCCACTTTGGGCACATCGTAAAGTGGATCAGCGATCACATCCGGATTTCTCGTACCTGATATTGATACATCGCCCTTTATCACCTCCTCAATGGTCGCAGACCAGTCAAACTCACTCTCCGCTCTCTCCACTGGTACATAGCCAACAAACCTGGTATTGAAGCCATCAGTATCCATTCGATCACCACTTACAGAGCTAAAGTCACCAAATCTAACTCTAAGACCTGTTAGCAGTTGTTGGTCTACTACGACAAGTTGACCTGAAAACACCTCATTTCTCACGACCCTTGCTTTAAGCCTGTCTGTAGAATCTATTGGCACTATCCTCATCGCATGAGCATGAGTAACAGTATCTAAGGTTTGATCTGGCCAAACCCGGGGAAATCTCGGCACTTTGACGAGACTTGAGTTCTGAAAGTTTCCTGTGGGCAACCACACCACCGTTTGCTCCTCCTTCGGCAACACCTGCTGAGCCTGGAACTTAAGCCAGTCGGGTGTGATTGGTACAGGGTCTAATATGCGTAACTGGGCGTTCTCAGATACATCAGCCTTCGAAAGGCTATTAATGAATAAAAAAACAAGCGGGATAGACGATACGGCAGCAAAAAATACAAAGAGAAGTTTTCTCATTAAGAACCTGATTGAATGCTACAAAGGATCACAAAATCCAATGCTAAAGAGGTTCTTATTTCTTCAGAATAGTGTCTAAATCCAACTCCTGATCTTTTGTCGCAATCTCCGAACCAGCTTGGCTATACTCAGAAGGGGTCTTTCCATATTTTGCCTTGAAAGCCCGACTAAAATACCTTCTATCTGCAAAGCCAGCATGATGGCAGGCGTCCTGAACAGTGTACTTATTTTTCTTAAGGAGTGCCGCTGCAATCTTCAACTTGTACTCACGTACAAACTCGACCAGCGTCATCCCGGTAAGCTGCTTAAGCTTTTTGTAAATGACAGAGTGACTCATACCCATTTCCTTTGCAAGGAATTCTGAATTGATCTCTCCACTCTGCAGGTTATCACTGATGACATCCTTGAGATGCTTGATAAAATGATCATCCTGATTCTCATTCTTCACTTCACCCGGATCCACGTAAGTATCCAGCTTGAACTTCTTCCAAAGTGCTCGTCTGGAGTTGATAAGGTTGCGTACTCGTGCCAGTAGTATCTGGTCATTGAAGGGTTTGGAGATATAGTCATCTGCGCCCACATCAAACCCTTCTTTCTTGAAAACCACTCCAGTACGAGCGGTCAGTAGTATCATCGGGATATGGCAGGTAGTGACCTCTTTCTTAAGTGTCTGTACAAGCTCTATGCCTGTCATACCTGGCATGAGCACATCACTTACAATGATATCCGGAATCTCCGAAGAAGCAATCCTATGACCCTCCTGGCCATCAGCAGCCTCCAGTAGGTGATACCCCTTGAATATCGATTTAAGCACCTCCCTTATCTCGGTATTGTCTTCTATGATCAGTATAGTGGTGCCAACCAAGGGATCTTTATCTTCACTGAGGACTTCTAAAGGTGCTGAAGGTACTGTTTCATCACCTTTGCTCAAGTCTGTCGTAGACGGGCTAAGCCCAAAGGCAAACAAGGGCAGCTTAATGGTAAATACCGCTCCTCCATCCTGATCCTGCCCCGAACGTACCGATACTTCCCCTTCATGCAATCGCACAATGTCTTTCACCACCGATAGGCCGATACCAAACCCTCCAAACGATGTTTCACTTTTTATCTGAAAGAAAGGATCGAACACCTTATCCTGCAGTTCCTCCGGTATGCCGGGACCAGAGTCTGCTACCGCAAAAAACACATGCTGATCATCAGAGCTTATTTTCAACATAAGCTGGCCTTCTGAACCCGCGTGTTTCAGGCCATTGGACAGTAGGTTGTAGACTGCCTTCTGCAGTTGATAGGCATCAGCTCCGATAGTCTCTTGATCTGATTGAAAGTCTATCTTAAAGACTACACCTAAGTCTTTTGCTTTAACACTAAACGATCTATAGATATCCTCAACGAAACCCTTGAGGCTGATCTCCCGATAGTCCAGCTTCACCTTGCCTGCGTCCAGTTTGCTATAGTCCAGCAACTCATTGATCAATTGCAGCAGGTTTCTTCCACTTCTTCTGATTGTTTTTAGGTTGTCCTGATCGAAATACTTAACGCTCTCCGGCTCAAGCACCAAGTGCTTTATAGCACTTAGAATGATCGTAACAGGTGTTCTGATCTCATGCGAGATGTGATTGAAAAATCGTTGCTTTGTCTCAAAAAGTTCACGGTCCTTTTCATGGGTGATCTTCTCCAACTTGAGATTAGTCTTCATTTTACCCCATTGTACCGATAGGTAAACAATACCGCTCAAAGTGAGCAAGACAAGCAAGGCATAAATAGTATACGCCCACCATGTGAGCCACGGTGGCGTAGCTACATCAAAAGAGATCGATTTACTACCTACTACCAACCCATCGCTATAGGCATCTACCTGGAATTCATAATACCCAGGCGCCAGGTTCGTGTAAGTGACAGATCTCTGTTTCCCAACTTCTCTCCATGATTCGTCAAGCCCTGCCAGCCTGATCCTATACTGAATAGGATCATTGCTCGGATACTGCAAGGCACTGTAGCCGATCGTCACCATGGTTTGTTTGTAGCTCAGATTAAGATGGTCAGTGGCATTTAAGGGGAGTTTAAGCAAATGATCAATAGCTGAAATAGGCTTATCAAACAAAGCAAAGTCAGTAATCACGAGCTTTAGGCTATCTGTTTTTTGTTTTATTTGAGTCGGATCAAAAGACAGTATCCCGTCAGAACAACCATAGTGGAGTCGACCGGTCAGGTCTTTAAAAACGGCACCTTTTCTGAAGTCTGTAGGCATGCTAGCAAAGAGCTGAAAATCACCCAACTCTGTTTGGTATTTTATGAGCCCATTTTCGGTAGCCAGCCAAATAGCTCCATGTCCATCGTCTATGATAGATTTTATTGACCTCCGCCCAAACATTGCGGCGTGCTCAAAAGTCTGGACATGATTGTCTTGTGTATCATACAGCAACAAACCATCGTCCCAAGTACCCACCCAGAGCTGACCACTACTGGTAAGGTGAAGTGTAAATAGGTTAGCATATTGCTGGAGAGCTGTGTCATCCTTAAGTGGAATCCTGCCGCCAATGCCGGTATCAATGTCAAGGTAGAGCAACCCATCACCAAAGGTGGCGAGGTACAGCCTACCTGACTGATCGTACACTATATCAACAATATTGGTGGCAGCTATACCTTCACCAAACGTACTGCCTTGAAGAGCGTACAGCGTATCAGTGTCACTAATGTAATAGTTAAGGCCTCCGCCCCAGGTAGCTATGTAGATGTCTCCGTTGGGCATCTCTACGACTCCTCGCACGTCATTGTAGGTCAGACCCAACTCATTGTGCTTACTAAAATGCCGTTTGACCCCTTCCTGAGTATTGAGCTCTATGAGGCCATTTTGGAAAGTACCCAACCAAAAACGAGATGACGAAATAGGCTGGATGAAATTGATATACTCGGCTCCACCTGGTAGCTGCTTTTTATCAAGTCGACCGTCTGTTCCTATGGTCCAGAGTCCCTTCCCGTCTGTTCCGATGATCTCAACACCTGTCTCACCGTAGATAGATAATATCGCTTCGTCTTCATACTGTGTCAACTCAAATGGCGTATCATCATCTGCGATGATCTTAACTCCTTCCCAGGCCATACCCAGCCAGACATTCTCATCTTTATCTACATAAATCGTACTTATACTCTTGTCTCCTACGACCTCCACTTGTGCCAAATCGAAATACTCCTGACCGTCACCTAATAGCTCAAATAGGCCATGACCTTCAGTGGCTACCAGGTACGTCTGACCTTTTCTGCGGACAATGTCTTTTACGGTAATGGTCGGCGTGAAAATAGCATCGCTAAGCTTTAAAAGACTATTAACATCAATGTGGCAAGCATACAACCCATCTCCGACAGTTCCTAGCAGCAAGGTTTCCTGATCGAGAAGACTAAGCGTCGAAACATACTTTGGGAGCTCATAGGAGTCGGAAATCACGGGAGTGAGTACATTATTACGCCACTTGAGCAGTCCATGACCCAGAGTAGCTATCCATAGGGTACCATCATCGGATTCGGATATCTGCTGCACCCTGTATTGCGGGCCTATGACATCCACAGGCACTCCTGAAAGCGAATAGACAATCATTCCGCTGTTGGTGCCCAGTAGCAACTGTCCATTGCTGGTTTCATACAGACTTAAGATAGCACTGGGCTTCTCAGTACCTGGCTTGACGATGTTGATGCGACGAAACTTGTCCTTCAGGTCGTCATACCGGTACAGTTCTCCGTTGGCGGTAGCCACGAAGATATCGCCGCTGTGAGTTGTTAATATATCAGTGAAGTCCACAGAGCCAAACCCGGTACCTTCCCGACCGTACGTCTTAATGGTGGAACCGTCATATCGATGTAGTCCATTTTTAGTAGCGATCCACGAGTACCCGTAGACATCCTGACTTATAGCGGTAATGGAGTTACTATTCAGCCCTGCTTTGCGGTCAAGAATAAACAGGTCTTGTTCTTGAGCCAATACAGTCGTGACCAAAGAGAACGAAATGAGGAAGAACAGCGAGAATTTAGCCAAATTATCGATCAATCATTCATCTCTTAAGATACGAAAAACCCTGTTGTCACAATGCGCTTATTGGTTACTATTCTGCTAAGATTAAGTGTCTCCAATGTGGATTAGTCTAGGTCTCATGAATCGAGCAGCATACCTGTCATCAGTCTGCACTTCGGCAGGATAACTAACCAAAAAAGGCGATCTGAAACAAACCGCCCTCTACTCTCTACCTTATTCATGAAAAAATTTATACTCAGCTTGATATCTATTCATCCTACTTAAAAACAATGTTCCTACTCTCTGCAAGTTCTTGTGTAGTGACCTTCAACACATACATACCGGAAGATAGGTTGAGTTGGGACCTTTCGAGCAAAAATCGATTGTTGCCCGCTTCAACATACCCACTGTACTCCAAAACACGTTTGCCTTGCAGATCATATATACTCATATAAAGCGGAGATAAATTGAGCGTATTGATCTCTACCGTAAGGTCCTGCTCTGCTGGTACCGGATAGACCGACAGGCCTGGTAGTAGCTCCTGTTCAGGATCAAGTATAGACTCTTGTACAAGTATTCTGGCACTCGGTGTACTCTTTGATACAACATCACAGTCACTACATATCTGAATGGTATGTTTATTAGGAGTAGTGTCATCAAAGCTTTCTTTGATATGCTCAAATAGTATTTTATTCTGGGTTGCATAACCGCCAGGGCTGTTAAGTTTTGAGTATTCCACATTGAAGTCATTGTATACTCGAATAGAATTCTTGATATGGTCGTAAGTGTCTTCTGTAACGATGACCTTCCTACCCATTTTCAAATCATAGTGCCATGCCTGAAGATTGAGATAATTATCGCTTGGATAGGGTTGCGTAGACTTTGAGTTCTTGTTACTGTACTGCATGGATACAGCATTGCCGGTAAAAGCACCATGAGTATCGTCAAACAGCTTATTTAAGTCATAAAGATGACTTGGGTTGTATCGCATGCGATATCCATAAGAGTCAGACCATGAATTGAGCGTCGTACGAAATTGCCAGTAGTGCGGGTCTGAAACATTCGAAGCAAAATAATTCCCGATATCTGAACTTAGATTGGAATGGTTCGGATCGTTGGGCAGACCGGACGTAGGTAAATATATGGGACCAGCGTTCCCAGAAGGCCCTTCTTTTTTCCACAAAGAGCTGAAATGATTTCCCCATAGATCAGGAAAGTGTAAGGCCTCTACACCACCATAGTTTTTATCTACTACATCCTGATTGGTTAGTTGGTCTGAGACAGTCAGTTTCCAGTCTTCAGATGAGTCGTCAAAAATAAAATTATCAATACTTGAAATGAATCCATCGGCTGTTCCACTACGCCAATAGAATTTTCCCTCGAAATCATTGTATGGTCCCCACCTGTTTACTTTTTTGAGTTTTTCAGAAGCTGGATCTATTGTATTGGGTATACCTGTTAAATTGTTTTTATAGTTGTTTCGCTCACCTATGAGAAACATCAACTTGCTACTCAGTTCTTGTAACTCCAGTACGTAGTGTTTTTCATCCGGTACGAATTGCATTCCGGCATGTTTAAGAAGCGCACTATCATACGCAGGTACATGATAGGCATTAATACTTGCCATCGGGTCTGTCGAAGTTGTTCTTTCAGACTTTACGATCACCTTATGTCGCATAGGTGGTCCATCTCGATAAATAGCTGTCAATTGGTAAGTACCCGGAGAAACAGTACTGTAGTCAATCTGATAGTTCCGAGAAAGGCCTGGACAGATAGGAGCTCCCAACTCTGTTTTTTCCAGATAACCATCTAAATCTGTCTCTGGTATCAGGTCAAAATAAAACTTGACTAAGCAATCACTACTGATCTCTGAATCGGAGATGCGCGTAGCTTGCTTTTTGTTGGATAAATACCAATCATGGCCTCCACCCAGCAAGCTGGGATCTGAATCAATGACTTGCCAGTTAGACGATTGATCGGAATAGAACGTATAAGTTCGTACAAATGGGTTGACATATCGTGCTCCCCTGGTCACATTGAACGGACCATTCACTTGCTTAGTGGTTGGGGTAGTCGCGACTCTCCGCTGTTGCTCCACAAAGAAGTATCCCCCCTCGCCTGTTCCTTTTGATAGATTTTGATCTTCTATAAAAGCAAGGTTAACTGGTGAGACTTCCTTTCCAGCTAATATGATACGATCCCCATTTTGGGGATTAACAAGATAAAGCGTAATAGAGCAATAGGCGTCTGTATACGCTTTGAAATCGAACTCAAGTTCGTTGGTACCTGAAGAGAGTATAGCAAAAGGATTAGTGCCTTTTGTGTTCAAATCACTATTGGAATTGGTGGAATAACGCTGATGGGTACATAGGCCCGTTCGCTTGCCACTTGCACTTGTCCAGCCACAGTTATTTTGATCCGGGCAATTACACTCACGCTTAACGGACCCAAAACTATCCTGGGTTTCATACTCCATCGTCAAATCGAAACCCCTCGCTTTATAATCACTAATGATCTCATATAAGTCTGTATTGTCTCCGTACGCCTTAAGCTTGTAGGTAAGCACTTCGTTTCTACCCGGTACACTTGTTCCTTCGATGGCGTAGAAATTCTTTAATGGTGACTCAGCATTGATAGCCACTTGAAACGTAGTTTCATCACTCAGGGTAATCTTCACATTCCCATTCTCGTGAAGCCAGGTACCGGTTCCAAAAGGGTTCCCAGTATTTGTTTCAAAATCCCAGTGCGTATTGTAATCCTGAATTTCGCTACCAACGAATCGTTCGTCAGCGTTGTAGACGCTGTTATGCCTATAGTAGGCAGTAACCATTTCGTTTACGCAATCATTGATCGAAGCGCCTTCATTCGTCGGTACTATTTGCCATCGCATCGGCTCCTTTAATATCGCGTATGAACCATTTACTTTTGTCGGGTCTGAATATTCGGGGTTGTTTAAATACAAAATCTCATCGTCATCAAACCCGAGCATATAACTGAGTTTACTATAGTTTTTATAGGTGCCTTCAGGTGACCACTGTTTGTTATCACTATTCCAGTAATGCAATATCTGCGTATTGAGGCCTTCTTTCTGATTGGCACGTTGTTTCCATGCTTCACCTCTCAGGTTTTTTTCTTCACCCTGGAGCAGGACTTTATTAAGATCAAATTGACCATTGGCATCCTTATGTTGAGAAAACTTAGGCCATTCATATTTAACGGGTAAGTTTACCGCGGCTTTCATGGGAGATTCTACCACGTAGACCAATTCATAGGAATGATCATTACTTGTAGGCGCAGCTGATCCAGGTGCAGGACTATTAGTGGTCCAACTACTGTAGTTACTTCTATCCTCTTGCTCATAATTTCTAAGGTTTAGCCAGTGTACTTGAGTGTCAAAACCAATCCATGGCCTTTTCGCTCCTGGTTTGTGAGACGCGTCGACATAGTACCTGAGATCACCGGCAAATCTTGCTATCCATGTTTTTGGTAGATTGGTAATAGTGGGTGCGCTTGAGACTTCTGAATGCACCTTAAAAGTGATAGTGTCACCCACCATGGCATTCACGATAGGTTCGTCCAACATGTCCCCGTTTAAGTAGATGTACAATCTGGATTGTTGGACGTCATCCGTAAAAAGATTGTGGACCTCTTCTTTTTTAAGTGCCGTATCATATACTTTGAAATCGCCTATGGCATCAATGGAGCTACCCAAACCACCCTTGCTGCCTAATCCAAAACTCGAAATAGAAGACCAACCTTGGTTGAAAGTGGGTAACCATTGATAGCTACAGGCCATTTGATGTTGACCACTCTTGCCCACCCACAACTTCAAGAAATACTTGTGGTACGAAATGGCCACAAAATACCAACCTGATTCATTGAGTATATTCTGTGTCTCCACTATCGGGAATTCTGATGAAGCATCTCTATATGATTCTTTACGCGAGAGTATAAGACTATTCCCTTTGATGGAAAGGCCCAAATATGAGTTTCCATCTTTATCACCATAAAAAATTGATTTTCTAGAGCCATCTTTTTCATATTTCATCCAGAACGTGATGGTTGCCTCTTCTGGAATTTGCGATGGTGTCAGAAAGGCACCAAAAAAATCAGGTATAGGAAGGTATTCACCTGGCTTCAATTTCAATGCACCCACCCCAACAGGACTACTATCTGTAGTAAAGCTCGGTACTGGAGTTGACCCATCGCTTTTAGTCAATACTGCGGTTATAGTCTTATTCAAGTTTTCAAAATGCGAATCTGAATCAACTTGGTCTAGCGGCCAGGTGATCACAGGAGTTTGAGCAAAACTTGCAAAAGCTACGGCAACCCCTAAGATGAAAAGTATGTACTTCTTCATTTTTTTAGTGTTGATTAAGGAGTCTATCTAGCCGCCCAATAGTCAAGCGTGTACTTGGGCCTGTCAGTAATAAAATAGTTTAAGTGGCAGTAATCAATGCAAAAGCTCATGTCTGCTCGCCAGTCATAGATTGGAGCAAAATTCTTCGAATTCGAAGGCTCTTCGGGAGACCAAGGGTCATCGCAGTAAAGTGGAAACCAAGCAGATAAACCTACCCAATGGGTATCGTTTATTTGTTGTACAAAAGTGAGAGCTTCCTGGTGCTGGGTATGGCTAACTCCATAGTCCTTAGACTTTAAGGGAATAGGGCCATATGGTTCGGGTTCATTATCTCCTTTGATCTCTTTCTTAAATATGATTTCGCACCCGGGCACAGTCCATCCCAATTCCTGCTCGTAGGTTTTGAATTTCTGCCAAAAGGCAGCAGCATCGTAGTTAATTGGTTGTCCTTTTGCCAGATCTTCAAAGGCCCATTCATAGAAGACAGGGGTATAAGCGATCTGCTGCATGATTACCCCATGTGTATCTTTGAAGTAATCAGGATCGGACTTCCCGTTCCCTTTCCAGAAGAAGTAATCCTCCACATTTGCCTCAAGTAGTTTTCTATGGATAGGGGCCAAATAGTCAAAAGCATGATCCAGGGAGATCAAAACGTGGTGCTGCTGAACATACGCGATCAAATCATCCAGTGTGAGTAACGTTTCCTCAGTTTCAGTTTTAAACCGGTCTTTCATCTTTGCATCTTTTAGTGCTGGTAGCTCTAGTCCGCTCCCAGGATCAACCCGGCCTTTTTTATAAGAAAACTGTGTAATATCCACCTCCGCATATTTGCTCATATCCTCTCCGGCTGTGAAATACAGAAGCCGGTCAGCATAACTGTCGTGAAACAGAATATACTTACCATCAAAAGTTTGGCGAACATCCACTTCGAGCATATCTACGTTCATGCTTCTGGCTCTATCATATGCCTCCATAGTGTTCTCGACCAACTCTGCTTCCTGCCAAAAGCCGCGATGGGCGGCTACCAGAATATCGCTGGTATGCTGATCTCTACGGAGAAGTTTTGTATTAGAGTCGTTTTGCTGGAATGGTTTCAGTTTAATTTTGCTTTCTACCACATAGGGCCCCTCTGCCGTGCCATTGATAAGGAGGGGTACTTCCGGAACAGATACTTCATACATGAAATAGGCCGATCCATGTATGGTAGCGACCTGCGATGAGGTCACCAGACTGTATCCTACATGACCTACCGGCAAAAGTAGGGACCAGCTTTCAGTCAATTGTTGTTCGTTTTTTGCCAAGAGCCGTACCTTCTGCTGAGGTGCAGCTATCTTGTAAAGCGGGTCAGAGGTAGTAGGTGCGGTAAACTGATACCCAGAATACTCACTTGAAACGTGGGTTACTTCTAATATCTCAGTTGTTGAACCTGTCTGCACAGAAAAGCTCTCGCCTGCCGACAGCTGTGCTATTTCGAATTCTATACCTCTGATATAAATCGGAAAATCCGCATAGGTCAGAGGCGCTATCCCGGGCAACCTGATCTCTTCTATATTAGTTGATCTAGCATCACCATATAGCTCCAGGACTATTGTAACAGGCAGTTTGTTACCAGTATAAGAAGCCATCGGAACGTATTCAGGATCCAGTAGCGTTATCTGATCTTGAATTGACCTATTGATCTTTGTCCTATACCATCTACGCTCATTGGATTTCCATGGTACTGGGCTAAAGAAATAGCCCAGAATGCTATTATTGGTTGGCATAGACCATCCGGTATGCTGCACTCCATGCACATTCCAATACAACTGCTGGCCATAGATCACTTTATCATCTCCGCCACCATTTTGATAATCACCTCTATTATACATGCTGACTTTGTACATATTACCTTCACCAAATACTTGGGTCTTGGTCGTTATACCATAGGTCGATTGGCGGGCTAATTTTAGAGCTGCTCTGATATCCAGATCACGCTCTATAGTAATCACTTCGTTTGGAGGACTTTGAGCTATTGATTGCGATAGCGCTCCTATAAACAATAAGAAAAAACTACAATACTTCCTCATCATGTATCTCGTTATGATCTTTTGCTTATTTGTTGCTCTCGACGATCATCGCCTCTAGCTTGTCCATGCGAGCATTAAGTCGCTTGATCTTGGCTTCCTGCTCGATGGTATGGAGTACGAGCTCCTCTATATTCTTAAGCTGCCCCATGAGCATATCATGGATTTGGTAGTGATTTCTCTTTTTTAGTTCTTCCACTCCGGGGATACCTGGTAAATGCTTGTTCTGCCTGACATAAGCGGACAGCTCATCTATTGCAGGTAGCTCATAATCCTCTTCAAATACATAATCAGGCGTGTCGTCCCATACCCTAGGGTCCGATATCGCAAAATCTTCACTGACCACCCCCTTTTCTACCCAAAGCAGGTACTCTTGGATGTCTGTATTGTAATCGAGATAGTCCAAACTAAAAGGTCGAGGAATGGAATTCTTAGGAGATATATGTACAGCACCATTGATTGTCGCTACTGTTCCTTCGACCAATCCTCCGTAATCGGTAGCGGTCGGATTGATAATGAGGCCGTCAGATTTGGTGTTTCCGTTTACATCAAGTGTGGCCTGTGGTGCAGTTGTACCGATACCCACATCACCGGTCTTTGTCATACGCATCACTTCGTTGATCTGGCCTTGGTTTTGTGTACGAAACTGAAACTCAACATCGGAAGATCCTGAATCATCACGTGCCTGTAAATAAGCTGTACCCGACTGGTTGAGTCCTTCAAAAGCATGGAAATAGACATGTCCACGAGTCCTGAGATCACCAGATACATGTACTTCGCCATCTACATCCAGGGTCGCCTGTGGGTCACTGGTGCCAATACCCACTTCACCGGTTTTTGAAAGCATGATGATCATCGTATCGTTAGTACCTAATGCCAGGTCATGATTTTGGGTCGTTCCCAGATAGCCTCGCAATACAGTACCATCATTTAGACTACCCGATCGTACCCGGATGCCATTGCTTTCTGCGAGTATGGATCCGATCACATGAAGTCTCTTTACAGGAGATAGAACTCCAATCCCCACTCGGCCGTCTGTAGCCAGATTTAGGGTCGAACTCTCATTGGTACCAAAGGATAGAGCATGGTCACTAGTCGTGCCAAAGTATCCTCGCCAGTTATTCAAACTACCTGTACTGCCCGTTCGTAATGTGACTGTATATTCTTGTATTAACGTGGAGCCGTTGACATGTAGGCGTGCCATCGGTTGATCAGTACCAATACCGACTAAACCATTATTAGTCCAGGTCATTATATTGCCATAAGGATCGTAATTGCTGTGATTCCAGCTCACATCCCAGGAGAGCCCTAGGTAGCGCCCGTTATTGTATAAGTTGTAACCTATATCACCTGCTTGTAATCGTAAGTGTGACGTATGACTCGAGTTATCGTCATTGATAGTCCACCTATCAAGTGGTGTGCCTGTTCCTGTTCCTGAATATGGAAAGATGGTTGGTTGGCTCAATGCGCTATGACTGACTACAAAAACGATAAGCGCAAATAGAATTATGAATTGTGGTATTGTTTGCCACGAAAACGTGTGTTCAAAAGAGGATTGTTTCATTTTTTGAGAGATGATGATTTTGCGAGAATAAAGCTACGGATCAGCCACACTTGTGTCAACCCGTTATCAGTTACTCTATCGGCAAGTGTTTTCTATACTGTTGAAAATCAGATATTTATTGATCAACAAAGATGAAAAAGGTTCCCTGTTTGATCAAAATGTGATCATTTGGAATTGACCCTCTGCTGGTAGGACCAAAGGGATTGTTAAGAGAAGACAGAAAGCATCAAATTAGGGTAATCTGGTCATGATACCAGAGTAATATAGGGACGCATAGCTAAAATGATGAACTGCCTTTCTTTGTCGGGAAACTATCTTTCAAGCTGCATCTATGAAATTCGGCAACTGCGTAAGTCTAATGAGAGGAGGTACAGGTAGTCGCAAGGTCTATGCGACTATAGACGCACAGGGTATGCGACCATGCTCGGACAGGTTGTACGGCTGTAGAAGTAGCACCTCACAACTGTAAGCGGGCCTGAAACAATAGAAATCCGGGTGAGCCAGACAGGATTAGGTAGCCATAACGGGTTACAGCTTCGACTCTGCTACACCTATCGCTGTAACAAATACTGCTTCAGCAATAGTGGTCGATCCGTCTGGATCACCGAAGCTCCATGCTCCAACAGCCAGCCATAAGCAGCATCAGGGTCATCTATTGCCAGGTCATCATCATGTCCGGCATTCATATCGGGCCATAGGGCATTGATCCATACACGGGTACCAATGTCTTCGATCAGTTGGATGGCCTCCTTTCCCACCGCCTCATCATCAAAGATGAGCTCCACGGCTAACGGTTGATAGCGGTCGGCATAACTAATGAGCACTTGCTGCCACGTACCGTCATTGGTGATAACAATGGGCATGAAATGGATACTGTCGATAGGCACGGTCAGGTGTGCTTCGACATCATCATACGTCTTCATCCATCCTTTGAAGATGGCCTGATGCTGCATGCCATATCGCAATAGCTGCCTATAGAGTAGATCGATATGCTCATAGGTTTTATCCAGGTTGAGCAGGATCTTGCCCTTGGTCAACTCAAGCACTTCTTCCAGCCTAGGTACTTTATGTTTCGTCCAGGAGCCAATGCCGTTCTTGAGATTCACAGCTTGTATCTCTTGCCATGTAAGTTGCGCTACCTCACCGGTACCTGTCGTAGTACGGTCTATCGTACCATCATGCATCAAGACAAAAACGCTATCCTTGGTCATGCGTACATCGATCTCCACGATCTCGATACCCATGTTGATACATCGCTGAATGGCAGGTAGTGAGTTTTCCGGGGCATTTCGCCAATCTCCTCGATGCGCAACCGTAAAGACTTGTCCGTTATTAGCATCCTTCAGGCTACTGAGCAATGAGTCTGATCTTGTCTGTGCCACACTTGAGACAACTGACAAAAGTAAAATACCAACGAACAGATACTTTAACATGTCCTGATCAGAATTGGAGATGAACATTGATTCTTTTTATCACCCGCCCTAGCTCTTCGTGTCGGCCCATGATCTGTCTCGCTAATTCAAGCTGACACATAGCACGGTAGTAGTTTTGATCCTCGTAGGCTATTTTATAGTAGATGTCATTGTTTAAGTAATCCGTCAGAAATCGAACCCCGATCATATAGGTGATCATCGCCGCAGATAGTGGAAAATACTTGAGCTCTAGTTCAGACAAAATACCTCGGACACCATCGAGATACCCCTGAGTAAAGGCTTCATATTTAGCGATATCGAAATGAATGTTTTTCAAGTCCTTTTCGTCCTCTTTGGACATGCTGGTCGAGGTTCTTATCCCATCACCAAAATCGTAATGCACTATGCCAGGCATGACCGTATCCAAATCTATCACGCAATAGGCTTGACCCTTTTCGTCCAAGAGAACATTGTTGAACTTAGTATCGTTGTGAGTGACGCGCATCGGGATTTTACCTATGTTCTTTAAGCGCTCTATCTCTGATAGTTTATGAGATTCGGAAAATACAGTCTTGAGGGCGTCTTTTGCTCTTGACTTTCTTGAGGTGGTAGCCGTCAATGAGGCGCTGGTCAACTGATCCAACCTCACCAGCAAATTGTGAAAGTCGGGTATGCTTGGGTAAAGAAGTTGGGCATCAAAATCCGACATTTGATATAAGAAAGACCCAAATGCCTTGGCACCTTGATAGGCCTGGTCAGTTGACCTTACCACATCATAGGTTTTGGTGTTTTTCTTAAAATCAAAGATCCTCCAATAATCCCCATCATCATCTTGATAAAACGAAGCTCCCTGCTTAGTCCTGATTAATTTTAGCGTAGTACTGTTTGGGCTCTTCTGGCTAATGTGCTCAATAACCAACTGGATGTTTTTCATCATCTTCGGCACATCATAAAATACATGATGATTTACCCTTTGGAGCAAATAGTCAGGATAAACATTATTGGAGTTAAACAACCTGAAGGTTTCGTTGATATGGCCGCCACCAAATCTTTCGAAGGTTTTGAGGCTTCCGTCTATATCAAACTCATCAATGATACTCTGTATACGTTCGTCAGATAACTTCCTCATCATTGCCAAAGGTTCGGAGGATAGATTCCCTGGTCAATCAAGTCGTGTATTCGCTTTTGAGCTATAGGCTTATCCTCTTTGTAAGTCACCCCAAACCACTCCTCGTCAGAGGTCAATACGGGCACTGTTACCCCTTCTGCCAAGGTCTGGTTGAGTACTGAGGGTATGTAAAACTCCGATTTCAATGCGGCTCCCTCCTCTCTTAGAAAATCTTCAAACATCTCCTCCATCAGCCGAAAAACCGGTGAGGTAAAGCCCATCAAATTCATGGATACCGTCTCCTTACCAGAAAGGTTAGTGCGCTGATCCCCTTCTATAAAATAGGCTCCTACATCGGGGTTTTTAAAAATGTGAGTCCTTTCTACAATCCCTTCGAGTGTTTGATCCGGTGCAATACTGCAAATACCGCGTGAGACCCTTCCATTTTCCGATAGGGTCTTTTCAAGCGTAAAACCTACCAGGCAAGCCTGAAGCTTTGTATTTTCCATAGTCTTTAAGTGCTCATAGATCACTTGCAAAGAGCCCCTTCCATAAAAATCATCGGCGTTGACTATCGCAAATGGTTCATTGATCTTTTCCGTCGCAGTTAACACTGCGTGGGCAGTGCCCCACGGTTTCACTCGATCGGGCGGTATGGTAAAGTGAGCTGGCAGCATCGCTAACTCCTGAACTACGTATTCGACTTGAGCGTGATGCTTAAGCTTGTCCAGAAATATCCTTTGAAAATCATCAACGATACCGGCACTAATCACGAAGACCACCTTGTCGAAACCGGCTTTTATGGCATCATATATGGCATAATCCACAATAGTCTCTCCATTGAGCCCAAACTTGTCTATTTGCTTCAAACTACCGTAGCGACTACCTAGGCCAGCCGCCAAAACAACTAAGGATGGTTTTTGCATTTTACTCTATGTTTAGCTTCATTCTTAACTTAAAAAGCAGATACAAACCGACTGCAAAGCCGCCGAGGAGCAAAAGTCCTGCCACGAGGTTTCCATAAACAAAACTACCTATACCGAAGAGCGCGGCGTAAATAGAGAGACTACCTACGAAAACACTGAGTATGCCATACGGCAAATCCCATCGTTGGTGTTGTGCTGCCATATCTACATCTTCCTTTTTCATTATCTCGGTCACCTTTTGCCATCCTGGTCCTCCGGGACGGGTTTGCCTATAGAAACCTTTAAGGGTCTCTACACTCTCAGGTGAGGTCATGTAAGTGCCTAGTATCCAAGCCATCGTCGTGAGGCCGATAGAGCTTAGAAGTTTCATCGTGAAGGCATCTAATACACCGGTGGTCATCGCAGCTTCGGGTACTATGAGGACAAATACAAATGCGTTTAATGTGGCGATGATCATCCCTATGATCTCAGTCCATGCGTTGATCCTCCACCAAAACCACCTCAGCAGATATATGGCACCTGTACCTGCACCAGAGAGTAACAGAATATCGAAAGCCTGAGTAGCATTTTTAAGTATTGTTAGCGCGAATATTGCTGTGATGATCATGAGTGTCACTGTAGAGAGGCGGCCGATCAACACCAGCTCTTTTTGGCTGGCCGTCGGTTTGACGAACCGCATATAAAAATCATTGACGATATAGGAGGAGCCCCAGTTGAGGTGTGTGCCGATCGTAGACATGTAAGCTGCGATCAATGAAGCAGTAATCAATCCAAGCCATCCTGGTCCTAGCCGTGTGAGCATCGCCGGATACGCTACATCATCCCCTAAGTACTGATCGGTGATTTGAGGAAACTCCGCCTTGATAGAAGCCAGATTAGGAAATACAACCAACGACGCTAAAGCGACTATGATCCACGGCCAGGGTCTGAGGGCATAATGCGCGAAGTTGAAAAAAAGCGTAGCACCTATTGCATGCTTTTCATCTTTGGCAGAAAGCATCCGCTGGGCAATGTACCCTCCACCTCCAGGCTCAGCCCCCGGGTACCATACCGCCCACCACTGTACAGCTATCGGTATGATCAGCAGCACGATCAGGGACGACCAATCTGCTGTATCGGGAAAAAATGAGAGCTTTTGCGTGACCATTGGGTGACTCAGTAGATTGGAAAGACCACCGACCTCCGGCTGTCGGACAGCTACTATTGCTGCATAGACCGCACCAAACATCGCTACACTATATTGAAAAAAATCAGCCCAGATCACTCCTTTGATGCCCCCAAGAGATGCATAAATGACCACCCCAACTGACGCCCCTATCACCACCACTATTGGTGGTAACCCAAACATGACAGCACCTATCTTGATAGCGGCTAACGTCACTGACCCCATGATCAGGCAATTGAAAAGTATACCCAAATAAAGGGCACGGAAGCCCCGAAGGAAGGAAGCAGCTCTGCCACCATATCTTAGCTCATAAAACTCCAGGTCAGTACGAACATTGGAGCGTCTCCATAGCTTGGCATAAATAAAGACCGTCACCATACCAGTGATCAAAAAGGCCCACCAGGCCCAATTCTTAGAAACACCATCTTCTCGTACCATACCGGTGACGAGATTGGGGGTATCGGCAGAAAAAGTACAGGCCACCATAGATACTCCGAGCAACCACCAGGGCATTGACCGCCCACCAAGAAAAAACTCATCTGTACTCTTACCAGCTGTCCTGGAAGCTACCCAACCTATCCCCAGGACAATTACAAAAAAAACTGAAATGATGACTATATCTATCGTTTGTAGAATCATGCGCTTTGTCTTTAACGAAAGCCGAGCTAGCCGGCTTCCTAATTGAAGCCATCAAAAACCAACTTAGACCATGATGTAGTGCTAGTAATGATATCTCACAAAAGTCTCAAGAGCTTCGTATTCGGTTAAACCAAGGTTGTCGTACTGCTGAGCTGTATTTCGATTTCTATCTTCAGCCCTCTGCCAAAACTCCCTAGGGTCACTTCCCGGAAAAACCGGAGTATCCTTCTGAGACTGGTGCTTAAAAGTTGCTTTTCGCTTGTGCTTCAGGTCATGAGGACTCAGCGGTACGGCCATCTCTATTTCATCCAGTGGCCACTCATGCCAAGCACCCCGGTATAGCCACAGCCAACAGTCCTTGATCCAATCCTGATCTGAAACCTCCCGAAGGCTCGCAATGATCGCATCAAAGCACACCCTGTGCGTGCCGTGAGGATCTTTCAGGTCTCCTGCGGCGAACACCTGGTGTGGCTTCACGTCATTCAATAAGTCAGTTATGATCCTGATATCAGCAGCACCTATCGGCTTCTTTTTGGATGTGCCTGTCTCGTAAAATGGCAGATTTAAAAAATGAATGTGCTCATCGTCCAGACCGACAAACCTCGCAGCAGCAGCGGCCTCTCCCTTGCGTATCAATCCTTTGATCGCTCTGACATCCTTATTGTCTACCGTACCGCTACCTTTGCCGGAGAAGAACTCAACTATCGATGAATAAAAATTCATCATTTTGTCTTTTTCAAGATCCAGATACTGTGCGAGATCTTTAGCAAACTCACCAAACCTCCGAGCGTCATCATCGAAGACGGCAATGTTGCCTGAGGTTTGATAGGCCACATGCACGTCATGGCCCTGCCCGACCAACCTGGAAAAGGTCCCACCCATTGAGATCACATCATCATCCGGATGCGGACTAAATATGATGACACGTTTCTTTTGCGGCATGGCTCTTTCAGGACGATTGGTATCATCAGCACGTGGCTTTCCACCAGGCCAACCGGTAATGGTGCGTTGTATAGAGTTAAAGACCGAAACATTAATGTCCTGACTGTCTCCTAAGTAATTGATCAAGTCGCCAAGTCCGTTTTCCCGGTATTCTTCCTCTGTAAGTTTCAAAATGGGCTTCTGTATCTTATTGCTCAACCAAATGACAGCTTTTTTGGCCATTTGATCATTCCAATCAACGAATGATACTATCCAGGGATATTTGAACCGGGTGAGCTCAGATGCGGCGTTCTGATCAATCACATACTCCACATTGGGGTGATCCTGCAAGAAAGTGGCAGGAGTATCCTCAGAAATCAAACCTTCGACTGATTCACTCACTATTTGAGCTTTTTTCTCCCCCCAGGCCAGCAAGAAGACTTTTCTGGCTTTCATGATCGTAGATATACCCATGGTAATGGCACGTCTTGGCACCAGATCTTCTCGTATGAACTCCCTCGTTGCATCCATCAGGGTGACAGGGTGTAGCTTCACCATCCTGGTGGATGATTTCAAATGCGAGCCTGGCTCATTAAACCCAATGTGGCCTGTCCTGCCTATTCCAAGTATTTGGATATCGATACCTCCCAGACGGTCAATTTTATCTTCATATTGATGACAGAAATCGACTACATCTGATTCACTAAGCTCTCCGTCTGGTATGTGAATGTTCTCCTCTGGTATATCTACATGATCGAAAAGATGCTCACGCATGAAATAGTGATAACTCAGATTTGACTCGCGAGATATGGGGAAGTACTCGTCTAGGTTGAAGGTCACGACATGTTTAAAACTCAGCCCCTCCTCTTTGTGCAATCTGACCAATTCCTGATATACCTTGATCGGGGATGATCCTGTAGCCAGACCCAGTACCACGGGCTTTTCCTCAATTCCCTGCCTGATCTTCTCGGCGACCTGACGAGCCACGTCAATGCATCCAGTCAACTCGTCATCCACAATTTTTACAGGTACTCTCTCTAGTGATGTGAGGGTCTGATCGGTTTCGAGTGCCATGTCAGTTACTTTGGTTATGATGAACAAATAAAAAGCAGAACAGTCATAAATAAAAACGATTGATAGCAAAATGTGTTCGAACACATTTTATTTTTGTTCGTACACATACAAATTCAATTTGCAGAGATATGCTATCTTAGCAGCAAATGAAGAATCCATGAGGTCTTATACGATAAAGGATATTGCTAAACTCGCCGATGTATCCGCCGGGACTGTCGACAGGGTGATCCACAAACGAGGAAAAGTATCGGATAAAGCACTTCAGAAAGTCAATGCAGTGCTTGCTCAAATTGATTATGAACCCAACATTATTGCCAAATCACTCAAGAACCAAAAAGTCTGGGTTATCGCTGTTTTGATTCCCGATATAGAGACTGATGAGTATTGGATGCAGGTCTACGATGGTGTTAGAGAGTTCGAAAAGGAATACAAGGGCTTTGGGTTTAAAGTTGCGGTAGACAGCTTCTCATCGCTTGACGCTGCTTCATTTATCAAAGCGAGCGCTGCTGTTCTCAAGCTCCAACCCGATGCGTTACTCTTAGCACCACTTTTTCTTCATGAGTCCATCACTTTTGCCAATGAATTAGCTGAAACAGGTACCCCTGTTATCACCATCAACAATGAAATAGAAGAAGTTCATCCCTTAACTTTTATTGGCCAAAACCTAATCGAGAGTGGTCGAACAGCCGGTAGTCTGATCCACCGATGCTCTCGAAACTTACAAGACATATTTGTCATTCATATCTCGGAAGATCCGGTCAATGCGTCACACATGACTACAAAAAGTCAAGGCATAAAAGACTACTTCAAGGATAAGGATGTCCTGATTCACGACTTAAAGATTAACGCATACCATCAGAACTATCTCGATCAGGTGAAGTCTATCTCAAATGTACCTGATACGACAAGCTTTTTCATTACCACATCCAAGGCACATCAGGTTGCTGTAGAGATTAAGGAGTGGTCTCCCGGTGCTGTTATCGTAGGGTATGACCTCATACCTGAGAATGTCGCACTTCTTAAAACGGGAGATATTGACTTTCTCATTAACCAAAACCCTTCAAAAATGTCATTTGAAGGGTTGATGCGATTTACAGATAAGTTCCTCTTTTCAAAAGAACTAGCCCCACACTATTACCTTCCAATAGATATCATTAACGCTGAAAACGTTCGATCCTACCTTAGTTCATAACTCACATCAATCTTCTAACTCTACCAATAACAAACTCTTAAAAATGAGTGCACAGTATGTTGTTCAGACTGTAGAGAATCTTGATTGGTCCCCAATCAATAGAATTACAAACTTTCATTCTCCATGGAGTTTGAACCCTATACCTCCGATGGTTTTTAGAGGGGTCATATACAAGCACTATTTCCATTTTCTGTTTGAAGTGTATGATAATGATATTTTAGTCTACCAAGAAAAAGACGATCCCGCTGACGTACTTCATTCTGATAGGGTCGAATTGTTCTTTGCAAGAGATGCAGCGATGAATGAGTATTATTGCCTGGAAATGGATGCTCTCGGCCGTTTACTGGATTATAGTGCAAGCTACTATCGTCAATTTGACTACAACTGGACTTGGCCCGAGAATGGCCTTGCGCTATCTGCCGGACTCAATGATTCTGGCTACTGGGTAAAAGGAAAACTTTCCCTGGATTCTCTAAAGCAGCTTAAGCTTATCCATGATAATGCTATGTTTTGCGGTATTTATAGAGGCAAATGCCTTCAAAAGCGACTGAATCCGTCATTTGAATGGATATCTTGGAATATACCGGCTTCTCATCAACCAGACTTTCATATACCCTCTTCCCTGGGAAAGCTTGTGCTTTAAATAAATAGTGCGGTTCGATTCATAAGCAAAGGGAAAAGCCATTATTCTCCATATTTGTTTGTGTTAAGAAGGCCATCCTTTTTTTCCAATTTCTGTGATAAGGAGATAAGAAATCAATCAGAAAATATTACTTAACCGGCTCCAATTGAACATTTCTCTTCTCATTTCTTCCTATTCCTTCTCATAGGATTTATAGTCTTTCTCAGCGTGCTTTTGTCCGGTTCTTGTCCCAAGGTATAGTGTAGGTTAACATGTGAAATATATTAATTAATCAGAGCGACAGCTGATATAAATTAGCACAGTTTGCGTGTACTGTTCCTTTTTTATGAAGGCTAGTACAAAGGTCCCGAAATTCGGATACTGGGCCTCTATTTTGCTAAACCCTGCTGCCAATTCCATGCATCGCGCATCATGTCGGTCAGGCCTAGTTCAGCTTTCCACTGAAGCTTCTTGTAAGCTAAAGATGGGTCACCGTAGATTTCCGGCAGATCACCTGCGCGCCTTTCTACGATGGTGTAGTTCAGTTCTATACCTGAGACCTCTTCGAAAGCTTTAATCACCTCAAGTACAGAATATCCTTGTCTGGTACCTAAGTTGAGAGCGATGTGAGCACCCAGGTCAACCATGAGCGCTTTGACATGCGCTCTGGCAAGATCTACCACATGGATATAATCTCGTATCGCTGTGCCGTCTGGGGTAGAATAATCACCACCAAACACTTTCAGCTCATCTCTGAGCCCCGCGCTGGTCTGGGTAATAAAGGGAACGAGATTGTTAGGGACGCCCTTGGGTAGCTCTCCGATCTTGCCAGAATGATGCGCTCCCACAGGATTGAAGTAGCGGAGTGATACGATCTGATGTTTAGCCACTTTGGCGACTGACTCCAGTATCTGCTCACACATCTGTTTGGTCTTACCATAGGGAGAAGGAGTATCTCCAAGGGGTGTCGACTCGGTAACGGGAAGTTGATCAGGCTGACCGTAAACTGTGCAAGATGAGGAGAAAACGAACTTCTTGACCCGATGGTCTTCCAGTACCTTGAGTAGGTTGATCAGACCGCTGACGTTGACATCATAGTAATGAAGTGGTTTGTGCACCGACTCCCCTACCGCCTTTTTTGCAGCGAGGTGTATTACGTTTTCAATCTGGTACCTTTGAAATACGCCAGTCAAAAATGTAATATCTCGCACATCTCCCAACTCAAAATAAATCTCAGTATCCGTGAGCTCTGATAGCCTCTCAAGTACACTATACTCACTATTGGAAAGGTCATCAATGATCACGACATCATAGCCTTGCTTTATCAGCTCCACAGCTACATGTGAACCAATGTAACCCAGTCCTCCAGTCAATAATATCATGATGCTAGTTACTTATGTGGTCATTTCTTTCGCTGTTAGGCTAACGAACTTCTACTTACGCTACAGCAACTCCACACCTTCTGACAACTCTATGTCGATGGGCGTGATATTCTTGCCAAACTTTTCGTGATAAACCTTATCCAAATCAGCTGTCAGCTCATGTTCAGCACCTTTCTCCAGGAGTACCAATAAGCATCCACCGAACCCTCCTCCCATCATTCTTGCCCCAAGCACATTTGGCTGGCTGTTGGCATAATCCGCCATGAAGTCGATCTCAGGGCAGGTGATCTCGTACTCATATCGCATCGCCTGATGCGCTTCTTTGAGAATCTCACCCACCACATGCAAGTCTGATTCCGATAGGGCCTGTGCAAGCCGTTGGACTCGCTCATTTTCCTCAATTACATATTTGCATCTTTTCGCTACCGCAATAGGGAGCTTCTCCTTTACCACCTCAAGTTGAGCCATGGAAACATCCCTGAGCGCAGTGATATTGTCAAAGTAAGTTTGAAGCACCTTCACTCCCTGCTGACATTGCTGCCTTCTGATATTGTACTCAGAGTCTGCCAGGCTGTGCGCCACGTTAGAGTTGAGTAGCAGCAGTCGATGCTCCTTTAAGCCTACCGGAAAATACTTATACTCCAGAGAGCGGCAGTCCAGTAGCAGCGCATAGTCTTGCTTACCCATCAGGCTGGCAAACTGGTCCATGATACCACATTGCACGCCTGCATAGTGGTGTTCAGCCATTTGCGATAGCTTGGCCATCTCTATCCTCGAAAGGCCAAGGCCGAAGAGTTCATTGAGCCCGTAGCAAGTGCCGCACTCAAGTGCCGCCGAGGAAGACATACCTGATCCCTGGGGCACATCCCCCGAAAAGACCAGATTGAAGCCAGACAATTCCCGGTTGTCTTTGATAAGCTCAGCAGCTACTCCCATCACATAGTTTTGCCAGCTAGCCGCAGACAAAGGTGACATATCGGTCAAGTCAAAATCAAAGCGCTCGTTAAAGTCGAGTGAGATCAGGCTACATCTCGTAGCATAGCCAGACTTGCCTATCGCAAAGTATATGGATTGAGCCACTGCTGCCGGGAGCACAAAGCCATCATTGTAGTCGGTATGTTCGCCGATGAGGTTGATGCGACCTGGGGCCTTTATAATTATCTCCACATGAGAGTTGAGACTGGTACTTAAGGCTTCCACGACCTTACCTCTCATGTCAGATTGTCCATCGGTTTTTACTTTCGTTTGAGCCATAAAAAAATACAACTGCGAGGTTTTCGACAAAAAGATTGAGGTTCCAGAAAAACTTGTTGGTTCTGTTTTTGCCGATACCTCTGCTTCAAAATGCAGTTTTAATTGAACATCAACTATAAGTTAATCGAGGAAGCATTATAGTATTCGGTGATCCAATTTATCGTCCATATAATCAATGAAGTCGTCCATATAATTCCCGGTGAGATGAGTTAATTTGAGATTTTCAGGGGCCTGTATGCGCTCAATTTAAGATAAGCAGACTCTTTTACTTCTTAACTCATTTTCAAATAACGTTTACAGCCAAAACCAACTTTCCGGACGACTACAACGATTGACCAAATGAATCATTACCAGATCAAGAATAGTATTCAATTTTCATCACTTTCAGCAAAGGTGGATGAAACTGCAATAACGAGACGGCCATATTGGTAAAAACAAACGATGAGCATCCTCAAACCAATCCATATTGCTTTCGCCTTACTCTTCATTTGCACAGCAGGACACTACTGTAGCGCCCAAGCCGAATCCAGCTACGTAAAAGACTTACAGACCGAACTAAAAAAAACATGGCCTGACAGCCGCACAATCAATTTCGTTTTTCATGGTCACTCCGTTCCTTCAGGCTACTTCATTACACCAGATGTAAGAAAATTTGAATCATATCCTCATCTCACCCTTGTCAAGATCAAGGATGAATATCCGAGTGCAGTGATTAATTCAATAACTACCTCAATCGGTGGGGAACATGCAGAAGGTGGAGCAAAGCGCTTCACTGACGAAGTGCTGACCATGCGCCCCGATGTATTGTTCATCGATTATGCGCTCAACGACAGAAGAATCGGGTTGAAACGGGCCAAGGTAGCCTGGCAAGAGATGATTGATCAGGCTCTGGCATATCGATTCACCTATCATACCGGGACTGAACAGCGTGTAAGAGTTGTCCTATTGACCCCAACACCGGATACAACAGAAGACATTCTGGTAGAAGATACTCCACTGGCACAGCATGCTAAGCTGATACGCGAATTGGCCGATGAAAACAACGTAGGGCTAATCGATAGCTATGCTATGTTCAAGGAGATCGCTGAAAAAGAGTCTCTTTCTCCCTATATGGCTCAATCCAATCATATTAATGGCAAAGGTCATCAGGTTGTGGCCGATGCGATCGCTGCGTTATTCGTCCGAAAAGAATAATTTGTCCCAATCCAAACATAACCCAACAGCGAACTAGATGTCACAAGTCAAAAAAATGATTAGAGCACTAAAGAAGACTTCAGGCTGGTTTTTAATTCTGCTAAGCAGTATCCAATGCGTACAAAAACCGGAACCAGCTGAACCACCTAACATCGTCTGGATCGTCCTGGAAGACATGTCCCCGCAGTTTATTGGGGCTTATGGAAATAGCGCAGCGAACACGCCGGTCATGGATTCGCTGATTAACGCTGGCACTAAGTTCAACGCCGCTTTCTCGACCGGTACCGTCTGCTCCCCGAGCCGCTATACAATTATCACAGGTACACGAACGAACGAGTATGGAACGGGACATCATCGGTCTGATTTTCCCATTCCTGATACGGTCATTCCATTTCCGAAATACTTGCAAGATTCCGGCTATCATACCTCCAATAACTCCAAAAGAGACTATAACAACGCATCCCGATGGAGAATCACGACAGAGGCGTGGGTAGAAAGCAGCGCAGAGGCAGGTTGGTGGAATCGGCAAGAGGGACAGCCATTCTTTTCAGTCTTCAACTTCAACAATTGCCATCAGTCCAGGACATTTACGAATCCTTACGACGACTACAAATCGAGAATCCTGGATCAGCTTTCAAAAGAAGAAGTTATCGAAGATGAAGAGATTATCCTTCCCGATTTCTACAAGGATACACCTGAACTGAGAAAGGAATTGGCCAGAACTTATAATGCGCTCCGAAAGACGGACAATGAGATTGACACTTTAATGGATCAACTGAGGAAGGAAAAGCTTGTAGAATCAACCATTATTTTCATTTACTCTGATCATGGAGGTGGTGCGCTACGCACGAAAGGTATCGGTGGTGCGCTTGGGCATCAGGTGCCTATGGCAGTCGTATTTCCGGAGAAGTTTGAGCACCTGAATCCATTCGGAAACAAGTCCGAAACAAATCAACCAGTAACATTTGAAGACTTAGGGCCAACTGTATTGAGTTTAGCGGGCATCCCGGCACCAGCCTACATGAGTGGCCTACCTTTCCTCGGTGAGAATAGCACTCCCCAATCCTTTGTCTTTAGTTCGTCGGATCGATGCTCCGAGGGCATGGACCTCACACGCTCTGTTTCTGATGGTCAGTACTTCTACACACGTGTTTTCTTTCCTAATCAACCAGAGATATTCTGGATGAAGTACTTTGATTATGCCAAAACGCGTCAGCTCTCCAGGGCATACCTGGCAAATAATGAACTGAACCCTATTCAAAACAATCTTTTCGAATCCAGGCCTAAGGAAGTACTATACGATCTA
Source organism: Flammeovirgaceae bacterium UBA6059 (assembly GCA_002435755.1). GTDB lineage: Bacteria > Bacteroidota > Bacteroidia > Cytophagales > Cyclobacteriaceae > UBA6059. Next base: position 114,959 of record DIYH01000035.1, read on the forward strand.
CAAAATGACACTTGGCAAATCAATAACCTTGCAACAGACCCTGCTTACGAAGATGTTCTAAACCGAATGCGAACCGCCTTAGATGCCAAGCTAAAGTCGATTAAAGATGTCCACTTCCTACCGGAATATGCACTTGACTCTGTTGCGAAGATGATGACTCCTTATGAGTTTAAGGAATCCAACGATTACAACTTCGAGCAGATCTTCGAGGCGGCAAATTTGGTTGGTGATGGACCAGCGTCATTAGAAAAGCAATTGGAGCTCTTGATGAATGATAATCCAATTGTCCGCTACTGGGCAGCAGTAGGACTTTCAAATCAAAGAAAGGAAACGCTTGCTGAACATCACGAACTAATAGAAAATGCTTTGCGGGATGACTTCCCTCCAGTACAGATTTTGGCGGCCTCAATGCTCTATGAATTGTTTGGTAACGATGAGGGCCTGCAAGTATTAAAGAAATACCTCTTTCATCCCAATCAGTTTTTGGCGGTTCAAGCGATTCAGGAGATCATCTATTTTGGAGAAGATAAGGCACTAGCTTTTCTGGACGATGTAAGAGCACTAAGAGCACAGAAGCTTCCAAGCAACTTATCAGAAGGTGTGGACATATACTTATATCAATTTGAGGGGCAGGAGTTGTATTATGCGCATCATTGGTAATCTTCCCTAGCTAATCTTATCAGACAGGTATCAAGTTGAGCTTGAACCAGCTTCAACTGAGCCGCAAGATTCGCATTTTCATTCAAGTACATTTCTGCTTCAGAAGACATTATATAGGCTTTGTAGAAACTCCATGCATTTACGAGCAACAGTAATCCTAGTACAAGCTTTTTCATACCTATCAATTAAATCATATAAAAAAGTCTAGCAGCTCGTCTGACGCCATGGTCGTTTTTGGTGAAAACTGGTCACCGCCAACATATTGCATTAGGCTATGGAGTAATTGTTGGGCTTCAGGCCGATGCTCAAGATCAGAATGAAGGTCGACCCCAGAGAAAAGTAGGCTACCCTTTCCCACTTTCACTTCAAAGATCAATGCGGTTCTGCGATTCTCAAACCAGTCATCGATGATGCGAACGATGGGTTGGAGCTCAGGTGTGAACTCGTCCAACACTATTACATTAGAATGACTCATCGCATCCCACCATTGCCAGTTGGAATGGTACTCTGTAGGGAATGCTGCCAACGCCGGGTGCTTGGGATCACAAAGAATTCCGAGCGTGTGCGGTTTCTGCCCTTTGGTCCAGGAAGTATTCCAGAATATGCTGGAGAATCCAACACCTATGTCTCCTCCTTTTTCAGGCTTTATGTCTCCTTTGGAGATATTGAGCAGGACGCGCCCACCGCTTTCGAGGTATTCGAGCATCGAGGCTGAAAGTTTATCTACTACTCGGAACTCGTACTCAGCTTTTGCTGATTCCTTTTTAGCAGGATAGACCCAGACATCCCAGGAATTAGCCTCTCCAGCAACGCTTACTTCAAGCGTTAGTTGACTTGGTTTGGTGATTTCATCTAACCCGAAGCTTATTACTCCTAGCTTTTTCCCATTGCCTATCGGAATGCCGGTCTTCGCGAGCGTACCCTGTGTCAAGACTTCCTCATCTGTTGTCAACAGCTGCCAGGTCGGAGTAATCCGAGTTAAAGGTTCAGAACCGTAATGTGCTACCTCAACCTCCGCAATCAGGTTTTCATCATTGGTGAAAATGCGCTTTTCTAGTCTAACTAGTGGAACGGTCACATCGTTGAACTGCCTGATCTCTTCAGCAGTCACGTAAGGTTTGCTATCCCAAAAGGGATCTAGCATACCTACAAGAGCTGTTCCCTGTCCTGGAAAATCATGAAGATCCAACAACTGAAATCCAGCCATATCCTTCGTACGTAAAGCGGCTTCTATATCTGCTTTGTAGCAGATGGTCTGTAATTTACCTGACGCCAGAACGAAACTGTCGGCCAAATGTGCCATCTGGTTTTCCGCTAGTGATTCTTTGAATATTTCAAAGTTCTTTGGTTGGAGAAGGCCCGTGTATTTCGACATCTCTTTGAAATTAGGATAGACGCACCATTGGCCTATTTCGTGACTCACATAAGGCATTGGGATTTGTCGGATTTTTTCTTCATAATCAAACTCCGTCTGTGGGGGCTTGGCATTGATGATACTATTGAGCCCTTCTGCCCAACGCTGAATTCTTGCTTCAAAATGATTGAAGTAATCCATATTCTCCAAGTATGTCCAACCCGCTGCACTAGTATACAGTCTGCGATCGTCGTAGTTTTTCATGTGATCTACGAATTCGGTTAGGTACGCCGGGTAGTTATCACCGTGCGGCTCATTCCCGTAGGCCATCATGACAAATGAGGGATGATTGCCGTAGTGACGAATAATACTCTCCGCTTCTTGATATATCCATTGATCGATGGGCTTGTTGTCCCCAATGTGCGTCCAGGCAGATGCCTCCACCTGTAGATAAACACCCAGCTCATCTGCAGCAACAAAAGCGGCTTTCGTAGGACACCACGAATGAAACCGCATGTGATTCAGCCCATGAGCTTTGATCGCTCGGAATATGCGTTTCCATTCTTCAACGTTGGTTGGTGGATAGCCTGTCAAGGGAAAAATGGCGCACTCCAGCGTCCCTCTAAGAAAGACAGGTCGACCATTGATCGTAAAGCGAGTACCATCCACTTTGAAGTCGCGCATTCCAAAGGATATGTTCTTTTTACTTACCCCACTTTGAGACGCTAATTCCAACATCAAATCATACCGATTAGGGGAAAACTCATCCCAAAGCTTTATATCCTCCCCAATCTTATAAACAAGCTCGAATCTGCCATCTTCATCCGGTCTGATTTCTAAACTCTGACTCGGGAGCGATTGCTTGGTTGCCTGGTCAATTACGACGACATTCAAATTAAGAGTTTGACTATTCGGAACTTCGCCTATTACTACACCTTGTATCTTGACATGTTTAGCTCCCACATCCGGATATAGTTGAACCAGATCGAGTGAGATTTTTGATTCTTTGATAAGCTTGATATCACCTACAATTCCATTCCAGTTGGTCTGCGTGTTGTCTGAAATGCTATGTGCATCTTCACCCACATTGATGTCCTTGATACGGTTATCTACACGTATTGTCATTACTTGCTTACCTGGCGTTAGATGTCCATTCAGTTCATAAGTATGTGGAGTAGCCAGCGTATTCTGCATGCCTATCCATTTGTCATCAACCCAAACCTGCGTTTCCCAATGTGGACGCTCCAAAAACAGGCTAATCCTTTGTTCTTCCCAATCCTTGGGAATTTCGATCTCCCTTTGGTACCACGCTGCTCCGGTATACACTTTATTCGGACTTAGCCAGAATGGTATTTTCACATTACCCTCTTGCCGGTACCTAGCCATTTTTTCATCCTTGTACCATGCACTGTCATTCCACATGTTGCCGGTCCATTTGGTCTCTACCGAAATCTCATCCCCAAGATTGTTTTCATTCAAGGAACCAGGAAGTTTGGCTACTGCAGGATCATGAAGCTTGGCTCTCCACCATTCCTCTTTTTCTCCTGCATCCAAGCTATCTAGCACGACCGACCAGTCACCAGCCAGATCAATCTCCGCCGGAGTGTTTGTAGTACATGCGCTAAACAGTAGTATAAGAGGTGAGACGAAGAGATTGATGGTTAGCGCTTTCATTTTTCGAGAATCTTAATGAGTTTCTTCTCAAGCCGTCCCACCATTTTAGCATTTTCTTCGGCGAGGTTCTCTCGCTCTCCGGAATCTTTGCTTAGATCATAGAGTTGAGGCTCAGACCGGAAACCAGCGTCGATGGCTTTATCGGTTATCCACCAGGGTTGCTGTTTTTCAGTGGGTTGGATGTACTTCCAGTTTTTCCATCTTAAACCCATCACGTAGGATTCCTCAAGCAGCCATTCTCGTCCCACATCACTTTTGCCCAACCAAGCGGCTAATTGATCCTGACCATCGAGTTCCTTACCAGAAACATTTACACCGACTAAGCTTGCTAATGAGTGAACCATATCCACCTGCCCTACAAGTGCGTCGGAAACCTTTGGCTTCACCTTTCCAGGCCAATTCACGATAGTAGGCACCCGTGTGCCCGCTTCGTAAGGTGAGTACTTGGTACCTTGATATTTGCCACCTGGCTTATGCTCGCCTACTAATTCTTTAGCATAGTCCACATATCCGTCATCTAGCACCGGTCCATTGTCGCTGGTGAAAATAATCAGAGTTTCCTCTTGAATGTCGAGTTGACGTAGCTGCTTTACAATCTCACCAACACACCAATCGAGCTGGGCAATAACATCTCCTCTCACTCCCATGCTACTTGATTCGATGAACTTGACATTGGGCACTCTGGGTTGATGGATATCGTGAAGTGAAAAAAAAAGGAAGAATGGGTTCTCAGCATCCTCGGCCATGAAATCCTTCGCTTTTTGTGTTAACACAAAAGGAAAATCCTCGTCGATCCATTCCGCATTTTTACCGCCTCTCATATGACCGATGCGAGAAATACCGTTGATGACGGTTCCAAGATGGTAGGAGTCAGTGTGTTGCTTGAGTAGATGTGGATCACTCACCCCCGTAGGAATATCAGGAAACGGCTTGTCATAACTCACGGAAATGGGATCGCTTTCTTCAAGACCAACTACACGCTGATTTTCCAAAAAAACGCATGGAACCCGATCACCGGTGGAGGGGATCAAGAAACTGTAATCGAAACCCACTTCAGCGGGTCCGGGACTGACTCTTTCGTTCCAGTTGATCGTTCCGTTTCCAAGTCCAAGATGCCACTTGCCTACCACCCCCGTACGATAGTTGGCTTCCTTTAGCACCTTAGGAAGGGTGACGGATGCTGTGTCAATCAAAAGAGGTGCATCACCCGGTAGGATTTGGGCCTTTCGCCTAAAGGCATATTGTCCGGTGAGCAACGCATATCTGGATGGGGTACAAGTAGAGGCAGGAGAATGCGCATCCGTAAAGTTTACACCTGTGATGGCTAGGGAATCTATATGAGGCGTTTTGACGCCTATAGCCCCATTCACACCTATATCTCCATATCCTAAATCATCAGCGTAAATGAGGATGATGTTAGGTTGTCCTTGGGCAAAGCCAATGGTAGAAAGGAATATAGCCAGTGAAAGGAAAGCGCACCTCACCATATCACCTGGCTTTTGAAATGATATATCTGAACCTGTAATCCCGTGCTGGTATTTGGTATTCTGGATGCGGCCAAGCGCCCCAACTCGTATCTCCTCCTACTCCCATTTGCGCATAGTCAACATTCACATTTACCAAGTCACGCGGTTTAATATCCGTAGTATGACGATTGGTCTTTTCCAATCCTTCGTCAAAGTCTTCAATGGTATTGTGCAATGCAGAAAAACCAAATGGCTTATCCAACGCATCAATTCGAATGCCCTGACCAGATTCATCGGTCAGTTCCAACCATCTGGTGTCGATGTGGTAGCCATTCTCCTGGGGTCTGGCATACGCGAAATACAAGTCTTCCGCGGTGGACATATATGTACCAATGAATGCACTGGTGTATCTGTCTTGATAGTTTTCATGAGGGCCTCTACCATAATAATCCACGAGGTTGTAAGCTTCGGAAACAGAAAAATTAGTTCCGAATCGTGGTAATGGCTTGAGATCCGCACCCTCTGGCACATCCAGATCAACAACCAACTGAAGTTCACCTTCTTGATTAATTACATAAGTCATCCTGACCGTTCCTTCCACCGCTGCTAGTTGATACAATGATTGGATCGCCACAAAACAGCCTACTACTTTTCCCTTTTTGACTGACCGGATTTTCTCCAGTTGTCCGTTCAGAAAGCCTTCGACTTGATCCTCATTTAACGCCGCTGTAGTGAAACCTTGTAGTTTTTGCTGATCACTAGCCGTTTTCCAATCCCGCCAGTCTTTCTGCATGTTGAAGCCAAAGTCATTGTCGGTAGGCGCTCGCCAAAAATTGGCTTTTATCGGATCGACCAGCAGATTTCCTTCTCCATAATCGATAGTTACCAATTGGCCTGTCGACTTATCGAATTGATAGCTAAAGCTATTCCCAAAAACGGTAATGACATTGCCTTCAGAGGTCACCTGAAGTGGGTTTGCTTCCTCACACACTACTTGCTTAGATATAAACCCTGTAAGCTGAAATTGCTCCTTTGCCAACTCCAGTCCCTTTTTTAGGAGTCCCCAATCTTGATTTAGTCTGGCAAAAACATTCAGAAAGTATTCTGATCCTGGTTTCAGGTTCGGCAATTGGAGATTAACCTGTTCTTCTGTCCTTGCTGATGTTTCCAGTTCACCAAAAGAACCCTTTGCAGCTCTACTACCATCCTGAACGAGTTCCCATTCAAAATGGAATCGACTTAAATCAATGAAGTCATAGCCGTTGTAGATACTTAACTTACCATTTGATTCGTCAAAATCAGTGAATTTGATGTATTGATAGACTTTTTTCAGTTCGAACAACGAAGGATGCGGCGTTCGGTCCACATTTACTACCCCGTTCATGCAAAAGTTTCGATCGTGCTGCAAATTCTCACCTCCCAGGTCTCCACCATAGGCCCAGAATTCTTCGCCATTCTCATTGGTGGACAGGATACCCTGGTCAACCCAATCCCAGATAAACGCCCCTTGGAAAACATCGTGTGCCTCAATCAAGTCCCAATAGTCTTGTAGGTTTCCCACACTATTCCCCATGGCATGGGCATACTCACACTGAATGTAAGGACGCTTAATGTCAGATTTCAAATAATCTTTCATTTGCTCAATGCTGGCGTACATTGGTGCTTGAATGTCTGAATTGCGGTAGTATGTAGCCCCCTCGTATTGTGTGGGTCGTGTTTGATCGACCTCTTTCAGATAATCATAAGTATCCATCAAGTTCTGACCGTTTCCGGCTTCATTGCCCAGCGACCAAATGATTACGCTCGGATGGTTTTTGTCACGCTCGTACAGGCGTTTGGTTTTGGACATAAAAGCTTCACGCCATTCCGGTAGGTAGGCCGGGTGGATGGCTTTGGCCTCCTCATTACTATCCAGCCCCTGATTGGTAGTACCCATACCATGCACCTCGATATTGGCCTCATCGATCACATAAAACCCATATTCATCCGCCAACTGGTAAAAGTGAGGGTCTTTAGGGTAGTGGCTGCACCGAATGGCATTGACGTTGTTTTCCTTCATTATCTGCATGTCAAGTCGCGTGAGCTCCTCCGAAATGACATGCCCTGTGTTTTGGTCATGTTCGTGAAGGTTGACGCCTTTCAAGTAAACGGGAACCCCGTTGACGAGAAGTTGACTGTCTTTGATTTCGACTTTGCGGAAGCCGATTCTCCGGCTGGTTGCATCAAGTATCTGGTCTCCCTGCTTGAAAGAAATTAAAAGTTGGTAGAGATGTGGGGTTTCTGCTGTCCATTTTTTTACATCAGGGATAGTTGATTCAAAGCTTGGTTCGTTAATTGGTTTTGAGTCCTGAAAAACTGTTTGCTGACCATCCAGTAGTTTAACATCGATCGAACAATTACTGCAATCATCATTTCCTGCCGTTTCAACAGCTAAATCGAAAACTCCAGAGGAATAAGAAGCTTCGAGATCAGCCACTACTTTAAAGTCTTTGATATGGTTTTTTGGAGCTGCATAGAGGTACACATCCCGCTTCATCCCACTCAATCGCCAGAAGTCCTGATCCTCGATGTAGCTAGCATCTGACCAACGATAGATTTCCACCGCGACCTGATTCTCACCAGCTACTACGTATTCTGTGACGTCAAACTCGGCGGGCAACTTACTCCCCTGACTGTATCCGACCTTTTCACCATTGACCCACAGGTACATAGCACTGCGAACTGCTCCAAAGTGCAGCGTGATTTTTTGGCCACTCCATTCTTCAGGTATTTCAAATGTCCTGCGATAGCTTCCAACAGGATTGTATTCGTGAGGAATAAATGGTGGGTTTCTAGGAAACGGATAGACAATGTTAGTATAGATCGGAATCCCATGTCCCTGAAGCTCCCAAGTGCCTGGCACTTCAATGTCGTCCCAAGTTGACACATCGAAATCACTTTTGTGAAATTCTTTAGCCCTGTTATCAGGACTTTTGACCCAGTTGAATTTCCAGGTGCCATTCAGAAGCAGATAGTTTTCAGAGCTCTTCCAATCGTCTTGTATGGCTTCCTTTTCATTGCGGTAGTGGTAGAAGGTAGCCCTCGGAGGGAGCTTGTTGATCTCGAAAACTTCAGGGTTTTCCCAATCGGGAGTCTGAGCCTCCAGGGAGAATACAGTCCAAATCAATAGAAGGAATACGGATCTTCTCATAATCCACAGTGGTTTAATTCAAATCCTTTCTGCCCTACATCAATCGAGAAAACACTTCCGCTCAACGGAAATTCTTCTAACTGCTCGTTTGTCAACCCTAGCCTGGCGGTGGTGATATACAAGGTACTAAAATTATCCCCTCCAAAATTGCATGAGGTGACATGAGGAGCAGGCACTTTCACTTCAGCCAGAAGCTGACCGCTGGTTGGATCGTAGCAGGCCACTTTGCTCCCGCCCCACATGGCAATCCAAAGCATACCCCTTTGATCCATGCACATCCCATCCGGTACGGTTCCGTTTTCTTCGAAGGTGATGACTGCTTCGGGTTTGGAGATTGTGCCCTCTGCCTCGTCATAGGAAAAGCGCTTTACGCTGTAGTCGAACGAATCGATATGGTAAAGGAACTTATTGTCCAAACTCCAGCAAAAACCATTTGGTACAGAGAGGTTTGAAAGCACTTGGGTCACTGATCCGTCCAAATCAACACGGTAAAAAGCACCCGCTCCTTTTTCGGCCTTCACATGCATCGTACCCATCCAGTACCTACCCAATCGGTCACATTTACATTCGTTAAACCTGATGTCCTCATTCAAATCCAATGAAAGCAACGTCGTTTGTTTTCTGATCTCTGTATTAAGTGAGATAAGCTGATTTTTAACGGCTACCGCCAAATCATGCCGACCTCTTTCCGCGATAGCGCCAACGTAAGATGGCAATGACCAACCAGACAGATGGCTTGTCACTGGATTGTAACCAAAAACCTTTTGACCCACAATATCTACGAAGTAGAGCTTTCCTTCTTTAGAATGCCAAAGTGGTCCTTCTCCAAGTGAGGTTTCAATTTTTAGTTCTAACTGAGCTTCAAATTGTTTCATAGGGGCGCGTCTTTTCTTTCGATCATAAGCTTAAACTGTGTGCTGTAATCATCCGGCACGTTCATGTTCCTCATATAATTACCCCAGGCAAGATTGGGATAGTCCATCATAGAAGCCAATCTAAGTTTAAGCTCTCTCGATTCATCGTAGAATATCCTTGCTGCGGTTGTGTTTGAACCATTCCCAAGAACAGTGATTTGGACATCATACCCAACTAGCTGATAGGTTTGAATGTCTTCCTTGTACCCAGTTGCAATAAAGGAAAGCCTTTGGTTGGTATCCCCATGATAGTAGAAGCTTTTGGAGTCCTTTGCCCAATTTTGACCAGGCTCTTTTCGGTAGATCTGCCTATTGATATCCTCCAATAAGACTTGTCCTCGTAAAGTACCCAAATCGCTTTCAGGATATTTGGACCAGTATCCATTCCGTTCCCAGGAAAGTGAATCAAAGATGTCAGGCAAGGTGAGCTCAATACCAACTTCACGAACCAGTTGGTCAGTGATCTCACCATCAATCCCTAGATTAAAAGTGATTTCACTACCGCGAATCGAGGTACCAAGCCTTACCAAAGCGTCATTAACCTTGTATGTTGTGAGGGCTTCAGCCCCTTGGTGAGTAGAGGAGTTTTCCTTTGCCTCACTCATCCAATTGTAGAATAAAGGAACCCCTCCCGAGCTTTGATTATCACTTAGCGTTCGAATGACCGGCTTAACGTACTGAATGATCGGTTGATCACTATTTCCAAGGTCAGTTAAGATCTGACCATTCGAATTCATCGTTGCGCGGGCTTCCGTGTCAGGACGTGGCTGTTCCTTTTCTTCTTTTAATGGAATGAGATAGGTGTCTACTAGTAGGTCTCTATGATAAAAATCGAGTTCGATGAACTCGTCATTTTGGTTGATCGGAACAGAGATCATTCCGTATTGATGAGGTCGAAGTGAAACGTCTTGGAGCTTCCCTTCATTCTGGTTGGTCTTGTGGTTGATCACTAACTCATTAAAATCAGTGTGATCGAAACGATTTTGGACTGGAATGGAAATCCGCGTGTCTGCTATCATCATCGAATCAAGAAACAGCTTAGCAGGTGAGTAGGCTTTCTTAGTTCCCCAGAACTCCGGCTTCTTTCTCCGCCAGGAATCAATGATTCCCCACTCTCCATAGCCTACGGTGTAAGATGGAAAATCATAGTGATGCCGTGCCCACCATTCTTTGTATCCGGGTGTGTTTTCGGGAATCATGAACGTTTCATCAATAAAGCACCAAATGGCCGCTCCTAACGCACCTTTGGTGTTAAAAATATCGCTCCACATCCGATCAATGCTCTCTGCCCAAAATACACGCACATTGGCATCCTCCCGGATGGTCTCGACATTGTAGCAGGCAACATGGGCGTATTCATCGTGGACTGTTGGTATTCCAGGCTCTGAGAAATTAGTAATGGATTTGGTCCATTCGGTCCTTGTGCCGTCATGGTTGACATAGTGCATACTCAGTATATCGTAGACCTTTACTGAGTCGGGTACCGTACCCGGAAAACTGAAGATCGCGGGTCTGCTTGGATCTAGTGCTTTGATACGATCATAGGACTTTTGAAAGTTGGAGCCATAGGAGTTCTCATTTCCTATTGACCAGATGATGACAGAGGGGTGGTTTCTATGCCAGTGCACCATCTCCTCCATCTGACCCAGGAACCAATCAGTGTATGCAGGATCGTTGTTGAACGCATCCGGTTTGTAATGTTCATCCCTGTAGGTCTGCACAAAGCAAACTGCCGTTTCATCTTCTACATAAATTCCTTCTTTATCGCACAACTGAAGAAAGTAATCCGAAGGTGGATAATGAGAAGTTCTTATCCAGTTGATATTGGCTTCTTTCGCCAGCATTACATCCAGGCTATCAAGCTCACGGGTAGTCATTCGTCCCAAAGTAGGATGAATGTCGTGACGATTTGCACCTCTTAGCTTGACAGGCATACCATTGACCAGCAGCTGATCATCGTCCACTTCAATTTCTCTAAATCCAACATGCTCCTTAAACGAATAAGTACCTGATGCTGATGAAACATTAACCTCTAGCCTGTAAAGGTTGGGATGCTCAGCGTCCCACTTAATCGGCTTGGTAATGGGATAATTGACGTTTAGAACTTCTCCAGCCTGGAGTTCAATCTTGTCACTCGCCAAAGCCACTTCATTTCCAGTAGGATCGAATAGTCGAAGCTTAACGTTGAAATTTTCAGGGCCCTTAGACCCCATTTTCAGGATGAGCTCCGCATCTTCATACTCCTCGTCAAACTCTGTTTCCACGTAGAAATGAGATAGATGACTCTTTGGAATAGCCCTGAGGGTAACGTCCCGCAGTATTCCTCCTACCTGATGCTTAGCATAGCCACTTGCCCAGGAAATATCATCCCAACGATCTTTGACCGCTACCCAAAGGTGATTATCGCCTTCTTTGACCAGATCAGTCACGTCTAGCTCCCATCGAGTGAAGCCACCGAGATGGCTTCCTGCTTTTTTGCCGTTCATCCAAACGTCCGCCTCACTATGAACTCCATCGAAGCGCAGCAAGATCTTATTGCCGTCAAAGTCAGTAGGGACTGAAAACTGTCTTTTGTAGAGGTATGTCGAGTCATGTCTAATGGCAAACCCCTGCATCATCAAGCCCCCAGGTACCTGCACTTTTTGCCAGTCTACTTCGGAAAGCGTCTCTTCAGAAAAAGTCTTGGGTGGTATCATCGTGAAGTCCCATTCTCCATTTAAGAGAATTTCAGGATTGGAGACATCTTCTACCTGGTAATCCTTTTGAAATGAGACTTTGGCACAACCGTAGAAGCAAACAGCGAGGAATATGAGGCAGCTATTTAAAAGAAGAAGTTTCATAGATCCTGCATGATCGTACTTCTACCACCATCTACGAGATAAGTAACACCGGAAATAAACTGTGCATATTCGCTGGCCAGAAAAGCGCAGAAGCCTCCAATCTCTTCAACAGTGCCTAGCCGCTTAACAGGGTGCAGTTCCACTACTCTTTTGCGAGCTTCTTCGGGATCGGGAAAACCAGCAAACCATCTCTCACCGCCCTCTGTCTCAATGAAGCCCGGAGCTAATCCAACGGTCCTTATATCCGGTCCCCAGTCAATCGCCAGCGTTCGCACAAGCCCTGTTAAGGCCGTTTTGGTTACATTGTAAGGGAAGCAGTTGGGGATGGTGGTATAGGCATGGTTGGAGGTCATAATGATGATCACTCCCTTGTTTTTTGACAGATAAGGTCTTGTCAGCTTCCCCAATCGCCAGTGGGCTTTGAGGTTTAGATCCATATTGAACTCCCACTTTTCCTCTGTGCAGTCCGCAGGATCTTCAAAAACATTTACGCCCGCATTGGAAACCAGAATGTCGATCTCTTGAAAGCGTTCGATTACAGCATCAATGAATGCTTCAAGCTGATCCTTTTGTGTCACATCCACCTGTTGGTATAATGATTCTCTCCCTTCGTCATCGACCATTTTATTAAAATGCCGAGCGCCCCGATCATCGGGAGATGATGTACCGCAACCAGCCACATGACAGCCTGATCTTGCTAATATTTTAGCCACTCCCCGACCAATACCGGACGTCACACCGGTTACTACAGCAACTCTGTCTTTAAGGTCAATAGCTAATGACATAGTGAAATATTTTAAATGTAGAAACCCTCCTTTTCTTTGGTGATACCCGGATGCTTTTCCATTTCCTCTTCGATCAGATCGACTCCAAGGCCTGGTTTATCGCTTAAATGGAGCTTACCATCTTTGACCATATCCTTGATCGGTGAGGTGATGATTTCGTCGCGCCAAGGCACATCGGTAAACATAAATTCCTGGCGGAAAAAATTGGGTACCGAAGCACAGACATGGGCACTGGCAAGCGTGGAAAGTGGGCCATTCGGATTATGAGGTGCCAAAAGCACGTTGTAAGCCTCCATCATAGTGGCCATACGCTTCATTTCTGATGGGCCTCCACATCGGGTGATATCGGGCATCATGATTTCACACAACTGTCTCTCCAGTACCTCACGGATGCCATACCTTGTATAATGACGTTCACCTACGACAACCGGCGCATTACCCGGAAGGCGTTTTCTTACCGCCTCCAATGAATCAACATTTTCCGGTCCGACCGGCTCTTCATACCAGGTAATATCTAGGTCGGCAAATCGTTGAGCCATTTTCACAGCCATCCTTAGGTTCAATAGCCCGTGCGTTTCGATCATGATATCAAAATCAGGACCTACCGTATCTCTGACTGCTTTGCTAATATTATAAGCCAGATCCTGCGTCTCCTCAGTGAGCGTCAGGCTAGAGGAAAGATGCTCGCCGTAGAGGTAACTCGTATGAGCAAAAGGGTCGAACTTTAGCCCGGTAAAACCAGCCTCTTTTACTTTCCTGGCTTGTGCAGCATATTCTTCTGGCGTGTGACCGCCTTTGATGAACCAGTAATTTGCATACAGCAATACTTCTTTTCGGTAACCCCCTCCCAACAAATCATAGCAGGGAACCCCAAGAACTTTAGCTTTCAAATCCAACAATGCCATATCGATCCCGCTTATGGCACACAGGCTCACACCATAAGGTCCAACCCAATTAAGGTCACGATAGAGCTTGGTCCAGATGTAATCCGTCTTCATCGGGTCTAATCCGACAATGCGCTCTCCGACATGTTGGGTGGCATGATAGACCATTGGGCTACCCGGCCAATTGGTTGACTCCCCTACACCGGTATGTCCTTCGTCGGTGTAAATCTTCAATAGGGTCCAGTTGTACTTGACTCCTTCAACCAGCCAAACTTTTACATCTGTTATTTTCATTTCATCTAGGTATCTTCATTGTTTCGACTCTTTGAACATCCCCCTGCCAGCGCAAAACCCATCACGCCCCCCTTCAAAAGGGGGAATCGCATTACATGATTCCGTATTTGTTGAAGGCATCTGTAGCACTCATACCCTCCAAAATGGCCTTTTGAACCACCTTTTCCCCTCTGGCCTTTTCGATAGCCTTTTGGAATACCTCCTTCTCAATTTCTTTTGGCACAATGCAAACACCATCAAGGTCTCCTACCACGATATCCCCAGGATTGATCCTTACACCTTCTATCTCTAAGGGCACCCTGTAGTCAATTACCTTGCCTCGTGGCGCCTGGTCCTGTGCATATCGACCGTAGGAGAACGACGCAAAATTCAATTTCAAAATACCCTCGGTATCCCTGGAATAGCCGTTGACGACAGCACCAGTCGCTCCTAGTTTTTGTGCACGAGTAGCCATCAACTCCCCCCAAAGGGCATATGAAGGTGAAGAGCCAGTGCAGATATAGATCTCGTCTTCTTTTAAGTCGTCTAGGGCCTGCAACATCAAACCAAAAGGCTGCTTCATTATTGGATTGTTGCTGGCAACAGGAATATCCTCAAAGCAGTCTGCTTCCAGTACCGTCATAGCCCTTCCTACCAGAAACATATCATCTCTCAACGGCTGTACCTGGGGCGGAAGAAACTGATGGAGGTATCCAAGCTTGTCCATGATATCACCAATCACGGCAGTGTATAGCTCTTCACGGACGATGGCAAAAAGATCCTTGTCCGTTTCCCAATACAGAGTTTCAGCACTCTCAGTTTTTATCATTATAAATGGCTTTCTTAAGGTTTTCAAAAGTTATACCCACCTGAGGATCAAAGTCCGCACTTTCCATGTAGTTCATCAGACTTAACCTCATTTGTTTGGCTTCAATTCTGTCCTCAAGGTTGGAACCAAGATCGATAGAAGAAAACAGTAGTTTTCCTTCTCCAACACTTGCTTCGAATACTAACCCAAGATTCCGATTGGTTAAAAAATCGTCGACAATGCGTACAATTGGATCTACTCCCAAATCATCAACCGTGATGATCCTCGAATTGGCACACAAATCCCACCACTGCCAATCGGAATGATAGCTGGTCGGAAAATCACCAAATGCAGCATGATCCGGGTCACACAGCAGACCCAAGTTGGAAACTTGCTGGAACAAGAGCTGTCCCCAAAAAATGGATCCAAATCTATTCGGCTCACCCAAGGCTTCTTCAACTGGTGGGTTAAAAAACACTTTTTTACCCCGTGACAGTTGCTTCCGCGCTTCCTCTAAAGAGCGTGTATAGATCACCTCACCTACCGGAATTTCGCTAGAAGGGAAAACCCAGATCGACCAATCATTAGCGTATGCCGTACCCTCAATCTCAACTGTGACTTTCAGTTCTTTAGCGACATTCGATTCTAGCCCGAATTGGATCAACCCGAGTGTATCGGCATTACCATAAGGGATCTGATCCCCAGTAATGGTTCCTGATGCCAGATCACTCTTCGAATCTTCGATCCGCCAATTGATCTTGAAGTCGTCTACAGGTTCCAGGAAGTTGGCTACCTGAACTGCTGCATTAAACTCCTCCCCTGATCGGTAACTTGCTTTTCCGAAACGGAGCAAGGGTACTACCGGGGAGTTGAACCTTTTGAATGCCGTGCTGTCAATTATCCCTTTGGATTCCCAAAACACATCCAGCATGCCTATCAATGCCGAACCATGACCTGGATAATCCTGCAACTGCAACACCTGGTAACCGTCATATCCAGGAGTTTTCAGGTTGCGTTCGATATCTGCTTTATATAAGAGGGAGGCAAGTTGTCCTGATGCTCTTGCCAGTTGAGGTGCTAAGTCGAGCATTCCCTTCTTTTCCAGATCTGCTTTGATAGCTTGAAAGTTGACAGGCTGGGCCACACCCGTATACTTATCTATTTCATTGAGGTCTGGGAACATGGCATACTGTCCTATCTCATGCGCCACAATCGGACGATCAACGTGATCAATACGCGCACTGTAATCTCCGCTGAAGTCCGGCGGAAAATCGTTGAAGTAGCCCTGTCCGCGCACCCAACCTTTATCTGTCCATTGGGTTACCAAAAACTCGTCCTCTGGCTGGGGTAGAGTACCTACACCCTTCTGAAAAGAAAACGTGGTAGTGGTGTAAAGTCGACGACCATCTTGGGTTTTCAACCGTTGAACCTGGTCATTGAGCCAACTCATGTCTCCTTCAAGCTCATTCCCCATAGACATCATGACGAAAGAAGGGTGATTGCCATATTCTGCTAAGATTCGATCTGCTTCCTTTTTTAGGAAATCAAGCGCTTCCTTGTCTTCACCCACAGTCAGGCTCCAGTGTGGCAATTCCACCTGAAAGTACATACCCAACTGGTCCCCTAATTCGAAGGCAGCCTTTGGCGGACACCAGGAATGAAAGCGCACGTGGTTGAATCCGTATGACTTGACCACTTTCAGCGTCTTGTGCCATTCTTCTTGGGTCATATCTACTCGGCCCTTGATCGGATAGACGGCACAGTCCAGGTTTCCCCGCAGAAAGATTCGCTGATCGTTAAGTTCCAATACTCCATTTTCTGCCGCAATCTTTCTTAACCCAAATACTGCTTCACCCTTTTGAGTAGCGTCTTTTTTAACAAATGTTATTTTGTAAGCCATAGGGTTGTGTTCATTCCATGCCTCAATCGTCTCTGGAAGGGCTATGGTCGCCTCGACTACCTTTCCCGATAGGCTTCCTTGGATCTCTCCGGAGAAGATGGTTTCACCACTTTCAATAATCTCATATTCGTAGGCATCTTCTTTTTGAGGTACCCCAAAGAATTCCACCTTTACGAATAGTTCTTTTGCATTGTAGTTGGGAAAAACAGTGAGAGACACAACATCATCAGGGTCAACCTTGCGTATCAACATCTCCCCAATGATACCGTTCCATTTTCCCTGGGTATGATTGCTGTAGGCGTGTGAGAAACCAATCGACTCAGGTGTCGGGTAGCGTTCATGCTCAAAGCTTATTCCGGGTTGGATAAAGGAATTATCCACCATAATGGTAATTGTGTTTTCACCTTCATCCAGTAGACCTTCTACCTCAAAGCGATGAGGTGTAGACAAGCTTTGTTCAGTTCCAACAGCCTTTCCGTTGATCCAAACTTTTGATTTCCATAGCACCCTTTCCAAGGATAGGACACTTTTTCCTTCGGCCATGCTCCCGGATACATTGAAGGTTCGCTGATACCAAGCTTTATCAGTATAGTAGTGGCTTCTTGTTAGATGAAACATGGTCTCTTTTTTGATCTCAGGTTTCAGTCCATGTGGTCTGCCCAAGCCATTTTCAGCCAGTGTTCCAGGAAGACTTATCGTCACTCCGTCAATTTCTTTATTATACCATTGCTTTTTTTCGCCTTCATCCAGCGAGTCAAGTACCACCACCCACTCACCATGCAGGGATATATCTGAAGTCGGCTCTTGTCGGCAAGCAATCAAAAGCATGGAGCCTATGATCAGAACAACAAAGCAAAAAAAACGGGCAGTTTTCATTCTAAGTCAGTTTTTGAATGATTCAATCTTAGAAAAATCAACCTGCTGGCTAGGGTTGAAATCAGAGCTGCCCATGTACTGCATCAGGCTACTCTTCATCTGTCTGGCGACTATCCTTTGGTCAAGATCATTTGCCAGGTCAATGGAAGTCATCAGCAGTTTACCTTCTCCAACGCTCGCTTCGAACATATTGCCAAGGCTCCTATTGGTGACAAAGTTGTCGATCACTCTTACGAGAGGGTCTACCCCTGCTTCATCCAAAATCAGTGCCTTAGAGTTGATGTTTAAGTCCCACCACTGCCAGTCCGTATGGAAAGCTGTAGGGAAATCCTTCAATGCTGGGTGATCCGGATCACAAAGGATGCCCATTGTAGACGGCTGATCAGGAAAATGAACAGGGCTCCAGAAAACCGGAACAAATCTTCCGGTGACACCTACTAGCTGATTGAAGTCGGGATTGAAAAGTACCTTTTTTCCGTCGCTCAATGCCTTCTTTGCGGAAACGAATGACCTGGTATAGACAATGTCCGTCTGAGTCTCTTCCACTTCGGGATAGACCCAGATCTTCCATCGGTTTTTATATGGAGTGCCTGTAATCTCAACCCCTACCTCCAGTTGGGTAGCCTGTTCCACCTCCAGCGTGGTTTTGATAGTACCTACCGTATTCTCATTACCTATCTTGATAGATGATCCTTTGATGTCCCCAACACTGAGATTTCGCTCACCATCTTTGATATACCAGCGAACTGTAAAATCATTGATCGGCTCCTTGAAATTGGCCACCTGGACCTTTGCTTCGAATGTTTCACCCGACTGGAAAACAGCCTTTTCAAAGCTAAGCAATGGCACCACCGGCGCATTAAACTCACGAAACTCTGTGGCCTCTATAGCACCTTTGGACTCCCAAAAAGCATTGAGCAAACCGACAAGTGCAGTGCCCTGTCCCGGAAAATCCTGTAATTGTAAGAGCTGGAAACCATCAAACTCTGGTGTGCGCATGGCCCGCTCGATTTCTTCTTTGTAGAGCAAGGCTGCCAGCTTGCCTGACGCTTGTGTAAAATCCCCCGCCAGGTCTATGAGCCCCTTTTTTTCAAGGTCTAGTTTTACTGCCTCGAAGTTCAATGGCTGTAGGACTCCAGTGTATTTAGGTATTTCTGATAAGTCAGGGAAAACTGAATACTGACCTATCTCATGACTGATAAGTGGCACTTTGATATGAGCCATATTTTCGGAGTAGGTCTTGTTGAAGTTGGGTGGGAATTGGTTGAAAACACCCTGTCCGCGCACCCAGCCTCTGTCTGTCCATTGCGTTACAAAATATTCGTCTTCCGGCTGTGGCTGATCTCCCACACCTTTCTGAAAACTGAAGGTGGTCGTCATGTACAAATGTCTATCATCCCACTGCTTCGTGTCAGTGATGAGTTGATTCAGCCACAGGGTGTCCCCCTCCAACTCGTTACCACTTGAGAAGAAGACAAACGAGGGGTGGTTCCCATATTCTCTTATCAAGTTTTTGGCCTCAGTGTATAAGAAATCATTGGTTCTTTGGTCTGCACCTACGTCCAGGTTCCAGAATGGCAACTCTACCTGTAGATAGATCCCCAACTCATCTGCTACTTCAAAAGCTGCTTTTGGTGGACACCAGGAATGAAATCGAAGGTGATTTAATCCGTAAGCTTTGGCTGTATCCATCAAACTTTTCCAGCCTTCTTTTTCCAGAGGCGGACGACCTGTCAACGGGAAAATTGAGCACTCTAAATTTCCACGCATGAAGACTCGTTGATCGTTGATGGCTAGCGTGGCATTCTCGTTAGAGACTTTGCGTACGCCGAAATCCACTGTTTTTGAATTTTCGGCAATGGATACACGACACTGGTAAACCTTGGGATTGAATTCATTCCACTTTTCTAATTCTGCCCCATTCAGATCTATCGAAAACTCCTTACCCTCTACTTGAACCGATTTTGACAGAATGACCTGATCACCGTCCAAAATAGATACAGCGGCTTCATCCGAGAACTCATTGGAAAGTTTCGCAGAGACGCGAACCTGGGCTTCCTGGTAATCTTCAAGATATACTTGTACATCCTCAACCGAAACGGGGGGCTCGGCTGTCAGTGACATCTCTCCCAGAATCCCATTCCACTTGATTTGTGTATGGTTGGAGTAGCCATGCATCAAATCGCCATCTTCAGGTGCTGGGTATTTTCTGCCGTCTACATTGACACCCGGATAAATATTGGAATTATCCACCAGTACGGTCAGCGTGTGATTACCGGGAGTTAACAATTGCGATAGCTCAAAATAATGCGGTGTGATCAGGCTCTGCTGTATAGCATTGGCCTTCTGATCATCAACCCATACTTGCGATTGCCACAACACACGTTCCAACTTCAATTCGATACGCTTCCTGCTCCAATCTTCGGGAATAGTTATTTCTCGCTGGTACCAGGCCTTGCCTGTATAGCTATGTCGCCTGGTCAGGTGGGCAAGTACATAGTTGTTGAGTTCCGGCTCGAGTGTATTAGGTGTGCCGATTTTGGCTTCATCTAAGGTGGATGGAAGATTGATCATCTGACCCTCAGTAGCGGATTGATACCAGCGTTCCTGCAGACCCTTATCTTCAGGGTCGAGTCTTACTTTCCATTCTCCCGATAGGTCAATGGAATCCGAAGGCTTGTTACTCTGGCAGCTCAGCGCAAGACCTGCAAAGAGTGTGAAAAGGAGTACGGTTGAGCGATTCTTTCTCATGCTAGTCAATTGTTGCACTTCCCCACCAGTCGGCATTTGGCTGGAAATTGTTTTGCAGTATGTTTAATCTGTCAGCTTCTAAAGCTGGCAATAATTCATTCACAACGTAAGCCCGGCGCTCCGCGAGCGCCTCTTCAGTAAAGAATGGACTTGGATCAGGCACACGGGCCCTATTTTGCCTTAAGTAATCGAAAAGCTCACTCTTCAGTGCTCTTGCTATCTCTACCTGATCCTGGCTTAGGTCATATTGCTCGCTAATGTCTTTGCTGAGATCGTAGAGTTCGGACTGTTGGTTCTCCCAATAATAGATGAGTTTAAAGTCACCTCTCCTGACCATTGATGCTGGGTCGCCTCCCTGATTACCATAATGGGGATAATGCCAAAATAGAGCTCGCTCATCAACCTCATTGCCTTCGATAACTCCCTTCAGACTGATTCCTTCGATGTTCTGATTTTCGGGTACGGAAAGATGGGCCAGGTCCCCAAGTGTAGGATAAAAGTCCTGACCGGAAACCGGATAGTTAGATGACGAGGGAGTTGCACCCGGCGTTTTAATGATGAAGGGTACCCGAATGCCACCTTCCCATTGGTAGCCCTTGCCACCACGTAAAGGAGCATTTGTCGTAGAGTATGCATCTCCTGACGCAACGCCACCGTTATCAGACGTGAAAACGATGATCGTATTGTCATCCAGTCCCAGCTTTTCCAGCTCGTCAAGAACAATACCCACAGCATCATCCATATGCTGTACCAGTCCCGCATAAATAGCATTGTCCTGTACCGTGCGAATGGGTAGCCTTCTCTCCATTTCAAAACCTGCCGAATCAAGCCCCGCCGCAATCGCCTTATCGCGATATCTTTTCCAGTAGCGCTCTGTCGTTTGGATCGGACCGTGAACTGCGTAAAAGGACAAAAAAGCAAAAAAAGGCTCTTCTTGACTGCTGCGGATAAAATCTACCGTTTCACGGGCCAACCTCATGCTAAGGTTTTCACCGGGAGGTCCATCGGTTAGATTGGGATTAATATAAGGTGAAAAAAAACCGCCGCGTGGATTGCCATAGTCCCAGCCCCCCTTGTTGATGTCAAAGCCATGATCCTCTGGCCATGATCCTTCCGAGCCTAGGTGCCATTTGCCTGCGAAGAAGGTCTTGTATCCATTAGCTTTGAAAAACTCTGCAAGAGTCGTCTCAGTGCTATCCAGTTGAAGATCATATGACGGTGGTAAGATCCTGGTGTAAGGGTGCTTTCGTCCCCATGACTCACCCGTCTCAGCACCTATCCAGTCTGTCACGCCATGTGAGACCGTGGACTTACCAGTAAAAATACTTGCTCTTGATGGGCTACAAACCTGTGCCGCGGCATAGCCATTCGTAAATGTGACTCCCTCCTTTGCTAACCTGTCTATGTTGGGAGTTTCATAATAGGTGTCATTGGCATAACTCAGATCGAAAGCTCCAAGGTCATCTGCAAGAATGAAAACAATATTGGGCCGCTCAGTTGGTACATCCTCCCTGATCTGACATGACACAAGTATTGCCGTGACGAGTAAGAGATATACGTTGAAGCCTGCCCTCATCTTAAATGCTTATTTTCTCCTCGTTGGCTTGTGCCAGATGATCTTTGGATCCAATATGGGTTACGTTCAAGCTTAGCGCTTTTCTAAAATGCTCTTTGGCCTCTTCAAATCGACTTGCTCCTAATTCTGCTAAGCCAAGGAGGTAATGCGCTTCTATCGTATTTCGCTTCTGAATGTCATCTTCGAATACCAGCATTAGCGGTAGCGAAGTAGCGAAGTAGTCTATTCGCACCTCTTCATCTAGTTTGTTGAGTGCAAACGCCTTCATGTCACTCAATACCTTCAAAGCAGCGGTATCATTACCTAATTCGAGCATGGAGAGGGCCTTGAAGTAGGTGAGCTCAGAAAAACTACTCACCGCCATATCGATGAAATCTCCATCTTCCTCAGTGCTTTTGGTGAAGTGTTGAATGGCCTCTTGCTCATTACCCATCGCTCGATGTGCCATGGCTTTCCAATAATTGATATGTGCAATGGCCTGCAGTGGATGGTACTTCTCACCCAGATTGTCAGGAGTATCTAGCGAGCGATCAAAGTATTGCAGCGCCGCTTCGGGATCTCTCTTTTGTAATGCTTTCTGACCCAGGTTGAGGCAAGCGTAGGTGTACTGCTTTAGTACCTGACCCTCGCCACCTTCCCAAGGGTGAAAGTTGCGGTTGGTCAACAGCGATAAAGCCTTATCACTTTGATCCGTAAAATTGTACAAAGCCGCCAGCTCCACACTAAAATCGTCCCGTGTGTAAAGATCATCGCCTATTGCCAATAGATCTTGAAGCCGCTGATGTGGGTCATCATTGAGCTTCTTCCTGAGTTGATCATATTCAAACTGGATGCGCATATCCTTAGGTGAATCTTCGATCGCATTGAGGAAGTATGCGCGAGCTTTGTCACCATCCTGAAGGGCATTCCAATAGGCAATACCAAGGTTTCGATGTAGTGTAGCGTAGTTACACCCGGCATCAACGGCCTTTTCCCAAATTTCTATCGCATCCTGATGTCGCTTAGCATTGAAGTAAAAGTTGCCAAGTCCGTAGTGCGCCATGGTACACGAAGGCTTGTTCTCCACAATCCATTCGAGCATTTTTAGCTCTGTCAATCTGGATGGAAAGAAATAATCGAAAGACTTATTGCAAACGCTCTTCATTATCTCGTCTCCCTTTGCATCTTTTCCCAACCTAAAGTAAAGCCATGCAAGCATCATTTCAGTCATATTAGATGTACCCATAGGATTGGGCACTGCACACTTTTGCTCCGGTGATTGATGATGAAGCTCTATGAGTTGGATTGCACGCTGGTAGAAACCACTTTCCGCATATTCGAAAGCAATATCAATGACCGTCTGCGCGTCATTTCGGCTAGATTCGATAAAGTGAGAAAAGTCTTTCTTTATGGCACCCAGCTCAAAATTTGCCCATTGATCTAATCGGTCCTCTTTCAAGAGGTTCTCTAAAATATGCCGTGCTTTGGATTCATCACCTTGCTGATTTAGAATCACTGCTTTGAGGATGATCGCACTATTGTTCTGCGTATTAGTGGTCAGCGACGAGTCAAGATGCTCCAGGGCAGATTCAAAATCACCCTTTCTCGAATCGATCTTTGCAAGCATGTAATATCCCGGAGAACGCCACTCATAGTTCCAGGTAGCTTTGTAGAAGGACTTGTATGCCAGATCAAACTCGTCTAAATAGAAGCAAGAAATCCCGTGATAATAGTGGGCTTCCCCAGTGGAAGGATTTGGATGATAAGTAGTCAGTATCTCCATCGCTCCGTAAGCGAATTCTTTTGCCTCATCAAATTGACCCGATTTAATGTAGTGCTTGGCCAAAGAGAGGTATGCATTGAAGTTATTGCGGTCTTTTTGGATCGCCTCCTTCCAATACGGTTCTGGGTAGCGGGTCGGGTGACGATAGAGATCAAGATGCTCTCCAATCATCTCCAGCTTGATTGAGCTGTTGACTGCTTTCGGCTGTTTGGGTTCGAATGCCACCTTTCGGTTTCGAGCCTTATCCACTTCCTGATGAGTGTAGGCAAGAAGCAACTTGCCGTTTTCAGCTACTACCGCCAATGAAAGATTGCCTTCGTCACCCAATTCAAAAGATCTTTCTGCCGTCCAGGGTTGATCAGGGCTGGTCGAGATGGAACCGATTTTTTCTACCTTATCTCCAGCAGAGAAAATCATTGTCAGGTTTTCCAGTCTTTTACTACTGGCAACTCCGATTGATGCCTTGTTGCCCTGCCCGGGAACAAGCTTGATAGCGACTTCTTTATTGGCATTCTGGACCGGTCCAAGTTTCTTGTAGCTCCACCAGAATTGAGAAAACGTTTTGGTTTCAAATGGAAGTAGGTAAGCAAAGTCAGGTTGATTGTCCGTGTAAACACCTGCCATCAACTCGAAGTAAGGGCCACCCTTATCCGTCAGCTCCCGATCCCAGGCTCTTCCGAACTCTTCACTCCCCCAGGTCCATTGTTTCTTCCCTGGTGCAATGTGACGATTGGCCACATGAACAAACCCGCCATCTGCTTTGAAATCATAGCCTCCAAAGAAGTCATAGTTGGTGTCGCAGATCATGTAGCTGGTTGGGACGGTAATATTCTCGTACTTTCTAAGGTCATTTCGGCCTGGACGTTCATGGTACGGAATGCCGTAGTAGTGATTTTCTGCTACCGGAAAGCAACTCATCGCTCTGACAGCATGATCAGCTACATAATGAACATCAGGCGGAAAGAAGCTCTGATAATCCTGATGTACTTCTACGGCTACATTTGCCCACCAAAGAAACGTTTGGGTGATGGCAGTGCGGTTAAATAATCGACCCCTCAGCTCTACCAGGGCACTGTCCGGGCGCAATCGAATGCCGTGCATTCCTTTCAATCGATACATCGGATCATACTCTGACATCCAGACAGTCTTAGCACCATCCTCCTCTTCTTCTATAAAAATATCTGAGGGTAGATAAGTACCCGGACGATGGTGTTGCGGCCAGTTGAACTCTACTCCTCCACTGATCCATGGACCAGCAAGACCGACCAGCGCCGGCTTAATCACCTCCTGCTTGTAGAAGAAATCGTAATCGTTATTGGCTTTATCCTGCGCTTCGAATATTCGGCCTCCGATCTCTGGTAACATCACCAATCTCACAAATTCATTTTCCAGTGTTGCTGACTGGTAGCTCTTGTCTACCGGCGTATCGTATACTTTATCAATAAAAGGGACAGGATAAACCTTACCTGATGAACCCTGATAAACCCTTTTCTCAAAGAAAACAGGGTTTATTTCTGACTTGCCTAATTCATAGGTAGGAATAGATAGTTTGGATAAATCGGCTCTTACCATGTAAAAAGAGTTTTAGGATTTTATCAATTCATTTTCGACTGCTTCTACTTTAGAGTGATCAGAGCGAGTAAGCTCAAGCTCAATTTCTTCCAGTGATTTACCTTTTGTCTCAGGAAGCCTTGCGCGTATGAATAAGAATCCGACTAGGCAAATGACACTGTAAAGCCAGAAAATTCCGTAGGATCCAAGCGCTTTGTTGAGGATAGGAAAGGTAAACGTGATGGCAAAAGCCGCAATCCAAAGTGAAAGCGTAGCGATAGACATAGCACGACCCCTTACCTTATTAGGGAATATTTCCGACAGCACAACCCAGGTGATTGGCGCAAGAGACATGGCATACACTCCAATAGCCGTTACCACTAGAATTAGGATAGGTAATCCATTCCAGCCCATAAAGTAGCTTAGTCCCAGGATGAGATATACAACTCCTAATCCTGCTGACCCAAAAAGCATCAGTTTTTTCCGACCGAGCGAGTCGACACTTCGCATCGCTACAAGCGTAAAGGCGAGGTTTACACTGCCGGTAATGACTATATTGAAAAGCATATCACCAACGCTATATCCAGCCGCTGTGAAGATCTCTTCGGCATAGTTGAAAATGATATTAATACCACACCATTGCTGGAAGACTGCCAATACGATCCCTAACACAAGTATTGGCTTCAACGATGGACTTTTCAGTTCGCTGAAACTGACTCTTTCAGAATGTTCTGAAAAGGTATTCTTAATCTCCCTTATCTCCTGTTGGGCATATTCGTGACCTCCAATCTTACTTAAAACACGCTCCGCAATATCCTCCTGATGGCTCTTGACAAGAAACCTCGGGCTCTTTGGAACGAAGAATAAGAGAATGAAAAATGCGCTGGCCGGAACCAGTTCTGCCCAGAACATCCAACGCCATCCTGTAGTACCGTTCCATGAAGTCACAATCTGCGAAGGTGAATAGCCAGCCGGTATAGGGTCCGCGATCAGGTAATTACAAATCTGTGCCGCGAGTATACCTATTACGATAGTCAACTGATTGATAGCTACAAATCGACCTCTCAGGTAGGCTGGTGATATCTCTGCGATGTACATGGGAGATAAGGTCGAGGCGATACCAATCCCTACGCCACCGATTACTCGGTAAATAATGAACCAGGTAAAGTCTTCAGCAGCACCGCTACCCCATGCACTTAAGATAAACAAAGCTGCTGCAAGAATAAGGGGTTGCTTTCGCCCGTATTTGTCCGATAAACCACCAGCGGCTATAGCTCCAATGATGCAACCGACCAGGGCACTACTCATAGCCCATCCCTGGAGATTAGGTACGTCCTGGATTTGATAGAACAGCTCATAGAAAGGCTTGGCGCCTCCTATTACCACCCAATCATACCCGAAAAGCAATCCCCCCAAAGCTGAGGTGAGCGCAAGTGATAGCAGATAGGCGATATTGAATTTAGGCTGGCTCATCAATTGATTTTTCCTATGATAGTGGTGACAGATCGCTTGGGCAGTTTTACTGAGCTCGATCCAACTTTCATCAGATCCAAGCTGTTTTTCTCATCGGTTAGGTAGCCCGTTTCAGCCTGAAATCCTTTTGGAAAAGTGAGCTTATGAGCATCCTGATCGTAGTTGATCAATACCATCACCACTTTGTCCCCTTCTTTGAAGGCCGCTACAGCGATATTATCATTTTCAACAGCTGACTCAATTCGGGTCATCCCCGGAGTGACGAACCTGGAGAAGTTGCCAAAAGCCCACAGCAATTTGCTGTCCCTCACCTCCCCGTCATTTTTGATCTTGTCTCGATTGAAAAGATCGTTTTCGTCCCCAGTATCGAGATAGATCAATCCGTCTTTGTAGTCCCAGGTAGTTAGAGAAGTCCACCACTGCCAACTTCTAGCATTGGCAATGGTAAGATCAGCGTGGATCACTCTTGCCACATAAAGTGCTGTATTCATACCCAAATCACGTTTGTGACCACTCCCGATTTCTGGTGACTCCTCAAGGATACAAAACTCTGTTTGCCAATAACCAAGATCGTCAACTTCATCTAGTTTGGCTTTCAGCTTCATCCTGGCATCCACCAATGTGTCTATCGGCCAAGTGGTAAAATAGCTGTGCCCTGTGATCACAGGCTCTACTTTGGGTAATGCCGTAAGGTCAAGCGTAGCGTCATTTCCAAAAAAAACATCTACCTGATCACCGCTCGATGCGTAATCGGTATAGAGATGTTTGATATCTCCTACCTCGCCTACTGCCAAGGTGGTATTGAGATTGCGTGTTTCAAGCTCATCTGCCAGGTATTTTGTAAGCAAGTAGATCTCTTCATTGGTTGCTGCCGTGCCTTCCTGGCCAGGATTTGACCAATCCCACTGTGGTTCGTTGACAGGACTGAGGTAGTCGAACTCATAACCCTCATTGGCAAAATGCTCCAGCACATCAGCCGTAAATTTCGCATAGTCATCATAATGTCCGGGCTTAAGGTTAATCCGCTCATCCCCTTTGATGGAGTAAGCTCTCCCATTAATCGAATACTGGACAGGTGCCGTAAGTGTAAAGGCCAAGTACTTTTCGACTCCTCTCTTTTTGGCTGCCTCCAAAAACCATTGCTGCCCTACTTGTCGCGTCCAGTCGTAGGTGCCATCAGGATTTAGGAAGCATTCGGCTCTTCTCCACTCATTTTGTATATCTGAGCTATCACCTTGGTGCGCACTACCTGCTCCTATGTAGTACCTCCAAAGTGAAAGACCTATTCCCTTTGGGTTACCATCCTGATCCAACTCTTTACTGAATAGTAAGTCAGCGATGTATTCGCGCTTTTTCAAAGGCCAGTTTTTACCAACAAATTGCATCCTCCATGCATCTGAAGCTCCAAAGTGCTCGATTTTCTGATATTCCAGAGAGGCGTCTAGTGTAACTTCTTGAGCACCTACCGGAATGGACAGAAGATGTAGGACAATCAAATATATGGTGGTTTGGGCCTTCATTAATAGCTCAGAGTTTTCCGACTAATGTCATTATCGATCGACCTCTGACTGTAATATCATCAGCAGATACTAGTGAAGGCTGGAGATTGAAGGTTTGACTGGTAACGTAGGCATTGAACATATCGTCCTCGACCCTGAATCCATCATCTGTTCCGTAATTAAGAATTGGCACATCAATATTCTCCTGAGAATAATTGATCAGCACAATGACCAGCTCGTCTCTAGCCGCCGATAAGAATGAAGACACCATCAGATTTTCCGCCTCACGTTCTTCACTACCAAAAAGGTCATTCACCAGCTCAATTCTTTGATAGCCTGGTCTGACAAATCGGCTGAAGTTTCCAAATGACCATAGTAGCTTGGATTCCTCGAACTCACCCCCGGAATTGGACCTGCCTTCACTATTGGGGTACCAATTGGTCAAGCCAAATCTGAACCTGTGATCGGCGAACTGCGCTCTGCTCATGGATGTCCACCAAGACCAGCCCGTCGCATTGGCCAAAGTAAAATCCCAATGTACGATCCTTGCAGCCCACAACGCGTAATCAATATCAATCAATTCTCCAGGTGCACCTTGCGATTGGTAGTCAGATCCTAGGATAGAGTATTCCGTTTGCCAAAACTCCAGTCCCAAGCTCTGATTCATGCTCAGCAATTCCTTTCTATGATTGACAGCCACATTTGGGTTACTATTTGACCAATAGCTATGTCCAGCCAAGTAGGGCACGACAGAGTTGAAATCACCCAAATACTCGTCGCTAGAACTGCTCCAAAATGTACTGGCTTGATCTGATGCGTTGGGAAAGTTGCTTTTGAATGCGTAGAGAGACTCAAGGTCTCCTGACTCGGGTAGTATGATCTTAGTGCTTACGCCATCCGCCTGGAACTGCTGATCCATGGCCTGCACCAAGGTGAATGCCTCGGCATTAGAACATCGCGAACCTTCCTGGATAGCAGACCCTGGTTCAGCACTCCATTCATATTGAGGTTCATTAATTGGACTAATAAAATCCAGGCCTATATTCTGACTTTCATAGTACTGAGCGTACCCACTCAAATAAGCCGCGAAATCATCGTACTTGTCAGGCTGTAAGTTGTAGCCTCCCGTACCTGGTGTAATGAATGTATAACCATTCTTGGTCATGAAATATGGAGGAGAAGTGACCCAGCCTGTCAAATAATCCACTCCGTATTCTTTGGCTTTATTGATAAACCACCGGGTTCCTTGCCCTTGTGACCAGTCCCAAGAACCATCCGGTAGTAGCGGACACTCCGTTTCTCTGAACCAGGAACGGTCAGCAAAACCATTATCTGATTGATTGGCACTGCCTGCTCCAATATTTGTCCTCCACATGGATAGGCCGATACCCTTAGGTTTTCCTTGTTCGTCCAACTCCTGACTGAACAAGAGTTCGGCGATTTTCTCTCTTTGTGCGTCTGGCCAGTTCTCGCCTATCGTCTCGGCGGACCAACCATCAGATGCACCGAAATGATGAACTGTCTGCTGTAGGTTGCCTAATTGGAGTGTAATACCCTGCTCCGGACTGATAAACCTTGGATCGTTTGGGTCGGTGGATTCATCTTCACATGAAGCGAGAGCCACCATACCCAAAATAATACATAGTAAGAATGCGTTTCGCATTACCTCTTAATAACCCGGGTTTTGTGTAATAACACCCTGGGAAAGAATAATCTCATTCGTGGGTATAGGCCACAGAAGATGTATGCCCGGATCAAAAGTGGAGCCTTTGGCCTGATCTTCTCCCAGGTTGGTCAATTCGAATTCATCAGTGTTTTCATTGAGGTTGTATTGCACAAACGATCCCTGAGGTCCGAAAACCTGATTGATACGAGGCTCACCATTTACTTTCTGCCTTCTAAGGTCGTATATTCTATGCTGCTCAAGCGCCAATTCAAGCCGTCTTTCCTTCCAAATCGCATCTCTCAACGCATCTCCTGATAATGAGGTATCTGTGGTCAGGTTTACCCTATCTCTTACCATCTGGAGTTTGGCGATAGCTTCTGACTCATTTCCACTAAAGTAACTGGCCTCTGCGTACATGAGCAGTAGGTCTGCGTATCGCATAAAAATATGATTCAAAGGAGTATTCCCCCATGCATGAGGTGCCCCTCTAAAGGCCTGTGGGATATAAAACTTACGATTGATCCTGCCTGACTTATTTCTATCTGGTGCTGCATCAAACTCTGGTGCATCTGGGTCACCATAGACTGGCTCGCCATGTTTGATGATGGTATTTCGTAACCGAATTTCATCACCTTCTTCAAGAAATGCCTGCTCCAAATAACTAGCAGGGACACTCCAGTTCCAACCGCCATCCGCTCTGGAACCGGTGGTTACTCCGTAAGAACCTCCAAATCGAGTTGAACCTGTGTTCTGATCATCAGTTCTATACCGTATTTCAAAGATGACCTCTACACCATTAGGGTTTTCTACATTCCAGACATTGTCAAAGTTGGGTTCCAGCGCATATTCATTAGACAAAATCACATTGTTGGCCATGTCTGCAGCTTCGGCCCATTTCTCCCTAAAGAGATATACTTTAGCTAGGTAACCCTGAGCTGCTCCCTTGGTAGCTCTACCTAAGTCTGCCGGGCCATATTCACTTTTAAGCGGCAGCAGTTCTATGGCCTCCTCTAGATCCTGTTCTATCAAATCATACACTTCATCCGCAGAGCTTCTTTCTGTAGTAATGATCTCTGGAGACAGTAATTCATCGAATGTCATGATGATAGGAACACCTCCAAAGTTTTTTACAAGCTGAAAATAGAAGAAGGCTCGAAGAAATTTGGTTTCTCCTATCAGTCTGGACTTTAATTCCTCATCCACCGTGGTAGCTTCTATTTCCTGTAGTATCACATTACATCTCGTAATTCCACGGTAGTTGTAGTTCCAGAAATCCGCGAAATATGGAGAAGCCACGTCTACATTATTGTAATGAGCAATTGTAATGATGTCAGGTCTGGGTTGTTCGGTGTTTCCAGCCCAGCAGTCGTCTGAGGCCATATCCATGATTTGCCTGTAGAATACGATTTGCCACCAGCTATCTTGCTGTACACCTGCATATGCTCCATTGACAAAGTTGAGCATGGATTCTTCATTGGAAAGTATTTCATCAAGTGTAGGCTGTGAGCGCAGGCGCTCATCCAACACATCGTCATTGCATGAAAGAATGCTAAAAGCTAAAAAGCCAAGTAATATCTTAATCTTCATCTTACTACAATTTAAAATGTCATGTTCACTCCAAGTAAATAGGTCCTAGTCAATGGATAGCGTCCAAAATCAAGTCCCATCCGTGCTATTATGC
This sequence comes from Flammeovirgaceae bacterium UBA6059, assembly GCA_002435755.1. Lineage (GTDB taxonomy): Bacteria > Bacteroidota > Bacteroidia > Cytophagales > Cyclobacteriaceae > UBA6059. The sequence continues at coordinate 146,542 of DIYH01000035.1, forward strand.
TGTTGTCAGCGTCGCTATTAGGATTGTCGATGGCATAGATCTCAGGGTCAAAACCGGTATAATCTGTAAATGTCAGCAGGTTTTGTCCTGAGACATATACTCTTAGTTGAGAAGCAAAGGGCACTTCGAAAGTGTAGCCCAGTTGTATATTTTTGAGTCTTACAAAGGTGCCGTCTTCAATAAAATAGTCGGAGGATCTACCAAAGTTTCTATTCGGATCAATAGTGGTAAGCCGTGGAATAGTCGCTCCTGGATTCGACTCTGTCCATACTTCATCAATGAGCCCCTCTCTGACATTTCTATTAGATTGACCGGATGTCAGGAACGTCTTAGTATAGTTGTAAACATCATTACCAAAAGAACCGTACCACTGCATGTTCATATCCCATTGTTTATAACCAAGATTAAGGTTTAAGCCGGCCACAAAGTCTGGGAATGGATTACCGATCGTTGTAAAATCTTCCTCATCAATCCTACCATCTTCATTTTGGTCAACAAACTTCAGGTCCCCGGGCTGTGCATTGGGCTGTATAAGTGTTCCTTCATTTGTCGAGTGGCTGTTGATCTCCGTTTGGTTTTGGAATATTCCGTCGGTTTCATATCCATAGAATAATCCAACAGTTTGTCCTAATTCAGTGATCTTCAAAAAGCCGTTCCCAAACTCCGCACGCTGTTGGCCGAATAGTTGATCATTTCCGGGAGCCAACTCAACAACCTTACTTTCGTTCGTCGAGATGGTTGCAGCAGCCGAGAGCGTAAACTCGGATATCTGTTTGTTGTAACCCAATGCTATATCCCATCCGTTAGACTCAAAGCTTCCTACATTTTGCCAAATAAGGCTTGGTGCACCCGTGAATAATGGTAAACTGGTTTGGAAGAGCAAGTCTTTCGAAGTTCTTCTGTACCGTTCAATGTTGAAGGTTATTGAGTTATCAAGCACAGCACCTTCTAGACCTATATTGATGTCCTCAATGGTTTCCCATCGTAGATTTTCGTTGGGTAGCTGATCTACATAGTTGGTTACAACAAGGTCCTTGTTTTCTCCTAGTATGAAGTCTCCATTGGTGACCAAAGTAACAAACGCTGATTCAGGAATATTTTGGTTACCCACCTGACCAAATCCGGCCTTCAATTTTAACGCGTCAAGAAATCCAACATTGAAAAAGCTCTCGTTGCTTAGATCCCAAGCACCAGAGAAGCTGTAGAAGTTCGCTCTACGATTACTTACAGGGAATCTCGATGAACCATCATTTCTAAATGAGGCAAAAAAGAAAAACCGGTCGTCGTAATTATACCTTATCCTTGCAAGATATGATTCCAGAGCGTTAGCCGTCTCATTGCCACGCGCTCGATGTGAATCACCTGCTGCTGCATTCAAAAACCTAAAGTTTTCACCTGTCAGCGGAACTTCGTTGTTGAAACCTTCTACAAAATTGGTTTGGTTCCTTTCAATCACATAGCCGAGCGTTGCGCCTACATTGTGTCTACCAAATTCTCTGTTGTACTGAATAAGATTGTTCCAAACATAATCTAAGCCGGTTGTTATTCGTGATCTAACATCGGATATCTGGTTTTCTTCATTAACAGGAAAAATCAAGAATTGAGGTCTAAAAATGTCCCTTCGTGTCTGATCAAATGTTATTCCAAACCGAGATGAGAAGGAGAGATTATCTAAGATATCAACAGTAAGCTCCGTATTGGAAAACATGCTGTAAAAATGTGTTTTATCAAAAGCTCTGGCCACTGTAGCTGCTGGATTAGGCACAAGGTTGGCAGACCGCTGGTAGATACTAAATTCGTTTAGACCTTCCCGCTCATCAAAAGGTCGAAACACCTCGGTCAGCGGAGCTATACTTAGCGTATTCCAGAATACATCAGGGGTATTTTCCCAGTGCTCATACCTCGGACTAAAATCCTGCCGGATGAAGACCCTGTCACTTACATTAAAGTCAAGGTTAAATCTACCGGTCAGTCGTTCCCAATATCCTTTGTCTAAATGGGATTCATCCCTGAAGTATGAAAGACTACTCATCGTGCTTAACTTATCGCTACCACCAGTGATCTGCAGAGAATAGTTTTGAACTGATGCTACATCACTATATACCTCATTCCACCAGTCTGTATCCGAATTAATTGTAGTTGGGTCAAACAAATCCGGCGCTCCATCTGCCGCCTGGCGAGCATTCATTACCCGGATGTATTCCGAAGCTCCTGCCATTCTGGGTTGTTCCAGCGTTTTCAATCCATAGGAAACGGTACCCGTAATAGAAGTTTCACCTCCACCTCTTTTTGTACTTACCAGGATTACTCCGTTAGAACCTCGTGTACCGTAGATTGAGGTCGCAGAGCCATCTTTAAGGATTTGAATATTCTTGATATCCGCAGGATTCAAAAAGTTCAGATTGGAGCCCTCAGGCAAAGGCACTCCGTCCACCACTATCAATGGTTCAGATCCTTGGTTCGTCGTGATACCTCTAATTACGATGTTTGGTGGACTACCGGGACCTCCACCCCCTCCGAATACCTGGACCCCTGAAGCAAGCCCCTGGAATGCTTCAGCAACATTACCAACAGTCATTCTATTCAGGTCTTTCGCCTCAACAGTCGCAATGGCAGATGTTAACTCCTTCTTTCTGGCCGTACCGTAACCAATAACGATGACTTCCTCTAGTGCCAGGTCATCAAAAACCATTGTTATTGTGCCAAGGTCTGCCGCTCCTGCATAGGGTATCTCCACTGTTTTGTAGCCGATAAAAGAAACTGAAAGCGTTCCAGAAGACTTTTCTAACCTCAAACTGAAATTGCCATCTACATCGGATATGGTACCATTAGTGGTTCCCACCTCAAGAATGGTTGCTCCGGGAATAGGACCCTCGTCTGAAGTAACCTGGCCAGATACGATCTGGGCCAGGCAATATGAAGAAGTGAGGGTAAATGCTAAGAGTAAAAATAAACTTTTCATGAATCAGTTATTAGGAGTGATTTCAATACGATTTAGATGAGTATCGAAGGTTACATCGTAGGTACCATAGGCCTCTGGTCCGAAGGAATAGTTGTCGCCTCCATTGGGTACAGTTGCGTCGGGGCTGGAGCCGTTATCAAACCTCCAGAAAGGAGACCAGCCTTCAGTACTGGCTCCAAGTATGAAGCTCCCTCCCAAGCCTGACTGATCGGCAGATGCGTCGAACAATTCCAATGTTCCCGTGAACACGTAAGGATTGGCAGTATCTCTTGTTAACGCCTTACCGACAGCTGGATTCCAACAGCATATCGACTCGCCATTTATCAAAATACCATCAGATCCATGAAAAACGACAGTTTCGAAAAACTCATCCTCTGGAGTGTAAGGCTCCACAGTGTAGCTCATGTCACGAAAATCAACAGAGAGTTTAGTATAGCCTATGTTAGGCAATATGATTGGTGATACCGTAGCATCTGGCGCTACCATCATTACACCATTTTGACTGGAGGCTCCAAAAGTTAATGGGGAGAACGATTCCTTTGATGGAAGAAGCCTTATTTCAGTGTTTTCTTGTGCGTTGTAATAGTACCCGACGAATACTTTGCCAAGACTATCTTCATTGTCAAATGAATTCATTACGCGTGGCACACCCATCAAGTCAACCAAAAGCTCTTCATCGGAAGAGACATCAGCCAGATACATTTTTTCAAAAGGCTCATAGGCCACAATAGTCACAGTCTCTTCAGCACTGTTGCCCCATTCGTCTTCGACAGTTATTTCAAAGTTGTACAGACCCTGCTGCTGAACGTTGAGATCCCTCGAATAACTATATGAATTGGCTCCAACCTGTATACTTTCACTAAAGCTCGGCCCAACTATCGTGAATGTAGCTATCCCTAGATTATCCGAGACAGATATCTCAAGGGTGGCATCAGTGCCATCACCCAGGAAAGCCACTCCCGCCTGTGTATTGTTGGAGATGACTGGCGCAGTTTCATCCTGATTAAGCACGACTCGCTGGACACGCTCCATGATGACACCATTTACGTTAGTCGCTGTGATGAGGATATCGTGCGTAGATCCTACTGGTTCTGTATTTGGAACACTGATCACATAAGATAATAAATGCTCCTCTGCTCCGGATAGCGATATGGTTTCTGTGAGATTCCACGGAGTATACACCACCTCCACACTTTGAAGACCTACAGGGTCGGTCAGCGTCGCTTCTAGCGTCAAATCTCCTCCTGGCAAACTGCTTATTGTCTCAGATGAAGTTGATATCAATGGTTCTGATACAGGAAACTGAAATTCATCATCTTCACACGCCGCTATGAGCAACATCAATAGTGAGCCAATGGCAATTAGATATTTACTGTTCTTTTTCATGATCATGCTATTAGTTGGGGTTATTGAGGAATTACTCTTGCTCGGTTGAGATGAGTGTCAAACTCAAATGTGTAGATGCCGTAGTGCTGTTCTCCAAAGAGAAAGTTGATACCATCGTTAGGTACGGTAGCTTCAGGCTCTGCACCAATTTCCCCACCCTGATCAAATCTCCAGAAAGGTGACCATCCTTCCGGATTAGCGCCTAGAATGAACCCATTATTCCCATCTCCTGCAAGATCATGATCGAAGAGCTCTACCGTAGCGGTAAACAGATAAGGATTATTACTATCTGCCACTAACTCCTTTCCGCTACCAAACCACCAACATGCTTCTGATCCATCCTCATTACTTACACAAGTCGATGCATTGTTAACTCTAACGCCTGTTCCCATAAGTATGATCAAATCAAACACTTCGTCACTAGGAGTGTACATCTCCGTCGTGTAAGTGAAATTGACGAGATCTATTAATATCTTATGATATCCTATCTCTGTCAAAATGATTGGATTTACAGTGTTATCATTACCCAAAACCAACTCGCCTTCATTCTCACCAGCACCGAATGAAAAAGGTGCAAATGATGACTTTTGAGGAATAAACCTTATTTCCGTATTAGGTGCATTATTATAATATCGAGCTTCGAAGATGACGCCTGCGCTATCTTCTGAAATGAAACCATCGATAAGCATCGGAACACCAAAGACATCTGAGGTCAGTGCGTCATCGGTAGATACATCGGCAAGAAACATCTTTTCAAACCTCAAAGCTTCCTCTATCGTGACATTGATACTTGAAGTGGCGATGTTGCCCTGAACATCCTCGGCTGTTACACTCACCTCAAAGGGACCAGATAAAGAGAAATCCACCTCTTCACGGAAAGAGAAAGAGGTTGCCGATACCACAAATTCTTCATTAAACCCTAGCCCAACTAAGGTGACCTTTGACAACTGTGTATTATCTTCTACAATAAAGCTAAGCTCAAACTCAGGTCCTGCGGCCGCTATGTACGTACCGCCATCATTTGGTGATGCGAATGATATAGAAGGTGGAACTATATCCAATGTAAGCTCCACCTGTATTGAAGAGCTTCTGGTGTTACCTCCGGCGTTAGTGGCAACTATCTCAATTGAATGAGTGGTACCCTCAACTTCAGTTTCTGGCACTTTAAACGTATAGGCAAGCTCAAACTGGGTAATCCCATCTTCAAGGGAGATCACTTTAGCCAAGTCCCAGGCTTCATAGATCAATTCTACTTGTCTGATGCCCGCCGGGTCACTGATAAGCCCGGTCATTACCAAATTTTCGCCGGGTAAGCCGGTGATCATATCGTCAATCTGAAGATTTGGTTCAGAATCAACACTCACCTCATCTTCTCCACATGCAGCCAACATCAAAAGGGTAGCGAAAAGCAACCAAATTTTTGTTTTGATACTAAACATAGATTATTCGTTTACCAATTGTACAATAGACGCTCAAACACATCTGTCCCCGTATTTATAAAAATCACTATTAATTGCTCAAAAAATGCTCCAAAATGAATTATATTCATCCTAAGCTTATCAAAGTTATGAATTTGATAATTTGATCCTATGGACATAATATCGTATAGTATGGACAATTATCCAGTATGGTAAATATCGGATCCTAGCAATTTTAGACCTCTTACATGATGGAAAACAGCAGATCTTTTTTAGAGAGTGGCTTCAAGGGGGAGCAGATGATTGTTGTCCCAAGGGGAGTAATAAAAAGGTTTGATCGACACGAACTTATCTCAAGTCTCTATCTCACTGATATTGGGTTTTTCCCAAATGCCAGAAATCATTTTAGAAACAGACCGAATGGATGCGGTGAGTATATTTTAATCTATTGTGTAGAAGGACGAGGGACTATCACTCAGAATGGGATTGATCACGACATTCAGCCAAACACTTTTTTTATTATAGAAAAAGATGTGGCTCATAAATATGAATCTCATAGAACTGACCCATGGAGCATCTATTGGGTCCACTTTGTCGGTCACAAGTCGCTCTATCTATTCAAACAGTTCACGAAACAGAATCAAGGGGGCAGCATTTTTATTCCGTTTAGTCAAGACAGGATAGAAGAATTCGACTTCATTATTAATCTACTTGAAAGAGGTAGCACTAATCAGCTATTCGAATACTCAAGTATGTTGCTGCATAAGCTCTTAGGCTCATTTATCTATTACTCCTTAAAATCGCCTAAGAATCCTGATTTAGCCAAAGAGGATTTGGTTAAGCGGATTACTGAGTATCTAAATGAGAAGTTATATGAGTCGCTGACCTTATCGGACGTAGAACGAGAATTTAACAAGTCTTCTTCTTCCCTCTTCACAATTTTCAAGGAGAAAACAGGGTATTCGATAATGCACTTTTTCAGTTTGATCAAGATTCAAAAAGCTTGTGAACTCATGAATCTTACTGACCTTTCAATCAAAGAAATAAGTTACAGGCTTGATTATCGAGATCCATTATACTTTTCTCGGGTATTTAAAAAGTTCATGGGTATGTCACCAATGAGTTACAAAAAGAACAAATGAGAGCGTGTCGACAATAGGGCAATCTTTCATCAGAAAGATGGAGAAGATTGGTTTTCTATAAACACTAAACCGAATCAAACCTGTTCGACTTATACCTTTAAATCCATTTTAATAGTTGATTAACTCATTTCTCAGCATGCTTTTGTCCTAAGATGTATGATGAACCAACATGCGCAATGCGTCTGCTTGTAGAATTCGTACAACTACCATGATCTGAGGCAAAAGCCTGAAGTTCTAAAGCTTCTAATATTCGATCAATAATCCTCTCGATATGAGCAGATCATTATCGATTATTTTGCTGTTTCGAAAGTTGTCTCTATCGGTTCACGGCCAGGCAATTTCTGATATGTAGAGCCGGGATAGTATAGAGACAACGCGGACACCATCTTCTGATCAGAGTGATTCTGAGTCTTTTACATTTTTTTGGGAAAGAGCTCAGGATGAGGGGTTTGAAGAAGAGTTGCAGACCTTTAACACTTGTACGATCAGATAGGCAATTGTCTATCAAACAATTACCCCTTCAAAAGCTCAAATAAGTAGAGTAGCTTACCATCTAAGAGAGCTATAGGTGATTGCGATAGCAAATTAATAGGTTAGGACAGACAAGCTTCTCTCACAAATAAATGCACAAGAGCAGAATACAGACCTCAATTGAGTTCACCAAAAACATATTCGAAACAGGTGCTTTGTCTCAGACAAGCCGTAAATGCGAAATTGAAATATGTTCCAAATTATCATGAGATAGCGACTTGACTATAGTAGAGTTTGGCTTGGGGCATGGCAACATAACTGAGGAGATTCTGAGAAGTATCTCTGATCACTCTACCTTATATTCTTTTGAAGTCAATAAGGATTTCTATGAATATGTCCATGAAAAGTTGGCAGACCAAAGATTAACTATAATCAACATAGCAGCGGAAACTTTCAGGCAGCATGTTCCAGAAAAAGTTGACTATGTCATAAGTTCGATTCCATTTTCTTTTATGAGCAGGAAAAAGATTGAGGCCTTGCTAAGTGATGTTTATTCTTGTCTAAAGGACGAAGGATATTTCAGTCAGGTATTATACTCCAAACGCTACATCAAGAACTTTAGGTCAGTATTTGAAGAGAGTAAGCTTGTAAGACCTAATAGGTTTTCGTTAGAGCATATCTTCCATTGCGAGAAAATCGGTCACACCAAATAATGCAAGGGACAAAAAAACCATATCTGTACATACTGTTCGTCTTTATTTAGCTTGCCGTTTCAACTGCGATAATAATTGGTTTTCAACGGTACTTTATGATTGACGATGCTGTAGTCAAGGGTCATATTTTGCTAGTTGCTTCCATACAAATCTGTGTGCTATTTCTAGGTTTAATGCTTCCCGATGTAAGCTTTTTTAGGTACAAGAAAATCTCTAGATATGTATTTGCTCTGATGTATGGGCTGATGGCTGTGATACTTTACTATGTCTATTCATTTTCGTTTTTATCGAAGCATTACAATTCAATAATACTACCATATCAGGGTGTACTTGGTTACGCAACTTATATACATGATACAGCGGACCTATTTGAAATAAATATTGTCCTGATTTACTCACTTTTATATTTAGTGCCTTTGCTAATTCTTATATGCTTCATAAGATATACAAAGCACGTTTATGAGTCCTTTTTAGGTTTAAAAAGTAGGGTATTCAACATAGGTTTCAATCAGCCAGACTTTCTTACAAGATCGGTCGTCATCCTGGTGCTGGTTCTATTCGGCATGGGGGCTGGTGTCGTTTTGACAAGAAATTCATTCCTATCAGCAGTCTTAAGAAATAAGGAGGAACCTATAATCTCATTTTTATTCTCAGGAGGTGATCGTAGGCAGGGATTGTATTCAAATCCTGATCAAGGTTTCATTGAGAGACGAGCGTATCAAAAGTCTAGTGACTTTGATAAAAAAAATGTGATCCTGATAATAGTCGATGCGCTACGTTCTGATCATTTGAGTCTTTTCGGGTACGAGAGAAAAACATCGCCGTTCCTGGATAGCTTACACATGGCTGGTAATCTCAAAAAAATTGAATTATCACTCTCAACTGCCGCTTCATCCTTTGAGGCAATCAATAGTGTCTTAAGGTCAAAGATATGGGCTCACATCGGTTTCAATGATTTTTCTATCCAACAGCTCTTAAAGAATCAGGGCTATAAGATCAACTTTATCTTAGCTGGTGACCATACAAATTTTTATGACCTAAAATCATACTATGGTATAGGGTCAGATATAGACTACTACATGGATGGTTTTGATGCCGAATACGATTATCACAAGACAGATGACAGAATAATCTTAGAAGAAATAAATAATATTCAGCAGTTTGATTCACAACCGAACTTATTCTATTTCCACTTGATGTCTGCCCACCATGCCGGAATAAGAGTGGAAAAGTTCAAGACTTTCGAACCCTCGAATCGAGAGATGGAAGTTGAGGTGTACACCAACTTTTATGATAATGGTATAATACAGGTCGATCAATATATAAAAACCATCTTTGAAAAACTGTCAGCAAAAGGCTATCTGGACAATAGTATCATAATAGTTACCGCAGATCATGGAGAGGCATTGGGCGAAAGAGGAGAGTTTGGGCATGTGAAATCAATACATACCGATCAACTTTTAATTCCAATCCTTATTTGGGATTCTGACCCTATTGACCTGGTCAAAACGGAATATGCTACCTCTGTGGATATTGCTCCAACCATTATCGATAGATTAGGACTTCCTCTTCCGGACTCATGGGAAGGCAAGTCCTTAATCGGACATGACGTCAATAAATATTCATTTCATCAATTGGGAAATGATTATGCTGTAATCCATAAAGGTGATGGCTTCTTGATGAAGTACATTTTCAATAGAGCAACACAGGAAGAGCAATTATATGAACTGATATCAGACCTCTACGAAACCAGTAATTTGATTGACTCTATGGACGAGCAGTATATCTTAGAACTAAAAAGACAAATTGAGTTTTTCGGATTTGATCCCTTTCATCGGTAGTAAATAGTTGAACGCCTATAGAATGAATCAAATCTTAGCTTAAAGTGTGAAAATAAGTGTATCAATTAATGTCTGATTTCGAGCATGATGCTAAACTGATATCCAGTTTTAACGAACTCGCCCCAGAAGGTCCTTCACTTTAACTTCGGAGACTGGCATCAATCATTGTTTGACTAATTAGTAATCCAGCATCATAACTAATGCCTATGTCACATTTGCTGCTTTGAACTATACCCCCATTTAGTTCCAATTTACCTGCTTCCTCTTCACACGTTTCAATACCACACATAACAACTGAAGCTCCTTCTGCTACAAAAGATTGACATATGACCAATTTATCTGTTAAGCGATTCATATTATCCTCTTTGATTAGCCTATAGTCTTCTATTTCTTCAAGTGTTTTCCCCTTGGTTTCCGGCATTATTCTTATCACCAGATAAATGGCTGGGATCATGCAAATGGCAAAAAACCACGAAACATAGATTAAAACTACCTTACTGGATATTATCCTTTCTTATCTCTTCTAAGTATCTCGTATTCTTTCCGTGTTGTTTCCTTGAATTAGGAGTTTTGGTGTAGAGGCCAGTTAAGCCTTGTTTCTTGAGATAAACTATTGAGACAGGTTATGAAGGAGGGTAATGAGATTTTGAAGGAGTTTTACAAAACCACCTTTAAAAGTCAACAATAATCACTGAAAAGGAATTCTGCTCTTACTACTGTACGTCTTCATTTGGATACTTCCACTCTTAGGTGATAAGCTATTCACAGGCTAAAACTGAAAAGCTGGTTCCTGCGTTTGTATAGTCATTTACAAACTCAAACCTTAAGTGATAAAAAGGAACTTAGTTCATCAAAACGATCTCCTTACCGTGGTTGTCTATGAATCTTCGGTGGACGAAGATGTCAAAGAAAACGATTACAACGATCGACCCTGTTTATCATTTCCGGTGAGAGCTGGATTTGGATACCAAACTACAGGTTTTGACGGATTCATCGACAGCAATAGCTTCCTTCTGGAGAGTCAGTCCAATGAATTCTCCTATACAAAATACAAAGACCTTGGAAGCGACTTAACCGCTTGTTTTCAGTTTGCAGAACATCAGCCGTTTGTACAATCATTTTCGAGGTATCTTGCCGCTGAAGTTTTTCGCAGAACTCCAGGTTTAAGTTATATGATCCATCGTTTTATGAGAGAGCTTGGGAGCAACCGAATTACACTTGACTCACTAATTGATGAAATGCTGCTTGAAGAGGTATTTGATGAAAGTCTTGAACATTTTAGCCCTGCTCCAGATAATCGTCATTGTCTTCCACGTATTGACGCTGCTAAGGAATATATGCACCGTCATTTTTCATCTGAGATAGGTATCGATGAAATTGCAAAAGCCAGCTGTATGAGCCGATTCCATTTTACCAGATCATTTAAGAAGCGAACAGGTATGCCTCCCTATCAATACCTGAAGCAGATACGCTTCTACAACGCTCGAGAAAACCTTAAAAAAGATGTTGATGTCACAGAGGTGGCGTTTAAGAATGGTTTTAACAGTCTTGAGCATTTTTCGTCTGCATTTAAAAAGGAGTATGATATCTCGCCACAGGCTTTCAGAGCTTCTTTTCGGAAAAGCTACCCGTCAACCTGATCTTGCAGATAGTCATCCAGGGCTTGTCCCTCAAGTATTTGTCCGTGCGTCCCGGCTATTTTTCTTACTTCCCAACCATATTTTTTTATTCTTTCACGAAAAATCACTGATGGTTCGATAGATAAGGACCATTCCCCATACGTTATCATATCAGCTTGCCATACAAGCTTTTGTTGAGGAAAGTAGATAGCCAACATATCGTTAACATGTGGGATAGGCCCAATATTGATTATGAGCGCTTGATTAAAGTCATCACTTATGGTAACAGGTTCATCGACAGTTAAAAACTTAGGTTGCTTTGGGTTTCTGCCCTGTATGTCCGGCTCATGGTTCCATGGTGCATTAGCAATTCGTTTAAATAACTCTTGAGTAGCTGATGGTACAACTAACGTTACACCTTGGGCAATGTACGCTCGGACACCTGCGATGTGATCAGAATGATGATGGCTCTGTACGAGGTAATTGATTGGTTTATCTGGAAACTTTTCCTTTATCATTCCGATAGCCTTGATAGAGGCGGCATTGGACACAGGTGCTTCACCAACAAGAATGTAGTCCTCGAATTCTGCAACAAGCACATTGTAATCAAAAATGCCCCACTTGTCATCTCCTATGTTTTGGATTATGTGGATATTATCAGTCAGAGAAACCATTCTGGAAGAAGTATAATCACCAGCTAGATCGCGGAACGAGTTAAGATCCGGAAGTAAAATCGGATCATCTAAGTCACTAATTTCATATTCGTTAAGCAAAGTCCCCCAGGACTCATAAACACCTCCGGATTCGAACCTTGTTGGTAAGCGCAACGAACCAAACTCTTGGTAGTCATAGTATTTTTTTATCGTCATTCCATCACCATACGGGTGGTTGACCGTTTGAAGTTCGATTTGCATTAACGCATAGGTCTCAGGGTCTAGAAAAAGTTTTAGCTGACGCTCTCCAATGACTTCAATCGTATGAGCCTTACTATCTCGAAAAGGTATGATTCCCTCATAAACCAATTGGGTCGTGTCCTTCAAGGCACGTTGTAAGTACACATGCGGAAAATGTCTGTACTCCTCAAATTCCAATGAGTTGATCGCTCTTGCTGTTGAAGATATTGCATCATAAGCTGTATGCTTACCATGCTGTAACACATGAAAACCTCCAAAAATGAATCCATTGAACGGGTTGATGAATTGTGCGATCTCTTTTCCATTAAGCCGATCTATTTCGAATCTGGTTTCGATCCGATACGAGTTGTAAGGGGGTTCCGGATGATACGATTGTCCCCTATTTTTACCTTCCGGAGTAATGATCCGAATTGATACTTGCAAGTCATTTGAACTAATGTCTCCTACGTATTGGGCGGATTTCCTGATCATCTCATCAGCAGTGAGTTGTTCAGTTCGAGTTCGACATCCTGAAAGGATGATAAGTGTTATTGCAAATAGCAGTAAGGATTCAGACTTCATATAGATGGCGTTTGATTCATATCAAATCAACATCATCAGAAGGAGTCGGATTTAAGAATTTGTGCTTTTCTCGTTTACACGAAAGCAACACACTGAGATACTATAAAGATTATTCGATATTCTCCGCGGCGATCTGGACCCAATTCAAACAAGCTCTTCTTAATACACAGTGTTTTAATCCCCAGAGTCACACGTCTTCAATGCTCACCTTTAATGCACATAGATATGGTTCCTAGCGACTTGCTCATTTACTCATGACCTTAGCTGAGTCAATGACAAGAGGACTCCATGGTCTTGGCTGTGATCGTAGGAGATTGACGATTTATTGAAGAAGGCATCCTACGTGAACAATAGAGATTGATTTTTAATCAAACAAACCAGTTAAGCAGAATGTAGGATGTTGGAGATGAAACCAGTCACAAAGGTGTATAGAGGTTAACTGACTTACAGGTTCACCTAGACCTTTGGCCATCTGAGCATGGCGCAGGATATTATAAACCTACAAGCTCTCGCTATATGATTGGGCCAGGTGTTCTTTGATCTTGCGAATATGGAGATCAATGCTATCATCAGCCGATGAATTCGTATAAATAAACTGTTCTAAAAGATCGATAAGTTGATTGATCATGATTTCTTCTTTGGAGGTGATTTGACCTTATTACGATCTGGCTCCCGGACTACCCAACCCTAGTCGATATGGTTTTAGCGTTGGATAGGTATTGTCCAAATGGTCTATTTACAGCTTCACATTTTTTGGCATACTCAGTGGTGTTTGCAGCGCAGTAAGAAGTGACCTATCCAGTGAGGCACCCAGTCTTGTCTCGGTCATCTGCTGTTCTGCTATGGTACCTTTACTGCTATCGTTAACAACGCGATTCGCGAAGAAGGTCATACCGACCATAAGGTAAAACCCAAGCATTCTTAATTTCTCTCCTTTTTCAAAACCCTCTTGTACTAGTTGCTTCGTTTTTTTCATCATGGACTAGGTTTTCGATTTCACTTTCTTTGTTATAGAAGAGTATCTCTCTTGGTCTTTACTCGGACAAATATCGTTTTGAAAGCAAGACCATTTCGTTTTTGTTGTTGACAATTAGTGGACATGACCAGCTTTTTCAACTGCTTTAACTCAATCCTACTAATCTACCTTTAAAAACTTGTGGCGCTCAACATGATTTTCAGAGCGAAGCAATAGAACGTACATTCCCACAGGAAGGCCGTTGACATTCAGCTTTGCCAGATCGAGACTATTAACCTCAGAACTCAATACAGTCCTACCTTCTAGATTGACTATTTCTATTAAGACGTTACCAGACTGCCATTCTGTCATTTCAATATTCAGGTAGTCCCGCGTGGGTATTGGGTAGATTGTTGCTAATGGCTCTACTTCTTCGACTGACAAAGGAGTAGCCAATACCTCCACCTCTGCCGTGATCGTCCATTCTTTGGTATGTCCGGCCAGTGAAGTTACTGTGAATGTCAAGGTATTCGAATAATCATTGGTGCTTACGCCATTGATTTGTTCCGTATCTCCAATAGATGCAGTGGCACCTTCCGACAATTCGAAAATCGCGGCAAGGCCTTCCAACGACTGGCCCGGAGGGAACATGATATCCACTCGCTGGGCAGAAGGGTCAACAGTCACCTCAGCTTCAAGGTTGCTCAGGTTGAAAGTGATGATATCAGCTTGCACATGACGCACTAGGATTGTCCGGTTATCAGTATTACCCGCTTGAGATGTGATTACTAATTCCCTCGTTGATGAGAAATTCAAAGGTTGATCGTCGCTTTCGATCCTGGAACCATTCATAAAAGCTGTCGCCCCATCCGAAATCTCAAAGACAGGAGTCAAACTTGTCAAATCTGCGGTATCGGGCAGGAAGACATACAAAATACGATTAGCTACATCCCAGTCATATCCAGCATAGGGTTGGTCAGCGAATGAAAAATCAGTAAGCTCTGCCTGAACTTCGATAGCCTCGACCCTCCATTCGGATACGATATCATCTGTGGCCACCACTCTGAGGGTAAGCGGTGCATTGAAGTTGTTGGTCGTAACCCCTGAAATCTGCTCGGTTAATCCTCGGTACAATCTGGCACCACTGGAAGTAACGAATGTTGCAGTAACATCCGATAAGTCAGTTCCAACTGGCACTTGTAGCGTAACCAGCCGCTGCTCAGGATCAATCCGTGTCATATGATCAACACCAACCAAGTTGTAAGCGAACAAATCAGTTGTGGTAGGTGAGAAGCTCATCGTCCAATCTTGGGCATGGCCATCAATGGCCACTACACTCATCCGAACAGTATCCTGAACCACGAAACTAGTTGGGTTCGAAATGGTGTCGTCATCAATCAGAAGGGACTTAGAAGTCTCCGAAATCTGAAATCTAAATTCGAGCTCGGAAACTTCCACATCATCCCTTACGAACACATCAATGTGTCGCTTGTCACCGTTGATTGTTGTGGTGTAAAACTGTAGGTTAGGGAAATCCACGTTTACAATTGCGGGAGCGGTTGGCTGCACATCTAGCGTCCAGATGGACGTGTGACCTGCTTTAGAACGCACTTCAAGGATATACTTCTCCTTATCAAGGATCAGCGAATCACCACTTAGGTGATCCTTATCTTCTATGATCAAATTGGCGCCCTCAGAAAGCTCAAAAGTGGTCACCATCACACTTCCGAAGACTTCCTGAGGTACATACGCCAATAATTGTCTATTCTCGGAATCGAGCTCGATGAGCTCAAAACTCTGGCCTAACGAGAAAGACAGTAAATTGTGATCCACTGGGAACACCTCAACCGTCCAGGTCTCTAGCTCCCCGATGGCTGAGGTGATACGATACCTCACTTCATCACTAAAATCATTATCCGATTCGCCACTTGTTTGTAGCCTGCTCCCTACTTGCACTGACGAGCCATCACTCACTTCATAAGTGGCTACTAATGCCGATAGGTCTGTTCCTAGCGGAACAAACACGTCGATAGTCTTCAGAATATCATTGGTCTCGACTAACTGATCCTCAATGGCCGGAAATCTGTAATTATAAAATTCAGACCCTACCTCCAGTTCCACTGTCCATTCCTTGCTGTGACCAGCTGCTGAGACAATCAAATAGGTGATCCTTGAGCTAAAATTATGCTGTGTCACTCCCGAAACTTGTTCAATCCCATTGACAAAAGCTGTAGCTCCATCAGAGAGGACAAACTTCGGAGCAAATCGGCTGGAGGACAACTCCTGCAGACTCGTCAGAAGTATACGTTGATTGGTCGCGCTTATACTTGAGTTAATCTCTAGGTTACTGAGCGTAAACTGCTCCACTTCTGCCCAGGTTTTTCGCGTAATAATATTCCAGTTCTCGCTTTTTCCTGCTTCGGAAACGATCGCTACTTCGACCGTATCAGTAAAGTTCAATACCGCAGCACCGCTTTCAAGAAGAGCTGAGTTGTATTCCAAGGTAGCGCCAGTGGACAAAGTGAAAACTGGTGTTAATGCAGCCAATGCAATTGTATCCGGGATATAAATGACCACTTCCCGATCCTCGGTGTTTATGTCCGCATTGGTGTAGACGGTCTCATCAAAAGCAAATGAAGTGAAGACCGAAAAAGCCTCCTGTACGTTGATTGTCCATACCTGCTCGATATCATCAGTGGCTATAATGGTCATCTCAACAGGGATGTTGAAGTTATTTGTGGTCGTGCCTGACTCCTGAAGGATACCATCTTTGTAAAGTGTAGTACCCACTGGAATGTCGAACGTAGCAGCCAAAGAGGAAACATCAGTATCCGGAGCAACAAAGACGGTCACAATGTGATTGACCGGATCTATCTCAGTCGTAGCAAAGGGTAGGCTCTCGAAAGCAAATGAAAAGAAATCCGTTTCGGATATGCTTGTTTCGATTGTCCAGATCGTAGTATGGCCGTCGCGCGATTGGATCACAGGTTGTACAGTACTAGACAGATTCAACGTCTCTCCGCTCAGTATATCATTTCCCGATAGGGTAACACCTGTAGTATGTGTCGACAACTCAAACTCAGGTGTGAGTTGGGTGAGATCTGTACCTGCTGGTACAAATGCTCTAATGGTGCGGGTTTCTTCATCGATGAGGACAGTGCTGAATTCTGGCTCGATCAGGCTAAATGAGGTAAAAGCTGGATCAGTACCGATCACGGTCACCGTCCATTCCCTTTTATGCCCAGCTTTAGAAACTATATCATAGGTGAGCGGGCTGCCAAAATCATGGGTAGAGGAACCGCTTGTCTGTTCGGCATCTGCTACAAAAGCTGTTGCTCCATCTGAGAGAATAAACACCGGTGATAGATTGGCCTCTGCTACTGACTTGGGTATATATATGGTAATCTCCCGTACATCTGAGTCGATGATCACCTCTTCGAAGGCTGGATAGACTGAAAAGCTTGTGATATCCGTACCAGAAGGGCTAACACTAACCTTCCAGGTTTTAGGCTCATCTATTTCAGAAATGATCGTATATTCTACTTCATTGGTAAAGTTATTGGCAGTGCTACCACTGGTTTGCGACTGGCTTGATATCTCCGCTCTCGCATTTTCCGATAGAGAGAACACAGCGGTCAGGTCAGTGATATCCTCCTCGTCTGGGATATCTAGCGCAATGCTCTGATTAGGTGCATCAAATACCACATTGGTGCTTTCTAATCGATCAAAATCATACGCTGTAATCAATGCACCTGCCTTGACCACTTCCACTTGATAAGTGGTCGTATCCAGATCTGATGAAACTATCCCATACTCAACAGCAGATGAAAAGTCATTGGCTGTAACATCGCTTGTCTGAAGTACGTCATTTACTAGTGCAAGTGCTCCGTCCGAAAGGCTGAAGTTGCCTACAAGTGCTGTAAGGTCAGTTTCCTCCGGTACCGTTACAGTCACTTTGAGCGCAGAAAAATCTGTGTGTTGATAGATGAGATCTTTAAAGGAGAAGTCAAGTAGCATCGACTCACTATCGATATTGTTGACTAACAGAGGTTCGGTCAATGACCCAAAATCCCCATCGACGACAAACTGAAATTCATTGAGAAGATCAATGGTACCATTAGTAGGATCGTAGTACTGAAAGGTGACGTCCTCACCAGCCGTACCATAGACCAACATGCTGTAGAAGTAGCGATCGAGTGCATCGATATAGCTCAGTTGAGTGGTGACACCTCTAGCTTCACTACCAACGAATGCCGCTAGCTGCATATCATCCACATCGCGAACCTCCGTGTGATCAATGACGATTACACCCGTAACGGTCATAGAATGCTCAAACTCAGAAGGATTCACGTCCCAATTAGGAGCTTGTGCCACGGCCAAGTGCGCACAAGCAAGTAGCAATAGGTGAAATATTATTTTTTTCATGGTGACTATTGTTTTAGGCATAAAGGCTGGCGGGAGGGGCTTCTCCTACCTCCTGCCAAGCAACCAGCTATAGTTTTATAATCTTGATGGTTCTGACGATCTCTCCCGCTTGCAGCTTGAGCATGTAGACTCCCGCGTCTAAGCCGTAGATGCTTGGATGCGTGATATCGACTCGCCCTATACCATCACTTTTGTATTGTTCATTGAAGAGCACTCTGCCAGACAAGTCGAGCATGTAGACGTTGATCTCCGTACCCAGCTCAAATCCGTGTGTGAAAGACAGATTCGTTCTGAATGGATTTGGATAGACTGTAGGCTCTACTTCAAGCTCCTGTGCGCCCAAGGCGACACCTCCAACATTAATGAAGTAGGCCTCTTCAGCTCGTCCCACAATGGCGCTTGCTACAAAGTCGAGGGTATTGTTTGCTTCTATGATAAACTCACCCTCAGCATTATACAGTTCGAAGGTCAACTCTTCAGCAGTCTCACCGAAGGCTGAGAGGAAGTAGGTAGGTACTTCATCAACCATCACCGGAGTGATTGCGCCTCTTACCTCTCCATTGTGATAAGCTACTAGCACTTCGTTACCCTCTAGTATTTCAGCTTCATCTTTTATTTGAGCAATGATGCTCATGTCTGCCTCATAATCTCGGACATTAGCCTTCAGGTGGCTTGGCACTGCTGCCAGACCGGCCATGGCGCTCATGTCCACTCTACCTGTAGCAATCGAGCTAAATGCTGGATAGATCAAACTGCCTGCTGATTGTACATTGAGCACATAGCCTACATTAGGCTGCATGTTGGTCAGTGATCCGATCCAGCCAATACCATCCACATATTGTGCGAATGCTCCTTGTGTCTTGATCAGGTCGCCAGACTCAGGTTGCATGTAGGCGAGCGCCTCTTCGACTGACATAGCCAGCTGTGGTACAAACCCGATATGGTTCCATCCTGCGGCTATCGCAATAGACGTATTGGTAGGATCGTAAGGCTCACCGCGCAACTCCAATGTTTGAGCAAATGGAGAATACACTTTATATCCTGAGGCAGGATCTACATCGATATCACTGGCAGCACCGCTTGTGGTAATCCATCCAAACTCAGCATCATACTTGGCACTGACTATATCATTCTTCACCACCAACTGATCGGCCATAACGCCTTCGAAAATCGTCGCAATGTCGTTTTCATTAGCCTCAAGGTTAACCGAGATCCAATTCCAGCCCTCAGCCAGCAACACTTCACTGATGATTGCTGGAGACGTCTCTATACGTACAGGAGCTAATGGCGATCCTTCGATACTTGATCTTGTGAATACCATGTCATAAGGGCTCACATCGCCATAGACATTGCCGGTACTGGCATCCCATACCCTAAACTCAAGGTCATCGCCAGTGTCGCCATACACGGTCAGCGCTAGCAAGTAGTCGCTGATACCTTCTTCATAATATAAGTTACCTACACCTCTGCACTGCCCATCGACAAATACCGCAACGATATCCCTGGTATCGGTAGAAACCACACTCTCTATCCATAGCGAACCAAAGATGCTCATGCTGTGCTCAAACAGGCTTGGATCAACAAACCAGTCGGGCTTGTCCGCTAGGATAGTAACAGACAGGTCTAACGACTCATCGTATCCGAAATCGGAAGACAAGGCAATACTACGCTCGTAGGTACCTATATTGAGGCCATCATTGATGTAGAAGGTGATTTCCCGGGTCTCGTCCGGGCCGATCACGCCAATATCCTCACTGGCTGTTAACCACACTGGTATATTTTCTAGCGAGAATGGCTGGCTCAATCCGCTTCTATTCACGATAGTGGCGGTGAAACTGAAATCTGAATTATCGTCGAGCTCAAGTGAATAAGTAGACTCTTGCCAGATCACAGGATTACGATCCAGGTAGGCATGCCATATCACTGGAGATAACATTCGGTTTCCGAAAAGATCCTGCACGTTCTCTACAGCAATCTCAATCATCTGTCCTTCGATTCTATTCTCATCAATGTTGAGGCTAAGCACTATGCCGTCGCTGCTTACCGCATAGCTAAATGGTATATCCTGTACTGGTCGTGCATCCTTGATGGTGGGTACCTCTTCAGTCAAAGTGGCGTCACCTTCGATAACAGCTTCATGGTTACTGAGTGCACTCTGATCTGCCATATTCGACTTTAGCAGATCCACTCCACCTACGTTTTCATAAGCTTCGAAAGGATAGTATGCCATCAAGCCCATTTCATTGCCCTGAAGTTTGGCATGTCGATAGGCATCCATGATGTCAATGGTCCTGACAGCATTCCAGATACGAACTTCATCCAGGCTACCTGTGAAATAGTTGTCAAAACTCGTAGTGATAGGATCCTCTTCGGTAGCCTGAGCACCTAGCCAAATGTTGGCACCCGCTAATCCGCCAAGATCGGTAGCGATCCCTTGATTCTGCAGTTCGCCATCGATGTAAGTCTTCACAAGACTTCTTCTATCAACAGTCATGGCGAAGTGGTGCCATGTATCGTCCAATACGTTCTGCTCTGTGGCAAGGAACACCTCCTGATCACTCTTCACTTTAATATTACCAGTGGCTGCTTCTGCGTAGATCTCTACTTTTAGACTTGGATCGGCATAGCCGAATCCACTGGATAAGAAGGTAGCATCACCTGTCTGGGCTCCACCTTTAAACCAAAACTCGATGGTCATATCTGCCATGGGGTCGATGACAACCAGCTGGCTATTCAACTCCAGGTAGTCGTCACCATCAAAGGCCATAGCATATCCACCAGGCTCAATGGCCCAGGTAGCGTCGAAAGTCATATGACGACCAGCCGCTCTGTCTAATGCACCGGTACCGAATGCCTCGTCCATTGGCCAGTAGCCATACAGACCAAACTCATTGCCCGTTAGGGTCACAGACATTTGGGATACCACCTCGCCGAAAGTGAGCGTGCGCTCCCATATCCTCAGCTCATGTACCTGGCTCGCCAAGTGGTCAGTCTGACCACTGCCGCTACCTATATAGAAAGTCTCGGTAGGCTGTGAGTTGAAGGTAGCACTATGGTTGAGCAATGTCTGGTCATCTATGTATACTGTTGCATGCTCAGCCTCGGCATCATAGACAAACGCCCAGTGGTGCCATGCATCCTCAGGATAGACTATGCTATAGGAACTTAGCGGATCGACATCAAGCGTTGTATTGCCTAAGGTGTAGGTCACGGAACCATCGGCAGCAAAGGCCACTTCGACTTTGTCCGTACCTGACCCCTTTGAAACGACCGCTCCTTCAGTACCAATACCTCGCTTCAACCAAAACTCGATGGTGAAGGACTTGTCATTTAATGACACACCAGGCACTTCTGCTTTGTCATCAATACCGTCAAAAGCGATACTGGCATTGTGAGAGACTTCATAGGCGTTGAGTACACCTCGTACACTGATGTTGTGGTCTTTGACTAGTCCTCCTTCGATATCTTCATTGAAGAGGATAGAGATGTCATCTCCGATGGAGAGTATGCCATCCGCAGGCTCTGGGGAGCCGAATGCTACAGGTGTAGACCGGTCTATCGTGCCCGTGATGTACTCCGTAGCAGTAACCGATCCATCGATACATTTAGCCCGGGCTCTTACTTGGTATTCCCTATCGGTCAATGCTTCAATGTCCCAAACAAAGCTCTCTGTGGCATTCTCAAGTATGGCCTTATTGCCGGTGTAGTTGATGTAGGCATCAGAGTGCTCATCCTTGAAGTAAGTCATTTCAGTAATCGGATCACCACTCAATGTCTTGTATTGGAAGTCGATACTCTCTAGTGTGGACAGGTTGATATTGTATCCACCGAGCGTGACAGTGGCCTGGTCATTATCATAATAGTTGAGTACAAAGTTCTCATTGATATTCTCGATAGTAACATCAGAGCATGCTGGCAAGAATCTCGCCGATACGTATACCGTATCCGCAATCTCGGCTTGAGAAGACTCAGCGTTGAACTGGCACAGTGAGTGGAAGATGATACCAATGCTATCGTACTCCAATACACCGGATGCACCTTTAGAGATTGTTAGCGTCTTCTCGATGGTCTCGAAAGCAGGTACAAGGAACGAACGCTCTGCCGTTAATCCGTCAATCAATACTACAGCACCATCTGGGTTTGTAGTCTCATCGATCGATATCTCATACCACAGATCAGAGTTAGACTCACTCTCATTACCTAATGACAGTGTGAATACTGCAGCTTCATCCTCAGGTACGTTGGACTGAATAGCCGGAGTAGCGCTGATCACTGGTGCCTCACGCTTCAACGTAGCAGTATGCAGTTTTTCCAGGCCTGTCCCGGAAGAGTTAACAACGAAGGTCGCATACTCCTCAGGCTCCCAAGGACATCTTGTCTGACCACCGCGGACGCTAAATATTGGACTACCTATGGAGAAGCCTCCAACCTTGCGGTCCACTAATCTATCTGCTTCATTAATGGTACTTCCCATCATGATACCCATGTCCACCATCTCATAGATCCAAACCGCCGTGTTGATACCGAAGGCAATAGATCCAGCAATGGCATTTGTCTTGGCAGCTTTACCAAGCGTTTTTTCAAGGACAATTGGGGTGATACCATATGCACTGATCAAGCCAATAGAGGTTATGCGACTGTCACCTATACCGGTGTTCAATGCACTTAAAAAATCTCCCTTAGCAGGAATCACATCAACAAAATCATCACGATTGAAGTATTGGATGCCTTCCGCTTTTTTGATATCAATCGTATAGTAGTCTCCTTCGTCACGCTCGTCAATGACATAGCCGAACTTCACACTATTGCTCTCAGCATTCACCTCACCTGTGGTTGCCCCTACAGAAATATGTGAGTTCGTACTGACAGTTATACCTTTATTATTGGCCAACCCACCAAACTCTCCATTGAAAAATATATTAAGTGTGCGATCCGATTCCCAATTGAATTCTGCTGAGAAATTCTCTTCTATCTCGGCAGTATAAGCACCTCCAGAACCGTCAATAGAGATATTCTGCACAGTCTGCGCATTCACCTTCTCAGCCTCGTTGGTCGCGATGACAGTAAGCCAGCTGGTAATCTGACGGTTGTACCAGTCAATAGAGTCGTTTTCCGCACCTGCCGTCGGAGTGAAAGTGTAAGAAGCATCTCCTACTGCTGACGCACCATCATACAAGTACTCATCGAGTGATGTATGGTCATTGGACATGCCATAACAGAAATGGTCAGCGTCTAGATTAGAAGTATAATTAGGTAGTTGGAATAACGTATTTCTTTGGATGATCAAGTCAGGGATCAATTCCTCGAGGATCTGACGCTGAGAATAGATAAAGAAGGTTTCTAAACCGCTTTCGCTTGCAGAAAAACCTGAAGAAACTGCCATGACCCACTCACCTGTTCCTATATAGGGTAGGCCAAGTGCATCGGCATTGGTTTTTTTCATGACCTCCAGCGTCTTAGTCTCATTAATGAGATAGTTCTCTGAGTTACCGACATAGATATCGGCAATCGACCCAACATCTTCAGGATCTGAGCTCGTCTCGATGCGCTCGTTGAAAGTGACCGTAGTGGTGAATCCACCTTTGTAGTCTGTTGATTTCACGATAGAGAGACCTGCCCCGCCTGTATCGATGATCTCTGTTCTGACCACTGGCCCGGCCAATCCACCTCCGGCTTCTACAAACATTCCCTTTCGGAATTCAGTGGCCAATCCGAGATCGCTAAACTGCGTCATGCTCCAGGTTTCGCCTTTGGTAAATGAAGAACCAGCTTCGACAAATGCATAACTATTTGATCCCGGAGGGTCTCTCAACACAAAGTCTACTTGTGCTGGCGCTTGTGTGATAAAGTCAGTGCCTAGTAGTGGGAGTGCACCAAGGACATAACCTCTGAAAGGATCGCCCGCTCTCCAGGTCACTCCCAAGCCTTCTACAGTCGCTTCTACTTCGAATGTTTTAGTAAAACTGTTGTCACCATCTTCAGTGAAATTAGGCGTACCCGCCTGGAATGTATGTGTGTATTGACCATTGGCATCCGTGGTTACTGTTTCTCCGGTAGGAAAGAGCATGATGTTGTTGGTGATGTCCAACTCTGCTCCTGCAACGGGTACTTTATCCAATATGGCTCCATCAGGGTGATTGGGGTTAGCGTATTGCTCAGTCACGAATATGTTGGCTTCATACTGATAACCCATTTTGAAAACAGGATGAATGAATCCGAAAGAAGCAATATCATAGCTCGTCTCAACATTGAGTATCTCTCCATCGATCAATTCCTGTGCGGAAAGGGTGATTTCATCTGATCCTGAAAAAGGCAAATAGTTCTCACCATCGGCTTCACCATATACCTCAACTACCGGAGTGGTCTGAATGATGAAATTGAGCTTCTCATGGTAATCATAAGCGCGGGCTTCATACATCAGCCCTGTGACAGGGTCTTCTTCGTCAAACCAAATAGTATCGTTGGCAGTGATGACCTCCAGACTTTCACGAAGGTCAAATGGACTCAAATCGTCACTTGCGATGAAGTAAGTGCTGTTGCCTACATTGCCGTTGGCTACCCAAATCTCAGGGATCACTTCCAGTTCAAACTCTCCTGAGTAAGGATCCGTAGTGACTGTGTAGGTGTCGTATATCTCAGCACTCGTCGTGTCAATATCATAACCTTCGCGCTGTACTTTGAGCGAGACGGTCGACTCTCCTATGTTGTTGATAGAGAGGTCAAAGCCAATCTCCTTGTTGCCTTCGATGTTGCCCCCTACTACCCTACCGGCAATTTTCACCTTAGTACTGTCTATGAAATTGACAGTGTACAGAGGCTCTGTAAATTCATGAAACTGTATGTCTCCAAACTCATTGAGTGGTGGGAAAACACCTTGTTTGAAATAATGACCTTCCATATATACCGAGATATAGTGTTTTCCGATAGGTACACTCATGGTATAGTTACCTTCGGTATCAGTACGCACCGCCTGACCATCAGGGCCAAGAGCAGTCTCACCATCCAATAAGAGCAATGCTCCCTCTACCGGGAATACACTGTTTTCGTAAGTGACTTTACCACTTACCTCGAAGGAAGAAATATCTGTATAGTCTACACCATTGTTGGTCTTGGAGCCATCTCCTACGAAGATCGATCTGGAATTAGGTGAGAACTCGTGCTGTCCAAGTGATGGAACCATCCTGAATACCTCACCTCCACCTAAGTAGGGAATATAGTCTATAGTGTAATCCCCGAACTCATCAGTAATACCTCTGATCCCAAGCTGCGACGCGTCAGGAATATCATCAGAAAATGAAACTCCGGTTGCGGAAAAATCCACATCTACCTTGTTGTAAGCAAAGCCATTGTTGGAGACATCATAAGTGCTGGTACCCTGACCTTCATCGAATCTATAATAGACGAGCAGATCAGCGTTAGCAGCATTGATGATCCTGTTCATATCTCGCTGGATCTCTTCCTGAGACCTTACTGTCCGCCAAATCTTGAACTCATCCATCTTGCCACGAAAGGGGTGCTCATGTGCTACGGTAACCCCAAACAAACTCCCGGTACCTATTGTGAATCCTCGATTATCAGGCTCGATCAAATCATTTGATGATTCTCCCGATCCGATCAATTCGCCATTGAGATAGATGAACTGATCATCATCTCCTCCCGCAATGTCCGCATCATAGCTGAAGGCATAATGGTTCCATTCGGTGCTGTTGGGCACTGCTGTACCCAAAGTTGTAGAGGTGTGCTCCCCAAAAGACACATAGGGTACCGCGTAATCGCTAATACCAAAAGCGACACTTTTACCTATTGTTCTACTGCCTGCATCTCCCCACTGGAATAGTATATCACTAGAGCTTGCTGAATTCTTTTTAGCCCAAAACTCTACAGTAAATGAAGTTTCATCAAGGGCTATTTCTTCCTCGGCCACCTGGGTTGCAAAACCGTTAATTCCAAATTGGGCTGAATTACCCGTTTGAAGACCACTTGTGCGCTCAACGGTCAGGGCTACACCTTCCACAGGGTTGCCACCCTCATATTGAATATGTCCATTAGCTATGCCAAAAGAAGTGATAAAGCCAACATCGGTCATCTCATTGGAGAGAATAATATTATCCTCACACTGAGCTTCCGCAGCGACTTTGTAGTCATACATTACACCGCCAATGGCTGTCTCATCATCATAAATCAAACCTGTTTCTGTCTTGATGAGATCAAATTCGTTTTGACCCATAGGTGAACGTGAAATCCTGAAGCGGTCTACTTGTGACAAGCTGCCGAAAACATCCCACTCCAATCTCACTCGGTCCGGATAATAAGACTTAGAAGCGCTAAAGCTCGAAATCATGTTGGACAAGTCCTCGCTTATGTTTCCTGAAACATCCGTCATAGCAAAGCTAGCGTCACTTTCATCATCTGAGTTACACTCATTGACAGATCCCACAGTATATCTGTAAGTCTGACAAAGCTCAATTCCTGTATCTGTAAATGTCGTGATGTCTTTATCGTCTATCGTGAAATAAGTAACATCTGAACCATCCAATTTCTCTCTTTTGATCACATAACCGTCAGTTGATAAATTGTCAGTATTATTCCATGAAAGCTCCAACTGCTTATTGACAAGGTCTTGTGTAAGTGAAAGACTGTTGGGGGCCTTGGGCTTAACTCTAGTAAATCCAGTTACATCGGCGGTCGTCCAGTCTCCATCAACGGCACAGCCATTATCATCATCACCATAAGCCTCGATTCTGTAATAGTAAGTTAGCTCTGCACCAGGTGTATTATCTGTATAGCTATTGACGCTTCCATCGAGATCACTAACTATATATTCGTCATAAAAATTGAAAAAGTCATCTGTCGAACGCTGAATTCTCCAGTATTGCGGTGTTTTAGAACTGCTCCATTCTAGCTCGATGGTACCGTCACACAAGTCCTCAGTTGCACTAAAACCTGTGGGTGCATCAAAGTGCTCTTTTACACTACCAACATCCGTAGCATCATCATCACTGTAGTATCGTGTTCCATTGACCGTCCAAAAAGTCCTGAGACTATAGTCATAGGCTTCACCATTGGTCAAATCGAAATCATCATAGTTGTTGCTATTCGACCAATGTATTTCAGCATTGTCTTTGCGAAGTTGATAGCTGACCGAATTACCATTGATATAAGAAGATGAGCTGTTCAGATTTGTCCAGTTCACGTCAATCCTACCTGACTCTAACTGGCAGTCATCTGCCGCAAGATTAGCGAGATCACCTACCCTTGGTGGCTTCACCACTGGAAATGAGCCCATCACAGTTACGTCGAGAGAAAGCTGTGCATCACCATAAGCATCATGTGCATAATGAGGGCTTCTACTAGGAAACCTCCCCGAACTTTGTTCTGTACCGTGATAATATCTTACCAGATCATTCCAGTGCGGGTGATTTGAATTGACTTCTTCATCATAATACTCTTCTATTTCTGATTCCTCAAGTACTGTTCTCCATATTCTGACTTCAGACATCCAGAATGTTCGTTTGGTTCCGAAAAGGTCACCTCCAAAGCTTCGATTTCCTTCTCCGCTAGGTATAATAGAAAGCCACCTTACTCCCGGTAAAACGTTCAAATGATTCGCTACGGCTAGCTCGCCATTGATGTATAACCTGAATTCACTTCCAGATGCAGTAACCGCTATGTGGTTCCAGCTGCCACCTATCGTAGTAGGTCCACTATAACCTGACACATAAGGTAAACTGTATTTATACTCATGACCAGACGAACCCTGTGGTAGATCCCTCAGGATCACCTGCCATTTATTAGTCTCACCATGTAAATAACGTACTCCAATGATACCATCCTGATCGGCCTCACCTTTGAATCCAAATAGGGGAAGGTCTAAATTTGAACCCACCCAAACCCAACCTTCAACAGTCATAGCCCCATTAATTCCCATAGGTCTGTTGGTGGGATTAGCCACATGCAAGTCTTTTTCATAAGGTATTAATATCATACCTTCTCTTTTTTGCTGGGCCAGAGCTGAGTTAGCGACCAGTGACATGAGCGCTACCATCAGCAAGGTTAATATAAGGGTAACGTTTACCACGTCCTTCCTTCTTGTTTGACTAATGATCGGTGACTGTTTCATTTTCTTATGTTTCAATGTTTGGTACTGTAGAATCTTAGAATATTTCTATACCTACAATATTCCTGATAAGAGTTGATGCATTCTTATGTCCCTTGTAGACATGTAGGTGACAGGATTTGGAAACTTGTCTACACTTGTAGACATCTTGTAGACAGGTCCAAGAAATGATACCAGATGTGTTGGATTTTATAAGAACTACGGCTACCCACCGTTAAGTCTCAGTTTACTTTTTCAAGGTCTGTGGCTGACGGATCTTATCCGGATTGGACTGTGCCCCAAACTCCAGGTTATGGATCAAGGTAGGCGGAGGACATAGATCAAGGAGTCAGCATAAAAAATGAAAGCCAGGCAATGCTGCCCGGCTCTACTCAACCATCAAAACAAGAGTAATTAATTAACTAACTAACCAAAAAGACTTATTAACCCTGTGCCAATAGCGGCTACAAGCGCAAGTGATAATAAAACGATTGTCTTTTCCTCTAAACTAAGTTTGCTTAATTCTTTCATCAGCCCTTATTGTTTTACTATGACATACTTTCTATAAACGATGCAACCCAGTCTACCAATGGCAAACCTGTACCAATGCCGAGGGTCAGGAAGAGTACCAGATACGTCATCTTTCTATTCTGGGAGGTTTGGTCAAGCCAGCTATCGGTTCGCTTTTTAATGTTTTCAATTCTTTGGTGATGTTAGTGCTGGACTTGGTGAGCAGTCGGTCTTACATTGATATCATAAGACCAACAAAATACGCTCCTACAAGGGCGCAGCTAATGATAGCAACTGACATCCCAATCCAAACTCTTCTTTCCTCCTGCTGATAATTCTTCTCTGCCGTTTTCATATTTATGCTATTTGATTTGTAATATCCTTACTTGATTAATTGATATATGCAATGATCGATAGGATGCCGAAAGCTTCAATGCAAGCCTTGTAGACATGTAGATGACACAAATTCAAGGTTTGTGTACATATGTAGACATTCAGTGGACAACTAGCCCAAATCGCGGATATTGGAGTTTTTTATCTAGAATTCCTTAGGTAGTAATGGTCTACTCACAAGCCCCCAGGACACGGACGAAAGAGGCAATCAAAAGCAGCGTTCAGGCCAGTAAGGTGTATGTAGTATAACGAGAACATCTATTATCAGACTATCTAGCGAATAGGTCTACTCTCTTCAGGTCGATTCATATGAGGCCGTCTCAAATATCGAGACTACTTGAAGATGTGCGGTAAAGATCTCACCAAAAGGCACAAAAAAACCGGACCAATAACCCGGCATTTTTATTCCTGTACTTGATTAAAACATGATTCTACCTATGTTTTATCTCAACCAACTTAACCTAATGAATTATACATTTCAGTATTAACCTGAGTTCGATTAAAAATCTTACTCAGGTTATTAAACTATCACGAAACTCTCTTTAATTTCTTTGTCACATCTTAAACCGATCCAAGGTCCGTGTCTTACAGACCATGGGCTAGGCAATGGATTTGCCACTATCAGCTAAAGAATGATCAGCAATGCTGCGATCATTAAACTTACGCAAGCACACAATAGAAGATTTAATGATACCTCAATCCATACTCTCCTCTCTTCTTTTCTGTGTTGGGCTCTGGCCATCTTAGTATTCATAATCTCGTTGTTTTGATGTCTGATACAATGATCGTGTGAAATTCTCCTCATTTGTCCTATATCTTGTAGACATGTAGATGACAGTTAACGGCTATTTATCTACACGTGTAGACATTGAGTAGACAAACTGGTTCTGAGAAGCTTTTTTGAAAACTCATCCCGATCTGGTGGCATTGCTGGATTCTGTGATAAGAGTTGCGATGAATTCGTCCGATTCCTGTAGAACCAGGCCGTGCGGTGTAGACCTTTGTAGAAGTAGTTCTCAGAGTAAAGAAGAAATCCTCTCGGTCTGTTCTGTAAAGACCTAGATAGGAAGTACACCGTTCCGTTAGGGGCGAATTATTGGAATAGCACTGAAGCTTGGTTAAGTTTAGCAGCGAAATAATGAAAAAACACTTCAGCATTATAGCGTTCTTTATCCTGGCATTGTCATGGGGAAACCTCAATGCTCAGAAGTTCCTAAAAGTCAAACTCGATAGTCTAGAGCGTCAGCTGAGCCTTGTTTCTGAAAATTCTGTCAAGGTGGAAATCCTTTTGGACTTAGTAGATAGGGCGAAACAGATAGATGTAGATCTTATGTTTCGATACAGTAGACAACTTCTTGTGCTTGCTCAGAATATGGACTCCAAGGATGCCTTGTTATCAGCCTACAGCGCCATCTCTTCGGCACATGAACATAGGGAATCATTTGACTCAGGTCTTTACTATGCGGATCTTGGGATAGCCTTGGGTCTTGAATATGATCTTAATCTCGCACCACTTTACCACATGAAAGGAACAAACCTGGCCAAGGCAGGGCGAAATGATGCTGCAGTTACTTACTATTTAAAAAGCATTCATCATTATGATTCGGTGGGGGATCTCCGTGCTGCCTACCCAAGAAATAGTCTCGCAGGTGTCTACCTCGAACGCGGGAAAAATGAAGAAGCTGTAGACTTGTACCAGTGGGTATACGAGGCTGGCCAACAACTTGAAGACTTGCAACTGATGGCCATGAGCACGCATAACTTGAGTCAATGTTACCTGGATCTTGAAGATTGGGATAAGTCCCGGGAAATGCAGGAAAACTCCTTGCGCTACAGTATCGCTTCAAACGATTCTGTTGGGATAGCCTTCAATTATGAGACAATTGCACATAGAGAAAGTTTGCAGAACAACTATGAAGAGGCTCTAGAATACAGTATAAAAAGCATGACCATTTTCGAGAAGCTCAATTGGTCGCTTCATGCTAAACAGCGGCGATCTTTTGTTGCAGAATGCTACCTACGGCTGGGGCAACTGGATAGTGCCTATTATTATGCCCAGAGTATTTGCGAGGATGATACAAATCCGTTGAAATACTATTACATCAACGCTGCGGAAGTCCTGGCCGAAGTTTATGAGAGATGGGGGGATTATGAAAAAGCCCTCTTTTATCAAAAACAACACAACCAACTATCTGACAGTCTAAGGCACACCCTGTATGACGAGCAGGTACTGGCACTGGAAAAAACCCTTGAGAAGGAGCGACTAGAGAAAGAGCGGAATGAGCTGGAAGCAACTCAGGCAAGGCAAACTTTACTTCACGAGCAGCAAATTCGAAGGCAAAGGATGATCCAAATAGGAGCGTTTGCAAGCGCAGGATTCATCCTGGTGATACTCGTACTAGTGTACAAGTCCTATAAAAGAAAAAGAAGGGACAATGAAAGACTTGCAGATCAAAATAGGCAAATAAGTCATCAGGCGGATGAGCTCCAGTCTAAAAACAAACTGCTAGAAGAGCTTTCTAATTTTAAGGAAGGGTTGGCGCATATGATTGCCCATGATATGAAAAACTCCC
Organism: Flammeovirgaceae bacterium UBA6059; assembly: GCA_002435755.1. Classification (GTDB taxonomy): domain Bacteria; phylum Bacteroidota; class Bacteroidia; order Cytophagales; family Cyclobacteriaceae; genus UBA6059. The sequence continues at coordinate 178,521 of DIYH01000035.1, forward strand.
TCAACAGTATCATTGGTTTTTCTGCGAGAGATCTTTCTAGTAAAGAAATGCAAGGTATCAATCGTAGCGGGAACGTACTTCTTAACCTGGTGACAAATATGTTGGATGTTCAGCAGTTTGAGGAGGCCAATGTGCCATTGAAACTGCAGCAGCACTCCGTGCGTGAGATTATATCTGAGGCTCACGCACAGGTCAAACTCCTCTTGCAAATGAAAAGCCAGTGGCTAAATATGGGCAATGTCCCAGAAGAACTGCTCGTGAAGGCGGATAGGGATATTCTGATAAGAGTACTTGTCAACCTTCTCATCAACGCAATCAAATATTCATCGGTAGGTAGTCCAATAGCACTAAAAGTCGAAGTGCAGTCAGGCGATGAACATAGCTTCTTGGCATTTTCGGTGATTGATCAGGGTGAGGGCATAAGCGAACAAGAGCTGCCCTATCTTTTTGATAAGTTTTGGCAGGCGGATAAAAAATCTGACGGACAGGCAGCTTCTAACGGCCTGGGCTTAACCTTTTGCAAACTGGCGGTAGAGGCACATGGCGGCAGGATCGAGGTAGACTCGAGGGAGGGAGAGGGTGCGACCTTCCGCGTTATGATGCCTTATGATGCGACCGATACAAGCTGGAATGAAGAGGACTTCAAACTGGAAGGCACTATAGATGAGGAGCTATTGATCTTAGAAGAAGAGAGAGCACTGATCGTAGAGTTTCAGGAGCAAATGAAGTCTTTGGAAGTCTACCAGGTCGGAAAGCTTAGGGGGCTACTTGAGAAAATGGACGAGCATCAAATACGATCTCCCTGGAAGCACGATCTTGAAACGGCCGTCTATCAAGCGGATGAAAAAGCGTATCGCGAACTGGTTAGCGCTGATTGAAGGACCAGTATACTACTTGAGATAATGTTTGGTCAGTGTATCCTCGAGCAAGGTCGCATCTACGTACATATAACATGAGCACCTGTATCACAAAAGAGGCCGGATGTTTCCACCCGACCCCAGCCATAATGGTCTTTGATATTATAATTAACCAATGAGTTGCTGACCTAAGTAAATCAGCCCTAAACCGATAGCCCCTAGTGCAGCTATCGCTAATAGCATAATTATGCTCTCTTGCTTTGACGCCCTTGACATGTTATCTTCTTTCATAGCACACAAAGATCATTTTGTGCTAAGGTATATTGAGATCAAATCCACCAAATAAAGTCCTGCACCTACATTAAGCACCAGAAAAAACACTAGTTGTATCAGTTTTCCATTCTCATACTTGCGCTCTTCCTTGGTTTCGATGGGATAGCTCACGCCAAAATCATCTATCTCTTTCATTCTGTTCGATTTAAGTGTTTATTAGGCTGACAGCATCGTCAGATGTACTATTATGTTCCCATATTTCATGGACCTGGCTAATCAGTACTACTTAATGGCAATCACTGCACTGGAAGGCCCGGTGAGTTTCATAACTGAAGTGCTGGAAAAGCCACATTCTTGCGCCCAATTGTCAAAATCCGCCTTTGAGAAATCAAAGCCTGTAGGTGTTTCAATATTCATATTGAGCGACATCATCAAACCAAAAGCATTCTCACATCTATTATCATCAATAATGTTTTCAATGACCACCAAAGCACCTCCATTGGGTAATGCATCATATGCCTTCCTGATCAGCATTTTCTTTTCTTCGGTTCCCCAGTCATGCAGGATATTACCCATGGTAATCACATCCGCTTCTGGCAGATCTTCTTTAAAGAAATCGCCTGATGCTGCCGACACTCTCCTACTAAGACCCATCATATGAATATTTTCAGTAGCGACAGGTTCCACAGGTGATAAATCATAGGACATACAGTTCATGTGTGGATTATTGATTGCTACCTGACAAGCCAGGTATCCTCCAGCACCACCCACATCGCAGTGTGTGCTGTACCTAGAAAAATCAAATGACTCAGCAAACATTGTGAAGTTCCCCATTTGGATGCCTCCCATCGCTTTGAGGAACTCCCTCAATTTTTGTTCGTCGGCATAAAGCATCTCAAAGACTGGAGCCCCGCCTGTTTTTGTCTCGTTTTGTGGTTGACCTGTTCTAAGGCATTCCTCCAGGTCATTCCAAAATGGATATAGCCGATTGTTAGACATCTCGAGCATGCCTCCGATATAGCTAGGCTTGTTCTTATCGAGAAAAAGCTCCGTATCTTCTGCATTTCGGTAGACAGCAGTCTCTTTTAATCCAATTCTCTCTAGGAATCCCAACGCGACTAGCGTATCCAAGAAGTCGTATAGCGCACGATCGTGTAGACCTAACCTGGACTTGATCTCCTCTCCTGACAAATTACCCTCAGCAAGATGGGTAAAGAGCTCCATGTTGACAGCCGTCAGTAACGTCTTTGATGCCCAAAATCCCATCCCCACTTCCATGATCCTCGATGGATCAACTTGTTTTTCTATTATGGCTTCCATTGTTTATGGTTTGTTTATGAATCTTTAATACAATAATGCCGGGTATACGTTATCTCTAGCAAAGTGCTCCGTAGACATTTAGTTGACGGAGAAAGAATCCCCTATATCTGATCCTCTTCTACCCTGCCATGTGTTGAAATCTCGGTTACCTGATAGTTCTATGTTGTGGACGTACCCGAAATACTTCGGATCGTGTTTGGCGATCGCACAACATCAAGCGATGACGCCAGTCACGCTAGAGATCACCGCAGATAGGCAAAGTGCGAAGATCACTGACATGAGTACCATGAAATCGAGTGGTACCTGTCGTTCTGAAGTCTTTAATCTATTCATTGTCTCAATAGTTTTTGAAATCTATACTGGTAACTGATCTCCTAAACAAAATAGATATGGGATATATCTACACCCTCAGGATAGTAGCTCATTGACTCACCATAATGGATCAGGAATCGGTGTGTTCTTCGCTTGAATTTGAGTAGGAAGTATCTTACCACTTTTAGCGCTTGTTGCTTAACACTCAACTTCCTCGGTTCTTGGCTATGATTCAGGACTAGTGATTCCATTGTCTACAAGTTGAAGATCTTGAATACAAAATATATGGCTACTGCTGCACAGCTTATCAAGAAGATAGTTAGATAAGTATAGGTGTTGTCTTTGTTCTCTTCTTTCTCAATCAGATTTTTCATGATATCGTTTTTTAAGTTTTAATATGATTTGCGACTAAGGGTTCTAGAGCTCTGCTCAACCTTCTTGCTACATTGTAGCTATAAGCCCTACGAAGTAGGCACTAGCAATAGCACATGAGATGATAACCATGGAAGTTCCTATCCAAAGTCTTCTTTCTTCTCTTTCATAGTTATTGTTAGTCGTTTTCATAATTTCTCTATTTGAATATTACTATTTGTAATTGCTTAAATGATATATGCAATGATCATTAGAAATGTAAAAGCCTCAATGAGTGGCTTGTAGACATGTAGATGACAAGGATTCAAAATTTAGCTACATGTGTAGACATTCAGTGGACATTTGGCTCTATAGCACGATTTTATTGGGATTTTATGCTTGGTCTACAACCAACTCCTAGGCCTGTGGCAGACGTGCCAATCCTATCACGTGAGTGCTTTAATGATTTGTGTGTCATGGCCCAAGGGTTAGCTACTCGAAGGACTTCCCTGCGGATTAACAGATTGGTCTGTGGGCCGCAGACTAAGGTAAATCCATTAAAACGAGAATGACAGACAGCCATAAATATAGTGGCCGTTCCAATCAATTTTTAGCGCTTAAACTCTGTAAAGACAACCGCCATCCTTTATTTGGTTAGCATAGTGCTTGTGTCGCTCCGGATAGGCATGCATCAGGTCAAAGACACAAGGCTAAGTAGCTGCGTAAGCGTGGACAGATCCTTTATTGGTTAGGTCAAGGGCAATATCTGCAGCAACTTTAGTATGGCTTACCAATTTATTTTTACCATAATATTGATATCATGTGGAGCAGTCTCATTGCCTCCGAAATAAGGGAAGAGCATATAATAGAGACCGGTATTGCATTGTGCGCCCCTCTTAATTTTTTTGATGGTTTCGCCAAATGAGAAGGTATAGTGGTCATCCTCAATCACGATCTGATAATGATCGCCTATTCCAATATTGGCTGTACCCATAAACTCTGTTGTGCGCTGACCATTTTGATAGACATAGGCGAAAATCTGCAGCTGATCCTCCGCCCACCTCCAACCAAACCGCGCGCTGTTTTCATGATGCATCGAGTTACAGTCAGAAAAGCCCATGAGTTTATTGATATCATATTGATTTTCCTGAGAGACAGTCTGGTAGATCGCAGACTCATCAAATCTGGCATTGAAGCTTACTCCTGAAGCCTGGAGTGCCATGATCTTGCGGCTACTCTGATGCTCCCCTTTGTTGATTTGATAGAGCTTGTACGCCATCTCCATCGGCTCCTCGCAACTCAACAACAAGTAAGCGCCAGTAATTAGGAAAGTAAGTGGTAAAAATCGTTTCACAATATCTATGTCTAAATGATTATTAGAACTTTTACTTTAATAGCCATTTTTAGCTCCTGTTGGTAACTCTAGAGCAAGTCCCAGCATCATTGTAGCCTCGCTACCGCGTATTGAGCTGCCAAAGCTGAAGGACAACTTCTTTTTTATTCTGGCACTGGCCATTATACCTGGTACGAGGACAAACCTCGTACGGTCACCCAAGCCCATTCTGATTGTAGGAGCCAAGTCAAAATCCCGATGCTTGATAAAAGATCGACTTACTGTAACACCAGCCAGTTCATACCCATGTTGAGATACTTCTGATTGGTTGCTCACATTTTTTTGATAAAATACTCCAAGGTAAAGCCCGCTACCTGACCTAAAGCTTACCATCGCTCCAGCCTGCTGGCCCATCACGGTCTTCTCTGTAAAGACGGTCGACGACAATGACTGAGCGTTAACGTTAGATGCCAAAAAGAGGATCATAATAAGTAGCAGAATCATACCCAATACTTCGATTGGCAATCTGGGTTTGAAGTCAGATTGGCTCAGGTGGCGGTTTCCATTTTCCATAGTCTTGTCTTGCAGCAGTGCCATTGCTATTTAAACTTCCATGTGAGCCCCCCAAGAAGTGTGAGTGACATTGTTCGGGTTCCCAGTCCTGCATTGAAGCTAAGTCGATCAATGACGCTGACCTTACCCAGGATCGCAGGGACAATTCTGAAATGTTCGTTGTTGACCAAACCTGATCGTACTTGTAGATCGAGCTCGACAGCTCTGCTCTGGATCAATGTGCATGACGCAAATAGACCATAAAAGGAGCGCTCGAAATCGGGTTGTTGTGGTTGGTCTTGTCCAGAGTTGTTGGAAGCTTGGTAAAAGCCGCCAATCTCAAAATCGCCAACGTAACCAGGGGTAGAATAGCTGATGCTCAGACCCGTCTTTGGTGACATATTAGTTACCTCCGTGTAGTAATTCACGTTAACCGATTTCGGCATATCCGACAACTTATAACTCTTCTCTTCTTCGATTACCTGCTCCATGGCGAGACTATCAAAGAAGGTGAAGTTTTGGGCTTGTACATTCGCCATAGCGCTTAGCATTATAGTAATTATAACAGTGGTGTAAACGGCCATATTCGTTTTCTTTCTCATGATTCCTATTTTTTCTGTCTTTGAATAATTTGATCTACTCTTTGTAAAATCATATATGCAAAAATCCATGGAAATGTCCGTGGGTTCAGGAATACACTGTAGACATGTAGATGACAGAAAAAGCTAATATATCTACATGTGTAGACATTCAGTAGACAGATAGCTTTATGAAGGGATTTTATTAGGATTTGTTGTCAGATTGGTAATCAGGTCCACGCCTATGCCGGTCCTGAACTTCAAATCTAGAGTCATCACATTCACTCCTCAAGGTCTGCGACTTACTGGTTTTTCACAAGAAGGTGATTCATGTACTAGTCTGTGAGCCATTGGCAGGCAGAAACATCTTTTGTTAAAAATTTCAGAGACATTAACAATGTAGCTACATCATTTAACAACAAAGCTTATATGGGAGAAACGGTAAACCAAGGCCTGTAGCTCATAGGGCTTTCGTCTAAGTTGCAGATTTTATTGGTCTGTGGCACACAGACCAAGACTTGAGAGCAATGATAAAATGCAAACTTGTTAAAACCGGAATGACATGCGCCCATAGATATAGCGACCGGTCAGATCAAACTGTCGCGCTTGGACACTATAAGGATAAACTCCATGCGCCTGGTTGGCAGAGTGCGTATGTCGTTCAGGATAGGTATTCAATAGGTTGAAGACACCCAGGGTTAAGTCAATCGCGTCAGTCAATCGTACAGAAGCTTCCAGATTGACAATGGTCCTACTAGCGAACTGCTGATCTCTTGAGGCAGCTTCCCTGCTAAAGTCATTAACCACCCAATTGTCAGGGTTTTCATCACCTAGATGAAGCGAGGTGACCGATCCGAAATAATGAATATTTACCATCAATGAAAACCTTTCCCAGGTACCTTTCAATTGAGTCCACCATCTTTCCTGTGGGACGTAAGTTTCCAGACCAGCTTCATCTTCCCGGTCGAACACCAGCTCTCCTCTCCCTGCTAAGCTGTTCGCAACTTTTATATCTCCCATACGCTCTGTGACGAACCTGCTGTACATGGTATTCAGGTTAAATGATCCCTTTAGTGCTTCGAATCTGAAAGCCAGCAAAGCATCCAACCCAGTCGTTCGGGTGTCCAATCCATTAAGGAAGAACTCCATCAAACTACCAGAGGGTACTAGTTGCAGCACGTCAGCATTATCAAGATCTGCCGGATCAATTCGACTCGACAACACGATCCGGTCCTTTACATTGATGCGGTAAGCATCGACACTTAGTGACACATTCCTGGTAAGGCTACTTGTCACACCTATACTGATATTTTCAGACAGCTCAGGATCAAGAGGCTCCAAGTCAAGGAGCCTTCTTATGGAACTCTCACTGTTAAAATTCACTACCTCAACTAGCTCGCCATCTACAAACAGTGTTGAGGTTCGCCGATAATATAATTGCGGTAGGCTGGGCGCTTTAAAGCCAGTACTGTAAGACGCCCTAACCGTGAATGGCTCTGCAACCTTATACCTACCGGCAAATTTGTAATTGAAGTGGTCGCCAAAGTCGCTATAAGATTCATAACGCATGGCGCCTTCTAGCATCAGTCGCTCATTCAGCTCGTAATCCAACTCCACATAAGCAGCAGCATTGGATCGGATCTCCTCCAAGACGGCATCATTGTGTACACCATGATAGCCCTGGATTCCTACTGCTTTAGGTTGGCCATCAGCTGTTATGGCACCTCCATCTGTAAAGGAACCTGTCTCCCCAGCCAGCATATCGTAGTTCTCCAGTCGGAAAACAGATCCAAGCGACCATTCGAAATGTGACTTTTCTCTTACAAAGGATCGTGTAGCATCAAAGCTAAAAATCCGATGACCATACCTAAAGCCGCCGGCAAAAGCAGAGATCGGACTGGCAATGCCCATAGAGGCATTATTAGAGTTGAACACAGATAAATCAAACTGATTGGATCCCTGATTGAAATTGAAATCCAGAAACCAATCATTTACGTCACCTCTCAACCCCATCGATATCGATGCATCGGAGATGTCGGCATGGACTTCCGGTGAAAAGCCAAGCGGATACAACTCTGGTACCACCAATGCTTGTTCGTCCGGGAATCGATATATCGAATGCGATTGCCCATTACGGTAGCTGAATCCTCCGAAGGTGTAAAAATCCATATGGTCGGTCAGTTCAAATGCGGCATTGTAGAAAAGGGCCGCATCGCGGATCGCAGGGTTGCCGACTTCAGAAATACGACTACCGTCAAAGCCTGTCTGTCCGAAAAAGGCTTCACGCTCGTCTGTATCAGCGTCTCTTTCATCACCAAAGATTGTACCTGAGTAGGCTTCAGAGCGATTGATGGATGTCAACTGATGAAATGTACCCGAAAAATTGAAATACCCGCGTTTACGGATACTGAAGCCGTTGTTGAAGCTCAGCTGGGTCAATGTACCTCCATCATCAGTTGTGCTTCCAGCCTGTGCGATGAGGCGTGCAGTACCAGTCTTTTCCTTTAGTATGATGTTGATTACACCGGCAATGGCGTCAGAGCCATATTGTGAAGATGCTCCATCGCGCAGTATCTCGATTCGATCTACCGCAATGATCGGAATAGCATTGAGATCAGTGCCAGCTGTGCCTTTACCAAAGGTCTCTGTGACATGTAGGAAGGCACTTTTGTGGCGTCTTTTACCATTAACTAGAATGAGTACCTGATCGGGAGCCAAACCTCGCAACGAGATCGGATCAACAAAGTCAGACCCCTCAGCTGTGCTCTGCCTTACTGAAAAAAAATTGGGCAAGAGATAATGAAGGGCTTGCGCCAAATCCGGGCGGCCGGTTTGTAAGAGGTCTTTGCCATAAACAACATCGACAGGTACCGGAGACTGGAGCTGGCGCTGGTTGACCAGGGACTTACTGCCCAACGAAACTTGCGCATCCAGTATCTCACTCTCTAACTCGAAATCTACTTCGATCTGGTCAAGGTTTTGGAGCTCTATGATCTTCGTCGAGCTCTGATAGCCGCTCAAGGCGACCGTCAACTCATAGAGGCCCGTATCTAATTCAAAAGCGAAGTATCCGTCCGTATCCGTGTAGGAGCCATAGGGTGTGTCTTTGATATTGACGTTGACATCTGACAATGGGCCAAATTTGTCATGCACCTTACCAGTAATGAAGCCATACTGTGCCTGAGTGGTCATAGTGGCGAACAGCACCAAGCTACAAAGAGCGAGAAATCTCATGGCTCTACTAAGATCACTTTAGTAGATGGAGTAGTAGCCTTTCTTCCGTCGGCAGTACGAATAGAAACATTATACAAACCCGATGCTTCCACCGGTATGCTTGGCCCCTCGCCAATCTTCAGCTGGTTTCTCAGCCAAGTATAAGTACCTCGCACGTTGGATTTGGCATGCAGACGTTCGTCCTTCTTTAGCTTTACCACCTCTCCTTCGGCGATGTACACCTGTAAATCCACGAAAGACTTGACCCTTACCCTGATAGGGTTTGAAACAAGAATCTGTCCTCCAAAACTGATGCCTTTCACATGGTAGATACCGGACATATTCACCTCCAGGTTGGGCTGGTTGCTCACCTGACGGCCATTCCAATACCACACGAGCGATACATCGCTCAAATTAGTTTGAGCGTGAAGCGTCCCCTGCCTTTCGAATGTAATCGAATCCCCCTCCGCGATAGCCACCTGTAAAGGAGCTTCCGGGCTTCTTCTCAAGACCAATGGTTTCACAAGAGACGTTGATTCCCAAGGCACTTGCTGACCTGCTGATACATTGATGACGTGTCCCCTTACTTTTTCAAACATCTCCTTGATCTCCAAATCATATTGCGGTAGGTACTCGAGAAGCGCTTCGGTAAACCTGCCATTGTCACCACTACCATCGGATGCTACATTGCCCGGGCTCGTAGCAAATGACACGATGGTACCTTCAGGAGCGTCCATGAGTGCAAGACCATCACTGAGCATACTTGCCTCTCCTAGCGTGAATGGGTTTTCACGGCAAGCATCCAGGATCACGATATTGTTTTCGCTTTTAGCGAAGCGCATCAAACTCAGCACCGAGTTAGTAGAGATACAACTGCGCTTTACATCAGCCACTGTGCTCGCTTGTGCGTCTACAGGGACCATATAGTTCTTACCTAGAATCTCAATGCCATGGCCAGCGTAGTAGAAAAGCACTGTCTCGTACCCTTCTATTCGTTTGGAGAATGACTTAATCGTTTCTTTAATTTCCTCTTTTGTCGCATCCGTGAGTAACAACACTTCGAAATTCAGTGACTCTAGCGTCTCAGATACTGCCATAGCGTCATTATTGGGATTGGTCAACTTGGGCAGGTCAGTGTATTGGCTGTTGCCAATGACCAAGGCTATTCTTGATAATTCATTTGTCTGAGCATTGGCGAAAAATCCAGAGATAAAACCACAGAAGAATAAGGCCTTATGCAAGCTCAGTTTAAAAAAGCCAAAGAGGTAATCAACGCTAGTAACGAATGATGAGCTTTTCAACATAAGTATCATTCGCAGTAGCGAGTCGTAATATGTATAGTCCGCCCGGTACATGTGACATGTCAAATGTAATGGATTCCCCTGCTTGACCAGAGAGATTACTATTATAGATTAGATCACCTCTGAGTGTGTAGATAGTTAGTACGCCTTCCCAAGGATCTTGCTCTGACAGCTCTATCGTAATCGGGCCGTATGATGGATTGGGATAGACCGTCATTTGTGCCAGTTCCTGTATCTCTTGTATCTCTTCGATGAACCTCCCTGTGGGTATTTCATCTTCAATTAATCGGATCTTTAAGTCTTGGATCGCACCATTGAATCCCCAGTTGAAGTTGATGCCATTACCAATGATGAGGTCTTCTACACCAAGAAATGGTTCTCTTTCTTCTCCAATGACAGTCGTCTGACCATTGACCCGAATTGCCTGAGTACGTGCCACACGATCATAGATATATGATATATGATACCATCGATTCGGATCAAGCAATGTAGTCTCGTCTCGCACTCCAGACCCCCAAAAACCCATGTGAGGGTTGCGACCTCTTGTTATTAAGTGTAAGCCTCGCTGGCTCCCATTCTGTCGTTCGCTTGAAAGAATAGACAGATTGTTCTTGTCGAATTCGTTGATCTTGATCCAGGCACTTACGACAAAACTGCGTTCTGTAATGCCTACTTCATCAGCCGGGCCTATGCGAATAAAGTCTTCCTGGGTAGCTCCGAAAGTGGCAGTAGCTCCACGTTCATCATCATTAATAAAGTTGACATTACCGGATACCGCGCCGTTCCAATCATTTCCGCTAATGTCATTTGCATTTTCTGTCAATTCATAGTGTGCCAGCATCTGAGTAGAGTAGCCGCTGAAGTGCTCATAGATCTCTTCATCGGTTAACGGGTTCTTCCAAATGCGCAGATCGTCAACAAGGCCAGAGAAGTATAGATCTACCTGCGATCTACCGATGGTCACGACATCCAGGCCTCTGAAGCTATCGCGATCATTGTCGATAGCGTCCAACTCACCATCGATGTAGATCTTCATATGCCTCGTTTCAAGGTCATAGACATAGGTTAGAAAATGCCACTCTCCTTCCGCAACAGCCTGGCGACTGCTCAGATCATTTTCGGTGAAGCTCATGAAAGCGTTATTATCAACGTAACCAAGCTCTAAGCCCTGGTCTGTCTGATTGGAAGTAGTCCCGAGCAAGGGCTGATTCCCAATTAAGTCATTGGCCTTGACCCAGGCACTGATCGTAAAGCTACTGTTGACCAGATCAAACGCTCCAGTGGTGCTTAGCTCAATCAAGCCGTCTACTCCGTTGAGCGCTGCTACCATACCTCTTTCTTCATCAGAGACAAAGCCTACACCTCCCTGTATGGCACCATCAAAGCCATTATCGCTGATGTCGTTCGCACCGGTATCGAGCGGATAATAAGCCACCAAAAAGTCCGGGCAGGTGGTAGTGATCACGATATCCTTCTGCACATCGACCCGGCATTCACCCAAAGTAGCGGTCATAGTGACCTCATAGTCTCCAACTCCACCGTACAGGTGTGTTGGGTGTTGCTCCTCACTCTGATTGCCATCTCCAAAATCCCAGAACACCGCATCAGGTTCCAGATCAGACACTTCGACGAACTTGATCGTATCGGATGTGCAACTGATACCACTTACCAGGAAATTGGGTACAATCACATCATCGGCTAATCCAACCACCACGGTATCGGAAGCTGTACAGCCGAGTTCGTTGGTTACTACTATAGCGTAATCGCTTGGTGCGGTTACTTCCAATGAATCTGTTGTCACTCCATTGCTCCATAAGTAGCTGGCGAAACCTTCAGGTGCGTTGAGCACAAGGCTCGCTCCCTGACAAATCACCTGATCTTCGCCCAAATCAACTTCAATGAATTGCGTCTCAACAAATGTCGTATCTACCAATGTGCAGCCTTCCTGATCTACCACTTCGAGCGCATAATTCGCCTGTTCTTTGGCAACAAAAACTGGTGCATCGCTACTGTCTGTCAGCCATAAATAACTTTCAAACACGTTGATCGCAGCTAGCCCAATACTGTCACCAAGACATATCTGTAAACTGTCATTTTCGAAAATTGGAGTACTGGGCAGTTCGAAAGCAAAAGCGCCCATATCAGGAGCTGCTACATCCCTGGCAGTACCATAGAAGTCTTCTCCTACCGGAATATCCAAAGCCAGGCCTGAACCTTTCAGCGCGTAATGGCATACATCCGGAAACTGAGGATCAAGAAAGAAAACATCATAAAATATGGAGTTAACGTCCAACCCGCCTGTAGTCGCAGTATGTTGTGCTAATGTCAGATCATCTTCCCTGATTCCGATGGGACTGTACATATTATTGAAATCCGACGCTATAGCTGAAGCGCTGACCGAAGAAGCACTACCCTGGAAGATGTCACCTGATTGATTGATGAGGTTGTTGTTGAAAAAACGTGAAGAGGAAAGGCCACCGAGATTGAGTACTACGCCACCTGAGTCGATTGCGACCGTATTGTGCACAAAGTCAATGTCACGAGCTGTGATGAAGCTTACCCCATCCGTAGCGCCAGCACTACCAACATAGATATGGTTGTTGACTACAAGGTTCTGCTCCAGCTGATCAAGGTCAGGGCTCTGCAGCCAAAGGGCACTGGTACCTGCCGCCAGGATTAGCCTGTTTTGCGATAGCACAAAATCGGAATTGAAGATCAGAAAGATTCCAGAGTAGAGATCATCAGTGGTCTCCGCAGATGCGGTAATCAGGTTTCTACCGACAGCCAAGCTATCTACTATCTGACTTCTGATACCGCCAATGAACTGGTCCGTGATCGTATTATCATTGATTACACATCGATCCGATTGGGAAACAGATATACCGATACTACCGGAGATGATCTCACTGTTGGTGATGGTGAAGTTGTCACTGTTCTCAGAGATAGTAATTACGTCAGCATTTTCATCAGCGATGGCAGTTGGCATGCCGATCAGGCGACAGTTGGTAATGGTGATGTTTTTCGCATCTTCAATATCCGCTACCCTAGTCAGCTCAGAAGGTGTAGTATTGGCGATGGTCAGATTGCTGATCGTGATGTTGTCAATATCCTCAAAATCGATGGTGTGATTACGATCGGCCGTGTTTCCATCAAAGGTGAGAGTCGTCGATCCAAGTTCCTCATTTAAGCCTCTTATTTCTATGGCAAAGTCACTTGAGTTGGCAATGTTATCTCCAATGAATTCCACTTGTTCCTGGTAAGTGCCTTCCTCTACAAGTATGGTCAAGGAGCCACTCAAACCTTGTGCAGTAAGCCGCTCGATCACCTCGTTGAAGCTGTCGTATTGAGCTGCACCTGAGGTACCGATCCGAACCGTACCACTAAGTTGCCCATAGGAGAAGTGGACGCCTATAAGCAGCATAGCTAAAACAAGAAGTACGTCCCGAACTAGAAAGAATCGATTAGATGGTAGAATTTTCTTCATAGCCTCATCTTTATTGCACCACTATTGCTACCCAACTGCTAAGCGAACTACGCGAACCATCACGATGCATCACGCGAATGCCATAGTAGTATGTACCTCCACCTGGCAGCTTCTCAGAGTAACTCAACAAGTCACCATTGACCGAAGCATGTCTTTTGAGTTTCTCTGAATCCTTATTGCGGTAGACTGTAAATCGAAGATCCTCAGCATCCGTCTGCTCATAAGCCCATGTTAGATTAACCTGCTGATTGTCTTCATCGAACTCCACTTTCAGATCGGAAATTCCATCTATCCGTTTGCGGTCTACGATCTTCGCATTGACCGGGAAGGACAGCTTAGAGGCCAACCCACTATCGTCAATGGCCATTAATCGGTATTGATAAGATGTGCCTTGCGATACTGTTGTATCTCGATACACATTTTGATTAGGATTCTCAATCTCGAAGACCACCTGCTCTTCATCGACCTTTCTTACAAGTACCTGCTTTGCAACGTCTCGACTTGAGCTTGGTGTCCAGGACAGTATCACAGCAGATTCATCGACGTTTGGCGCATTGAAGACGGGTGCGACTGGTGCTATGGTATCTGGCTTGACTGCCTCGACAACATCAGTCATCGGCGAGTGGTTGTAGCTTAAGTCTAGTGCCTGGAGCTTGTAATAGATCTTTTCTGTTAAGGTATTGAGCGGGATGCTGTAGCTATACTCGTTCAGCTCAATGGGCCTTGAATTGAGCGGCGTGAATTCATGATTGGGACTGTTGCTGAAGTAAAGTCGAAATCCCCTTAGATCCGGCAAAGCCAATAAGTCATCATCCCAGGTGAGCGATACCTCGCCCAATGAGTCAATGGTTGCTTCAAAGCCCGTCGGGGTATCAGGAGCAATGGTGTCAGGGATGTGTACAAATACAGGAAATGATTCACTGCGATTACCGACGGTATCGGTCATCACCAGCCTGAAGTAGTGCGACATTTCATTTGGGGTACTGCCATGGACATAAACACTGTCATTGGGATCAATCGACTCTTCTTCGTATCGATGGTAGGACGAGTCAACATGATTTGAGTATTCAAAAAAGAGGTCATCAAAGTCAGCTGGCATTTCAAGTATATCGTACCCCAACTGGATTACAGCTTTCGCTTCTATATACTCACCGGATAGCAGTATCGGATTGGCAGGTGCAGTCAAATCTCGTCCCATTCCTTTTGCGGTAGCAGGTTCGCTCCTATCGGCAAAGGCATCTATGCCTACAATACGATAGTGGAAGGCCACATAATTGGTGTCAACGTGATCCACGTATTGATAAACACTGCGCGGCATGGCGTCAATGTCCGTCGTATCGAGTACGGTAACCGCTTCGCCGAAAAACACGCCGGATGTCAAGGAGTCGTAGGTCAAACCTCCATCCGTGCTTCGCTCCAGCAGGTATCCCGAATAATTGTTACTCCCAAGATTGGCATCCCACTGCAAGATCACATCCTTATCTCCAGAGACAGCCTCAAAACCTTCGATAGTTGAGCGAGTAGCAATGGTGCTATCCGCATAAAGCACATGGGTTCGTTCTCTTAGCTGCCACTCCACTACCTGTCGGAAATTCGCCGTATCGCCGGCCAACAACAGGTCATTGGGTGAAATGCTGCGCAAAGAATCCACAAAGACCATCATCGCAGAGTCCAGAGAGGTGACCCGGTACTGGTAGTATTCGCCTTTTTTAATATCCGCATCCACATATCGCAATCCGAGCCCGTCAGCCGCCAGTGTCGACAGATCGGCAGCAACGAGGACGAGTCCAAAAATTGACTGATCCTGTTTACCCTTCATCGCAAAGCCCTGGCTCTCCTCTACCTCCAACTGCCCTCCGGAAGCACCTGCCGCGATGAGCGCAAATTTGTCGGTAGTCGGAAAATAAGGCGCCCATTGTGCAGAATCATAAGGAAGGATTGGGCTGTCAGCTGCGGGAAGAGCTGTGATAATCTCTCGTGCATAATCTTCAGGGATACTATCCGCATCCAAATCGCTGACCTGATAAGTGATGCGCTCCAATAAATAACCAGCTTTTTTTGAGTCTAGCCAGAGCCTACGCGTAGAAGGCGCCCATCTGATCACGATGCTGTCCTGGTATACTTTGTGATGAACACCAACAAACGGTAGTGGCTTCTCTGGCATAACCTCCACTTGTGAGGTATCGATCAGCGTCAGCTTCATCCCTGATGGAAACTCCGAGAGTGAATCAGGTTCAGAAGTCGGTTGCTCCTCCACCTGATCAGTTCCCTGGGCATATAGGTTGCTCATAGTACCCAGGGAAACAATAGTTAAGAAAAAATATAACGCGGATTTTTTCATTGTCTTCTTGTTAGTCGGACATTAATCAAAGCCCATGTAGTACATACCATTAGTATTCCTATCCCAATTCTCAATCCACATCATCCAGACTTCATCATCCCAGGATCCTCCTGAATGCCATGACGAGGGGTTTGTGGCATACCATTTATCCCAGTTTTTCAAATAGGACATCAGCAAACTCATATCATAAAATCGTTCTGAGAGAGCCTTCTCTCCACCATTTCTAAACCTGAAGCTGGTCGAACCCCATTTGGTATAGCCTCTATTAGCCTTACCACTGAGCTTTTCCTCATCTGTTAGTTCTGATTTACAATAGTTGCACCACCATTGCGTGTAAGGACTACTGTTTCCCCAGGTATCCCATTTATTGAAACTGTACACAGCGTTATTCCAATCCCTCCATGCATCACCCAAATGCCAGAAATCGTCATTGAAATAAACCCTTCTCCTGGCTTTACTTCTGTAACCCACATAGGCGTTTTCGGATCCTGTCCAATTCCATCGGTCCATCACACTCTTGGCATGCGACCCTTCCGCATCATAGTTGACACGATGAAGACGAAAGACCGCTGGATGTGTGCCCTTGTAATATCCGAATTCATAGGTGGTTTCATTCAAGTCCCAATAATCCATACGTTCCTTACTGTTTTCGAGACCTCCATGTACATAGTGTCTTCTTACAGAGGGTGAATACCCTATGGATAATGTGGAATACCCTGACCTTGCTCGGTTAAAATCAGCCAGCTTGTCCTCTGGTTTATCATAATCCGACTTGCGGAAATACCACTCATAGATGATCTTATCTTCTGTTGCTACATCGGAAACGCGGTTGCCAGAAAGTGTTTTGGTTTCAACATTTACGCCGGTTCCCTGACTCTTAGTAGTAGATCCTACGGTGACTTCTTCCTCTTCGATATCCAGGATACCTACAAATTGCGCTTTGATCACAGCCCCACTTTGTGCGTTCAACCACCTGTTAAAGTTTTGTCGATTGTCGTAGTTGATAGTTACCGCACCCGTGCCAATTGTCGAACTCTCATTATAAAAAGAACGCGCTTTGATACTCGACCCGGTTTCCATGTTGTTGGCAATCAGATAGTAGCTATAGCCTTCATCATCAAAAAGGTTCTCCCAGCCATTTGTTTTAAGGTAGACCTTCCACTGATGCAGCGACGTTTCGACATCATAGACGTTTCTTCTGTTAGGAATTGGACTGGTGTAGCTCACCGCATCAGATGGAATAAAGTCCGGCTTCTTACCTGTAGTGAAGCTAAAGGTCTTGGTTTCCGTTTGATCAAGTTTAGTCCAGCGACTATTCCCTTTCTTTCTTTTTTTCCACTTAACGGTTATATGCCCTGAGTAGCTAGTATACTCCTCCAGCATATCTGACAATTTCAACTCGATCAGGTCACCATCTTCCTCAATATCTAATAAGTAACGTGCTCCGCCGTTCAATGCGTGATCCGAAACATAGGGCAGGTACTGATAGGTTGTCACATCACCATTGCTTTCGATTTGGTCAAACTCCAGTATCTCGTTGATCGGCAGGTTACAAACCGCTGTAGGACTTATATAGGGGCCGACATTTCTTTCGCCTGTTTCCGGGGATATATCAGCAATCACATCTATCCCTGATACTGCATTTTCGCTAAAGGAGCACCTATTTCCAATCTCGAACTTATAGTCTACATCTCCGCTGATTGCACCGCTCAGTACGCTGTAGTGCACAGCTACATCACCACTTATCCATGTAGGATTAGGCAGCTCGGCCTGCATCACTACGCTGGCGGACAGATCCAGCAGATTGACATTGCCTTTATAGAACCATGTCTTTACTTTCAAACCGATATTGCCCGATCCATAGGCGTAGGCCTGACCGGACAGGTACCAGTTGTCGATCCCAATATTACCTCTGGCAAACCCACAACTCGATGCATCGACCTGTCGCAGGTAGGCGTCAAAACCAAGTCCGAATTGTGCTGATGCGTAAAATGATCCGTAACTATAGCTCTGTTTGGCCATAGAGAACTTCGCTCCAAATATGACTTTAGAACCTCCAAGTTCGGCTGGTCGCTGATCCACGGTAGTGCCATTGAAGTTGGGTACAAGAGATGAAATACTAGGCATAGCCGGTACGCGATCACCCATATCTGCATAAGCACTGAATCTGCCAATGCCTGCTACACCGATAGAGATCGGATTGGTAGGTGTGCCAATCCACATGTAAGATTCCTTATCAGAAATTTTCATGGCTGCCTGACCCGAACCTGTCACAACATCTGTGTTAAAATTGACCTGGGCCACCCCTGTGAAAATTGGATCGCTCGGATCAGAGATATCGAGGTTAGCATCGAATTGTCCGGTGACTTTGGAGTCCTCCCTATCGAGAATGGTGCCAGGCGACATAAAGTATGCTTTACCACCGAAAGCAATACTCCTCAGTGTCGGCATGCGATTTTGTACACCAAAGCTTGCCTCGAGGTAGGCATCTGCACTGAAGCTCGTACCTGGAGCGATACCCATGGTCAATGCCGCTTTCATTCCCAGTAGGGTGTTCCGGTCTGGTGTATAGATCACACCTGATAGACTAGCGCCTAGTTCTTCAGGTTCAGCAAATAGCGTACCTGCCTCAAGGTTCATCGCAGGATCCGTATCATCACGAGACATGTGGTGATAAATACCTCCACCAAAACCATATAGACCGATACCCAACACATCGACGAAAGGCGACTGACTTAACACCATCGCATCGACAAAAAAGTAGCGATAGCTATCCACCTTGCCAAATTGAGCCAAGGCATCCAATCTACCCACTCCCTTAAACTCTGCACCTATGATGCCTTTGAAGCCGTCTCCATAGGTCTCATCACCTTTGTATACTTCAAGGCTACCTTCTATGCTACCGGCGGCAAGCTCTGCATCCACTTCTATGGAACCGAGCTCCACACCCTTAAACTTCCAGGCGTTGAATGGTGCCCCGGCTGCATTGTACTCTCCGGTTAAAGTGAGGTTGGTAGTACCGCTCACACCCAAGTCATCACCTGTAAGGTGAACATTGAGGTCAAAGTTGATACCGGCCTCACTGCCATCACCTTCCTCGAAACCTACATTGCTGAGCGATACCGGAAATCCCGACAGTGACTCTTGCTCTTCCTCATCTTCACTCTCCTCAACGTCCTCTTCATCATCACCAAATCCAGCACCTCCTCCGAATAGAGAGAAAGCGTCTACCGCCAATCGCTGATCTTCGTCGGGATGATTGACTTTGAGCCCTTCGAAAGCAAGCGCTTCCACTTCAAAGGCATTGCCTTTCTGCAGCTCGACATCTAAGGTCAGATCACCATACAGCTCCGCATAGGGCTTGAAACCAGTATCTGTTTTTTCTATCGCAATGACTGAAGTATTGGCTAGGGTCATTTCGGCTGCCCACATACTGACACTCACATCTTCCTCTGTGTTGATGGTAAACAACAAGCCGAGCTCGTCATCACTTTTCGTCATCAATGCCGAGTAATTCAATGAATTCTCCTCATCGAGGATAGGCACATGTATCTGTCCTAAGAGCGATCCATCGATCAATGAATTAGATAAAATATCTACCTGTATGGTATCTATCGAGAACGCCCACTCTCCAAGGCGGCCGGTCTCCAGCTCAAGTAGCCCTGCAGCGAATATGTTCGCGGATACGCCTGAGTGATCAATGATAACGTCCTGCACTCCAACGGATAAATCGCCAGAAGCTTGAGACAAATCTTCCGGTAGGGCCATGGACAAAGTAGAGAGGTAAAAACCCTTCCAGTCATCTCCGGTATCTTCATAGTCTTCTGGGAAATTGGCCTCTTCAACATTGGCCACATCAGAGAAGTCAAGGTAGGCCTCTTCTATCGTGAATGTGTAGCCGTCCACTCCATTCACCTCGAACTCGTCCATTTCAAGACTTGCTATGAACTGCCCCCACTCCTCAGTTGTGAAGTTAAAAGTAGCAACAACCGGTTCTCCGCTTCCATCAGCAGCTACCAGCATGTCCTGTGGAAACTCGTACTCGCCCTCTACATTGAGCTCCTGGAAGCCGTTGCAGTCAAAGCTGACATAGGTGCCATCATTGTTA
The DNA here is from genome assembly GCA_002435755.1 of Flammeovirgaceae bacterium UBA6059. Taxonomy (GTDB): domain Bacteria; phylum Bacteroidota; class Bacteroidia; order Cytophagales; family Cyclobacteriaceae; genus UBA6059. The sequence continues at coordinate 198,544 of DIYH01000035.1, forward strand.
TCTCCAGGCGCTTTGAAAGTAAGGTCGATATCCGAAAAATCACCCAGGCTAAAGTCTTCATAAAGGCTGAGCTCCGCCGAGCCCCCACCTATACCATAGGGCTGAAAGCAAATACCTTTTGCACCAAAGGCAATCAGGTCGCCCGAGGCTGATGATCCAAAGCTCATCACCGCATTGAGATAGGCTATATCAGGAGCGAACGAGATACCTGTGATGATCAGGTTGTTGGTCACACCTCCAATAGTGTTGTCCATCGCTATCGGTAAGCCCAGGCTGGAACCTCTTTCTATTTTGCTGAACTGTCGACCCTCCTGCTCTACATAGTCATCGATGGAAGCAATGGCCTCTGCGTCGATATCCATCACACCAGTCGTAGATGAGAAGTTATCAGTGAGCAGGTTAGAATCAATGTCTGTTACAACATCTCCGCTGAAGACTTCCATGTCGGTGTTCACCGTCATGTCAGAGAAGGTGACGTTCATATTGCTTAACAGGAACGGAATGAAGATGTAACCCTTACCACTGTAGAAGCCTCCTGAAGCCGAACTGATCTCCGTCACGTTCATAAAGAACTTACCGATCTTCACCACGTCATCTGTGGCCAGGTCTGTAATGATTTCTGAGTTGGTGGGCAGGTCGGCACGACAAGATGCACCGCACTCAGACTCTACCTCTTCCGTATACAGATCCTCAAGATCCACCTCCATGTGTTCATTGTAGATGAAGGTGCAAACGACACTACGCCCATCATTTTTGAAGGTATTCACTGCCCCGCCTTCAAAGTTGTCCACAACCCTGATCTGCCATGCGTAGGTATGACCGCCCTCTAGTATTGGATCCTGGATGACGATTGTAGTATTGGGAGTAGTCTCTTGTACGAGCGGCGTAGCAGCCTCCATTGCTTCAAACTCGTTATAACCATCTTCGACCCTCACTAGCGTGAATTCGTATTCGATCCCTGAGACTGGATTGGGAGAACCGATGTGCATTGGTAGCCAGCTGAACATTAAGTTTTGAGCCTCTTGAAACTCCACTTCCTCACCACAGATAGGCAGCTGAGGAAATGGCGGATCATTGAGAATGGCATAGCCTGAGCCACAAGCCTTTCGAGATAATACGATATCCGGCCTGTTGTAGTCAAGCACCTCCAGGCAAATACTGTTCAAACCTTCAGGGACTATTCCAGTATGGCTGTAGCCATTGAGCGGAACGAGGTTTTCGAATTGCAGGTACTCTGACAGTTCAAAACCCGTCAAAGTCATCGTCGCAAACTGGTCTAAGCGGAAAGGCGCGGGTGCAAAACCAGGCTTGGTCTGTAGGATATCACTACCGTTGTTGGAAATGGTCAATCTGAATTTCACGTCCCAAAACGGCTCCACGGGATCGTTTAACGTTAGGTTGATCATGAGATCCTGACTCTTCTCCAGCTGGTAGTCCGCCAGTGTCAATGAATGAGGCGGAATGAGAATGGCGTTAGCATCAATCGAGAAAGTCTGTGCGGATGCGCTTATGTGCAACACCAACGCCAGCATCGCACACAATATCATTTTGTATGTACTGAACCACCTCATTTTTTGACGATGTTTAAGGGATTCAGCACAGCTTCATGAAGACAGTAGCCGTCATTGATTAGCGGTAGCCACCCTTCGGTATTTACTACTGAAATGCCCGCAGATCTAGCTGACTTCAACGCTATCGCGGTAGCGGCACCTAGTCGGGGGAAAGCAAACGTGTATGGTGACTGAGCAAATATCATGGCAGCTAAAAGGTATAGGTGTAATTAAGTGTGGCGATAGCTTCACCAAAACTGGTTGTTGACATGGCTCCTTCTACACCTCCTGTGGTAATGCTTCGCTGGATATAGCTGATGTTGGCTCCCAGCACATGCTTTGAATTGAGCGTGGTGGAAGCGTTGAATAAGGTAGTCAGGGTACGATTGCCTTCATTGAGGAAATAATTGACCGTCAACTGCGTGTTGAGCTTGTCCTGCCAATACCTGCGCTTGGCAGAAATGCCCGGGCCAATTCTTGAATTGATGATCCCATTGAGATCGTTTCGATTATAATTGAGACGCGCTGAGATCTCCATTTTAGTAGCCGACTGCCGTAAAGTGTAACTGATCGTTCCATTAAGGACGTTGTTGTCATTGCTCCTCACATCAGACTGAAAGTCATCGTTGACCGCCTGCTGGCTGAGGTTGATACCAAGCATATGCTGATCACCAGACTTCTTTGGCGTGAGTAGGTAGTTACCAAAGAATGTAATAGACTGGGTAACCACCACAGCATTGAGGCTATCCAGATCCTGATTGAGCAGAAAGTTGACCTGGGACGAGAAGTTGGAGAAGGTGATGCCTAGAGAGTAAGGAGCTTTGGCGTAAGTCATGCTGCCGGAAGCAATGGTCCTCCGCGACTCTGATTGCTTGTCTCCCATTAGATTATTTCGCTGAAAGCCTCCATTGAGGGCTATCGCCAACCGGCTCTTAAAGAGTGCTGTGGAAAAAGCAGCTGTAATATTCTCAATGTCATTGTTAAAGAAATAGGCGCCCATAGTTTGATATCCGGGATCAATTCGTTCGTAGGTACCTGAGACACTTGACTTGATCGAGGCAAGACGATATGCAGTGCTCATTTTCATTGCATTGCGTATAACTGTAGAAGTTCTCGAATCAAAGCCCAACTGTACAAATGGGACGTGCCTTCCACTCAGGTCATCTCGCACATCGGAGGTAAAAGCACTACGGGCATATTCGCCGGATATGGATAAATTCTTTACCAGAGAAAGTTTGAAGTTAGTACCGACCACCATGTTTTCCCCTGGAAAAACTGAGGAAGAATCCGGGATACTTTCCCAGGAATCCTGACGATCTTCCGCAGTGAAGAAAGTGAAGTCAATAAAATTGTTGTCATCACCATAGCCGATCTTACCACCGTACCCAAATCGATCGAAACTTGGAACAAATGGCTGATTAATGGCTCTGTCCAAAGGAATGGCAGTTGCAAACCTGCCGTAGTTCGCCGCGAAGCGTATCTTATTGGGATTCAGTTCGATACCTCCACCTAAAAAGGTGTGACCGGCTAATGTGTAGGAGGAGTAAGTCATATTGGAATATCCAATATGCGCCTTGGCCCATTTGTAAGAAGGACGAATTGAAAGTCTGTTATAAGGTTGGGTAAAACTGGTATTCTGAGTAGTAATGGTGGCTGCCAGTGGTACTGCTATTCCGAATACATCGAAGTTAAGACGGCCGCTTATCGTCCCTATGAAATTCTCTTGACGATCCTCTATGCCAAAGGCTGTATAGAAGCGACCTAAGGTCGAAACAGAGCCAGAGACTTTTATCGGTTGTTGGCTTCCGATTTGATCAAGAGATACATCCTGCGAGAAGCCGGCATGTACAAGAAGGTACAGCCAAAGGCCAACTGATATGGTTTTAATAAAAGACAAAATCTGGTGACTGATTTCGTGAACAAATGAACTTACTAATTGAGCATGCTCAAATAGTGATTGGTAGACATGTTGTAGACATAGGAATTATTATATGACGACTTCATTGGGCTCTGACCTGTGATATGCCAATGTGATCTTGATCATTGAATGGTATGCGGGTCACAGATCATGGTTGGTATCGCAGACTAGACGAGCGAACCAATCACCACTGCAGCAACTGCAGCATAGCACAAGGCTAGCACTACGAAGAGATGCATTACGCGACTGCTCGCCACGAACTTGCTGACTAACTCCTGCTTTTCTCTCTTATATTGATCGGAAGGACTTTCGACTGATGTCGACTGTTTCTCTTTCTTAATCATATCCTCCGTAGGCATGTAAGCGCTGTAGACCAAGGGATCCATAAACCGATACATCATAGAATTATGATTTTAGCTACGAAGTAAAGTGCAACACATGCGCAGGTGGTTAATACAACACCAAGGCCTGCCTTGATTCGCTGTTCTTCTCTCTTGTAATCTTCTATTGACTTTTCCATGATTCTATATTTTATGTCTTTGAATAGTTTGATTCGTTCTTTGTAAAATGATATATGCAATGATCAATAGAAATGAGAAAGCCTCAATGAAGGGCTTGTAGACATGTGGATGACAAAAAGTCATAATTTGTCTACATGTGTAGACATTGAGTAGACATATGAGCTTAGAGGTATGTTTTCCTCGCAATGTTCACACTGGATTGGCGACTGAGAGAGCTGAGCTAAGAAGGGTGCCAAAGGTTATCTGACTTGACCTAGCGGTAATTTCCTCTACAGATAGATATGGAAAAGGCTCTACAGATAAAGAAGAGTACGCCGGGTGTCGTAGGCATTAGATGACAGTCCATCCTACTTAGCAAGAGAGCTGCACAATAGCACTTCCAGACATTCCTATCGTTTTTGATCAATAGTCATCGACATAAGAACAAAAGGATATACCGGTCTACGTGCCGCAGACCAGGGGGAGTTTTTTAAAAACCAAGCGTAACGAAAAGCACCGTGGATCCGATCAGTACAATCAAAGCAACTACTGAAAGACGTAGATGCATGGGTCTCACGTTTTCTTCTTGTGACCGATCAAGTTCGACAGCACCTTCAGCTTGAAAAATCTCCTCGAGGCTGTAATTGACATATTTGGGGATGTGCTTCATCTCTTTCCTCTTTTGATATTATTAATGTTCTGCTGTCGTACAATGATCAATAGAAGTGCTGCTGTCCAAAAGAGAGCTCTGTAGACAAATTGATGACAATAATTGCCTATTTACCTACACCTGTAGACATTGAGTGGACAAATGGCTGATTCAGTCATTTAAACCTGTGCGGCATTCATCTTAAGTTTTACTTTCTGGATACTAGTTAGCTGTAGATCCTAGTTCAAGAAAAAGTACAAGCGTTCTTATAGAAATTTATTTGAACCGGCTTTTGGTCTGTGAGTCACGGACTAAGGAGGAGATGCAAGAGAAGTAAAAGTACTTGATTAATAAGATCTCGTGGTGCAGGAATGTGGCTGTGCCTCACAGACTCGGGATAAAAAGGTTAGACTATACGGAAAGAAAGTCTAGAGCAAGAAAAACAAAAGTGCTGAACCAATAATCAGCATTATAACTGTAAAGGCCAACCAGCGAACGGGAAATTCAGAATATTGGTTTTCGTCTGCTATATGATCCTCTGCAAGAGAGTTACCAAAAACTTCTTCCAAACTAGAATTAATATGTTTCGGACTTTTTCTCATTGCAACTGTATATCAAGATAGTTACACAAAACCGTTTTGTGTAATAATACCAAATAAATAGTTGTTAATCCAGAGCTGCCGGTAGACAAATGGTTGACATCCACCGAGATTTGCCCTGTCAGGGCCCGAATCACCTATACGATTTTCAATTGTGGTTAATTCACGTTAGACCAAAGAGAAAGCGGCTCTTTCTGAGGACTTACTTGAGAAACTATAGTTTAATAATCGAACAGAAACTTCCTTACTTCATCCTCAGGACCAAGCTCGAGCTTCTTTTTCATTCTATTGATGGCCTTTCTTAGCGCTGCATCAGATGAGCCTGTCATCTGGCTAATCTCAAAATTGCCCATACCCATTTTGATGTAAGCGCAGAGCTTACGTTCATTAAGGCTTAGCCCAGGAAACTCCTGATCTAACTTCTCGAAAAAGCCGTCATGGGTTTCTTCAAAATGGATCTTGAAACCATCCCAGCTCTTTCCCAGGTCGAGTTGTTCCTTGAGCTGTCGCTCAATTGCCTTGATATCCGTAGCATAGACATGGTTAGTAAGTCTGTCCAACTTGTTGATTTGCTCAAGCATCTCATTTAGCATGCTATTCTTCTGATGGTCTAGTACGGCCATACTTGTGAGCTCACGCTTTTTGTGCTCGAGGGCTTGCTCTACATACTTCTTTTCCTGCTCAAGCATGTCCTTAATCACCTCATGCTGGTGCTTGATCCTAAGGGCAGATTCTGTTCGAGCTTTAAACTCCACAGGGTTAAAAGGCTTTCTCAGGAAATCTACCGCGCCCGCATCCAGGGCCTCTTTGAGATTCTCAGCGGTGGTCATCACTCCTGTCGCAACAATGATGGTCATGTCCTTAGTATCATCATCAGACTTTAATTCACGGATGGCTTCCAAGCCATCCATGACGGGCATCTGCCAATCCATGATAATAAGTTCTGGCTTTTCGCTTCTGGCAAGGGAGCAAGCTACTTTTCCGTTAGGCGCATACAAGACCTGATCAGATATACCTTCAAGAAAGGTTAGAATGACTTGCACATTGTTGAAGTCATCATCTGCGATAAGTATTCGGCGGTTATTTAAAGATATATCCATAAGTAAATCAATACTTTGAGCTCATTTTAAGGGTAAGCTAAATGGTGAACATCAACATTACAAATCTCCCAAGACAGAGCGAATCGTTCGCAGGTAGGATTCTTCATCTCCATCGAAGACGGCATTATCCACCTCCACACGCCATGTAGACGAGCGACTCACATCATCCATACTTGCTATAATCGACTTGATCTTTCCAACTTGGTAAACAGGTATTTTTAAAAGCTGTTTAGCATAGGGTCTGACGAGCGATTTTTCTTTTTCTGATAGCTCACCCCCACTATGTTCCTGAACGTCAAATTGACGGCTGCTACCATACTTTTTGCTTGGTGCTAGCGTAATCGTCATTGTAGTACCAACACCTAATGTAGATGCAGCTCTTATTTGCCCATCGTGCGCTTCCACTGCTAACTTACAGAAGGTAAGTCCAAGTCCCGTTGAGGCGGTATTTCCCGATAGGCTGGCATCCGACTGCCAATACCTTTCGAAAATGTTAGTCAGCTGATCGGCCTCTATGCCCTTCCCTTCATCCGCAATTGAAATCTCTACTTGCGGAACATCATTGTTGTTGACGAGCTCACCCTTTAGCAATATCAGCTTTCCACTGTTGGTGTATTTGATGGCGTTGGTGAGTAAGTTGACCACCACTCTGATCATGATGTCCCGGTCCACATTGACCATAAGATCGGCACTGAGTTGAGTCTCAAACCTCAAGCTCTTCATTTGCAGTAGCAATATGATCTGCTGTCGGGCCTCCTCGAATATATCTTGTACCGCCACCTCCTCTTTTGACAGCTTCACTTCTGTCTCTTCAAATTTTTGAACATCCAGCATATTGGTTACCAGACCCAGCATTAGCCTACCGGAATGGGCGATACGCTCCATACGAGTATCATCCTCATCCCTACTAGACAGGCCAATGATGGTATTGAGCGAATTCTTCATATCGTGAGCAATCATATTCGTCATGTTCTCTTTGAAGACCGACAGGTCGCCTAGTTGCTTATTCAATGACTTCAGCATATCTGCTTGCGACCTTAAGTCCTCTTTTTGGTCTTCAATGAGCCGGTTGGTCTTCATCAGCATGCTATTGTGTTGTTGCTTGCGACGATAAGACCTGTAGAGTACTATGGCCAGTACTATGAGCAATATCAATACCATAGCTGCTCCGTAAGTCACATATCTCTGTCGTTGGATTTCTTGTTGGAGCACTAGCTCAGCTTCCGCATTCTGCTTCAGAATGATCTGTTTTTCACGCTCTGCCTTCAGCTCTGCCTCTAGCCGTCCGACCGTTTTGATGCGCTCATCGTTGACCAACGAGTCTTGGTCAGCGAACTTGAGTTCATGATAGTACAGTGCCTCCTCAAACCTTTCCTGTTCTTTGTACAGTTCATACAGGGCCCCCTTGGCCATCATTGCATTCTCCAGAAGACCGTACTTTTCCATTTCCTCAAGTCCTTCCAGAAGCTGCTGCTCTGCAATCTGTGCATTACCTGTCACGGAAGTTACGCGACCAATCAGAATCTTAGCCAAAGCTATATTCTTGGGAACTGCACAGTTATCTGGTAGATCCAAAACCTTCTGGGCGTAGAAAAGAACTGAATCGAAGCGACCAAGGGAGATAAATGTATTCGCCATACCGGCGAATGCGTATGAGTTATGACAAGGGCTACCGCTTTCATTGGCATAATTCACAGAATTACGATAAGACTCTAAGGCTTCATCAAACAACTCTTTGTCGTTGAGCAATAAACCAATGTTGTTGTAGGATTGGGCCAGCCGGTAGCCATCATTCAGACTTAGAAGGATATCCCTAGACTTCTGAAAGTAATTCAATGCATTATCCACATCCTTCATATTGCGATAGACCAGCCCCATATTGTTCAGAGCTGAAGCTTGCCCATTGGAGTCTCCAAGTTGCTCATCAACCAGTAGTGATCGCTGAAACTCCTCGATAGCGCGATCATATACTCCTCGATTCCAGTGGATCAAGCCAATATTGTTGTGCAAGCGGGATTGCCCTTTCAGGTCATGAGTTTCTTTGGCTAGTATGAGCGCCCGATCGTAAATGAACATAGCTGTGTCGAACTCTCCCCATAAATGATAGGCTACCGCAACACTATAAGATGCCCGACTTATTCCTTTGTTGTAATCGAGCTCTTTTGCCATTCGAAGTGCTCGGGCAGCAATTGCATAGGTACTATCGACATTTCGGGTACGATACTCAAATGCGAGTGCTGCTGTGACCAGCACACGCTGAGTATCTGGCAAAGGCTTTTGAAGCTCTGCCAAAAGGCTATCTATTGGAGATTGCGCTCTTGCGAATATGATGAAGTGCATTGCTATAATCAGAAAGATCAAGCAACGGCTACTTCTCATACTTGTGCCCAACGTCCTCATTGTTTTGAAAGCCAGATGGCCCTATTTAACTCGTAATTACTTTTAGGTGACAGCTGTCAGCAGTTTATCAAACCCATCCTGATCACCAGCATAGATCGCCATTTCCACTTCATCGGCCCAATCCGACTCCAAGTTTTCGACTTTCATTTCAGCTAGTACACCTCTCAACTCACCCACCTGGTAAACCTTGTATTTACCAAGTTGTTCTGCATACTTGCGAACAACGGTTAACTCTTCCTCTAATATCTTGTTTTTGAGTTGTTCCTTCGTTTCCAAGCTTCCGGCAGACACATACTCATTCATAGGCAGGCTAATATGAATCGTTGTTCCTTGTCCAGCTTGAGATTCTGCATAAATTTTACCTCCATGTGCCTCAACTGACAATTTGCAAAAAGTCAAGCCTAAACCTGTAGAAGCTGCCTGCCCCGAGTACTCGGCGGAAGCTTGCCAGTACTTTTCGAATATGTTCTCTAGTTGATCCTCTGCAATTCCTTTGCCTTGATCAACCACAGCTATATGTAAGTGCCATGCGTCATTAACTGATCTCATACCGGCCTCTAACACAATCAACTTGCCACTATAACTATACTTGATAGCATTAGTCAATAAGTTGACCACTACCCTTACAAGCAGATCGCGATCGACAAATACGGTGATGTCTTGTTCAACTCGCTCTTCAAATCGCAAACTCTTCATTTGTAGCAACAAGAGCACTTGCAACCTGGCTTCTTCAAATATTTCCTTGAGTTGCACTTCTTCTTTCTCTAGCTTGACTTCCGCCTCTTCAAATTTCTGCACGTCCAGCATGTTGGTCACCAGATTGAGCATAAGCCGACCGGACCGATTGACACGATCCATTCGATCATCCTCACCTCCTATACTAGAGAGTCCAATAATAGTGCTGAGCGTGTTTTTCATATCATGGGCGATCATATTCGTCATACCCTCTTTGAAAAGAGTCAGTTCACTGAGTTGAGCATTCGTAGCTCTCAATTCATTAGAAGACTTCTGAAGCTCGTCTTTTTGATCTTTGATTAACTGCTTGGCTTTGCTGATCTTCCAGAGCATGTAGCTGATGCCCAGCACGAAACAAAACAGTAAGGCCGCTATAATCTGGATCACCAAGTTTTCAGTTGCCTGACGGGCAAGCTCTGAAGCCTTAAGTTCATTTTCAGCTGACAACAGCTCAATTTGCTGCTCGTTCTGCTCTGATTGATACTTCGTTTCCAGCTCGCTTACTGCCTTATACTTTTCGGCACTCATTAAACTATCACTTAAGGCGTGCATTTGCTCATAGTGAACCAGTGCCTCCTCAAATCGTCTTTGGACCTTATAAACATCAGCAAAAGACTTGTGTATTGCTTCTTGCAGTTTGAGTTCATCGGTCTTCTCGATGATTTCCAAAGATTCATTGAGGAATTTCTCGGCCATATAGTATTGCTCCATTTGCTGTAAAACCTCGCTCAGACCATACTTAGCATATGCTAAATAATAAGTATTCTGAATGCGCTCAGCACTGGTCTCGGCTTGAAGAAAATAGTGGAAGGCACTGTCATAATCCACTCTATACTTCAGATAGAATTCGCCTAGGTAATAGCTGAAACCAGACAGTTCATAATCGGAATAGGCATGTTTTACTGCATTTCGGTAAGCAGCCTCAGCCTGCGGAAGACTATCCAATTCCAAGTAGATTGACCCGAGATCTCCATACGAGTAAGATGGATCAAGACCGATCTTCAGTGCCATGGCGAGCGCCTGCCGGGTATAGTATAAAGCTTTGACATGGTCACTTAAACCAAAATGCAGAATGTTTCCCATCTTTTCCAGGGCGGTTTGAATATGGACGCTATCTCCGCCCGCGTCAGCCATTTCATGGTATTCGGTAACAAGCCGCATTGACTCCTCAAAGTCACCAAATTTGTCTACACAAACACTCTTTTGATAATATGCCTGAAGGAGTCTTTTGCGGTAACCTGCCTCACGACTTACATCTATAGATTTTGTAAAATCAGATGCTGCCGAATCGTAGAGCCCTTGCATTCTAAGCACCACCCCCCTAAAGTAGTATTCGTCTGCAATCACCTTTTGATCAGATAATACAATAGCACGCTCTATTACACTATCAATATTCTTGATTTGGTTTGCATGAGAGACAATCCTGCCATTAACATCATTCTGTAATGTGATACTATCTCTGTATGACAAGAGGCGTAAGTATTCTTCGGGATTTTGGTCTTTTTCTGAATCATCGATTTTTCGATTGATCAGATCAAGTGCGCGCTCAATATCTCCTTCAGATAACAGCTCACTAACTTGTTGTTTGATTTGAGCAAAATCAGATCCCGTCATGGCTAAGGCTGAAAAGCAAAACATAGCCAAAACAATAGCTATGACGCTGTTGAGCAGCCTTGATTTGAGATTTAGAACAGCCGAGCTTCTAGCTTTTTTCATGAATCGACCATTTTGACTAACTCGTCAAATGTGTTCTGGTCACCCTGGTATACGGCTGCCTTAATATCAGAAGTCCATGGTGACTCAAACTCATCCTTGGACATTCGATCGAAGATTTGCGTTAGCGAGCCTACCTCATATACCTTCAACATGCGTAGCTCATCAGCGTACTCAATTAGAGCGTCCTTTTCACTTTCAATGATCAGTTTGTTTTCCTCGACCACCTCTGTTGGCAGCAAAGTTTCGATATCAATAAACTCACTCTCGAGTGGCAACTGTAGGTTGATAGAAGTACCCCAATCTTCCTTAGAAATAATAGATACTCTACCTTCATGTGCCTCTACCGCCAACTTGGTAAAGGCCAATCCTAAGCCAGTCGAAACTGATCCGTTCGCACTGCTCTTCCTGGCATAAGCGTATTTCTCGAAAATTCTTGGTAATCGATCTCTGGGTATGCCTTGTCCTTGATCGATAACGGAAATAGTCATTTTTGGCTGATCACCCTCGTTATTAGCACTCGCTTTAAGTATGATTACTCTCCCATTTGAAGAGTGCTTTATGGCATTGGTAAGGAGATTGACCAGTACCCTTGTCATAATATCTTTGTCTACTCGTACCTCTAAGGACTGGGGAGCATAAGACTTGAAGCGAAGACTCTTCGTTTTCAACAGTAGATCCACCTGAGAATGGGCTTCTTCGAATAGGTCGTTTACCAGCATGGTCTCTTTTACCAGTTTGACCTTGGCCTCCTCAAAGCGCTGTACATCCAGCATATTCGTCACCAGGTTGAGCATCAAGCGACCCGCTTGACCAATACTATGCATTTTAGTATCTATGTAAGAGTTAGAGAGACCAATAATCGTATTGAGGGAGTTTTTCATATCATGAGCGATCATGTGGGTTAACCCCTCCTTGAAAGAAATGAGCTCTTCAAGCTTCTTTTTTTGTGCTTTGATCACTTCATTGTCACGTTTTTTATTCTGGTAAGAGATATAGATGATACGTGCCGCAATCAATACGGCAAAAAGCCCACTGGCAAACGCAACAAGCAAAAGCCGCTGACGCTCTTTATCCAATTCAAAAACTTTGTCTTTTGCAGCTTGCTCCGCAACAAGTTGCTTCTTCTCGGACTCTAGCTGCTTGACGGCAAACTGAGTCTCTAACCGCTCAATTTCTGCAATTTTCTGACTGTTGAGCAGCGAATCACGCAGCTGTAGGTGTCTGGTCTGCATGGCGTAAGCTTTTTTGTAATTTCCACTGCCAGCGTAAAGTTCATGTAAGTATTGATAAGCTCGCGTCTCCTCAACTAGTGACTGATATGTTTGAGCGAGTTCTACTGCTTTGTGAGCTAAGCTGAAGGACTTATCAAGCTCACCAACACCTTTGTATGCCTGTGCCAGTCTTACATGATACTCTGAGACAAATTGCACATCATTCAGGTCAAGTTTGAGTCCAATACCCTTCTCCACGTAGACAATCGCAGAATCATATTTCTCCATCGTCAAATAAGCTTCACCAATAAGGGTAGTTAGACCTGCTACACCAGAACGATGATTGATTTCGGCAAACTGATTTCTTGATAGATGGGCATAGTGCAGGGCAGAATCATACTGCTGCTCCAACAGAAATATCTTGCACATGTAAGCGTTGAGCGTGGCAATCTTAATAATCTGATCCGGCAGTTCAAGAATAGATAGTGCTTGAAGAAAGAGTGCACGTGCCTCCTGGAGCTCGCCAGTGGAAAGCTTCACTGTTCCAAGAATTAGCATTGCCGAAGCTCCTTTATTGTACTGTCGCTTGAAATCGTCGTTGCTCAATGCCAACATCAAGTAATGAGTGGCACTATCATAGGAGCCCATGTTGGCGAATGCCTGCCCCATGTTGTTATGAACTTTACCTATTCCGGAGATGTCATTGGCTCGTCCTTTTAGTAAGAGCGATTCGCGGTAGGCTTCTATGGATTGGTTGTACCTCCCTGACTCTTCGTAAGCAATACCAATACCTTTGTATATCTCGGATTCAGTCGGTTCCAAGCCCGCTTGGGGCACGTACATTAAACTGCTATCCAAATAGATCAAAGCTGTATCATATCTGGACCATGGTATATAGACATATCCCACATTCCGGTAGGCCTCTGCAAGGCCAGGCTCATAGTTGAGTGTCTTAGACAACTCAAGAGCTCTACTCGCATAGTGAAAGACTGAGTCAAAGTCGAGATGATAGTAGGTATCTGCGATCTTATTGAGCAAGTGAACATGAAGGGTGTCCTGCCCAGGTCTCATATCAAGCTCAGACTTCAGTTGATCAATTAGTTCTTGCTTCTGTGCCTTGGCATTACCAGCACAAACACAGATTAGTACGACAATAGAAAAATAAAAAAACCGATGGCTTAGTGATTTAAACATGGTGACTGCCTACCGTAATTGATCAAAAATACCTGAATCACAGGGATATACCATCGACTGACACTTAGGTCTGAGGACATGTCTACTAAATGTCTACAGGAATCCAGGTTTTCAATATAAGTATCTGTCCTTTATTGCACCTAAACAAATTACAACTAGCATTTTAGTAGGAGATTGGCCTGCTTAATAAATATTGAGGAGTGTTGATTCTTGTGACAGTGAAGCTTTAACAGGCCTTCTACAGATTGACGAGCCATTGCTTAAATGTGCTTGTTGCTCTATGATTGACCTTTGAAAATAGAATGTGCTGTGATCTTAAAAAGGTTTTTGAACAAGGCAAACCTATTGTATGTTCTATGTAATCATGATGAGGTTAAAGAGGTATTCGGAAAAGCTAGGGAACCAGATTTGAATTGCCTTCCTAAATATTTTCCTTCTCATTTCTTCCAAGTTTTTCCTATTGGTCCCTTCCTATTTAGGTGAGTCTGTTGGCTGGATTTTGAGTTCAATTGGCACTGTCTTCTTAAGACCAATTGTTAAAACTGGTTTGCTAGACGTAGATGATACTATTTTGTTTGTCTTGAGAGTGTTTTTCAAAACCACCTTATCATTAAGGTTCAAGCACAACATTTGGACCCACTGACCTTGAACTCCTTTATGGTCATCCCATAGGCGTTTTTAAAGGTCTTTGCTAAATGGCTGCTATCCGTAAAGTTTAGTTGATGCGCAATTTCCTTGAGCGTCATATCCGTATGCAAAACCTTTGTTTCTACCAACCTGAGTTTTGATTTGCTGATGTAATCAGTCAGCGAAACACCAGCATGTTTCTTAAAATATTCTGAGAAATAGTTCTGAGAAATTCCAAACCTGTCAGCCAGTTGTGACACCCTGATCAGTTCGGGCTGACTAATGTGATTGTGCAAGTACCGTAGAATGTCCCCAAATCTACTGTGCAAGTCATTAGCTTCATCCACATATTGTTTTTCAATACTCCTTGCAAGAATGTTCAGAATTGAAGCCATAGCACCCGATATAATAGACTCTGAATACGAATCTCGCGTGAGGAATTCCTGGTAGATCGATTTTATCGTTTGTATTAAGAAAGCTCTTTCCCGATCCGAACCTATAATGTCACCAGGTATCTTATTGTAATTTGCAAGAATGTAGGCCATTCTATCAAACCAATCTTTATAGTCAGCAAGTTTCTCACTATTCATAAAGTAGTGGTCTGTGAATCTGACGAAATAAAACCTAGATGGCTCTATTATCTTAAATGAGTGGCAATCCATCGGAGGCAACAAGAAGACATTACCCGGTCGGTATTTAAACTCATGTTGGTTGATGCATTGTAACCCTCTTCCCTGTTCTACATACACAATTTCAAAGAAATTATGCTTGTGAGGTCTTTTCTTCCATTCATCAAATCCCTCTATACGAATCTCAAATATATCACGTGCTTCTTCGACAAACATGGTACAAATATGGGCTCATTTGACCCTATTGTCGTATTGATAAGTACATAAGAACAGCAAATTGTGCCTGGAAAATAAAAATGAGATCCAAAAACCAATTTGTATACCAATAAAACCTAGCTATATACAACTCATCCATTATCTAATCATCTCAAATTTGTTCTCAGCATATGAGAGTTGTTGAAGATGATTAAAGTAATAGCGTACCCAAATGTATTTAGGTGGTTTCCGCCCGTAGATTGAAAACCGGTCGATCCAATCTGGTGGAAGCCATTGTGTATCAGATATGGCTTTCATCAGTCAAAGAAGGAAAATAAGAGTTTTCAGTTTGAACAATGGAAAGCCATTTGAAGCATGTAAATGAGGACTTGGTAAAGGAATTCTAAGTGGCTCCTACTGAACTTTTCGTGGACCCATCAAAACTAAAGAATGGAAGGCTTTAATGGAAAAGGATTTCAAACAAAGGAAAATTTGAATTTAAATAATTAGTAAAATGTATTATTCAGTATTAGACGTAACTCCAACTTCAGAAGATTGGATACCTGATTACCTACCCACGGCAAACAAATTAGTAGCTAAGCATGGTGGTAGATACTTAGCCAGAACAGCAAGTCATGGGCAAGTGGAAGGCAGTGGTTCGGAAGCAGCTCTTAGAATCGTATTAGAATGGCCTTCAAAAGAAGCAGCTATCGCTTTCATGAACGACCCTGAGTACACACCACATTTGAGGGCACGTACGGTAGGTTCGACAAGCAACCATTATTTGATTGAAGGGAAAGACGATCTTTTCTGATTTTGAAATGATCAGACGAAATACCCCATCTGAGGGGTATTGCATTGATTGACTATGAATGCATTTGAGCAGATCAACATCGGCTACAATAGCGTGTTTAAGAAAGGTCAGTTGACCATAGGACTTGTTCTGCCTATTGAGAACTATCCATTAAGTTCGGTTCCTTCGATGAAGGATCATCTAGAGCGTGTCTGCCTGGCAGAACAGCTTGGATTTAAGGCTATATGGATTCGTGA
This sequence comes from Flammeovirgaceae bacterium UBA6059, assembly GCA_002435755.1. Lineage (GTDB taxonomy): Bacteria > Bacteroidota > Bacteroidia > Cytophagales > Cyclobacteriaceae > UBA6059. The sequence goes on from DIYH01000035.1 coordinate 214,617, forward strand.
TATACCATTTAATGTGCCAACCTTCGGAGATGTTGGTCAACTGTTTGAGCCTTTTTCCTACCTCGCTTATTTAGCAGGGCACACTTCTAAAATTGCACTTGGTATTGCAAGCATCGCAATACCTTTACACCATCCTGCACATGTAGCAAAGTCGGCTGCTACCGTTGATCAACTTTCAAAAGGAAGAATGATTTTGGGTGTAGCATCCGGCGATCGACCTGATGAATATCCTGCCTTGGGCATTGGCTTTAACAGTCGGGAAGAACTTTTCAGGGAAGCCTTCACCTATATCCGTAGAGTCAGTGATCCCTATCCCCACCTGCAAAATCACTATGGAGAACTAAGAGGTCATATCGACTTACTACCTAAGCCGAAAGGCACCAAAATCCCCATGCTAATAACCGGCAGTAGCAGGCAAACTCTTGAGTGGAATGCCAACAACGCGGATGGGTGGATGAGCTATCCTAAGAATTTGTATCAACAAAAAAACCTAATCAATCAATGGAGACAATTGATTGCTGAAAATCAAGAGTATGATCGACCTTTTATGCAGCCACTATATGTGGTACTTCAAAAGAAAGATGATAAGAGACCAGAACCAATTCAACTGGGTTTTAGAATTGGTGCTAACTACTTGGTAGAATACTTAAACCAGTTAAAGAGGATAGGAGTAAATCACGTTGCGCTGAATTTGAGATTCAATGAGCTTCCGATAGAAGAGGTTTTGAGAATTCTAGCTGTTAAGGTCCTACCTCATTTTAACTCGACCATAGAAGAAGAAACAACCACGTGAAAAAGAATATTTTAATAACTGGGAGTACTGATGGCCTAGGGAAACTCGTGTCTTATAACCTGGCAAAAGCCGGACATAGAGTCTATTTGCATGGTAGAAATAGTGTAAAGCTCCAAAGCACCCTTGCTGAACTAAGGCATGAAACAGGAAATGAGGAGATGAATGGCTTTGTGGCAGATTTTTCAAATTTAAGATCTGTAAAAAAAATGGCAGTGCAGGTGATGGCAGAAGTTCCCCAACTCGATGTGCTGATAAACAACGCTGGGGTTTATAACAGTCCATCTACAAAGAATGATGACGGCTTGGACATGCGAGTGGTTGTCAATTACCTGGCCCCATATTTACTAACAAGTCAGATATTGAGCCTATTGGAAAATACACCTGCTTCGCGCATCATCAATTTGAGCTCTGCTGCCCAATCCTCGGTCAATAAGGAGCTTCTTGTTGGAAAACTTGAAGTTTCTGCAGGAGAGTCTTATGCTCAAAGCAAGCTTGCGTTAACTATGTGGAGCTATGACTTGGCCAGGAAATATAAAGATATAAGTGTGATTGTTGTAAACCCTGGATCTCTTCTTAATACCAAGATGGTAGCTGAAGCATATGGTAAATTTTGGTCTCCTGCTGAAAAAGGCTCGGACCTATTGTATGACCTGGCTATTGCTGAGAGGTACCAACAAGCATCTGGCAAGTACTTTGATAATGACAAAGGTGCTTTCTCTCATGCCCACCCTGATACTTATGATCAGGAAAAAGTTAATGATCTGATAGCCCTAACCGATCAGGTTCTCTCCAAGGCAACATATTAAGATTTTTTTAAACGTTTGGTACTCTTTCTATATGTATTGCGGTTAATAGTGGAAGTGTTATTACAGTTTTAGTTTCATCATTATATCCGTCTGTTCGTCATTCCCAAGTTTGAAAATGTGTTTATCAAATGGGACAAATCCGTTTTTCTCATAAAATCGAATAGCCCTTGGATTTCGTTCCCAAACACCCAACCAAACATATTCCAGGTTCTTTTCTTGCGCCACCTCAATTGCTTTTTCGTAAAGTACCTGTCCAACCTTTTTTCCATGAAACTCTTTCAAGACATAGATCCGTTCGATTTCTATTGAGTTCTTGTCCTTGATTTCGGTTTGTGATTGTCCAACGTTGACTTTAAGGTATCCGATGGTCTTTTCGTCAAATTCAGAAAAATAAAATTCCGAGTTTGGGTCGGTCAACTCGGCCTTTAGCTTTTCCGTTGAGAATCCATTTTCCAAATACTCATTCATGTTTTCCTCACTGTTTCCGAAAGAGAAAGTCTCGGAAAATGTCAGTTTTCCTATTCTTTTAAGCTCCTCCACATCCTGAATACCTGCTTTCCTTATTTCTATCATTTTTGGGTCATTTTTACGCTCACTGTCTTTTATCCATAGTTCTCTAGCACGAGCCGCATTTTTTCGGGAATGTCTGTGGGCTGTCTTGTTTGTGGGTTTATACAGACTTGCGTTAGTTCTGCCGTAAACACTTTATCCGTTACTAAAAATCCATTCACTAAAAACACTAATGCGCTTTTTCGCAATTCTCTCAGAGATACATGAATTTCAAGTTCATCATCCCATGTGATTGGTTTCAAGAATTCAACTTTGAAAGAACGGGTGGGCGGCAAAACTCCTAAACCAATGATGCTTTTTTCTGCCGGAGCACCAAAGCACTGGGATACAAAATCCAATATAGCTTCAACAACAAAATAGCTTATCCTTGGTGTGTACAACATCCCTCCAGGGTCACAATCACCAAATCGCACGCACCTTTCAAAAACGTATTCCTTGTTCATCGTTAGATCGTTTCTTCCTCAATAGGCTGATTTAGCATTTTGTCTATTAATGCTTGAGCCTGGTTTCATCGGATTTGAGTAATGCCAATCTACCTAAGAGTTCCGTAGTTGTGACCAATTCAGGTTTACCAACCTCGTCAGCCAACCTTGCGATTTCCAGGTTCAAACTTTCTATTTCAGTTCTTCTATTATTGAGAATATCTACATAGGTAGAGATCAACCGACCAATCGACTTTTCGCTTATCAACATAAGGCTCTCTTCTATTTCACTCTGGTCAAGGCGGACTCCAAGTAGGTAGGCAAGAGACACACATTCTTTGATGATTTCTTTGGCTAAACTCCTCGCATCTTTGTTTCTATCAATAATGCCAATATCCGTCTCGAGCAAAGGGCAAATTGAATTGAAAACACAATTGATGATCACCTTATTCCAGATGTATCTAACAATATCCTGCTCTCTTCGGAAAGCAAAATATTGTGTATTGATCTGTTCAATCAAGTTATCAAGTCCCTGATTATTCCCTTCGATATTACCAACTGGTGATGGTGCTACAGATTTAAAAATGATCTCATTCTCATCTTTTTCCTGACTTGTAGAAAACAGGACACAGCGGAAGACCTTTTCAAAATCCTTAAACGGTTGCTCTATATTAAGTCCGTTTTGCAGTATTATAATAGAAAAGTCTCCAACAATCTTCCTTAGCTTTTTAGCAATATCATCGTTAGCGAATGCTTTAGTTGTGATTAACACAATGCCATTGATGATTGACAGGCCACTAAATGTAGTGACAGGAATTTCTTGCTGATAGGTGGTATCCGTTTTCACTGTAATTTGTAAAGACGCATCAGGGATATTGTCCGCACTTCCTCTCACGAGTGTGACCTTTCTATTCTCCAGTTTTAAGAAAACGGCCAGAGCTTTCCCGATTGCTCCCGATCCAACAATATAGATTTCAGGTGTAGGTGTTTTCATGTTATCCAAGACTCGCTAAGCTATTGAAGCTTTGCATTCAAGTCTTGTACAAAATCCGCATCATCTTTTTTGCGAAGTAATGAAACGGCCGGGGGTCACATGGGTAATTCGTTTGAAGTGCTTGTGAAAATGACTTTGATCAACAAAGCCAACCTCTAAGGCAGTTTGCGAGATAGATACATCATGAAGTAAGAGTTCTTTGGCCTTAATGACCTTTAGATTGAGTTGATAAGCGTGAGGAGCAACACCAACATGTTTTTGGAAAGTCCTAAGAATTTGGCTGGGGCTCCTTTTTGAAATTTCTGATAGCTGTTTTAACGAAACTGATTCGTTGTAATAAGTATGCAAGTAATCAATAATGGTAGATAGGTAGGACGGCTTTTTATCAATCGTAGGTAGCACTACTTTCGCTTGACTATGCTTATTCAAAAGTAAGAGAAGCAATTCTGTAAAGACCGACTCTATGTATAGCGTGTCAGTCTCATTGTTAAGCCCCACATGAGTATTTAAGCACTTATCATAAAAGAAGTTGTTATAAGATATCTTTTCGGTAAAATCTATTCCCCTTGATTCCTGCCCTTCTGATCTTAGTACATCTGTTACAAGCGAATCTGAAAGGTAAAAAACACGGTACTCCAAGTGTTTTTGATCCTTTGCTTTCCCAGAGCTATGGACTTCACCAGGATTTATTTTGATAATGGCCCTTGGTTGAACACTATAATAAGAATGTTTAAACCTAAACTTTCCTGCTCCATTTGTAACTACTGCGAATGATACTTGATCGTGATAGTGCTTGGCCTGACTACAATCTCCAAAGGAGTTAACCCTGGTTACTTCAAGGTTATTCAATGCAGGAAGTATTTTGATTTCTGCTTGTATCGGCACAGATCATTACGATTTGTAAACAAGTACGTAAAAGGAACTTTTTTTGATACCTTGAATAGTGTTGACCAGTTCATGTCTGAAACCTACCGAACAGGCTCATCTTAACAGTTGTATCATGTGTCTGATGCTATAATTTCAATCACGCGTTCTATTGGAAAGAGGCCCCTGTGTTGGTTTTTTTGAGAGCCACTATCATCGTACCAGAGCAGATATGGATACCCAAGTTCTTTTTCTAAGATTGGCTCTATATCTTCCACGTTAGTGCGGGCGAATGTTACAAAAGGTCGGTGCTCTGGGAAAAACTCACTTTTGAAGGTCTGTATCTGCTGTATACTCTCAAATGACAAAAAAATAAGTTCTGTATTGCTGAAGTTGTCGATAAGATTTCTGATGCTCCGTACCTCTTGTTGACAGTATTGACAATCTGACTTATAGAGAAAAACGAGTGTATGTTTATTCTTACCTATTTCAGAGATCTTCGATATTGATCCATTAAGAAGTCTAATGTCAAACGTCGGTATAGTCGGACCTTTACCACTACTGTCCCTCGAAAGGTACACATAGAGTTGTTGAGCGATTCCTATTGACAAAGCGGCAATCAGTAAGTATGGCAGGTGCTTTTTCATTCGTTTATTGCGTTGATTCTGTCTGCATAGAACTTGATGATCTCAATGGTTGAGTAGTCACTATCATACACAGAGTACCATCCTTGTCTTTCATGAGGCGGATCACCAATAAGGTCATCCGATTTTCTCCATATACCCCCTGGCAAAGAAGGTCTACCTTCTCCACCCCATGACCAAAAATTGCAACCTTGAACCAAACCATTGTTTAGTACACTCTCATAGGTAAAATCAAACATATAGTTGTAGAATTTATCCCTATATGTTGTCGTAGACTGCCCATCGAACGCTGCATTGTCTCTACTTACGCCAAACTCTTCTATCACAACAGGCTTACTTAATTCTTTCGCTTTTTGGAGTTGCTGCGTCAAATAATCCTGCGTATTATCCAGGGCAGCAGCAAACGATACTACATTTTTAGGATCGTACCAAGACCAATTTTGTATCCAAACATGTACAGTAGCATAGTCAATCTCCTTGAAGTCATTGTCTAAATACAGATCAGTTCCTGACAATTCTGATGCAGTGTTTCCCTCGGCTCCAAGTGAGATCATGTGTTTCCTATCTTTCTTGTCCAAAAACTTAGATGTTTTTCGTATCCATTCCCTATACTCATCTTGTTTTGAGTATCCACGTGGTTCATTGGCCAACTGCCAAGACAGTATGGTCGGATCATTTTTGTATTTGATACCACTGATACTATTCTTCCTATTGACAATCTTTTTGAGATGTCTCAAGTACATTTTTTGTGCATGATTGTTTTCAAAGAACTTCAGGGAATAGTTGATAAATGGATCCCAGGTACCTCCATTTTCGATATCTGGTAATGGTATTTCAGATCCTTCCGTCCATGAGACATATTGAGGCATTCCGCCACTCCACATCCAAAAATTGTTGAGGACAACAACAGCCATCATTTCCCTCTCTTTCAGTGCATTCAAGAAGAAATCCAAACCTTCAAAAACGGATTCATTATACTCTCCGTTCTTGTTAAGCAAGGTCGGTGTGATCTGATACTGTCCTTGTCCTTCGGAAGACCCCAGAACTCTCAGACTTTTAACTCCGAGCGATGCTAGCTGATCTAATTCACGCTCCAATCTGGCCCTATCTCCCGGAGAGTCTTTCATGCCCAAATACATACCATACCAGTAGTTAGCACCAAGAAACTTGTAGGGCTTACCGTCTCTGTTGAAATGGCCGTTCTTTACCTGCACAAATGACTGATCCTGTCCAAACGTTTGGTTAGAAAAAACCAGCAATCCAGGCAGGATCATGGCGAGAATATAGACTTTCATAGCAGCCAATTTCTCACGGAAACAGTTCAGCTATGGGAGGTAATTGTATCAACCTTCAGGGCCAAATCTCCCATTATACACGAGGCGTATTTTCCTCGTCTTCATAGGTTAAATAGTCTGATGGGTTGACACTAAATTGCTTCTTGAAACATTTTCTGAAGTATTGAAGATCACTGAAACCACACATATATGTGACCTCAGCAACGGTATATTCTTCAGTCTTTAGTAGCTGTGCCGCACGCTTCAAACGAATGGAGCGAATGAATTCATTTCCTGATTGACCAAGCATCGCTTTGAGCTTCCTGTACAACTGCATTCTGCTCAATCCGACATCCTGACCCAGGTCTTCAACAGAGTAGTCTGAGTCAGACATATTATTTTCTACACTTTCTAACGCAGACTTAATAAACAGCTCATCGGCTGATGTAAATGAGACCAAACTTGGTTCAAGATTCAGCCCCTTGTTTTCAGCATACAATGACTTGAGCTTCTTTCTCTGCTCAATAAGGTTGTTTACCCTGACCTTGAGTAGACTGCTTGAAAATGGTTTTGAGATATAATCGTCTGCCCCACTTTCATAACCCTCGGTTTCGAAAATCAATGAAGTTCTTGCAGTTAGGAGTATGACAGGAATATGTGAGGTATTCCTATTCGTTTTAAGTCTTTTGCAAAGCGTAATACCGTCCATAACAGGCATCATCACATCGCTGATGATTATGTCAGGAACTTCTTTAGTGGCAATGCTCAACGCTTCTTCGCCGTTGCTAGCCTCCAGGATGACATATTTGTTGAGGAATGTCGATTTTATAAAGGCCCTTACATCATTATTGTCTTCAACAACCATGAGCTTCTCCAGGTCCTGGATGTCAACTTCAGATATGCTAGGTTCTACATCCCCCAAAACAGATTCGTCATGCACGTATTTATCGATCTGCTCACTATCCTTAAAGTCGGCCAATATTTCTTCGTCTGAAAAATGATCGCGTCCCTTTTTCAGTGTGACCTTGAATTCAGTCCTTTCATTTTCAACACTTGTGAAACTTATTTCGGCATGATGCTTTCTTACCAGACTATTGACCAGTGCCAAACCAATGCCTGTACCTTCAAAATCATTGTCATCAGAATAGAATCTATTGAAGATCATCCCATATTTATCCTCAGGTATTCCCTCTCCATTATCCTCAACAATGAGATCCACTGATTCTTGCTTCTCTACCACCTTAATACACACCTTTCCACCTTTGGGTGTATGCTTAAATGAGTTTGAGAGTAAGTTGTATATGATCTTCTCAAACTGGTCTCGATCAAAATAAAGGTCCACAACATTTGTGGAGCAATGGATCTTGAATATAATACCCAACTCATCAGCCCTGGCATCAAACGAGAGCTTAACCTCATTGACAAATTTTACAAAGTTGCCTTCAGCTACTTTTAGCTTTAGGTTACCTGTCTCAACCTTTCGAAAGTCAAGTAGCTGATTAACCAATCTGAGAAGTCTTGAGGCGTTTCTTTTGACAGTATTAAGTTGTTCCTTGACATTTCGATCTGTGCTATTTGTTTCAAGCAAGTTTTCAATTGGTCCCAGGATCAAAGTCAAAGGTGTACGAAACTCATGAGATACATTTGTAAAAAACTTGAGTTTGGCCTTATTTGTCTTCTCTAGATTCTCGCGCTCAACTTCCGCCAATTTCAGATTGCTCTCATAAGATGTCCTCATGATGATGAGGGCACGGAAACCTAATAAGAGCAGTATAATAGCTATACCAAATAGGACAAAGGCCCATGATGTCTTCCACCATGGGGGTAGTATCTCAATATCCAACTTCAGAGGTTCCTGTTGCCAAAGACCATCATTGTTACTGGCCTTTAAAAAAAACGTGTATTTGTCGTTGGGTAGATTAGTATAGGTCGCAAATGGCCGAGACTGATTTGTCTCATGCCACCTTTCGTCAAAGCCATCCAACTTGTATTGAAATCTGTTTTTCGAAGGATGTGCAAAGTGCATGGCTGAGAACTCTAATTCAATAGAGTTCTCAAAATGTTCGAGTTGAATTGATTTGGTCCGCTCAATACGCTCCGTAAGCACTTTTCTATTGTTGAACTCTTCAGAGGGCTTAAGCTCGGTCTCAAAAACCTTTATGGAAGATATGGTAGCTACCGGCTCGTGCGGATTGGTCACAAAGGAACCCGGATCGATTATATTGAAACCATTAGACCCGCCAAGATACAATTGTCCTTGTTCATTCTTAAATGCCACCTCATTGTAAAAGAATTCTCCTTGCAGTCTATCCGACCGGTCAAAATGGGAGATTAAGTTGATATCATCATCAACGGCAATTACACTTAAACCCGACCAATTCGAAAGCCATAAGTTCCCATCTTCATCATCAAGAATGCTGATCACCTCATTGGTTATTAGGCCGTCTTCTTTACCAAAGATCCTGAAACATCCACATTCATCATTATATTGATCAAGGCCATTTTCCGTGCCTATCCATATCCTTCCTTTCTTATCTTCATAGATGCCAGAGACAAAATCAGAGGATAATTTGTTTTCTGAAAAGCTTGAAAAAACCTTGTCTAACTCTAACTGACCAGCCCTTATATCAAACTTGTACAGACCATTGCCACGAGAGCCTACCCACAAAGTGCTACGTGCTTGCAAGATCTCGACAATGGGTGCCTCAAACAATATCTCATGGTCAAAACTAATGATACGGTCACCAGAATAGACTTTATTCAGGCCACCACTCCAGCTTCCCACCCAGACACCACCATCATTGCTACTGGCAAACGACATGATGTAGTCATCGCTAAAGCCATTGGAGGTACTAAAATTGTCATATGCATTAATGCGGAAACCGGTCTTTCGAATATCATCCAGTTTGAACCTGTAGATACCATTTCCTGCTGTTCCAAGGTAGACGTTATGGTCAAAATCAATAAATAGTTTTTGAATAAAATCCGTGAAGTCATTTTCAGAATCAACCTGGATATCAACCCTTTGAAATTTTTCGGATCTTGGATCAAAATGGAAAAGTCCGCCTCCTATTGTGGAAATGAGTACGTCACTACCCACTCCACTCAAACCAGTAATGATGTTCTCCCTGGGATCAAACAAGTCGTTCCTAAATAGTTTGAAGCCCTTATCATAAGTATCGAATTTATTGAGTCCCTTTTTAGTACCGACCCACAGTACCCCGGTCCGGTCAATAAAGATATCAGTGATGGTATTATGGCTAAGGTTGCCATTATCAAAGCCTCCAAGAAAGAAACTGAATTCTCCCTTTGCTACGTCGTAAACGTTTAACCCTATTTCTGAACCAATGATGAGGAGAGGCTTATTATTCTGAACAGCCCTAATTGAACGGAAGAAGTTGAATCCCGTCTTTTTATTGCTTGTTAGGTGATTGATCAAAACTCCATCTTTTAGCTCTTTCAGGCCTTTTTTTGATATGGTAAAAATTCTTTCCTCACCATCGTGAGATACGCCGACGACATCATAGAAGTAATTGTGCAGTGAGCGGTCTTTAATGTTTGATGAATTGTGATAGTAGGTCTCTAAATGCTCCGGCGCATTAGGATCAAAGTAGTTGAGTCCATTTTCGGTAGTCAGCCAAAACCTGTCTTTTGAGTCACTATAGATCGAGGTAATAAAGTCGAACGATAAGCCATCATTTTTGGTGTAGACGGTCACAGTGGAATCCTGTACTTTCACAAGGCCCTTTTCGGTAGCTAGCCACGGGTTTCCGGCTTTGTCCAGCTCAATATCCCAGACATTTTTAAACGGTCTTAACTGAGCGTACTTTTCCATGTAAGAAACAAACTCGTCTCTCGACTTGTCATAGAGAAACAACCCTCTTGCTCTTGTGCCAACCCATAGATCACCATCTATGCTTTCTTCGACGGAGGTGATCTTATTGCTTTTCAGATCGTTTGGTCCATCTCCAACCAGGAAAATTTTTGAAGTCCTTCCATCATATCGGATTAGGCCGGACCAGGTTGCCACCCAAATGTAGCCCTCTGAGTCCTGAATGATCTCATTTATTGACCTTTGCCCAAGTCCCAGTTCAACCGGCAATTGCTCGAAAACAACTCGTTTTTCAAGTAGCTTATTAGGTTGTGATAACACTGAGAAGCAGTGTAAAACCAGAATCAATGACCAGGAAATGTTCATCATCCTTCCCATAGTAAGAAAAGATACTTAAGTCTATATTCGATTCATAATTTCTATCATGGCTCGCCCATTGTGATAAGGGCACTTCCAGGGGCCAGCTTTGTCTTCTTTAAAATCATTCTGACCAGTTCTTGAAACCCTCCAATGCCACTCTCCATATTCAGGATCAATCAGATGGTTCTTGATAAAATCCCAAGTTGATATCACCTGGAGCAAATACTTGTCCTCTTTCGTTAGCTGCCATGCGTTGACCAGACCAACCAGTGCTTCCGCCTGAGGCCACCAGTGTTTATCAGTATCAATAACTGCATTATTATTCCCTTCATTCATAAGCGCCCCATCACTATCTATTCCCTCAAGAGCGGCATCCACCATCTTTATAGCTACATCCGAGACTTTCATAAACAGTTTTTCGTCACCTAATACCTCAGCCGCTTCACAGAGCAACCAACTACCTTCAATATCGTGACCATAGGAAACTTCATGGCTAAGCAGATTCCAATCTTTGTCATAAAACAAATGAAAATGTGAGCTATCGGATAAAAACGGCCCCATCATAAGTTCTATGAGATTTCTTAGTTGCAACTTCAAGCGTTCGTCTTTCCATACCCGTAAAAGGTTAGTATACGCTTCTAAAATATGAAGATGCGTATTCATTGTCTTTTCAGCATTCAGATCCTTTTCGCTTAGACGCACATCATCTAGTCCTTGCCATTCTCGATCTCTTGCCTCGAAGTATCCATTTCTGACTGAATCAAATGCATGCGTCTCAATCAGCCTAAAAATGTCTTTCGCACTTTGTAAGGCACTGTTTGATTTTGAGATTTTATAATATTCAACAAGAGCATAGATAACAAATGATTGAGCGTATATCTGTTTCTTTCGATCCCGGACTTTACCCTTACTATCAACCATCCAGACCACACCTCCATATTCCAGATCTATGAAATGGTCCATGATGTATTGAAACGCTCTATCCGCCAGGCTTTTGTGATCAGCCATCCCTATCTGCTTGTAAGCTGCTGAAAATGTCCACAAGATCCTTGCATTGAGAACTACACCTTTGTCCGAGTCAGGAACCAATACATTGTTTCCGGTCATTTTTCCATAAAAGCCGCCATGCTCATTATCTACCATTTTCACTGACCAAAAGCAAAGGATAGCTACAAGCTCCTTCTCAAATTCATTCGAATTCATCATTGGTATTGTTTAATAGTAGAGGATTTCCGCCCTCGATAAATGAACCTTGAAGTAAAACCGAATTTTCAGATACCTGAATTGGCTTAAGTCCTCCATGCTTGTATAAAGCTTTGGAACACTGTAGGCATAGTTATTTTCCGAAGACACGTAGGTTTTCACTTCAGGGTCGTATGGCTCCCAGTTTTCCCCATCTTTAGACACATAGAATCTAAAATGATGCCATTTGCGATTGCTTTCGAAAGCATAGATGTTAAAACCTTTCATTGTCCCTGGGGTATGATACACTACCTCAGCTCCATAATCACCGAAAATCCTGGTCTTGTCCTCTTTATATGAGCGATCATCCCCTGTAGCGGTCTCTATGCCATGGTAATGGAACACCTTACCAAAATTGACCATGTTATCTACTACAGCTTGTTGACTCACCTTCACAGGGCCTACCACATTAGAAGGTTCAGAAATGCCGCTTGATTTGACTGCTGCAACCTTGTAGTAATAGGACTCGCCTATTTCTGCTGTTTCATCATGGAAATTGGCAAATGTCTCCACAACAGCGTCACTAACGTTAAATGCAATTTGCCTCCATGGCCCGTCATTAGTTTTTGATCTATACACATTGTAGCCAGTTGCACCTGCTACGCCTTGCCACCTAATGTCCCATACATCGTTGATCGGAAGTAGTCGAGGCGGTTTAGGAAGATCAAAGTCAGGCACTTCCCTTCCCTGGATCTCATAGGCCTTGTCTGCGTACATTGATAAGAAATTTTTCTCATCATAGATGGTACCACTATTGAAACCTGGCCAGTGATAAGCCTTATAGATCCCTACTCCCAAGGGTTCCGAATGGTGGTAAAACCCGCCGTTTCTATGATGGTATCTAATACTCCATGACAATGCACCCAATATCTCATCATTCTGAATCACTTTATCAAGAATAGATTTCAAGCCATTGGTACTTTCAAAACCAAACTCTCCAATCAAGTAAGGCTTTCTTCCCTTGATGATCTCAAGGTTGTTGTCGATGTTCTTGTGCATCTCAAATGGACTCCTTTCATAATGATGGGAGGATACTATGTCTATGTTGGGGTCAATGATGGATGACTCTTTCACGTATCGTCCATCAATGGCAAAGTAGCCATCCATCAACAAATGATTTTTATCCAGTTTCTTGATGTATGCGGATATCTCTTTTGTCCAAGAATCCGGTGAGGTGAGTTCATTCCCAGTCTCCCAGCATAAGATTGATTTGTCATCCTTGTATCTTACTCCTGTAATCGTATTTTTTCGATTCAGTGTAAAATCAATGGTCTTTTTAAAGTCATCAATGAGTTGTGGGTCGGTCCAGAAATCATCAAAAGTCTTGTCTCTAAAAGCGGCGTAATTAGGCACACCTCCCATCCATTGCCAGTTATTAAGTAAGGAAAATATGATCCGTATTTGATACTCATTGGCAAGAGCAAGCATCATGTCATTGACCCTAAACGCTTCTTCATTAAACTGCCCGGGACCTTCGACAAAAGTCACGGCCTGCTCCGGAAAGTTCTTGTTTCTCACTGGGATAGTATAGATCCTTATTACCTGACCTCCCATCTCTTTTACAGTCTCAAAGGCGTCCCTCATTTCGAATTCCGTTGGTAGATCATATGGATTCGTTTGATCAAAATCCATCATATCCTCTACATAGTTAAGGTTTGGGATATTCCATGAGATAAACCGTAGTTGTTGGTCTCCGTCCATCAGACGGTACCCGTCACGAGTAACGAAATTCTGAAAACCCTGTCCTGATACTAACTGACAGCAGATAATAGAGAGAAGAAAAAGTAATGATCGCATAGCGCCTACTGTTTTATGAAACGTTTGAAAATGACCTGTTTTTGTTTTTTTAGAACCAGGTTGTATACACCTGAACTTATGTTTCTTACATCTATCTGTTGATTTTCGATATCAGACGAATCGACCAGCTTACCCTCAGCTGTGTAAATGGAATAAGCACGATATTCATGGCCGGTGAGGTTTAGATAATCCGAGGTGGGGTTGGGATAAACAACTATACTCTCAACATTCTGATAACCTAATACCATCTCCTCCTCTGCTACGTTTGCCGTGACTAAGAACATCAACTCCATGTACTGATTGGAAGATGATCCACGGATGCGATACTCTCCATTTCCAGAGATGCCTTGAGGACTGATCAACAAGTTGCTCCCTTCAAGTGAAAGTGAGACGATCTCCTCATTATCAGCATGCGCTATTTCAAATTCGACCGCCCCGTCAAAATACTCCATGAGATCCAAGGAGTACTCCATTTCAACATCAGCCTCAAACTCTAAATCCGGGAGTTGCTGTAGAATAGTCACTTCAGGAACTATGTACAAATCCTGTAGCTCATCTTCAAACAGGACAAAATGATCCTGATAGATCTCTATCAGGTCATCTGCCGCCTGGTGTCCTGGATAAGGTGCATAATAGTGGTCGGGTCGTCCATTTCGCCAGACAAGAAAGTATGCGATCTGACGTGCAATGGAATCCTGCTTTATCGGTTCCACAATGCGCGTCGTAAACCAATCAGCATCAGGTATTTTCTCGTATCCAGTCTCTGTTAGCGCAGCAACCTTGCCTTTCTCGTTAGCAAGCGTGGCGGCAATCCTCAGATTATTGAGAAATGCAGGTTGACCACCAATATTGTAGATATTACTGTAATCATCCGTACCAAGTATATCGACATACTCATCCCCGGGGTATCTCTCCAAATAGCTGTTTTCGCTAGACACATCATTGGGAGAGTAAGCGTATAGAAAATGGTGTATCCCCTTTACATCTCTTAAGTACTCCACTGTAAATCTCCATAGTGTGATGTACTCTTCGACCGTACAAGAGTTTCTACCCCACCAAAACCAACTCCCCATATGCTCATGATATGGTCTGAAGAGAACAGGTATATACTTTCCCTGAGAGTCTTTAAGGCTGTTGGCAAAGTCAGCTACTCTATCGAGCCAGGTCTTATACATGTCATGCTTGTCTCCACCGGGAATGACATGGCTCGGGGCGTTACCTCCGGTATCCCAGGTCGTACCACCGGTCTGAGGGTTGTTGGAATGCCAGCTGATGGTAATAATGCCACCTCTTTCATAGCCAGTTCTGATCCAATATCGCATTCGCTCAAAATTGACATCATCAATATTGGCAGCACTGTCTTCTAGTTCGAGACGCCCTATTTCCCAGCCGTATACGGCAGGATGCGAACCCGTTACACTCTTGACATCAGACCGGTTGTCTTCATCTATCCATCGTGATCCGTCCTGGTTTAGACCATAAGCCAGTGCGTCTTCATGGCCAAAAAGCAAGCTTCCTTTAGACAGGTTTCGAAGGTTGTAAAAAAGGTTGACTGTTTCTGGTGTAGCATTGGGGTCGATAGGCTGGGCCGAAGCAGCGCTACCAAGCACCAACAATATAAAGGCTAATTTTTTCATTTTGATTTTGTCTGAAGTTCCGCTTTCACTGTAGCCATCAATGCTTCGTCCAGTTGATAGGCCCTAATGAAGAGAAATGCCATTAATGCACCCATCCCTGCAATCACGCTGATCATAAGCCTGATGCCAAGGATAGCAGATTCTGTTTGCTCGACATTGGGCTCGAATCCAAAAGCACTGAGCATCCAACCCGATAATGCACCTCCTATAGTCCACCCAAATTTCTGGGACATAGAACCGGATGAGAATACCAAGCCGGTGGCCCTGCGTCCTGTTTTCCACTCTGAGTAGTCTGCTATGTCTGCATACATGGACCAGCCTAGCGGCAATACGATACCCGAGCTTATACCAAGCAGTACATTTAGACCATAGATCACAAAGATCTGATCAGCGTCAACGAAAAAGAACATAAAACTAAACACAGCAGAAGTCAGCGCTGAAATAATGAATGTGTTCTTCTTTCCGAACTTTGAGGCTAATGGCTTGGCTATGACGACTCCAATAATGTTGGTTGCCAGCCATATGGACATGTAGGCGGATGATAGTGCAGTCGAAGACCATTCGTAGGAGCTACCAAACAGACTTACAACCTGATCACCCACAATGTATTTAAAATAAAACAGGATCGATCCATCTCGCATTGAGATAAAAATCAGTGTTGAGATGTTGGCCCCTAGCATAATAAACCATGGTCGATTATGCATCAGGTCTTCGAGATCTTCCCTTAATGATCCTAACTTCTCCTTTTCCGGAATGACGCGTTCCGTCGTTCCCATGAATACTGTGATGAAAAGAACAACTGCGACGATTGCATATATGGATATAGTATACTGAAAACCTGTGGCTTCAGATCCACCCTCACTGAAATACTCTACTAACGAATTGGCGGTAGCCGTCACAAATAAGCCTCCGGAAAACGCTCCTATAAACCTCCAGGACGCAAGAGCTGTCCTTTGGTCCCCATCGTTGGACATTACGCCCATCAACGATCCATACGGTACATTGATCGCAGTATAAACCATCATCATTAAGCTGTAAGTGACATAGGCATAAATCAATTTTCCGGATTCACTAAAGTCCGGGGTGGTGAACGTAAGCACACCTATCACTCCAAAAGGTATAGCCACCCAAAGCAGATATGGTCTGAACTTGCCCCACTTGGTAGAGGTACGATCACCGAGAACGCCCATGATGGGGTCATTAGCGGCATCCCATATTCGGGTGACCAAAAACATAGTACCTACTGCCGCTGCGGATATGCCGAACACATCAGTATAAAAAAACAACAAGAACATCGAAAACAGCTTCCAAAACATGGAAGAAGCAAAGTCGCCAAGACCATATGCTACTTTCTCGGAGAGCGGAAGTCTCACAGATGTATTTTTATCTAATATTAGCATTCTTCAAAAACTCTAAATTCTGCCTGATCAACTCATTTCTGGTAAGTACAGAAGCACGAGAAGTCAACCCGTCTGCAGGAGTGTGCTTACAGTAATCAACCAGTCGCTCAACGGTACTCGTGGCAACATGCATGCGGGTATCGGAGGACGCGTAGTAGATAAAGACCTCACCACTATACTCAATCCAACCATTGCTAAAGAGTACGTTTGATACGTCCCCTGTCCTCTCGGCACCACTTGGCGCCATGAAATGACCTCCCGGGGAGTATATGATCTCTGAAGGGTCATCCAGTGAAGTCATGAACATGTACAGGACGTATCGCAACCCTGCCGCGGTGTTTCTGACCCCATGGGCCAGATGTAGCCATCCCTCGTCAGTTTTGATTGGCGTTGGTCCTTGTCCATTCTTTACTTCTTTGATGGTGTGATAGACTTTTGGATCAATGATCTTCTGATCGCCAATCACGGGTTGCTCAATGTTTTCAATCAACGCCCAACCAATGCCTCCTCCACTCCCAGCATCGATAAATCCATCTTGAGGGCGCGTATAGAAGGCATATTTACCATCGACAAACTCCGGGTGAAGTACAACATTTCGCTGTTGGCTCTTACCAGAATCCAAATCCGGTAGTCTTTCCCAGTTTACAAGATCTTTAGTCCTGGTTATCCCACATTTTGCTTCAGCGACCGACTGATCATGCTCTGGCGCATCCTTCGGCCTTCTTTCAGTACAAAAAAGGCCATAGATCCACCCGTCATCATGCTTGGTAAGCCTCATATCATAGACATTGGTGTCAGGATCCTGTGTCTGAGGTAGGATAACTGGGTAGTCCCAAAATCTAAAGTTATCGACCCCTGTATCACTTTGGGCTACCGCAAAAAAGGACTTTCGGTCATTTCCTTCTGTCCTGACCACTAGCGTGAATTTTCCATCAAAGAGGATAGCTCCGGCATTAAAAGCTGCATTGACTCCAATACGTTCCATCATCAATGGGTTTGTTTCGGAGTTCAAATCATACTTCCAGTAGACCGGGACATGATCAGCAGTGATTATCGGATACTTGTATCGTTTGAAGATACCATTGTCTTGCGCTACTGCATTTTGCCTGTTGAGCAGTTGCTCCTGGTCTTCAATAAGCTTTTTTACACTCTCTATCTTATTATTCATCGCTTGCTAAAAGTTGTAGTGATTTGATCTCCAGATTTTGAGGATTGCCAGTAGTTAATCCTATGGTGTGCTGGCCAGGCGCTAAAGCTATCCTTCCAAGTGACAACTGAGGCCAGGTGTACTCATATACTTCGCCCCTTTTGTTCCGGTCCGGACTTTCGACAGGCTCTTTTACCATCCGCTCTTCTATGATGATCGGATAGTATACCGAATCGACAAATAAGGTTAATTCAGTTCCAGCAGAGGAGTTGAGCTCTACCCATGCGTCATAGACGACCGTATTTATAGTTTTCAGTTGCCATGCTATCTGCGAAGTATTTGAGAAATTGATCAAATAATCATTGGCCCAGCCTTCCGTTCCTTTGAAGTCAACATTCATTTTCTTGCTGACTTCAGAAGCAGGGAACGTCACCCGGTTAATCCCTTCATGTCCGGTTTCAATTAACTCTGTGCTACCTAGCTTCTCAATTGATTCATCGATCCATTGTTCATACTTTGTCCTTAGGTCAGCGGCATACTCACTCAGTGAATCGGCAAGGTCGATTTGCTGGCCTTTATCTTGGGTAAGATTGAATAGTTCGTTTGACCCATCCTTAATAGTGAGCAGATAATCACCTTCCCTTACCGCACCTGGATAGCGATCAAAACTTCTTACCACCTGATGGGTAAAAAATGTTCTGGTAGTTGGTTGGCCATCTATAAGCTGTGCCAGGTCCATTCCATCCAGGCTTGCGCCCAGATCATCCCCAAGTAGTCCGGCTACCGTAGGCAATATATCTATATGAGCAGCTAACTGGTCTATATGCTGCCCGGTGTTCCAGCCCTTCTGGGGATAGCTCAAAAGTGCAGGCACCCTAACTCCACCTTCATCTACGTGAGATTTGATCCCTTTCAAACCAGCATTGTACCTGACGCCATTCGGGCCATTGTCGCCAACAAACAGGACCAGCGTATTCTCTAACTGACCAGATGCTTCAAGCTGGTCAATCAGCCTGCCAACATTAAAATCAATGTTCTCCACCATGCCATAGATACATGCAAGACGGTCATCCAAACCCGTGTTTACATATTTATCAAAGTACTCATCAGGTACCTGAAAAGGGCTATGAGGCGTATTGTAAGCCACCATAGCCAGGAATGGTTCTCTTGAACGCTCAATGAACTCAGTGGCCTGTGAGGTAATGATATCTGGCAGATAACCTTCAAATTGTTTCGTATCAAAACCATCTACCAGCATTGGGTTGAAGTAGTTGTTAAAATGCCCCTCCTTAAAACCAATGAATGTATCAAATCCCTGGCCCACCGGGTCATGGGGGTATTGACTGCCGTTATGCCATTTTCCGAACAAGCCAGTACTGTAGCCCTTTTCTTTCAGGTATTCGGCAATGGTGATTTCATTTTGACGCATGACTTCCTTTCGGTGAGTCACCCAGCTTACACCCGTTGACAAATGATACTTGCCAGTAAGAAGGCTGGCCCTGGTAGGCGCACAAACAGGTGATACATAGAAACGATCGAAAACGACTGACCTGGTGGCCAGACTGTCGAGTACAGGCGTCTCCAGCAGCGGATTTCCCTGATACCCAACATCACCATACCCTTGATCGTCTGTTAGGATGATGAGGACATTGGGTAGTACCTTATCGTCTGAAATTCTACAACCGGGCAATAATAAAATGATCCATATGGCTGCAAGTCGAATCATTTTTTAATGAAGCGTTTCGTTACAGTATCCATGCCATTGGATAAATGAAGTATATAGATGCCACTTTTGTACTTAGATACGTCCAGACGTCTGCCTACATCATATCCACTCACTATCTCAATCGTCTGCCCTTTAAGGTTAAGTACCTCTATTTGAGAGGGTGCAAATCCTAGTTCTTCGAAGTTGAGTATGATATAGCTGTCTGCCGGATTTGGGTATATCACTATGTCATGTCTATCCTCCACACCAGTGATGAGGTCATCTTCCACTACTACATTGAAAGTGGTAGTGGCAGATGCTCCGAAAGGGTCCATGGCTGTGATCTCGATAGTTGAGCTACCAACCTGCCCAGCTTCAAAAACCAGACTCAGACCGACCTGCCCGATAGAAAGTTCAGGGCTCACCAGTGCAGGATTAGAGTTTTCAAAAGAGTAAACCAAGTACTCGGAGTGCTCCTCATCGGAGAATACTTCTTCGAATCTGACATAGTTGTTATAGCTTTTTACGGTAGTCAGCTGCTGGACCAGATCAGCTACCTCGCTGATCAAGCTGGGTGGCTGGTTATCTTCTACATACTGAGGGATGATCTCATGGACTTCAAAGCTGTCATCTGACAATACATTTTCCAGCCTTACCCTTAAGTATTTTGCTTGTATGGGTGAGGATGAAGTGAAAGTCACTTCACGTTCCAGTGCATGATTTTCATCAAATAGCGGTACCCAGGTTAAGCTATCTTCGGACGATTCCACACTATAGCTAAGTAGTGGACTATGGTCCAAATGAAGGGCGATGAAATTCATATCCATAACCGTGTCTAAGCTGATCACTACTGTATCTACTTCTGAGGGAAGACTCTTCCAGGATGTGGTGAGGTCGCCATCATTAATGTACAAATTGTATTGGCCGGATGCCTCAGTCGATGAACGAACGGGTTTGTAGTATGCAAGATGTTGAGCATTATCTTCCCGACTTCCGATCATTACTACTGACTCAGACTGACCATACCAACCGTTGGAGTCAGCAGCTTGGTAAACGATCCTGGATTGTCCAACCTCAGTATTAGAAAACAAAAGTTTGACTTCAGACTGATTTTCAATCACCATTTGGACCACCGAACTGTCAGAAACGGAAGCTATCGAATAGGTAAGCTCATTTCCCTCTTCTTCGTCTATGAAGTGATCTCTCAGATCGACATGATCAATGCTTTCTCCCAGATCTTCAATGACAGAGCGAAAGGGTCCAACAGCCCGAACTACTTGAGGCACCCTATCAATATCAATGTCTGAAGGAAGCCCCATCTCATCTGAGATAAGCTGAGAAGCCCGTCTGATACCACTACTTGTAGGGCCAAAGTCGCTTCTATCTGTCCAGGACCAGGTCATGAGCCCGGCGTATCCATAGTCCACTGCTCTCTCAAAGGCTTGCGTGATCGATAGGTCGGGATTGGAGGTACAACAAATGGTATCCGCCCACGTCTCGCCAATGACGATGGGCTTGTCTAGCTGCCAATAAGAAGCTGGTCTGTGAAAAGGTGAATAGTTGTTGTTAAAATGCTCTGCATAATAGTGCACCTGGTAAAAATCCAGGTACCCGCTTGGATCTCCTCCTACCGCAATGAGGGTATCATCAGCATAATAGTTAACAAAATTGCCAATATCTGACATGACCCGGATGTTCCAGGCACCCGTGGAGACCAAGGCAGTTGGCACTGTTCTGTGTATGGCTCCAGCCACCATATTGACGAAGATCTGCACTTCCTTCATGGATATCCTTCTGGGGGTCCAACCATACTGACTGGTCATTCCCTCAGCCTCATTGAACACCTCCCAAGTCATGACTGCAGGATGGTCTCCTATGGCTTCAAGTACAGGTATTAATGCATTATCAATATAGGACCGGATGTTAGTAGTATCAGTAACCAAAGCCAGTACCGCTTCATAATCTTGGTTTTGGTTTTGCAGCATATCAAACGACCATAGGCACATGCTCACTACAATACCATGATCGTAAGCCATATCGAGAAATAGCTTCATGGCCTGAATAGATTCGAATTCGATCCCATCGACAAAACCGTCTGGCCTGATGACGGGGCTGTTGGCACCATTGGTGTGCAGCCACCATCTCAGCGCATTACCACCCGCCATTTGAATAGAATCCATAATCTCCTCAAAGTATATATCGTCATCTTCGGTCCAGTCATTGAGGTCATTCGCAAAGTTTTTCCACGCAATATTGATCCCTGAGACAAATCTTGGATACGCTCCATCCCGAAGTGGAAGACGGTTCTGGCCGTGGTTGGTGGGGTGACCCACAAAAAGTTTAATAGTCTCCGAATCAATATCACCAACGGCATCAACGACCACTAAGCGATATTCACTTTCATCAGATGTTAGTTGTATATCTAATGTTGGAGAGTTGCCTATGGTGTCATCCTGATATACCCAATAATAGTCCTGTATTTCACTGTCCGAAGTGCTTGCTGACCCGTCAAGGGTAAGACCTATAGGAAGATTTGCTGACATGATGATCGTATCATTGGGCAGTATGGCCCTGGCATTTTGAGCCATCAGGTATGTGGAGTATGTCCAACAAACCAGTAGGCAGAATATAAAACGGGTCATTTGATTCTCTTGTACGGGTTATTGATGTTGTCCAAAAAAAGAGTGGCCTCATCCTTTTCAAAGGCCACAAAGTCCATCTCGTTTTGATGGCCTTTATAGGGCACATAGAAATGGCCCATATTAGCATTTCTCCATACCAGCACCCATGCTAAGCGAGAGCCTGATGATTTGATTGGTTCCAGTAGTCGTTGGGTATACCAATCAGGAATAGCGATGGTCTCATTGCCAGTTTCAGTAAGAGCAGCCACCTTGTTTCGCTTGTTGGCAATTTCTGATATGAGCGTAATACTCCGTCGAAAATCTTCCAACTGTTGATCAGCAGAAGCTGTATTCTGTTTGTATCCCAGGTCCCAGTAGTTGTCAAGCCCAATAACATCGACATATTCGTCACCAGGGTAGCCATAGTGATATCCTTCCCAGTTTATATCCATTCGACTCCTGTCAGGGCTGAACGCCACGATCAGGTTGTGGATACCTTTCTCCTTTCTCAGATAGTCTATGGTGTATTGCCAAAGTGCTATGTATTCGTCTTCAGTATTGTAGGCCTTACTCCACCAAAACCAGTCTCCATTGTGCTCATGAAAAGGTCTGAAAACGATAGGGATCCTCGTAAAAAGGCCGACTCTACATTTCCTGATAAACCTGGCGAATTCATCAAGCTTTTGAACATAAGAGAAGTTGAACTCTCCGCCAGGGAGAAGTGCTGTTGTGTTTGATATCTTGCTCCAGGCATTGTCGCCATTGATAGGATTGTCCATGTGCCAGGAGATAGTGTTAATACCTCCGGCTTTATACACATGCCTGATACCCTTGATGATCTGCTTAAAACTAAAACTATCAATATTGACTTCTGCTCCAATCTTGCCAATGTCCCAACCAACTACTGCAGCCCTATCCCCCGAAACCATCTCTACATCAGATCGGAGACCATACTTCCAATCCAATCCGTATAACACCCCATCCTGATGACCAAACATGACTTGATTTGTCTCCAGATTGAGCAAATGATGATAAAGATTCTGGGTTTTGGTGGTGGCTTTACGGTCAGTGAGTTGCTGTCCAAAAACTACGGAACTCGTAACTATTAAAGCTAAAAAGGAGATATAGAATTTAAACATGATGAGGAAATAAGAACCGACTTATAGTCGGCTCTTATTATCAAAGCATGATGAAGAGTTATTTTATCCAGGGCAATTGCTCCAGAGGACCATCGGTCAACGAAATGGCATCAACATGAGCGGTAAAAGCACCTGGTATGTGCCAAGCCTCAGGCATGAATGCAAATTTGATCAGCTTATACTTGACAGTTTTATCAACGGGATCATTGGCACCATCCCAACCATTCTGGACAGCCATATCTGATATCGGAATGCTCATTAACACCCATTCACCATTAGTGCTTCCGGTTTTAAACAGAGGATGAGCTGCATAATCCGTTGCATCGTTTCCACCAGCTCCATCGTCTTTACCCCAGAAAGCAATTGTGAATCCAAGCGAATCTCCGGCAACAGAACCAGAATTGACCCAGAAGTTTAAATGTGGGTCGGCCATTGTGGCCAGATCAATTGTGGCCTCTGTACTTCCTTCATTAGGATCATACTTGAAGTCGTGCCAACCTCTGTTTTCTGTTTCATCTGCTGCGAATACAAGTGATAAGTAACTATCACCTTCTACAGCATCAATACTCGCATCTCCGTTGAACTCGATTTTTTCACTAGGATTGAAAAAATCTTCGGCAAAAGACTGTAAGCCTGATTCAAAATCGATGAGTAGTCCTATGCCATTACCAACCCCAAAGTCTTGCTGGCATCTGCTATCATCGGGATTGGCAGTACAGAAACATTCCTGGTTGTATTCGAACAGGCAGCAGTTAGCAGTATCTGTAGTGCTATTATCACCTGTTGTGCAATGGCAGTCCAGGTCTTGACTTGGAATACAGCATTGTGTATCCAGAGGGTTCGCTCCACAAAAAGCGTCAGGATCAATGCTGAAACATCGGGTGTCCATCGGATTTTCTACACAGAACTGCGCCGGATCGGACTCAAAAGTGACAATTTCTTCTCCATCGTCACTTCCACATGAATTAAGTATGAGCAATGCTCCAAAAAGCAAAGCCATACTTGGAATTAAAAGGTTGAGTTTGTTCTTCATAATTATTGGTTTAAATTTTGGTCTAATGAGTTTTAGTATCCAGGATTTTGACTGATCCCCCAATCAGCCACTTCTAAAGCAGGAATTGGAAATACCGGAATGGGATTAACTATGACTTGATTGCTGCTTTGCGTGTTGGAACTGGTTATTGCATGATCACGAATGACAGCCCCACTTATACCATAGTTCGATTCCATCACACTGACAAACCTGCCCGTTCGTACCAGGTCCCAAAAGCGCAACTGTTCCATTCCGAATTCCCTTCGTCTTTCGTCGTATACAAAGTCTAACAGCTGTTGGCCTCCGTCCGGAATAATTGTACTGCTGAGAGGCTCGAATCCGGTGGCAGGAAAAGCCCCAGGGTCAGATGGATCAAACCCCCTTGGGAATGTACTTTGGCTGGCCCTATCCCTTATCTGAACCAGCCTCTCTTTAGCTATTGTTGTATTCCCGGAGTGGTAGGCCGCCTCTGCATTGATCAACAGTATATCAGCATATCTGAATTTCCTGATATTGTATCCTGAGCCTTTTTCGGTAACCCACTCATCCGGATGCAAAATCGCTTTTCTGGAATAGTATCCGGTTTTGTTGCGTTCGCTTTCTTCCATGAGTATACCAAAGGCGTGTTCACCTACCGCAATTGCTGTATTGGCACGTCTCGGATCATTGGATTCGAAAACATTTACCAGATCATTGGTTGGAGTATTAAACCCCCATCCTCCCATAAACTGAGGATGCTGAAAAACCGACCATTCAGATCCTATATATGGGCCATGTGAAAATGGATCAATGCCTGTATCGACGGCTTGAATTTCAAAAATAGATTCTTGATTGTTCTCTCCTTCCGAGTCAAATAACAAAGCGTAGTTCGGCAAAAGACTATAGCTACCATACTGACCTGCAATGAAGTTGTTAGTTAACTCAAATAGCTCAGTCCAGGTGTGATCGTTAGTATTGTCTGTACCTAGCTGATACAAGATCACTCGGGCCAAATAAGCGGCCGCAGCTCCACGACTCGCCCTACCCGGCTCAGAAGAATTCTTATCGGGTAGATTTTCAATGCCAAACTGAAGGTCACCTTCTATCTGGCTATATATTTCGTGAATTGGAGCATTAGTAAAACTCTTATTGTTAATATCCTCAGGGGTTACCGGTGAATTGAATAACGGTACCCCGCCAAATATTCTAACCAGAACAAAGTAACTGTAGGCCCTTATAAATCGTGCCTCCGCCTCAAAAGCCAACTTCTGTGCTGCATCAATAGGTGCTGGCTCAAGACTGTTGATAAGAAAATTTGCCCTTCCTATTGCTACGTAGTGCTTGCTCCAGAGTACATTAATATTCGTATTACCTCCATTGGCAGTAAACTCTTTAAGCTGGGTAATGCCCTGCTGGTCCGCATCAACGGAACCTTTCTCTGAGTCGTCCGAAACTATGTCACCAATGATGAATTCGTACGAATGTCCGTTAGATCCAATATTACCTGTTTCTCCATAACCAAGAGGGTCATACATAGCATTCACAGCGAGACGGACATTTTCCTCATCTGTAAAAAACTCTTGCTCTGTGATCTCTGTGGTTGGTTCGACAGTCAAGAATTCATCGCAACCCGACTGAAATATGACCAAAACAAGGATGATTGAAGCTCTAATACATTTCATAGTACAAGCGATTAAAATTTGAGGTTAAGGCCGAAAATGATCGTTTGAGCCTGCGGGTAATTACCCAGGTCGACCCCATTACCGAACGGGTCTCCGTCTTTGTTATAGGCAAGTCCTACTTCCGGATCAAAGCCTGTATAGTCTGTGATGGTAATCAAGTTATCTGCTGAGGCGAAAACGCGTAAGTTTCTGATACCTACCCTAGAGGTGAATTTGGCCGGTAGAGTATATCCTATCTGAATGTTGCGCAAGCGTAAAAACGATCCATCCTCGATGTATCTATCGCTAAACAGATCATTATCCGCTGCAATAGCTTCATTAGAAATCCTAGGGTTTTCATTCGTTGAGCCTGGACCTGTCCATCGATTATCCCAGCGATCTTGGGTGAGATTGTTGGCTACTGCACTTGATCCGGCTGAATAGTAAGCAAAGAGATTGGCTATGTCATTACCTTGGCTACCGAAAAATGACGCGCTTAAGTCAAAGTTTCTATAGTTGGCGTTGACATAAAAACCATAGGTAAAGTCAGGAATGGCACTACCGATAAGCACGGCATCCTCTGGTGTGATAGCACCATCTCCATTGAAGTCGCTGTACTTGATATCACCAGGTTGGGCCAGGGGTTGTACCCCATGGGCATCTATTTCCTCTTGATTTTGAAATATTCCCAAGGTTTCAAGACCGTAAAATGATGAGAATTCACCGCCAACAACTGTTCTGGTCATTGGCATCCCAATTTTGGGCTCATAGGCTGCACCTTCGATCCGTTCTCCAGCTCCGAGGGATGTTACTTCATTGCTGACAAATGCAATATTGCCACCAAGATTAAATTCAAAAGCACCTAAGATCTGCTTGTAGTCAATAGCTAACTCAATACCTTGGTTCTTCATTGAAGCTGCATTCGAAGCAGGCGCCAATGCTCCTGCAAAAACAGGAGAAGGGACATTATCAGCATCCACCAGCAGGTCTTCAGTCGTTTTATTATAGTATTCGGCAATAACTGATAATCTATTCTGCAATAGATAGAGGTCAAGACCAATATTAGTCATCGTAGATGTCTCCCACGTAATGGTCGATGCAGGTAAAAATGTAGAAGCGAACCCCTCTGAAGCATTTAGGTTATCAAAAGAATAAAACCAGTTAGGGCTCAGTGTGGAATAAAACCTGAATGGCTCAATAGCCGATTGATTCCCCACCTGGCCCCAGCCTCCTCTTATCTTAACGCCTGAGATCAAATCGGTCTTAGGGAAAAAAGACTCTTGATCGAGGTTCCATCCTATGGAAAATGACGGGAATGTTCCCCAACGTCCGTCTTTAGGAAACTTACTGGAGCCATCCCTGCGAATAGTGGCAGTCAAGAGGTATCGCCCATCGTAACTGTATACTGCCCGGGAAAAATAAGATAGCAAATTGAATGCACGCTCTTCATACTTAATGTTGCCCAGGGAATCAGGGAATACCTGGTCCTCATTGTCACTAGTCTCTCTTTGGAAAGACTCCAGACCTACGACAGCATTGATACTATGTTTTTTGATATCTCGCTGATAGCTAAGCGTATTGGTGTTTTGAAAAACCCTAAGTGTGTTTAGCTCCTTGAGATAGAGTTCGTTGACCCTGGATTCATTCGGGTTGACCGTTGGTGCCCCCAATGCATCCAGTACACGACTTTGTACAGTAGTGTTAACAGGTGTGAGATTATCAAAATCAATGTCTCTATCATCCCAGTTGACCGAAGAGTTAAAGGTCAAACCATCGAGGATCTTGTAGCTGGCAGACACTGACGGCTGTACCCTAATTGCCTCATTTAGTTTGAACTGTTGTTCATCGACCAGCCTACCAGGGTTAGAAATGTCAGTCAGGCCGGTCCTGTCCCAATGACCGGTAATAGGTTCTACAATTGGGTTTATAGGGTCTTTTCTTAATGCAGTCGAGAGTATACTCGAGTAAGTGTCTTGATCATAGTCAGTCCATTCGTTGACAGAGTATTTGATATCGGCAGTGATTGATAATCGATCTCCGAAATTGTAAGCCAGGTTTGCATTTCCCTGAATTCTTTCGCTGTAAGTATTCTGAACTATTCCCTCCTGGTTAAAATAGGCTGCACCTATTTTGTATTTGAGATTATTAATACCTCCCCTGGCGCTGATATCATGTGAATGTATCACAGCGTTCTGCAACACCTCATCTTGCCAGCTAGTCCCCGGTATAGCTCCGGCTCCAGCATCCTGTATCCAGGAACGTAGATCTGATTCTGTAATGGCACTGATACGGCCTCCGATAGACTCAAGGTAAGCTTGTGCAAACGTCTGAGCATCGAGCATATCAAGTGTTCTCCATGCACGTTGAGTACCTGCGTACGAATTCAGATCGACTTCAACTCCGCTGCTCAGACCTTTCTTGGTAGTTATTATTATTACTCCATTAGAGCCTCTGGATCCGTAAATGGCAGTCGCAGACGCATCCTTAAGCACTTCCATAGATTCGATATCATTGGGGGCTATGTTAGATATGTCACCTGTTAGAAAACCATCTACTACATACAAGGGGTCAGCATTCGAAAAGGAACCGACCCCTCTAACGCGAACGGCTGTTCCTGAACCCGGTGCTCCGGAATCGGTGATTACCTGTACACCGGCTACTTTACCCTGAATGCTTCGGTTGACATCAACAGTAGCTATCTTCTGCATTTGTTCGGTATCGACAGATCCAACTGCACCGGTCAGATCACTCTTTCGGATCGCACCGTACCCTACTACGACAATTTCTGCGAGTTCCTCAACATTGACATTGAGGATTATATCAAAAGAGGTTGCTCCTTCTACACTCACTCTTTTGGACTCATATCCAACAAAGCTTATGTCAATGTTTGCATCATTAGAAGGCACGTCTAGCTTGAATTCACCATTGACGTCTGCTATCGTTCCAATGGTGGTACCGACAACACCTATTGTTGCACCAATTAAAGGACTGCCCGTATCATCTTTGACGGTCCCGCTGATTTTGACTTGACCGAATGAAGCACTGATCACTAAGACATGTAGGAACAGTAAGGTGTAAAAAGCTTTCATGAATAGTATAGATTGATGTAGTACATAATGGCAATGATCAACCCCGCCCCGACAAGTATTTCCAGTATCAGAAGTCTTCTTATCTTCCTTTTAGAGGAAGTGATCAGCTTGTCCTTTTCATCGAAGTTTGTTTCACTCATATCCATGGAATTTCAAATCCAATGTTAGAGAAAGGACTCAGTGCGGATCGTCGACGTATCTCCCAATTCAATGGGGTTTTGATTGCATTGGTGCTAACAAAGACTGATGTTTCAAAATCTGAAACATTTGACCTTGTGAGAAATACCTCGAGTGGTATAGTAGTATTAGATGCATTGAGGTGTTCAAACTTATTCGCGTCGGTAATAGGACCACCATTCCAAAAGCTCATGCTTTGTTAACACCTACATTAGATTCGCTATTCTTTACTAGAGTGGATCAACTCGTGAAACACCGTCTGATACCTCGACTTCAATAGGTGTAATGGATTTCCTAAACTTCTTTTCGTAGGTCTTATTCAGCTCTTCTGCTAAAGACAACTGAGTGCCGTTTCTGATAAGTGTAAGTACACATCCGCCAAATCCGCCCCCCATCATTCGTGCGCCAAGTACTTCTTCCCGCTGAGTCACATTATCTGCTATAAAATCAATCTCAGGACAGGTGATCTCATATTCATGTCTCATGGCATAATGTGCCTTATTGAGTATGTAACCTGCACGCCTCAGGTCATGGTTCGACAATGCACGGGAAAAGGTATCAACACGTTCATTTTCCTCTATTACATACTTACACCTTGCAAAGACCAGATCATCCATCATTGCTTTAGTCGGCAGTAGGTTGTTCATTGTAGCATCACGCAAATTCTTTATCCCGGGAAAAGTCTTCCGCAACACTTCAACACCTGCTTCACATTGCTCACGTCTGACATTGTACTCTGAACTCGCCAGGCTATGGGTAACATTGGAATTGAACAAAAGAAGTCTATAGTCACTGAGACCTATCGGAAAATAGGAATAGTCGAGTGATCTGCAGTCAAGCAAGATCGCATGGTCCGACTTACCCATCACACTGGCAAACTGATCCATGATACCACACTTCACTCCTGCATAGTGGTGCTCTGCCATTTGCGATAGCTTAGCCATTTCTATCTTAGGAATATCGAGATCAAAAAGCTCACTTAGACCGAAACAGGCACCACACTCAAGTGCCGCTGAAGAAGACATCCCAGAACCCTTGGGTATGTTACCAGTAAAAACAAGATTAAAACCCTCAAGCTTGCGCCCTGATCCCATGATCTCACTAGCGACTCCTAGTATATAGTTCTGCCAACTACCTACTGGAAGTGGTGATATCTCAGATAGGTCAAAATCATAACGTTGATCAAAATCGAGGGAGATCAGACTACACTTTGAAGGGTCTCCTGACTTTGCTACTGCAAAATGAATGGAGTGAGAAACTGCTGCTGGCAACACAAAACCATCATTGTAATCTGTGTGCTCACCTATAAGGTTGATACGGCCAGGGGCTCGTATGATCAAGGGCTCGATAGTTGATAGCTCGCTAAAACGAACCTTAAGATGATGGATGACAGAACTCAATATACCAGTTTCGCTGATTCCTATTCATGTAAGTTATTCTGAACTCTACTAAACACTCACCTAACTTAAAAAATGTTATCAACTGCTTTCACATTAATCTCGCTTCAAACCTATTGATGCCTGCATACGTGCATGATGTGTGAGGTGTCTAATACTTATTCTTCAAATGCGATACTTTAGCTTCTTTACATAGCAAAGCAAATGAATAGAGCATTTTATCTACCATGAGCAAACTATGCAGAGAAATGATCTACATCACTCGTAAGGCATATCATAACCAAAGGACAGCAAAAAAATGAAAAACAGAATTGGACTTATCATTATCATCATTGGAACTCTTCATACTTTGCTTGGGATCATCAAGTTTTCGAAATCTTTTACAGAGATGATCTCCAAAGGGCTTATTAATTCAGCCAGCACCATTGAGGATGGCCTGGCCTTTTGGTTCACATTTACAGGTGTACTTTTCATCTTGCTGGGTTACTTAACCAACTACTTAGAACAGAACGGCCTTACCGTACCCAAACCCCTCGGGTGGATACTTATAGCGAGCTCCATTGTAGGCGTGATTATTTTTCCAATTTCGGGGTTTTGGATTGTATTTTTCCCTGCAATATTAATTGTCACCAATAAGAAGTAATGATGCTTGTGATCGCTGATGGCGTGAGTATTGTTGGCTTATCCCATATAGTTGGGTTGATTTCGGCTAAACCCTTGTTCCAAATTAGCAGAGATATGCATCTTATGATCAAATGCATATCTTACTTATATTCGGATCATACTTGATAGTTCTCTATTTTTTCATTGTTTGTAGCGTTTGTCTATTTCTATATAATTCGTCGACGCTTTTAATAAAGGCAGCCATTCTTCTGCTCAAAGCTTCTTCGGTGATAGTGCTATCCAGGTTCGTATCAAAAGTATGGATGGTTGGCTATAGATTCAGAGATTCCTTTTTTGAGTCCCATAATTTCTCGTCAATCCATGTTACCAGTGAACCTGGTAATAGAGACATAACCGCCTCCAGCCGAGGATTAAAAAGTAGTCTATGAGTTTCCAAGAAATTGATTCTAGTTCCCAGATATAAAGCAGAAGTATGTTCAAGCTTGGGGTATCGCTTAAGCATTTTATCAACGACTTCATCTGAGCTTGTGCTGGACTCGAGGGCATTCTCGTAACTTTCGATGTATTCCAGGCTATGCTCCAACACACCTTGTGCGGTCATATGTGGTGTCCAGGTTCTGGGTACATGGCCGGGAATAACTACTTCCAAGTCCATCTCCATATAGCCACGGATCTGCTTTTTCCACTCCGACCGGCTTTCTTTAGTGCTACCTCCCATCATCATGTGGCCTCCATAATAGCATATATCAGAAGGGAACAAAGCTTTAAGATCTGGAATGTACACCACGGTATGGGGTTCATTTTCATGGCCGATACCTACGTCTCCATACTGATTGTGCCATAGTTGAATTTCATGCCCCTCTATAAAGATCTTGTCATTATCATACTCTTCGAAAGGGACAGATGGAATTGCAGCATTCTCACCATAGCGGTTAAATGCCATTTGATCATCATTATCTATTCTCAGCTTTTGTAAAGCAGCGACCTTAGGTTCTGCTATTAGCTTTGCATTAGGAAACCGTTGCTTTAGTACCGAGGCACCTTGCGAATGATCCATATGAGCATGTCCTAAATAGATGTATTTGAGTTCTCTGCCCGTTTCTTCAATAACATCTGCAAGTCTATTGGCAGAAGACCTAGTACTCTGGGGTTCAAATACAATGGCCTCTTTATCCCCAATAACAATGGGCGATGTAACATTAATCTCTTGCGGTTGTGATACAAAGAGAATCAGTTTTAACGGACTTGTAGAGTCAGGGGAGTTGTAAATGCGATACTCAGGGCCACCTTCAGCATAAGGCAGGATATTACTCGTGTCAGACTGTCCACCACTGACCCATACTCCGAGAGAAACTATGCACACCACCAACACTGTGAGGGTGATGAGCGCTATGCGAATGTTTTTTTTCATAGTTGTCGTCAAAAAATAATCTATTTTTACTTTCAAAACGAAAGTAATTAAAAATTCGTTACATTACTTCCAAAATGAAAGTAAAAAATGAAAAAAAGCAGTTTTAGATCCTCTTGTCCCATCAGTTCTTCTCTCGACCTATTTGGGGATAAATGGTCTCTATTGATTGTAAGGGACCTTTTACGTTATGGCGAACGTACATTTAAGGACTTCACAGATGCTGGTGAGAATATTTCTTCTGCACGATTGGCAGAACGATTGAAACGTCTCGAGGAGCTAGAGGTGTTGACAAAGACCAATCACCCTACCAACAAAAAAGTATTTATATACCGCCTCACACAAAAGGGAATGGATCTAGCCCCTATTGTAGCTGAGTTGATCCTGTGGTCAAACAAATACCTGAATCATCACATTTCGCCATCTTCTAAATCCCTGGCTAAGCAATTGCTTATAGGCAAAGAGGCCATGTTAAAACAATTTCAAAACCAATAAATCAAGGCAATGTCATTTTATAAAAAAATAGCAGACTTAGGAACCAGGCTCTTCAAGAAAAAAACGCTCTTCAAGTATGGGTTCAATCTGTCACCTATGTATAGAAGGAGCACTGGCAGAATAACTTATGTATCAGATGATCTGTTATACGTGAGGATCAAACTTCCTATTAGCTACAAAAACCGGAACTATGTAAACTCGATATTTGGTGGCAGCCTGTTTTCCGCAGTGGATCCCATCCCAATGGTGCAGCTGATCAACTTAATAGGCAATGACTATGTGGTATGGGACAAGTCAGCAGAGATCAATTTCAGGCGTCCGGCCAAGCAGCACCTGTATGCCGACTTTACCTACTCAGAAGATGAGCTCGAAGAGGTCAAGCGTAGGGTCCAAGAAGACAATGAGATAGAGATAACCAAAACTACCCAGCTCAAGGATGCTGGTGGCGATAAAGTTTACTGTGAAGTAAAGAAGGTGATCTATGTGGCGGATAAAGCTTATTTTAAGGGCAAGAGGAATGGAAAGAACCAATAGCCAAGTCTAGTTGAGAAATACTTGTCTCAAAGTGCATTAGGTGTTAGTCTCTGAGTTGGAGTAGGACTTGAAGTAAATGGTCAAGTCCTATTCTCCTCCAGGCATAAGCTTATTCATCAATTCTGTTTTCACCTCCTTTGTTATTGTGATCATGCGCTTTCCCACCCTAACCTGGTTTCCTTCAAAAGCGGATATTTGGTTGATTGAGACAATAAAAGAGCGCTGAACGCGCCTAAAGGATGCCTCAGGAAGCATCTCCTCCATCGATTTCAAAGACATAGGTGTGATGAGCTTTCTTTCTGAAGTTTGTACAACAGAGTAGTTTTGCATGGCTTCAACAAAAAGTATGTCCTGATACATTACCTTCTCGTATCGCTTATCAGCTTTGATGAAAATGAATTCATCAGGGCCGTTACTTGTTCCATTCCCATTTTTTAGCTTAAAAAACTCGATCGCCTTAGTCACAGCCTGATAAAAGCGGTCAAATGTGACAGGCTTAACGAGGTAATCAATGACATCCAGCTGATACCCCTCAAGAGCAAAGTTGGGATAGGCCGTATGTAATATCGAGAGGGGAGCTTGTTTATTTAAACTCTTAAGAAAGTCCAAACCAGTCAGGTTGGGCATTTGAATATCCAGGATCATTAGGTCTACTTGCATCTTGCGCAATGCCTCTCCAGCAGCTATTGCGTTTCCATAACTCCCGACCAGTTTGAGTTCGCTTACCTGCGCCACGTATTGTTCCAGGCCATTTCTGGCAATAACCTCATCATCAACTATAATACAATTCATGCAATTTTTATTTTCAGATCCACTTTGAACGTTCTTGTATTGTCAGTAATTCTCAAAGTATGTTTCTCACCATAGATAATCTCAAGTCGCTTTCGAATGTTCGCAATCCCGATACCTCCAGGACCTTTTTCTTCTTTCTGTTTTAATTGTTTTTCAATAGAGTTCTCAATGGTCACGGCAAGCCAATCCAATTGGACACCAATTGAAACACGGATCCAATTCTTCATTCCCAGATTAGTCGACACATGCTTAAAGGCGTTTTCAATAAAGGAGAGCAGCACAAGCGGTACGATCTCCAGGTACCCAATCTTGTCAGAGACCTTAAACTCTATATCAAGAATATCCCCTCTTCGTACCTCTTCCATCTCTATGTAATTTTTCATGTGTTCTATCTCAGTGGAAAGAGGTACCATTTCATGATCAGACTGATATAGATGATAACGCAAAACATCGGAGAATTTGGCCAGAAGTCGTTTGGATTCCTGAGCGTCCTGATCAATCAAATGAAACACTGTATTAATGCTATTAAACAAAAAGTGAGGGTTTATCTGTGCTTTCAAAAACTTCAATTCCGCCGCAAGCTTTTCCTTGGCTAACTGCTCGGTCACCCTGTCGTGCTGATAGCGATCTATTGTCACTCTCACCGTGATGATCATCGTGTTTACAAACAACGAAATCACAATCACCGGAGCAAAAATGTCAATCCAGTCGTTATAAGCAGCAGTGTATTGATTAATGTCACCTGGCAATGAGTTTATTGCATAAAATGAAGCCTGGGCTGAAATGGCCGACATACCAACAATCAGGAGCACAAATACCCCATATTTTCTCTTGTAAAAGAAGGAGGGTATGATCCAGTAGTTGGTGAGATTAGCTTGGGTGATCTGGCCTATACCAAAAGAAATGATCAGTGCTTTCAACAACAATGGGTGGTTTTCAGCATCTACCCTGAAAATGAAATACCAGACCACCAAATACAACATCCAGAAGAGTACCTGCCAGAGAAAAGATTTGTATGTGAACCTACTCATGTCCATCGTATTGCGCTTTATTGTCTTGACGAAATACGGCATTCGAGGATTGATTCACAAAAGTCAAGGACGATCTTGGGTCATTGGAGGACGAACAGGCAGATTTCAATGATGAGGGCAAAAAAACATTAGAAAAGCTACTCATGAAACCCTTAAAATGGCTTTTAGGCTTTTTGGTCATCCGGTTCCACTCAAAGATCATCTTTATTTAATAGCCTCTCTTTCAGTCCTAATCTTTGATGCATCGAAACCTAAAAAGGAATGTATTTAAAAGATGAAAAGATGAAAAAATTACTGATTCTAATACTCCTGACCTACTTTACCTACCCGACGTTAGCACAAAAGAGGACTTACCAGTTAGGCCTTATGGTTGATTACCGAACACCAATCGGTGATTCACTCCTGGTACAATTAGAAAAAGAAGTGTCAAAAGTAGTTGGAGAAGACGCCACTATACAGATGTCTGAACAGTACATACACGTGAATGAATGTAGCATTGCTAAAGCTACTTCAGACTATCAAGACCTGTTGAATGCTCCGGTTGATGCCATATTGGTATTAGGTTCGATTGGAGAGAAAGCCTTAGAAGGAATAACTGACTTCAACAAACCCACCGTCATCTTTGGCAACTACAATCTGGAAAGGCCAACTCATGATGAAACTAAAACCAATAATCTGATCCGTATCCTAGACCGATCATACCTTGAAAATGATCTTACAGCACTTCACGAGTTAACTGATTTTAAAAGTGTCGGCATTGCGGTAGAACAAGCCTATGCGAATGAACTAGGCTTTGCCGCATCTCTAAACAAAATCACCACCGACTTAGGTGTAGAATATCAATTGATTGCTTATGACAACTTCTCTGAGATCCAATCAAACCTTGACGGGATCGATGCATTCTATCTCGTCGGAGGGCAGCTAACAGAAGATAAAGAAATCTCGGCTCTTGCTGATCATCTACTTCAGAAACGCATCCCCTCAATGAGTACCGGAGGGATTTCACACCTAAATCAGGGATTTATGTCAACCACAGTTCCCAGAGGGAACTTCGAACAGATGATCCGTAACATATCCGTCTCCATAGATGCATTTGTCCAAATGGAGCCGCTACCAGATGGTCCAGTCATTTTGGAATACGAACCCAAGCTTACCATCAACATCAACATCGCGGAAGTAGTGGGAGTATTCGTTCCTTACAGCAGTATGGACGATACGGATTTGGTTTGGAGCGCTGATCACTTAAATCCTCAGCTTTCCTATGATTTCGAGTCTTTTCTTTCAGCTACACTAGGGAAAAACCTTGGTTTTGGGGCCGCTAAAAAAGAAGTCCAGATGAAAAATCAAGATGTACAATCAGCGAAAAACAACTACCTCCCTACCGTAACCGCGGGTGCATCATCTGCCTATACAAGTCCTGATTTTGCGGAAATCAGCTTCGGACAGACAGCAGAGTATCAAACAGTAGGAAGCATAAATTTTGAACAAACCATTTTTTCTGCACAGGCCAACACTAACATCGAAATTGAAAAGAACTTATTGAAAATAGAAGAGCAGCGGCTATCCACCAAAGAGTTGGATTTGGTATTGGAAGCTTCCAATGCCTTCTTCAATGCCCTTCTTGCCAAGTCAGAAACCAATATCCAGGCAGGTAATCTTCAACTCACCAAGACCAACTACCAGATAGCCCGGCAAAACTACCAGTCGGGGCAAACTGATAAATCAGACCTCCTGAGACTGGAGAGTCAGTTAGCTGTCGATAAGCAACGCATGGTGACGTCTATCAATCGCTTACAGCAGGCATTGATCCGACTTAACCAGCTGACCAACAGCCCATTAGAAAATCAAATCAATATCGTAGACTTAAAAGTGGATAACGGTTTCTTTCAAGGCTTTACCTATGATGAGTTTGAGCGAATTCTAGACGATGATGTCTCTCGTGAGCGTTTTGTCCGGTTCCTGGCACAAGAGTCAAGAAATAACTCACCGGAGATAAAAAGCCTGGCTTATCTGGATGAAGTAACTAGTCGTCAAATGAAGCTTTTTGGGGCCCAGCGCCTAATACCGAGCTTAGGACTGCAAGCGGAATATGCAAACTTTGTAGATAGAAGAGGTGCTGGTAGTGTGGTCGAAGGATTCAATATCCCTGGCGATTATTACACAGTAGGTGTCGGAGTTTCTCTACCCATCTTAAGTGGAAATCGAAACAAAGTTTCACACCAGCGTGCCAGAATTCAAAAAGAACAGATCAACCTCAACACAAGGGATGCAGAACAAGCGCTGGAAACCAGTGTCCGAAGTATCACTTTCGAAGTGATCAATCAAATGGCCACTATAAAGCTTACCCGGGAAACAGAGCAAACTGCAAAGGAAGCCTTAGAGATCATCCAGGATGCCTACTCAAACGGGGCGGTAGGTGTTGTCCAGCTTTTCGATATACAAAATACCTACTTGCAAGCTCAGATCAGTCGCACTCAGGCAGACTATGGCTACCTCATCAATATCGCAAGCCTGGAGAGGATCATTGCACACTATTCTGTACTCAGGTCAGATGAGGCGAACGAACAACTCAAGCAAAGATTTTTAACATTCAAATAATAGAATACACACAATAACATTCGATAAAATGAAAACGCTAATGAAAATTCTCACAATCACATTAATGACCTTGTTAGGCATATCATTAATGGCTTGTACAGATAAAGAACAAGCGGTTGAAACCCCGGTCAGACCAGTGAAGTATACCACTGTCGAGCTTACCGGAAACGCTAACTACAGGACCTTTAGCGGTACAACCGTCTCAAAGAAAACCATTAACCTGAGTTTCAGGCAGCCAGGAAAGATCACTCGGCTTGATATGAAAATTGGCCAGAAGGTAGTCGAAGGGCAACTCTTAGCCCAACTTGATAATACACAATCTCGACTGGCTTTTGAGCAAGGTCAGGCACAAATGAATGCGGCCGAATCCAATCTCAATACTTCCAAGCTTACCTTGGATCGTACAAAGAAGCTCTATAAAAAAGGAAGTGCATCACTCAGTGACCTGGAGCAAGCGAAGAACGGCTATAAAACAGCTGAAAAAGCCTTCGAAGCTGCAGAAAAGGGAGTGGCCATGCTTAGAGAACAACTCACCTACGGGAAGATCTACGCACCAACAGATGGCACTATTTCTTCCTTGATCAGTGAAGTTGACGAGAACGTAGGGGCCGGACAGCCTGTTGCTGTGCTGAATTCAAACGGACCTATGGAGATCAATCTGGGTGTACCTGAAGCCATCATCAACAAAGTTGAAAAAGGGATGACGGTCGAAGTGGTCATCTCAGCACTGGATAACAAAGTCATGAAGGGTAAGGTGGTAGAAGTAGCTACCGCCAACGGACGTATGTCAGCGACTTATCCTGTAGTGGTAGACCTGATCAATCCGGACGCAGCAGTAAAAAGTGGGATGGCAGCTGAAGTGGCAATGTCCTTCAAAGAGAAAGGATTAGATGCGACTATACCTATGGTGCCAGCCACAGCTGTAGGTGAAGATAGTGACGGACAGTTTGTATTTCTCATTGAGCAACAAAATGACCGCTATCGTGTGATCAAGCAACCTGTTACTATTGGCAAGTTATTTACAAATGGATTTGAGATCCTGTCCGGGCTTTCCGAAGGCCAGTATGTAGCAACCGCAGGATTGCAAACATTACTCCATCATCAAGAAGTAAAGCTTAAAAACTAATGGCTATGAATATTGCAAAGTTTTCAATCAACAAGAATAGGATCAGTTTGATGATCCTGGGTTTGATCATGGCCCTCGGTCTTATGACCTACAAAGACATTTCCAGGGACAGTATGCCCGCTTACACGGTGAGAGTGGCAGCCATCGTTTCCTTTTTCCCTGGAGCAGGACCGGAAAGGGTAGAGCAGTTGGTTACCGACAAGATCGAAAAAGTAGCCCAGTCACTACCTGAACTCAAAGAAGTGTCAAGCTCATCACAAACAGGTCTTTCGGTGGTGACAGTCACACTAAAAGAAGATGTAGGACCGGATGAAATGCAACCCGTTTGGGACCGCCTGAGAAGAAATCTAGCGATCATGGAAGGGCTTCCGACTGGTGTCTATCCCATACTCAAAGACGATGGGCTCGGGGATGTGTACGGAATCGTGGTAGGACTAGTGTCTGATGGATACTCGTACTCCGAGATGAAAGAGTACGCAGATGATATCCGAAATGACCTGATCAAAATCCCTGATGCCGCCAAAGTAGTATTAGGTGGTGTTCAGGAGGAGCGTGTTTTCATAGAGTTCAATAATTCACTGCTCAAAGAATATGATCTAACAGGGGGGATGTTACAACAACTTATAGCCACAACAAACATTCTCAGCTCCGGAGGTGAACTGAGCCTTGGAGAGGAGCGCATCATCGTTGAGCCTACCGGAAACTTCAACTCTGTCGATGATATCCAAAACATGTTGATCCCAACCGGCGAGCAGCCTATTCGTCTTGGTGATATCACCAACATTAAAAAGGGTTACATAGACCCAACTACGCAGCACGTGAGCATCAACGGGAAAAATGCCATTTCCTTTCATATCAGTCTGAAAGAAAACGCTAACATCATCGAGTTAGGTGACGCGGTAAATACCTTGGTTGACAATTGGAAAAATGATCTACCAGTCGGATTAGAACTAACCAGGGTCTCTTCATTGGATACTTTTATTGACAATAAGGTGAATAATTTTATTGTTAACCTTATGCAGTCTTTCGGGATCGTGCTATTGGTGATGTTAGTGTTCCTTGGTTTCAGGACCGGATTGGTCATTGCCAGTTTGATCCCCATCGTTATCGTAATGACACTGATGATCATGGGACTACTAAATATTGGGCTAAACCAGGTGACACTTGCTTCCTTGATCATGGCCCTTGGCATGTTGGTTGATAATGCCATTGTGGTAGCGGAAACTATCATGGTAAAAATGGAAAAAGGAGTGAAAGCGAAAACTGCGGCCATCCAGGCATGTTCTGAACTTGCTTTTCCACTTTTGATTTCAACGCTTATCACTTCATTCGCGTTCCTTGCCTTCTACTTGTCCCCTACTAACATGGGTGACATTGTCGGACCGATCTTTCAGGTGATCACAATTGCCCTATTATCCTCATGGATCATAGCCTTGACCATTATCACAATGTTCTGTGTGCTTTTCTTGAAAGCAAAGCCCAAAACTAATGATAGACCTAGTTTGATTGATCGAATGATCACTACTCTAAAAGGATACTACAGGGGCATTATCATCGTAGCTCTTAAGCATAAGTGGAAAGTACTGGGAGGGATTTCAGTTGCGTTTGTTGTGGCCGTATTCAGGTTTGGTTACATCCCTTTTCTTTTCCTTCCGGACAGTGACCGAAATATGATCACAGTAGATATCAATCTGCCTGTTGGAACAAAAGTGGAACGCACCATGGCGGTGGTTTCAGACCTTGAGCAGTACATGAAAGATTCATTGCAAACCAATGAGGGCCGAAGGGCAGGTATTCAGGACTGGTCGTGCTACATAGGCCAGGGTCCTGAGTCTTATGACCTGGGATATGGACAGGATGAGGCTAACTCCAGCTACGCACACATTTTGGTAAACACCTCATCTTTTACCGTGAATAATGAGATGATTGATCGCATCAATGATTATGCATTCAATTCATTTCCAAATGCTGACGTAAAAGTCCGTTCACTATCCAACTCAGGGGGTAGTACACCCATTGAGATAAGGATCATTGGTGATGACTCAGATGAACTGGCCAAGATTGGGTTGACTGTAAGAGAGAAGCTTACATCTATGGCCGGGACTAAAAATGTTAAGGACAACTGGGGTCCGAAAAGTAAGAAATTCTTAGTGGAAATCGATCCTAACCGCGCTCAAGCTGCAGGCATCAGCCATCAGGACATTGCGATCTCTCTGCAAACGGTGTTGGATGGTTTTCAAACGGGAGAGTACAGAGAAAACAATAAGTCAATCCCGATCCTAATGAGAGGTGAAAACAGCCAGGAGCAGTCATTAAACTCTCTCGAAACTTTAAATGTATTTGCTCAAGCTACAGGACAAAGTGTACCACTACTTCAAGTCGCATCGATCAAACCTGACTGGCAATACTCAACCATCAGAAGGTACAATCTCAACAAAGCTGTATATGTATCAAGCCAGTTAAGAGATGGGGCTTTCGCGGCAGACATCACTTCTAAGATAACTCCGTGGTTAGACGAGCAGCAAAGGTCCTGGCCAACCGGGTTTCATTATGAGTTTGGCG
This sequence comes from Flammeovirgaceae bacterium UBA6059, assembly GCA_002435755.1. Taxonomy (GTDB): domain Bacteria; phylum Bacteroidota; class Bacteroidia; order Cytophagales; family Cyclobacteriaceae; genus UBA6059. The sequence continues at coordinate 256,370 of DIYH01000035.1, forward strand.
GGGACGAAAAAGACACGGCAGAAAATCTTGGATCAGTGATTGGTTTTCTTCCACTTTCAGGTTTCTTGATTGCGTTGCTTTTGATCATCCAATTCAACTCTTTTCGTAAGATGGGCGTGATCCTATCCATCATTCCACTCGCATTGATTGGAGTGGTGTTGGGATTGTCTGTATTCGGCGAGCCCTTTGGTTTTATGCCATTTCTCGGGTTGATTGCCCTAGCGGGAATCCTGATCTACAACGGTGTTGTGTTGATCGACCGTATGGATATCGAACAAAAGGAACTAGGCAGAAACATGCACGATAGCATAGTGATGGCCTGCCTACAACGCCTAAGACCTATTCTTCTGGCCACTTTCACCACTGTGCTTGGGCTATTACCACTGTACATCAGTGGGGGAGAATTATGGCAAGGCCTGGCAGTCAGTATTATGGTCGGATTGCTGTTCGGAACGATCATTACGCTTGTTTTTATTCCATCACTTTACAGCGTACTGTTCAAAGTGAACTTTTCGAAGTACCAATTCAACGAGAGGCTCTTAGCCGACCTCTAGAACAAACCTTTAATCCATACCATCGCCATTGTTCGGGTTAAGTAGTCGAAAGGCTTACGATGCTGACAGAAAACATCTTGTCCACAAAAGACCAGTAGCGAACAGTGCAGTGGGTATACAGAAGTAATTATGAAAAAGATTATAAGAAAAACAGCCCTGATAACAGGATCAAGTGGTGGAATTGGATCAGCCGTAGCACGAGATCTGGCCTCAAAAGGATATCATCTGATTTTGATGGATATCAATGAAGAGGGGAACCGCAAGCTGGCACATGAACTACCTAGCGCTGAAATCATCACTATTTACTTGGCTAACAGAGAGGAACTGCGCGCAATCTGTAAGGCTATTCCTCAGTATGAATTGGATATAGCATTCATAAATGCTGGCTTGCAGCGGACTGCTGATCTAGTCGAAATATCCGAAGAATCCATTGATCTACAATTAGAGATCAACCTCAGAAGCGCCATCATACTTAACCAAGTCTGTGGAAAAGATATGAAGATCCGAAATGCAGGTCATATTATAAATACAGTCTCGGCCGGAGGTGTTTTGGCGATCCAATCGAGTGCTGTTTACAGTGCAGCTAAGTTTGGGTTAAGAGGCTTTTTGATGGCCTTTCACTCAGAAATGAAGCCCTATGGTGTGCATGTTTCAGGTCTTTACCCAGGAGCTGTTGACACCCCGATGATGAGGAAAGAAGTCATCAAAGAAACACCAGATATGGAAATGATGGGAATGCCAATTTCAGTCGAAGATGTGGTGAATGGGTTCAATCTGGCTTTAAGAACAGGTCAATTGGAAGTCCATTTACCGAAGAGCTTCGGGTTATTTACCAAGCTGGTAGGAGGCGTTATTCCTGGCTCTATATCAAGGTTACTCCCAATCCTGGCTAGACTTTCAAGCAAGGGGTGGCACAAATATGCCGATCGGGTCAGAAAAGAGGAGCTCCAGGCAGTCTGAGTTTAGTAAACGCTCGTGTATAGACCTATTGCTAGTTTTCCGGATTCATGGGATCTGGAAAAAGTAAAATGTATAGGCATCTGAAAGCCAAAAAATGAATTAATGTCTAGAGAAGTAAGACGAATGAAACTTAACAAAAGACATACTAAAGAGTACATCACTCACCTGTTGAGATCTCTCTTTTTCTGGACCCTGGCTTTGCCCATGTTTGCTCTATTCAGATACCTTGGTATCAAACATGAGATTGGCTTAACCATAGAAGATGAACTACTCCATATCTATGACATTAACAGTATTTTTATCGGATATGCTATTGTAGGTTTTATTATCGGCCTCCTCTATGCCAGCATTGAGTTTACTATTGATAAATATATCAGCAAATATGTACCTCTGGCATTGGGTTTACTGGTTTATACCATATCGGTTTTGTTTGTTGTCATTCTGGCCTCCGAAATTGGCATTAGAGTTTATTCGGTAGTGCATGACATATCTTTTGATGTCGGGCTCGGCTGGTGGTATCGGGACCGGGCTTTTTGGTCACACCTCATCTTCATACCTTTTGCCTCATTCTTCTTTGCGCTTATTGTCATCGTTTCTGACAAGTTTGGCCCTGAGACTTTTGTCAAGGTGCTGTTTGGTCACTACAAAAACCCCAAAGAAGAGAACAGGGTATTTATGTTTCTAGATCTCAAAGATTCTACTACGATTGCTGAGAACGTAGGACACATAAGGTTTAGTCAGTTACTGCAGGACTGCTTTTATGACCTTAATGAGATAAGCTTTCAATATCAAGCCCAGATCTATCAATATGTCGGTGATGAAGTGGTTCTAAGTTGGCCCTTTTCCAATGGGGTGGCCGATCAAAATTGTGTGAAACTGTTTTTTGATTTTCAAAACAAGCTCTCTGAAAAGTCATCCTATTATGAAGACAAATACGGAGTTAAGCCCGTGTTTAAAGCAGGGCTCCACGGAGGTATTGTGACAGCCACTGAGGTAGGTTTGTTCAAAAAGGAACTCGCCTACCATGGTGATGTGGTAAATACTGCTGCACGGATACAGGGTGAGTGCAATAGGCACAAAGAGTCCATTTTAGTGTCCAAACAGTTGCTAAAAGGAATAAGCATTTCCAGCTCGTTCCTATCCAAATTTGTGGGCAAGGTACTGTTAAAAGGAAAAAATAAGGAGGTTGAGATTTTCGCTTTGAAATTAGCTCATTGATCCTAAAACAGGTTTAACAGCTCAAAACCAGAGGTGAGCATATAATAATTATACACCTAGGCTAGCTTGGCCTTACATTCTTCCGAAATGGCAATTTTGATTCCTTTTCTTTAGAACTCAATAAAAAGAGAGACGATCTCGCTTCCACTATCTTTTTTCAATCTGACACTTTTTTTAGAGCAGCGTATAGTTTTCAGCCTTTGTTGGCTTTCCGCAATTGTTTAGTAATGGTGAGCGGTTCAAAAGAGTAACACACCATCGCAAAAAAGACAAAGTTTGAATTCTACTAAATGTCACTATTAATGAAATAGAGGTAGCAAAGATTTATCTGATAAACCCTCAATTGAATCAATGTTACTTGACAAAAAGGACTGCATTTTATCTATTGCTAATTCAAATTCCTGTACTCTCCCGGGCTCATTCCAGTCTTCACTTTGAATGTCTTGGAGAAATGTTGGGGATACTCAAAGCCTAAACCATAAGCAATTTCACTTATAGATTCAGTCGTGCTTAACAAACGATTCTTGGCTCTGTTGATCAAAAAGTTGTCGATATGGATCTTCGCAGTTTTACCCGTTTCTTTCTTCAAGAGATCACTTAAATACTTGGGGGACATATTTAATTCCTTTCCACAATGACCCACTGTGGGAATGCCCATATCCAACTGATTACTGTTCAAATAATAATCAGTTAACAACGCATCAAATTTGGCCAAGACGTCCTTGTTAATATTGGTGCGGGTATAAAACTGACGATCATAGTAGCGAGTACAGTAATCGAGCAGCAATTCAATGTTTGAGATGATCAGCTTCTGACTGTGGCGATCAATATTCTGCTGGTATTCCTTTTCAATTTTTCCTGACACTTCATTGAGTGCAAGCCTCTCATCCTCCGAGATATGCAGTGCTTCCGTGATGTCGTATGAGAAAAAAGAATAATTGTCAATGGTTTTACCCAACTGGGATTTCCTGATAAGGTCAGGGTGAAACAGCAACGCCCAGCCAGGATCCTCCGCCGAAGATTGATGACCGTCATAGCTAAGCACCTGTCCCGGTTTTATAAAAACCATCGAGCCTTCCTGGAAATCATAGGAACTACGACCATACCGCATGCTACCATCCGTTTCATTCTTTTGGGTAATGCAGTACATCCCAAAAGCACAGCGTATGTTATGATATTCCGGTTGAATATCCACTTCCTTAAACCGGATAACTGAAACCAGCGGATGCCTGGGCTTTGAAAGCCCGAAGACCTTGTGCATATCCGAAATGCTTTCTATTTGAACTATTTCCGGCATTTTTCTGGATTTGTCGGGAGTAAACATATCGAGAACAGGCTATAAAGCGAAATTCAAAAGGCTCTATCGTAAAAAAGGTTGTCCTGTCATTTCTTCAGATAGCTTCCAAAGATCCACTGCCACATCTTCCCGTTTCGAATACTCGCTGCGTTTGGCCACTCCTACCTTTCCTTTGAATTCCTGGAAACCCTGGGGCCCAAAGTATTCACCTCCTTTTACATTCGGACTCAGTGCAGCAAAAAGGGAAGGTTTGGCTGCCGCAGCATTGGAGTTCAAAATAAGTGGAGATAAGATCTTGAAAGTATAGTACTTCAATTTGGACATTTCATCAAAAAGCCCTGAATCCGAACCTCCCGGGTGGACAGCAAGTGCAACGATCTCCTTACCAGACTTTTTCAATCGCCTGTTAAGTTCATCTGCAAACATCAGGTTCGCCAACTTGGACTGTCCATAGGCAGCATCGGGATCGTCCGATTTTTCACAGCTTAGGTCATCGAAATGAATTTTAGCTCCTTTATGAGCAAGGCTGCTCAACGCGACAATCCGGGAGTTGGAATCATCAGGTATCAGCTCAAACAATAAATTGGTCAACAAGAAGGGCCCCAGGTGATTGGTCGCAAACTGCAATTCAATTCCTTCCTTATTCTTCTTGCCGGAGTATATCAATACACCTGCATTATTAATGAGCACATCCAGCTTCGAATAATTGTCTTTGAACTGCTGCGCAAAAGTCTTTACACTATTCAGGTCACTCAAATCCAACTGGAGGATGTCCAGGTCAGCATTAGGGAGTTTTTCCAAAATAGCAGATTTGGCCTTTTCCGCTTTCTCCAAACTTCGGCAAGCCATGATGACTTTAAAACCATAGTTGGCCAATGCCAAGGTCGTTTCGAACCCAATACCATTGTTGGCTCCCGTCACAATGGCAACCCTGCCTTTTTGTGAGGGAATATTTTTCAATTCAAAATCCATAATACTAAACTTCTAATGGCTACTGGTTAAATTTTCGTTTTCCCTCATCAATGACCTGATTAAACCCAAAACGAGCTTTGGAAATAGGTGATAGTAGCAGGAACAATGAATGAATAACATACAATACGATCTCCGAAAAGTACTGAGGGTACCCCCATTGATCGGACATAAAATCAAACGTTTGGATCGTACACAAAAAGGCCAGGTTGGAGTAGACCAAAACCATGGCGATTGGTGTCCATTTCCATCGGGCGATGTATCCGTACAGGAATACGCCTCCGGATATACTGATGAGCAACCAGTGAACGAACTGTACACCGCTGGGATAAGCAGCATTTTGCAGACTTATGCCAGGCACTATGCCAGTGAAATACTCAAAGAAACCAGCCAGCCCCCAAATCAGCATTCCAATTGCTGCAAGGAGCAATAACGTCATGTAAACTTTAGATAAGAACCGCATTTTGATGTATTTAAAATCAACATCACAATGTTAGGTTCCTTCAAAATCGTGGCTGTATACAATTGTCGGAAGGTTGTATACATTCTACAGAATGCAACCTTACTCATCGGATTGGCTAATACCACGAGAATCAAAAAAGCTAATCTGGTGCTGAGGTGAGACTTTAATAGCCCTCTAGTGACATCTACTCGTCGCTTGATGCTAAGGCGCGATCACCTAGGGAGCCATTTAAATCAGTATTGGCTTGTTTGAGCCAACTCACATAATAAAACGTTACACCTACTCTCCTAAAACACCTCCTGGTTGGTTCAATACTTTCTTCGGAGTGAGTCTGACTTGATTTAATACTCAATATCAAAGGACAACAGCTTTGCCGCTTCTATGCATCTTTTGATGTCATTCAGTCCGATATGTGCAGGGAAAAACTTTCTCTCCTCATTAAGCTGCTTGACCGAAATATATAACTCTTGAGCATCTGTCGTGGCAATTTTTTCTGCCGTATCATATCCAGCCTCGTAGAGGACATAGGCAAAAGTATGATTGACCCACCTAACTCTCGACAGGTCTACCATTTTGATGATCATAAGTAAGTCATTTTCATCAATTCCTGTCTTTCTACAGAGTAGTTGTCTTTTGTCGAAAGTCAATACTTGATCATACAACTGAAGTCCATTCTCTATCCCAGCTTTTGAAAGCTGGCCTGCAACGTTTTCTTTAAGACCAAGAAACTCTTTTATCCTAATGGGTTTGCGTTTATATCCTTTAATCTCCCTGGCAAGGATGGTCAAATATTCCTCATCTATTCCGGTTCTGCTTGACAAGTCTGTTATTCCTTTCTTGTTTTTTAGAAATTGTAGTACATCATGAACAGTACTTACATTATGCTCCACTAATAGATCGAAATTGACATCAGCATGTTCCTGTAAGATCATTCGGCTAGGAACAAGAATGCTCTCTGCCAATATCTGCTTAAAAGCATCCAAGCTTATTCTCTCCAAGTCGGTATAATATGCCATACTATCAAAGGTTATGAGTTAACAATGCGCTATCATTACATAGTATACGCTCTCAAGTAGTAGTTGATACGCCAGTCTAAGGTCTTATTGTGTACAAATCCATTGACGTATTCCCAACTTTTAAAAACTCATTACCTAGCAATACTTCGTCCATACGGCTGATGGGACTTTTATTATAAGAAATCCCCTATTCAACTTCCACGATGGCAACAAATCACTTATTAGCAACCTGTTAAGTACTTCAAGCAGGCGCTTGATCCGCTAATAGCAGATAGTTTCTTAGATGGTTTTACCTGTGTAGTTGAGAAGGTTTATCAACGAGGAGTTGAACATTTTTATGGAAGCGATCAGAGCAAAACGTTATAGGCAAATCAAGCCTCTCTTCCAGGCTATCAGAAGTGCTGAGAATACTTGAATGTGCTTTATAAATCCAATAACTTTATTAGAGGACTTGAAAATGGCTGTATTTGGTAAATGCCAAATAGAAATTGTTCATAGTCCATTTTTTAACAATGACGATCTAACGCAAATTCTCCTATGGAAAATAATCAAGACAAACCTAAATCAGGCTTTTCCAGGCGGACCTTTATCAAAGGTGCTGGTCTGACTACCGTGGGAACAATTGCCCTGCAAAGTGGTGTCATGGCAAGCACCTCAGAGACTGACGAGGCAAAAAAAGCCCTAGGCCCGGATGCAGTCACGATTACCATGAATGTCAATGGAAGGAGCCGACGACTAAATGCCGAACCGAGGGCCACTTTGGCAAAAGTTCTCCGAGAGGAACTGCAGCTCACCGGAACTAAAGTCGTTTGTGACAGGGGCTCATGCTCTGCTTGTACAGTATGGCTTGACGATACACCCGTAAACGCATGCATGACATTTGTGATGGATGTTGGCGACAGGAAAGTGACTACTGTTGAAGGGTTAGCCAAAAATGGAGGACTACATCCTATTCAGGAGGCTTTTATAGAACACGATGCTTCTCAATGTGGCTACTGTACACCCGGCATGCTGATGAGCACCGCTCATCTACTGAGCCAAAACCCTAATCCCACAATTGACGATGTGAAACACGCAACCAGAGGCAACTACTGTCGGTGCGGGACCTATCCACATGTTTTTGAAGCGACCCTCGCAGCAGCGAAAAAAATGAAGTAGACATGGACACCAAAAAAATTAAAGTACCCTACGGAATAGTTGGTGAACGCATCCAGGAGGTGGAACGTGAAGTCCCTGTGAGCGAACCAGATGGCTGGCCTGTCAATGAAAAACTTAAACAAGTAGGCAAAAGTATCAAAAGACTTGATGCCGAAGCTAAAGTAACCGGATTAGCCAAATACACATCAGATATGCAGCTTCCTGGCATGCTGGTTGGAAAAATGCTGACTTCAGATAACCCCAGCGCTACTGTCCAATCGATAGACATCAGCGCAGCGGAAAGCCTTCCGGGTGTCTTCGGTCTTCACATCATGCAAAATGAGGAGGATAGTGAATATCCGATCATTCGATACGCAGGCCAACCTGTGGTTGCGGTAGCGGCCCTTAACGAGGAAATCGCCGACGAGGCGATCAGCCTCATCAAGGTGACATATGAAAAGAAACCTTTTGTAGTCGATGTAGAAAAGGCCATGTCCCCAGAGGCACCAATAGTCTATGATGCCCCAGTCGAGCAGGAAGCTTCAGAGGGTGGTGAAGAGATCGCAGAAGGACTAAAGCTTGAGGGCAATGTTCGCGGGCCCAACGTAGGTGAACCCAGAGGCGAACTGGACAAAGGCTTTGCTAGCGCCGATGTGGTCTTAGAGAATACCTACAAGACACAAGTGCAAACCCACAATTCTCTTGAGACTCATGGAATGATCGTAGACTGGCGCTACGATGGCGCCATAATATATGCGTCCACTCAAGGCACGCAAGGGGTAAGAGACGAGTTTGCTGACCTGTTTGATCTCCCTAGAAGCAAGGTTCGGGTGATCGTAGAGTTTATGGGCGGGGGCTTTGGTGCCAAACATGGACTTGGCACGCATGGCAAGGCCGCCGGATACCTATCCAAAAAAACGGGCCGTCCTGTGAAGATGATGGCCAGCCGAAAGGAAGAGCAAATTTCACAGGGAAATCGTCCTAACTCCATACAAAAACTAAAAATTGGAGCTAAGAAAAACGGTGAGCTCACTGCCATAGAGCAAGAATCCTATGGTACAGCTGGCGTGGGGCTTGGCGCTGGTGTAGGTGGTGTAGCACAAACCATGTACAACTGTCCCAACTTCAGAACGAAGCAGTACGACGTATTTACCCACGCAGGACCAGGAGCCGCATGGAGAGCCCCTGGCGCTGTACAGGGAGTTTTCGGCCTGGAGCAGATGATAGATGAGATATCGGAATCCATCAATATGGATCCTATAGAGCTTCGGGATAAATCAGATGCAAGCAGGGTTCGAAGAGCAGCTCGAAAGATGGGTGCTGAACGATTTGACTGGTCGAGAAGAACACCTAAAGCATCTGACTCTGGTCCAATCAAAAAAGGTATAGGGATGGCACAATCCAGTTGGTGGCGAATCTATAATTATAATGCCACTGTGGAGGTCAAGTTATTGAAAGATGGGGCAATTGAAGTGCGCTCTGGTGTACAGGATATTGGCACAGGTACTAAAACGATACTGGCACAAGTAGTGGCTGAGGAATTTGGAGTAAATACCAACGACATCAATGTGAGGATTGGGGATACCTTATTTCCTGATGCTCCAGGTTCCGGAGGAAGTCAGGTTACGGCCTCTATCACTCCTGCGGCCAGAAAAGCGGCATACCAGGTAAAACTGAAACTATTTGAGAGTGTAGCAACCCGGTTGGAAACCAAACCTTCCTCTCTCAAAATGGAAGACGGTTCCATATTCTCGATAGATGATAGCTCCAAAAAAATATTGCTTCAGGATGCGCTCAAGGAGCTTCCTGTAAGTCAAATTGTTGCGACGGAAAGCAGGACTCCCGAGTATGAAGGCGATTATCTTCATTGGGACCTGGGCTCAGCCCAGTTTGCTGAGGTAAGCGTAGACACGGAAACAGGATTTATCAAAGTCGACAAAGTGGTAGCTGCACATAGCTGTGGAAGACCACTCAACATTCGACAGGTAGAAAGTCAGATCAATGGCGGAATCATCCAGGGTATCTCCTATGCGCTGTATGAAGACCGAATATTGGACAGGAACACAGGGCATATGGTTAATCATTCGCTTGATACTTACAAGACCACCTATGGTGCCGATATCCCGGAGATTGATATAGTGCTGATGGAAGATTACAATGCCAAATCATCTACAGATGCCTATGGTATTGGAGAGCCCGCGAACATTGCAACGGCAGCAGCCATTGCCAATGCTGTTTACAATGCTATCGGAGAGCGCATTCGCGAAATTCCGATCACCCCGGACAAAGTGTTAAAAGCTTTAGGCAAAGTTTAAAATCACCAGGAAATGAAAAAGATAAGTTGGTTTGAAGCCACATCCATCGAGGAAGCACAGCGTGAAACAAATGCCACTGTTTCTGAAGTTCTGGACAAAGAATCAGGAAATGGTGCGATCATAAAATCAGGAGGCATTGATGTCCTGGACTTGATGAAGGAGAGCTTGATCGCTCCTGATAAAATTGTCAATATTCGAAATATTCCTGACCTGGACCAAATAGAATATGACACCAAGAAAGGGTTGAAGGTTGGTGCTAACGTGACGCTCGCCCAGATCGAAAGCAGTGCCGACATTAAGTCCAATTACCTGGCTTTGCACCAGTCGGTGGCCAAGGCAGCCACACCTCAGCTAAGAAATATGTCAACAATAGGTGGAAACCTTGCACAACGTACGAGGTGCTGGTATTTCAGAAGTATAGATCATTCCTGCTTCAGGAAAGGGGGGACGACTTGCTTTGCTAAGAATGGTGAAAATGAATATCACGCCATTATAGACAATGGATCTTGTAGCAGTGTGTATGCCTCTTCTGTGGCGACCGCTTTACTCGCGTTTGAGGCTACTCTTGACATAGCCACCCCAGACGGTAAGAGCAAACAAATCAAAATGGACGAGTTCTTTGTACCGCCATGGGTGGATAGCAGCAAGGAAAACGTATTGAAGCCAGGTGAAATCATTACAGCGGTTATGGTCCCACCATTTAAGAAAGGTACCAAGAGCTACTATATCAAGCAGGGAGCCAGGGCTTCCTACGACTGGGCGCTAGCAGATGTCGCCATTGTGCTAGAGATGTCAGGAACCAGATGTAAGAATGCAAAGATCTCGCTTGGTGCTGCAGCACCCATCCCAATAAGAGCTGAAAATGCTGAAGCAATACTAACTGAGGAAGGGGTGTCGCAGGCCAGCGCAGCAAAAGCAGCAGAATCGGCCATGGAAAAAGCTAATCCACTGGAGAAGAACGGATATAAAGTTGCCATTTTCAAAACGATCATCAAAAGAGCCATAGAAAGAACTGTATAGCTATGAAGAAAGCACTTTGTAAATATTTCAGAGCCAAAAGCCCCAGCTACGGTATGGTTGGCGGGGGTATCGCACCTGCCGCGCTAGAGAATGACAATCTTGCAAGCTGCTGGTGTATCAAGACGCAGGGACCTATGGCTCCAGACAGTGGTTTTGTAGCACCTCTGTCTTGCGTGGAAGGAAGAAAGTGTTACGTGAAAACCACCGGATAATGAGGTCGATGCACCGATCAGCGTTCATCTGGCTGTGTCTATGCCACGGACTCATTGCAAGATCAGGTTTGGTCTCAATCCCGAATTGATCACAATTGTAAGTTTCCCTTCCAACCTCATGCAGCTCCTAGGCGTCTAATGAAAAAAGTTAGATACCATGTATAGATTGATCTTTTATTGCACCTTATTGTTGCTCTGCGCTTGTGACGCTGATGAGACCATACTACCATCGCTAAATGACTGGTATATCAGCGGAGAGATCAACGGCTCGCAGCGACCCTTGCCACAGGTTGACCTACCTAATGTCAATGTATCCAACACCTACTTCAGGGAGTTTAAAGAAACGCACCTGCAGGCCTACCGGAATGAAAGCGATCCATCCGACGGCTATTGGAAAATTCGGCTAAGTGATCTTGATCTGGAGAATATCACACCACCCATCAACGTGGAACAAAGTTTTTTTAGTGTGAGTTGGCATGACAGCAAGATACTCGAGATCGATGATGAACGCTGTGGAGATATCGATCAGGGATGTGCTTTCTTCAGTGCTTCCGACAGGTTCTTACTCACGATCACTGAGCTGACGGATACCGAGATTGTCGGCGTGTTTTCCGGTAGGCTACTGCTGACGGGTACAGGCTTTGGCGTGTTTCAAGACCCAGACCAGTTTGTAGATGTTACTAATGGTAGTTTCCGAATCGCATATCGCGTGGATCCAAATTGAGAAACAGGTCGGTTGAGCCTTGAAAAGCAAGACATTACCTGATCGGATTAGTGCTATGACAGCCTCGTCACTCTTACCTTGAGCTTGCCTCCATTGTTGCCATAGTATCCGTCAAGGTCATTGGCAAAGGCACAAAACTCACCGGACGTACGTGGGGTATAGTCGGTGTTGTTACCTATGATAAACGTGTGAGCATCGTTCGCTCCTATAGTACCGCATAATGTAAACCATTTCACACCTGCTTTGGTCACTCGGCGGAGGCCCTCTGCCAGCTTGATCGGTAGCTCACGAATTCCCAATTCGACACTCGCCCTGTCCCATCCTTCACCGTCCAGGTTTTTAATGCCCGCGTCGTTCCATTTGAACCTATCTGTCTCGATCACCTTGATCGAATAGGTGACACCCTCCTGAAATAGTATTCCTGTATGATTATACTTCTTGTATGCGAAGATGAAAGTATCGTGCGCGTCACCTTTTTTCGCTAACACATTCCACTTTCGTTTGGACGCGTATTTATGATCAGAATATCCGTCAAACTCCTTGGTGTCGTCATCAGGATAAATGATCTCATGAGACAGGTTCTCCAGTGATCTCGGACGGTAGTTTCGGTCACCATGGATGCGCTCACTTACTGACCAGTGAACCATAGGCTTCTGTGTTGGGTCTATCTTGTCATTTTTGATTACACAGCATCTTCTATCCGTTAAGGTCATCAACCTCAACAGGAGATTACGCTCCTGCTGATGATTGACACCAAATGAATCAGGATCAATCTGGATGTCATCCGAGTTGATCTCATATTTTGCGTCATCTGGTGGAATAGCTTCGTAATCCAGTGTCTTTGCATTTTTCATGGGGATGCCCAGGTTAAGGTCTTCGAACCAATCCAGGAAAAAGCGCAGAGCTGTATCACTCAATCCATCATAATAGTATCCGCCACCCACATCAGAGTGTGCTCCTGCAAACCACACTTCCTGCACTCGGTCTTCCTGATTCATCAAAGTAGGTTGGAATGCTTTGCGTTTGTCATCGAGGGAAACGAGATGCAAAGCCTTCTCCACATTGGATGGCAGGGTGTGGTCTTCAAACAAGACATCAGAGGTAGGACGGTCCTTCTTACTTAAGTTAGGTAGCCCAATACTGGCTACTGTGTCATAAATACCTTCAATGATATGCTTACCGCCGACGTGATCATTAATGATTGCTGCAAAGCGCCTGGCTAAGGCTCCTCCGCGGCTAAAACCTGTGACAAGGACTTTTGTAAAGCCACCTTTCTTAACATAGTACTCTTCAAAATCCTTCTTCGCGGCATTGAGAATGGACCTGACGTCAGCTCCCTCAATGGCCAGGGCGACATTGATCTTCCGCTCGAAGAAGTTGCCATACGTGCCTACACCGTTGTAATAAAAGCACACGTGTCCGCCGGGTAGCTGCGTACCACCTCCTTTGAGATGCCCACCGAGCAGCAGATGAAACTTCAGGATGTTAGTAATGCCGTCATCCTCGATCTCCCCTCTTCTATTCACATGCTGGTCGGCATCCTTAGGTTCATTGTCTGTTCCATCGAAATTAAATATGAGTACTTTCCTCATGATATAGTGTTTTTTCTGTTGCACTCAACTCTTTCAAGAGTTTTCTCAATTTCGCCTGATTCCAACTCAAAAAAAATACCTAAATCTAGGTATTTTCTTGAAGGCCTTGCCTGTCTCACCGTCTGGAATAGACGCTGATCGGTCTGCCAGTAAGATTTGCAGATATCCGATATTCTGGAAATATCAGATATCTCCGTTAGTCACCGCTCTCAGCTAAGAGTCGCTCTTTGAAATCGAGACAGGCATGCTGGATGAGCTTACAGACGGCTGCTTTATTCATCACGGCATCCAGCTTGACCTTGATATCGCGCATGCGCTTACCAATTCCTTCTAGCAGGCCTGTCAGATCAGGAAAGTCCGCACCGTAAAAGACGCCTACATTAACATGAGCCGTAAAGGAATTTAAAAAGGCAAAAGTGGCTTCTTCCACATTGCCGATGGGATAGTTATCATGAAAGATGGACTCCACGTCTGACCTCATTTCTTGATGACCACAAACCACTTAACAGGCAATGGTTTCAGGCTTTTGTTCGATCCACTCCTCTCGTGAGATGTCCTGAAGGTCTTTGTCGAAGTACCTGAGGAGTATCATGGTAAATGAGGTTCTTGTTCGCCTTACGGATAAACTAGTTGCGTCCAGTGTAGAATCAGTCTTGCTAAATTATACTAAAGCTATCTTTTTTAGTAGCGGACCAAACTACAAGGATTAAAAACTAAAATATATGTTGTTTTTGGATTAAATTGATAAATAACTTAAGGGATATCTTTGACTTTTTGACGCGATCTCCTCAAAACTCAATATTATCTAGTTATAACGTTAAGTCATGGACATAAGACTTTTTGAGAATATTGCACTCTGTTTTAGTGGAGGAGGTTTTCGAGCTGCTGCCTTTTGTTTGGGTGTCCTTTCTTTTCTAGACGAATTTAAATTGAATGGCAACTCACTGCTTAAACACGTTAAAGGGTTAAGTACAGTAAGTGGAGGAACCATAACCGGAGCAGCTTATGTAGACTTCTTGCTTAAAGGAGACGTTGACGATGGTGCCAAACGCTTTCAAGATTTTTATTGCAAAATGTACGATTTTTTGGCGGGTGACTCCTTACTAAATTCCGCCCTTCAGAAAATGGAAGATGATGCTTTATGGCAAAAAACCTACAAGAAACGAACCCTCATCAATTGCTTTAGTCTTGCTTATCGTGATTTCTATGAAGCTAACTTTGGGCAACTTACCAGCAATAAGGTCAACGTTCACCTAGAGGATGTGTGTTTTAATGCGACAGAGTTTTCATATGGTCTGGCATTTAGGTTTCAAAAGGACGGTTGTTTTGGTAATTACCGAATTAATTTACCTCAAAATGCAGCAGCAGAAATTCAAATTGCAGATGCAGTTGCCAGTTCATCGTGCTTTCCGTTGGGTTTCGCCCCATTGATTATGCCTGATGATTATCTTGATCATACCTTACCAGTTTATAAAGGATTGAAAAAGCAAAAAGACTTTGAGTATGGTATTGGCATAATGGACGGAGGAATCGTTGACAACCAGGGCATTGGCAGCACAATATTGGCCAATCAGCGTCGTATAGACGCACAAAAGCAAGGTTACGACCTCATTTTGGTCTGCGATGTAGCAAGCTACATGATGGAGCCATGGAAGCAGAGCAACGATGTGGTTGATCAGGGCATTACATTAAGACAATTGGCATCAAACATTTGGAGGCGATTGGTCAATAATTGGGGTGCTTTGCTCATTCTCCTAGTTGGGCTTGTTCTTTCCTATTTTGGAATACAAAATTCCTTTCCAAATTGGACAAAACTCATTCTCTGGTTTTCTGGCACGTTCGTAATTACCGGTGGCACTTTGCTTGTCCTTAGATACATTTTACGCATTATAAAGCCGATTTCAGTCTGGCTATTAAAGAATAATCTAAACAAATACATTCCTAAATTTTTTCTAAAAAAGGCTAGATTCTTTGACGATCTACGAATGACTTTGCTAAAGCGAATGACAGAAGAAAGGTTGAGCTCAGGTTTCAAAATGGTCAATGAAGTTTTCCTTAAGCAAATACGCAGGCTTAATTATCAGATGCTGTACAAAGATGAAAATCTCAAACATAGAAGAGCAACGGTTCTCATTTACCAGCTTACCAAGGCCCAGTTTAAAAAAGGAGAGTCTACAGAGGTTAAACCTTCTGAGAAAATCAGCGTTGTGCGAGAACCAAGTCCTGCCATTTTCGAGGTAGCCAAAACTGCCACCGAAATGAATACAACTCTTTGGTTTACACCTACTGATGTAAAAAAAGATGTACTTAAAAAGCTTATTGCATGTGGGCGTTTCACAGTCTGTTATTCCCTGCTTGAATACCTGAACGATTTATCCAAGCATACAGATCACAATCTTAATCATAGAGAGATTAACACTATTCGACACGAACTGACAAAACATTGGGATAGATTTGTGGATGATCCGTATGCGGGCTTACCGACTTGTTGAACCTGTTCTTATCCGAGAGAGACAATCGAATATAACTAAAATAAGGTGAGAGTCACCCAATTAGATACTTCAATTGCTCCTTACTAGGTCTACAGAATATACCTCCACCGGTTCATCCCTTCCTTTGAGGAGGCGTTGATCTAAGTGACGAGCCTCGAAATCATCACCCAGATCGAGACAGTCCAGCAGGGTTCCTGATACAAGCAGATCAGCCTGATATTCGTTGCATAGACCCTGGATGCGGGCGGTGACGTTGAGTACATCACCGCTGAAAGCAATCTCCTTTTTTAGATCGCCGATCTCACCTGTGGTGACCTGACCGGCATGCAATCCGGCTTTAAATTTTGGGCTGACGCCAAACTGTTTTTGGAACCACTCTTGCCTCTCCACTATCGCATCTTGCATTGCAAAAAAGCATCGGATGCAATTGGCATGTGCCACACTGACCTCCACAGGCCATGATATGACGATCTCGTCACCGATGTATTGATACACCTCCCCGCAGTGATCGATGATCGCGTTGGAGAAAGTATCATAGTAGGCGCTTAATAGCTTAAAGTATTGCACATGTCCCAGTCGTTCCGCTATGGTGGTGGAGTCTCTCATATCCAGAAACATAAATATGCGTTGCTCCACTGTAGGCTGGTGATATTTGCCAGTGAAGAAGTTGGTAAGGACATCATGCCCCAAGTTGTCGCTGATCGCTGCAAAGATCAGGCAGAGCAGAATGGTAAAAGACATCTGAAGCAGTGTACTATAGAATGAAGCATTGAGCAGAAACTCGCTAAGCTCTTCTCTCGTCTCCGGATGCCAAGGTGCCAGACCCAACTCTATGATCACCGTCACTGGAAACAAAAGCACAATGACTGAGATACTGCCCACTGTGTAGATCATCAGCTTAAAAATAATCTTTTGCCAGAGCGGACGACCTTTGAAGAGATTTCTCAACCAGACCATCTCGACCACTCCCACCAATACACCGACCATGAAAGTAGCGAAGGTGGCAAAAAGCACCGTTGGAAAGTTTAGCGGTAAGACGATGTAATCATTCGATACGGAGGAGTGGTGAACAGATAGTTCAACAAGGTTGAACATCCATGTCGTGATCATATAGATGATCCCAAAAGGAAATATCCGTGAGATTATCCATTTCGTTCTTGGGGACAAGAATGCCATGAGCCGGGGTTTACAAACTCCTATTCATATACAACTTACAACACCAAAAAACCTGGAACAAGTTTGCTCCTATTGGAATGACCTTAATCATGGCCCAATGCTGCTTTATCGAAGCGCTGATCTCCATGAACATAACTAAACCCTAGGAGCTACATTTGCGATAGCTGAATACCAACACCATCACGCTGATCAAACGCATGAAAATCTTATCTGTAAGAGAACACCCCGAGCAGAAAGACAGAACAATTAAGTACTTCCTAAAATGCTGGTCAGACGTGCTACCCATCATTTACGAGGACTGCATTACCCACAGCATCAGCGCAAGAGATCACCTACCACAATGGTACTTGCTGGAAAAAAAGGGTGAGATGATCGGTTGTGCTGGACTGATCACGAATGATTTTATCAGCCGTCAGGACCTTTATCCCTGGCTCGCCGCGTTGTTCATAGAAGAGGAGCATCGCGGGAATGGATACCCTTCTTTGCTATTTGACAGGATCAAATCAGATACGAAAAGGTTTGGCTACAAATATCTCTATCTATGCACTGAGCATGTGGGTTACTACGAAAAGTATGGTTTCAGCTATATCGGCAATGGCTACCATCCCTGGGGTGAGCACTCGAGGATCTACAAGATCAAAGTCTAGCTCATCTTTCAGATATTAGTTATTTCAGCAGACGTTTAAGTGAGCCGAAACCACTCATTTATTTTCATGAATGAAGTCACTGAAATTGACAGAACTTGTTATATACCATATACGGAATGTGCCCAACAAAACTTCAAGCAAAATACATGGCCCTGGAGAAGCGGCAGAACTCCTCGGCGTTAACCCCAATACGCTAAGAAATCGAATGAACAAGCTTGGGATTGACTATGGCCAAAAACTAAGTTAATGCACTAATTGACTTTTTTTAATTCAGTTTAGCTGAACAAGCAAAAACCACTAACAGATTTGATCTCCAACCATCAAACAATAGCTAACGATCAAGTTTTCTACTATCTGCACTGACTAAGTTTTGGATGAGAAGAAGGTAACTTCGCAGTCAAGAAATGAGCGTGCACTATTTGTAGAGCATGCCAGGACATCAAAATAGAGCTAGCGATGAATAATGATCCCGAATTGAACGGAAAGTATCTTGGCACCATCACATCAGATTTCGTCAAAGTGGCTGAAAATCTTCAAGAGGCCGCTTACCAAATCCGCAAAAAGGGGTTTTCAGAGTTTCCAGTTTTTCCGATCAGTAAAATAGATATTCCGATAGGTCAGTTGCTATACGCCAAAGGCGATCTCGAAAATGAATGGAACTACTATGCCACGTATATCGATGAGTTTGTCCAACGTAGAATTGTCGAAGAGGAAAAGCTAGAGGACTTTAAAAAGAACTATAAAGACCCTGATGAATTCTGTTGTCTTTTCGTGGTGGACGGTGATTTTGCGAGCTTCGTCTATATCCCTTATCCGGAAGACCATTAAAGTTACATTTAACTAGGATTAGGTACGAAACATTGTTTATTTCGGAGGTTAATCTAAAAACCAACGTAATACACAATTAATCATGGAAGAAGTACAAAATATAGACATCCAGAAATATGTGGATCAGTTGATCGAGATGGCGGTGACTTACGGCCCAAAGCTGATTCTGGCTATCCTTACATTCATCATTGGTTCATGGATCATTAGTGGGTTGATAAAAAGCCTTGGCAAAGTGATGGAGAAAAAGAATGTCGACCCATCACTCACACCGTTTCTCAAAAGCTTATTAGGTGTGTTGCTTCGGGTAATGTTGATCATATCAGTGATCAGCATGGTAGGCATAGAGATGACCTCTTTCATCGCCATACTTGGTGCTGCTGGCCTAGCCATCGGCCTTTCTCTGCAAGGCACATTACAGAACTTTGCGGGTGGTGTGATGATCCTACTTTTTAAGCCATTCAAAGTGGGCCAGTTTATTGATGCTACTGGCTATATGGGTACTGTCAAGGAGATCCAAATTTTTAATACGATCTTGACTACACCCGACAACAAGAGAATCATTATCCCTAACGGTGCGCTTGCGGATAGTAGCATGACTAATTTCTCTGCTGAACCAACCAGACGGGTAGATTGGACTTTTGGCATTGGCTATGGTGACGATTATGATAAAGCCAAAGAAGTACTCCTTTCATGGATAGAGGCTGATCCCCGAGCTTTAAAAGATCCTGAGCCATTTGTTGCCCTATCGGAATTAGCAGATAGCTCAGTTAACATAGTCGTACGTGTATGGGTAGACCCTGCCGACTACTGGGGGCTTTACTTTGATATGAATGAGAAAGTCTACAAGGAATTTGGTAAGCATGGCCTTAACATTCCTTTCCCACAAATGGATGTGCATCTTGATAAGGTCAACTAAGGTTTTTTAAACTCGTAAGATCGAGGCTGTCATTTCTAGAAGTCATGGAGAAGGCAGCCTCTTTTTTATTCATATCTGGTATTTCATGGTTACGCTAGTCATCTCTATAAGTATCAGACTGAAATATATTCTCTTCTAGCTTAGCATTGCATCCTTGAGCTACTCTTTCCAGTCTTGGGGAAAAACCGGAGGTACTAACAGCCGACTTTCTGATTTCGAATCTGACCAAATCTCTAAATCGCAGAGGCGCGATCATCTTAATGATATAGAGCATTGCGTCTTATGAGGAAACGGAACACGCATTCTCTGGTGACCTCCGAAACAACAAGAAAACAGAGATGTACAGGTGTGCAGCCTGCCCATTACCTTTATTCGAGTCATCCGCCAAATACAGATCAGGTACAGGTTGGCCCAGTTTCTGGAATCACATTATAAAAGAAAATATTGCCAAAGAATCTGACAGCACCTTCACAATGGTAAGAACAGAAGTGCTTTGTACTCGTCGTGGAGGTCATCTTGGTCATGTGTTTCCTGATAGTCCTCGCCTAACTGGTCTGCAATATTGTATTAACTCAGTCTTTGGACTTTATTGAGAAGTAGTAGGATCATTGCATCCGAAAGAAACCATATTTGAGGATACACCAAAGTGCTCTAAAGCCATCTCGCCAATTGATCTTTTTGCCTTCCGCGTAAGTCCTCCCATAATAGGAGATTCCCACTTCGTATATTCTTATGCCAGGGATTCTGGCAATTTTAGCTGTCACTTCAGGTTCGAAACCAAATCGGTTTTCTTTTAACTCGATTCCCTTTATAATGTCCGCCTTAAACAGTTTGTAACATGTCTCCATATCAGTGAGGTTAAGGTTAGTAGCAGCATTTGACATCATGGTCAGAAACTTGTTCCCTATGCTATGCCAAAAGAATAGAATTCTGTGTGGGCGCCCACCCATGAACCTAGAGCCATATACAACATCTGCTCTTCCTTCTATCATAGGCTTTAAAAGCAGGTTATATTCATTAGGATCGTACTCCAGATCGGCATCCTGAACGATGATGAAGTCTCCGGTTGCTTCTGCAATGCCAGCGCGTAGGGCAGCACCCTTGCCTCGATTCACCTCATGCTGAATAAAGGTGATCTCTTTATATGGGTTATCAGACGTGTACTGATTAACAATTTGAACGGTAAGGTCTCTAGAACAATCGTCAACTACTACACATTGAAGAGACATCTCCGTCATAAATTCAATATTAAACAGAGTATCTAGAACTCGTTGAATAGTCTTCTCCTCATTGAAGACTGGTATGATCACGGATAAGGCTTTCAATTAAAATGTTATATAATGAGCAATAATTTTGGAGAGCATGAGACTCTTAGATATTGTTTTGGTAGCTACTTACTTGTTTACAATAGATATTAATGTGTCATTTACCCAAATGCCATGAATGATGTTTTTTGAACCAGGAGTTTTCAGAGTTCCTCTACCATGTCTAAAGTCATCCTTCCATTCTCCGCGATAAGACGTACCATTCGGCCAATTGTACAAACCGTATCCATTCTTTTTTCCATTCTCCATTGTACCGGTATAGCCCAAATATGAGATGTGTTGACCAATGAACGTTGGTGTAACGTCCATCTTTTTCAATATTTCTAGTTTGTGTGGATAAGTTCGAAACAATGGTAAAATGTTCTCTCCTGTAGAGGCATATCCTAATACATCTACAATAATATAGTCAACTTCATTATCCTTAAATGATGTCAATAAATCTTTTTGATTTGATGTGTTTGGCCATCTGATAGAAGGTCTACCAGAAAAATGGAAGGAAAGCAAAGGTTTTCTGCAGACTACTACTGATTCCTTTGGCGTATTTTCTTTTATCCAAAGTGAAGCCTCAAAATAGTCTCTAAAGCGCTTTGGGTAATCCGATTGACTTCTCAAGCTCAATCCAAGAACTGAGGGAATCTGAGCACAAATGAGAATCAGACAAGAGGCGTTGACTAACAGAATTGCTCTATCCTTCGAAAAGAATTGATTCATCAAACCGTACAGCCCATAGATCATGAAACCCATCATAATCACCAACATTGGAAGTAAAAACCGGACTCCAAACCATTCAGATGGCCATAGCAGGAGAATCCCCGCGGAGGAAACAGTTAGTGAAATAAAGAAAAACCGTCCGTTCCTTAACGAAATCAGACCAAAAGCGATTAGTGCAAGGAGAACAATACTCAGAAGTATATAATGAGGCATAACAAGTCGTGAGTAATCAGCTCCTGTCCAGTTTAATAGCAAGTACGGTATTTCCTTATCACAATACCTTACCGCATTATTAAACACTCGTTCAACCAGCACGAACAAATCCAAAGTACCCATCGTCGCATCATAGGGGTTTACCATTAGGAGTTGGTTCAAGTACCCCCCCCCATTTGTGAGCATGCTATTTCTTACCGACCATGGAACCACCAACACCGTAAAGCCAATAGCCGCTACCAAGCCATAAGAGTATTTTCTATTTGCAAAAGATTGAGCGACTATGGCCGCTATTAAAACTATACCAAATGAACGTATGTAATATGATATTGCTGAAACTATGATAACAGATAAGAAAAGTCTGTTCGAATACCAGGGTATATCATATTTGATATTAGTAAACAGCCAACACCCAAGCATTAAAAAAAACATAAATGGCATTTCAGACATCATTATCCAGGAATACTCCAAAAAATGTCTATTCAAGGCGATAACCATTATCATAGTGAAGCTCAACCACTCTGATTCAACAATCCGCCGAAATAGAAAAAAGCCAATAATTAGTACTCCAGTCCCAAAAAGTCCATTGGCTATCTTCACTGGAATCACACCGTCAAATAAGACAAGTATTACAGCGACTATATTAGGGTAGCCAGGTGGGAAATGGGTGTGTGGGTTCAATCGGGGACTAGAGATGTCTGAATATCCAGTACCTTGAGCCAATGATTTACCCAAATAGTAATAACTGAGGTTATCCCCCCCAAGATTGATTTTTTTGTCAAATGTAAAACCGTAAGACAAAGCAAAGCAGATTACTGCTGCTAAACATAATGCGAGTGAGCGACTTTTAATTGGCTTAAACACTGGTAGTGGCATTTGTTGGCTTTTACCTCTTCCTTTTGATTTATCTTTACTTTTTCAGGACAGAGTAAAATCCTGTAATTCTACTAGCACGCATCATACACTTTTCTAGTCTTCGCAACTAATGCAAATCAAATCAATATTTAGTCTCATTCACCACCGTACACAACTATTTGTTCATATACATGTCTCCTCGGCTTGTCTGATTTTGGCCATATCGATACTAGCCTTCTTCTCTACAGCCAAGGCACAGCCAATTGGGTTTCTTAAAAAAACTATCAATATCGAAGGGCTAGTCAATCCTACTTCGCTCCAATTTGGAGAGGACAGTAGGCTCTATGTTTCTGAACAGTATGGATTAATTAAAGCTTACACTATTGAGCGGTCTGATGTTGGCGCTTACACCGTGGAAGACGAAGAAGTCATATCAGTCATTAGCAATATGCCAAATTATGATGATGACGGTTCCTTAAACACCGAAGTGAAGGGGCGTCAGGTAACAGGAATACTCGTATTGGGTAGTGCAGACAGTACTGTCATTTTTGTTACCTCCTCTGACCCAAGAATAGGCGGGGGTGGCAAAGCCGATACTAATCTCGACACTAATTCCGGTATCATCTCAAAGATATTCAAAGATGAATCAGGTGAATGGATCAAGGTCGATCTTGTTAGAGGACTTCCTCGGTCAGAAGAAAACCACTCTCAAAATGGTCTTAACTACATAGCTGAGAGCAATGTTCTGTTAGTTACCTCAGGTGGTAATACCAATCAAGGTGCTCCCTCAAATAATTTTACCTTTATTCCAGAGTACGCATATTCAGCAGCGATACTGTCAGTTCATCTTGATGAGCTCAATGCTATGGAAGTCAAGTCAGACGGTATTAATGGGTACTATATCTATGATCTACCCACCTTAGATGATGAAACAAGAAACAATACGAGCGAACAGAACGGATATGAAGATGAAAATGATCCATTTGGTGGTAATAATGGTAAGAATCAAGCCGAGCTAACCAAAACAAGCCCAGTTCAGATTTATTCTTCAGGTTGGAGAAATGTTTATGATGTGGTGGTGTCAGCGAATGGACTGATCTATACTGTAGACAATGGGCCAAACAAAGGATGGGGAGGCCCTCCAATCGAGAATTGTTCGAATACGATCAATGAAGAAGTATCTGACACGTACCCCGATAATCTCCATTGGGTTTCGCATGAGGGTTATTATGGCGGTCATCCTAATCCCACAAGGGCTAATCGCTCAAATGTGTTCAACCTCACCAATCCCCAAAGTGCTGTAGAAAAGGGCTTGGAAGATGCAATTTGTGCCTATCTCATACCAGGACAGGAAGATAATGCTTTGGCTACATATCCAGAATCAACCAACGGACTTGCGCAATACACCGCTTCCAATTTCAATGGTGAACTTCTCGGTGATCTGGTTACTGTGGCTTTCGATGGTAATTTACTGCGCTACAATCTCAAGTCTGATAATGAGGCGCCTGACGATGATTTTTCGGTATTGGCATCTGGGGTTGGTTCTATTCCCTTAGACGTGACAACTCAAGGGGATTTTGATTTGTTCCCAGGTACAATCTGGGTTTGCAACTATGCAGGAAGTAGTCTAACAGTGTTTGATCCAATTGATTTCACGATTGGGATTTGTGACCTAGCCGACAACAATGGAGACGATGACGAGGACGGCTATTCTAATAACGATGAAACGGTAAATGGAACAAACCCTTGCAACCCAGCCCATGTCCCCGATGATTTTGACAAAGACTTTGTATCTGATTTTCTTGATACAGATGATGACAATGATAATGTACCCGATCTGAGTGATTACTTCCCCTTAGACCCGTCTAACGGCTTGGGCACATCGTTCCCCTTTCGCTTAGATTTTGACAATCAAAATGATGGTGGAATTAGGGGGTGGGGCTTCACAGGGGTAATGAGCAATGAGATGGATATCTATACAGATTCCTTTGATCCAACTAAAATGACCGTAGGGGGCGCGGGTTTAAAGTTTACCATAGACGAAATTGGGTCTGGTACAGCGATCGGTGATGCCAATAATCAAAAAAATGCCTTCCATTTTGGCATCAAAATACCTGAAGAAGAATGCATAGTTCAGATAACCACCCGTATACAAGGGCCATTTAGCAATTTAACTTCTTGGGGTAATCAATCTTATGGTCTGTATATAGGTACTGGCAACCAAGACGATTTTCTTTCATTGGAGATAGACGCCAATGAAGGTGAGAGCGCTTTCAGAATCACTATAGAACAAGATAATATACCACAAGCCTCCCTGGAAAGTATGCCGGAACTCAGCGATATTATTGACCTTCAGATTATTGCATCGTATACTGACAACAAAATTCACTTTAATTATTCGTCAGATGGCTCCAACTTTATCAGAATTGGGACAGCAGCCTTACCAAGCTTTCTACTTGATAGAGTGGTAGCAGTTGGTTTACTTGGGTCTTCTGGAGACCTAGAACAAACTTTTACCGGTACCTGGGATTTTTTAGAAGTACGACCTTTTGAAAACCAGTTAAGAGGCCAATGGACTTTCAACAACAGCTCTACCCAGCCACTGGAAAGACATGAAAACTCCTTTATACAAGTAGCTGACAAGTTCATTTCACTTGGGGGACGAGGACTAAAGCCAGTATCCATCTACGACATTGCCTCGGAAGAATGGCAATTAGGGAGTACTCCACCAATAGAAATGCATCATTTCCAAGCCATTGAAGTGGACGGTCTCGTATATGTCATGGGAGCTTTTACAGGCAACTTCCCTAATGAAACACCAATAGATCAGGTCTATATATATGATGTGATCGAGAATGTATGGTATGAGGGGCCAGAGATTCCTAGACCAAGAGGAGCCGCTGGTTGCGTGAAAATTGGAAATTACGTTTATCTAATCTCTGGAATAGTCAATGGGCATAGTTCAGGGTGGGTTGATTGGGTAGATCGGCTTGATTTGAGGACGAATCTCTGGGAGGAGCTAGCAGCAATACCAAACCCAAGAGATCACTTTTTTGCAGCAAATCAGGACAATAAGATTATTGTAGCCGGAGGGCGCAGGTCTGGTCAAGAAAGTTACTTCTCTCCCACCATATTAGAGGTGGATATCTATGACTCAGAATCAGATAGCTGGAGTACTCTACCCGAGCAAAGTGACTTACCGACAGGAAGAGCAGGTGCATTCGGTGGAATAGTTTTCAACGAGCTCATAGTAGCAGGAGGTGAAGACGAATCTGAGGCAAAGTTTGAGACTGAAGCACTTAATCTTTTGACAAACAAGTGGCGCCCTTTGGATGATCTCAACGACTCAAGACATGGAACTCAGGCCATAGTCAATGGAGATAACCTATATGTGGTCAACGGTTCTGGAGAGCAAGGTGGAGAACCTGAGCTCAGTAGTATGGAGGTGTTGAGTTTTTTTGGAGCAAGGCCAATAGATGTAAAGCCTTTAGACCCTGCAAAGGTCGAAATCAGTCAAACCTCTTTCGTACTAGACCCTTTTGATCAACCTGTTATCGAGTTCACTATTGATAATCTAAGTGAGGAAAATGATACCCGATTAACAGAAATCATCAAAAAAGAAACGGGTGAACCAATTGTACAACACGACCCATTGCCTTTACTTCTGCCAGCATCAAACAAAAGGGATATTGTTTTAACATTGAGCTATGCGGATAACTCTGCCTACCTGACTCAAGTTGATCTAAACTACTCTGGGTTGCTGCCGACCCAAACAATCGATATCTACAGATCACAAAAATCTCCAAAAGCACATCACATCAACATTGGTGGTTCAGGAGGCTGGTCTAAGGATGGTCAGCTTTTTGTTCCCGGGGATGATCTTGTTACTAGAGGTAATCAGGTAACCTCGCGAATAGAAAGAGAGCCTCCATTTGGGACGGGAGTTCGTGGAGATAATTTAACCATGTCGATTGACTTGGAGCGCGGATTATATGATGTGCAACTTTTTGGGGATACTATAGAACTAACTAACGGAGTGGCAAATGTCTTCTTGGAAAGTAAACAAGAAATAGTTGGTTGGCAATTGATAGATAATGGTAACGCCCAATTTATCAATGATGCTAGGGTTTTTGTTTCAGATGGATATTTGGATATTG
Organism: Flammeovirgaceae bacterium UBA6059; assembly: GCA_002435755.1. Taxonomy (GTDB): domain Bacteria; phylum Bacteroidota; class Bacteroidia; order Cytophagales; family Cyclobacteriaceae; genus UBA6059. The sequence goes on from DIYH01000035.1 coordinate 283,167, forward strand.
AGATAGGTTCTGAAGACTTTGTTTTGAGTGGCCTCTCGTACAAAAAAATCGCCACTAAGAATACCTCCTTTAGCTTAGAGGAGGATCAGTCTACCGTCATCCCGCCTTCTATACTTACAGCAGATGTTGGACTTCCTGTAGACCAGACTATATCCATTGCCTTATTCGACTTGCCTTCAAAAGGAAGAGTTTTACTAGGTGGTGAACCAGTTGGACAGATGCAAGAATTTGAAATAGGTATAGTGCCGGTCGTCTATGAAGCAGCGACAGATCAAAAAGGAAAAGATGAATTTGGCTATATCGTCAAAGCAGGATCCACGATTCTGGCCGAGTTTGAGGCAAAAGTGGAAATTCTCGGAGTTCGTGACAAAATTACTTTAAGACCAGAAGCTCCTACTGAATTCCGAATAGATGAAGATAGGATATTGAGGATACCGTATTATCAGATGGTTAACAACCCTGACAATACTAGACTCCAAGTTAATCTAAGTAATAAGGAACTGTCCCAATGGCTAGATGTCAAGCTTACAAGGCTTGAAGGAAAACCCTCTAATGATCATGTGGGTAAGTATTATAGCGAAATCTTTTTTCGAGATGATGAGGGTTTTGAAATAACGCACAATGTTGAAATCGAGGTAGTAAATATCAACGACGCACCTATTCTACTCAGAAATTTTGAAGATTTATCAATTGACGTGGATAGTACTTTAATCCTTGAGATAGACCCCTTAGAGATTATAGATGTTGATGCAAATGATAGATTGCACCTGACTGCCACATCGACAGGGAATGACATTTCTAAATGGGTCATTGTGGACGATCTTACTCTGCAGTTGTCTCCCAGTATTGTGGATACAGGTGATTATGCGATTGAGGTCTCAGTCGTTGATTTGGGAGGCGCTTCATCGTCTAAAATGTTTACGGCAGAAGTAATTCCAAATGTGGTTGATACTGCTACAGCACAGGAAGAACCTGCTGTCGAACAGCAAGAAAATGAACAAGATCAAGAGGAAGAAGAGATAATAGATGACAACAAACAAGATGAAACTCCAGTTGACGATGTAGAAGATAACGAATCAGAAGATGACCCGGTTTTACCAGAGGAAGAGGGGACTAATATTGATTCGACTTTCAATACCATCCCTTCATTTCTTGACTTATCATTTGATCTACAAGGCACAGACGTTTTAATCATTCCCGCGCCAGCTTTGATCAGCAGCTTCATGGATGCCGATAGTCTTGATCCCAAGGCAATAAAGGTTACACAAGTACCTGAATTCGGTATGGTTTATATTTCAGACCAAGTCCTTTTGGTTGATAGCCTCCACACTCTATGGCCAACAAGCGATATGAAATATATTCCAGACAATAATATCACCACTGTTGATTCTATTCAATTAATACCCTTTGACGGTAAGGACTTTGGACAACCTGCCCATATCGTAATCAACCAAATTATGGATGAGAGCGATGTAGTACTAGGCACTAGCTTATCAAATGACAAGTTCATGTTGTATCCAAATCCAGCGGATGATAAGCTTGTCTTGAAGTCTCCTTTAGAGATAGTTGGCATTTCTAATGGAGACATAGTCTCTGTTGACGGGAGAGTCTTAATGAGTTTCAAAGTTGATTCAGAATTCTTAGAATTGAATGTCTCCAATCTTACATCTGGCTATTTCATACTGATTGTGCATACGAAAAATGATCATAGATCTCTCCCATTCATATTAAAGAGATAATTCCATATATAGTACATTCCTTATCTGAATGATCCGTCAAGTCGTCAATAATTGGTTTGATACGTCACAAACACCAATAACCTTGAAAATCAAGTACGGTAAGGCTATGCTAATCTTTGCATGTTTTGGCTTAAGCTATGCTTTCAGGTTATTCTTTCTCGAAACCAATCTTTTTTATGTAGATGGAGATGAAGCCATTATAGGGCTCATGGGAATAGATGTTCTTGACGGTAAAGTGAACTTATATTTTTTGGGTCAGAACTACGGCCTTTCGGTGTTAGAAAGCTTGTTGGTCGCCTTAGGAATAACTGTCTTTGACACCACTGCTCTGGCAATCAAACTTCCTATGATACTATTATGGAGTTCGGCCCTCACTCTTTTAATACTATCATGCTATAGAATTACTAATAAAAGTTTGCTCATATGCTTGGTATTAACCTTGGTCATGGTGAGCATGCCTGCATGGACACTTTGGTCCATGAAAGCCCGTGGCGGATACCTCACAGCCTTGTTTTTCAATAACCTCGTAATGTACTTTATAGTCGCAAATAAGGGTGAATTACGACATGGGGCGTGGTGTCTCATCGGTGTGATGGTGACTATTGTATATGAGGCTCAGGCTTTGTGGTTCCCCGTCACAGTATTATCGGTAGTAGTGATACCAGCTTATCTCGATTGTGATATGAAAGGGTTACTCACAAGATATGCAGTAGCTTTCACATCTAGCGTAATCGTTTGGGTTTGTCTGGCAACTTATAAAAGTGACTTGTTTGTCGTTTGGGAAGCCCCACTTCTGAACCTGAGCCATATCGTGGACAATCCAGAAGGAATTGTCACTTCCTTTCATAATCACCTAAATGGACTCTACTATCTTCATAGAAGCTTCGACCAGTCCATTACAGGTCACATCTTTCTGACTTGGCTTGTAACAATTAGTGTAATACTCTTCTGCGCTTTCGACATAAGTAGAGGCAATTTGAAAAAGTCTTCCATAGTCCTTCTGTTGCCAGCATCTCTTGCAGGTGCATTGATTAATCCAAATCCGCGGTACCTGTTGCCTTTTAGTTTCATACTTTTCTTCATTTTCGTTCTTGGTGTAGCTCGTATGAATCCCAAATATCAGATTTCAGCCTGTATTTTTATGTTGATACTTACTGCTAGCTACTTTTCCTATTCGTCAAATTATTTCAAGTATTCTCAAATGAAAGTCGACAATTTCGACGAATTAGAAGAACCGATTACTATCACTGATAATCAAATCATTGCAAATCTGATTGACACACTAAATGAAAAAGGAATAGAACATGCTATAACTCGAAACGACTTTTTAGAATATCAGATTAACTATTTTACCAGATACGAACTACTATCAATAGGCAAAATCTCAAGAACTAGGGTTCCGAAGATTGTTCCATCGATCGAAAAAGCCTACCGTCAATATCCAGAGCGGTTTGCGATAGTTGGTTACAATTGGTCATATAGTTTATCGAAGTACTATCCAAGTGTAAATGGCAAGCTTATCTATTGGACAAACCCGGACCCAAGAGCACTAAGAAGGCTTGACCTACTACCCGTGCGTAACTAAACAACCCACATCCTCGCCAAATAAGAACCATCATCATCTGCAAATAATAGCTCGGTAGACCAGCCTGCTATTGCAGTGTACTGTTGTAGTGTCTCATAGTCGATATATAGCCAATCGAACCAGTCTCCTTTGATATCATTGTATTGAAACTGAAACCTGACTTCACCTAAATAGCGACCTTCAGGCTGGGAAGTGTCCTGATAGAGGTAAGAGATATCAGAAGAGTCTGCCAATACATAGCCGCCTGGCCTAAGTAAAGTCTTTAGATGGTTAAGCATGGGAATAAGGTTATCTAGGCTTCCAGCCAGGCCTAATCCATTCATCAACATGAGAATAGTGCCGTAATTAGAGCGTGGCAATTCGAAGAAGTCCACAGCTAGTACATTGCTTATGCCTCTTGCTTTTAGTGTCTTAATACAACCTTCCGAATTATCTAGTGCTGTCACTTCATGGCCCTGGCCTTGTAGAAACGCTGAATGCGCTCCCGCACATGCACCAACATCCAGTACATTTACATCACATAAGTCAAGCGCAATTTGCTCGAGATCTGGCATATCATCGAAATCTCGGAAATAGACCTCCACTGGCATTTCTTCAGGATCACCATATGAAGTATTGATGAGCAGTTGTTTCTCTCGTTGACAGCAATAATAGTCCCATACTGCGCGCCCAAGAGGATCGGGTTTACTTCTTCTGTATGATGGTAATGTTGGTTCCAAAAAATACCGTCTACTTCAAGTACTAATCTGTGTATAAATATTCAAAGGCACTATGATAAGCGCCTAATGATTGAAAATAATCAATCATAGCACTATAAAATCTATCAGAACCGAGTGTGGCTGAGTCTCCGATTACTACTAACTTCAACTTTGCCCTCGTTATGGCCACATTCATTCTTCTGATATTTTTCAGAAACCCAATTTCACCTTTGTCATTTGACCTTGTCAAACTGATATAAACAATATCACGTTCCTGCCCTTGAAAGCTATCGACGGTATTTACTGATAGTGAGTCGCCTAACTCATAATTCTCAACTATAGACACAAGCTTCTCTTGAAGTATATCTACCTGGGCACTGTATGGAGCTATTACACCGATACTTAGTCCACTCAAGAGTGGTGGATCGTACAACTCAGAAAGTAACAGATCTAAATGTTTAGAAAGCAATTCAGCCTCCTCAGGGTTGCCAGTACTCAAGGTTTTAGGATTTACCTGTTCGGTAAAACCACACCCCGCGGTATCAACAAATTCTACTACAGTTCCTGTCAGAGATGACCTTTCTCGTATGTTCGGCGCTGCAATAAGCTGCCCCTTATAGAAATACTCGCTTGGGAAACTCATAATATGCTGATGCATGCGATACTGCATGGTAAGCATCACATCCGCGGTGTTGGTGTTCATCAGGCGCTCAAAAAGAGTGTAATTCAATCCTTTTTGCCCGGCTTCAAATGACTTGACTGTTGGTGGAAGTTGCTGATGGTCACCAGCCATAATGACGCGCTCAGCTTTCAACATAGGTATCCAGCAGGCAGGTTCGAGCGATTGGGCAGCTTCATCTATGAAAAGTGTTTTAAATGTCTTTGACTTGAGCAGATAGTGATTAGAACCGACCAATGTAGAAATAACCACTTGTGCTGTATCAAGCAGTGACTGGACGATGTAGCGTTCAATCAAGTCAGCTTCATCTCTTAAACTTCGGACTTCTTGTAGCAATAGTTGGCGCTGTTGTCTCTCCGATCGTCCATAATTGCGCTTATATTTCAAGGCCATCTCACGTAACTCCACAGACTTCTTTCTCACTGCACGCAACTCTCTAAAACTGGGGTGAGCAGCTATCCTGGCATCCATCGATCTACTTATGGCTACCTCAGATATTCTGGCCGGGTGCCCTATACGAAGTACATCAAGGCACTCCGCAGATAATTTTTCGACCAGCAAGTCGACGGACGTATTACTTGGTGTACATACGAGGACTTGTTTTTCACTGTCCACTACAAACTTAATAGCCTGGGCAAGTGTAGTGGTCTTCCCTGTACCGGGAGGTCCATGAATTAACGCAACATCTTTAGCAGAGACAGCAAGCTGCACAGCTCTGTTCTGATCAGCGTTGAGCGATGGAAATGTCATCTTTTCGAAGTTTTCAAACTTCGGCTGACACAAGCCGTAGATCACATCTCTCAAACTACCTAGTCTATTATCCCCAGCCTTAGCGACCTTTCGAATAGCATCTTCCATCTCGCTGAAGGTAGATTCATCATATGCCAGGTCAACTCCAAGCTTACTTCCTTGAAGATCATTAGGCAATGTGTCAGTGTTAAGGACAATCTTCATTTGATGATCTTTGACTCGAGCGATGACACCACTAATCGCTCGCTGTTCAGCAGATTGGTTCTGAAAAACAGAAACACTGGCTCCTCCTTGAAAACTGTGTTTCTCTTTGGTCTTATGGGTCTTCTCTATTTCTATGACGATCTTTTCACCCGTTCCGATATAATGTCTGTTCAAGACTACCGGATACCAGCTCACGCCCTGTGCAACCCGCTCCTTTACATCAGTATGCAACCGTTTTCTCTTGTAAGCCTCCTCTTCCTCCTTCCGCTCAGTTTTGATTAACTCTAAGAGGAGGTTCAAATGCGCACTGATATCCATGAATTCATTTTTGAAGCAAATCTATTTGTATTATCCGCCTTTGGATAAGCACGTTCGTTAAATTGACAATATGATAAATATGTTTGATAGAGACCGTCCCCTTTTCAATGCTTTTCTAAGAATCAATCATCCCTGGACAGCAGAAATGATTGCAAAATCCAGCTTCGATCTGGTCACCTTTGATATGCAGCATGGAATGATCGAATACAGCGATGTAACCAGGATGATCGCCTCCTTACCTCAAGGCATTTATCCTATGGCGCGGCTACCGCAAAATGACCCTGGGTTGACAATGAAATTACTTGATGCAGGAGTACATGGTATTATCTGTCCTCAAGTGAAAACCCCAGGCAATATCACTTCGTTGGTCAATGCTTGCTACTACCCCCCGCTCGGTGAACGAAGTTTTGGTCCAATGCGCGCTGGCAGTCTCAACCCCAACTATGTCAAAGAAGCTCAACACACAGTAACACCTTTTGCATTGATCGAGACCAAAGAAGCCCTAAGTAATATTGAGTCAATTATAGAAATCAAAGGTCTGAAGGGGCTCTATGTTGGCCCCTATGATCTGAGTCTAAGCCTGGGGCTCGAACAAATGGCCAATTTTGAAGATCAGGAGTTTTTAAACATAATCAAGAACATTGCGGCTACCGCTAAGAAACACGAATTGGTGTTGGCCATACAAGTCTACGACCTTCAATATATCTCTATGTTGTTTGAGATGGGTTATCGTGTATTTGGCGTTTTTGATGACCAAATCCTGTTTCGTAGCTCGCTCCAAAAGCGAGTAGACAACATTGAAAAAATTAGAAAGCAGCTTACTTGATTAGATATCCCTGGATCGTGGATTTGATATGGTCCTTATCAGCGGACAGGACAGGGTCGCTGTAGATTTTGAGCATTAACTCAAGCAGTACGTTTTCCGCATAGCCCAACTTTGCAGACATTCGAGCACAAAACTTAATTTCTTCCTGGTATAGTCTACCGTCGATTTTCATCAGCTGTACAATGCTGTAGATGTAGTCGTACTTTTGGTCGTCAGGTAAGCCTGAAAGATCTTCTATGGGAGACTCCTCCATAAAGCACTCGTTGATCTCTTCTTCTGACATACCATTAGCTTTGCCAATCTGAGTGATCAGGTCGATCTCCTCCTTCACAACGACTCCATCGACCTTGGCCAGTTGTACTAATATGTTGAGATGAGTGCGTGACATACTTTGTATATTCACCAAGTTGCTGAGCAACCAGAGTCCCTAAAGGGGCCTGTCAAACATGGTTTGTGTAAACTTAATCCAAAATCGGCTAGTTGCCAATTGAGCAGAAGGGGACGATCCCCATCAATATAGTGAATTTCCTAGCACACATATACTTATCAGGAGATGATCCATTAGTGACCTTAGGCAATTTCATAGGCGATTTTGTCAAAGGGCGGCAGGCCGAAAACTATAATAGCAAAATCCAAAATGGGATCAGCCTCCATCGCGCCATTGATCAGTTCACCGATAATCATGATGTAGTACTTGAGAGCAAAAAACGTCTCAGGTCAGGTTACCGACATTATGCTCCGGTAATCGTAGATGTATTTTATGATCATTTCCTAGCGCGGTACTGGAGCGAATATCATAGCACGCCCCTACCGGAATACACCAACCAATTCTACACGAGTGTACGCGATAACTATGAATATCTACCTGATCGTGCCAGGCGAATGTTTGACTACATGAGTAATGACAATTGGCTCATGGGATATAGCCAGGTAGAAGGTATCCGTCAGGCACTTGGAGGAATGTCTCGCAGAACAAAGTTTGATTCAGGTATGGAAAACGCGCATACCAATCTGATCAAGGACTATGACCTCTTCAAAATGGAGTTTGAAGATTTTTTCCCGTCACTGATTTCACATGCACAGACTTTCCGTAATAAATGGGAATAACCAATTCTACTTTGATACCTTCCATTGCTATGGTAGTGCATGCGAGGTTGAATCTGATAAAACCTTGATTCCTCTTATTTGGACTAGCCCTCCTAGTGGCACAGTAGGCTCAATGTGACACTTGAGGTGAATGTGTCAAAGTAGAACTAGATTTGAAACATGATAGTCGTACGACCAAAAGTGAATACACTCTTCAGTATTGGGGTATTCCTTATTCTGATTTTCAGCTTTTTCGGTGTGATGATAAATCAGTACCTCAGCTATACCCGGCCTCCTCTGTACATTTCATTGTTAATGGTCACCTCTGGAGCATTAGGGTTCGCTATTTTGATAAAATACCTGTGGAACCTTAAGACAATTTCAATTGGCAAAGAACGGTTCGAAGTGCGGTATCCGGTAAGGTTCAGAAAGATTATCTATTCTGGTAAGGAGATAATCAAATGGCAAGAGGTGAAAATCAAAACATGGGGTGGGAATTATGCAGAACTATCCATTCACTTCAATGCTGACAAGAAGCTTGACCTCAGTCAACAGGAGCATACAGAATATGACAAAACGATTAACTATCTCAACAAGAAATATAAAAAACTAAAGAAGTAGCATGTTTCAAAATGTACTCATCGTTGGTTTAGGAGGTTTCTTTGGTAGTGCCGGAAGATATTTGATCCATTTGAGCATGATCAAGGTTGGCTGGGATCGGTTCCCGGTTGCCACTCTATCGGCCAATGTGCTGGGCTGTCTGATCTTCGGTGTGGCGCTTGGCTTAAGCTTCAGAGAGAATAGTAAGATACAGCACGGACTACTCATCTTCATTACCACAGGATTTTGCGGTGGGTTTACCACCTTTTCGACCTTTGCTATTGAGAACCTCAGAATGCTGGAACAGGAAGATCTGTGGAGTATGCTTCTCTATACAATGTTAAGTGTTGCGCTAGGACTTCTAGCCGGATATGCAGGCCTTACACTCGTTAAAAGCTAATCACTGATATGCACAAGTACTTCATAGGACTCATCGTAACAATTATTTGGACCTCATGTGAGCAGGGTTCAGAGTTCGCTCAATATGCTCCATCTCAAGATTCACTATACATCATCGAAAACTATGATAAATCTGAAGTCTACATCACGATGCGAGATGGTGCCAGGTTATTCACTGCCATTTACACACCTAAAGACCGGTCCGAAGAATATCCTATCATCCTCTATCGAACACCTTACTCAGTGAGGCCATATGGCACTTCGGCCAATGAATACAGAACATCTCTGGGACCATCAAGCCAATTCGTGAGAGATGGGTACATATTCGTCTATCAGGACGTACGAGGCACCTACATGTCCGAGGGCGAATTTGTCAACATGACACCACATCTACCTACCAAACAGGGTCCAGCAGATACTGATGAGAGCACGGACACCTATGATACCATTGATTGGCTTATCGAAAATCTAGAAGGCAACAATGGCAAGGTGGGACAATGGGGCATCAGTTATCCTGGTTTTTATACAGCGGCTGGCATGATAGATACACATCCAGCTCTTGTGGCTGCTTCACCACAAGCACCCATTGCAGATTGGTGGTATGATGATTTCCATCATCATGGGGCCTTCTTTCTCAATCATGCGTTCGGCTTTTTTGCCAACTTCGGCCGGCCGAGACCCGAACCAACTCAAAAAAGAGGGCCAAGGTTTGACTACAATGACAACAACGCCTTCGATTTTTTCAGAGACCTGGGTCCATTGAGCAATGTCAAGTCAAAATACTTTGGAGATAGCATAACATTTTGGAATGAACTCGCCACTCACCCCAACTATGATGAATTCTGGAAGAAGCGCAACATTCTGCCTCATCTACAAAATATCAAGTGCGCTGTGCTCACGGTAGGAGGATGGTATGATGCTGAAGACCTCTATGGTCCTTTAGCTGTCTATCAAAGTATCGAGCGCAATAATCCTTCCATATACAATGGTCTCGTCATGGGGCCATGGAGTCATGGAGCCTGGGCCCGTACTGACGGATCTTCTCTTGGCAATGTCCACTTTGGAAGTAACACCTCACATTTCTATAACGAGAACATTATCTACCCCTTTTTCAGACATTACTTAAAGGATGATATTGAATTAGAGCTTCCGGAGGCCTACATATTCGAGACCGGAACGAACCAATGGAGGACCTTTGACTCATGGCCACCTAAGCAGTTGATCTACCGCAATCTATTCCTTCATAAGGGCAAGTACCTAGCCTTTCAATCTCCAAGGGAGAGTGAATTCGGAATGGACGAATTCATAAGCGATCCGTTTGATCCTGTGCCCTACACAGAGGATGAAGTCATTAGAATGACCAAAGAATATATGACTGATGATCAGTCTTTCGTGAATGAGCGTAAGGACATCCTCTATTATGTAACAGATCCGCTTGAGGATGATATTACCATAGCCGGACCTATAGAAGCAAATCTTGTAGTAGCTACAAGTCAGACTGCCGCAGATTTTGTGGTAAAGCTAATCGACGTGTATCCCGAATCGCATCCCCCGTTTCCACACCAGCCTGACCAGAACATGGGTAATTACCATCAAATGGTGAGAAGTGAAGTCTTAAGAGGTAGATTCAGAGAGAACAAAACAGCACCCATTCCTTTTATTCCCAATAACCAGGAGGAAGTTAGGATCCCTCTACAAGACGTGCTGCACACCTTCAAAAGGGGCCATAAGATCATGGTCCAGATCCAAAGCACATGGTTCCCACTAGTGGATATCAATCCTCAAACATACGTTGACAACATTTTTGAGGCAGATAGTAGTCACTTTGTCCAGGCACGACATAGAGTTTTTAGAAGTGGTGTTCAACCGTCATACATTTCCTTCGGTACTGTGACCGCTAATCCTTCCGAATAGTACTCAATCAGGGTTGTATTGACTCAGAAAGCTGAGATCAAAATGGGTCAAAATGATATGAGTCTTAGATAGTATGATCCGTTCTTTTGTTCATCGAAGAAATAATTGGATATAACGATAAGATAATCTCTGTCTTATATAATTTTTTTACTTTCACATTGGAGGAATTTTACCATAGTCATGACCAAAATCTTTACCCTCGTTGCACTTATGATCATTGCGACGTTAGCCAATGCTGAAGTTATTGGTGAAATAGAGGTGCAAAGCACTTGTCGCATTAACCCAAGCAGCAACAGCTGGATATTCACAAACAATGGAGAGGCAAAGGCCCGTGTACGCTATCAGGTGCTTCCTGATGGCAAGCGTAAAAACCTTTGGTTAAACCCTGGCCAATCCAGGACAGTCAATCAAAAAGAAAAGCTCGGTGACCTACTTGAGGTGAGCTATGAAGATAGTCAAATTCAATTGACCGGCAGTTCAGAGATTTGTGAAGTACAAGACATTAATCTAACCAGTGTTTGTTCTGACAACCCTGGGATGAGAAGGTGGCGTGTACACAATCCCAATAATTACAAAGTGCAGATCACTTATGGTATTTACGGTAGTGGCCAGACTAGGAATATTACCCTACAAAAAGCAGGCAAAGCAAAAGAGAAGTGGGCTGGCGATGGCGTCTTTGAATATACTTTTTTCAGCACACAGGACGCTGGCGGGGCAAATACTATGATCATCACATATGGTAAGCTAGACGGGAATGGTAAGCCTCAGCAGAAAACCAAAGCATCTTGTAATTGCGTATGTTCTTTGCCAGACGGATCAGTAACTGCCGAGGCAACTTGTTCTGATAAGAGCAAACGCAACCTCTGGGAGGTGACCAATATAAATCCGAAGAAGGTGTATATCACGCGCACTGACAATGGAAAGCGAGTTTCTATTCCTGCAGCTAAGACCATCACAAATGATGATAATGAGCAAGAACTGGTACCTGGTGTAGGAAAAATATATACTTCTAGAAGTACCGTAGAGTTTGCGTTTACCTATGGCAATGCCCAGGCTTCTCCTCTGTACAAGATGGAAAGCAACCCTTGTTACCCTACTCCTACAGAACCGATCTTGGCAGACATCTATTATGCCGACTCTGAGCCAGGTGTTCAATTGGCCAACATATTTGCCGTGCACCTTGACGATGAAACTGGCAAGGCAACAATGGAGCGTATTTTCGATGTTCCTTTTGGTGCTCACATCGCTGTGACTCGCGACAATACTACCATGTACATCATCGGCGGTGGTAGTCTTTGGAAGTATGATCTAATCGGTCATGGTTTAACTGAAATTGGTGAATTTCCTTATGGTCAGGTATTACAAGCATCTATTAACTTGGATGACGAGTTGTGGTTAGTTTCTTCTACACACAACACAGCCTACAATGTCAATCCTGAAGATGCTTCGGTGATTGAGTCTATAGAATTAGATACCAACATCTCAAACGGTGATATTGTGTTCACATCAGACGATGTGATTTTGACAGGAACAAAAACTTTAAGAAGTGTAGACCTAGAAACCGGTATGACCACCGCAATTAGTTCGCTTCGTCGTAATGTCAACGGTATGGCAGTTCTTGATCAAGGGCGAGGAGATCTTATCATCGCGACAAAAGATTTGGATCACTTCATAACGCTTGATCCTGTGACTGGAGAAGAAACTGGAAGCTATGACGCCTACTTCAATGGTGAAAGGTGGAATTTGAATTGGGGAGATATGACCACTGGTCATCTTTATCCGAGATTTGACGGATGTCAAATCTTCCTGGCTGATCAAGACACAAGGTCAATCTACACTATTGATCCTGGCATAGAGAATGGTGTTGCGCTTGCAAATAATGCACTACCCTACCCAGAAGACTATCGCGACCCTCACATCGCTCTGAACCTTGACGGAAGTAGACTGTACATGGTAAATAGTACCAGCCCAAATAAGTATGGCTATTATGACCTTAACTCGCTTGAGTTTCATCATATCGGTACTATAAGCGGTGTTGGCAAAGTGACACAGTTGACTTTTAGCCCCTTCGGTGAGCTATTCTTCTCTTCTAACAACAGTGAAGAATTGTATGTCTTTACTGACATTGACATGGGTACTTATGAGAGCTATGGTCAGGTGAGAATTGACAATACTAACAGTATCCTTAAGATTGAAGGATCGGACATTGCATTTGATCAGGATGGCACTTTCTATGTCGCTAGTAATCAAACACCTGATGATATCTATCAGGTCTCTGGAGTTAAAGGACACTTACTTGCCGTGCCAGTTGTCGAGAATCTTAGAAAGCACATTACGGGATTAGCAGTTGACGGAAACGGTGATCTATTGGTTTCATTCTACCGATCAGACGAACTTATCCATATCAACACATCCACCTTCGAAAGAACAGGCCTTACTATAACTGGAGATATCTCAAGAAATGGTTACGGTGATATGTCTTCAGCATGCTTTGAAATGCTTGAATTCTGTGATGGGTATGGCGAAGCGATCGTTGAGTACAATCCCGGCACTCTAGCCCGGGGTACTGGTAATCCTCCGGAGGAAAGAATGATTGCAGAAAACGCACTTGGAAAACCTCAAGAAACTGATGTGATCAATTTTGTTTCACTTGGTTTTGGAGGCGACCTGATTGTTGAGTTGGCTAGCCCGGTCTATAACTTCAATAAAAATGGAGTGTATGTAGATAACGAGAAATCGATCAACTATGGCGAGAAGTCGATGGCAGATATCGTGATTGTTGAAACGAGTTATGGTCGACGACAGTCAAACTGTGGCCCTGATCGCAACAAAAACTATCCTGAAAGGATTGACGTTTTTGGTGCTCAGTCACTAGAGGGCGAATGGGTTCAATTGACAGCAGGCGAGTGTAGATCATCGTTCTTAGATGTAGCTCCCGCTATAGAAGCTGGCCTAGAGCACGTGAAGTATCTTAAAATAGTGGATGTAACTGATCCTCAATATTTCCCTGGCTCTGCAGATGGTTATGACGTAGACGGAATTATCATTTGTCCAGGTGAGGTAGTCGCTGCAATCACCGGCGAAGGACGGGATGGGTCGCCTATCGCTAATGCAAGAACAATAGGGGAAGGTGAAGCTTATAGCGAAGACTTCTTCAATAAAGCTCCGAACGAAGTGTATCAAAGTACTTTTGACCTGATAAGCATCTATCCTAACCCCGTAGTGACTGATCAAATCAGACTAAATATTAATCGTGAATGGGAAGTCGCACAGTTTGAGGTTATCGACATCAACGGTCGTACCATGAGCCTTGGTCAAGTTGAGAGGTTCAATCCAACTATAAGAACAGATAATATGGTCAACGGACTCTATGTGCTAAAAGTGAATGTCGGTGGCCAAGAACAGACACTTAAGTTCACCATAAGGAAATAAAAGAATAGATAGTGTATCTAAAAGGTGACTCGATTCGGTCACCTTTTTTTGACAAAAAATAAAGAGGGGCCTACATCCCCTCTTTATAATCACCTATTTAACCAAATCACCTTCGTCTTTCGACCTAACATCATTACAATGCCGGTCGTAATCAAAAAGTTGCTTTATAGACTACCGAACTAATCAAATGGTTGGAAGTGTAACTTTCTTTTAAAAACTCCATTTGATTCGCGTAAAAATGGCACTTCCTGCAGAAGTGTATTCTCCTTCTTCATTCTCAGCAAAGAATAGCTGACCCGTAAGATCAAAGTCGAGGTTCTCCTTGAGAGAGTAGGTAACAAAAGGGTTTAAGAAAAGTGCCTGATCAGAAGGGTAGAAAATGGTGGCTAAGCCACCGGACATCAAAGGTGTGATTTGATAGGATGCCTGAATAAAAGTTGACATTACATAAGGTGAGAGCTCTCTGACGTCCAGGTTAGAGTTTATAGCCCCAGGATCGAGGATACTAGGTGGACTCTTCTCACCATCGGAGTTATACAAGAATCCACCATTTAGGTATATAGAGTTGGGAAAGGAGTAATCTACGGAAACTGATGCCAACAACTGTGATACACCATAGCCCTCCTCCAGTGGCTCAAAATATGTCAGTTCGCCTTTGAAGCCTGCATTCCCCAGATTTCCCGCCCAGCCGGTACCTACCGTCAGATTGTTTTTCATCACACCACCGAAGAACTGGATATCATAGAGACCGGTATTCATCTGATAGCGTAAAGCTGTTGTGATTTCTCGCAGACTTCCGGCAATATTAAAGGCAAACTCAAATTCCGAAGCATATCCGGTAAATCGCTTGATCCGTATGGCATCACTTCCCGGTCGCTCCTCATAATCAAAATCAAAAAAAGAATAAGCATTGAAGATATCATTGGGGTTCCAAGCCAAATTCTTTCCCCAGTTGATGCGTTGACGACCAGCCGTTACTTCCCAATTGTTCTTGTTGTATCGCAAAAAGAACCTATCGATCATGGTGTGCAATAGCACTCCCCTCTCATCAATAGGTGTCCAGCTTAGGTCAAAATAATCGTTGTTGACATCTATAAAGTCAGCATATAGCGGATAAAACTCTGTAGCCAGATCACCAAATAGCAGCCTGTTCCTTAGCTCAAGCTTTCCAGTCAGTGATTCCGAAGGATACCAGTGAAAATTCAGTCGATTATGGACAAGATTGTCAATAAAGTCGGGATCATCACTGTTGATAGTCCAAGTGACCATATCCTTGACATATCCACTTACTTGTAACTTGGGAGCGTCCTGCCCCCGGACACACAAGGGTAAAATGATCAGCAACCATACAGCACGTTTCATTTCTTTTCGTCGCTCACTATCCTGCCGTCCTCCAAAGTGATGATCCTTCGCGCTTTGTCTATCACTCTTTGGTCATGAGTGCTGAAGATAAAAGTAGCCTTCTCTTCTTCATTCATTTTAGCCATAATATCCAATAAAGACTCAGTGGAGTGCGAGTCAAGATTGGCAGTTGGCTCATCTGCAAGGATAAATTTTGGCTTAGAAGCGAGCGCTCTGGCTACTGCGACCCTCTGCTGCTGTCCCCCTGACAACTCCGCCGGACGCCTTTGACTTACTTCTTTGATCCCCATTTTCGTCAAAAGCTCATCCGCTCTCTCGTCCATCGCCGATTGATGCGATTGCTGCAACAGCATAACAAATTCGACATTTTCTTTGGCAGTAAGCACTGGGATCAAGTTGTAAGACTGGAATACAAAACCAATGTTCTTTAACCTAAAATCAGTCAAAGCGGCTTCATTTAAATCAGCAATATTGACTCCACTCACAGAGATATGACCTTCCGATACGCTATCAAGACCACCTATCATGTTGAGTAAAGTGGTCTTGCCACATCCCGAAGGGCCTACTATGGCTGTGAACTCTCCCTCCTCTATCGTCAATGACACATCATTGATCGCATGTACAGGGATCGTGTCGGGATTGTAAATCTTACTAACGCTTTTAGCTTCAATTACACTCATGACTAAAGTTTTCTTATCGCTTCCAATGGATCAAGTTTGATGGCTTTGATCGCCGGGTAAACAGCTCCCAGAAATGCGGTGAAAATGACCACCATCATCAAAATCGGATAGGTCACATTCTCTATTGATGGGTAAAAAATGGCATCCATACCATACTCCTCCAGTGCTGTAGCATAGGCAGACAGGTCCATACCATTCGTCTCAAGCCACATATTGGTCAGGTATCCAAAAAACAGGCCTAACGGACCAGCGATCAGCGACATCAGACAAGTCTCCAATATGATCATCCGAAAGACACTTTTTTTATGCATGCCTATAGACCTGAGCATACCTATTTCCTTGGTACGCTCTAGCACCGCCATGAGCATAGTATTAACTATACCGAAGAGCAGAGCGAGCATTATAATGACAGTCACAATCTGCTTGGTCATTGCGGACTGTTGCTCCATCATATCAAACTCAGGAGCTATTTCCCGATAGGTACGTACCAAATCATTAGTTACAGCCGAAAGGCTATCCTTAACTGGCAAAATGAGTTCGCTATCATTCAGATAAACGGCCATTTCATTGAGACCAGTTACAGCGGTCAGTGATTGTAGATCACTCAGTCGTACATAAGCAGCGGACTCGTTGATCCTTGGTGATTTTGATTTGAATATGCCTTCAACCCTAAATGAAGCGGCGGTGATCTCTCTGTCAAGTTTTTGCAAGGTGATCACCACTTTAGACCTCACTTTTACTTTCAGTTTATCCGCTAGTTTTTCGCTTATCAGAATAGGATTGCGCTTGATAGCTGAAAAATAAGTACCATCCAAAAGCTGACTTTCCAGTCCGGTCGTTTGGGCCTCAGCGTCAGGTACAACCCCATAAATTTGTACACCCAGGCTGGTCTTTGGGCTAGCCAGCATGCCGTTGACAATCTGACGACCTGACCAGGATTTTACACTTTGGGAACCATTTAGCGACTGCTCTAGTGCTTCAACTTCCGATAGCCGAAACTCTAACCCTGGCTCGATAAGATAATCAGGATTGTGTATTTGAATATGAGAGTAATCATGGTTGACCCCATTTCTCGAAAATGCTTCAATGAAGCTGTTGTAAAAGGCAAACATGAATACAAGTGCCCATACACCGACAATGATCGCTCCGATCACAACAAAGCTACGTTTCTTTGATCTCCAGATATTTTTCCAGGCGAGTGAGAGTATCATTCTTTTAGCGCTTTGATGATTTTCAGTTGTTGGATGGCCAGCATTGGGTATACCCCAAGGAACAATGCGATCAGCAATATGCTAATGCCCTGATCGTAGAACACCTGAGGATCAAGTGCGAAGGGCATGATGGGTTCGTATCCGAATTTCTCCATCGCTGCAGCTGTTTCGCCAGTGAGTAAGATCGGATTAGCCCAGAAATACACCACAATTGGAGAGGCTGCAATCAAGCCCAATGCAACACCCAAAAAACTCAACAGAAGTATCTCTATGGCAACCATTCGCTGTATCCTGCTTTTCTTCATGCCTATGGAGTTGAGGATACCAAACTCATAGGTCCTTTCCTTAGTCATCATTAGGAAAGTGCCAAATATGCCAAAACCAATGACACCATAAAGCACATACACCATCACAAGTCCCCCGTAGTAGTCCAGTTCTATCCCCTGCACCAAGTCGGGCATCATCTCTTTCCACGTCATGGCTTCATACACATCACTATCGCCAATGAGTTGTGATTGGACCTGCTCTGTAGCATCCGGATCATCAAGCAAGACCGAATAGCTGGTGATCATACCTTCAGCCCCAAAAAAGGTCTGGGCAATGCCCAATGGCAAATAGACCGCACTTTGGTCCAGGTCTGGCACGGGAAATTTTAAAACCCCTGCAACCGGATACTTACCTACAGCATTGACACCATGATATCCCTGGCTTAGCAGTACCAATGTATCTCCCACACCAAGCTTCAAATATTCCGATAGGCCCGCACCGATCAATGCTCCATTATCTGTATGATAAACACCCTCTCGCAGTTTGTTTTCCAAATAGGAAAACTGAGCTTCGAGCGAAAGATCAACACCCGTGATCAGCGCTCCTTTGGTCTTGTCTCCATAAGAAGCCAGTGCAAACGAAGTGATGCGCGGAACTCCCATAATGATAGATTCATGACCGAGGTTCAGCTCTGTCAATGTCTCTTCGGGGAAACTGTTGTCGAGGATCTTTTCATCCCAGTAGTCTAGCTGGTGTACTCCAAGGTGACCAGTCAGGAACCTAACTGAATTGTCAATCATCCGCTCATAAGAGCCTAGCTGCATCGACTGCATGACACATGCAAAAAACACGGCAAAGCCAATAGAGGACGCGGTGATCCACGTACGCTTCTTATTTCGCCAAATATTTCTCCAGGCAAGCTTAAAGTTCATGACTTTTACCTTTTGAGTTGAATGACCAGATCATCTTATCGTTTTAAGGTTTTGGACTGAAAAGAATTTCTCTTCCAAATCAATGTCGAATTCGAAATCACCATAGATGATCACGGTCTTCTGATCGGGATTTTCAGCGGGGACCATTTCCAGGCGGGTTGGGATGACCCGTCCTCCAACCTCCCTGATATCGGACATGGTCATGGTATTGACGAGGTATCCGTCCTCATCGTAAAACTTTGTGAGCAACTGATAGTAGTCCTCCTTACTGATATAAGATTCCAGCTTACCCCAAACAACAGCCGCCTCTTCCTTAGGGTAAAGCGTGATCTTCCAGGTATCATAGCCTGCAATTATGGTATCACCTGAAAGCTCATGCGTGTAATCCACGACCACCGAAGATTGGTTGACCAGGTCATCATTCGTAAAGTCAGATCCCATCCAGCTCTGCATCATCATGGATGGTGGCATTTTGATGACACGATCGATACTAGGTTGCCAACTCCAAAGTTCACGCTCTCGCTTCAAGGTGCCGGTACCTTTGTCCCTGGCAGGAGCGGTGATCAGTACCAGGCTAAATTCTGTGCCCAAAGACCAGGTTTTCATTGTGATCTCTCTCGTCCACTTCGGCCGCACTATCTGCATGGTCATTGTCCCCTGGTTGGATTTACCTTGCATCTTCTCATCAGCCTTTTTGATGATTTCGGTAGGGTCCTGAGCATGGAGCCCATGTATCATAGTGATTAAGAGACCTGCTAGCAATAACCTCATCTTCTGCAATATTTATCAATTAGAAATTCTTCAAAATCGTCAAGCTGATAATCAGTTTTAACAAAGAGCTTCTGCATCCCAAGACCGTCAAACATAGCCAGCAACATCTGCGCTTCTGCTTTTGCATTAGGTACCCCAATACGTGACAAAAGGTCTTCAAAAATTGTCAGGTAAGTATTGAGCTTATTCACTGCTAGTTCATGGACAAAGCTGAATCGCTCCACCTGAATAGCCAGGCTGGTGATGAGCTTCCAAAGCTCCATCTTGTCACTCAACTCTTTAAAGGTGAACCTTATTATATTCTCAAGCATGACTCCAGGATCATCATCCACAACCTTATCCATCATGTCATGCTCTCCTTCTTTCAAGGAGTCGATCAGCTCTTTGAGAAGGTCTTCTTTGCTATCAAAGTAATTGTATAGTAACCCTTTGGAATAACCCGCTTCCCGAGCGATCTGGTTTATAGTGGTAGCCTCATATCCATTGGTCCCAAAAAGCTGTAAAGCAGCTGCCATGATCTTCTCCCTTGATTGGTCTCTGATCTCTTCAAATTGCGCCTTACTCCTTGGACTCATCTTCTATGACTGAACGGTTGGTCAATCATAAAGTTACAGAGATTCCTTTATTATACAATATGATTTTTATCAGTCGGGGATTAGGCGTTCCATGGCTCTACAAGTCCTACTGCACTACTGCAAATCAGCACATTTCTTACAGTAGACTTTCGCATCTTCCTGATGATAGCCAATAGATTCTCCACTACATATTTCATGCTGACAGCTATCGCAAAGCATGTCAAACTCAGCGGTCATCGTCTCAAAACCAACTATCGGCACCACTGTACCATCAATGATCTTTGGCCAGGTGTGCTTTTTGACTATCATTGACTTGAATGCGTCATGCAAAGCTCTCCATCTTCGTATCATAGGTTCAGGAAGTCCAAACTCTACCATACTTTCTCTGAGCAGGCTTTCACGGTATTCAAACAGATCTTCGTCAATTACCATCCAGTGGTGGGCCGTCCTTGGATACGAGCCGAAGTAGATTTTCTCACCTGTTATTAGTTCTTGAAGGAAATTGTACTGCTTGCCTATGGCCCTGTCGAGAGTAGTCGAATGAAAAAAAGGTGCAAGCCGCTCATCTTCATAAACTTTTGAGTAAAAATGGGTCAGTATCTTCAGTAGCAATTTCCCATTGTCTAAAGCACCCCAAAGTTCTAAATCCGGTTTGGGTATTTCACACTTTAGTTCTTCTCTGTATTCATACTCCGATTCGATCTCTTTGAACTTGCCTAAATCGATAGCCAAATCATCTAAGACAAGGTCTGTCTTGGCTCTTGATATGCATAACAGTATTTGATCTTTACCAATAGCATCCTTCCTCAATTGTATAGGTCTCTTGTTTGCTGTATCTCCTGATAGAAGATGCGTCTTGCAAGTGCCACAGCTACCTCTTCTACATGAGTGCCTTATCGGCACTCCCTGTCTGAGTAGTGACTCTAGTATGGTCTCATCATCACGTGAACCATACTTTCTGTTGTTGATGGTAATTGTACTCATTAATTATTGTTTAGCTGGTTGATCAAAGGAAGCACAATTTAGCACCCAATGCCAAACTTGCTAAAGCCTATCCAATCAAAACGTGTAGGTAAGTCAGTGGTCGAGTGGCCGTTTGGAGTTCATGGATTAAGACAATTAGTAGGACACCCGGACGTAAGACGTCCTACTGCCTTAACCAGCAAATAGAAAATAGATCACCAATATCTCCACTTGCTCATCTCTTGCTATCGGGTAGTGAGGCATTCGGCCATCGAAAAAAATAGCATCACCCTTTCTCAGGTGTGCAGTATCCTCTCCTACCACATAATCGATCTCACCAGCAAGTACCATCTTAAACTCATAACCATCAGTTACCGTAGGCTCATAGCGCGCATGAGGGCTTACCGATAATTGTACTATATCAATGTTTAATCCGGACAGATTCTGACTAAAAATGGACCTATAGCTAAATCCTACTCTATTCTCTTTCTCAATCTCTTGCCTATCCTCTTGTCGGATGAGCGTGAAGTTCTTCCCATTTTGTAGATAGAGGTCATCAAAAAAATCCTTAGGTGCCACCTGTAGTGCTTCAAGAATATTAATAAATACAGGAAGTGATGGAATAGTACGGGAGTTCTCGATTTTGGAGAGTAAGCTCTTGCTGACTCTGGACTGCTCACTCAACTCCTTTAGCGAAAGGCTTTTTTGGTTCCTAAGGGATTTGATCTTGCTTCCAATCCAACTGATGACAAAGTTTCCCATGATTCAAGTGTTTACAAATGCTCAACAAAGATAAAGCCTATGGTTTCATATTAGTCAACTTAATATATTATTAACAAACATCTTCCTATCATCAAAAAAACAAAGGTTTCATATTAGTAAATGAAGTCAATGTTAAGGTTGAGTAAAACTCATCGATTTATATCATACAACGGTAATTATTGGATCATCATAGTATCAAATCATGCTCAGACTTTTACGGTCTAAACATGAATAAACACACTATTCTATGAAATCACTTTTACTTCAAATGAAATCTATCGGCCGTCACCTAAGGTCATGGTCGATTGTAGGTCTCGCACTATTAGTACTGCCTACGATCTCCTTAGCACAGACTAAAGTAATCAAGGGGACAGTGACTGAAGAAGCTACAGGAGAGCCGTTGGTGGGGGCCACAGTTACGGTCAAAGGTCAAAGTATTGGCACTATTACAATGATTGATGGTGGGTATACACTCAGTGTGCCCGAAGAATCTAATATTTTAATTTTTTCAAGTATTGGATACGAATCTCAAGAAATTCAAAT
Organism: Flammeovirgaceae bacterium UBA6059; assembly: GCA_002435755.1. Lineage (GTDB taxonomy): Bacteria > Bacteroidota > Bacteroidia > Cytophagales > Cyclobacteriaceae > UBA6059. The sequence goes on from DIYH01000035.1 coordinate 305,463, forward strand.
AGGTGCTCGTTCAATCATCGAAGTAGCGATGGCGGTTGATGTCCGCCAGCTTCAAGAGGTGGTAGTTACTGCACTCGGTGTTGAAAGAGAAACCAAAGCTCTAGGCTACTCTGTCCAGGAAGTGCAGGGAGAGGAACTTGTCACTGCGCGTGAAACTAATGTGCTCAACTCGCTTTCTGGTAAGGTGGCTGGAGTACAGATCACAGGGGGTAACTCAGGCGTAGGATCAACTGCACTGATCTCTATCCGCGGAGATGGTTCTCTTATCCCTGGCAACAATTCACCACTCTTCGTGGTAGATGGCATTCCTATAAGCAACCGCACCGTCAGCAATCGATCTGAAGGAAACCTTGAAGCGGATTTTGGCAATGGTGCACAGGAAATCAACCCAGATGATATCGAAACTATCTCCGTGCTCAAAGGGCCGAGTGCCTCAGCACTTTATGGCTCGAGAGGAGCCAATGGCGTAATTCTTATTACTACAAAGACAGGGCAGGGAGTCAAAGGCATTGGTATCAGCTACAACCAGACCGTGAGTTTTGAAACCGCATTAAGAATCCCCAAATATCAAAATGAATTCGGTCAGGGCGCGGGTGGAGAATTCGAATTTGGCGATGGATTTGGAGCTGGCATCAACGATAACATTGATGAGAGCTGGGGACCCAGACTAGATGGGCGTTTGATCAATCAACACAACAGCCCAACTTCATCTGGTTTCAGAGCCGGTGATTTCGCTTTGCGACCAAGAAACCCAGATGGTACTTTCTCCGATTCTGTAACACCACTTCCTTGGGTCGCCAATCCTGATAACATTGAGAATTTCTTCGAGACGGGACATACCGTCACTACCAATGTAGCACTAACCGGAGGAAACGATCAGGGCAACTTTAGAGTCTCCTACACAGATTTACAGAGTGAAGGTATACTACCCAACACTGATTACAACAGAGGAACTTTTGCGATCAATGGTTCTTATCAGCTCAATGATTGGCTTAAGGCTTCAGCCTCTATCAACTATGTCAACAGCAACAGTGGCAACCGCCCCAACAACTCCTATGGTACTGAAAACATCATGTACCTGTGGGTGTGGTTTGGTCGACATATCGACATGAATACACTTGAGAACTACTGGCAGCCAGGCTTAGAAGGTGTACAGCAGTTCAACTACAACTACAACTGGCATGACAACCCGTATTTCACAATGAATGAAAATACCAATGGGTTTGACAAAGACAGGATGTTTGGTAATCTAAGATTGGATTTTGATCTGACCAAAGACCTAAAGCTGATGCTTCGGTCAGGTACTGACTTTTACAATGAGCTTAGAAAGAGTAGAAGGGCCTTTAGCAGTCAGAGGTTCGCTAATGGTCAATATCGTGAAGACCTGATCTACTTCAATGAACGCAATACCGATTTCCTACTGACCTACAACAAGGAGATAAACGCTGACTTTAATGCCACGATATCTATAGGAGGCAACCGTCGTGACGAGGAGAACAGATACAGAAGATTTAGCGCTAACTCACTGTCTGTACCCGGGATCTACAACTTCGGTAATGCTGCTGAGCCGCTCACCAAAACACAGACCGACGATGAGCGGCGCGTCAATAGCCTTTACGGGTTTGCCAACATTTCTTACAAAAACATCTTGTTTTTGGATGTAACCGGACGAAACGACTGGTCAAGTACATTGCCTAGTGACAACAATAGCTATTTCTACCCTTCAGTATCGCTAAGTGCAATTATCTCTGACATGGTGGATTTGCCAAGTGCATTCTCTTTCGTGAAACTGCGTGCCGGTTGGGCGAGCGTTGGTAATGATACAGATCCATATGCATTGCGTAACACTTTCGCATTCAACGAGCCTTGGGGAGCAGATCAGCGAGTGAGCGCTTCCACAATCCTTAAGAATGCTGATCTCGTACCCGAAAAAGCAAACTCCATCGAAGTAGGTGCTGATCTTAGGTTTTTCAGAGGAAGGCTCGGGCTTGATGTGACATATTATAAGACCAATACCAAAAACCAGATCCTGACGCTACCTGTATCGCTGACCTCTGGGTTCGAATCGAGGATCATCAATGCAGGAGAAATCGAAAACCAGGGAGTTGAGTTGATGCTCAATGCTACAATATTACAATTGGATAATGGTCTTACCTGGAACACTTCAGTCAACTATACTCGTAATCGCGGCAAAGTAATTGACCTGGTCGACGGTCTTCAGACCTATACAATCTCTTCAAACTATGTACAGGTCAATGCAGAAGTAGGCGGTAGAATGGGAGATGTCTATGGGACTGGTTTCCAGCTTGTAGATGATCCTGATAGTGAATTCTTTGGTCAGGTGGTGCATAACCAGGACGGTTTTGCCATCAGAGACCCTGAGCTGCGCAATTTGGGTAATTTCAACCCTGACTTCATGGTAGGCCTCCAAAACAACTTGAGCTTTAAAGGTTTCAACCTTGGAGTATTGTTTGACTGGAGACACGGTGGTGTCGTCAACTCACGCACCGTTTTAATAGGTGGTACATCAGGTATGATGGACTTCACTGCAGTCGACAGAGAAGAGGGCATCATCTCTGAGGGCGTCATTCTTCAGGATGATGGCACTTATCGACCAAATGATATTCGATTATCAGGTCGGGACTATTACTGGTGGAGATATAACCGCGGCAATGAAGAGGTCGGCATGTTCGATGCATCATATCTCAAATTGAGAGAGCTATCATTAGGTTATTCTTTCCCTCGATCAATTCTTGGCAACCTGCCAATTCAAAGCCTTACCTTCTCTATTGTAGGAAGAAATCTTGCATTATGGACAGAAAATCCACACTTCGATCCTGAGACCATCTCCTTCAACGGTGGCACCATTGTACCGGGTGTCGAAGATATGGCAACTCCTTCTTCAAGAAGTATAGGTTTCAACCTCAATGTCAAATTCTAGCAATCACTTTAAACAGATGTCAATCATGAAAAACTTGAAAACATTTCTCTTGACCATGACCGTCTTGGTGATGGCAGGATGTACAGAGGATTTCGAAGAAATCAATAGTAACCCTAATGAACCTGAAGTAGTAACACCAGACCTACTACTACCTACGGTCATCTCGAATACAATGAATGAAGTTGTTGATTTCGCATGGGACAATGGCAACATCGTCTCACAACTCACAGCTAAGATCAACTTCACAGATTTTGACAGGTATAACTGGGGCTCTGAGTCCGGTAGATGGAACGAACTCTATGGAAACCTGACTGAAGTAGAAGCTATCTTGACCTACGCTCGTGCTGAGGAAACAGCTAACTCCAGCTATGAGGGCATGGCCCTGGTGCTCAAGTCTTGGATATATTCCATCCTTACGGACAACTGGGGTGATGTACCTTATGAGGAAGCCATCTCACTGCAAACGGATGGCATATCTACTCCCGCTTACAATTCACAACAGGAGATTTACACAGCGCTCATCACTGACCTGGCTACCGCAGATGACCTACTTTCGCTCGGTACCCCAATATTGGGTGGCGACATTCTCTATAGTGGTGACCTGATGAAGTGGCGTAAGTTGGCAAACTCATTGCGTATGCGCTATCTCATGCGTATCTCCAATGTCACTGATGTAAGCGGCCAAATGCAGCAAATTCTTGGCTCCCAGCCTCTTTTTGAAGGAAATGAAGACAATGCAGTTCTAAGATATCCTGCTACAAGTCAAGTGGATTCATGGCCTGTAAGCAATGGCCGAATAGGTGGATTTGATGAGCACAGAATGAGTACGACAAGTGAGTCTGTTCTTAAGGGCTTTAATGATAACAGAATCTTCGCATGGTTTCAGCCTACCGACAATCCTGATGATGACCCGGATCTTTTTGTTGGACTTCCCAATGGCCTAAGTGAAAACAACGCTTCGACTTTCAACGGTGGTGCATCTAATGTTTCCAGGCTCAACCAATCATTTTTTTACGATTCGCCCAATTCAGTGCAGGCACCATTGATGCAGTATGCTGAGCTTCAGTTCATACTGGCTGAGGCTGCCCAGCGCGGGCTGGTTTCGGGAGATGCACAGAGCTTCTATGAAGCTGGCATCCAAGCTTCATTTGATTTCTGGAATACCGCCCAGGATATGGATGTTTATCTGGCACAGCCCGGAGTAGCATATGATGGACAACTCGAAACCATCATCACTCAGAAGTGGTTGGCTTCATTCTTGGTAGGGGCTGAGGCGTGGTACGACTATCGTCGAACAGGCCTGCCTTCTTTCATCATCCCCGGTCAGGACAATGTCAATAATGATCAGGTGCCAGTGCGATTCTTCTATCCTGATAGTGAGCAGACACTCAATTCTGAGAACTACGATCAAGCTATCGATGCGATGGGTGGAACTGACGATCTCAATGCCAAAGGCTGGTGGGAATCAAATTAGTAGTAGTAATTTTTGCTTCATGATAAGGGGCACCTAATTCAGGTGTCCCTTCTTTTCCCTAATCAATCTTTACTCCAGATCGCACCTATGAAAAAGCTAATCATATTTCTATTTACCATCTGTCTGGCTCTTCAAAACTCGGCACAAGAAACAGAAAACGTGTTTATAGTTAGTCTGGATGGACTCAGATGGCAAGAGCTCTACGGTGGAGCCGACTCTCTTTTGATAGATGACCCGGAGTACGTCAAAAATCCACAAGAATTGGCCAGTATGTACTGGCATGATGACCTGCTTGAAAGAAGAGAAATACTTATGCCCTTTTTCTGGTCTACTATAGTCAGTGAAGGTCAGCTGTATGGCAACCGCCAGTACAATAACAGGGTCGACTGCACAAACGAAAAGTGGTTTTCGTACCCTGGGTATAACGAAATCCTCACAGGATTTGCAGATGATGACCGTATTGCCAGCAATGATAAAATCAACAATCCTAATAAGACCATCCTCGAAATACTTAATGAACGGGAGAAGTATGCCGGCAAGGTAGCTGCCTTCGGGTCCTGGGACGTATTTCCCTATATCGTCAATAGAGATCGCAGTGGTCTTCCGATTAACGCAGGTTTTGAAACCAGCAAAGCAGACCCTACCGAAACCGAAGCTTTCCTCAATAAAATACAAGGAGAAATCAGAGGTCCCTGGTCATCAGTAAGGCTGGATGTATTTACCCATCATTATGCTATGGAGTATCTAAAGAAATACGAGCCAAAAATTTTGTATGTGGCTTATGGTGAAACAGACGACTTTGCTCATGATGGCAAATACGACGAATATCTAAAGTCCGCCACTCAAACTGACGCCTACATCAGAGAGTTGTGGGATTTTGTCCAGTCCAATCAGCATTACAGGGATAAAACCACTATGATCATTACAACCGATCATGGAAGAGGTATAAGACCTAAAGCCAACTGGCAACACCATGGTCTTAGAATTTCAGGGGCAGGCCAAATATGGATTGCAGTGATAGGACCCGACACTCCTGTATTGGGGGAAGTACAACGTACGGGGCAGCTTTACCAAAATCAAATCGCCAAAACGGTAATGGATGCTTTAGGTGAGGAATACATTGAACCCAAAGCAGGTGATGCCATTGAAGGTGCCTTTAAGTAAAATCTGAAACAGCTATTTTAAGCATGAAACAACTGACTCTCCTTTTCGCTCTCATCCCCGGCATCTTCATATCATGTACTGACCAAACGTCTGATGGCCTAAGGCTCAATCACATTCAGCTGATAGGCAGTCACAATAGCTACAAGATCGGAATCGAAGAACCACTGATGCAATTGCTTATTGCCGAGGATTCGCAAGCCATTGGACTGAACTATCGCCACCTTTCTATCACGGAACAGCTGGACCTTGGTATCAGAGGATTGGAACTAGATGTACTGTTCGACCCCCAAGGGGGTCAATTCACTCGCCCTATCGGACTTGATCTGTTAGATAGCCTGGGATTGGACAGCCAACCCTATGATTTAAAAAATGAGCTCTCACAGCCTGGTTTCAAGGTCTTTCATATTCCTGATATCGACTTTAGAAGCCATTGTTTGACATTCAAAGGCTGCCTTTCGGACATTAAGCTTTGGTCGCAGAAAAATAGAGATCACTTACCCATTATCATCACCATTAACCCTAAGAACAGTGGTGTCGAAAAACCAAGCTTTACAGAAGTCATTCCCTTTTCGGAATATGTGTTGGACAGCCTGGATAAGGAAATCGTCAGTGTCTTTGATGAATCAGACTTGATCACCCCGACGCTTGTCAAAGGAGATGCTGCTACAATGAAAGATGCTATTGCAAATACAGGTTGGCCACTCGTCGAAAAGGTGAGAGGAAAAGTGATGTTTGTGCTAGATGCCAGCGAGCGGGTCACGCAGGACTATCTAAATAGCTACCGCAATGGTAAGCCAATGTTTGTCAATGTACCCAAGGATGATCCTTGGGCTGGGTTCTTTATCATGAACGACCCTATAAGACAAGAAGCCAAGATCAAAGAACTTGTAAGTCAGGGCTTCATGGTGAGAACACGCTCTGACGCCAACACTACAGAAGCCAGAACCAATGACAAAAGCAGGTCACTGGCGGCATTCCGGTCAGGTGCCCAGCTCATTAGTACAGACTATTACCTGAAAGAGCTAAGCCCCAATCAAGACTTTAGCGTCTGGTTTGGAGATGGTATTTACCAACGTTGCAATCCCGTTACATCGAACAAAAACTGCAGTTTATGAGATCAAGAAGAAGATTTGTTAAACAGTCGTTAGCCGTATCAGCTGGCTTTTTTGGACTCTCGTCATACCTCTCTGGCTATAGTTCACCGACCAATCAGAGCTTGTCAAGGCAGACAAAATGGCTGGAACTGCCAGATGGTTTTGATGCCAGGATCATCTCCCAATGGGGTGAGCAGATGTCAGATGATCTACTTGTTCCCGGTAGGGCAGACGGCATGGCTACCTTCATAACAGGAGACAAAACAACCATCATAAGAAATCATGAAAACAGCCCGGGAGACCTTCAATTTGGGCCTTTTGGAGAAGACTTAAGCCTACTTACCAAAGTAAGGCCCGAGCAATTTTTCGACTATGGATTTGGCAAAACACCCGGAATGGGCGGTACTACTACCATGATCTATGACGAAAGTACCGGTATTGTGACCGAGCAATATTTAAGTTCGGCTGGCACTTACCGTAACTGCGCAGGGGGCGCTACTCCATGGGGATCATGGATAACCTGCGAAGAAGATACTACACCTGCTGGTGACGGCAGCCAAACAGCCCATGGTTACAACTTTGAAGTGCCAGCCTCGCATAGAGGTTTGATTGACCCGGTTCCTATAAGACAAATGGGGCGGTTCAATCATGAGGCGGTAGCTGTCTCTCCCCTATCGGGAATCGTCTACCAAACGGAAGATCGTAATGATGGGCTCATTTATCGCTATCTCCCGAATGTCATGGGTGAGTTATATAAGGGTGGCAAGTTACAAGCCTTGATGATCAAAGGACAACCCGCTTTCGATACCCGAAATGTCGACCAACAGCTATTAGAGGTAGGTGAGGCCATGGCCGTATCGTGGATCACCTTAAAAGATGTCGAACCAACAGAAGATGATCTCAGATATCAGGGAGCAGAAATAGGAGCTGCCATTTTCGCTCGTGGTGAAGGTGCATGGTATGGCAATGATGAGGTCTATTTTGCATGTACAAACGGAGGAAAAAACCAAACTGGTCAGGTATTCAAATACATACCTGGTCCTTTTGAGGGTACAAATCGAGAGCAAGAGCAACCAGGTCAACTAATGCTCTTTGCTGAGCCAAATGACAAAGACATACTGAAGTATTGCGATAATCTGACAGTATCACCTTGGGGAGATGTGATCCTCGTCGAAGATTCGCCGGACGCCTATATCCGAGGTATCACGCCAAAAGGTAATATTTATAATATAGGTCGCAACATCGGCTCCACTTCAGAGTTGGCCGGCATTTGTTTTTCCCCATCTGGCAAAACGCTCTTTGTCAATATCCAGGAGGAGGGATTGACATTTGCTATCACTGGTCCATGGGAAAAACTACGAGAAGACGCATGACAAGGCTTGTTTTCATTCTATTCTTCATGCTAAGTCACCTCATTCAGGCACAGCAGGTAGAGTTACCCCTAGAGTGGTGGTTCTGGCCCGACTATACCCTCGAGCGCAATGCTAAAAATCAGATCGGCCCTCGTCTATCTGCTCCGGTCGCCCCTACCACTGCTATGAAAGCTAAGACTTACCCATTGGTCTTCTTTGGACAGGATCCCACAGAGCGACTTGAGAGCTATCTTGACACAGAAATTGTTCCTACAGGGTCCTTCACCATTGAGATGTGGCTACTCTATCATGTCAATCAAGATGTGGGAGTGCTGACCACCTATCGTCCAAAATATGACACGCACGATCCTCACTGGCTTATTGGGATGTACGGGCGTGAGGTGGTGTTTTCTTTAAAGGAGACCGGCAAAGATTTTTCTAGTGTGCTGAGCCATAAGGTTGACGAGCGCGGATGGAAAAATTATTGGCTACACATTGTGGCAACCTATGATGGCGCACAAGCTAAGATTTTTGTCAACAGTGAGGAGAAGGCATCCACCAAATCAGCACAACTCTCCTCTTTCGAAGCTAGCGCAATGCAGCTTGAGACCTCAGCATATCTTAACAATGAGCCTTACATGCAGCTTGGTGATCTGCTCAAGTGCCTTCGCATTCATGACAGGACTCTTACCAAGGATGAGATCGGTAAGAGCTACCGCAACTTCCAGTATTTGGTAGAACAGGGGGCTCTTTATCCTGAACTCTTTCACTATACAGCAGGCCCTTATCTACAAATGGCAACTCCCACCTCCATGGGTATAGTTTGGGAGACTAGTGAAGCTTCAAACACAGTACTTGAATACGGCACATCTGTTCCCTTATCAGAAAAGGTGACACTTGAGACAATGCGCCTCAATCTGGAAACGAACAAGTTTGAAGGTAGCTTCATTAACCGCCATGTATTAGACAAACTAGTACCAGGACAATCTTACTTCTATAACATTAAATCTACCTCTGCCAATGGAGAAGTCATAGAGAGCGGCATCTCTACTTTTAAAATCCCAGACGAAAACCCTGCTTCCTTTACCTTCTCTGTGATCGGGGATACTGAGGCCAGGCCTCACGTCAACAACAGGGTCTCCAAACTACTTTGGGATGAACGACCTGATCTACTACTGAACCTTGGGGACCTGACTGATGGAGGTAAGGAAGGCCATAAGTACCAGTGGAACTACGAGTACTTCCATGGTATCAACCAGTTGACCTCCAGGGTGCCTGTATACCCTGTAGCAGGCAATGGCGAAGGCGACCTCTACTGGTTCAACAAGTACCATATAATGCCAAACGCAGATAAAGCCTACTACAAGTTTAGCTATGGGAATGCCGAATTCTTCATGCTGGATAGCAATCGCAAAGATCAATTTGCGAAAGGTGGAGAGCAACATGAATGGTTGAAAGAGCAACTAAGTCAGTCTACTGCCAAATGGAAATTTGTAGCCCACCACCACGCACCATATTCCTCAGATGAGAATGACTATGGTGATAGCTGGAAAGAGGCGAGCAACATGGGAGATCCCCAAATCAAACCGATCGTGCCGTTATATGAGCGACATGGCGTAGATGCAGTCTTTTTTGGGCACCTCCATACCTATCAACGTACGCATAAGATCAAGAATGAGAAAATCTCAAAGTCTAATGGTGTCATGTATATCCAGGCTGGTGGTGCCGGTGGAAATCTTGAAGATTTTGCTCCTACACGGTCTTGGTTTAGTGCTAAGACTTTCAGAGGACACCATTATTTGACTGTTGAGGTATCAGGAGACCAAATGGAGCTCAGGATGTATGATAGTGAAGGAAGAATGAAAGACATTTTTATGACAAGTAAGACAGATGATTGATAGCCCTTCTACAAAGCGAGAGCGAGATTTCGTGCAACAGGGGGACACCCACAAGTCAGGTTCTCAGGCTCATAAGTCTCAATCTCTAGGCGATGAAGCCAAAACCTGGTTAAAGCGTGATGCCAATGTCTTTCTGCATCAGGCACTATCAACACCAGTTATGAATGTGTTGCACAGCGCAGATGGAGCCTATATCACGGATTTTGATGGTAATCGATACCTCGACCTTCATGGTAATGGAGTACACAACATCGGCTATAATAATAAGGAGGTGGCCTCTGCTATCATCCGTCAACTTTCTGATGAGCTCACCTTCGTACCTCGTCGCTATACCTCACGGGTAACCGTGAAGTTTGCTGAAAAGATCGTGGGAATGGCCCCCGAAGGCCTTGACAGGATACTACTTTGCCCGGGTGGATCGGAGGCTATAGAGATGGCTATCATGCTAGCCAAGCACACCACGGGAAAATGGAAAACCATTTCATTTTGGAATCAGTATCATGGAAACACCTTTCAAGCTGCCACACTTAGTGGCAATGAACATTTCACCACTGGACTTGGCCCGATGGTACCTGGCGCATTCTACGTGCAATACCCCAACTACTATCGCAACCCATGGAATATCAACCCTGAAGAAACAGAAAAAATAGATGAGTGCTATTTGAGTGAGATACGCACAATCTTTAAGCACAATCCTGACATAGCTGCTGTAGTCGGCACTACCATAGCTTCAACACCATGCATACCATCATCATACTTCTGGTCAGAAGTGAGGAGCATTTGTGATGAGCACGACTCTTTTTTGATATTTGACGAGATAGTTTGTGGTCTCGGCAGAACAGGTAAGCTTTTTGCCTGCGAGCACTATGTAACACCTGATGTCCTGGTCATTGGTAAGGCCCTCGGTGGTGGGATACTTCCTCTGGCAGGTATACTTACCCGTGATGAGTACAATACGGTATCTGACTTCTCTATAGGACACTTCACACATGAGAAGAGTCCAGTTAGTACCGCAGCAAGTATGGCTATGCTCGAGTACATGGAAGCTCATCGGCTAGTAGAAAATGCAAAAGCTATTGGAGACTATTTATTGGATGGATTTAGGCAGCTACAGCAGTTTTATCCATGCATTGGTACAGTACAGGGCAAAGGCCTCTTGATTTGCCTTGACCTTATCAAAGACTCTACAAGCAAGGAGCGTCACCCTAAACTAGCCAATGCGATACTTACATATGGGCTCGAGCATGGGCTCTCTTTCAAAATAATTGATACAAATGTCATCACTCTACGTCCATCGCTGATCATAACCAAAGAAGAAGCTGATTTCATTCTAGACACATTTACTGCTGCCTTTCAGCAGAACAACGACCAAATAAAATAGGAACCTATAAAATGAACATAGACAACATTAAGCTGGCAGTATTTGATATGGCCGGTACCACTATTGATGAGGGCCATAGTGTTTACCAATCTGTCTCTGAAGCACTCGGTAAAATCGGCATTGACATTCCAGTCCAATCAGTTTTTGAACAGATAGGTGGGATGAATAAAGTGGATGGCATACGTCAACTGGTACTACAGGACAAGCCAGATTCAAGTGATGCCGTTATTGAGTCTACTACTCAGAGCTTCATCGAAATTCTGCAGCAGAAATATGCTACGGCTGGGACAGTCAAGGAAATGGACGGTGCAAGCGAGCTATTCGCGCAACTCAAAGAGCAGGGCATAGTGGTCGCATTGGACACTGGATATACCCGAACGATCGCAGACATGCTCATACGCACAGTAGGCTGGGATGAAAAAGGGCTGATCGATATGACAGTAGCTAGTGAGGAAGTAGATGAAGGAAGGCCCTCGCCATTGATGATCCAGAAGATCATGCGACACTTTGGCATTACAGACCCTTCAAAAGTGATGAAGGTAGGAGATACAAAAGCCGATATCCTCGAAGGCATCAACGCAGGCTGTAAGTATGTCGTAGGCATGTCGTCTGTCAACTATACAGCGGACACCCTGCGCAGTTTTGGAGCGACACATGTCATACAAAACCTTACGGATATCCTCGATCAGGTTGACTTATCGGCATCTTGACTTTGACTGATGACCAGGTCTACATCCAAACCTGACTATCTTTTTATCATTGGTATGGGCTTAGCGGCATTTGCCACCTACTCTTGTATGTATGCCTATCGGAAGTCATTTTCAGTCGGGGTTTTTGACGGCATATACTACCTGGGGCTTGACTTCAAAAGTCTCTTGATCATTGCTCAAGCCTTAGGTTATATGACATCTAAGTTTGTAGGCATCAAGTTCATTTCTGAGATGAAAAAGGATAATCGTCCTATGATGATCCTGGGCCTGATTGGCATTTCCGAATTGGGACTAATACTCTTTGCAGTTATCCCACAGCCATACAATTTTTGGTGTCTTTTCCTCAATGGACTTCCCTTGGGTATGATTTGGGGGATCGTTTTCAGTTATCTGGAAGGAAGGTCTACCACAGAAATCTTAGGAGCTATTCTCGCTACTAGCTTCATACTCGCTTCTAATATCAGTAAGTCGGTAGCCCAATGGCTTATCATTGACTTGGGTGTTTCTGAATTTCAGATGCCTTATATCGTAGGCCTGCTCTTTACCATTCCGCTCCTTGCTGCGGTATTCATACTTAACAGAATGCCAGATCCTACAGATACTGATATAGCACATCGCATGGCACGAAAGCCAATGAATGGTGAGGACCGAAAACGCAACTTACAACGCATAGGAATACTAATGACCATGATCGTATTCAGTTATATCCTCCTTACCATATACCGGGATCTAAGAAGTAACTACGCGTCAGACGTATGGCTGGCATTAGGCTTTGAGAAGACACCTTCTATCTATGTGACCACATCACTGCCCAGTACCTTGATAGTGCTAGTAGTGATGAGCCTGCTATTCCTTATCAGGAATAATGTCAAAGCGCTGTATTCGATTCAACTAATCATTTTCTCAGGTTATCTGGTCATTGGTATTAGTACGCTAGCTTTTGAACTAGGCTTTCTACCAGGTGCTGCTTGGGTGATCTCGGTTATGACAGGGGTCTATTTAGCCTACATTCCATTCAATTGCTTCATCTTCGAGCGCATCATTCCTGTATTCAAACTTTCGGGTGCCAATATTGGCTTCCTTATGTACATCGCTGATGCATTTGGCTACCTGGGTAGCGTCGGTACCCTTCTATACAAAAACCTCGTCACCCCTGAAGTCAATTGGTTTGAGTTTATCAAAGGGTCGTCATATCTGGTATCATCTATCGGATTAGTGACCACACTAATAATCATGATATATCAGCGAGAGAAGATCCGAAAGCTCGACAAGCACACTGAAAAAATCGAAACTCAAATGAACCTGGCTTAGACCTATGAAAAAATATGATCTGATTGTAGTAGGTGGTGGAATACTCGGCACCTTCCACGCATACCACGCACTGAAAAATGGATTGTCAGTGGTCTTAATAGAAAAGGATCCCCAACCTCAAGGAGCCACTATACGCAACTTTGGACAAGTAGTCCCTTCGGGCATGAATGCTAAATGGCAAAGGATAGGTCGAAGAAGTCTTGAGATATATAAAGAGCTACAGAGTATAACTGATATCTCGGTTAGACAAAATGGCTCAATTTATCTGGCATCTGACGATGAGGAGATGAGTCTCATCAATGAGCTTGCTGATATTAATGCACAGAACGACTACCCATCTCAACTAAAGACGTCAGCTGATTGCCTGGCACGATATCCTGGTCTCAAACCAAGCTATGTAAAGGGTGGGTTGTTCTTTCCTGAAGAAGTCACCGTCGAACCCAGATTGGCAGTGCATCAAGTAAGAACATATCTCATCGAGCAGTTTCATCTTGATTATTGTGCCGGCCAGTTAGTTAAAGAGATTGAAGAAAATAGCAACGGCTGTCAGGTGACTACTGCAAATGGAAAGAGCTATCACTCAGCCAAAGTGATAGTGTGCACAGGTAGCGATTATCAAAACATCTACCCTGAGCTATACGCTAATAGTGATCTGGAGGTCACAAAACTCCAGATGATGCTGACCGCTCCACAGAAGGGCCAAAAACTTCCTGGCTCAATACTCACTGGTTTAAGCATCAGGCGATACGAAAGCTTTACCGAATGCCCATCGTATACTCCTATCAAGTCTAAGGAACCAGAAGGTGCCCTAAGCAAAAAATGGGGGATCCATATATTATTCAAACAGGCCTTGGATGGTTCAGTGATTTTGGGGGACTCTCACAGCTACGCAGATGTTAGTCATTCAGCAGAGCTTGGATTCGATATCGACCAACAGATCAACAGATACATGATATCACTGGCCAAGGACATATTTGATCTTTCTACCTGGGAGATAGCTCAGACCTGGTATGGTATTTATAGTCAGTGTAAAACGAAAGATATCTTTGAAACTACTATAGGTGATAGCATTCACATTATCACGGGTATAGGAGGTAAGGGAATGACCGGAAGTCCAGGCTATGCAGAGCAAAGTTTAAAAAGAATATTCGAATTGATATAAGTCTATTCAAGCACAGCTATACTTTGGGCCTTGGGTCGCTGACAGTAGATCATATATTGATACAGCAGCTCCTGCACGGCAGACTGGTAATCATACGCACTTACGAATGATGGTCTGCTAATCGTGCCCCTCCAAACTTCCTTACCTATCTTCGGGTCAAACAATACTACTCTTAACGTCTGTCCTGAAGTCTTCTTCCTGATAGTTCTGGTTATCTCAGCACCTTCTACCATTTGGAACGGTTCGTTTTGGATCCAGTGACGAAGTGTTGGCTGCTGCCATGACTGGTAACTAAACCTGTCTGTGTATAATTGATAGTAGACGTGAAGTGATGACTGGTCAACGTTCGATTCAAAGCCTAATGCACTCATTTGAAGGTGTATCCCTTTAGCAATAGCGATATTCTGACCGGCTGTTAAATCAGTATTGTTTATAACAGCATAGGTCCTGTAACTGTCAAAATCAGCATTGTACAAGTAGTCAGCGGAGGACGTAACACTGCGATTGAATACACAGGATGAGAGAAACGTCAGGCAAAGAATAGTGAATGTTAACTTCATGTTAATTGAAAGTTAACAAATTAATCAATTCGGTAATGTTAAGTTTTTACCTCTACCGATTCAAATTGCTTCTTCGCTGCTAGCCAAGGTAAGACGCTTGAAGTCAGAATGGAGGATCCGTCTAAGCCGACTTCAGCTCGAGGATCGTGATTTCCGGTAGGATACCAACACGACCGGGATAGCCAATGAATCCAAAACCGCGATTGACATAAAGATATTGATCACCCTCCTGATAGAGATCAGCCCACTGCTTGTAGATCCACTTGGATGGGCTCCAGCGGAAATCTCCAATCTCTACACCGAACTGCATACCATGCGTATGTCCAGCCAGCATGAGATCAATATCAGGGTAGTTGGGTCTTACTTGAGCATCCCAGTGACTTGGGTCGTGAGACAGGAGGATTTTCACAGGTGATTCTTCGCTCCCTGCATATGTCTTCGTCAGATCACCGTATTTCTGGAAACGGCCAGCTCCCCAATTCTCAATTCCCAATAAAGCGATCTTCTCACCATTGGTCTCGATGAAGCGATTCTCATTGAGCAAAATATCCCAACCCATTTGCTTTTGGGTAGTAATGAGGTCTTGCAAGTTCTTCTTCTTCGCTTGATCAGAACTCCATGAGCTGTAGTCACCATAATCGTGGTTACCCAAAGTTGAGTAGACACCTAAAGGCGCCTTCAACTTATTGAAAATATCTACATAGTCCTTGATCTCTTCGGACCTATTATTGACCAGGTCTCCTGTAAAACAGATGATGTCCGGCTTTTCTGCTAAGAGCATCTCCACACCTCCACGTACGGCAATCTTATCAAAAAAACTACCGCTGTGGATATCAGAAAGTTGCCCAATTCGAATCCCGTCGAAAGCCCTCGGTAAGTTAGGCAGTGAAATCACCTTACGTCGCACACGATAGTCATAAGCTCCGGAAATGATACCAAAACTCATGATAGCCGCTGGAGTGGCCGTGGCAATAAGAGCCGTCTTTGCCAGAAAATCTGATCGGCTCTTTGAGAAGCCCTGAGCTTCATCAGTACTTCCAGCTACTCTGCCGTAGACTTCAGAGACAAACCGTATGATATCATCAAGAAACAGGAATAATGCACCAAACAGTTTGGCCAGGAAGTTCCCGAATATAAAAACCAGAATAATGCTCCTAAGCGACTTGAGCTGGCTAATGTCTAGCAGGTTGTACGCAAGTATTCCCAGTAGTGAAAAAGCGGTAATACTCCAGTAAAAGATATGGACCAGTCGGCGAGGGGTATTAGAGAGGTCACTTGTCACAGTCTTCACTGCCTGAAAGACATACCAGTCAAGTAGTAAAGTGATCCCTACGACAACCGTCATAAAAGTGGCCCTATTCATACGCTATCTAACCCCCGGATGGCTGCAAAAGTTTGAAATAGAGTGTCACCCATAGTGACACTCTTATGATATACTAGTGTTAAGCAATTTTTAGGAAACGGTTGACTCTCGCCATCAGCAAGTACATCACAGGCACAATCACCAATGTGAGGAAGGTGGCAAAGGTCAAACCGAAAATAATCGTCCATGACATTGGGCCCCAGAAGGCTACATTGTCTCCACCGAGGTAGAAGTCCGGATTGTAGCTACCGAAAAGCTTAATAAAGTCAATATTGATGCCTACTGCAAGCGGAATAAGTCCAAGGATCGTTGTAATGGCAGTCAGAAGCACTGGCCGTAGACGGGTCGTGCCTGCTACAACGACTGCATTGACAATCTCATCAAACGGCAGACGATCCACCCCAAGCTCGACCCGCTTGCGGTTTCTGCTCAACTCAATGAAGTCAATCAACACAATCGCGTTGTTCACCACAATTCCCGCCAGCGAGATAATACCGATCATGGTCATGATCACCACAAAGTCCATCTGGAAAATGACAAGCCCTAGGAACACGCCTATCGTACTCAACACAACCGACATCATGATGATGAAAGGAGTTGTCACTTTGTTGAACTGCGAAACGATGATCAGGAAGATCAGGAAGACAGCTATCATCAGCGCCCTGCTCAAGAAGGCCATTTCTTTTGCCTGTTTTTCCTGCTCACCGCCAAACTTATACTCATAACCTGCGGGCATATCAAAGTCCGCCAGTAGAATCTTGATCTCATCGTTGATCTGTGTCGGGTTGTATCCGGAGATTACGTTAGAACTGATCGTGACCACCCTGTTAAGGTCCTTTCGCTTGATCGAGCCGTAAGTTGAACTGAGTTCTGCCTTTGCCACAGAAGAGATTGGCACACTCTTCATAGTACCGCTCGTCTGATCTCTGAATACTACACTCTTATTCATCAAAGCATTCACATCATATCGGTACTTCTCCATGAGCCTCAGCTGGATCTCATAGTCATCCTCTCCTTCTTTGTATTTGGAGATTTCCTTTCCAAAAAGAGCTGTTCTTACCTCTGAGGCAATTGAGTTAGTACTCAAACCAAACCTTCTGGCCTTCTCCCTATCAATGTTGACTACCAACTCCGGCTTACCTGTTTGCAAATCAGTCTTTAACTTTTCAATACCTTGGATCCCAGATTCATTGATCAGGCGCTTCATGTCCTCGGTGATATCTATCAATGTCACAAAGTCCTCACCAGCCACTTCTATGCTTATTGGCTTACCTGCTGGTGGACCGTCTGCGTTTTGATCTACTGTTACCGCCACTCCAGGATAACCTCCTATCGCATTCCTTATCTCAGTGAGTATCTCTTTGGTATCCGTGCCATTACGATATTTAAACTCCGCAAAGTTGACAGTGATTCGAGCTTTGTTTGGTGTGTCCTGCTCGCCAAAGGCTGATGGATCATTGGGGTCGGCAGTACCCTGACCTACATTAGCAATCACGGATTCCACGATGCTTTCATATGGTTCCACCACATTGAGCACTTTCTTCTCTATTTCTTCTGTGAAAGCATTGGTTGTTTCTATATCCGTACCTACTGGATACTCTACAAAGACATTAATGTACTTTGGATCAGTCTTTGGGAAATACACCACGTTAGGTTGGAAGATCCCTAACAGCACAAAGGAGAAAAACAGTAGCCCAATCGTCCCAAAGAACAAGGCGATAGGTCTCCATCCTCTCAAGGCAAATGTTAAAGTACTTGAGTAAATAGACTCTATCCACGGAAGAAAAGTAGCTCTGAACTTACGAGAGCTAGGTACAAGCGCAAATACATTGATAAACGTAATGATGGCGGTTGCAAAAGCAAGGTTGCTTAAAACAGTTGCACCACTTAGCAAGAGTAGGAAACCTACTAATGCGGCAATACCCACATAAATGAGAATACGCTTTTTATCAACATCCTTGGTATCAAGCTTCATAAATGAAGTGATCAATACCGGATTGATCACCAAAGCAACGAACAACGAAGAACCAAGTGTCACCATCAAAGTGATCGGTAGGAATTTCATGAACTCACCCATGAGACCAGGCCAAAACGCCAACGGTAAGAATGCTGCGAGCGTAGTAGCTGTTGATGCTATGATCGGCAGTGCCACCTCCCCAACACCCTGCTTGGTGGCCTCATAAGGAGAAAAACCTTCTTCCCTAAGACGGTATACATTCTCGACAACCACAATACCATTATCCACGAGCATACCTAAGGCCATGATGAGCGAAAACAGCACCATCATATTGATGGTAATCCCAAACATGCCTAAAATCATGAAGGACATGAACATGGACAGAGGAATTGCTACACCTACAAACAGAGCATTGCGGCTACCCAGGAAAAAGAGTAAAACCACCACCACCAAGATCACACCTGATATAATGTT
The DNA here is from genome assembly GCA_002435755.1 of Flammeovirgaceae bacterium UBA6059. Lineage (GTDB taxonomy): Bacteria > Bacteroidota > Bacteroidia > Cytophagales > Cyclobacteriaceae > UBA6059. Next base: position 324,304 of record DIYH01000035.1, read on the forward strand.
GTTCTCAAGACTGTCAACTAGGTCACGCGTTTGCTGTGACTGATCGTTGGTCTTTGTTACAATCAAATCCGGCGGAAACACGTCAGACTGGGCCTTTGCAAGAATGGCGTTGATCTTGTCTGTAGCAATGAGTAGGTTCTCGCCACTACGCTTGACCACATCGACCATCACCACAGGGTTCCTCCTTAAACGTGCATAGTTTTCTTTCTCTTTGTAATCAAAGTCAACTTCCGCAATATCCCGGAGGTAAACAATGTTACCTTTTTCACTCTTGATGACTACATCCAATATTTCTTCAGGATGCGTAAACTCACCTACTACGCGGATCGTCCTGCGGATCTCACCTTCTTTAAGGCTACCGCCGGAAAGTGTGATGTTCTCACTGCGAATGGCTGTTTCTATATCACCAAAGTTGACCTCTCGGGCCTCCATCTGATATGGGTCTACATTGACTTTTACCTCCTTCTCGTCGATACCTCTGATATCCACTTTTGATATCTCCGTCAACTTCTCGATCTCGTCTTCAAGATGCTCAGCATAGTTATTGAGTTCCTCCATGCTGTAGTCTCCTGAAAGATTGATATTCATCACGGGAAACTCTGAGAAATTCATCTCAAAGACATTCGGGTCGGTCTCAAGATCAGACGGCAGCTCAGGCTTAGCCCTATCTACAGCATCTTTGACTTTAGTCAATGCATCTTCTATGATCACATCCGGTGTAAACTCTACGATGATCGTGCTATAGTCCTGTACAGAGGTAGATTTGATGTTGTCCACATCCGTAATAGTATTTACCTCTTTCTCTATAGGACGAGTGATCAGGTTCTCCATGTCCACCGGAGAATTACCGGGGTGCGGAGTACCTATGTATACAATAGGCTGCTTTACTTCCGGAAAACTCTCCTTGGGTAAAGTGATGTAGGTAGAAAGACCCATCACCACCACCAGAAACGTTAGAAAGTAAACGGTCGTCCTGTTGTTGATAGATAATGTGGTAAGACCGAACTCCTTGGTCGTTTTTATCCTTTTATGTTCGTCTGCCATTTTAGTTTGTTTTGTAAGTCAAGTTTCCTTATTCCGCAAGAGATACCGCAACATTGGGTGCCAGATCGCGATAGCCTTCCATGGCTATCAACTGACCAGGCTCTAGCCCTGCTAATATCTCTGTCCGGTTGTTAAATGTCACTCCCACCTCTATATGGGCTTTCTGTGCAACCTGCTTGTCGTCATCGGCAATGATCTGGTAAATGAAATTTCCTTTACTATCCTTCTGTACAAGCTTTGTAGGGATCACGAGCGCCTCAGGATTGCGATAGTCAACTATGTCTAACACCGTTACCTGATTAGGCTGTACTGCAAAATCAACATGAGGAAGATTCACCTCGATCTCGAAAGTCCTGTTCTCACTCTTGATCACCTGAGAAACAGCGGAGATCGTTGAATTCAACCGCTTGTCCAACGACGGGAAATATACCCCTACTTCATCACCTACGAAGAATTTACCAACATGGGCTTCAGAAACATCAGCGGATATATACATATCATTTGGTTTCACGATTCTGATCAAAGGCATACCAGGAGAGGCCATTTCCCCCTCATTTACGGGTATTTCATCAATGCTACCGCTAAAGGGTGCACGAACGATCGCCTGCTCCATCTGTGACTCTAGGGTCTTTAGCCTACGCTCCAGACCTTCTTTGCTATTCTTAGCCTCGAGGAACTGTATCTCTGTACCTATATTGTTATCCCATAGGTTAGACTGACGCTCAAAAACGATCTTGGCGAGCTCAAGTTGTGTCTGAACTTCCTGAATATTGTTTTCTATCACATCAGCGTCCAGCACAATCAACGCTTGTCCGCGTTGTACCTTCTGGCCTTGCTTTACATTGATAGACTCAATCTTACCCATAGTCTCAGCACTCATCAGCACGTTTTTACGTGATTGAACAGAGCCCCTCAATTCCACTTTGTGCTCAAAGCGAGAGTGTTCCAATGGCTCTGCTGCCACAAGGATGATATTATTGCCATTTTCACCGTAAGTAGGATCCAGCTCTGCTATCTCAGCCTCGAGTTCAAGCACCTGATTCTTTAAGTCAGCAGACTGTGCTCGCAATGCTTCAAGCTCGGCTATTTTTTGCTCTAGCTCGGTACCCTGAGGGCCGCACGCCACTACGGTCACTGCCAGTATGGCTATTCCGATGTATTGTATCCTTTTCATAATTGATTCTTGTACTTTCATAAGTTGATCAGTATTCCTAGTGCTTTTTTGAGTTCTGTACGTGCTACCAATGCATCATAAAGTGCTGTTTGATAGTCCAGTTGCGCGTTTTTGTATTCCGCATCGGCATCAACAACTTCAAGGTTTCTTCCGATACCTTCCTGGTATTTCAACCTGGTAATGTCATAGACTTCACGAGCCAATTCAGCATTCTCCTGTTGCGTATTCAAGCGCTCTATGCTATTGTTTAGATTGATCTTGGCTTGCATGATCTCCAGGTCAATCGTGTTTTGAAGCAATCCTTCGTTGAATTCCAACTGTTGTGCCTGATACTTCTTTTGTTGGATGGTATAGCTTTTTTGCAATCCATCGAAAATTGGGATGTTCATCGTGAAACCCCAGTTGGAGTAATCAAACCACACCTGGTCATTGCCAAAATCCGTCAGGTCGTTAAAACTGTTCGTACCGCTGTTCCAACCTGCATTAAAGTTGGCTGTGATGTTAGGCATATAAGCTACTTTGTAGCGTTTCGCATCAAGTTGTATGAGGCGCTTATTCGTGTTAAGAATATCGTACTCTATTCTTCTCTTGTAATCGAAATCAGAAAGGTCCATTTCTATAGGCTCCATTTTGATCTCATCGAGATTTCCAATCAACCGGATAGGTTCGCCGACAGGCATGCCCATCTGCAGCTTCAATGTGGCGACTGTAGTGGCCAAAGACTCTGTATTGGTCTTGAGTGCGGTTTTGATATTGTTATACTCGATCTTGATGCGGTTGACATCTATCTTTTCCGCAAACCCATTCTCATAGAGTATCTCCGTTTCATTGAGCAAGCTGTCGAGTCGTTGATAGTTCGTAGCGATCAGGTTCAGCGTTTCCTGGTTGATCAGCACTCCATAATAAGCCTTCTCCACTGCTTCCGCCACATCAACTTTAGTCTTGATTTGCTCCTTAGCAGAAATCTCCTGGTACGTTGACGCTGCTTTCAGCCCTACAAAATATGACCCGTCAAAAACCAACTGAGAGACACTGACTCCAGCACGACCAGTATAATCCGTACCAAAAGCTGCTGGAATAGGTGTGGTATTAAGGTCAGGTATGTTTTCGATCAAGCCTTCCTGCAAAAGCACCTGGTAAGTAACAGGCGAAATGAAATCGGTGATGAATGCAGTCTGAATAGCAAGGTTATGTGTGAAATTGATGTCTCCATTGATTTGCGGTAGCCCAATGGACCTGTACTCGCCCACACTCGCTTTGCTGATATCAACTTCCAGTTCGGCAATCTTCAGCTGAGGATTGTTCTCAATGGCATATTCTATACACTGGTCCAAATCAAAACCCTGCACCTCTTGTGCCAGGAGTTGGTTGACAGTACTGGTCAACATGACCAGCAGGAGTAAAAAACGTGTGATACTAGGATTCATGACGGGCTTCCATTTGTGTAGCATTCGCCACTTTTTCTTCATAAAGGGCTCTGCCCTTCGCTGTGAAAATTCCATAAATAAAGTTTTCAAGTATTTGAGTTTGAACCTTGGCGAAATCGAACTTGTCTCTGGGGAAAATACGCTGGTCAAAAATCAGCTGGATTTGCTCCAACCTCATTGTTGTGAGTATCTCCACATCGATTTCACTTCTAAAAAATCCCTCTTTAATACCTCTCTCGAGATTTTTGATAATGCTTTGTTTGAAAGCATGCTCTTTGAAATCGAGATAGATCTCCCACGCTTTAGCATGATATTTCTGTAGTTCGAAGAGTATCGACGGGTTGATATGCGTCATATTCTTACGTACACATTTTGTGATCTCAAACAATTCATCGAGTGCATTCTCACTTCCTTCACTGATATCTTTTATCTCCTGATGCTCTAGCTCGAGCATATATCTGGTTGCTCTGGTTACGATCTCATCCTTATCACTGTAGTATTGATAGATTGTCTTCTTTGATATCCCAAGTGATTTTGAGACATCATCCATTGTCACACTGCGCATGCCATAGAGCCTAAACAACTCCTCTGCTTTGCGAATAATTTTCTCCTTCGTATCCAATTCAACTACTCTTTAGAATAACTTAAAACGATGGAAACTTTCAGGTTTTCCAAAGTTTCCATGTGAACAATACGACGGTTCATATTAATGGTTTTAATATCCTTGAAATTTTTTTGAAGACGTGAGACTTATCTTTGTGGAGTGATCACTTCTAACGAAAAGACACAGAGGCTAAAGGAGCAACCACAATATGCCTTTATAGATACTCCGGCAGGTATATTACGGTACGGAAAAATGGGTAAAGGGGATAATGTCCTTATTGCATTTCACGGGTTTGGACAGGAGGCAAATGTATTCAATGGATTTGCCGCAGCAGTTGCTGAAGAGTATACAGTTTTCAGTTTCGATCTGTTCTATCATGGCATGAGCAGTCGCACAGTCGAATCTCCGCTGACCAAAGAGCTATGGACGAGTAGCTTTCTCCAATTTTGCCGACAAGAAGCGCTTAGCAAATACGAACTTTTAGGATTTAGTTTTGGTGGCAGGTTTGCGCTAACATCGATGATGGCCAAGCCACTTGACTGTACTAAGTTACACTTAATGGCGCCAGACGGTATCAAATCATCTTTTTGGTATGAATTGGCCACCTTTCCAGGGATTTCTGAAAAGATGTTCAAGAAGTTTCTCGACAGGCCTTCAGGTCTTTTCCGATTCATTAACTACATCGAAAAACTCAAGCTTATTTCAGAAGGAGCATTAAAATTTGCCAAAAGTCAACTTGAGACTAAGGAACAGCGAGACCTGATCTATCTCACCTGGACCATGTTCAGACCTTTGAAGTACAATCAGACAGAGTTGTCAGGGATGATTAATAAATATGAGATCCCTACATCATTTTACCTGGGCAAATACGATAAGATCATATCGGAAGACAAGTTTGTATCGTTTTCAAAAAGTCTGAATTACCATCAAAAATTTCTGATCAATTGCGGGCATGAGCAGTTGATTTCCAAATCAATCCCTTTCTTTCTTAAATAATCATCAGGCCTTCAGAATATGCTTATTTTTGCGGCTTATTTCTGACCTATGATCTCTTTCTTCAAGAACCCTAATCACCTGATCTATGTAGCACAGCACCAGTCTACGTTTGGTCAACAGGATATCTCCAAGCTAAGCTGGTTGTTTGGCGGAGCGGATTTACTGGACGAGAAGAGTCTAAACGGGTCATTCCTGGGGCCCAGGAAAGAAATGATAACTCCATGGAGTACTAATGCCGTGGAGATCACCCAGAACATGGGAATAGTCGGAATTGAACGGATAGAGGAGCTGACATATCATGATGGAAGTGATTTCGATCCTATGCTCAAAGCAGTTTATAAGCATCCTGGTCAGGAAGTTTTTGACATTCATGTCGAGCCGCACCCAATAGAAGAAATAGCCGACATTGAGGCATACAACAATCAAGAAGGTCTTGCCCTTACAGGGGAAGAAATAGAATATCTTGAAGGAGTTTCAGAACAATTAGGTCGGCCACTCACCGACAGTGAAGTCTTTGGTTTCTCTCAGGTCAATTCGGAACACTGTCGTCATAAGATCTTCAATGGTACTTTTGTCATTGACGGTCAAGAAAAACCCAACACACTGTTCCAACTGATCAAAAAGACCTCTAAGGAACATCCCGGTAGGTTGATATCAGCTTATAAAGACAATGTCGCTTTTATTAAGGGCCCTGTAGTACAACAGTTCGCGCCTGCCACCCAAGATAAGCCTGATTACTTTGAGCAAAAAGACTTCAACTCGGTGCTATCACTTAAAGCTGAGACCCATAATTTTCCTACAACAGTAGAGCCATTTAATGGTGCTGCTACAGGATCCGGAGGAGAAATAAGAGATAGGATGGCGGGTGGGCAAGGAAGTCTGCCGTTGGCAGGAACAGCAGTATACATGACCGCCTACTCCCGACTTGAAGAAGGCCGTAGCTGGGAACATAAAGTAGATGAACGCCAATGGCTCTACCAGACCCCTGCCGATATACTGATCAAAGCTTCTAATGGTGCAAGTGACTTTGGCAACAAATTCGGCCAACCATTGATTTGCGGTAGCGTCCTCACTTTTGAGCATGAAGAGAATGACCAGACTTTCGGGTACGACAAGGTGATCATGCAAGCCGGTGGCATAGGCTATGGAAAAGAGCGTGATAGTCTTAAACAAGAGGTCAAAGAAGGGGACAAAATAGTCATCCTTGGTGGTGACAATTATCGAATTGGCATGGGTGGCGGAGCAGTCTCTTCTGTGGATACCGGCGAGTTTGCAAATGCCATCGAGCTTAACGCCGTGCAACGTTCCAATCCCGAGATGCAAAAGCGAGTGGCTAATGCCGTACGCGCCATGACCGAAATGGATGAAAATCCGGTCGTGTCTATCCATGATCATGGGGCTGGAGGGCATCTCAACTGCCTTTCTGAGCTGGTCGAGGACACAGGTGGGCGTATTTCGGTAGATCAGTTGCCAGTAGGCGACCCTACCCTATCGGAAAAGGAGATTATTGGCAATGAGTCACAAGAACGAATGGGTCTTGTGATCAAAGAAAAAGACATCCAGCTACTTAAGGACATTGCAGACCGGGAACGATCGCCAATGTTTGATGTAGGTCAGGTCACTAACGACCACAAATTCACATTCGAAGGGAAAAAAGGCAAGAACCCAATTGATTGGGAATTATCACACATGTTCGGGTCTTCACCAAAGACGGTATTAACAGATGACTCCAGGGTCAATCAGTTTGGTGAATTGGAGTACGACAACAACAAGATTTCCGAGTACCTGGAAGCTGTTCTACAATTAGAAGCTGTTGCCTGTAAGGATTGGTTAACGAACAAAGTTGATCGTTGTGTGACGGGGAGGGTAGCTACACAGCAGACTACTGGCCCGCTCCAACTACCATTGAATAATGTGGCGGTGATGGCACTGGATTTTATCAGTAACAAAGGAGTTGCCACTGCCATAGGACACGCTCCGGTTGCAGCCATGGTAGATGTAGCAGCCGGTTCCAGGTTGGCGATAGCTGAAGCACTGACCAACCTGATCTGGGCACCTATCGAAGGTGGTCTGAGTGGTATCTCACTAAGTGCGAACTGGATGTGGCCAGCCAAGAATAGTGGAGAGAATTACAGACTTTATTCGGCGGTAGAGGCCGTCAGCGAATTTGCGATAGCCTTGGGTATCAATATACCTACCGGAAAGGACTCACTTTCGATGACTCAGAAGTACCCCGATGGTAAAAAAGTACTCGCTCCAGGAACGGTGGTCATCTCCTCAATGGGTGAGGTATCAGATATCAATAAGGTCGTCACGCCTGAGATCAAAAATGTCGATGACAGCATATTGCTCTACGTGTCTTTAAGCAAAAGTCAACCGGCTCTCGGTGGCTCCTCCTTCGCACAGACCCTCGGGCAACTTGGGACCAATACTGCTGATATAACTTCACCTGAATACTTCATTAGTACATTTTCTACCATTCAAGAAGCCATAGACCAAGGCTTGATTCTAGCGGGCCATGACGTGAGCTCCGGTGGCTTGATCACCACCCTACTTGAGATGAACTTCCCTAATAATCAAGGCGGCCTTTCGGTAGATCTCAGTCAGTTGGATGGGGATATCTCGACGCAGTTATTCAATGAGAATCCAGCTTTGGTCCTGCAGTGTAAACCCAATATAAAGACACTTCTCGACAACAATCAAATAGATTATTCTGAGATTGGGACACCTGATTCTGCTAGAGTGCTTACCGTCAATCTTGGACAGGATACGATGGAGTTTGATATCGATCACTACCGAGATATCTGGTTTAAAACATCTTACTTGCTCGATAGTCGGCAGACCCAACCGGAATTAGCTGAAGCGAGATTTAAGGGTTACAAGCAACAAGCACTTTCTTACAGGTTCCCTGAGAACTTCGGTGGTACTTATGACCAATTGGGTCTTGCTCCGACCAGGAAAACCAAAACGGGAGTTAAGGCAGCTATCATCAGAGAAAAAGGTGTTAACAGTGACAGAGAAATGGCCTACATGCTATACCTCGCAGGATTTGATGTCAAAGATGTGCATATGACTGACTTGATAAGCGGTCGTGAGACACTGGAGGATATCAAGATGATCGTTTTTGTGGGTGGTTTTTCTAATTCGGATGTACTTGGGTCAGCTAAAGGTTGGGCAGGTGCATTCAAATACAACGAGAAGGCTAAGAGGGCGCTTGAGAGTTTTTATGCAAGGCCGGACACTTTAAGTCTCGGTGTTTGCAATGGCTGCCAGCTAATGATGGAGCTCGGTCTGATCTTCCCCGGGTTGGGTGATGATCACCCGCGCATGCGGCACAATGCTTCAGGTAAGTTTGAATGTATCTTCACAGCTGTAAAAATTGTTGATAACCCATCTGTCATGCTAAGTTCTCTAAGTGGTACTCAGCTAGGTATCTGGGCCGCTCATGGTGAAGGTAAATTTGGGTTTGAAGGTGAACATAGAAGTTACAACGTCATAGGCAGCTATCATATAGACCAATATCCAGCTAATCCTAATGGTTCTGCAGATGGAGCAGCCATGATATGCTCTGATGACGGCCGTCATCTGGCTATGATGCCGCACCTGGAGCGATCTATGTTTCCATGGAACTGGCCTTACTATCCTCCTGACAGGGAAAATGACGAAGTTTCACCATGGATTGAAGCGTTTATCAACGCGCGAAAGTGGGTAGAGAAACATCCTTGAACCAACATCTCATTTTTATTGACAATCTTTTCATTTTAAAAAAATCAACCTACTTTTGTGTTCCCAAATTCAAGGGTAGAGCTTGTCCGATGGTGTAACTGGCAACACGTCTGATTTTGGTTCAGAAGAGTCCAGGTTCGAGCCCTGGTCGGACAACTTTAAAATGGGATCCCGGTGTTTACATCGGGATTCTTTATTTAATTGAAAAGAGAAACGCAGCACAATGTCCTCAGTTAAGATTTTTGCAGGTACTGGTTCAAAAGTTCTAGCTGAGAAAATCGCCCAGTTTTATGGCAAGCCACTAGGCAAGTCAACCTCGCAAAAGTTTAGCGACGGTGAATTGTCATTTGGTTTTAATGAGTCGGTAAGAGGTTGCGATGTTTTTCTTATTCAGTCAACTTGCGCTCCTACTGACAATCTCGTAGAGCTACTGCTCATGATTGATGCTGCTCGCAGAGCTAGCGCCAAATATGTGACTGTCGTAGCGCCTTACTTTGGATATGCCAGACAAGACCGCAAAGACAAACCAAGGGTGTCTATTGCTGCCAAGCTCATGGCTAATTTGCTTACCTCAGCAGGTGCTAATCGCATGATGACATGTGATCTTCATGCAGGACAGATCCAGGGATTTTTTGACATTCCGGTAGACCACCTTGATGGATCGGCCATCTTCGTACCTCACCTGAGAAGCCTCAATCTTGACAACTTAATTTTTGCTTCTCCGGACGTGGGAGGTACTGCACGGGCCCGCACCTATGCGAAGTATTTCGAGGTGGAAATGGTAGTCTGTGATAAGCACCGCAAGCGCGCCAATGAAATCGCGTCGATGCAGGTGATTGGTGATGTGACGGATATGGATGTCGTATTAGTAGACGATATCATTGATACCGCTGGCACCATTTCAAAAGCAGCTAATCTTATAAAGGAGCGCGGTGCAAAGTCAGTCCGAGCAATTTGCACGCATCCAGTGCTTTCTGGCAAGGCTTATGAGAACATAGAGGGGTCTCAGTTAGAGGAACTTATTGTGACTGACACTATCCCCTTAAAAAAGGAAAGTGACAAGATAAGGGTGTTGTCGGTAGCAGATCTATATGCTAAGGCCATCCGTCGAATTCATGATCACGAGTCGATCAGTTCACTTTTCATCAATTAGTAATTATTTAACAGACTATATATTATGAAAACTGTAGAGATTATAGGGTATAATAGAGCAAATCTCGGCAAGTCAGAATCCAAAAAACTGAGAGCCGAAGGCAATGTACCCTGCGTTGTTTATGGAACTGGTGAGCAGATCCACTTCTACTCGCCGATGATCCTTTTCCGTGACTTGGTATATACCAATGAGGCCCGATTTGTTCACCTCAACATTGAAGGTATCGAAAAGAGATGTATCCTTAAGGACATCCAATTTCACCCGGTGAATGAGGTCATTCTTCACGCAGACTTCTTCGAATTAGATGATAAGAAAGTCGTAAAAATGGACATCCCTGTACGTATGAATGGTACCGCACCAGGTATTCAAAAAGGTGGTAAACTTCTTATCAAAATGCGTAAGCTGGTAGTGAAAGCACTACCCCAGGATATGCCAGAATTTATCGATGTAGATGTGAATGGACTCGATCTTGGCAAGTCTACCAAAGTAGGTGAGGTGAAGACTGACAACTATGAGATCATGAACAGCCCACTAGTGACTATTGCTTCTGTAGAAGTACCTAGATCACTTCGTGGAAAATCTGAAGATGAGGAAGGAGAAGAGGAAGAAGCAACAACGGAAGGAGCTGAATCATAATCGCCCAATTCAATTAGAATTAATAAGAATCCCGGCTCCTGAGTCGGGATTTTTTTGTAATTGATGTTTGTAGTTTTACTCAAAGAATTCAATAATCCATGAAATATCTGATCGCAGGTCTTGGCAACATTGGTGCTGAATATGAGCTTACCAGGCACAATGTTGGCTTTCTGGTCTTGGATCGACTTGCTGATGATCATTCGGTAGCATTCAAGACTAACAAGCTCGCCTCCACTGCGCTAGTGAAGCATAAGGGACGGCAGCTTCACCTTATCAAGCCAACTACTTATATGAACCTGAGTGGTAAAGCAGTCAACTACTGGCTACAACAGCACAAGATCGCGAAGGAAAACCTTCTGGTCGTAACTGACGATATAGCCCTACCTTATGGCAGTCTTCGCATGCGCGCTAAAGGATCCAGCGCAGGGCACAATGGCCTTAAGAACATAGAGCAACTAATCGGTGGGGCAAACTATGCCAGGCTCAAGTTTGGAGTAGGTAATGACTTTCACAAAGGCCAACAGGTGGATTATGTACTAAGTAATTTCAATGCTGAGCAGCAAAAAAGCCTTATCAAGCACATTGATAAGGCTTGTCAGATGATACTGTCATTTGCAACGATTGGTATCACTCAAACGATGGGACAGTACAATGATTAGTCCATATCCTCATCGTCATCGTCCGACTCCCCTACTTCCATGGAGTCTGCAAACTCATCTTTAAGGTTACCATCATCATCGTAATCATCATCATCTTCGATGATCTGCTCCGCCTCTACCAGGCTCATTCTGATTAGATAGTAGATATCTTCTGTTTCAAAAGGTAATGCGGAAACGAGCTTCCCATCCTTGTTAGTGTACTTGACTAGGTTGTCAGCAAAACCGTAGGGATAATTGAGCTTCACTTGATTGAGGATGTCCTCAGATAATGCATCATAGTCTTTGACTATGCGTTTCTTGCTGGAGAGAGTCATATCTGATCAAAAAAACATGACCAAATATAGACCCGTGTTCCAGTATTCAAAATACTCTCCGGGAAACTTGATATTATTTTTTAGTTAATCGCTGACCCATTGTCAGTGACCTCATCAGGCTGGAGCAGTCGTATCGAACCATCACTGTCTTCAGCCATTAGGATCATACCCTGGCTTTCAATTCCCATGATTTTTCTTGGAGCTAAGTTAACCAGAATCGTGACCTGCTTGCCCACCATCTCCTCAGGCGAATAATGCTTTGCAATACCACTCAAGACTGTACGTCGGTCAATCCCTGTATCTACCTTGAACTTCAACAATTTGTTAGACTTGGGCACCACTTCGGCCTCTAGTATTGTCCCAGTCCTCATATCCATCTTCAGAAAATCGTCAAAATTGATAGTCTCCTTTTGTGGCGTCACGTTATCCTCTTCTTCCATGTTTTCCTCAGGTGCTTTGAGCTTTTCTATTTGCTTGTTTACAGTTTCATCTTCTATTTTCTCAAACAACAAGGCCGCCTTATTCAACTGATGACCTTCTTTAAGAAGGTCTGCAACACCTGCCTTGTTCCAACCTTCCGAAGCATAATTGAGAACTCCTTCCAGCCGCTTACTTGTAAATGGTAAGAATGGCTCACAAAGAATAGACAGGGAGCCCGAGATCTGCGTAGCAATATTGAGAATGGTCCCTACCCTTGCCTCATCTGTTTTGATCAGCTTCCAGGGTTCTGTATCAGCAAGGTATTTATTACCCAATCGCGCTAAGTCAATCAGGTATCCCTGTGCTTCTCTAAATCTGAAAGCCTCGATCGAGTCAGAGATCCTACCGGGAAATCTGGAGAGCTCATCAAGCACTTGCTGATCAATAGGTTCTATTTTGGCCTTAGCAGGAACTTTGCCATCAAAATACTTATGTGTCAATACCACAGCACGGTTAACGAAGTTGCCGAAAATGGCCACTAGCTCGTTGTTGTTGCGGGCTTGGAAATCCTGCCATGTAAAGTCACTGTCTTTGGTCTCAGGAGCATTAGCGCACAAGGTATAGCGCAGTGCATCCTGCTGGTCTTTGAACTCTTCGAGATACTCATGCAGCCAGACTGCCCAGTTTCGTGAGGTGGATATTTTCTGCCCCTCCAGGTTCATGAACTCGTTCGCTGGTACATTGTCCGCCAGAGTATAGCCACCATGCTCCATCATCATGGCGGGGAAGATTAGACAGTGAAATACGATATTATCCTTACCAATGAAGTGCACCAGCTTTGTGTCATCGGCCTTCCAGTATTTCTCCCAATCATCTCCCAGTAATTCTTGTGTCGCAGTGATATATCCAATTGGTGCATCAAACCATACATAAAGTACCTTACCTTCAGCATCTTTGAGCGGCACTTTCACCCCCCAATCCAGGTCTCGGGTCATGGCTCTTGGGTGGAGTCCTTGCTTTAGCCAACTGTTACACTGACCAAATACATTAGGCTTCCATTCGCTATGTCCCGAGATGTACTTTTCTATTTTTGGTTGTAGCTTATCTAGTGGTAAGTACCAGTTCTTGGTAGCTTTCATTACAGGCTTTTCACCTGAGAGCGCACTGTGCGGATTGATCAGCTCCGTGGGGCTCAGCGAAGTACCACATCGCTCACATTGGTCACCATATGCGTTTTCATTACCACAATTAGGGCATGTGCCCACTATATAGCGATCAGCAAGAAACTGCCCGGTCTTTTCATCAAAGTACTGTTCCGATTCCTGCTCCTCAAAAACACCCTTCTCATATAAGTTCGTGAAAAACTCTGAAGAGGTCTTGTGGTGAGTTTGATTACTAGTCCGAGAGTAAATGTCAAAGCTGATACCAAACTCTTCAAAAGACTTTTTGATCATACCGTAGTAATGGTCCACTACAGCCTTCGGGGTTGTGTTTTCGTTCCTAGCCTTGAGCGTGATAGGCACTCCATGCTCATCGGTACCACTCACAAAGACCACATCCTCACCCTTGGACCTCAAGTACCTAACATATATATCAGCGGGCAAGTAGCAGCCTGCCAAATGACCAATATGTATAGGTCCATTAGCATAAATAAGTGCGGCAGTAACTGTATGGCGCTTAGGGTGTTTCATCATCGGTGTTCAAAATGCGAAGGCAAAGATATTATCCAGCCCGTCCAATTGTTAGTTCATGCAGGATATTTAACCATTCAGGAATTCTATTGAGAACTGGTTGTATTTTGTGCACGGGTCAGGCCATCTTGAGTTGTTATCTAGTTTTTATTCGGTTATGCTTAGGTTTTTAACTCCCGCATGGCGAAAAGCCAGAAAAAGTCCCGGTTATACAATCGTCAACATACTGGGCTTAACAATCGGATTTTCGATTGGATTTCTCATTTTTTCCTATCTCCGCTTCGAGACTTCCTACGACAGGTTCTATGATGATTATGAACATATATACCGGTTAGGTGCTGAATACAATATTGGTGGTAACATTGATCGGTTCTGCAATATCGCCAGGCCTGTGGGGCCCGCGCTCAAGCGGGATATGGCGGATGTAGCAGCGCAGACTCGAGTGCTGGGCTACAATGGCCTCAATCAACATAAAGCCTTTTTCAATGTTGATGATCGGCAGATCAAAAGTGATCATGTGTTTGTGGTCGACTCTAGCTTTTTCGATGTTTTTGAGGTATCGCTCCTTGCCGGTTCCTCGGCAGACCCACTTTCCACTCCCGCATCTATTGTCTTGACAGAAAGCCTGGCACACCGCCTTTTTGGCTCTCAATCAGCTCTCAACCAGACCATCGAACTAGATGGAGAAATCAAAGTAAATGTCACAGGTATTATTGCAAAGAATTCAAACCCTACTCACCTTCCTTATGAGGCACTTCTATCTTGGGATTTGGGAGCAAGGCCAGGAGAAGAAAACGTTTGGATAGGATGGCATACCTACACTTACCTGAAATTAGAAAAGAACTATTCACCAGAAAATCTCAAAGCTGACTTTCCCGCATTTGCTGAAAAATACATGGCTGAGACGATGACAGATTTTGGGGCAAACGTCGAATTGATCTTACAGCCTCTTGCCTCTATTCATCTTAACTCTGATTTGACATGGGAGGCTTATCCCAATAACAACCTATACAACATCTACATCTTATCCGTAGTAGGACTCTTCCTTCTGCTAATTGCCGTCATCAATTATGTCAATCTGGCTACTGCTCGAGTCACCGAGCGATCAAGGGAAGTAGGTATCAGAAAAGTGCTTGGATCAAGTAGAAAAGCCTTGGTCATTCAATTCCTAACGGAATCAGTGTTGGTGACTATTTCAGCCGCCTTAGTGGGAATAGTTTTAGTAGTCATGCTATTCAGCGCCTTCCAGGAACTGGCCTCTCAAACCATTGGTATAGCTGCTGTTTTCAACGCTATCAACCTTGTTATTTATCTGATCACTGTCCTGTTTATTGGGGTTTTAGCAGGTCTTTACCCGGCCCTTTATATGTCGGGTATTGGTTCATCTGCCATATTAAAGGGCAAGTACCTGACTTCCGGCAAGGGTATCCTTCTTCGAAAGATCCTAATCACTGTCCAATTCGCCGCTTCAATTGGTGTCATCATATCATCGATCATTGTTGTCAGACAGTTGGACTTCATCTCCTCCAGTGACCTTGGGTTCGATAAAGGAAACATGATGGTCATTTCCATCAAGAACGATCCCTCACAATCATCCATAGAAAGTCTCATGGCTCGCCTCAATGCTCATCCAGCCGTTCTTGGCACTTCTGTATCAGCATCAGTACCTGGCCAAGAACTCAATCAGACCTTCTTTGAAATACCTGATAGTCAAGGTGAGTACAACTCCATGGGAGGACAATTTATGGAGATAGAAAACAACTTCATCAGGCTGATAGGGATGAACATTCTCAAAGGTCGTGACTTCATATATAGCTCATCTAGCGAAAGAGACAGGAGCCTGCTTCTCAACGAGTCAGCTGCTAAGAGCTTTGGCTGGAGCAATGATCCAATAGGCAAAAAGATAGGCTGGGGTACAGACTCTTTGGGAAACCGGCAATTGTTTGAGGTAGTTGGTATGGTGGAGGACTTTCATGTAGGCTCAATGCATGATCAAATCCCTCCCATAGCCATCTTCCTAAGCTTCGGAGATAGTCAAAACCTTTTTGTAAGACTACATGAGGAACAGATTGGTGAGGGAATCAACTTCATCACTTCACAATGGTCACATTTCGACCCCAAATTCCCAATCGAATACAATTTTCTTGATCAAAACTTCGATGACTTTTATACGACCGAAGCGAAGTTGTATCAGCTTCTGGAGTATATATCTATAATAATCCTGATCATAAGTGGAATGGGGCTTTTGGGTTTGGTTTCCTTTTCTGTGAACATAAGGAAAAGAGAGATCAGTATTCGCCGAGTCCTTGGCTCGGAAATCAAAGACATCTACTTGCTTCTGAGTAAGGAATATGTCATAGTCATTGCTGTTTCCTTTTTGCTTGGAGGGTTTGCTGGGTGGTACTTTCTAGACCAGTGGCTGTCAAATTTTCACTACCGCGTGTATTTCGCTGGTTGGGAGTTCCTCTTGGCTCTTGCCGGGGTTGTGATAGTAGTATTTCTGGTAATGTCTACAGTGACTATCCGTGCTACCAAGGAGAATCCTAGCTCTGTATTGAGGACGGATTAGTATTAAAGACCTTTCGTTAAGTACTGAAAGTCGACTAGTACTTTTAACAATTAATCCACCTACTTTTGCGGCTGATTTCAAAAGACGAATGCAAGAGATTAGAAATATCGCCATTATCGCTCACGTCGATCATGGCAAGACTACCCTTGTCGATAAGATCATCTACGCCTCGCAAATCTTTCGTGATAACGAGGAAAAAGGAGAACTCATTCTTGACAACAATGACCTTGAACGGGAGCGTGGCATCACAATCCTCTCAAAGAATGTTGCGGTCAACTACAAAGGGGTCAAGATCAATATTATCGATACTCCTGGTCACGCCGATTTCGGAGGTGAGGTAGAGCGTGTACTCAAAATGGCTGATGGCGTACTGCTTTTAGTCGATGCGTTTGAGGGCCCTATGCCGCAGACGAGGTTTGTGTTGTCCAAGGCCATTGGGCTTGGTCTCAAACCCATTGTAGTGGTCAACAAAGTAGACAAGGAAAACTGCCGTCCTGACGAAGTACATGAGCAGGTATTCGATCTCATGTTCTCACTGGATGCGACTGAAGAACAGCTTGATTTTCAAACACTGTATGGTTCGTCAAAGCACGGCTGGATGAGTCATGATTGGAAAACACCCACTTCCGATCTCACTGCACTACTGGATACTATAGTGGAGGTCATTCCACCTGCACCGATCAGAGAGGGTGTTCCTGCTATGCAGATCACTTCACTGGACTTTTCTTCTTTCGTTGGTCGTATCGCTATTGGTCGCGTATTTCAAGGTACCCTTAAGGAAGGAGCGCAACTAGGACTGAGCAAGAGAAATGGCAAACTTGAACGTGTGAAGGTCAAGGAGCTTCATGTGTTTGAAGGGTTGGGTAAAAAGAAAGTATCAGAGGTTAAATCAGGAGATATATGTGCCATCACCGGCGTAGAGAATTTTGATATTGGCGATACGATCACCGATCTCAACGAACCACACGTGCTACCGCGAATAGCTATCGATGAGCCAACGATGAGCATGATGTTCGCTATCAATGACTCTCCATTCTTCGGTAAAGAAGGCAAGTTTGTGACCTCACGTCACATTCGAGAGCGCCTAATGAAAGAGACTGAAAAGAATCTTGCGCTTCGGGTACAGGATACCGATACCGAAGACAAGTTTCTGGTCTACGGTCGTGGTGTACTTCATTTATCCGTCTTAATAGAAACGATGCGCCGTGAAGGTTATGAACTTCAGGTTGGTCAGCCACAAGTACTGATCAAGGAAGTCGAAGGACAGAAACATGAGCCTATCGAGCACATGGTGGTGGACGTACCCGAGTCATCTTCCGGGAAAGTGATCGAGATGGTCACTCAGCGTAAGGGTGAACTTAAGATCATGGAGCCTAAAGGAGACATTCAGCACCTGGAATTTGATGTGCCGGCCAGAGGCCTTATTGGATTAAGAAACAACATGCTCACAGCAACTTCGGGAGAAGCAGTAATGACCCACCGATTCAAGTCTTATGAGCCTTACAAAGGCCCAATTTCCGGTAGGATCAATGGCAGCTTGATCTCAATGGAAAATGGGGCTGGAACTCCCTACGCCATCGATAAACTTCAAGATCGAGGTATTTTCTTCGTCGATCCGGGAGAGGAACTCTACATAGGCCAGGTGATAGGCGAGCATACCCGCAGCAACGATCTTATGGTCAATGTGCAAAAAGGAAAGAAGCTTACGAATATGCGTGCGTCAGGCTCTGATCAGGGCATCAAGATCGCACCCAAGAAGCAATTCAGTCTTGAAGAGGCGCTCGAGTACATCCAGAAAGATGAGTATGTAGAAGTAACTCCAAAGTCTATTAGGATGAGAAAAATACTTCTGGATGAGAATGCCAGAAAAAGGGAGGCGAATAAGGCATCATAAAGAAGAAAGCCGATCCTAACGAATCGGCTTTCTTCTTTATGTGTAGTTAGCTATTACTTCTTCTTTCTCATCATTTCCAGCATGTCCCACATCTCAGGGGTGACTTCATCAAGCATGCTGAATTCTCCCGCTCCTTTTAGCCATTCACCACCATCGATGGTCACCACCTCTCCTGTGACATAAGCTGAAAAGTCAGATACAAGATAACCTGCTAGATTAGCCAATTCCTGATGATCACCAACCCTGCCTACTGGTACTTTATTGGCAGGATCGAACTTCTCTTTGAGATTACCTGGGAGCAGTCTTTCCCAAGCTCCTGAAGTTGGAAATGGTCCCGGGGCAATTGCATTAGAACGAATATTGTACTTTGCCCACTCAACAGCCAAAGATCGGGTCATAGCAAGTACCCCGGCTTTTGCGGTAGCAGAAGGTACTACATAGCCAGATCCAGTCCATGCATAGGTGGTGACGATATTCAGGATATTGCCAGCTTGATTGTCCTCGATCCACTTCTTGCCTTGCGCCAAAGTGAAATTGTAAGAACCACGAAGAACTATGTCCACAACTGTATCGAAGGCTCGATGTGACAGGCGCTCGGTCGGGCTAATGAAGTTGCCTGCCGCATTATTGAGCAGTACATCTACTTTTCCAAACTCCTCATACGCCTTGGTGATGACATTCTCTACCATCTCGTAGTTGCGTACATCACACTCTACTGCCAGAACTTTACCACCTGTCTCTGCCATCATCTCATCAGCTGATTTTTGGAGTATATCCATCTTCCGACTAGTGATCACAAGGTTAGCACCTAGCTTTAAGAAATAGGTACCCATGGATCGACCAAGACCCGTACCTCCACCAGTGATAATTATTGTTTTACTTTCTAATGCGCCATCTCGGAGCATGCCTTCGTTGTAGTTCATGTGTCTTGGTTAGTT
The DNA here is from genome assembly GCA_002435755.1 of Flammeovirgaceae bacterium UBA6059. Classification (GTDB taxonomy): domain Bacteria; phylum Bacteroidota; class Bacteroidia; order Cytophagales; family Cyclobacteriaceae; genus UBA6059. The sequence continues at coordinate 343,549 of DIYH01000035.1, forward strand.
TATGCTTGATACTTCTGCTTCCCTATGAATTTTCTTTACCAGACCCTGTAGCACCTTACCAGGCCCGCATTCTACAAACTGAGTTGCTCCATCAGCCACCATTGACTTTACACTCTGCGTCCAGCGGACTGGTGCTGTCAATTGACTGATCAGGTTCGCCTTGATTTCTGCTATATCTGTGTGGGGTTTAGCATCCACGTTCTGGTATACTGGACAACTCGGTTGATTAAAGTTTGTTTCCTCGATGGCCTTGGCCAGCTCTTCTCTCGCAGGCTCCATAAGTGGTGAGTGAAAGGCACCACCTACCGGAAGCAATAGTGCTCGCTTTGCACCAGCTACTTTCATTTTTTCGCAAGCTGTCTCCACCGCTTGGGTTGCACCACTGATGACTAGCTGACCAGGACAGTTGTAGTTGGCTGCCACTACCACACCATCTACCTGTTCACAGATCTGTTCAACTACCTGGTCGTCTAACGCCAATATGGCGGCCATAGATGATGGATTGTTCTCACATGCTTTTTGCATGGCGGCCGCTCTTTTCGCAACCAGACTAAGTCCATCTTCGAAGCTCAAGGCCCCATTAGCAACCAGTGCCGAAAACTCTCCAAGTGAGTGACCAGCTACCATATTAGGGTTGAATGCAGAAGCCATTTTGGCTAGCGCAACAGAGTGGATAAATATAGCCGGCTGGGTTACATTAGTCTGCTTCAACTCATCCGCAGTACCCTCAAACATTATTTTAGAGATATCAAAACCAAGTATTTCATTGGCCTTGACGAACCAACCTTTTGCTTCATCATTTGCATCATATATATCCTTACCCATACCTGGGAATTGGGAACCTTGACCGGGAAAAATGTATGCCTTCATATAGTGAAATTTTGAAGGCCAAAAGTAGTCGATTTCCGCTAGGTATCCAGAAAAAGCGACCTGAGCTGAGGGGATGGCACGCGGCAGACATCCTGTCGGCCAAACCAACGGTAGCGGTTTCTAGCTATCCAGTTGTATACTGCATCACGTAGTGATTTTGGGACTATCCTAAACACAGTTAATAAAGGCCATAGGCCTGTTAACTCTCCCGCAATCGCCAAGGCAGCATCCGATTTGTCCAGCAGTTGATTGTCTTTTAATAAGAGTACGCTATGCAAATCTGCTGATCGGTTAAAATCCTTTTTCACTTGCTCGCCAAACTCCGACTGCAAGGAGGCATACCTAAACTTTTGATTAGGGTCTCTATCTATCACAAAATTGACGGAGTTGTTGCACAAGTTGCACACTCCATCAAAAAGTATGACTTGGTATTCTATTTGAGTAGCTGCACCCATCCTCTGATTTCTTCCTTGCGATTGGCAGGATCCAATACATCATAGGTAACATCGGCAAGGTAAAAATAGGTTCCGCTCTCCAGGATAGACCCACCATTCGTCTGACCATCCCAGTTGATAAAGATGCCATTTTCAAGGTCTTCTGAAGACTCATATTGAAATATCTCTTTGCCAGTCCTGTCGTAGATCCTCAAGAGCACATTTTCTACAAATCTTGGACAGTTTGCAAAATCAAACCCAATAATCTCTCCATCAGAGTAAAACGGGCCAAAAGCATCATTCACACCATCATCATTTGGCGTAAATACATTGGGCAATAAATAGTTAGGGCAGTTGTCGTTGCAGACAGGTTCTGTCAGCTCACTTTCGTTTCCGGATCTGTCTACGGAAGCTATTCTATAACATCCCTTGTAAGACCTGATCGTTGTGTGAGCGTAAGACTCAGCCTCGACATAGTCTACTAAAGTATATCCATCTTCAGCACCTGATTCGGAAAAGTAAATGTTATATCCTCTTACATCATCCTCGCACTGTGAGTTGTCATCCATTTCCCATACGAGCCGGTTTTCGAACTCCCTAAAACTGCAGCTCTGTCCTGCAAGAAATGATTCACAATCGAAACCGTCTTCCAATCTAAAAGCTATGGGTGTACAGGGTGGAATAAGATCATTAGGTTGTCCGCAGATGATCTGTGAATTATTAAGCAGTGGTTCTACTATAATTGGATTGCCGTATGAGCCTTGTGTTGTCACGAAATAGCAATATTCCGTCTCATCATCGAGTGGCACACCATTGTGGCTACCATCGTCTAAATAGTTAAACCCACTGAAGTTAACGTTCACTTCATCAATCAACACAAATTCATCAGGGCTGAAGTCATCAACATTGTCACGGTAAATAAAATGGGTCGGAAAATCCTGCACATTGTTGGACCATGGAACAGTCGCTCCCCAGCTAAGTGCAATCGAGCTGACCCTTGGGTCTACTTCCAATCTGACTGTTGAAGCACTTGCAGAACTATCGACAAAATTGTTGAGACCATCGAATAGTCTGATGCGATAACTGTATACATTATCCTTAGTGTTGATACCTGTATCGAAAAGCACAGTATCAGCCTGAGGAGGAAAGCGCGTCTCTTCTTGTGAACCATCCGCACCAATGTAGCGAACTACCTCATAGCTATACGGAGGTGGAAACTGCTCATCATCAATCTCAAGTGGTGGTGTCCACGCTACTCTCACAGTTCCCTCTGTTTCCGAAGTGGTTTCTATTGAAGCATTGGTGATCACCGGAGCATCAGCCGCAATGGTCTCGCAAACCTCCATGCTGGCATAACTCGTGCCTCCAGCGGGCAATGGAAACTCTGCTACCAGTCTGTAGCAATAAGTAGCTCCCGGTGCTAATCCTAAGCCTCCATTATTGTCTAGGAAAGTGGTGTCCAATCGATCAAGTTCGCCCACTCTGCGATATCCTGCATTGGCAGGTATGCCTACCTGACAATCATCAGCCACAAAATCATAACTATCCACACGTCTCCATACCTCGATGGTGGAGGCATTAAAACATTCGTAAGTGTCCCAGTCTATCTGAATTTGCTTGCCTGGCAGTACCTGCGACTCCACCCCTTTAGGCGCAGGAGCAACTACCGTAATGTTCCAGGTTGCAAACTCGGCCAGACTCGGACCTGAGTCAGGATCATCTTTGGCTTTAATCTGAACTTCATAAGGTCGCTCACGCACATGCCTGCAATCGGTTTGCCAGTCAACCCTTAAAGCAGCAGGGCTACTCTGAAAAGTGGGAGGATCAGGCGAAAACATAGCTGCATTAGAACTCAATTCGAAGGGGCCACCAAAAGCCTCCATTCTAACTGGATGTCCATCAGGATCACTTGCCTGTATTATTTCGGATACGAAAGTGCCTGCCTCTACACACAAATCAGGCGGTGCAGCAATGACCGGTCTTTGGTTGTCACTTTCTTCTATAATCACTTGCATATCGCGCGTGACATAACCCAATGTGGTCCATTCGTCACCAATAAAACGCCACTCTCTTACGATAAATGCAAAGTTGTATTCACCAATAGCTCCAGGAGCGTCCCAAATCACGTCACCTGTGATGCTGTCCACTTTGAAAATAGGGGTCCCGGGCACATCTTCTCGACCATTCTGGAAGTCGAAGTAGAACTCAGGAGAATTGGGAAAACGATAGTTGGCTACTTCAGTATCTACATCTTGACGTGGGATCACTACATGATATGACAGACTGTCACCATCCGGATCAAATGCAGCTGGGTTATGAACATAGCGTGCACCAACTGCACCCTTATCTACAGGTGGTGAAAGCAGAACCGGCGTATTGTTAAGACCAGCGAAAGGGTCTATTTTGATCTGAGTTTCTACATAAAACGGTGTGTCCACTGAGTTGTCCATGTTGACTACACCAGCATTTCGGTTGAATTCGCGAAATCTTATGGTATAGGTACCTGCAGCCTGAAAAGTATGTGTAACTTTAAAAGTATTGATGGCAATCTGATCACCAATATCAATTGTCTCCTGGAAGAAAACCTCATCTTCCAGGATATCGATGATCGTACCATCTCCGAAATTCACTTCACCTCCGCCAAATCTCACCTGGGAGCCTGTATCGGTATAGCCAATAATCGTAAATTCATACTCCAGGCTACTGTTGGAGACCCTACGGGCTATAATCTCTCCGGCCCTTATATGTGTTGCCCTCACTTCTACCACCAGCATCAAACTGGCCAGCAGAACAATAGCCATCTGCCACAATACCTTCAATCTTTTCATCGACTACTCAGCTTCTTGACAACTTTATGATAACATTAAATTTAACCAGTTCCCTTAAATCTAGGTCCTTAATCCAAAACGATTCTCTCGGTGTGCTGTTTTTTATCATACACCACTTTTAGCAAATAAATTCCTTTGGGGAGACCCTCTACCGCAAATTGAAGTGGTTGATCAGTAGCGATGATGCTATCCCAATAGACTTCTCGACCAATGCTGTTATATATCTGTATTTCAACCGACCGGCCGGTTATTCTCGCCAAATCGACATTTAGCACATCTTTCACAGGATTAGGATAGCAACTGACTGTATAATTCTCATTGTCTGTGACACTTGTGATTATAGAGGAAGATAAAGAAGAGCAGTTAGCCGAAAAAAGTAACGATCCTGAACCAATTACATGATTTGACGTGTCTATCACAACAAGATGCAGCAAACCAATATCAGCGGTTTCAGATTCATTGTTAATAAACTCAACATCAAACTCTCCCCTTCCCAAACTACTTAAGGTTAGACTCTCAACATCGCTAAGAACTCCACCATCAATGTAGATATCACCGTCATGATCGGATGAAATATAGACTTTAGCTCCGGCAGTACCCTGGATACTAACCTGATGCAGTTCACCCATGCCCATGCACTTGAAATCAGCGACATCAACTCTCGCACCTACATTCCTTGCTTCCAACTGTACATTTAAATATATGTCATAAATAGATTCACTGATCATGGTCTTTTCCTCACCTAGGTTTCGCCACTCCCTAACTTTTAAAGCCAACGTGTATTTACCAATGACCCTTGGATTTATAATAGAAAATTGCCCGGACACAGGAGAAACATAAAAGTCATCAGCAAAGTCATTCATAAATTGATAGTCCTCAACTGTGGTGGAATCTGAAGACAAGGGAATAGCGACATGGAATGAAAGACTGTCACCATCACTATCTCTTATTGCCGGATCAAAATGAAAGTCCTGACCTATTCTGGCCGAGCCAAAACCAAAAGGAGCTGCCCGTGGAGTTTGGTTGCTCCCAAGTATCGGATCGATTTTAAATGTGGTTTTGATAAAAAATGGAGTATCAACCGAATTGGAGAAGTTGACCATTCCAGCATCTCGGTTAAATTCAGCATAGCCCACTTCATAAACTCCCGGTGAAGGGAAATTGTATATCGTAGAATAAGTTGCGTATGCCCTTTCGAATCCTAAGTCAAGCCATTCTCCAGTAGTCTCAAAAGGTTCTATTGTTTCTATAGGTTCACCATTGATATATAACCTATTTACTCCAGGTTGAACACTGCTTCCTGTATTTGACCAAAGTGTCACATTGATTTGATAAGTCAATCCGCTTATCGGTCTAACATCAATATGACCTCCCACGATGTGTGTAGCCCTAGTAAAATGAGCCGTCATCAATAGTATTAAACAAAGAATGTAACCCCCCATATTATTAGTCGCTAACGTTGAAAACAATTAAAAAAAACAGTCTGTTCGTATAACAATTTAAGACATTTAAACACCTATTTAGAACTAGTTAAAATAAAAATAGAGATTGTTTGAAAAGGTTTCCAAATGTACCTTTGACAGGTATGTATAACGATTGAAAACCGTCTAAAAGTATATGAGTTGGTTCACGCAAACAATAACAAGTACACTTGGCAGAAAGCTGCTAATGGCCCTTACAGGCCTTTTTCTTGTACTATTTTTAGTTGTGCATCTTGCTGGTAATTTGCAGTTGTTAAAAGGAGATGAGGGAGAAGCCTTTAATATTTACGCTAAGTTCATGACTACCAACGGGTTGATCAAAACTACTTCATATTTGCTCTATGCAACCTTTATCGGACATATAGTATGGTCGCTCTTACTCACAGCACACAATCAAAAGGCCAGAGGGCCTGAAAAATATGCCTATTCGAAGGCAGCTCCCAGTGTTTCCTGGAATTCTCGTAATATGGGGCTGCTCGGTACGATTGTATTTGTTTTCCTGGTCATACACATGCGGAATTTTTGGTACGAAATGCACTGGGGCAATGTACCTATGGTGATGATCGAGGGAGAAGAGTATAAAAATCTATATGCTATAGTCAATGCCTCTTTCGGAGAATGGTGGTACGTAGCGCTCTACACCTTTGCTATGCTAGGCCTTGCCTTTCACTTGTATCATGGTTTTCAAAGTGCCTTTCAAACGCTTGGACTTAACACTTCTAAATATACACCAGCTATCCAGGGTGCCGGCGTGGCATTCTCAATTATAATACCGGGGTTGTTTGCATTGATCCCGATATGGATGTTCTTGGTTAGATAATGCTAAATGTAAAGCGAATATGAAATTAGATTCGAAAATACCTGAAGGACCTATCGGCGAAAAGTGGGGGCGTCATAAATTCGGTGTTAAACTGGTCAACCCGGCCAATAAACGTAAGTATGATGTAATCGTGGTAGGTACTGGCCTGGCAGGCGCATCAGCGGCAGCTTCCTTGGCAGAACTCGGCTATAACGTCAAGGCTTTCTGCTTTCAGGATAGTCCGAGACGGGCACACAGTATCGCCGCGCAAGGAGGTATCAATGCTGCTAAAAACTACCAAAATGATGGTGATAGCGTATTCAGGCTGTTTTATGATACGGTCAAAGGTGGGGATTACAGGTCAAGAGAAGCTAATGTTCATAGATTAGCCGAAGTATCTGTAAACATTATAGATCAATGCGTAGCACAGGGGGTCCCTTTTGCACGTGAGTACGGAGGATTGTTGGCCAACCGTTCATTTGGAGGTGCGCAGGTGTCACGAACATTCTATGCCAAAGGGCAAACGGGTCAACAGCTGCTCTTAGGCGCTTACAGTGCATTAAGCCGGCAGGTGGCTAATGGTAAAGTAAAGCTTTACACCAGAACAGAAATGATGGATTTGGTAATGGTCGATGGCAAAGCCAAAGGCATTGTCACACGGAATCTACTTACCGGAGCTATCGAGTCTCACAGCGCTCATGCCGTATTACTCTGTACAGGAGGTTATGGTAATGTTTTCTATCTATCTACTAATGCCATGGGCTCCAACGTGACTGCAGCCTGGAGGGCCCATAGAAAAGGAGCATTATTCGCTAATCCCTGCTTTACGCAAATACACCCGACGTGTATACCGGTACATGGAGAAAACCAGTCGAAACTGACACTGATGTCAGAATCATTGAGAAATGATGGACGTGTATGGGTACCTAAAACAGTAGAGCTAGCCGAGAAGATCAGGTCAGGAACCACTAAAGCGAGCGACTTACCAGAAGATCAACGAGACTACTACCTTGAAGCGAAGTATCCTTCGTTTGGTAACCTTGTCCCACGCGATGTAGCATCAAGAAATGCAAAAGTTGTGTGTGATGAAGGCAGAGGAGTAGGTGGAACAGGCCTTGCTGTATATCTTGATTTCCGTGACGCTATCAAGCGAGATGGTCGAGATACAATTGCAGGTAAGTATGGCAACCTGTTTGACATTTATGAGAAGATCACTGGAGATGATCCCTACTCCGTACCTATGATGATCTACCCAGCGGTACACTACACCATGGGTGGCCTATGGGTTGACTATAATTTGCAAACCACTATACCCGGACTATATGCACTTGGGGAAGCTAACTTCTCAGATCATGGGGCTAACAGACTTGGCGCCAGCGCTTTGATGCAAGGTCTGGCTGATGGCTACTTCGTGATCCCATATACTATTGGAGATTTTCTTGCCGGTGAGCCTTATACTAAACCTTCTACTGATCAATCAGAGTTCAAAGAGGCTGAAAAGGCCGTGAAAGATCAAATCGACAAACTCATCAGCATTAACGGTAGCAAGCCAGTCGATCATTTCCACAAAAGGCTTGGTAAAGTGATGTGGGACTACTGCGGCATGTCCCGTACTGAAGAAGGGCTCAAAAAAGCCAAGAAAATGGTACAGGAAATCAAAGAAGAATTCTGGAAGGATGTGAAAGTGATAGGCACAAATGAGGAGCTCAACATGACCCTTGAGAAGGCCAATCGAGTAGCCGACTTCTTAGAATTAGGTGAGTTGATGATTGATGATGCACTTGACAGAAATGAGTCATGTGGTGGTCACTTCAGAGAAGAATCTCAGACTGAGGAAGGAGAAGCTAAAAGAGACGATGAAAACTATTCTTACGTGTCAGCATGGGAATACACGGGTGAAGGCAAAGACGAGAAGCTGCACAAAGAAGAGTTGGTCTTCGAGAATGTGAAACTCACACAGAGAAGTTATAAATAGAACGCAAAAGACAAAACACTCATAATATGGATTTGACCTTAAAAATCTGGCGACAAAAAAACGCTAATTCTAAAGGCAAAATGGAAACATATCAAGTGAAGGACATCTCTGAGGATACCTCCTTTCTTGAAATGTTGGATATACTCAACAATGATCTTGAGTCTAAGGGAGAAGATCCTGTGCATTTTGATCATGATTGTAGAGAGGGTATCTGTGGCATGTGTAGCCTATACATCAATGGTCATCCACATGGACCTCAACAAACTACTACCTGCCAGCTTCACATGCGTAGCTTCAAAGATGGTGATACCATTACCATAGAGCCATGGAGAGCTGCAGCATTCCCAGTGGTCAAAGATCTGGTGGTCGACAGAACAGCGTTCGACCGCATCATTCAATCGGGAGGTTACGTGAGTGTGAACACGGGTGGTGTACCTGATGCTAATGAGCTTCCCATACCTAAAGTAGTAGCCGATGAGGCAATGGACGCGGCGACCTGTATTGGTTGTGGAGCGTGTGTGGCCGCTTGCAAAAATGCTTCTGCTATGCTATTCGTTTCTGCTAAGGTTTCTCATCTCGCATTGCTTCCTCAAGGTAAAGTAGAGGCTGCTCAGAGAGCGCAAAAGATGGTAGCCCAAATGGATGAAGAGGGGTTTGGTGCCTGTACAAATACAGGGGCTTGCTCAGCGGAGTGCCCTAAGGAGATAGACCTTACCAACATCGCTCGATTGAACAGAGAATATCTGTCGGCCAGTTTTGCAGCCGAGTAGAGATAGATAAGAATGTGGAAATTAAAAGGGGCTTTAAGTCCCTTTTTTATTTTCTTACGAGCCGACAATCATTCTTGAATACCTACCAAAGAGCTTCCTGAAAGCTCTCACAATAAAAAGACTCCCTACAATTGACATGACGAGCATAGACAAAGCCCCAAGGATAACGTTGATCGGGGCTATTGCATTGAGATCCAATATTGGTGCGTAGAAGCCTGCTCCCATTAGCATGAAAACAAAAAATGTATGTGTGAAATAGATCGAAAAAGCAGATTCCGCAACGTTGCTTAGCCACCTGGGTGCACTCTCACCCAAGTCCCTCAGCCAAAGAATGAATAGAACTCCCATTGCCAATTTCTGAGCATAGTACAAAGTCTCTCTGAGATCGACAAATCCTATCATTTGAATATCTGCAATAAAAAGATAAACGAGACCAATACTACAGGATATGGTAATAATCCAAAGTACAGCTGCATTCGATTTGAGCTTATCAAGTTTACTGGAAAGGTCTCGTCCCAGATACATACCGAAAGCATAGGCACCCATAAAGTAAATCATGGTCTGTAAGCTTAGGATATAATCAAAAGCCATTTGCACCCTGGTCGAGACCAATGGAATGATCATCAAGACTATAAAAATCGGCTTCCCAAATTTCTCATTGTCAAGTATAGCATCAAGTATGGGTGTCATCAGAAACAGAAAGAATAGTACTGGCATATACCAGTAGGGGCCTACAGCCTTGCCATATAATAAGTAGCGAGGGATCGCCTTAATATAAGAAAGGAAGCTTTCGTGGAACACTCCCGTTCCGGCTTCATTATCTAGCACTCCAAAGATCAAGGTAAAGAATACGTAAGGCAAAAAGACATTCTTAAACTTGGACCTATAGAACTTCCTATATCCCCTACTCTTCAAAATTGCCGTATAAAGCAGCCCCGAAATAATTGCAAAATACAGAGTGCTATCGTGGAATAAAACTTCGTTAGCAATCACCAAAGGATGTGTAAAGTCCAGTTCAAATCCATTTGCACCAAGGAAAGCAGCAACAATGGAATGGATCAAGACGATCTGAATGATTGCCAAACCTCTAAAACTATGTAGGTACCCCAAAAACTGGGAATGGGCATTTTGTGACATGAAGAGAGCTTAGATTTTGAAGAGGCGGAAGTAACTAAAATTCCATCTGCCAATCAATCCTGAATCAAAATGAAAGAATTTGAACTGTCAAAAAAGATTCTACAATAGGGAACCTACGGTTTATCTTTAACGCTTATAAAAACGTATGAAAGGGACTAAAGAATTGATCGAGCACCTAACGCTCGAGCCTATAGAGATCAACATTTTCAGAGGACAAAGTGCGAGTATTGGTAGTCCCAGAGTCTTCGGAGGTCAGGTATTGGCACAGGCATTAGAAGCTGCTAATCAGACTGTCCCGGAAGATCGTACCGTCCATTCACTTCACGGCTATTTTATATTGGCTGGAGATATTGAGCGGCCGATTGTGTACCAGGTGGATCGCATCAGAGATGGCAAAAGCTTTACTACTCGCAGAGTAGTTGCCTTTCAGCACGGTAAAGCAATCTTTAACATGTCTGCCAGTTTTCATATACAGGAAGATGGATATGACCATCAGTCCACCGCACCGGATGTACCTGGGCCTGACGAGCTCAAGGATGATCATGACGTGATCCAGACTTATGCAAGCTCGCTACCTTCAAAGGTGCAAGCCTGGTTGAATATACCCAGGCCTATTGAGTTTCGGTCTGTCGAGCCACCTACTATTCAGAATATGATGAAATCAAGTGATCAACAGTATGTTTGGTTCAAAGCTAAGGGAGAGGTACCTGACCAGCAGCGCATGCATCAGACGATATTGGCATATGCTTCTGACTACAATTTGCTCGGTGCTGCAGTCAAAAAACATGGCAAGACTTTCCTCGATATGAAGCTCACAGCCAGCTTGGATCACGCCATGTGGTTCCATAGAGACTTTAGGGTAGACGATTGGTTGCTGTACTCACTTGACAGCCCCAGTGCTTCCAATGCTCGTGGGTTTACAAGAGGGAGTATCTTTGACCAGGCTGGCAACCTTGTTGCTTCCGTCGTGCAAGAGGGGTTGATTCGACCTAAATAGCTTCTTCAGACAACTCGTCCAAAAATAAGATTGCCACGATCCTTTGGTTCTGCCGAAGTGAGGAATACCTCAATAGCGTTGATCAATTCATATTTCGATAGACGCTCGTCTTTGTAAACATCAATGCTTTCAAACGCTTCAGCAATCTGATGATCATCTATGCCATATATCTGATATACTTCTGCATATTCCTCCATTGAGATATAACCATCGTTGTTATCGTCAAACACGTCAAAAAGGAAGCCGTAGAGTAGCTGTCTATATTTTTCTACGGTCGCTTCGCCTTCGTCTCCACCACTAGCTATCTCAAAGAAGTTAAGCCACTCTTCAAGAGTTATGGTTCTTTTCTTAGGTAGGGCAATGTCTTCTTTCAGTGCTTCGAATAGTGCCTGGCAGCTTTGGCATAATTGTCTGTAATGCGAGCTGAATTCCGGTAGGTCCATTTTCTCACGTAGCGTGTGCGCTACGCTCATGAAATCTCCTAGTTGGAGATAGCCATTTTTATTAACATCAAGAAGATTGAAAAGGTGAGAGAACTTTTTCTTCTGAAACTCAGAAATCATATTCATTGATATTGAACCTCCGAAAATAACAAAAAAAGCACTTAGGCACTAGTCTGTTCAAAATCGCAAAGCGTTTGCCCTTTTACGCTCAGGTTATCTCGTAAGCATTACCCATTTCATAGTTGAAGTTCTTGCCTGAAACCTAATCGGCACTTAGCGCTTTGTTAACACGTCTCAACGTATTGATCCAATACTCCAACGTATGTTCCTGACCGTCCAGCTCTATCATCATAGTTACAGATTTTTGTGATGAAGGCTCATATACTACTGTTGGCTCTGAAACTTGACTAACCGACTCTCCATAGTGCGCAAACTCGTCAGCACTCATACCGAAAAGCTGAGATAGCTTGAGCATTTCTGCAGCCTGCAGTTTCCTTATACCGTTCTCTAATTTGCCAACCGCAGAAGGGGAAATGTTCAATATGTTGCCGAGATACTCCTGCGTGTAGCCGTGTTTTTCGCGTAGTGTCTTGACGATTTCATTAAGTTTCATTCTCTTTTAGCATTGTCACTAGCGAAAATATCAGATTGACTTTCAGTCTGTTGTATCTTTTTCGCAGTTGTTTTGCGGTTTTCAACAGAACCAAATAGCTATTTTCGAAAGCTACCTAAAAGAGTGTTTGATATAAATCAGACAAATTATTAGAACAATCTGGCACTACTAATGTAAAATTCATTAATAAATCTTTTTTCAAGCCTTAAAAAGTCATGTTAGCTCGTACTCCTCCACAGAAAGTAGAGAATAGCTGAGTCTTGCAGTTGGAAATAATTTTCTGATTTTTATATTCGAATATCGATTGCATTAATATTCTTTTTTCACATATTTGTTAAATAGAAGGCTTTGTTACCGTTTATGAAAGTTGATTTCAAGAATATAATTATTCTGTATAGCCTTCAATGTCGATATCGCTTGCAAAGACCATCAGCTAATAGAGTTATAGCAAAACGATTACCACTCACAGTGGCCTACACAAGGAGCTTGGCTCTTTGATGACTACAGTTAGTGGTTATGAATTGGATTGGGATATGTTGGAAAATAATAATTGAGGGGGTGGTCATCCGTCCCCCTTTGGTTGTTGTTTCTGCTCTCAGTTCAATTCATTAAGCTAAATCAACTGATTCAGGTTGCTCTCTCGAGGAGCATTCTGAAGTTATGGAACTTAATAAATGAGGGCAGAGAGAATAATCGACCAACACCTCGTGGGTCAAACTTTGAGCATTTTTGTTGTAGACAATGAGCTTTACTTTCCCATAGACCAGTATTGCGACAAGTTTGGGTTGTCTTTGTTTAAGCAGGTGATATCTATCCAATCCAATGAGGACATATCTAATAGACTTGTGAAAAATCAAGTCCACGACAGATTGGGGAATCAACTCTATAGTGGCTTTTTACTGCCGTGTCACTCCTTTCTGATTTGGTTTTTTCAGATAGCAGAAAAGTCAAAAGAGTATAATAGAGCCAAACTGGAACTAAGTGCCGTGCTAGCTTCTATAGTCAAAAACAAGAAAGACGACTCAATAATGCTCGCTCAATCGTAGTGATCAGTAGGCATTAATACGACTACCTAAAGCAAAAAAGCCGCTAGCACAATGCTGTCGGCTTTGAGTACCAAAGGTGGGAATCGAACCCACACTCCCGAAGGAACACGATTTTGAGTCGTGCGCGTCTACCAGTTCCGCCACTTTGGCAATTGGGATGCAAACTTACTCCAATTCTTAGTAAGACTAAGGGGTGACCTCTAAAAATTTCTTAAGTGAAAACGCTTGAGGTTTGTCAGCGAAAAGTAGTTTTGTCTTGCGCCATGTAGCTTCGAAGAGTTCAGAATGCCTGTATTCATCCAGGTGATCTTCACTCAGCCAATGGCTGTAGGTATAGAATACATTTGGATTGTTCTCATCCTTCATCAACTCTAGATGCCGACAACCTTCAAAATTACGAATGGCCATTTTGGATCCTTCGAAGATCTCGAGGAAGTCGCCAACGGCATCTTCTCTAAAAACCATTCTCACGATTCTTACAAGCATAGTATCTTATTCTGTAAAGTCAATAATAATTGGAGCATCATGCCTTAAGCCAAGTAATTCTGTTGCCTTACCATTCTTTATACCTATCTGTAATGTGCCAGTTGAGTTAAACAGCAGATAGATCTCTCCTCCATCAGTTTCATCGAAGCTTTGATGCACTTTGCGCAGCTTTTCTCGACCAACTTTGATTTCAAACCGTCCCGAATTGTTGATTTTCAGAATACTATCAAAATCAGTCTTGGGGATATTGGTGATCAAATTGCCATAGTGGTCAACTCTGATCACATGACCTACGATCCGCTTTTTATTAGCCTTGACCTGACGACCAATCAAGCGCTGCAATTCAGGATACGGACTTCCCATTTCGTGCATATTGTCGCCACTGGCCAGTTTGGCCGCAGCTGCTGCAAGCTGATCTTTTTCCATGAAAGTAGAGGGTAATTGGGGTACCGTAAGCTCTACGGCAATGTCAGGCTTTCGATCACTGATAAGGCTAAAAAGTCCACTATCTTTACCTACAAAATACTGATCTTCCAGTCGAACAGCTACAGCAGGCTCAGGCTTCTTCCCCTCTGCACTTAGACATACGAGATGTACCGTTCCAGTTGGAAAATCTCTAAAAACGGAATCCAAAATATATGCTCCATGGCCAATATCATATGGTGCTATATCATGGCTCAAATCAACTATTTGTATACCCGGATTGATAGAGAGAACCTTGGCCTTCACCGCTCCTACGTAGTGATCTGATTGTCCAAAATCAGACAGAAAAGTCAGAATGGCCATGGATTCAAATGGGAATAATTATATTAATTTGTACAAACAAAAACATTAATAACTAGTCCTCAAAATTGTCCCTCACATTCTAAAAGAAAGCATTTGGTAGAAAAAGTCATCACCCTTGAAAACATACAATTGGTTGATTTTTTAGGGATAGAAAACCAAAATATCAAGGAGATCGCGCAGGCTTTTCCAGACAGCAAAATTGTATCCAGAGGTAATGAAATAAGGATCAAAGGAAGCACTCCCCAAATCATCGAGATCAACGAAATACTCAACTCGCTGATCATTCATTACCACAAATATGGGAACATCACCCAAGAGAACATTCAGAACTACATCAAAAGTGATGATGAGCCCTCTACTGCTCAAAGCGGCAATGTGCTGATCTATGGAACACGGGGGGCGAAGATCGTACCCAAAACAAATAATCAAAGATCTCTAGTTGAGGCGGCTATCAACAACGATTTGGTCTTCGCTATTGGTCCGGCAGGTACTGGCAAGACTTACATAAGTGTTGCGCTAGCGGTACGAGCACTAAAGAACAAAGAGGTCAAAAAAATCATCATTACGCGCCCTGCGGTAGAAGCGGGAGAAAACCTGGGTTTCCTGCCTGGTGACCTTCAGGAAAAAATCGATCCTTATCTCAGGCCCATCTATGATGCTCTATCGGATATGATCCCCTCTGAGAAGCTCAAATTCTATAGAGAGAATAATGTCATCGAGATCGCGCCTCTGGCTTACATGAGAGGGCGAACCTTAAATAACGCATACATTCTGCTTGATGAAGCCCAGAACACTACTCCTATGCAGATCAAGATGTTTATGACGCGTATGGGTCCCAGTTCGAAGATGATCATCACTGGTGATAGAAGTCAAATCGACCTGCCAAAAAATCAAAAATCAGGACTTATTGAGGCATTAAATATCCTCAAAGGTGTAAAAGGGATAGGCTTTGTAGAACTTGACGATAAAGATGTTATTAGACATAAACTCGTCAAAGCGATCATCGGTGCTTATAAGTCTCATAGTGAAAAGAAAGAGTCATGAAAATCATAAAGGTCAAAGAGAAAACGCATTTTGACAATGCCAGAGATGTAAGGAAGCAGGTCTTCGTCGATGAATTGAAGATTAATCAAGATGATGAGTTCGATGACTATGATGATGAGAGTCACCACTTCATTGCTCAAAATGATGAGGGAGAAACGGTAGGCGCAGCGAGGTGGAGAAGAACACCACAAGGCATCAAGCTTGAACGGTTCGCGGTAATAAGAGAGTATCGTAATCTCGGGATAGCATCAAAGTTGATATCAACCATACTGGATGATATAGGAAGTAAGCCTGGAAACAGTAGCAAGCGTATTTACCTCCACGCACATAAAGAGATCACCGGTTTGTATAAAAAGTTTGGTTTCAGAGAGGTCGGTACGCCTTTTCAAGAAGCTGGAGTTTGGGTACAAGAAATGGAGAAATGACATAGTACAAGCATTTGGCAGTCAAATGCTTTTGCTGAAAGCGCCTGTATGTTATATTCAGCTATGTGGAATAGCTGGACCAAGTTTCCTATCATTCGCGTAACACTGGTTTTCCTTGCTGGTGTACTGGCCTTTAAGCTATTTCCAAATCTTGATCTCAAATTGGTCGTAGGAGCGGCTAGCTTATGCTTTGTCATCCACATCCTTGTATCTAAATTCTCTGGCAAGTCCTACTATGACTTAGGGAGTTGGGTAGCCTTACCAGCCATTTTCATCTTTGCTATTCTCGGTTATTATCGCGCGGCACTGAATGACGAACTGCTTGATCCATCCCACTACCGACATATAGAGGATGGGCAAGGCTGGGAAGGAACCATCATTTCTCCTGGTACAGAAAAGGCCAACTTTATACTCTATGAAGCGGAAATCAACAATGTATTTCTGGCAAACAAGTCCATCGAAGCTCGAGGAAAGTTCAATTTCTACTTAAGGAAAACTGAAGATGTTGTCCCGCTGAGTTATGGAGATCAAATTATGGTCAAAGGGATGCCCTATGAAATATCAAGTCCCAAGAATCCTGATGAATTCTACTACAGTGCGTACATGCGCACCAAACATATTTATGATCAGCAGTTTGTAGACAGCCCAGATTTGCTGCGATTGGGTAACAGCTCTCCGAATCAAATTTTAGCCCTAGGGTATCAAGTCCGTAGTTTCTTCCAGGATAAGATACACCACCACATGGGGCATTCTGCAGAATCAGCTGTCCTGTCTGCACTGATATTAGGCATCAAAGACCATCTCGACAATGATCTGACAAGAGCTTATGCATCAGCTGGAGCCATGCATGTGCTAGCTGTCTCGGGCCTGCACGTTGGTATAGTCTTCATGATTCTCAGCTTATTTCTAAAGCCGCTCAAAGGACAAAAGTATGGGAAATGGCTGGTGCTATTCATTAACCTAACTGGTCTCTGGTCATATGCAATGATCACGGGATTTTCACCTTCAGTTTTACGGGCGGTGACCATGTTTTCGATGATTAGCCTTGCTGACACAAGCGAGCGTTCCAACAACATCTACAATACAATTGCTGCATCGGCACTGCTCTTGTTGCTCTACGAACCGAACTACATCTATGCAGTTGGATTCCAACTTTCATATGCAGCGGTAATTGGTATCATCTACCTCCAACCCAAAATTTATAATCTTTGGATTCCACAGTACTGGATTATAGATAAGGCTTGGCAGATCACAGCGGTATCTATTGCAGCGCAGCTGGCCACTTTCCCACTAGGACTTTACTATTTCCATCAGTTCCCGTCTTACTTTTTTATCAGCAACTTGATCGTCATCCCAGGGGTGTGGCTGATTCTGCATACTGGTCTTGCCTTCTTGTTTGGAGCATCGGTTAGCGAAATACTAGGTGATCTAATCGCGTGGATTATCGAATGGATGCTTTGGGCGCTGAACCTTGTGGTCTCCCTCGCGGAGCAATTACCCGGCAGTTTGATTGATTGGGTTTATCTATCGTTCAATCAAATGCTGCTTGTTTATGCGATACTGCTGACTGTAATTCTCGTCTTCCACTATCAGAACATTCGTTGGCTTTATGTCTCATTCTGCCTGGCATGTCTACTCTCCTTCTCATATATCGCAGACTATGTGGATTCAAGAGGGGCTACCGCAATCAAGTACTATCGTGCGAAGAATTATCCTGCCATTGACTTTGTCAGCGCCGGTTCCTCCTATCTAGTGTCCTCCGATGAGTTCATCAATTCAGAATTAGCGGCCTTCCAAATCGATCCACACCGAAGAGCCGTCTTATCCAATCCAGTACACAAAGACGAAACACTTGATCCACCTTATCATGAAGAGATTGAGCCAGGAGTTACCCTTTATCATTGGTATGGACATAAGGTCATCCATGTCACTCAGGAACCTACACAACAGTACTACCCAGCACTGACATGTGACGAATTGGTCATTTCAAACAATTCGATTGAATCAGAGCAAACACTTCAAAACTTCAGTTTTGATCGAGCGATTGCTGATGGTTCCAACTTCCAATCCAGGAAAATGCTCAAGTTCATAGATGAGGCAGGAATCGTCAATCTCAATATTGAGGGTGCTCAAATCACTAGAATCAACTCGTATTAATCCTATTAGAAGGAATTGTTAATAATGCTTCCAGTCGTTGGTGGCTTAAGCTCTACGGCTACTTTTGGCACATGAAATGGAAGCAATACGCTCTTGTCGTCCTGCTCTCGGCAGTTGTTTTTTATGCCAACCTTGGTGGCTATTCCATCTCCATTCTCGATGAGGCCAAGAACAGCACCTGCGCCATGGAGATGCGCGAAGCAGGTCAGCCATTTCTACCTACATTCAACGGTGAGTTAAGGACAGACAAACCTCCGCTTCACTACTACCTCATGGGTACGGCTTACAGTTGGTTTGGCTATACTCCGTTTGCGGCACGATTCTTCTCTGCAATGATGGGAGTATTGACAATCCTGCTTACATTTTTCATTACCGATCGACTGCTCAACAACAAGACTGCCTGGATTACGACCATCATTTTGCTAGCGTCGATACATCTATCATTGCAGTTTCAGTTGGCAGTTCCTGATCCCTATTTGATTTTTTTAGTGGATGTGGGGCTATTTGGTTTCGCCATGTTCGCCTCAACCTCTCGCAAGAGGTATTTGTACATCATGTATGTGGCTTTGGCGTTGGCTGTACTAGCGAAAGGGCCTGTGGCAGTTGGCCTACCGGGAATCATTTTTCTCACTTACCTAATTATCACAAAGCAGCTCAATTGGTACTACTTAAAGAGTTTAGCCATTCCTCAGGGAGTGGTCATCACATTATTGATTGTACTTCCGATTTACTACCAACTTCATATCCAATCAGGCGGTGCTTGGACAGAGGGGTTCTTTTTTAAGCATAATCTCAGTCGCTTTTCTGATACCATGGAAGGGCATGGTGGAGGATTGTTCTACATGCCTTTGGTTTTGGCATTTGGCTTATTGCCATTCTCTTTTTGGCTACCGCAAAGTTTTAAGCTGGCATGGATAGAAAGAAAGCAGCCATTGCTATTGCTGTCCTTAATTGCGGTAGCTGCTTATATCATTTTCTTCACGATATCCCGAACTAAGTTGCCCAATTACCCTGTGCCATGCTATCCATTTGGAGCAATACTACTGGCTAACTACCTGCATAAAGTAGATTTTAATTCTCGATGGTTCAAGGTCAGCTTGATCGCACTCGTAGCTGTGCTTTTGGTACTACCTGGTGGAGTAAAGCTAGGACTTGAAGCAGATCCTGATTTTACAGCGCACAGACAACTCTGGTGGTGGTTTATTTTATTACCACTTGGTGGTGCGATGACGTTCTTTCTCTATCGTCGCAATTTGATAATGGCTCTTGCGGCTATGGCTATTTCTTTTGGTCTCTTTAATCAGGTCATTCATTATGTTGTACTTCCACGATTAGATAAAGAATTGCCGACAGTGGATGGACTTTCTGTACTTGAGTCGACTAGCTCGTTAAGATATTTCGAAGCTTTAAATCCTGCCATTCCATTTGCGGTAGCGCAAGTAGTACCAAAAATGGATTCATCTGCTATCTCAGACTATCTGCAGTTAGATCCGGCAAATCTCTTGATCACTAATGATCGCCATATTAAAAGACTAGAGGAGATACCTCGACTGGAGGTCAGATATGCTGCGAAGGATCCGTTTGAGAAAAGGACGTGGTACTTTCTTGGAGCTGCGTTTCAGGACGAATAGCAGTACCTCTCACTCTTGCAACCAGGTGCTCCCACTGAGTGCGTACATAGATTTTAGATCGATTGAAAGGGAGCATACAAATCAAAAAACTCGAGCTGAACCCTATTACTGCTCCAAGTACTACATCGACATAAAAATGCTGCAGTAGGTACATACGGGACATGCCGACAACCGAAGCAGCAATCAAGGTTGCGACCAAAACCCATGACTTTCGATACATAAACGAGAGTAAAACCGCTGCTGCAAAAGCTGAGGCAGTGTGTCCCGAAGGAAAGGATCGCTTACTGTGAACCTTGACCCCCTCCACAAAGTGAAGCATGTTCAAATCATCAAAAAATGATTTAGGCCTGCCAATATCGCTGAATAAAAACTGCTTAAGTAATACGACGATTAAAGCGTGGACTAAAAACACAAGAACCACCCGATAGGTGAACTTCTTTCTTTTGGAGATAACTGCCAGAAGAAAAAGTGGCAAAAAAATGAGACCATCACCTAGGTGGGTCAGGCACTTGATAAGCCAATCAAAAATGCTGTTGTGAGCGCCATTGACGAAAAGGACAACCTCACCCTTCTCAACAAAAATAAGACTAACGCTGAGCGCAACGAAGAACAGGACATAGGTTAAAAATATGTGCCATGCCTGAAATTTCTTTTTGATCATTTCGCTCTGTTGAGCAAGCAAAAAGAAGAATCAGTACAACAAAAAAAATACTGTTAATTGAAGTTCATGGAGATTTAAAATAGAAGTGAGATTCAAAGACAAACTCATTTTTTATTTAATCTTCAGATTAAATTGACATTACTCAACTTTCGTTTCCTTATTATAAATAGAAGTTGAGTTCAAACAATCCGAACGAACGAAAATCCGCTCGGTCGCCCCCATTTGTGGTATTATAAAGTAAAAATCCTGTCTCAAGTCCGAATGAAATGTTCTTGCCTTCAAACGGGAAATACTCTAACCCGACTGGTAACCTCAAGTCGTAACCGCTATTCTCACCACCCACTAGATCAAAAGCAATACCCAGTCCAGTGTAGACATTTCCCAGTTCATGTTTTACAAATCTCCCAATAAAATTGAGCTGAGGTTCTAGCCTTCCTTGATCATTATGACTGTATTCAAATCTGGCAATCGTACTAAGGTTGTCGGAAAAATGCCAACGTACCACAGCGCCATTTGTACCAAGTCCAATTGCAAAATTTGTAGGTAGGCTTTCCTGACCCATTGAAGAAAAGCATACTAAAAAGAAGGGTAGTGTAAACAAGTATTTCATAATAACTAACATCTAAAAAAAAGATCTTTCTATAAAGATAGCCAGAATCCATCTGATCTTTTCTAAAAAAACTTAATGAGGGGGGTGGGGTAAATGAAAGGCAGGCCGTAGTACTATCAAACAACCAAAAAAATAAAACGCCATGATGTCACTTATCTTTGTTATCGCCCTCTTCGCCATTCGCCCAATCATTTACGGAACTGTACTAGCAGGCTTAGGCATTGTCAAACTCAGCAAGTATGTCGCTCAGCAAATAGGTTAAGCGATGAAAGAAATCACCAAGTCCCTCGAACAACAGTCAAAAGATTATTCTAAAGTTTACCTCGCCATCTTTTTTATGGCTTGTACAATCATTAGCATGGCGCTCATTGCTAATATGGCCTAAGGCCAAACTTTCCATAGCTGGTTGTGCTCCATGTGTAGGTTTAGTTAGCCTCGCACATGGAGCTTTTTTTATTCTGACCTCAGCCCTTTAATCGGGTTCGTCAATAAAGCCCTATTAGACTCATAGCTAATTGTAATCATGGCCAACAGCAGCACGGCCAGTCCTGCTAGCGCGAATACATCCCAGCCAATGGTAGTGCGATACTCAAAATCATTCAGCCATTCTTTTACTAAGTACCATCCTATCGGAAATGCGATCAACAGCGCAATCCCTATCATTTTTAGAAAGTTCATCGTCAAGAGTTGAAAAATGGTATTGGCAGAAGCACCCAATACTTTGCGAATGCTAATTTCCCTATTGCGCTGCTCCACCATAAAGGCCGACAAACCAAACAGGCCTAAACAAGCGACGATAACAGCCAAAATAGAGAAGCTGGTAAATACACTCCCCGTCCTCTGAACGTCCTCATACATCCGTTCATAGGCATCATCTAAAAATGAAATCCTAATGGGCTGATTGGGCATGAACTTATCCCATGAATCCTCTATCGAAGTTAGCGTAGCAGGCAGGTCGTCTGTCGCCAATTTAACTGAAAGAATAGACGCGCCATTCTCAAGTCGCAATGCCAATGGCTCAATCTCCTCACGCATATTTTCAAAATGGAAATCCTCAATAACACCGATGACATTCCATGTTTCCCAGGTAAATAGTTTTGTTCCGATAGGGTCCTTGAGACCAAGCTCTTTAGCCATCCGTTTGTTGATAATAATCGATGAAGAGTCTGATGCCATATCCTCAAAATCACGACCTTCCACAAGTTCAATACCCATAGTAGTGATGTAGTCTTTATCCACCCCCCAGTTTTGTCCGTCGACTGCTCGATCAATCTTATCTCGTCCATGAATCCAAAAGGAATTTCCATTGCGCCTGGTACCAGCGACTGGAAAGTAGCTACTTGAAGCAGCAGATTTAATAGCTGTCAGCTTCAGTAGCTCATCCTTAAAAGCCTCAGTTTGTTGGTTTAATGTCTCAATCCCCTGAATCATCAATACTTGCTCCTTGTCAAAGCCCAGATCCTTCTCAAGGACAAACTCCATTTGGCGATAGATCATAACCGCTCCAATAATCAGCACTACTGAGGTAGAAAATTGGAAAATGACCATTACGCTTCGAAGCGTCGAGCTTTTGCTACCTCTGCTCAATGAACCCTTTAGCACTTCAACTGGACGGAAGGCAGACAAGTAAAATGATGGGTACAATCCTGACAGCAGACCTACAATAATGACGAATCCAAATAAAAGTGGGCCAAACCACCATTCTGTTAAGGGCAAAATCATGGACTTATCAGCAATGGCATTGAAGTAGGGCAGCATCAGCATCGCGACTAGTATGCCCACCACAGCCGAGATAAAACTAAATAGCATCGACTCAGCTAAGAACTGTTGTACTAATGAGCGGCGGGTTGAGCCTACCACCTTGCGCAGACCAACTTCTCTGGCCCTATTCGCTGATTTCGCGGTAGACAGATTGATGAAATTGATACAGGCCAGTAGCAGGATAAACCCTGCGATGGCCACAAAAAGCCAGACAATCTTGATATCTCCATGAGAAAAATTGTCATGAATGCCTTCATTGTAAAGATGAATATCGGATATTGGCTGGAGCTCAAACGTATGATACTTTTGATTGTCATCTGCGTTCTGATTGCCTGTAGCCCGCATATACTTATCGACATAGTCATTCCTGATAAGTAGGAGCTTTTCCTCCAATGCGGTGACATCAGTACCAGGCTTGACCAAAATGTTAGGTCTATAGTTCCAGCAGCACCAGTTAGTCTGTTCGCCAGGCCAAAACTCTCGATGCGCCAGTGTGATAAAGAAATTGGCCTGGAGGTGTCCATTAATGGGTAAGTCAGCGACCACTCCACCGACTGTGAATGTCTTTTCCTCATCATCGTTGAGCACTATAGACTCGCCTACTGGATCCCTATCGGGAAAATATTTGTCAGCCTTACTCTTGGTAAGCACAATGGAATTGGGCTCAGACAGTGCGGTCGCATTGTTACCGTAAATCATCGGCATCTCTAGTATCTCTAGTAAGGAGGGATCGGCATAGGCAAAACCTTCCTCATAGGTGTTGATCACCTGGTCTACTCTTCTCATTTGATTGTTTCCAGCATCGAACCAGTCGTGTACTATGAGACGACCAGCCATTTCTATTTCTGGAAAGCTTTCGTTGAGCACCTGACCAATTTGAGCTGGAAAAGAAGTCCATTTACCAAAGTCAGCGGGATCGTTATACACGTTGATAACTCGGTAAAGACGATCTTGATTGCGATAGTGGAGATCATAGCTCAACTCGTCCTTCACAAACATTGAGATGAGAATAAAAGCGGCAATGCCAATGGCAAAGCCTCCGATTTTAATGATACTGTAGGTTCGATACTTGAGTAGATTTCTCCAAGCAACCTTTAGATAGTTGTAGTACATAGCTTTATATATTGAGTTGTTTGACTTTCTTCTTTTAAGAGCAAAAGGACGACACATATCCAATACCTCCAGGAAATAGATCAAGTCAGATTTAATCTTAGAGTGGATTTGCCGTCGCTTGAAGTATAGCTCATGCAGATCACCTTGGATCGTCTCTACTACCTCCTCGGCACAGAGCCGTTGGAGCAAACGATCAGCCCAAACAGGTGGACGCTGTTGTTGTGAATTACTCACCCATTTCAAGATTTAGACCTGTGATATTTTTGGAGAATTCAAGCCTCAGCTTGTTTGCTTCGATCAGTGCATTCCGACCAGTAGCAGTCAGTGTGTAATACTTCTTGCGTCTACCACCCCTCTCGTTGGTTGCACCACCTTCGGAGGAAACCAGGCACCCTTTATCTTCCAACCTATATAAGGCCGAATGCAACGCTCCAATACTCGTAGACTTACCTGTCTTTTCTGCGAGTAATTCTTTGACTGCCACTCCATAGGCCCCTTCACCGAGGGATCCAACTGCAAGCAGCACTAATTCCTCAAAAGCTCCAATCTTCATGTTTTGAATTATTTTCTTAAAAGCAAAACAAATGTAAATTAATATATTTCCTATTTGCAAATTAAATAGTAAATGAGCACCGCTTTATGACCTTAATCGACAAAATGAAACAAAATATTACGAGATTTAGGTATGGATTTGAATTCAGAGCCTGAGGTAGTTGAAGTGTTTGATCGGTACCCCAAACACATCCAACCAATCATGAAAAAGCTACGTGCTTTAGTCATCAGCACAGCTGAGAATATGGAGGGCATCAATCGTCTATCCGAATCCTTAAAATGGGGCGAACCCAGTTACCGCTCAAATCACGGCAGTACGATACGCATGGACTGGAAGCCTAATAACCCAGACTACTGCGCGTTTTACTTTCAATGCACGACAAGCTTGGTCAATACGTTTAGGACAATCTACGGTAATGAATTAAGATTTGAGGGTAAGCGAGCTATACTCCTTCCAATCAATGAGCCTATACCAGAGCAAATCATTAAGCACTGCCTGGGTATGGCATTAAACTATCATCGTGTCAAGCACCTACCCATGTTGGGAGCTTAAGATCCACACTGTTTGATTTCTTTTATCTAGCTTTCGTACATGATCGAAATCCAAAGACTCAACATGGACACCTCCTGGTGGATCAAGTGGGGCGACACCCGCTTCATAGTTGATCCATGGTTGATTGGTTCCGAGATCGACGGAGGATCATGGTTCAATGAGCAATGGCACATAACAGAGCCTGTCGCAATTCAAGACATACCTGAATATGATTTCATCTTAATCACGCAATCCTATAACGATCACTGTCACAAAGAGACGATACAATCACTCTCCAATAAGAAACTGATCAAGGCGACCACCAAAGCCTACAACAAAACGAGAAAATGGAAAATCGCTGATCGGGTTGAGGAACTGCCAGATTATTCAATCCGGAATGCCCCCTCTTCTGAATTAGAAATCTTTTCTCTTCATCCGGGCAACAGACTTGACCCAGTCTATTATGGTGTAGCCATCACTAAAGGTGAAGAGGCCGTTGTTATAGCCTCTCATGGTTTCAAGCTTAATGCATCACAACAAGAGTGGTTGAGTCAATACAAAGTGAGACTGCTCATCACCTCCTTTAGTGAAATTGAGCTTCCGGGATTTATGGGCGGGAAAGTCAACCTGGGGATGGACAATGTGCAGCATCTTTTTGAAACATTGAAGCCTGAAAAGATCATCAACACCCATGACGAGCAAAAAACCGCTAAAGGGCTGGTCATGAAAATTGCCAAGACTAAGTATGCTGATCTTCAAGCACTTGACGAACCACTAGCATCAAGATTTTTAAATATTGAAGGTTATGAAAGTCTACAACTACAAGAGACTAATTAACTAATTCATAATCTTTTACCAAAACATCAAAAGGCAAACCAAGCTTTGGTCCAAGCGCTCTTATAGCATCTAGTGTAAGAGGTCGGCGCTTCCTAAGAATATTAGATATCGTGCCTCGGCTAGATGTTCCGAGTATAGCCATCAAGTCTTTGGGATATAAGTCCATCTCTTTCATACGGATTTGAATCGCTTCAATAGGGTCTGGATCCTCAATAGGAAAGTTTTCATCCTCATACTTTTGAATCAGCGTGATCAAAACTTCCGCTTGATCGTTTTCAGAGGTACCCTTCGGTGCATCGAAAACCTTATCTAGTTCTTCCATTGCATCCTTGTAGTCCTGCTCGCTTCTTATGGGTTTGATTTTCATATATCAAATATTATGGGCATCTACTCTATCATATTCAGAATGCGTTCCTATGAACCTAATCCAGCACCACTGCATCTCATAGTTAAACTTCACGATCAGCCGATATTTATTACCACAAACATTGAAGACAATCCGATTGCCACCAACTATGCTTGCGTTTCTATATTGGTTCTTAACATCATTTGCATTTTTCCAGTCGGCACGCATTGCCACTTTATACCAAGTCTTTAACGTCTCCTCACTATCAGGATAACTCAACCAAAAATCCCTGAGAATCCGTTTTGCGACTATATTCTTCATTATTATAATCAAAGATAGAATTGTTTTCAATTTGAAAACAATTTCTTAGAACTAATTTGACTAAACAGCGTTTAGTAAATCACAATCGTTCATAAAATCACTATGGGCATTACCGAAAGAAAGCTAAGAGAGAAAGAAGAATTGCGCGAAAAGATCATTTCCGGGGCGAGGGAGTTGTTTCTCGAGCACGGTATTGAGAATACTAGTATGCGGATGATTGCAGACAAGATTGAGTACAGTCCCGCTACGATTTATCTGCATTTCAAGGATAAGAATGAGCTTTTCTATGTCATCATGGATAAGGCCTTCACGAAGTTTTTCAACTATTTCTCCAGAGCGAGGGCTATTGAAGACCCCATGGATCGACTCCATACCCTAGGCAAACTATATCTCCAGTTCGCCAGTGAGCATCCATTTTACTACGACCTCATGTTTGTCAATAAAGGGCCGATGGAGACCCTACCAGAACATGATACTTGGGAACACGGTGGAAAGAGTCATGCCATACTGATGGATACGGTGCAGTCATGCATTGATGCCGGGTACTTCAAGGGGCATGAGCCAAAAGCCTTATCCCTTGCTATATGGGGTGGCGTCCATGGTCTGGCCTCATTGAAGCTTTGCGATAGACTATCAATGTACAAGGAAGAAGAAGCGGATCAGCTAATGCATAGAGCATTGGATTCATTGAATAGCATGTTGACGAAGGCCTAAAAAAATTTAACAATTCACTAAACACTGTTCACAAAATGGACATTTATCAGTTATCACTAAAAATTCACAGTAGCCAATCACCATTTCAGGCTAAAAAAACAGCTGTTCACACTCTTTAGAAAAGGTATCCGAAATCATTATTCGTAAAATTCAACATAGCTAAAAGACCATCACAATGAAAAAATTAAGACTCCAAGCGCTACTACTACTACTGATGTTGGTAGTAAGTCCTGCGATCGCTCAGGAGATACTTGAAGAGTACATCCAACTAGGGATTGAAAACAATCAGCAGCTGTTACAAGAAGCTCTGAATGTAGAAAATCAGAAGTTGGCGCTCAACCAAGCCAATGGCATGTATTTACCCAACCTGAGCTTTCAAGGAAGCTATACACTGGCCGGTGGTGGTAGAGCCATCAACTTTCCGGTAGGTGATCTTCTCAACCCTGTCTATCAGACGCTCAATCAAATGACAGGCTCAGATCAGTTTCCAACCATCGAGAACGTCAATGAGCAGTTTCTGCCTAATGACTTTCATGAGACTAAGCTGAGGCTCATTCAACCACTGATCAATACTGATATCTACTACAATAAGCGTATCAATCAGGATCTTGTGCAAGCCGCAGAAGCGCGTCGAGCAGCTTATGAAAATGAATTGGTCAAAGAGATCAAGGTTGCCTACTTCAATTATCTACAGGCGGCTGAAGCCATCAAGATTTACGATAGTAATGAGCGACCCTTGAGACGATTGGTGGCCTTCAACACTTCTCGATTCAATGAGGATCAGATCACGAAAGATGAAGTCTACAGATCCGAGTTTGAGTTGGAGCAGTTGATCTCAGATCAAGCCTCTGCGATCTCTCGACTTGAGACAGCTCAGGCTTACTTCAATTTCTTGCTCAATCAACCTCATGACACACATATCGATATTGACAGCACATTGCGGACAACTCAGTTGGTCGAGGAGATAAGCCTTGATCGTGCCTACCAGAGTCGATATGAGATCAGGCAGATCAACGCCGCTCAAGAAGCACAGCTCAACGCCTACAAAATGGCTAGTGCGAGTCGTATGCTACCGCAAATCAACGCTGTAGGAGACTTAGGTTATCAAGGATTTGGTTACACTTTCGATAGCGACCAGGATTTCTGGTTGCTCAACTTCAATATGCAATGGAACATCTTCTCAGGCTTCCAGAAAAAACAACAGCAGCAGCGTGCCAAAGTGCAAATGGCTCGACTAGACAGTCAGGAAGAACAACTCAGAAGCCAAATCGCCATTGAGATTGTCAGGGCGCGCAGTAGATATGATGCTAGCATCAGTAAGCTCACCGCTCGCAATAAAGCACTGGCCGCCGCAGAGCGCACCTTCGATATCACTACGAGTAGATACAAAGAAGGGCAGTCACTGCTTATCGAATTCCTTGATGCACAGTCCGCCAAGATCACAGCGCAGCTGGATCAATCCATCAGTAAATACGAAGTGCTCGCTCGCAAAGCAGAACTAGATCGTGCACTCGCTTATTAAACGACCTCAAAAACTTAAAAATATGAAAACATTACCATTCATCGCTATCGTGCTCTTACTCGCTGCTTGTAAGCAGGAGTACGCACAGGAGTCTACTCCCCTGCCAACGGTAAAGCGCGCCAAAGTAGAGCAACTCAATGCCACTTCAGAGCCGCTTCCTATTTACGCTTCTGGCAAGATCCAGTCATTGGAAAATGCGAAACTCTCCTTCAAGACCGGGGGAATTGTTCGTCGCATTTACGTCGAAGAAGGAGACAATGTCTCCAAAGGCCAGGTGCTAGCAGAATTAGACCTATCGGAAATCAATGCACAGGTGAGACAAGCTCAGGCCAATGTAGATAAGCTGACCCGTGACCTGGCTCGCTTCAAAAGACTTTATGCTGACTCAGCTGCCACACTCCAAAGTGTACAAGACATAGAAACCGGTCTCGATGTAGCCAAAGCGAATCTTACAATAGCCAAATTCAATCAGACGTTCAGCAAGATCACCGCCAGCGCATCAGGTAAAATCCTGAGCAAAATGGCGGAACAAAATGAATTGGTCAGTCCGGGTCAACCCATCTTTACGATCAGCTCTGAAGCGGCGGGTATGAGCCTGGATATTGGTCTTTCCGATAGGGATGTGGTCAAAGTGAAGCTTGGTGACCCTGCCATGATCACGTTCGATGCGTATCCAGGCATTAAGGCCAAGGCTGTCATCACCGAGATTGGAGCGGATAGTCATCCGAGGGTAGGCACTTATGGGGTAGAGCTCACCATTCAAGACTTCCCATATGAGCTCAAAAATGGATTCTTCGCTAAGGCCAGCATTCTTCCTTCTACTCAACAGGCGTACTACAAAATACCTATGAACGCCCTTGTAGACGGAGATGAGAAGCAGGTTTCGGTTTACTTACCAGAAGACAATAAGGCGGTGAAAGCCTCTGTCCGTCCTATCTACATCGGCGATGATTTCATTGCGGTAGATGAAAAAGACTTGCCTCAGGTCAATATCCTGACGGAGGGAGCGGCGTACTTACGAGAGGGTGAAGAGTTTCAAGAGATCCAGTAAAATCCAAGAACATGCAACTTCCCAAATTAGCTATCCAGAACTATCAGTTCGTACTGATACTCATCGTATTAGGCACTTTTATTGGATTGTCATCACTCTTCAATATGCCTCGTAACGAGGATCCCAACCCTGAATTTCCATTTTACACGGTAGTGGCCATCTATCCTGGCACCAGTCCTGAGGACATGGAAGAGTTGATCGTGGATCCACTCGAAGATGCCATTGATCTGCTCGATGAGATCGAAGAGATCGAGACTAAAATCGAGGAAGGTGTGGCAGTGATCACTGTGCGTGCGGAGTTCGGGATTGATACTGACGACAAGTTTGACGAGGTACTGCGTGCTGTCAGAGATACAGAGACCAGCCTACCGGAATTATTCTTGCTGGATGTCACCAAGTTCGAACCTCAGTCGAGGGTAAAAATCCTTCAGCTCGCACTTGGTTCTGAAGCAAGATCATTCAGCGAACTAACTGACTTTGCAGAAGACCTGGAAACACGATTGGAAAGATTGGATGGCGTAGATGAAGTAGAGATCGAAGCTAATCCAGAAGAAATCATTAAAGTGACAGTAGATTTTGAGCGTTTGGCAGCTTTCAATATTCCGCTAGGAGCTGTAGCACAGACTCTTCAAGGTCAAAATCTGAACATTCCTTCTGGTGATATGGCAGCTGGAAACCGATCATTTAGCATTCAGTCCTCCGGCAGTTACTCTTCCATACAGGAAATCAGAAATGCCGTAATCTCTTATGCCGATGGGCAAATGGTGCGCTTGTCAGATGTGGCAGACGTGCGCTTTGATTATGCAGAGGACAACTGGATCGCACGTGTCAATGGAAAAAGAGCATTGCTTCTGTCATTAACCCAAGAGTCAGGCAACAACATCGTCAAAGTTGGAGAAACGATAAGTCAGGTTGTCGATGAATATCGTAACAACCTACCAGAAGACATCTTCCTAAAAACGGTATTCGAACAAGCACCGGCTGTACGAGCACGGATCAATGATTTCTTGTCCAATCTGATGCAAGGGGTGATCCTTGTCGGCGTTGTGGTTTTTATATTCCTTGGATTCAGATCATCAATTATCATCATGACAGTGATTCCGCTCGCTATCATCATGGCGATAGGCATACTCGACATCCAAGGCTATGCACTTCAGCAAATATCGATCGCCGGTTTGGTGATCGCACTTGGGCTTCTGGTGGATAACGGTATCGTCGTGGTTGAGAATATCAAGCGGTTTATGGCCATGGGCTATTCACCAAAGGAAGCTGCCATCAAAGGCACTGCCGAGGTTGGCTTTGCTATTATTAGCTCCACAGCCACTACCGTACTGGCCTTTTTCCCATTAGCGAACTTGGAGAGTGGTGCCGGTGAGTTTCTCCGGACGCTACCGCTAACTGTAATATTCGCCCTGACTGTTTCACTGATTCTTGCCTTAACATTCACTCCTATTGTGGCGGCCAAACTGTTGAAGCCAAGGAAAAAGCCAGAATCCAGATGGTTTGATAAGCAGCTTAATGGGTTTATCGAGCGCTTCTATTCGCCAGTACTCACTGCAAGTTTAAAACGTGGATGGGTCGTGATGGTGATAGGTTTCTCGTTATTGGTTGGAGCTGTGATGCTTTTCCCAAGCGTGGGTGTCAGCTTCTTCCCTACTGCAGACAAGCCGATGCTTTTGGTCGAAGTAGATGCTCCCAGGGGTAGTAGCATGGCCAGAACTGACAAAGCCATGAGCTATGTGAGCCAGGTGTTAGATACCACAGATTTCGTGCGAGACTACACCACCAACACAGGTCATGGTAACCCAATGATTTACTATAACCGCGTCAATCAGAATTTCAAGAAATATTACGGTCAGGTGTTGATCAACTTTAAAGAATGGAATCCAGCTGAATTCTATAAGGTACTAGATCAATTGAGATTTGCTTTTGCTCAATATCCTGATGCTAAGATTATCTTCAATGAACTTAAGAATGGGCCTCCCTTTGAAGCTCCTATTGAAATCAAAATCATCGGTGACGATCTGGACATTCTTAAGGCTAAGGCTTTTGAACTAGAAGAAATCATAGCGACTACAGAAGGTACGATTGACGTAGATAATCCATTCCGAATGGGCAAAATGGATCTTGAGGTCAGGGTCAATCGCGATAAAGCTGGATTGGCGGGCGTGTCGCTAGCTGCAATTGATCAAGTCCTAAGGACAGGAGTAGATGGATTAAGAGTCGATGACGTCTCAATCAACCAGGACGATTATGAACTAATCATTCAGACGGACTATGATGAGTCTAGAATTACCAGTCTAAAAAAGCTCTTTGTCAGCAATCAGCTGGGAGAACAGGTTCCACTGTCGCAACTAGCGGACATCACTTTTGTGTCCGGTGTTGCTGAGATATTGCACTATAACAAAGATCGTTCTGTCGCCGTAACGGCCAATGTTACCGTACCGGATGCAGTAACTAAAATCACTGAAGACATCATCGCGCGATTGGATGAGGTAGAGCTACCTGAGGGCTATGAGTTTTTTGTAGCTGGTGAGTATGAAGGGCAGCAAAACTCTTTCGGCGACCTTGGCCAACTCTTGCTCGTCGCTCTATTCGGAATCTTTGCAGTGTTGGTACTACAGTTCCGTTCGTTGAAACAGCCCATGATTGTATTTGCGGCGATACCATTGGCCGTTACCGGATCATTTGTAGCGCTATTTCTAACCGGTTGGTCTTTTTCTTTCTTCGCCTTTGTAGGCTTCAATAGTTTGATCGGGATAGTGGTCAATAACTCCATCATCCTAGTTGACTATACTAACCAATTAATTCGATCTGGTCAGGAGAAGAAAGAGGCGATCATCATCGCGGCTAAGACCAGGTTCACGCCAATCTTGTTGACTTCTGCCACGACCATACTAGGTCTTGTCCCTTTGACCTTCCAGGCCACCAACCTATGGTCACCACTAGGATGGACGATCATTGGCGGTATGATTTCGTCTACTTTTTTGACGCTTCTAGTCGTACCGATTTTATATAATTGGTTTACTACTGAGAGTAGTTTTGTTGAGGAGGAAAAAGAACAACTAGCTATGGCCTAAAGCACTTTTTGAGGACTTGTTAAGTTAGGTTCTCATCAAGTTTGTAAACCACTAAGAATTCGACTTTATTGAGCTATGAAGCAGATGCAATGGCTCAATGAGCCAGATCAGTGGCGGATAGACGGTGACAGTCTTGAAATGGGCGTCACCGGGAAGACCGATTTTTGGAGAAAGACCCATTATGGATTCACAGTTGATGATGGCCCTTTTGGCTATTGCATTCTTGGAGGTGAGTTTGAAGTTAGCGTCCAACTGACTGGCAAATACCGGACACGTTATGATCAAATGGGTATAATGATCCGCATCAATGAACAGATCTGGATCAAAAGTGGAATTGAGTACGTAGATGGTGTACAAAATGTAAGTGCTGTTGTAACACATGGGCATAGTGATTGGAGTGTTATCACATTAGACTCTGCTCCTGAGAGTATATGGATTAAGGCTGTTCGTAGGTTGGAGGCAATTGAAGTTAGTTACTCATTCGATGGATCTGACTACAAAATGATGCGTCTCTGCTACTTTCCAGATAACTGTGCGGTCATGGTCGGAATGATGGGTGCGTCACCAGATGGTGATGGATTTAATGCTCGGTTCGATCACTTTCGAATCGTTCATCTACCAGATCAGCGCAGATTGGATTGGTTGGAAAGCTAGAAGGATTAATCGTGAAATTTTCAAAGTTCGATACTATCCATCTCTCGCTAACATTAGTCAGCATTTTACCCTTGGGCTATTGGGTGTTTCTTCAGCTTGATCAAGACCTTTGGTGGGATGAATTAATATCTCTTAGAGAGTATGCCCTTGCATCATTGGAGACCAACCTGACTGTCAATCCAATAATGAATAATCACATATTCTCTAATCTCCTTATTAACCTCTACACGAGGCTCATCGGTAATAGAGAGTTTTATGACCTTATAGGGAATCCAACAATTCTTCGTGGATTCCAACTACTAATTTCGATATCCACAATACTCTATTGCTTCAAACTCTACTACAAGTTCGTAGATCAACGGTCATCGTTTTTGGCCATTGCCCTACTCATATCCTGTATTCCATTCTTAAACTTCTCATTGCAATTGAGAGGATATTCTCTAAGTATGATGCTGTTGGTGTCAGTTGTATATCATACCTATTCATATAAGAAGTATGCCAAAGCGAGGGATCTTGCATTTGTGTTAATAGCTGTTTTTGCAGCTCTCTTCACTCTGGCCTCCAACATCTACGTGCTTGTTTCTTTCTATCTCGTTTTCTTTTTTTTCGAGCTTGGAGAGGTCAAAATGAAGTCAGGAACTGGCTGGTACAGGGCATCTCTCAAGTTGCTATCAAAAAGGCAATACCTCTATCTCATCTTCACTTTGACAGGTAGTGCTGCCATTAGCTTTATCGCCTATCTCCCAACATTAGATGATCTGCTGAATAATAGGTTTGTCGATAACCAGCCTGACGACACGCTATTCGTGCTAAAAACAAGACTAGTTGATGTATCCATCTACTTATTCTCAAAAAGGTGGCTGCTCCTACCATTCCTACTAGCTGCTCCTTATCTTGTGTTAAGTTCAAAGAGCGTCAAAAACCTGAGATTGTTAGTTACCCTTTCAGCTAGCATTATGCTTCCGTTTGTTTTAGCAGTCTTACATGGCACTTCACCCTATGAAAGAACGTTCGTTGTGATTGCCCCAATATTTAGTCTAGTCATGGCCATGGTTATTTATAATACCATTAGCCATTCTAAACTATCCAAAAAATCCGAAACTCTGACATATTCAGGTCTTATCATTTACCTGAGTCTCTGGGCGATGGTTGAAATCAAAGCCAATGATCAAATTCTAGTGAATAACAGTCGTCATGGAATAAAAGAGCAAAACATATATCGCAATTTTTATCATGCCAGCAACTTCAACCCGAACCAAATCAGTGAAAGACTTAAAATTCTTGGAGCTGACAATACTCGCACCATTTTAGTAAATGAAATCGACAGGGTAAGCCTTGGCTACTATCTGATTAAGAACGAAATCAAATCTTCAAGCCCTATTGCCACAGAACCGTATATCACCGTCAGAGGCGATAAGCAATACGATAATCGATTGCTCGTACAGAAGGTAGAAGACAAACATTCTGAGATGTCATTTACGAACTTTGTGTATAATCAGAACGAAAGTCACGTCTACAATAACCATGAACTTATGGTATTTATGGAAAGTGATAATATCCAAAAAGATCATTTGTTTATGTTGACTACAGATGTTAAGCCATTAACGGAATCGAAGATAATTACAAGCTTCTATCATATTCAACTAAAGGATAGAACTGGATTCGTACATATATATGAATTAGTTGAAAAAGATTAACCTTATAGTTTTTCAAGTCCACTGGCCCTAACCGGCAAATGATCGAGTGTCTCTTTTTGATTGTTGGCAAAATGATAGGGGCCGGTATGTTTCTAACACCTGCAGTTCTTGCGAGCTATGGAGGAATAGGCGTCAGGTTGGTAGATGTCAACACTAGGAGTTTGTTTTTATTGCCATGTTCCTTTCCAGGTCGACCAAGCTTTTCACAACGCACAGGGAGATATCTATGCCTGGATCAGGGATGGATTAGGTGAGTTTCTGGCATTTCTGGTCTCTAGGGCTAATAGAGTTTTATAGTCCCTGTCCATTGTATCTTCCAGGATGAATTAACGCTACTCAAAAAATTGAAAGCTCAAGAGCCCTCACCTTCTCTTGATAATCAGTCCAATTATTAGAAAACCATTTGTTGACCTTATCTACAAAATTATCCGTCACTTCAATAGACTCCTCTAGCACTTTTCGTTGAGATGGATTAGTTGGTACAAGAGGGGACTGTAAATATCTCTGGGCATTGACCAACTTTGATTGTACTAACTCGGGATTTACTGAGAATCCTTGAATCTCCTTGGCTATGGCTTGATAGAGCAACTCATCCAACTCCTTTTTCATAGATTGGTGAAGACTGTCTATCTCAGTACTCACTATTTCCTGTTCCTTCATCAGGCCGGAAATCTTTTTAATATCCGATTCAGCATCTCGGAGCTGATCAACAGCTGCTGTTGCCTTGGCTACATTCTGATAATGACGATCGAATAGCTTCGATTTCTCTATCATCTCGTTGGAAGTAGTAGTGATTTTTGGGTTTACACCTACCGTAATGCTGGTGCTTTCAGACTGACCATTGTAAGTCAACCTGGTAGCATACTCACCAGGGATCACCAATGTCCCTCCTCTTGGGTCAGCATAAGTTTTGGGAGCTTTAGTGTCAGGGAATCTCTCTCCATCTCGGTTAAGACCCCATGTAAAGCGATTAAGTCCTGGTTTTAGGTCCTCATGGAAGGTGCGTATTATTTGCCCCTGGCTATTGGTGATTTCCACTTTGACACTGTCGACTTCCTTCGTATCCACCTCAACCAGCTCTTTGACATAGAACGATAGCAGTGCTCCAAGCTCCTTATTCTCTCCAGCATAAAGTGCGTCACCCGTACTCCGATAACCATTAGCTTCTCCTACGAAAGCCAAGTATGCCAACGGTGCTTCAAACACTTTAAAATCGCTATCAAGAAGAGATTGTCCTTCGGCAGCCAAAGCTCTGAGTGGTCGTATATCATCCAATATCCAAGCTGCTCTTCCGAAAGTACCTATGATAAGGTCATGTTCTCTGGGATGAATAGCCAAGTCCATTACGCTGGCATAGGGGAATCCATGCGTCCATATCTGCCAGTTTGTCCCAGCATCAAAACTTAGGTACAACCCAAACTCCGAACCCAAGAACATTAACCCAGGTTCTACGGGATCTTGAACAAATGATAGTGCATATCCATAAATCTGATCAGCTCTCGCAATGTTCTTCCAGCTCTTACCATAATCAGTCGTGCGCATCAAATAAGGCGTCCAATCATTTTCACTACGGTAAGAATTGACTGTAGCAAAAGCTTCTCCCGCATTATAAGCAGACGCTGTAATCTGGTGTACCCAACCACCCGACGGGATCTTCATATTTTTAGTTACGTCTGTCCATGTACCTCCAGCATCTCTGGTCAGCTGTACATTCCCATCATCTGTACCTACCCATATCAGCCCTTGCTCTAATGGGCTGGGAGCCACCGTCAATATGGTAGTATAGTTCTCAGCACCACTTCCATCAAGCGTGAGTCCACCAGACATTGGCTGTTTTTGCTTTTCAGGATCATTGGTCGTTAGGTCAGGTGAGATAATCTCCCATGACTCTCCCTTGTCCTTTGACTTCAACAGGTGTTGAGCACCGAAATAGATTATGTTCTTGTCGAACGGATCAAGGGCAATACCGGCATTCCAGTTAAACCTCAGTTTAGTATCATCCAGTGCAACAGGTTTGATATTTCGCAGTTCTCCAGTCTTACTGTCATTTCTGAGAAGACTCCCTTGCTGCAACTGAGAATAGCTATATCGTGAATCAAATGGATCAGGTAATGCATCAAATCCATCACCATAGCCGATCCTGTCCCAATAATGATTTCGGATGTCCCCTCGTCTCCATACCTGACTCGGCCCACGCCAGCTCCCATTGTCCTGCATACCACCATAGACATAATAAGGAATTTGATTATCAATATTTATATGATAAAACTGACCGAGCGGCAAATTCTCACTGGTCTTCCATGTCTTACCTTTATCCCTGGTAATTGCAAGGCCGCCATCACCACCATCGATCATGAACTCCGGGTTAGTTGGGTGGATATACAATGCATGGTGATCAACGTGGACCTTACCCGCATCAATGAATCGACTAAAACTCCTACCGCCATCTTCACTTACATCTACATGGGTCCATACATTGTAAAGTCTATTCTCATTAGAAGGATCCACGAAGATATCCGCATAGTAAAAAGGTCTTCCACCAATATTCTTAGTAGATATAAGAGACCATTTGTAGCCTCCATCAGTCGATTTGTACAGACCATTCTTTTTGGATTCGACCAGTGCATAGACCACATTGGGATTTGATGGTGCTATCGCCAATCCTGATCGCCCTAATTCACCGCCAGGCAACCCATCATCACCACTCAGTTGCTTCCAATCATCGCCACCATTCACCGATAGGTAAATACCAGAGCCTGAACCACCCGACTTGAAGAACCAGGGGTCGCGCTTAAACTCCCACATTGCTACGATCAACTTATTGGGATTAATAGGATCCATTACCATATCAGCCACGCCGGTACGGTCATTGACCGATAGTATTTGCTCCCATGTGTCGCCACCGTCTTGGGTACGGTACACTCCCCTATCGGAATGAGCTCCCCATGCTGAACCCTGCACACCAACATAAATGATTTCCGGGTTTTGAGGGTTGATCAACACACGATGGATATTGCGACTTCCTTCCAAGCCCATCAACTCCCATGTTTTGCCTCCATCGAGGGTACGGTAGACACCATTACCGCTAGACTGACTGTTGCGCGGGTTACCCTCTCCTGTTCCTACCCAAACCTCACTTGGGTTTTGCTGATTGATTGCTACAGCACCTATGCTATGTGACCGCACCTTATCAAAAACCGGTTTAAAAGAGATACCCCCACCTGTCGATTTCCAAAGCCCTCCGCTAGCAGTACCTACATAGATCACATCTGGATCGGTTGTGACTACATCTACTGCCGTAACTCTGCCACTCATGCCAGCAGGGCCTATGTTCCGTGGCTTCATAGCACCAAACGAGGAAAGATCAATGGTCTGTGCTAAAGTGATAGAAGAAAGGAATAGTAAGGCGCCTAAAAGGAAGTTCTGAGCTCTTTTCATATTCTTTGGAGTTTGGTTGGAATCTAGCCGATTACGATAGTTAACACCAACATATTTACAGATATGGCAAAAAAATACCCCGACCTGAAGGCCGGGGTATAGCTACTACCATAATGGTGCACTAGATAAAAATAATCTGTGCACCCTCCTCATCAGCCCTATTATAAAAATCTCCTACCGTCAAGACACCATCAAGATCGTCAATCAGGTCTTGCTCCTTCAAATGGAACATGTCCATCGCCAGCTTACAGGCGAATATCTTGCCACCTGATGCCTGATAGATTTCAATGAACTCATCAATCTCCGGGATATCAAGCTTCTCCATTTCCTTTTTCATCATATTGGAAGCAAAGCTCTCCATTCCCGGTAGGCCTCCTATCATCGTAGGAATATGCATGCCAGGATTACCAACAGTAGCCACATGCAGATGTTTCATTTTTTCTTTGGTGATCATTTCCAGACCGAAGAATGTGCAGAACATCTCTGAGGCTATGCCTTCCATCCGTGCTCCATTCGCTAATATCAGAGCAGCATATGCTGCATCTATGGTCGCCTTGGAGTTGATGATCATGATCTTTCTAAGTTTCTTCTCCTTTTTGGCCTTTTTCTTGACAGGCGCTTCTAATGTTTCCATGACATAAGGGGTTAAGGTTTCTTTAAATACAACTTGCTGGCTTAGGTATACCGGCAATGCGTGATGCTTTCTTTAGAGGGCCATCCGGGAATAGCGCATAAAACTCTTTGATATTGACCACACCAGATTTGCCGATTCGTCGAATGGTAAGGGCCACATCCTTGTCATATTGATCCCGAATGTAGTCGATCACTTCAAAATGCTTATCGGTGAGAGAAATCTCCTCTTCTTCGGCAATGGCATGTGCGATCTCACGATCCCACTGCTCTGGTTTGAGAAAATACCCTTCTTCATTTAGCTCTACTGGTCGGTTTGCGATTACTGCTTCCATCATATTTTCGTTTAAGGTTATACTTGTTCTAGTTGCTTTCCTTTGGTCTGCATGTGAGTCGATATAAAAGGAACCTTGCGCCCTTTCATGAGCATGTTCCAATAGACCCAGCGAAATGCCAGTTTGCCCCAATGGTTTAACCTGTTCTCTTCAAGGAGTTTCATCGGGCCGATCCCTTCAAAGGGGAATACACCTTCTACAGGCTCTTGGTCATAATTGAAGTCGATAAGCATGGCTTTGCCATGGCCAGTCTCCACGAAACAGTTGGCATGGCCATCAAAGCTCTCCTTGAGTGATTTACCATTGATGTAGGCTAAGATGTTTTCTGTTAAGATCTCGGATTCAAAATGAGCCACCGATCCTGCTTTCGATGTAGGTAGGTTGGTCGCATCTCCAATTACGAAGATATCTTCATGCGCATCTGACTGCAGCGTATGCTTATTGGTAGGCACAAAATTGAGATCGTCACCTAAGCCAGAGCGAGCTATCATGTCATCTCCAATGTTAGTAGGCACTGTGGCCAATAAATCAAATGGAACCTCTTTGTCATCCCATGAAATCAGTTTTTTGTTCTCATTATCAATGCGTTGGACTGCAAAGTCTGTGACCAGTTTGATATCTTTCTCATCAAGCATGTGGCCCAGCTTCTTGGAAGATCGAGGTTTAGTAAACGCGCCGGAAAGTGGGGTAACATAAGTGATCTCTACTTTGTCTCTCATGCCCTTCTCTTTGAAAAACCAGTCTGACAAGAATGCAAACTCCAAAGGAGCTACGGGACATTTGATCGGCATCTCAGTAATATGAACTACCAATTTTCCTCCCTCCCATGATTTAAGTCTTTCAGTAAGTGCCAGAGAACCCTCGAAAGAATAGTAGTCGAACACAGACTTGTACCAAAGGTCGCTATCCATACCCTCAACCTCTTCAGGAGCTATGCGAGATCCTGTAGCTATGATCAATACATCATACTGCAGTTCTGAAGCATCTCCTTTTAATTCAATCGCATTCTTCTCAGGTACGATTCGATCTACCTCTACTTGCAAATAGTCAGCGTGTTTAGGGATATAATCCTTCTTCTCTTTGTAGAGGTCTTTTTCTTCATAGATACCAAAAGGTAAAAACAGAAACCCTGGCTGGTAATAGTGGACCGGGTGTGGGTCGACTACTGTAATCTTCCAACCCTTTGGTAACTTTTGATGCAGGTGATTGACCATCATGGTACCAGCTGATCCTGCTCCGATGATAACTAGATTTTTCATGGCTTGAGGGTTAATTTATGAGTACCAAATTACCTCATGCCTGCTGTGGCTCACATGATGTAGATCAAGGCACAGGCTGATTTACACAAATGAAAAAACTTTCATATGATAGTTTTTTCATATGATGTCTTCGCAGTTCTCACGCTGTATATTTGCTTTATGAAACTCAGAATCAGTGATCAATCCTTGCGATTGCGCATCAATATTGACGATCTGGACCTACTAGCTCGTAACGGCCGGATTAAGCATGCATTTGGTAATCAGAAGCTTGGTATCTTGAACTATGAGCTAATGGTTAAAGATGTCCCCACGTTTGATATCAATATGACGGATAGGTCAATTGAAGTTGTCATGCCCAAATCTCACTTAGATGAATGGATCAAAACAAACAGGGTGGGGTTCGAGGCAGATATCAAAGAGGTGAGATTACTGCTCGAAAAGGATTTCCAGTGTCTAACCGATAGGCCCAATGAGGATGAATCCCGCAATTTCAAAAACCCAAAGAACCATCATTAACAGATTGTTTTATCTGATGGTCGGTTAAGCGACGTTTTGATCGGCCAGACTGTCCGATATCTAGAAGAAGTCGTTCGGTAAACGTTAATCCTGAGTGCTTTACATTCGAAACTTTGTTTTGAATGCGTTAGTCATGCGCCTACTCACACAGTAAATCTGAAGCAAATCGAATCATCTCTAGAATAATGTTCCGAGAGCACAGCAATTGAACTACATTCAAAAATAGTATTTTTCAAAGTTTGTTTTTGAAGGTATAGGGTTCCCATGCTTCTTACTTGTTATAAAAAATGGTAGTTCTGAAAATGAATTATTTAACGATAAAATGACGAATCCATCGATTCAGCAATAGGAATAGATATATGATGAGATTTTTTCAATTCCATACACACAACGAACCCCGGATTGCATGTTTTATCAAAAATTAGCCATTTATACTTTTCAAAGTCTATTTTCTGTTTAATTGTTTTTGATATTTGTTGTCTCTGAGCATATTTGCAGAATTATTATTATTGACCTATTGAGTTTTGACCATTAATTATTAGAGTATTGAATTAAACTAACCGTATGAAGAGATTATTACTTATACTGGGATTAGCGTTAGGCGTGTCAATGAGTGGATACAGCCAGAGCGCAGACGAAGATGTTTTCTATTTCGATTTTATGGCAGATAAAATCGATGATTCAGGAATCGACGTGACCTTCTTGAGGGCGCATCCGCTTGGAGTAGATGTGGCTAAGAAGTTAGAGCTCTTAAGAGAATCTTACACTTGGAAAGAAGAAGCTAGCGCAACTGTACCTAGGGACAGGACCATTGTGGAGAAACCTATCATATACTATTCCATGCAAAAGTTAAATGGACACTATAAGAAAGTTGTAAAGAAGGGTTTGATGGAAGAGGAAGAGGCTAAAATGGCTTTGATCAACGCCATAGACATTGCTCTTGTGATAAGGTATCAACAAACAGCTGAGTTTGAAACAAAACTTAGAAGCTATAAGAAGGGTGAAGAACTCGCTCCTCTATACGCAGAGAAAGTGAAGATGCAGTACTAAGATATTTGTCATAAAAGATATAAGGGTTGTCAATCGATAACCCTTTTTTTATGCCTTTATGGGAATACCACAAGATCATATTAAGAAAACTGCTCCGCCTTTTGAAATAAGTTAGTGGACTTACAGTAGGCTATTACCAGGCAGAGCGTGTTAGTTCGAATGCATCTGACCAAGATTGAGATTCTATCTCTTTGCACTCTTTTAGAAAACCAAAAACTAACTAAGTGCGTACAGCTCGGCTATTTTGAACCCAGCCACTTTGTCGCTGCTCCAAGCTGCTTGAAATAACGCACTTCAGTTACAGCACCAGGAAGAATAGCATTCTTGATCCGATCAACGGACGTTTTGGCAAATTCATCCTCTGGAACAACTGTTGCCGTAAACTTGATACCAGCATCTCGCAGTTGTCGAGCAAACTCTTGCGATACATAACGCTGAGATGGCTCATCCAGCACTTCCATATTTCGCGTATCAAACAATGCCTTCCGGGGCTTTTCGAAAAGTGCAGCTTCCAGAGTTCGCTCTCCAATTTGTAATATCTCTTCATAGGAGGCAAAGCCATTCCAAACATTGAACAGAATACCACTTGACGGATCATAACCTACTTTAATGTAGGGTTTATCAAGATAATATTTCGCTTTTGTTAGCAGCGACCGCATTGTTTTTTACATAGACCAGAACTAAAATAGGCATTCGGCAAGACTAAGAAAACACCAAATTGAAAATATCCCACATGCATATAAACTAATAATTTAGTTGATAAACTATAAAATTAGTTTTAGCTTAGCTCACATGAAAGAACTAACTAAAGCCGAAGAACAGATCATGCAGATACTCTGGGACATTGAGAAGGGTTTTGTCCATGACGTGATCGAGAAGATGCCCGAGCCCAAGCCCGCTTATAACACAGTTTCTACTATTATCAGGATCTTGGTCAGAAAAGAGTTCGTTTCATACAAAGCCTTTGGCAAAACGCATGAATACTATCCCATCATCGCCAGAGACGAGTATCGAAGGTTTTTCTTAAATACGATGGTGAGCAACTATTTTGGTGGCTCCATTGAAAACGTAGTGTCATTCTTTGCTAGGGACAAGAACATGAGTGTGTCGGAGCTGGAGCAAATGATGAAAACCATCGAAGAAGACCTCAAAGACAAGTAGCATGGAAGTATCGTTGACAAACATCCTGATGATGCTGGTACTACAAGTCATGTTCCTGAGCTTTTATCACTTCTTACTCGCCAGGTCAGCAGACCTTCAGTTTTCACGCTTTTTTCTAATCATTACGTTTCTGATATCAATCTTAGCTCCGTTTATCGATAAGGAGTTCATCTATAGCTTTGATATGATACCGACGTATCTCCTACCGGAAATAGATAAGCTAATTGCGAACGAACTGGAGACGGCATCAAATCAGACTCAGGTCATCCAAGTCCTATCCTACATCTACGCTTTTGGCTGTATTGCAGTAGCTGCAAGGCTGCTTTATGGTCTCATAAGAATGACTCAGATCTTAATAAGTTCTCCAATATTAAAGGTCCACCAGCACTATGTGGTCCAAACAGATCGAGTGGCTACATCTTCATTTGGTCCCATATTGTTTTGGAACCCCCATCAGTCACTTTTACCTGAGGAAAGCGAACTCGTCAAGCAACATGAGCTTAGCCATATCAAGGAGTGGCATAGTCTGGATATTTTGATGATCGAGCTGACGATGATACTAATGTGGTTTAACCCAATGGTGTATCTATACAAGTCTGCTATTGCTCAGAACCATGAGTTTATTGCCGATAGGTCCGGAGCAAAAAACAAGAAACAAACCTATGCTGCACTACTCCTCAAAGCGACTTTAAATGCAGAAGGTATTTCTATGGCAAGTCATTTTAGCAAAATCAATACAAAACGAAGAATAATGGAATTAGCAAAAACAAACAATCGAGTAAGTGGACCAGTCCACTATGTCGCCACACTGATCATTGCTGTCATGGCATTTTTCACTTTGTCGCTCTCAGCTACCTATGCTCAAGGTGGTCCGCAAGACAAAGTCTACGAAGAAGTAGATCAACTGCCAAAATATGTTGGTGGTATGGCAGCACTTGGATCCAGACTTCAGCAGGTATTGGAGTACCCCAAGGAAGAACGCAAGAAGGGTATCCAGGGAAAAGTATTTGTTGCCTTTGTAGTCACCAAAAACGGAGAAGTCACCCAGATAGAAATCGAGAAGGGCATATCGAGTCTTTGTGATAAAGCGGCTGTCGCGGCAGTATCCAAGTTACCTGATTGGGAACCTGGCATTCATAATGGCAAACCGGTCAACGTAAGAGTTGTGCTGCCTATCAATTTCGAACTCGGTGATGTGGAGAAAGGACAGTGACGACAGCATT
This sequence comes from Flammeovirgaceae bacterium UBA6059, assembly GCA_002435755.1. Taxonomy (GTDB): domain Bacteria; phylum Bacteroidota; class Bacteroidia; order Cytophagales; family Cyclobacteriaceae; genus UBA6059. The sequence goes on from DIYH01000035.1 coordinate 388,534, forward strand.
TGACTGACATTCAGGATGGTGGCTTCTGGCCGTCATCCTTTTGTTATTTGTGCTGAGTCAGAAATGTACCCAGCCCTGAGCTTTCAAATTGACTGTGGTACCGCTCTTAGTGATCAATAGCCTTCCATCTTCTTCATTTTGTACAAAACCTATCATTGTGATGTCATGATGGTTTTTCACTTTGTCTGCATCTGACTCGGATATTGTGAACAGCAACTCATAATCCTCCCCACCGTTGAGCACGCATGTGATCGGGTCAAAGTTCAGCTCCACAGCAGTGTCGTAGGTTGTTGTGGAGATAGGCAGTTTGTCTTCATAGATACGTACACCTACTTTACTCTGCTTGCAGATATGAAAAAGGTCAGAAGCTAACCCATCAGACACATCGATCATTGCAGTAGGTTGTATATCCAAAGCCTTGAGTTCATGGACGATATCTGTGCGAGCCTCTGTCTTTAGCTGGCGTTTGACTACATAGTCATAGTCCTCCAGCTTCGGCTGCATATCAGGATTAGACATAAATACTTGCTTCTCGCGTTCCAGTACCTGCAATCCTACATAAGCACCTCCCAGGTCCCCACTTACACATATGATATCATGATGCTGCGCCCCATACCGATACGTGACGGCATCTTTAGTCACTGTTCCTACTGCAGTGACAGAAATGATCAATCCGCTAGGAGAGCTCGTCGTATCACCACCTACAAGATCGACTCCAAACGCCTCACAAGCATGTCTGATTCCTTCATAGAGCATGTCTACAGCCTCTACCGAGAATCTATTGCTCAGCCCAATACTGACAGTTACCTGACTCGGAATGGCATTCATAGCAGCAATATCAGAGACATTAACAGCTACCGCTTTATAGCCCAGGTGAGCCAACGGCATGTAGGAGAGATCAAAATGCACTCCCTCGATCAGCATGTCCGTTGACACTACCGTAAAATGGTCACCAGAGCTAATGACTGCCGCATCATCTCCTATCCCGACCTTCGTAGAACTCTGCTTATTGACGAACGGCTCACTGATCCGATCTATTAGTCCAAACTCCCCAAGCTCACCTATTTCCGTCCTTTTCTCTGACATGTATTATGATTTTATCTCCTGGCACAGCTCCACCAAAACGCCATTGGCCGATTTGGGGTGCAGGAAGCAGACCAGTTTATTGTCGGCACCTTTCTTTGGTTTATCGTTCAAAACTATAAAACCTTCCGATCTCATACGATCCATCTCCTCATAAATGTCCTCTACTTCAAAAGCAAGATGGTGGATACCTTCACCCTTCTTAGCGACATATTTCGCGATAGCACTGTCTTCCTTTGTCGCCTCTAGCAGCTCTATCTTAGTCTCACCAACCTGGAAAAAAGAGGTGCTGACACCTTCACTCTCTACGGTTTCTACTTTATAATTCTCCTTACCAAAGAGCTTCTCAAAGAGTGCGTTAGAGTCTTCAAGTGATTTTACAGCAATTCCAATATGTTCTAATTTCTTCATTGTGTATATGCTTTTAGTCTGTCTTTCAATTAATTGTGGTCGAGGAAACTTTTCAATCTTTTGTTAAGTTTCACTTTGTAATCGAACTTTGCGCCAAGTTAAGGAAAGACATCTATGGATTTAATGACGGAAGTCCACATAGAAGCTGCTAAAATTCAGAATGAGATCATCAATTTTCTAGGTCTGAAAAATGATGAGCTTGTATTCGAATATGCTACTCATGAAGGTAAGGCGAAGCTGGACCTGATTACCATTAATCCGCGTCATAGTCAGTCGTTCCTGTTTCGATCAGAGGTTGGTCATGACAAAGTAGACGCACTTAAGAAAATGCTCGATTACGTGCACAACTACCGTGACAAAGAGGGTAGCTATACTGTGCAGTGGATGGTCAAAGGCCTTGGCGAACTAGAGACTTCATATTTCAGGGCTAAGAATATTTATGATGCCTTGGATAAATTGTATTACGGTAGGGATATGAATACCATCACAGTTTTTAGTGTTGTACTCAACCCCATTGCTTAATTGAAAGATATATGATTAGCGTAACGGATAAAGCAAAAACCAGAATAACTGAGCTCAGAGAAGAGGAAGGACATACACCGGATTTCAACATACGCGTGATGGTCAAGGGAGGTGGGTGCTCCGGACTCATGTATGATCTCGACTTTGATAATGCCATCAAGGATACAGATGATGTATTTGAAGATAAGGGCGTGAAAATTATCGTAGACCGCAAGAGCTTACTGTATCTGCTCGGAACGACTTTAGACTTCAGTGATGGACTCAATGGCAAGGGTTTTCAATTCATCAACCCAAATGCCTCGCGTACTTGTGGCTGTGGCGAAAGCTTTGCAGTCTAAAGGCCTTTTTGACTTTCTGGAACTGTAATTTCAAAAACTGGGATGCTCTGACAACCAGCTTTTCGGTAGTACCCAAAGATTTTCCAATAGGTATTAATGCCAGTATACAGTGTCGGTAACTGTATAGAGACTACTATTCTAAACAGTCTGGATTAGATTTAAGGATGCAACTCCGGCAGGTTTTGCCAAACCCGCTTATTAAACTCTTTCTTTAATAAGTGGTAATCACTAATTTCAACTCTAACTTAAAATATCCTAACAGCTATGATCTCGAGACGATTACTAACTATTGCTTTACTTACAGTATGTACTATCCCAGCCTACAGCATGGGAGATACTGAGAGTGCTACGGCTTTCAATGCCGTTATGGGCCTTCTCGAACTCCCCTTTCTCGGTATTGCCCTTGTATTTAGCTTTCTCAACGCCCAGGCCCTCAAAGGAGGTAAGTTCGGCAAGGGTATGAGTTATCTCGCTTGGGGTTTTATGGTTATGGCGGTGGGCCATTTACACATGCAATTGGACTATCATTTCGGAATAAACATTTTCAACTCACTATTAGGCGTGACTGGTGGCCAGGTGGCTTGGTTTTTGGCATTGGTAGTAACCTGGGGTCTGTCCGGATTAGGTTTTTACCAAATCTGGAAGGTCAGTAAAAGCTAAGGTGAAACGGCTACTCAGACGACTATTTGATAAACCCACAGAGCAAAGGCCTGCAGTCAAGCGCGAGCTGGAAGAGTTTGTTTCCTACGTCAAATCCGAAATATCGGAAGAGGATTGGTCGCTTAGTTTAAGACAGAAGATCCAGACTTTTGAACGCCTTAGCCAGGATCTTAAAGTTGAGAGTCTTCCTGGAGTCTATCTCCTATTTGAAAAGTCAAGTTTAAGTTCAAAAAGAGGAACAAAGAGGGACTGGCGTGTCATGCGTCGCGAGTTCAAGTCGATGTTTCCTGCACTTGCAGGAACTCGATATTTCCAGATTGTATTCGTCGATAAGCACGAGCAAGAAAAAGAGCTTTCCCAGCTTCTAATAAGACCCGTTGAAAAGAAATCCACGGAGATAGTCGGTGATTCTCAAAGTGAGATTTTTCAAAACTTTGACTATCAGGTCAAGAAAGCATTCGAGCAATTTAACTACGGTCAGCTATCACGGATCGACCTGCAAAGTACGATCAAGTACGAGTTCACCAACCTCACCAACAATCTGTCAGAAATACTTGGAGAACGTAAAGTAGCCGACTGGATCCAGGCTTCTTATCAGCACCTCACAGACAACTTCAAGTTTCTTGACACCTTCTCTTTTCTGGTAGCCCTACTACCAGAGTCCATACTAGATGAGCAACAGCTCAGTTTGCTCAGTCGGACCCAGATAGAAAACGTCCTTATCGACAAGACGGAAAAACTGGAACAAATCAACAATCGTCTCAGGACAGAGATCGAGGAAAAAGAAGAAGTAAGACAGGAACTCAACGAAAACGCACAAAGGCTGAATAAAATCATCGAAAGTGCGATGGATGCTGTGGTACTCATGGATGAGCAAGGCAAAGTGGTCTTCTGGAATAGTCAGGCTGAGGAAATATTTGGATGGAAAGCCGAGGAAGTAGTAGGCAAAAAACTTTCATCTTTCATCATCCCTAAGGCTAAAGTGGAAGCGCACGAAAAGGGGCTGAAAAACCATCTTGCGACAGGAAGGAGCAAACTGCTAAATCATCGTATTGAAGAAATAGGAACTACAAAGAATGGTCAGGAGATCCCGCTGGAACTGTCCATTGTATCCAACAAGCTTGGCGAGTCGAAGATATTCACAGCATTTATAAGGGATATTTCCGAAAGGAAGAAGTATGAACAAAATCTTATGGACGCCCGGGACAATGCCGAGCGTGCTTCCAGAGCAAAGGCTGAATTTCTTTCGACGATGAGCCATGAGATACGGACCCCAATGAATGGGTTGGTCGGCACCATAGAACTTCTACTCACTGAGAGCCCTAGAGAAGATCAAATAGAGTCACTCAACCTTATGAAGCACTCTACCGATAATCTGCTGGTCATACTCAATGATATACTCGACTTCTCTAAGATCGAAGACGGGCATGTGGAGTTTGATTCTCGGGAGTTTTCCATAGCCGAAGTATGTGCACGGATCATCTCGACTTACAAACCTTCAGCTCAGGACAAAGGCATTAAGCTTTTTCTCAAAAGTGACAATACGGAATATAGTAAACATCTCGGCGATCCTGTAAGACTCAGCCAAATCCTAAACAACCTAATCAGTAATGCCATCAAGTTTACCCAGGAGGGAGAGGTCGAACTACGGGTAGAGGTAATAGGCTCATCAGAGCATCAATCGTCCTATCAGTTTACAGTAATAGATACAGGTATAGGCATCCCTAAGGAAAGCATTCGAGACATCTTTCAGCGCTTCACACAGTTGCGCAACGAACACGCAACCACAATAAAAAAAGGTACTGGATTAGGACTTGCTATTGCAAAAAACCTTCTTTTGCTACAGGGGAGTGATCTTCAGGTGAAAAGTACATATGGTAAAGGATCTAAATTCTACTTTGAAATGACATTCGATAAAGTGACAAAAACCCAGTCTGATGACAAATTCCAACAAAAAGAAGAGCGTGATCTTAGCGGATTGAAGATCTTGCTTGTTGAGGATAATAAAGTCAATCAAATCGTAGCTGCTAAATTTTTATCTAAGTGGAATTGTGCTGTCAGCTATGCCAACAATGGACTAGAAGCAGTAGAAGCCGTTCGGGGCGATAATTTTGATCTAGTGCTGATGGATTTGCAAATGCCAGTCATGGATGGCTATCAGGCAGCAGAAGCGATCCGTAAAATGGATGGTGCCTATTTCAAAGAGGTCCCCATCATTGCCTTAACGGCGGATGTACTTCCAGAAATTAAACAAAAAGTACAAGAGTCTCAGATGAATGACTTCATGCCCAAACCTTTCGATCCCGAGAAGCTGTACTTTACCATCACTTCTCACCTCAAATTTTTTAAAGTAAGCAAATAGACTTGCTAACTGATTCAGGGCAACAAACCGAATCAATCACTAGTTTTAGATTTCAAACAACTTGATTATTGGCATATGGCCGAAACTACATACTGGACTGGATCGGAGAAGTATTTGTGCGACACAGCGCTTGCCCAGGCCTTTCACATGGCACGGGTATTGGGTATGCCGCTGCTCATAGAAGGAGAGCCAGGTACCGGCAAGACAGAACTGCCGCTGCACTATGCCAAAAACATGGGTCTTGATCTACATGTTTACCCCGTAGGGTCGAAAAGTACAGTCGATCAGTTTGTAGCCAAGTTTGATCATGTGAAATATCTACGCGACTCTCAAATAGAGATCCTCAATGCCCAGAGGGAAGAAAAAGGCCTGGACAGCCGATTATCTACAGGAGGACGTAATCCTGAAGTACTCGCAGACTATGTAGCCAAGGGCCCTGCCGCACTGGCTTACAGCAGTCCGAATTCAGTGCTGTTAATTGACGAAATTGACAAGGCACCCAGGGAGTTCCCTAACGATTTGCTTTATGCTTTGAGCCATCGAAAGTTCATCATGCCAGAGTCAGGAGAAGTAGTGGAGATATCTGAGGATGATATGCCAGCCATTGTCATCACCTCCAACAGAGAACAGGAGCTACCGACAGCATTTAAAGGCAGATGTATCTATCACTACATCGATTTTCCTGATAAGGAAGTAATGGCCAAAATCATCGAAAAGCATTATCCTGATATCGAGGACGATGTAGTCAATGTGGCCATGGATGTATTTTATCATCTCCGGAAGGTTGGCCTGGAGCGCGCTCCGACTACAAGAGAAATACTGAACTGGCTCAAGTACATCAAGCAATCTGCTTCAAAGGAAGCCATAGAAAAGATTGAACGGCTTGAAGGACTTGGTGCCTTAATCAAAACCCAACCGGATATGGATAAGGTACAGCGTATGCTGCGGGTAGACCCCAATAACTTTACGGGACCAAGTCTCAACTAGTGGTATGTTGAGCTCACTCCCTTCCAGTTTTCGAGAATACGGCCTGTCTACGGATGTCAGAACGCTGCTATTGCTGAGAAAAGCGATAGATCGTGGACTGGTCAAAACCCTTGGGGATATGTACACAGTGCTCAGAGCTATCATTGTGAAAGAACCTGCCGATATGGGACCGTATACAAGGGCCTATTATCGTTACTTTTTAGATATCGACATCCGACATGGTGAAAGCCTGGAAGATGCTATAGTGCGCTCTGAGACTTTCGAAAAATGGAAGACACAGTACCTGAAAGAGGAAGACGAGGATGCGAACCTATCAGAAGAAGAGTTGGTCAATATTTTTTTGGACCAGGTACACCTCACACATTATGATATCAAAGAGGTAATCAATGGCAAGGAGATATTTGACAATGACGATCCTGACCTTAAAGACAAGGAGGCCGAGGGTGAATATGATTTAAGTGAGCGTGAGGCACGAAAACTGGAAAAGATGGCAGACTATTCTGACCTTTCCCTGAAAGAGCTTCTTGAACGGTTCGAAAAGATCAAAAACCAGCAAAAATCTCGTCATGAGGGTGGAAGTCACTGGATTGGCACAGGAGGTATTTCTCCCTTTGGACACGGCGGAGCTGCCAAAAATGGTATCCGTGTCGGTGGTTCGGGAGGTGGAAAAATGGCTCGGAAAGTAATTGGAGACCGCAACTACTATCCGGTAGACAGAGATGCAACAATCAACGACAACAATGTAGATGCTGCCCTGGCAAGTATCAAAGGTGTCATTGAGGAGAGTGCTACCGAAAATCTCGACATCCCTGTTACTATCAAGTCAGGTCTTAAGAGAGGCGGCCTTTTCCTACCGGAATTGAGCAGTGAGAAAAATGAAAAACTTCAGATCATAGTATTGATTGATAATGGTGGCTACTCCATGAGCCCTTTCGTCAAAACTGTACAGGAGCTATTCAGAAAGATGAAGACACGCTTTGCGCATGATCTAGAAGTGTTTTATTTCCACAACACGGTCTATGATGTGGTCTACAAGGATGCCCGACGCACTAAACCCTTTGAGATCAAGCGTCTATTGAAATACGACAAGCATTATCGAGTCTTTTTCATTGGGGATGCTGCCATGGCACCCTACGAATTGGATGGAGAGAGTATTCAAAGCCTTCAGGCCATCGTCAAAAAGTTCAAAAAAACAGTTTGGCTTAACCCCGAGCCTATTAAGTACTGGGGCTTCACCTACACTATCCAAATGGTACAACAGATCATGCCGATGTTCCCGCTGACCCCAAATGGCATAGAACGTGCTGTCCAGCACATGAATAAAAAGTCTGTGGTTTGATTCATCAAACCACAGCATCGAAAATCTTCCCAATCCCAACTATTCAATAATTCACTCAAATAATCTCAAAAACCTCAGGCAACCTCTACTCAAAAGTGTGGGTTCTGCTCATGAAAGATTAAAAGAGATGAATCATTGATCCTTGGAGAAGCAGAACTTGTTAGCGAATGCATAGCTGGTAAAAAGCATGCTCAAGCATTGCTTTTTGACAAGTATTATGAAGAGTGCTATGCCATTGCGATGCGCTATTTATCAGTGCATCAGGATGCCCAAGATGTAGTAGTGAAGGCCTTCACTCGCATCTTCAACAACTTATCAAAGTTTGAACGCCGAGGTAATGGGAGTCTGGGACGGTGGATACGTACCATTCTCATCAACGAAGCACTACGATTGCTGAGAAAGAGAAAGATCACTTATGATCTTGATGATAGTGACAACTATTTGGAGATCAAGAGCTCAGCAGCCGACGCTGTTCAGCAGATGAGCGCCGAGGATATCAGCCAGTTGATAGAAAAGCTGCCTACAGGCTATCGGACAGTCTTTAACCTATTCGCGGTAGAGGGTTACTCGCATGCAGAGATAGCAGAGCTGCTGGGCATCACGGCGAGCACCTCCAAAACACAATTGAGAAAAGCACGGCATCATCTGATGTCTCAACTAAACAAAGAAGAAGCTTATGGAACCATCTGATTTAGATAAGATCATACGTGACCGGCTATACCAAAAACCAAGGCCTAACTATCGCGAAATAGAGCAGAACAAACTGGCTATTTGGTCTGAGGTAGATCGCCATCTGAGCAAGCGACCCACCACGCCATGGTACTGGATGTCAGCTGCAGCTCTCTTGCTATTGCTCAGTTTCTGGTACGTGCTCAATGAGACCCAACAGCGACACTCACAAGCACTAGCTGCCAGAGATGCTGCTATCACAGAGATACAAAATCAATATGAAGAACATTTATCCGTGGCAGATGACCGGTTGACCAAGGTCACCAATCTCGAAGCTCAATTGGAGCAAATGACCAAACAGGTAGTCGACCTAAAGATGCAGGAGCAAGTGTCAGTGTCTTCCCATGTAAAACCAATCTACATTACTGATACCGTCTATATCACCGAAGTGAAGTATATACCACAACCGGCAATTGAGGAACAAAACAGCGAGGAACAAATCGCAACAGTCGAGGAAGAGCCTAATTCTAAGGTCGCTTCTGAAGTAACCCAACCGGCATTCATCGCCATCGCTTCTTCAAATGGTGAATCACAACAACAAGCGTTCAAATTGAAATTTGGATCATTCACACAGAAAAAAAGAAATCCTTAAAACTCAACAACTATGAAAACAATCATGCATACAACAACCAAATCAGTGATCATCCTACTCTCTTTGGCTTTGATTCCACTGAGCACCATTGGCCAAGTCATTGGTGATACCGTCATCTTCTATGTGGATCAGCAGATAGAAGTCAAAATAGCCATTCCAGACTACTATAAGCTTGGTTCCAACCAAGAAATCCCTAAGGAGTTGTTCAACTTACGCGTCGCTCTTCCTACTTTATCGAGTGAGCTTTCCCCTGATCGTGCTGAGTCGATCTTCGTCTCTCCCGAGGGAACAGTCACTGTAAATCCAGGAAACCCAACGATAGTATATCAAAAGGTCTCTGATGGTTTAGTCAACACGAGCTTCCGGGATTTGGCAAAGATTTCCACTGAAGAGTATGACATTTCCGTCACCGCGCAAGATATAACCGTGGTGAGTGATGTACCATTGGAGGAGCATCTTGCAAGGGTCGTCGATCGACTACCGGAAAAAGCGCTCAGGTCACGCACCTTGTACTACGAGTGTAAAGGTGAGATCGTCACAGAGCTCACAAGTAAGCACATTACTAACCCACCGGTAGAATTCCTAGAGTTAGAAATTGGTGCGGGAGCCGGGCTGGTGAGAAACGAATGGGTGACTGACTTTTCCTTTGGTCTTGGCATTGGCTTCAACAAAAAAGGAGCCTATCGCTATCCCTACCTGTCATCCAACATGATCTTTGACTTTGGTGAAGATCGAGATATTAACGTTAATACATTCTTGAACCTCGGCTATGGCTGGAGTTCCAATAAATTGTCCACTCGTAACGATAGGCTGTATGCCGAAGTGGGCTATCTCATCTCAAGGCAAGGCGATCTCTTTGAGGAAAATACCTTCAAATTTGGCTTCAAGTGGTCACCTGTAAAAGGAGTATATGTCAATCCACTCATCTATGTTAGCGATGGATTCAGCAACATCTTTCCAGGAGTGAGAGTCGGTTTTGGATTTTGAAGAAGCAACAACAACTATCCATTCCGTTGATAGCAGCATTCGTTGATTAAAGTCCAGAGCAAACCTTCCCATCCATGAAGCAACTATAATTTCAAACCTTGAGCACAGATTCCACTTTGATGATGGCCTCTAAATCTCCCTTAAATCATGAAGTTACGAGCCAAAAGCCAAGTATCTCAACATACTATGCCAATTTGCTAGTACTTTTTCGCCATTGATCCCGTAGACGATTAGCAGCTGTATTATTGTAAGATCTGTAACTATTGATTAACTAAAATTTCAAATTTTAATCATATTGTAAAATGATAGTAGTATAGCTTAAACAATACATATGATAAAGATAATTGAGCGGAACAATAATAGTATTTCGGCATTTTTAGGTGAAAAACTAATCACTAAACAAGGCTACAGGTTAGAAGATGGTACCCTGTCAAATGATGATGACATTCTAATAGCCCTCGAGGAATTGGCTCAAGAGAAAGCAACCAGCCTTCCCGATTTAGGTGGCTTTTTTATGACGAAAGATATTCCCGGGACCAACTTTATGGTTACAAGAATTGATCGAAGAAAAGATCTGTTAAAGGTCGAAATCACTGGCGACAACTATACATTTCAACAGAGCATTTGGAATGCCCGACTTTATATAAAGAGGTTTGCAGAATTGAACAAGATTTTTCAAATATCCGATCTCTATACAGAAAAAGACGATGATCCCTTGATCGTTATGGAATACACCGAGTCTTTTTCAAAAAACACGACAATTAGAAACGTCCTATTCAATCTTAAACAACATCTTATTGATATTAAAACTCTAGTCGAATTAGAGCTTCGAGGATTCAAGTGGAAGGAAAAATATGAAAAAGACGAACTAATTTTTTGTAAAGAAGTCCTGACACCACTTTTCCGCAAAATGAAGTTAACCAACCTTCAATTCACCCATGGTGTTGGTGAACACGGGAAAGATTATGTCTTCTCTGAATTTACTAAGCTTGGCACAATCCGATATTGTGCAATACAGGTAAAAGCTGGAAATCTTGATGGAAAGATATTGGGTAAGCTGAATGAAATCATTGCGCAGGTCGAAGATGCTTTTACTATTCCTTTTGAGCAGGTAAATGATAGAGAGCAAAAGTATATTGACACATTTTACGTAGTGACTAGTGGCAAAATCACCCGAGAGGCAACCACCAAAATAAAGGAAAAGATAAGGTCTGAACTAAAAGGATCTATTAAGTTTTTAGATCAGAACGCCGTTCTCAATCTAATAAATAAGTATTGGATAGAGACCCCTATTGACCATTCAAGCTATCAACTCGATACTAGCTGGTCATCGCCATGAGCAAATCACTTTGTGTAATGATATGCACATCATTTTTATGATCCCTGACTAGCAGTGCTTTGTTTTCCTTGTTAATAAGTGAGGAGAGTACATCCAGAGAATTATCCATTGCGACAAACTGGAAGGAAGGCTCCATTACCTCTCCGACGGGTTGGGATTTGATCTCCGGATTCTCAATCAACTTCCCCAAGACTTTAGCATCCGTGAGACTACCTACAAACTCATCATTACTTGTTACCGGGATTTGATCGATTCCCTTATCATTCATGAACTTGATAGCATCCCCTACTGAAGAGTCTCGGTCTATTGTGAATAACTTACTACTTCCATTGCGATGGGCAAGAATGTCTTTTGCGGTAGCGAAGTTTCGAGCGACGAAACCGTGATCTTTCATCCAGTTGTCATTGTAGATCTTGCCTAGATAGCGTGTGCCATGATCAGGCAGAATGACGACCATCACATCATTTTCCGATAGGTGCTCTCTTGCATACTCCAGCGCCCCGAATACTGCCGACCCACATGACCACCCACAAAAAAGGCCTTCATCCTGAGCCAACCGGCGCGTCATAATAGCTCCATCCTTATCTGTCACTTTCACAAAATGATCTATCACACTGAAGTCCACATTCTTCGGTAGTATATCCTCGCCGATACCCTCTGTCATATACGGATATACTTCTTTCTCGTCAAAAACGCCTGTCTCTTTATACTTCTTAAAGACCGACCCGTACGTATCAATACCAACAGACACAACATCAGCGTTTTGCTCCTTGAGGTAGCGTGCCACGCCGCACATCGATCCACCAGTACCTACACCAGCAGCGTAGTGAGTGATTTTGCCCTCCGTATCCCTCCAAATCTCAGGACCGGTGCTTTCGTAGTGCGCTTTGGCGTTCGACAAATTGTCATATTGGTTAGGGTAAAATGAGTTCGGGATATCAGCATTGAGTTTCTTGGCTACAGAGTAGTAAGAGCGCGGATCTTCTGGCTCCACATTGGTCGGGCATACGATCACCTCCGCCCCTACAGCCCGCAGTATATCGATCTTCTCCTGGCTTTGCTTATCCGCCAAGGTAAAAATACATTTGTAGCCTTTGGCAATAGCTGCTAAGGCCAGCCCCATACCGGTATTACCACTCGTTCCCTCGATGATGGTACCACCTGGCTTCAGAATACCCGCAGCTTCTGCATCTTCGACCATTTTTAGTGCCATCCGATCCTTCATTGAGTTTCCCGGATTGAAATACTCCACCTTTGCAAGGACTGTACCTTTGATGCCTTTTGTCAGATTGTTGAGCTTTACCAAAGGTGTATCCCCAATGGTTTCGATGATGGAGTTGTAGTACTTCATGTGGCTTTTTGTTGTTATGTTTGGTTGGCTGGTGCCGCCCTATTGGCTGCAAAAGTAACCAGTCGCTTTATCACTAAAAAGGAATACGTCTGGCTTGCCTATGAGTTAGCAAGTAGAATAACAATTTACACAGATGGGAATAGAAAGAATTAATCTCAATGGATCACTCGCACTCTCACGTCTCGTATTTGGTGTTTGGAGGCTGGCTGATTGGAAAATGTCAAAGGACGACACACAAGCCTTGATCGAAAAGAACATTGAACTTGGTGTAACAAGCTTCGATCATGCTGATATATATGGGGACTATACTTGTGAGGAGCTTTTTGGTAGAGCGCTAACGCAATCATCAGCGCTACGTGATAAGATGGAGATCATCACCAAGTGTGGCATTAAGCTGATCTCCAAAAATCGGCCAGATCACAAAATCAAGTATTATGATACCAGCAGGGGCCACATTATCTCTTCGGCAGAGCATTCGCTAAAAAATCTTGGTACTGACCGTATAGACCTTCTTTTGATACATCGTCCTGATCCGATGACCGACCCTGATGAGGTAGCAGAAGCATTTCGACAGCTAAAGGCAGACGGGAAAGTCCTGCACTTTGGTGTCTCCAATTTTTCTCCTATACAGTATGACACGCTCAACGCTTACCTCGATGATCCTCTAATCACCAATCAGGTTGAGATCTCTGCACTTTGTTTGGACCAATTCAAAAATGGAACAATTGAACACGCACAACTCCATGATATTTGCCCAATGGCATGGTCTCCATTAGGTGGTGGTGCTGTGTTCACAGGAGAAGATGAAAAAGCTATTCGGGTACGAAAGGTGTTGGAGCAATGGAGTGAAGAGAAAGGGAAATCAATGGATCAACTACTCATTGCTTGGTTGCTCATGCATCCGTCTAAAATCATCCCTATCCTTGGAACAGGAAAAATAGATCGTGTCCAAAAGGCGATGGGGGCGCTGGAAATTGATCTAACCAGACAGGAATGGTTTGAGCTTTGGCAAGCTTCCGAAGGACAGGAGGTACCTTAAGTGTCTAGAGAGAGTCTAGCTAGTTATTGAAGCCGATCATTACAAATGGTCCCCAATAAATCGGATCGATGTACTCGGTCCTGATCTCTTTCTTAGCTTCAATAAAGCTTTGACGCATATCACCCGTTTCCAGCCATTTGTTATAAAACTTGATCATTAGCTTTTGGGTGGCATCATCAGATACTTTGAACAGACTCATGATGATCGTTTTGGCACCTGCTACAAGGAATGAACGTTGAAGGCCAAATACACCTTCACCGGCTTCTACTTCACCCAGACCTGTTTCACAAGCACTTAGCACTACTAACTCAGTTTGATCAAGGTTGAGGTTCATTGCCTCATAAGCCGTAAGGATACCGTCATCCATATTGAAGTTGTAGTCGGTACGGTTAAGGATGTCACCCGCACCAGTAAGTAAAAGGCCACTTCTGAGCAATGGATTCTGTGTCGATCTGCTTGATGCATCACTTCGACCTTTGTCGTCATCTTCTTTAAAGAATCCGTGAGTAGCTATATGGAATACCCTTGGACTTTCGACTGTTTTAAGAGTGCTTTCATCAGCTTTTTTCTCTGTAAAGTGGTCAGCTCTCCAACCGTTCTCTCTCATCAGTTCACGTAGCTCATTGACCTCAACCTCTGTACCAGGCAGCTGTGAGATCACGTCATTGGTAGCCCTGGTTAGTCCATCATCATCTATCTTTTTGCCAGGCTCAGTGTCTACATAGAAAGTTGGGTTACCAAACATCGCTACGATCTTAGATTCTCTCACCCTGTCGCCTTGCAAACGTTTGAGGAAAATGTCCTTAGTGTTGCTGACAAGTACGATGTTAGAGTTATCCAGAACATACTGACCATCACCAGTAGGTATTGCTTCAAGGTTGATCTGATTATAAACTCCATCTGGTGATAAATATATGGTAGCTGAAACGCCCACCTCATTCTGGATCCTTCTCCAATACGCGTCGTATGACTGGGTATCCTCAACTCTATATCGGATACTATTGCGGTAGATCTTTAGATTCCTATTCTCAAGATCTGACCCATTTTCCAGCAATACCATCTGTGGTTTGGTCTTTTTATCAGGATTGACATAAAGCACCGCGTACATAATGGAATCAGACAATGTATGACTAAAGTGCCTAAAACGTATCATCTCTACTGCCACTTCATTGGGCTGCAATGCATTCTGTACCTGGTCCCAGGTCACAATGCGCGACTCGAATGCTCCGGCAAAGTCCTCCGACTTTAGACTTAATTCCTTTTCAAGATCGTTGACTTGATTTTGAAGGCTATTTACATTTATACCTGAGCTCGAGATCTCCTCGGTGCTCATGGATAATGCCGCTGTGAGTTGCTCTTTGCTCTTTATCCATTCATTGTAGAGATTGATCAGTGATGTGTTACCACTGCTAAGGATACGCTCACGCACTTTGATAGATGAGCTTAACAGCAATGCCTTAGTCAGCAATGCATTGTTGTAGAGGGAACCAATCAGGTCATCATTTAACCGGTTGTGACTAACGACAATTGAGTTATAAAACTCGTAATCTTCTCGGATGGTATTCCAGAACTTGGCTTTCTCACTTTCACTTAAAGCAGGAAAATACTCTTCAATGAATAAGTGGTATTTGGCAAGTACTTCTTCAAGAGACCGTTGCGCTCTCTTCACATCACCCTGCATGTAGTAAGCTTTGGAAAGCTTCGATTGAACTTTAAGATACTCTGGATGTTGATCACCGAAGAACTTTTCAAATCGCGCTTTTGCCTTGTTGTAGAAGCTCTCTGCCTGACTATAGTCGTATTGATTGTATCTGATATCACCCATCAACAGATCGATGGTAGCAGCATTGATGTTGTTGCGCTTGCCGATTTTTGATTCCCATGTCGAACCTGCCTGCTCGAGGTAGCTTTCGGCTATATTATAGTCTGCCGAGGCAATAGCCACTATCGCAGAATTCTTCAATAGCTCAGCATAAATGGGTGTTGATGCGCCGAGCTTTCTACCTATGATCTCTTCTGACTCACTGAGCAATCCTTCTACCTCATCAATCGGGTCTCCCAAATAGAATTTGGCTAATGCCAGGTCAGCATTGGCCATGGCTACATCCACATGGTCATCTCCGAGCTTTGCACGCTGGATTTTCAGGACACTGATCAATATTTGCTCCGCACGCGCATAGTCCCCTATCGCGGAATAGACACTGGCTAGCTCTCTTAGCGGGGGCACTAGCTTGGTAGACCCGTCTCCAAAAATATCTTTAGCCAGGTTATAAGCCTGTCTCGCGTACTGCTCAGAGGCTGCATAATCACCTATGAGCAAATGATACTCAGACTGAGTTGTGAGAGGTGCTAGTAGCTGTCGACTTTTCTTTCCATAGCGCTCTTCTTTATTCGCGATCGAGCTCGTTAGTATTTCTTGGGCTTCAGCATACACACCTATTTTGATGTAAAGGGCTGCAAGGTCGTCCTTCACATTTTCACTATCCACTATTTGTATATCATTCTTTTCCCTCGTCTTGAAAGCCTCGTCGATATTCGCTTCAGCTTCATCATATTCGCCATAGATGCTTAAAAGTGAAGCATCTGTGATCAGCATGGCGGTGTAGTCCGTAAGGCTTTCGAGTGTCTTGGTTTGAAGTACAATTTGAAACGCCTCGTCCAAAGCCGCTCTGGCCTTGTCGTAATTACCAATTTTCAACTGTAGCCCGGCAATCAAATGTAGCTCTCGTGCATAGCGGATATCTTTGTTATCCCATTTGCGCCGAGCTTCTAAAAGGGCCTTATCGAGATATCTTGAGGCCTTCTCAAAGTCATCATTTTCGGAATAAAACTTAGCCACATGGTTGAGTATGTCTGTGTAGAGTGGGTGACCTTCTGTGATCTCAGGCTCCACTATCTCTACCCAACTCTCATCGTAGATATTCTTAGCAATATCAAAATTGTCAGTATGATCAATATAGTAGTTGGCCAGCCTTACCTGTGTCAGGTGGTACACAGGTGCATCTTCACCCACCAGTTCCTTTTGAATATTCAGAATTGCATTTAAATAGTTCTGGCCGGTTTGCAGCTTATTGGTTAAGACAGCAACGCGATAACCAATTTCCAAAAGCTCAATCCGTCGATAGTGATTAGTCGGAAGCGTTGATTTTCTCCTCAATAAAGCGGATAGGTCAGCACCCAACCCGTCCAGGTTCTGCCTTTCAACACGATTGTCAAATTTTACCAACTCATCTGACATGGAGTAGAAGCTACGATCATCATGATACTTGTTGAGCGTCATTCGCAGCTCCTCATTAGTAATTTTATACTTGGCCTTGTTTTCATTTCTGGAGTAAGCACTCAAAAGCTTATTTCGCAAATCCATTACCATATAATGTGATGGAGCATAGTCCTTCAGCGCTTTGAGGTAAGCCTTTTCATAAAACTTGGTCAGTGGGTCAACATCCATCCCACTCTCCTCCAATAAAAGTGCATTGTAGAATTGATTCATAGAGTAGGTCAGGTCCTTCTTCCCAAGCGCTTCATCAATCCATGTTTCGTTAGATACAAAAGCAGAATCGGCACTCAGGTAGTCTCCCATTAGCCGAAGTGCATTGGCTCTGTAAATAAGCAGTAGTGCATACTTCTGAGCATTAAGCTCAAGTGTCTTTTTGTCTCCTTCACTCAGTCTCTGCTGAAAAAAAGGCAGTTGACCATCTATTGTCCTTATGGCTTCAGCGTAGTAGCCTTTGCCAACCAGAATATTGGCGCGATTGACCTGAAACTCCGCCTCTACATCCTGGTTGAGCGCGTTGTTGGCCTTAAAGATAGATTCCGCCTGTTCCGTGTAAGTACTTGCCTTTCGGTAGTGACCATAAAGCAGGTATACCTGAGATGCATCGCGCAAGGTGAATCCATGATCTATGGAACCTTCGCCGTGGATTTTGATGCTCAATGCTATGGCCTTGTCTAATTGATTAAGGCCATCCTCAAGGTATCCTAACGCTACAAAACACTTCGCTTCTTCAAGCATGGCCTGAGCGTTGAAGCGGTTTTCTTCCCCGAAAGATTTGATGGATTTTTCCTTGATCTTTTCAATCTGCTTCAGTGCCTTATCATAGTCACCGTAGGTAAAATCCTCATGGATCTTATCAAATTGCGAAGCATACTCTTGAGCAGAAAGATGAATTACAAATCCCTGTAATAGAATAAAAGTGAGGAATAATTGTAATTTTCGCATCCTCAAAATAACAAATTTTAGGTGTGAGTTACAAGGCCTCTTCTGCTCCCATTAGCTTGACTATGATCTCTTTAGCTGCTACAGGTATGACCGTACCAGGACCAAATACCGCTGCTACGCCAGCATCATAAAGGAAGTCATAGTCTTTTTTGGGAATTACTCCGCCCGCTACGACCATGATGTCGCCTCTTCCAATAGCCTGGAGCTCTTCTATCAACTTCGGCACAAGCGTCTTATGTCCCGCAGCTAAGCTTGACGCTCCTATTACATGTACATCGTTTTCAGCAGCTTGCATCGCTACTTCAGCAGGTGTTTGAAATAACGGTCCGATATCTACATCAAAGCCCAGATCAGCAAAACTTGTAGCGATGACCTTGGCTCCACGATCATGACCATCTTGTCCCATTTTCGCAACCATGATCCTGGGTCGTCGACCTTCAAGCTCTTCAAACTGATCCGAAAGATCGCGCGCTTTTTGATAAACTCTATCATCGGCGATCTCCTTAGAATAGACGCCTGTCACTGACTGGACATGTGCTTTATGTCTTCCAAATTTCTTCTCCATGGCCATAGATATTTCACCTAAGGTAGCTCTTTTTCGTGCGGCTTCTACCGCTACCGCTAATAGGTTGCCTTCTCCACTTGTAGCTACTCCTGTCAATTTATCTAGTGCTTTGACTACCTCTTGCTCGTCCCTTTGCTTCTTGAGCTGTAGCAATCTTTCTTTCTGAGAGCGAAGCACCTTAGCATTATCTACCTCCAGTGTTTCTATCTGACCACTTTCCTCTACCTCATATCTATTCACCCCCACAATAATATCCTTGCCAGAATCTATCCTTGCCTGCTTACGAGCAGCAGCCTCTTCTATCTTTAGCTTAGGCATGCCCGTTTCTATAGCTTTAGCCATACCTCCTAAAGACTCAATCTCCTGAATGATCTCCCATGCTTTATAGACCAAATCATTGGTCAATGACTCTACGTAGTATGATCCTCCAAGCGGGTCGACCACCTTAGTAATATTGGTTTCCTCTTGAAGGTATATCTGCGTGTTACGAGCGATCCTTGCAGAAAAATCTGTTGGCAAAGCAATAGCCTCGTCAAGTGCGTTAGTATGCAATGATTGTGTGTGGCCTGTAGCCGCTGCTAATGCTTCAATACACGTTCTGGCGATGTTGTTGTATGGGTCTTGCTCGGTAAGACTCCAGCCTGAGGTCTGACTATGTGTCCTCAGTGCCATCGACTTGTTGTTCTTAGGGTTGAACTGCTTGATGATCTTGGCCCATAAGACTCTGGCAGCACGCATCTTGGCCACTTCCATGAAGTAATTCATTCCGATAGCCCAAAAGAACGAAAGGCGTGGGGCAAAAGCATCAATGTCCAGACCTGCTTTAAGTCCGGCTCTGACATATTCCAGACCGTCGGCCAGAGTAAATGCCAACTCAAGGTCAGCAGTAGCGCCTGCTTCCTGCATATGGTAGCCGCTAATGCTTATACTATTGAATTTCGGCATATTGTTGGCCGTATATTCGAATATATCCGAGATGATCTGCATTGATGGTAGTGGAGGATAGATGTACGTATTTCGCACCATAAACTCCTTGAGAATATCATTTTGGATAGTACCAGACAGCTTATCCAGTGACACTCCCTGCTCCTCAGCAGCTACTATATAAAACGCCATAACAGGGATCACAGCCCCATTCATTGTCATAGATACTGACATCTGATCAAGAGGGATCTGATCGAATAAAAGTTTCATATCCTCTACGGAATCGATCGCTACACCAGCCTTGCCTACATCGCCCTCTACACGTGGGTGGTCAGAATCATATCCTCGATGAGTTGCAAGGTCAAATGCAACCGACAAGCCTTTTTGACCAGCCGCTAGATTTCTACGGTAAAAAGCATTGGACTCCTCTGCTGTCGAAAAACCTGCATACTGCCGTATGGTCCATGGCCGTAAAGCATACATCGTAGCGTAGGGCCCTCTCAAAAAAGGAGGGATGCCAGCACTAAAACCTAGATGTCCTACATTCTTAACGTCATCAGCCGAGTAGTAGCTTTTTACTTTGACTCCTTCCGGGAATTGTCCGGCCGTTCTCTTTGAATTGCTTCTCGATTGTACTGGAGCCGTCTTGCTGTAAGGTATCTTTGAAAAATCTGGTCTGGACATATCAAATAGCATTTAACTTTTGGAGTATACTGACATTGGCTTTGAGCACGTTGGAGCGTACATGAATGAAGTCATCCACCCCCCAGGCAGCCAGCGCTGTTGCATTAGAGGGGTTTCCAGCGATCAGCAATACACCAAACTTATCTTTCCAATATTGAATACTTGATTCATCCAGCACTTCGTAATCATCATCAGACCCGCAGATAACGGCAACAGTTCCTTTACTAGCATCCACCTGGTCTCCACCGAGCTTATCTAGCATTTCAAACCCTCCACAACCCAAGAAATTGGTAGCAAAGTTGAGTCTTGCCGTAATCATAGCGGCACGATCACCTACCGAAATAGGTTGGACACAGGGTACTCCGTTGATTTTTCCTTCGGCAACTGATTTAGATAATTGGGCCCTCAGTCTCTCAAAGTCCACAGCATAGCTGAATTGACCATTAGCTGACTCGACTACATCCTTATCCAACATATTCGGAAAGTTGTTGACACCTACAACCGTCTTTCTTCGATTACCAATTTCCTCCAATATTCTAGCCTGTTCTTTTCCAAGTTCTTCTGACAATCCTCCCTGGTTGATCCATGCCTCAAGTCCTCCTTCTGCCTCAATAGTTTGAAACTGATGCCAACCTGCTTCACAAAGTGACCCAGTCAAAGACTCCACAAAATATGACCCGGCCAGTGGATCATTCACCCAATGGCCATAGGACTCTTCCTTCATAAGATTGCCAATGTTTCGCGAGATACGCCTGGCATCCTCGTTATAACCTTTGGGCTCGTAGGGTGTGACGATCACTACATCTGCGGTTCCCAGGACTATCGAAAATGCCTGAGTTGTTTTTCTCAAATAGTTAGTATCCGAATCAAGTGAAGATTCCAATACCCTAGACGTACGCCCTAAAATAGCAAAGTCACCAACTTCAACTGCCGCATCGTATGCTTTGAAAAGCTTAAAGGCAAGCGGCCGTATTGCCCGGAGTTTTGCAATCTCATGATAAAAGTCTGACCCCACAGCCGATGACATGATTAGTTTTTTCGGCAGAGAATCAATCGAGATTCCTTGCGCGATCGCCTTATCAACGATCCACCGCAGTGAACTGAGCATCACGCCGAGTTCCAAAGCAATACTACCTCCGGACTGTTGTATTAGGTAAAGGGGAATTTCTATAGTCCTTAGACCACTATATTCTGAGATTAGCTTATGAGAGGAGAACAGATCATTCCCATCAATTTTGAAGGAAGTACTGGAATCAAGGGTTGTAATCCAAGGGATACCTACATATCCCCGGAACACGTCTGCATTGGCGGATTGGTTTTTGATAAAGCTGGCCACCCTACTCAACCCAGCAGTGTCCGTATTGATACCAAACCAGCAGTGTTCCGGAAGTATAGCTGAGATTTGAGTCTCGTTCTCTAACTGCAGACCGCCTTCGATAAAGACACCACCTGCTCCCATGTTCAGGGCATTTTGAGCTCTAATATTGGTTTGATCATCGAGACCCAAAAGCTCCAGGTTTACGAAACCATTACCTTCAAGCAAGCCTCCGAGTCCAGGGGCCTTTTCTTCGGATGAGTCACTGATATCATAGTACGCTTCCAGTTCCAGATTAGGCTCGAACTGCCAATTGAGTTTACTAAGGGGCTTACCTTTCAGAAGTGCTTCGGCTGCCTGTCCCCAGGCAACCTTGTCCGAGGGATTAAATTCATCAAAACTAATCATAGAATACGCTCCGATTTTGAGTTGTGCAAAATAGACGGCCTACCTAATTTAAGGAATAATACCTATCAATATTTAACCACTTAGAACCTGATAATTATCATACATCAATTATCGACAGATCGACTAGCAAATTGTATTTTTCAAAGACCTTAAAAAAAAATAATTGGTCTACTTACAGCCAGGGTCGATTTTAGAAAGTCAAGAACTTTATTATTTTTTTGTTAAAAAAAATTGAGACAAATTTGATACCCCGCGAAATCCTAAAGGGTTTCTTTTAACATAAAAGCAGTCTATAAAAGTTTAGATTCTATGCACAAAGATTTGTGGGATAAATGTCTCCGATTTATCAAAGGTGAAATACCAGAACAGAGCTTTAAAACATGGTTTTCGCCGATTATTCCACTAAAACTTGAAAATGGAGCCCTTACAATTCAGGTCCCAAGCCAGTTTTTCTACGAATGGCTTGAAGAAAATTATGTGCACTTGCTAAAGCAAGCTATCCAACGGGAACTTGGTGAAAACGGCAGATTGGAATATTCTGTGGTGATCGATAGTGGAAATAGAGCTAATAAGCCCTATACGGTCAATTTAGCGGCAAATGGGCAGGGTAGTAAATATGGACAAAATCATGATGGGGGCAAGCAAGAGATAAGAAGCCCATTCGCTTTACCTACAGTTGATCTTCACAATCAGTTCTGCAATCTCAATGAGAGCTATGTATTTGAAAATTATATTGAAGGTGATTGTAACAGGTTAGCCAGATCAGCTGGTTATGCAGTTGCTCAGAAGCCTGGAGTGACGTCCTTCAATCCTCTGATGATCTATGGAGGTGTAGGTTTGGGTAAGACCCACCTCGTTCAGGCAATTGGTAATGAGATCAGGAATAAGGCAAAAGAGAAATTTGTGCTTTATGTCGCTTCTGAAAAATTTACTAATCAGTTCATTGAGGCTCTCAAAAACAATAACGTACAGGACTTTACTAATTTCTATCTCAACGTAGATGTACTGATCATAGATGATGTGCAATTCCTTAGAGATAAAGAGAAGACCCAGGAAATCTTCTTTCACATCTTCAATCATCTGCATCAAAACGGCAAGCAGATCATCATGACCTCAGACTGTGCTCCTCGTGATTTAAGAGGCTTACAAGAGCGTCTTGTGAGCAGGTTTAAATGGGGACTTACAGCAGATTTGCAGTCGCCTGATTTTGAAACTCGAATGGCGATCATTAAGAAAAAACTCCAATCAGATGGTGTAAACATTCCTGACGATGTACTCGAATATCTTGCTTACAGCATTGACACCAATGTGCGCGAGTTGGAGGGTGTATTAATATCGCTTATAGCTAACGCATCACTTAATAAGAGAGAGATTGACCTTGAACTAGCGAAGCACACACTGCGCAATATCGTGCGCGATATTGATGGGGAAGTGGGTATCGACTATATTCAGAAAACCGTGTCAGACTTTTTCAAAGTGTCGCAGGATGATCTAAAGGCAAAAACAAGGAAGAAGGAAATTGTCATAGCACGTCAGGTAGCCATGTTCTTTTCCAAAGACTATACCAACCATTCTCTCAAGTCAATTGGATATCACTTTGGAGGCCGTGATCATAGTACTGTGATACATGCAGTGCAATCAGTCAACGATATGATCGACACTGACTCTAAATTTCGTTACTCTATAGACGAGCTCAAAAAGAAGCTCAAGATGCGAGTGGCATACTAAAACATGTAAGGGTAGTACACTTTTCTCCCCCTCTGGGTAATACCGGAAATAATTACCCTACCTCGGATTCTTTCCAGGATATCAGCCAGTTCTTCGGGGCTATCAATTTCTACATTATTGATGGTAGTGATGATAAAGCCTTCTGGGATGTCCAGTCTTCGGAAAAACCCATTTCGTACATCCAACACTCGCACTCCGTTATCAATTCCAAGTACCTCTTGCTCAAGCTTAGGCACTGACTCGAATACCACTCCCAGGGATTCCGATAGGTAAGTCGATTTGGTAATGACACCCGTCGTGCCCTCTCTATTGGTTAGCACAAGAGCGCGGTTAATGACTTCATCATCTCTCCTCAAGGTCAATTCGATCTGATCGCCCGGATAGAAATAGCCTATCATTTCCTCAAGATTAGCCCTGCTATCGATAGACTTTCCATTCACCGCTAGCACAACATCACCTTTTTTGAGCTTGGCCTTGTCTGCTGCCCATCCATCCCTAACATCGGTAATGATAATCCCGTCAGTAGATTCCAGTTCCATGCGCTCCTTTATTTCGCTATCTATATCCAGGTATTCTGCGCCAATGAATGCCTTTTGTACCTCTCCATAGGTCTTCAGATCATTGAATACCTTGTTGACAATATCTACCGGCACAGCAAACCCATAGCCTGCATAAGATCCTGTCCGGCTCAGGATCGCTGTATTGATACCAATCAATTCTCCTTGAATATTGACCAATGCTCCCCCACTATTCCCTGGGTTAATTGCCGCGTCGGTCTGGATAAAAGATTCAATAGGGAA
The DNA here is from genome assembly GCA_002435755.1 of Flammeovirgaceae bacterium UBA6059. Taxonomy (GTDB): domain Bacteria; phylum Bacteroidota; class Bacteroidia; order Cytophagales; family Cyclobacteriaceae; genus UBA6059. Next base: position 412,916 of record DIYH01000035.1, read on the forward strand.
CTTATCTCGAAGGATATTGATATTTCGACCCTTTGCGCTTACAATACCAGCAGTAACCGTAGAAGTAAGGTTGAAAGGATTACCTACCGCCAACGCCCATTCTCCAACATTGACATCCTCACTCTTGCCTAGGGCTATAGCAGGTAGTTCACTAGCATTGATTTTGATCACTGCCAGATCTGTCGATGGATCAGTCCCGATCAATTCCGCCTGGTAAGATTCCTTACCATGAATCACTGTAATTCCATCAGCCTCATCAATGACGTGATTGTTGGTAACAATATAGCCATCCTGACTGAAGATGACACCAGACCCGCTACTAGTTGTCTGAGATGCTCTTGGTTGAAAAAACCAGTCCATCCAACTACCAGTGCGGTACTCTACTTCATTAAGTGTCTTGATAAATACTACGCTCTGAGTGCTCCTTTCAGAGGCCTTAACAAAATCTTCATTGTAGTCAATTCTCCTTGTTGAGGTGCTATTGTCGGACATTGCGATTTTATCAGATGTATAATCTCTATGACCATGTGAAATTATTTCTGCATAAGAAGTCTCTACAGGAATCTCAGTTCCCTGACTTATATCAAGTTTTTGATCCCAATAATTTATAAATACTGATCCCGAAGCTCCCGACACAAAAGCAACTACCACTACAGCAAGCGTTCTTTTCATCTTGTTCTTATTTTCAATATTCCTTACGAAAGTAGGGCAACCTTGTTTTCTACTTTAACACCACAAAACTCTCTCAGAGTTTTCATACCAAAGTAATTTTTGGCCACTTGAAAGTATACCCAGGCTTCCGGTTCCAAATGGCACCAGGATATTATCCTTTCTGACTTTATTTCTCAAAATGCATTGACTTATTTTGCAACTTCATGGGAATAAGGTCCATACTTGCTAAGCCTCTGGCGGCCATAATCGCCAGCCAGCAAAAAGGCTGGTCTTCCCAACCGGGACCTACTCAGAATAGGGTATTTGAAGCCATCGTACGAAAGGCAAAACATACAGCTTTTGGTAAGGACCATCTTTTTGCCCAGATCACAAATCATAAGGAGTATCAGGAGGCAGTTCCAATTCGAGATTACGAGCAACTCTCACCTTATGTTAAAAGAATCTTAGCTGGTGAAACTGACATATTGTGGCCAGGCAAACCGGCCTATTTTGCTAAGACTTCAGGTACTACATCGGGCACAAAGTACATTCCTATTACCAAAGACTCAGTACCCAATCACATTAATAGTGCAAGGAACGCTCTCCTTAGTTATGTCCATGAGACCGGCAACAGTAAATTTCTGGATGGGAAACTGATCTTCCTTTCAGGTAGTCCGGTCATGGACAAGAAGGCAGGCATCCATACAGGTCGCCTATCGGGAATCGTCAACCATCATGTTCCTCAGTACCTTCGCAGCAATCAAATGCCCACCTATGAGACCAACTGCATTGAAGATTGGGAAGAAAAGGTGGATAAGATCGTGGAAGAGACCCAGTCTGCGAACATGTCTTTGATCTCGGGCATACCACCTTGGGTCCAAATGTACTTTGATCGACTTAACAAGCGATCCGGACAAGCCATTAAAGACCTATTCCCCAATTTTTCGCTATTCGTGTATGGAGGCGTGAACTTTGAGCCCTACCGGGCAAAACTATTCGAGAGCATCGGTAGGCCAATAGACTCTATAGAGACTTATCCTGCCTCTGAAGGTTTTATTGCTTACCAGGACTCGAAAGAAGCAGAAGGACTGTTACTGCTACTCAACTCCGGCATTTTCTTTGAATTCATACCTGCCGACCGATATTTTGATAAAAAGCCGACGAGACTCACCATAGAAGAGGTTGAAGTTGGAGTTAACTATGCCGTCATCATCAACAGCAATGCAGGTCTGTGGGGTTATTCGATTGGTGATACCGTCAAGTTTGTATCAACCTCTCCATATCGACTGGTGGTTACAGGGAGAATCAAGCATTTTATATCTGCCTTTGGGGAACATGTGATAGGCGAAGAAGTAGAAAAGGCAATGAAACTCACAATGGCCAAGTATCCCGAAACTGAGATCACAGAGTTTACGGTAGCTCCAAATGTAACACCTGAAGACGGCTTGCCGCGCCACGAATGGTACATTGAGTTTGCAAAGGCACCTTCAGATATTAATGCTTTTAGAGACACACTTGACGCGGAGCTAGTCCAGCTTAACAGCTATTACGAAGACCTTATCACTGGTAAGATTCTAACAAAGCTCCATATCATCGAGTTAAAGCCACAGTCATTTATATCTTACATGAAATCTCAAGGTAAACTCGGAGGGCAAAACAAAGTACCCCGATTATCCAATGATCGCAAAATAGCTGATCAGCTTATAAAACACCGATACTAGTCCCTTGGAGCAAACCCATAAAAGACATGTCGCCATTCTCGGTAGTACCGGATCCATCGGCACACAAGCACTGGATGTAATCAGCAGACACCCTGATCAATTTGAGGTAGAAGTGCTTACAGCAGAAAACAGTGCCGACTTGCTCATCGAGCAAGCGGCAAAGTTTAAACCCAATGCCGTCGTGATCGGCAATGATGACCTGTACGACAAAGTCTTTGCTGCACTTGACCCATTAGACATCAAAGTCTATAGTGGGACCCAGTCGCTCTGTAGCGTGGTGATGATGGACAAAATCGATGTGGTGCTTACTGCCCTGATGGGCTATGCGGGACTACAGCCAACCATTAGTGCTATCAGCGCTGGTAAACACATTGCACTAGCGAACAAAGAGACGCTCGTGGTAGCCGGAGAGTTGATAACGGCCCAGGCTAAGGAGAAAGGGGTCAATATTTACCCTGTCGATTCTGAGCACTCCGCCATCTTTCAATGTCTTGTGGGTGAGTTTCACAACCCTATCGAGAAAATTGTACTTACCGCTTCAGGTGGGCCTTTCAGAGGTAAAGACCGGGCTTATCTACAAACGGTGACCAAAGCTCAAGCATTGAAACATCCGAATTGGGACATGGGGGCAAAGATCACGATTGACTCTGCCAGTATGATGAATAAGGGGCTTGAGGTGATTGAGGCAAAATGGCTGTTTGGGTTATCTGCCGATCAGGTTGATGTGGTAGTTCACCCACAATCTATCGTGCACTCGATGGTGCAGTTCGAAGATGGGTCCATCAAGGCGCAACTTGGGTTGCCAGACATGCGTATACCGATCCAGTTTGCAATTGGGTACCCCAATCGACTAAAAGCAAACTATCCCAGGTTTAATTTTGCAGACTATCCCGCGTTGACGTTCGAAAAGCCGGATTTAGATACCTTTGCCAACTTGCAGTTGGCATATGACGCTTTGGATAAGGCTGGTAACAGTCCCTGCGTTTTAAATGCTGCAAATGAAATTGCGGTAGCGGCCTTCCTAAAGGATCAGGTTGGTTTCTTAAAAATGTCAGAAATAGTTAAAAACTGTCTCGATAAAATCGCCTACATATCCAATCCAACGCTGGAAGATTACGTAGAAACGGACAAAGAGACAAGAATAGTAGCACAAGAATTAATAGTTAGTTAATGGAAGCATTAGTGATGACAGGCCAGCTTTTGCTGGGTCTTTCGATTTTAGTGGGGTTGCATGAGCTGGGCCACCTGGTTGCAGCGAAAGCGTTTGGTATGCGGGTGGAAAAATACTCCATTGGCTTTCCTCCAAAGATATGGGGGTTTCAATATGGTGAAACAGAATACTCCATTGGAGCGATTCCGCTAGGTGGCTTTGTCAAAATATCCGGAATGGTAGACGAGTCTCTGGACACCAAGTCGTTAATTGAAGATCCGGAACCCTGGGAGTTCAGGGCCAAACCAGCGTGGCAAAGACTAATTGTTATGATGGGTGGGATCATCGTTAATGTCATCACAGGTATTGTCATCTTCATTATTCTTGTTTTCAACAATGGCGAATCATACATCTCCAAAGATGAGGTCAACAAATACGGTATAGTTGCCTACGAACTTGGTCAGGAGATTGGATTCCGGACAGGGGATAAGATCATTCGGATCAATGGACAGGACTTTGAAAAATTCAATGATGTCAGAAGTCCTGATGTATTGCTAAGCGACGATGGCTTCTACACCGTAGAGCGCTCTGGTGCCGAGATCAATATTCCTATTCCTTCTGATTTTCTTGATAAGTTCTCTGAAAAGGACGCAGCTGCGAATTTTATCGACATAAGGTTTCCGTTCGGTGTAGGACAAGTAATGGAGGGCTCTGCGGCGGAGGCTGGTGGTCTCAGGGAAGGAGACGAATTTGTAACAGTCAATGGTCAGTCTGTGGAGTTTTTTGATCTTTTCAAAGCCCAACTCGAAGAGAACCGTGGAAATACCATCACAGCACAAGTAAAACGTGGTGGAGCAACTGAAGAACTAGAGTTTAAGGTTACTCCAGAAGGCACGTTAGGATTCTATCCTTCTCAGGACCTGGAGTTTGCACACATCGACTACACCTTTGGTGAGGCCATTGGCAAGGGTACCCAGCAGGCATTCGGCGTTGTTTGGGTTAATGTCAAGGCGTTTGGCAAGATGTTTAGTGGTGATGTTGACCCACGTAAGAGTCTGTCTGGCCCTATTGGAATCGCCAAGATATTCGGAGGCACATGGGACTGGGGCAATTTCTGGAGGATTACCGGTCTGATCTCTATGATTTTAGCCTTTATGAACTTCTTACCTATTCCTGCACTTGATGGAGGTCACGTGGTATTCCTTACCTATGAGATAGTCTCAGGGCAAAAGCCTTCTGATCGTTTTCTTGAAAATGCTCAGAAAGTCGGTATGGTCATTCTTTTGGGGCTGATGGGCTTTGCCATCTTCAACGACATTTTTAAGCTGTTTGCCTAGTCATTTTGAATTTCCGGTCGGGTGATCTCAAACTCGACCCGACGATTGATCGCTTTAGCCTCTTCAGAGAACCCTTCGACGAGTGGTTGGCTACTGCCAAATCCTTCATGCGTGACCCTTTCAGCTTCTATCCCACCAAAGATGACAATGTAATCCCTGATATTCTGGGCACGCTCCTTTGACAGTTTAAGATTAAAATCGGATGAGCCGTCTGAATCAGTATGACCGGAGATCTTGATCTTAAAGTCGGGATTGTCATACATGAAATTAACAATCTTATTGAGGTCACCGTACATCTGACTTTGAAGGTCCGCCATACCATTAGCAAACTCGATCGACTCAAACTGTATCCTACTTGAGATGGCCTCTGTCGTAAGGTTGAACTCCCTCGGGCCATCAAGAAAGAACATCTCTTCTATCCTGAAGAAATCATCCCCCTGGATCACTAGTAGGTAGTTGCGCTGATTAATGAGGTCAAACTCAAAACCGCCCTGATCATTAAGAAACTGCGGTGCTACTTCCACCCCCTGGTCCAGATCGATGATGGATACGATACCTCCGAACGGGTCTCCGGTATTACCATCAGTGAGTGATCCGGTCACTGGTGTGGTGGCCAAAGGTTGGGCCTCCATAGGAAGAGGAAAAGAGTAAACGTCGAGTTTGGTCAGGTCATCTGAGACCGATCTTGCATAAAAAAGGCGGTTTGCCTTGGAGTCAATAGTAAAATAATATTCGCTACCGCGACCATTGACGAGGGGTCCAATATTCGAAGGTTCTAGCCAGTTACCATTCTCGCTGTAGGTCTTGTAGATATCAAACTCTCCAAAATTGTACAGTTGACCATTAGAACTGAAGTACAATACTCTAAACTCCGGATGGAAGAACGGGCTAACATCGTTCCTTCGGGTGTTCACAACAGGACCAAGGTTTTTGGCCGGTTGCCAATTCCCTGATTTATCCTTCACGGAATAATAAATATCTGAAAGTCCGAACCCTCCTATCCTGTCAGACGCAAAGAAAAGCGTGTCCTCGTTCATCGATAAAGAAGGCTGTGAGTCCCACCCCACACTATTGATATTCGGACCTAGATTCACCGCTAGGTTCCATGTGCTGTCAGCGTCCAGGGTGGCCATATAAAGATCACAACTCCCAAAGCCATCAGGTGACTCACATCTGGAAAAATACAAGCGCTGACCGTCTCTACTCTGAAAAGCTGAGCCCTCATTGTAAATAGTATTGATCTTGTCAAGAGGTTTATTCAGTGACCAGAGTCTACCGTCAAAACCACTGGAGTAGAGGTCTTCATTTTTGATGGTTTGCAGTCCTCGCTGTGTCTCCTCCCTCCTTGATGTATAAATAAGCTGTTTGTTATCGGCACTAAGTGATGGTCCATAGTCCGCGTCGCGTGTATTTACGGTGGGCCCGATATTGAGCAGAACACCTCTCGGAGGACGCAAAGTATCTATTGTTTTCCTGTATTCTACGAGTTCGTAATAGTAGTCCAACGGCACATACCGCTGGGTCTCCTGTATGTTGAGCGTATCGTAGTATATCTCAATCTCCTGGAGGTTGACACCTTCATGATGGTGCCTCAGGACGAGCTTGTAGAGCATCCTGGCTTCCTCCATGTTGCCATAGAGCTCGGTCAGCTTTGCAAGTCGCCATATCCAGTACGTATCTTTGTAGAAGTTCTCTACCGCAAATCTTTTGACATAATCTTTCAGCCGAACGTAGAGCTTCTCCCAGTCCTTTTTCTCTTCAAGTTCACGAAGTTTCTGCAGTTTAGACTTATCATAATAATCCGTAATCCGGTTCATGTTTTTGAAGTCGTAGATATTGAAATTGACTTCTGTCGAAAACTCTTCAGCTTCTTCTGTATTTCTGTCTTTGCGCTTCTTTTTTTGGGCCAGAGATGGGAAGTCTACTATCAGCAGAGCTGAAAAAAGTAATAAACAAACAATGACGCTTGACCTGCGAATCAAATCAAATCGGATTTAAAAATTGAAGTTCCTCGAAATTGATCAATTATAAAAATAAATTGGCACAGGGCTTGCAAATAAATGGTTCTCACAAGATTTGACGACAAAATGAGCAATAGTACTGCCATTTTGACATCTACATAGTTAACGATATATGAAGGACGATGAATATAATTCACCAAGGCTTTTCACCTCTCAACTAGCTGGTGAGGAATCTGAGGAGTTGATCCAGTTGATCACCCCAGATACAGGTGAAAACTTTGATGCAGACGAGCTGCCTGACGAGCTGCCAATATTACCAATCAGAAATACAGTGCTTTTTCCCGGTGTGGTTATTCCAATCACTGTCGGTCGACAAAAATCAATACGTCTTGTTAAGAAGGCTTATCGGGGCAATAAAATTCTCGGAGTAGTCGCTCAAAAAAATGCTAAGAGCGATGACCCAACCAGCAAGGACCTATATGGTGTTGGTACGGTCGCACGGATCATCAAGATGCTCGTGTTACCCGATGGGAACACTACGATCATCATTCAAGGCAGGAGTCGATTTAAGATCAATGAGATCATACAGGAAAACCCTTATATCTCTGCCAGCTATACCATACTCAAGGACAGTTTTCCTCCTAAAAAAAAGCGAGAGACCAAAGCGGTCATCCAGTCTCTGAAGGAGGCTGCTTCTAAAATTATCAAGCTCAATCCAGAGCTACCGCAAGAAGCACAGGTTGCCTTGGACAACATTGAGAGCACGACCTTTTTGACCCATTTCTTATCGTCAAACATCAATGCCGAGGTTGGGGAGAAGCAGAAGCTTCTGGAACAGGATGATGCACTCCTTCGGTCAGAGCAGCTTTTAGAGTTTATGCTCAAAGACATCCAGATGCTAGAGCTTAAGCAGGAGATCCAAAACAAGGTACATTCAGATATTGATCAGCAGCAGCGAGACTATTTCCTAAGGCAACAGCTAAAAATCCTTCAGAACGAACTTGGACAAGAAGGACCAGACAAAGATCTGGAAAACCTTCGATCAAAAGCGGTAGAGAAGAACTGGCCTGAGGAGGTAGCATTGCATTTTAAGAAAGAATTGGACAAGATCTACAGAATGAACCCTGCAGCTGCCGAGTACCCTGTAGCTATGTCCTATGCCGAGTTGCTGGTTGACCTGCCCTGGAATGAATACACGGAAGATAACTTCGATCTTAAGCGAGCTAAAAAAATTCTCGATAGAGACCACTTCGGACTAGACAAGGTCAAGGACCGGATCATTGAGTACTTGGCCGTACGTAAGCTTAAGAATGACCTCAAAGGTCCCATCTTATGCCTCTATGGACCTCCTGGTGTTGGGAAGACCTCTTTAGGAAGATCTATAGCCGAGGCACTAGAGCGCAAGTACGTACGAATGTCTCTGGGTGGTGTGCATGATGAAGCTGAGATCAGAGGTCATCGAAAGACTTATATTGGCGCCATGCCTGGCAAGGTGATCCAAAATATCAACAAGGTCAAGTCATCTAATCCCGTATTCATCCTGGATGAGATCGACAAAGTAAGTTCTGATTTTCGCGGAGACCCTTCTTCTGCGCTCCTGGAAGTGCTGGATCCGGAGCAAAACTTCAGCTTTAAGGACAACTATCTTGAGGTGGATTATGATCTTTCGAAGGTACTTTTTATAGCTACCGCCAATTCTCTCGATACGATACAACCAGCATTGAGAGATAGAATGGAGATCATTGACCTTACTGGCTATACACTGGAAGAGAAGACTGAAATCGCCAAAAAACACCTCATACCGAAGCAACGTGAAGAGCATGGACTCAAGGCAAGCCAGGTGAGCTTTGATAAGAAGGCTGTCGTAAAAGTCATCGAAGGATATACCCGAGAATCCGGAGTGAGAAACCTTGAACGTAAGATTGGCGCTGTAGTGCGTAATGTAGCCAAGTCGATCGCCATGGAGGAGGAGTATGATCCCAAGATCAAGGCGGCCACTGTCCAGGAGATTTTGGGTACGGAGACTTTTGACAAGGAACTATATGAAAATGATGCCCTACCGGGAATAGTCACCGGATTAGCCTGGACCCCTGTAGGAGGAGAGATCCTCTACATCGAGTCGAGCCTGAGCCGAGGCAAGGGTAAGCTGACCCTCTCCGGCCAACTTGGTGACGTCATGAAAGAATCTGCTATGACGGCACTCTCGTATCTCAAGTCTAACTCCGAGGCATTGGGCATTCACTACAAGGTATTTGATAATTATGACCTGCATGTGCATGTACCTGCAGGTGCTGTCCCAAAGGATGGCCCTTCAGCAGGGATTACCATGCTCACTTCACTGGCATCTATTTTCACTCAACGCAAGGTGAAGAATAAAATAGCCATGACGGGTGAGATCACCTTGCGTGGCAAAGTGCTTCCGGTAGGTGGTATCAAAGAAAAAATACTAGCCGCAAGACGTGCAGGCATCAGCGAGATCATACTTTGCTATAAAAACAAAAAGGACATTGAGGAAATCAATCCTAGTTATATCAAAAACCTCAAGATCCACTTTGTGTCCAACATTGATGAGGTGTTGGAACTGGCATTGCTCAAAGAAAAGGTAAAACAGCCCATGCAATTTATTATCGAAGAAAAAGCCAGCGCTTGATGCTTTATAGACTGGTTGGGTTCGTTTTATTAATAACTCCATTGGTGGCCGTTGGGCAGATTGGAGGCTCTCGTTCCTATGATTTTTTGAACCTACCAGTCAACGCCAGAATGTCAGCTACGGGTGGGCAAGGTATCTCACTGGCAGGTCAGGATTACAATCAGTGGTTGGCTAATCCAGCAGCAATAGACTCTGCTTCGATTGGAGGAGCTTCGATCAATTTTATGGATTATTTTGCCGGAACCAGCTACACCAATGTATCATACGTCTTTGATCATAATAGCCTTCCTAATGAACTGACTGGTCTTGCCGTTGGATTTCAATACCTAGGACATGGCACGATGGAGTCATTTGATCCTGCTGGCAACTCTCTGGGGACTTTCGATGCTAACGAACTTGCATTTACGATAGGTACAAGTCATCAGCTAGGCCCTTTCGTACTTGGAGCCAACTTAAAGTATGTTGCTTCAAATATCGATGCGTTCAGTTCGTCTGCATTACTAATGGATATCGGGGGGCTATTCTATCCTACCGGAAATGATCAATTATCGGTAGGCCTTACTTTTCGCAACTTTGGATTTGTCCTGAGTGACTATAGTGAGTCAAGTGATTCGGCAGTACCATTTGATGTACAGGTTGGCGCGACTTTCAAACCGCAATATATGCCGGTGAGGTTTACCATCACGGCGTACAATCTCACACGCGATGATGTGGTGTACTTTGACCAACAGATTGAGGATAGCAATGAACAGGAACCCGGGTTCTCAGAGCAACTATTCCGTAGGATGAACTTTGGCTTCGAATTTATGTTAAGTGAAAACTTTCAGTTACAGGCCGGGTATAACCACCTGACCAGGAAAGAGTTGAGGTTAAATCAGGTTTCCGGAGGGGCCGGGTTTAGCTTTGGAATGCTTGTGAAGGTCAAACGGATTGGTCTCAACTACGGTAGAGCATTCTACCATACCGCTGGAGCATCTAACTTCTTCAGCATTAATACTAACATCAATCATTTTATCAAGAAGAAATCATGATCAATAACGATAAATACTTTACCCCAAAAGAAATCGTAGCTGAGCTCGATAAATACATCATAGGTCAGCACGATGCAAAGCGTAATGTGGCCATAGCACTGCGTAATCGATGGAGAAGAATGAACGTGAAGTCGGACATCCAAAATGAAATTGTGCCTAACAATATACTTATGATTGGTGCAACAGGTGTGGGTAAAACAGAAATTGCAAGAAGGCTGGCCAAGATCGCCGATGCACCATTTACCAAAGTGGAAGCATCAAAGTTTACCGAAGTAGGCTATGTAGGGCGAGATGTAGAGAGTATGGTCAGAGACCTGGTCGAGCAGGCTGTCAATATGGTGAGGATCAGCAAAAAGGCAGAAGTAATGCATAAAGCCGAAGATATCGTAGAAGGTATCATCCTTGACGCCCTAATACCGCCGGTGAAGTCAACTAACGGAGCTAAGCAAGCTGTGACAACTGAGCAGCCCCAAAATGATGCAGAGCTTAATGAAAGTACCAGGGAACGTTTTAGAGAAAAGATCAAAAAAGGTGAGCTCGATGATCGCAAAATCGAGATCAACGTAAAGCAGCCTTCTAATCCAGGTATTGGCATGATCGGTGGTGGAATGATGGATGAATCTTCTATGATCAACCTTCAGGACATGCTGAGTAATATGATGCCCAAGAAGAACAAAAAAAGAAGGGTAACCATTGCAGAGGCTAAAAAACTACTTCTGGAAGAAGAAGCCGCCAAGCTGATCGACATGGACGAGGTAAAAGAAGAGGCCATCAACAAAGCCCAGAACACCGGTATCGTATTTATAGATGAGATTGACAAAATCGCAGGTGGAAGTCGAAAAGGCGGTGGCGGACCAGATGTAAGTCGTGAGGGAGTGCAACGAGACTTGCTCCCTATTGTAGAAGGCAGTGCTGTTAATACCAAGTACGGCATCATTCATACAGATCATATCCTGTTTGTAGCTGCGGGCGCTTTCCATGTTGCCAAACCATCAGATCTAATTCCTGAGCTTCAAGGCCGCTTCCCAATCAGGGTAGAGCTCGAAAACCTTACCAAGGACGACTTCCTCAAGATCTTGAAAGAACCTAAGAATGCTTTGACCAAACAGTACACGGCTTTGATCGAAGCGGAAGACGTTTCACTGACCTTTGAAGATGATGCACTGGAAGAACTAGCTGATATTGCCTTCCGTGTGAATGAAGAAGTGGAAAACATTGGTGCCCGTAGGCTTCATACTGTAATGAGCAAGCTGCTCAATGAATTTCTATTTGATATTCCTGACACCATTGTACCGAACTCCAAGATTGTGGTCAATCGAGATATGGTAAAAGAAAAACTATCAGGATTGGTGCAGGATAAGGATCTGAGCCAGTATATACTTTAATGACCAACTAGTCATTCGTTCTTGAGAATATCTTTTTCCATGTTAAGGAATTGTCTTGCATTTTATTAAAAAATAGACTTCCCCATTCATTTTCGAATGATCGATCTAGGTTGTGATCATCCCAAATAGACTGAATTAGATTGATAAACCTGTAGCGGTGTTCACTTATTTTGAGTAAAGTTTTTGATCTTATCTCTTTGGGATCAATACTCTTACCAATAAGCTTCTGGATACCAGCCTCTACAGCCTTTGGATTATCATCCACCCACTCTACATATTCACTTTCAAAAAACTCATCTCTACCTCCGTGATTATGAGTCGTAACAACCGGAAGGCCAGCAAGCAGATATTGAATACTTGCGTACATAGCGCCTTCTTCTGCGGAGAGACAAAGGCCAACATGAGATTGATTGAGAAAATAGTTGATTTTCTTAGAATCTAAGAATTGGAACTCACCTGATTCCATTTGATTAAGCCAAACACCATTATTAAGTCGGTCTTTGATCTTCGGATCGCCCTCTGTTTCATTTATAAAACCTATTAACGCGAGACCTTCTACCAGATTTGCCAGATAATGCCTCTTGTAAGGAAGAACTCTTGCATCATATATCGCCCTATACACTTTCGGCAACCCCATTGAAAAAAAAACATTTTCATCGATCAGCGCATTATGATTAAAGAATATCGACTCCACTCCGTACTTTTTTAGAAGTTCATTTTCTTGTGGTGTATTGGCTAAAAAAATCACTTTATGTTTGAAAAAGACTCTATTGAACCTTCGAATATGTAGATATACCCAGCGCGCACTCCTTTCTTTAATTATCCAAGTACTTATAAAAAGCCAGTACACTCGTTTGTTAATGAGGGAAAGCGCTAGACAATAAAGAAAACCAAATGGCTGTTTTCTATCGAATGGATATGCGGAAATAAAGATGTACGGATCTTTACTTATCAGGCCAAGGGTGTCCCATGTGATAATGGGGTGCCTGACTATTTTCCACCAATTAGGCACGAACGTTTAGCGTTTTAGGAAGTAATAGAAATAGTCTTGAACCTCCCCCAAAATTCACTTCATTCCAACTATTGACTTCAAATCTGATCCCGACCACACCGCAAGTAGGGATGTTATCAATAGAGGTGCTCGCCAGACGATTGGCACAATCCGTAAAGCCTGGGTTGTGCCCAAAGATCATCATTGTAGTAACTCCAGTCTCTTGTTCTCGAACCACTGATAATATCTCTGAAGACGAAGCGTGATACAAACGTTGATCTTCAATGATACTATGCATAGACAGCTGTTGATCCCATATCGTCTTAGCCGTAACAATAGCACGCTTAGCAGGGCTCGATACAAAATGCTCTGCCTGGATTCCCTGTTTGACAAGATAATCCGCCATTCTGGGGGTGTCCCGCTTTCCGCGTTTATTAAGAGGGCGGTCAAAATCAGACAGATGTGGGTAGTCCCAGCTGGACTTGGCATGTCTTACCAGAATAAGCGTTTTCATGTCATTCACATTTCATGTACTACAGTAAATATACGAGTGTTGGGTTAATACCAATTACCACATACAATGACGCTTATCTTGCTGTTGATTTTTCCATTTCATACGTTGAAAAGCCTTGACCTAGCGCTGCTAGGCCTGCTTTTTTCGCCTTTGCAATGAAAAAATCCACTACACAATCTATTACGCCTTTATATATCGAAATTGGTATAAGACCGTCAACGCCGGCTTGTAAACAAGAAGTCAATGAAGTTGCAAACTGAAAGCTAATCAACCGTGTCACCTCGACGTAGGAGAGGCCTTCTTAAGCGATAAGCAGACAACTTACTCCACCCCGCCGAACCAAGCAAGGTGACAAGGGTACGTTAAATAGCTACGGTAGCCAAAAGTCAAACACTACATCATTCATACATTTGAAATGGCCAAGAGGACATTTGTCATGGCCAATTTTAGAGCATGGTCTGCAATTGATCTTCTTGTTTTCAAATATGCTGAATTGTGTCCTGTAAGGATACATGCCAAATTCCGGAACTGTATTTCCCCAAATGCTGAAGATCTGCTTCTTAAAAGCAGCGGCTATGTGCATCAATCCTGTATCATGTGTAAAAACAGCACCTGCTTGTTTGATGAGAGAAGCGGATTGGTTGAGATTAAATTTTCCGCAAGCATTGAAGACCTCAGACCGCTTGTTCAACCCCTCGCGCAACTGTTCTTCATATGGAGATGAATCTTCCGTTTTCACAAAAAACTCGACAATTTCATCTCCTAACTGGGTATCCTCCTTTCCGCCAAGCAAGACGATAGGTTTATTGATTCGATCACAAAGCTCAATCAAACGATCCTTGGGCAGCTGTTTGGTTGCAAATTTTGCTCCGATCACTACTGCATAATAACCCTGTCGGTGAGTCTCAGGCAGCCAATCCAAGTCTACTTCATCTTTTTCAGGTATGAAATAATCCAAGCCCAAAGTGTCTGATTTAATGCCAAGAGCGGAAACCGTATCCATATAGCGATCTACAATGTGCCGATTGGGTAGCCTGTTGATCTTAAAATTGACCAGGAGCCATTTCTGCCAGTTAAGCTTGTTGAAACTCTTCGATTTTACACCCAATCTTGACTTGATCACTCGTGTACGAAGGTTGTTATGAAGATCGATGATGAAATCGAACTGTTCTTCTTTTAGACGACCGATCAGCTCTCCCAAGTTCTTTTCAAGACAATGTACCTTGTCAAGGTAAGGGTTTGATGCCAGCAAACTAGCATAGCTCTCCTTGGTTGCATAGTGCACTTCACAATCTGTCAGTTGTGATTTGACAGCTCTCACCACCGGCGTGGTTAACACAATATCTCCAATGCTGGAAAAGCGCAGTATCAGAACCTTCATTAGCTTTCTTGCAGATTTATTAATGCGAAAGTACCGGAAAAACTTCTCTGCGAATCTGATTGTTAGCGCAACAGCTTATTTTTATATCAAAGAAGAAAAAGAACAATGAGATATTGGTTAATCAAATCAGAACCTGGTACGTATTCATGGGATGATTTTGTAAAACTTGGGCGCGATCACTGGGATGGTGTGAGAAACTATCAGGCCAGAAACAACATGAAAGATATGAAAGTAGGTGATCTGGCATTGTTCTATCACAGTGTGAAAGAAAAGTCCGTCATTGGGATTGCCGAAGTAGTTAGAGAGTTTTATCCTGATCCGACTATAGATGATGACCGCTGGGTGGTAGTTGATTTTGTACCTGTAGAGAAGCTAAATCAGCCTGTAACCCTTGATCAGATCAAAGCTGACGAAAGACTGAGTCAGATGGTATTGGTCAACAACAGTCGCCTCAGTGTACAGCCAGTGGCAAAAGAAGAATTTGACATTGTTGTAGGCATGGGCCAATAAGGGCATGAACATATAATACAGTTATTTTTACATGGAGTCCATGAGACAATTAGACAAAATATTGTATCTGGGATCAACTATGGCAGAGAATAGTGACCTTCCCAAATTATACTTTATGTAGGTAGTGAGAAGGGGTTGTTACATATTAAGCGTTTTGCTTTGGCTCAGTCACCTACCGGGAATGACCCAAGATCCCGAACTTGGAGATCTCGCCAATGAAAAAAGGTCCTTCATAGATCAACCCAATCGTATTGAGTTTGAGATTGGTGACAAGGATGGAGATTTCACCATTATCCCATCTCAGGAGTATGGCCTCATAGTCGTTACTGATACCCGCAACAAGACCAAAGAGGGATACATATGGAAGATGCATATGTTGGATACTGCCCTGAATAAGGTCTGGACTAAACAGATGCCCATTGCGTTTGGCTACAACTTCCGTGGCTATGACCATAGCCTGGGTAATACCTTCATGGTTTTTGAAACCTCCTCCTATCGCAGAGAGGATATGAAACTCTTGAGAGTTGAAAACCTCAGTGGTGACACCACATGGTATGACGTAAGTACAGTCTTCCCTATTGACCTTACCTTCTTTGAAGTGGTCGACCATACTGTGATCATGAGCGGTTACGCCAACGATCGGCCTGTCGTGCTGCTCTATAATGTGAATGAACAGAAGCCGAAAGTCCTACCGGGATACTACGGCAACAACAGCGAAATCCTGGATATCGTTACTGATGACCTAACGAAGACATTCACGGTAGTACGATCAGAAAAACTGCCAACGAAAAATTACACCGTAGTTACGAACACCTTTGATGCTGATGGTAATGAGCTGCTGGATATAAAGCTGGATCCGGGAGAGGACAAAAGCTTTATCGATGGTGAGTCTACCACCCTGGCCAATGGACAACAGTATATTGCGGGTACCTACGCCCGTAAAAAATCGGAGTACTCCAGAGGATTGTACCTTGCCAAAATTGTCAACGGTCGCCAGCAGTTGGTCCAGTATCACAATTATGCTGACCTCACCAACTTCTTCTCTTACATGCGAGCCAAGAGGGAAAACAGGATCAAACAGCGCATAGAGCGAAGGAAAATAGAGGACAAGAAGATAAGGTTCAACTATCGTCTGCTGGTTCATGACATCATTGACAAAGGTGATGAGTACATACTCGTAGGTGAGGCATATTATCCAAAATACAGCAATACGGGTGTAGCTAACCCATTCTTTGGCTCTGCATGGGACTATCAGCGCCAAAGCTGGTATCACCCGGGATTCCTTGGTTACAAGTACACGCATGCGGTGGTGGTTAGCTTCGATAAAGCAGGTAAGGTAAAATGGGACAACAGTTTTGAGATCAACGATGTACTGAGCTATGACCTGAAAGACTATGTACAAGTAAGCGTTGAAGATGACAAAGTTGTATTACTCTATATCTATGAAGGTCTTATCAGAACAAAGATCGTTAGCGGCAATGATGTCATTGAAGGCAAGTCTTTTGATCCCGTCCGTCTTAGTTTTGAGTACGATGTACTGCAAGACTCAGAAAAAGAGTTGGAAGGCCTTGAAAGCTGGTATGGCAAATCCTTCTACGCTTACGGCGTACAGGAAATCCGCAATATGAAGGACAGGAATGTAAAGCTTGACCGAAAAATCTTCTACATCAATAAGATCAACTATTAGTCCACATTGACCATCCTTGTTTTGTTGTTCGCGATCATTCTATATTTGAGACCAGATCATGCAAAGACGCCTCCTCTTCGATAGCCATCACCTTGATATCACTATCAAAAGGCTTTGTCAACAATTAGTAGAAAATCACGATTCATTTGAGAACACCGTACTCCTTGGTATGCAACCCAGAGGTGTTTTTTTTGCTGATCGTATTGCCAAGGAGCTCAAATCAAAAGTTTCGAATGAGATTAAACTGGGTCGATTGGATACGACTTTCTACCGCGATGATTTTAGACGCAGAGATGCTCCTCTCAAGCCCAACGCTACAGAGGTAGATTTCATCATCGAGGACAAAAAAGTGATCCTTATCGATGATGTCTTATTTACCGGTAGGTCGGTAAGAGCAGCGATGGACGCCATGATCGCATTTGGGCGTCCTGCTAAGGTTGAGTTATTGGTATTGATAGACAGAATGTATAGTCGTGATATACCTGTAGAGGCTACCTACACCGGCATGCAGGTCAACACTATAGAGACGCAAAAGATACTAGTAGAAATCATGGAGCAGGACCGTGCCGAGGATAAAATTTGGATTATTGATAACGAATCTGTCGCGTGAGCCAACTCAGAAGCAAGCATCTATTAGGAATCAAAGACCTCAATGCTGAGGACATAGGGCTGATATTTGAGACTGCCGACAATTTCAAAGATGTCATCAATAGGCCTATCAAGAAGGTGCCGTCACTTAGGGACATCACCATTGCTAACGTTTTTTTTGAGAACAGTACGCGTACTAGACTTTCGTTTGAGTTAGCAGAGAAAAGGCTGTCAGCCGATGTAATCAACTTTTCATCATCCAGCAGTTCAGTAAAGAAGGGTGAAACCCTGCTGGATACGGTCAACAATATTCTGGCAATGAAGGTCGACATGATCGTCATGAGACATGCCAGTCCGGGGGCGCCACATTTCCTATCTAAGCATATCGATGCTAACATCGTCAATGCAGGAGACGGTACTCATGAGCATCCCACTCAGGCTTTGCTTGATACCTACTCCATTAGAGAGAGTCATGGTGATGTATCAGGCAAAAAAGTGGTTATCGTTGGTGACATCCTGCACTCGAGAGTAGCTTTGAGCAATATTTTTGCCTTACAAAAGTTAGGAGCGGAAGTAATGGTCTGTGGCCCTCCTACCTTAATCCCAAAGTTCATCTCAGGTTTGGGTATCAAAGTGAGTCACCATGTAAAAGAAGCTCTTGCGTGGTGTGACATAGCCAATATTTTGAGGATCCAGCTCGAGCGCCAGCAAATTAAGTATTTCCCTTCCTTAAGAGAGTATTCATTGTACTATGGTGTTGACAAGGCCTTGCTTGATTCGCTTGGAAAAGAAATCACGATCATGCACCCGGGACCAATCAACCGGGGAGTAGAGATAAGTAGTGATGTAGCAGATAGTGAGCACTCAATTATTCTCAATCAGGTCGAAAATGGGGTTGCCATTAGAATGGCCATCCTTTATTTGCTTGCCGCTAAGAAGGCATAGAGTATTCATCTCAATACTAATTGAACTCCCCACAATTTGCCCAAGCATGAGCATACGGCTTGTTCCAATTCGTTTAGCCCAAATAAAAAAACCACCCGAAGGTGGTTTCTATTTTCTTTAATGTACGGTTCACTTAGTTACCAAGATTGTTTTTGATGATAAATCCCTCATAGAGGTCCTGGAAATCCTGTACATCCGGAGCGAGTGTGATAGCCTCTTCATATTTGGTCAAAGCATCCAACAAAAGATTATTGTCTTCGTAATAAGACGCTTCTATCAACTTACTCAACGGAGAATCTTCTTCTACCTCAGCCCGGAGCGCCTCAATATCACCACTCACCGTCTCAGCATCAGAGCCAGCCATTCTCTTGATTCCATAGTCACCAGATACGATATCATCATTGCCAGTCACCTTGACATTCAGTATAACTAAACGCTCCTTCGCAAGTGCATCACTGTTAAAGTCTAGCTTCAGCATGGATTTGTCCGTCTCCTCACGCATCACGACTTCATCGAAGATATTCTTCAAGGTCACGGTATATCCTTCAGCTCCTTCGATCTCTTTCCACCTTATGATAGCATCAGGATTATATATATCAATAGAATTAGGTAACAGAACTTGAATGGCTGAACTACTTGTAGCACGCTCAACAGCTCCTGTTACTGCCATATTCTGCTTGTAATTACTACTGCCATCTGTCTCATTCATTTTGGCCATAATGTAATTAGCATACCTTCCAGCAGCAGTGGAAGTCCCTGTATTCATTCTGTTTTCCAGATCAGTTACGGCATAGGTACCTGCTTGCTTTACTTCGTAAGTCTTGCCTGTTTTGTGCATTAAGCCGATGTAAGAACCTTCAGCTGCTACGACCTCATCGCCCGAAAAGAGTGAAGAGCCCGTTCTCAACGCTTCTGTTTGTCCATTTCTTTTGACCTGATTGTCTCCTTTGTTAGCCAGTACCCTAAATGAGAATGATTGACCATAAGAAACCGTAGCTGCGAGCATCAAAGCTGATACTAATAGTGATGAAAAAAGAGGTCTCATAGTTTTGTGATTAAATTTCATATTACTGTTTCGTGGAGTTCATAGCACATTTGGTGCCGGAAACTCACACCGTTATAAGGAATTGAATATCAAATTGTTATATTCCAATAATTTACAAATTTACAACTTCTTTATTTTAGATAGTTCTTTTCTTCCCTGTTTAGACAATAAGTTCTTAATTACTCCATAGTAAACCTCCAGAGCATCGCCTGAGAGCGCTACCGCAATAAACGCGATGGTTAAGTCAAGTTCATAGTTGAATGAGTCAAAGACCTGTATAGTCAGGTACATCAGAAAAAGGATCAGGATGATCTGTATTAACTTAGTCGTACCGTCATACCATGTGGGTATAGTCTTATAAATAAGGGAGAACAATGTCACCGTCAAATAGAGCAAAACCACACTGATAATCAATCCCTTGGTTTCTGACATCCGGTTGATATAGTCCTCATTTAGAATCATTGCGACAATGTTTGCATGGATCACTCCTCCGAACATGTCGGCATCTGACTTACCAGCGTATTTTGCGTTAATAGGAGTATAGTATTTATCGTCAGTAGACAATCGATCTCCCAGCTGACTGCCCATAAAGCACATGATCACAATTTTGTCCTCAATTACGCTAGGATCAAAATTCTCCATAAACACATCCGTGAAATCAAGTGCAAAAAAAGTGGTGCCATACCTAGTTGCTCCAAAGTCCATCACATTACCACGATAGTTGATCACTTCTACGTCATTACCTCTGTTGACGAACTTCTCCGCCTTTTCCGGAGCATAGGTATCCACCAACTTCACACCAAAAGCCAGATAATCCTGATCTCCAGACCTTTCTTTCACTGCAAACTCCCGAGTATTTTTTAAATCATCCTGCTGTGTGGCTCCCGGTGCTATGAGGTTGGCAAAGCCAATTTCAGCATGTTGAGTAAATCTAGGCAAGGTGACATCCAATGAGTCAAATGCATCCGTAGCTGGATTGTAGAGAAGTTTGTTGACGAGTACTAGGTTTTCCACTTTGGAAAAAGATTCTTCTAGCATCGCATCGCCAATAGAATCCTTAGGCACTCTAAAAAAAGTATCAACGCCTATTACTTTAGGGTTGTGATCATTTATGATGTTGATCAATTCTGCGATACCAGCTCTCGGGAGCAAACCAATGTTGACCAATACTACATCTTCTTGAACAGGAAGTGGCTCTCTTAATTGGGAGTAGACCACATCAGTCAATTTCACATCACTCAATGCCTCACCGATGGGGTCAAACATATCGAAAATCTTCATTTGGGTCATGTTTTGAAAGAGCCACATGAGACCCAATATGAAAAGCGTACCAAAAATGGTGTCAAGCCAGAATTTTCGAAACATACTATGGCGGAGTTAAGGATTTTGGAAAACCAGATTTAATAGTCTTGAAATAAACAAAATCCCTAATCTTTAAAGATTAAAAGTAGCAATTTTATGGGCAATGTAAAATTAAATCAATTTAATATTATAAAAATACAATTTTGAGTGCCGCTATCAGAAAGAGTCGCTTGTCCAAATCCGAATTTGTGGATGGCATCTCATCAGGCAATAGAATAATACTCAGTAAGGCTATCACCCTGATAGAAAGCAAGTTGCCTGAGGATAATGCCTTAGCCGATGAGATCATCCAAGAGCTGATCATACCTACTCAGAGTACCTATCGCATAGGCATCACAGGGGTGCCTGGTGCTGGAAAAAGTACATTTATAGAAGCCATAGGCAATCATATAATTAACCAAGGGCACAAGGTAGCCATCCTCGCCATTGACCCCAGCAGCCAAAAGACCAAAGGCAGTATCCTGGGTGATAAGACAAGAATGGAGTCCTTGTCTAACCATCCTTCAGCATTTATTAGGCCATCACCTACCGGAAATGCGCTAGGTGGAGTAGCCAATAAAACCAGAGAAACCATGTTACTCTGTGAAGCTGCCGGGTTTGATATAGTACTAATTGAAACCGTAGGTGTCGGACAATCTGAAATAGCTGTGCATGGTATGGTCGACTTTTTTCTACTATTAGCACTAGCAGGTGCTGGAGACGAACTGCAGGGTATCAAAAAAGGCATTGTAGAAATGGCCGATAGCATAGTCGTCAACAAAGCCGATGGTGAAAATCTCAATGCCGCTAACAAAGCAAAGGCCGAGCTCAAGGGAGCCCTGCATTTGTTTGCTCCTCAAGAGCGAGGGTGGTATCCCAAGGTTATGACTTGCTCATCTACAGAATTAACCGGCATAAAGGATACCTGGGAAACTCTCATTGAGTATCAACAACAAATGTCCCGGTCAGGTTACTTATCCGAGCGGCGCAATAACCAAAATCTCGATTGGTTCAGTAGTCAAATCAACTATGGGCTTGAACAAAGGCTATTGACTCACCCAACTGTGAAAGACCTACTGTCTTCTCTTAAAAAACAAATTTTGGCGGGCCAACTCCACCCAAAAAAAGCGGCCCACCAGATCACAGACCTACTTTATTTTAAGGAGTAAAGACAAAACTGTTTGGGCCTACACCCACAGGAAATTCATCAACAACGCTACCATCGGTATTTAGCCTTGCAACTTTTCCTTCACCGGCAAAGCCAACCGCATCCCCTACATAGATAAGGTCTTCACTGTCACTATAGCCTATTCCGTATATCCCCACAAAACCTGACATTTCTGTTAAGAGTGCTGGCTCAGCGTCACGGGTAAAGAACTGATAAATACTATTTCCGCTGTAGAAGTAAAGTGTATTATCACCCTCATTCACAACTAACCTGCTAGCAGGATTGAAGCCAAGCCTTACCTCCCGCTCTACACCATAATTACTTGTGTTAATGCATGTCAATGCACCATCATTACCGCCAAAACTACCAGCACTGACTACCCAAAGATTGTTATCACCATCAATAACAATTTGCCCTGGTCCCTGAGTCAGCTCAGTCGTTCCAAGCAGATTGTAGTTCTCTACATCAAAGGCCTGCACATTATTGGTAAAGCTATTGGAGACAAATAGCTTGCCTTCAAACACAAAAATATGCTCAGGACCTGAGCCAGCATTTACCTTAGTCGTAAGGCTATTGTCACTGAGATCCACTACCGCAATGAACGGGGGCTCGACCTGCTGGAATTTATCGTCAAAACTCCCCCAGTTACTAATGAAGCCCGTTGTACCATTGACGGCCATATACCGGGGGTTAGCAAGTCCTTCGGAAATCGTCCCAGTAGATGTAAAAGTGCCATAGTTCACAATTTCAACCTTTGTGCTATTGTTGACAACAATGTAGGCCTGATCACCCGATAGGGTCATGGACTGAGCCACATCACCAAGTGCTACACCATTCACGCTTGTAAAAATACCATTATCCACTTCAGAGTTTACAGGATCAAAATGGCTAATGGAGGCGTTACCCCCTCCGAAGTTCCCTTCGTTAATTACAAATACACCGGACGCGTATTCTCCGGCAGGACCACTTGGTTCATCGTCATCACCACATGACCACAATAGAACAGGTGTTAACAGAAGTACAGCTAATAATTTTTTCATGGTTTTGAGTTCAAATCGAAAGTATGTTGAATTGTAAATTGATAATTGAATCCAGGCATAGCCCGGTTTTGCATTAGTTGATATTGCGTGCCTGTAATGTTTTCAGTGCTTATGGCAAACTGCCATTTATCTCCAGTCTTCACCGTGGCGTTAACACCAATGAGTAAAAAAGGATCAAGCTCCTGGCTATTATCCGCATTCGTAAAGCGCCGACTGACCCACTGGGTGTTTAGACCAATGGATAGCCATTGGAAATCGTAACTCAGCTGAGACTTGATTTGATGCTTCGGCACATATGGCAACTGGCGACCAACAAAACTGTCAGAGACGCCAGAGAGTCTAATCGAATGGTTGAGCGCATAGGACAAGTCAAGGATAAGGTTTGAATTGATTGCCCACTGACCTTCGTACTCCAGCCCATAGATCTCTACCTCATCGATATTCTCTGGTGCCCAAAATCCTTCCTGAGGCAACCAGATTATCCATTGCTCAACCTGACCATAGTACGTTGAAACCTGATGCATCAAGGAGTTGTGCTTAATCTCAAAACCAGTTTCTGCATGATGGCCAGATTCAGGTCTTAAGTTAATATTACCACCAGGTCGCCAATAGCGGTCGTTGAGTGTAGGCACACGATAAGATCTGGAGAGATTACCATTCCACTTGAGCCAATCTGCAACAAGATAGCTCCATCCAAGTGATGGCGTCAACGGTGGGTCAAAGCCCGGTACGAATGACTGCCGCAAATTGCCGGTGACTTCCCATCTATTCGAAGGATGCCAGTTTAGTGATATGAAGATATCGTTCCTGTTCTCTGATATATCTTCCTGGTAAGCATCTATCTCTGCCGATAGGATTTGCCAGTTGGCCCCACCTCTCACGCTCCAGTTACGGCTCCCAAAGTATTCATGCTCATACGACACATAAGTTCGAGGCATTACAGATGCATCACTATTGAAGTCAATACGATCCTGAAGCCTCGCCACTTTCAAAGTTCCTTTGTGTTGATTGTAGTCAGCTGACCACTGCAGTAAGGCCCTCGTGGTGATATCCTCCTGATTGTCTTTTTGAGTTACTCCTATCCCCGGCTGTATTTCACGGTTCATGCGCTGGTACCAGAGATGTCCACTGATTTGGTGCCTTTTATTGATCTGATACCAAAAATCCTGAGCAGCTCCCCACTGCTTAAAGGCCGCATGTTCCATTTCGATTTCAGGTGTTCCAACTACAGAGGTGTTCTTGTAAGTGAAATTGTTGGTTGCCCGTTGGTCGAAAATCCTTGTAGCACCTGACCATCTTCCGCTATGAAATCTGCCTTTGACATTACCACCCAATAAGCCAAAACTACCTTGGGACAATCCAACAACAAGTTGGTTGTCCTCACGTCGCTCACTCGATATATGTACGCTACCACCAATCACATCACTGCCCAAGAGCGAACTTCCGGCACCATATTGAAGGTTGACGTTATCAACCAGTGCTATCGGTGTTAGAGAAAAATCCGATTGGCCCAGGCTAGTGACATTAGCATTAATGCCATGCCAGAAGATCGCATTTTGGCTAGCACCGGTCCCCCTGATATTCAATGTAGCCAACTGTCCATTGCCATAAACCTTGAGATAAGCCAGTGCATTTGACTGAAGTAGATCAGCCATACTTTGATTGGCCGATAGGCTATCCGGAGTTAGTGAACGCAATTTTACACCTGTCGCATAGCCTCTCCACTCCTGACCGACGATAGTGACATCATCCAGCAGAACACTGTCCATTTGGGCTGTACCCAAATGGGCCAAGAAGGTCATTAATGCGATAAGTACAAGTCTGCTCATGAATTAAACTAAGTCCACTTAATTTAATCCAAAGACTGACTGTGAATAATCAGGAAAAATCTAGATCGACAACTTTGCCGCTAAACCTTCTCTGCCTTTCACCCGAAAGCTTTGAATTCTACTAGTCAAAAGGCAGGTCTCCTGGCTTACCCGTAAGTTGATGACCTTCCCATTCCGGTAGGCCGGAACAGTGGCATGAGTGAGATCAACTTACATGAACCGATATATCGGAACAGGTTTACAGTTGCGGGGACAGCTCTGGAATTGTATTGCTACGCACCAGATTCCCTTTTAATCCTTTCTGCCTCAGCTCGACAGAAAAGAACCAATTGCGCAACAAAGGTAGAAAAAGAAACCAATATTGTAACCAAATGCTGTTTTCTGAGTAACATAGGCTGTAAAATTGCAACTAAACCATACAATCTGCGTGAGATTCTCTAGTCAAACTCAAATCATCAACAATGGGATTATTCGATAAGGTATTTAAAAAGAAAGCTAAGAAAGCCACAGCCTCTTGCTCAATTTGTAAAGCACACATGGAAGAAGGAGAAGGATTTTTACTCTCTACAGCACAAGTGGTTTCTTCCAAGGCCTACTGGGATCATAAAATGGTAGAGCCTGAAACTATGGCCTACACGCATGCCCACTTCAAGTCTAAAGATGAGCATGCAACTAAAATGAGAGGAATTATCTTCCAGAAGACAGCAGAGAAAGACCAATCGTGGTTGACATGCGAAAGCTGTATCAGACACTTCGATGTGGATGAAGCTGAAGCTAAGGAATTCGCGAAAGAATGGTGGATCAAGAGAGACAGCTTCGCACTACCAAACGGTGGAGCAGCGGAAAGCACTCTTGAGTCAGAGACGTTCGAAGATGTGAAGAATTATGCGACCATGGAAGCCGGTGCACAAAGCATGAAGTACGCTTAACAACTTACATCTGATGAGACCGAAGGCCTTCCCTAGTGGAAGGTCTTTTTTTTGCTAGACTTGCAAGATGCCAACAAGATTGATCTCATATCTTTTGTTATTTGTCTGGGCTTGCCAACCTGCTCAAAGGGAGAATCCAACCTCCAACGTAGAGGGACGAGAGATCACAGTAAAGTATGCTAAGGGCTTCAATATCATTGATTACAAGGACTATGTTGAAGTAACGATCTACCGACCTTATCCGGGAGCTACAGAGCCCCTGATCTATCGGTTATCACGAATCCCGACTGCCACAGGTGCTATCGACATTCCGATAGATAGACTTGTATGTACTTCTACGACCCATCTACCAGCGCTTACTATGCTCGATGTAGCCACATCATTAGTCGGTTTCCCTGGTACGGATTACATCTCAGACAGCATCCAATGGCAGAGAGCCATGTCAGGAGATCTGCTAGAGCTAGGCACTACCAGCCAGCTCGATATCGAACAACTGGTAGCCCTGGAGCCGGATCTCGTAATGGCCTTTAGCATGGGAAGCGAAACGAAGCAGCTAGATAAACTCAACGAGCTTGGGGTCGAAGTACTTTACAACGGAGACTATCTGGAAGAGTCCATCTTAGGAAGAGCCGAGTGGGTCAAAGTTATAGGAGCATTGTACGATCAGTTAGATGATGCTGATTCCATTTTCAATGAAATCGAGAAGAAATACTTCGACCTAAAAGATAAGGTCACTAATATAACCTCGCCACCGTCCGTACTGAATGGGCTTATGTACGGAGATGCATGGTTCATGCCAGGAGGACAAAACTGGGGTGCCCAGGTGGTACAAGAAGCCGGAGGTGAATATCTATGGGCAGAAGACTCTTCAAGTGGATGGATTGAGGTGAGCTTCGAGAGTGTCATTGACAAAGCCCAAAATGCTGATTTTTGGATTGGTATAGCCCACTTGGAATCACTGGATGCATTGTCAGGAGCTGACAAGCGATATGAGCAGTTCGCACCTTTCAGTACCGGCAATGTATTTAGCTATGGAGTGAAAAGAGGTCCTGGGGGAGGTATTACCTATCTTGAATTGGGCTATGCCCGGCCGGATATTGTACTCGCTGACATGATCAAGATCATCCACCCTGATTTGCTTCCTGATCATGAGTTGTATTTTTACGGGCAACTCAAGTAGCATGCCTATTGAAACAGCCACTCAAAAAAAGGTTTGGAACAGGAACCTGGTCCTGCTACTCATGGTGACGGTAGTATGCTTCATGCTCGACTTGTCCATGGGGTCTGTCAGGATTCCCTTATCAGCTATCTGGACTGATTTGATGGGAGGGGAAATCAAATCGTCCTGGCATCAGATACTACTCAACTTCAGGTTGCCAAAGGCGGTTACGGCAATGCTCGTAGGCATGGGGTTAGGTACCACTGGCCTACTTATGCAGACTTTTTTCCGAAACCCCCTTGCCGGTCCCTTTGTGTTGGGAATCAGTTCTGGAGCGAGCCTGGGAGTAGCCGTTTTGATCATGGTCGGCGTATCCCTTGGGTTCACTCAGTCAGCAGGTGCTACAGCACTGGCAGCAGCTACAGGAGCGTCGACGGTGATGATACTGGTAATGATTACTGCCATGCGATTGAGGGATAATATGTCACTCTTAATTGTCGGGCTCATGTTCGGAAGTGTCACAGGCGCGATCGTTAGCGTTCTGCAATTTTTCAGCCAGGCCGAATCCATCCAATCCTATCTCGCCTGGACCTTTGGAAGTCTTGGTACCGTCACATGGGACAAAATGTGGATCTTTCTACCTGTGGTGAGTCTCGGTCTTGTCACCTCAATATTGTTGTTGAAACCGCTCAACCTCCTACTCCTGGGTGAAAACTATGCGGTGAGTATGGGTATCAACCTGCAGCGCACCAGAGTGCTCATCATAATCGTTGCGAGTTCGCTAGCCGGCTCGATTACAGCATTTTGTGGACCCATTGCATTTATAGGAGTAGCATTGCCCCACCTTACCAGAATGATCTTCAACACAGCAGACCACCGCTATCTGTTTCCATTGCTGCTGCTGCTGGGCGCTACAGTCATGCTGTGTTGTGACATTATCGCCCAGCTTCCCGGTAGTGAGCACACACTTCCTATCAACGCAGTAACAGCCATACTGGGGGCGCCAGTGGTCATTTGGGTTATAGTGAGCAGAGGAAACCTTAAGCGATTTTTCTGATGCGTGAAGTTGTCTTACATACCGATAACCTGAGTGTAGGCTACCGCACTAAAAAAGAAACCAAAACATTGATGCCTGAGATCAATGTCGAGCTCAGTAAGGGCCAACTTGTATGTCTCCTAGGGCAAAATGGGGTTGGTAAATCAAGCCTATTAAGAACACTTCTCAACCTACAGCCTTCGCTATCCGGTGGTGTTTACCTATTGGGTAAGCCGCTCCATCAATATAGTAACCTGGAAATTGCCAAGCACGTGAGTTTAGTCCTGACTGACCCTATACAGACTGGCAGTCTCACCGTCAGAGATCTTATTGCATTGGGTAGATCACCCTATACCGCCTGGACTGGCCAGATGTCTAAAGCGGATTGGGAACAAGTCCAGTGGGCAATAGACCAAACCCGCCTCAACTATATCGAGCAAAAGAGACTGTACGAGTTGAGTGATGGACAACTGCAAAAAGCTTTGATCGCAAGAGCTATAGCCCAGGAAGGTGAACTTGTGATACTGGATGAACCTACCGCCCACCTGGATATGAACAATCGGGTGGAGATCATGCGCCTGCTTAAGGAGTTGACCAAGACCACAGGTCGGGCAATACTCGTAGCAACACATGAACTGCAGCTGACCTTACAGCTAGCGGACCAGTTATGGCTGACCAATTTCAATAGGCCATTAGTTGCTGGTACACCTGAAGATATGGCACTTGAGGGTAAGCTAGAAGAAACATACTATCATGAGGGTTTTGAGTTTGACATTAAGACTGGAAGGGCCGCTATTCCGGTAGCCGAGAACAAGACCGTCCGACTGGATGGAGAAGACAATTGGTACTTCTGGACGAAAAACGCGCTCCGACGCATTGGTTACGCGATTGACGATAAAGCTGATATTTCTATCACTCAAAAAGGCGAACTACAGTGGGTCCTCAATAAAGGTGCTGATGAGGTAATCACCAAGTCTATAGAAGAGTTGTTAGGGTATCTTGAGGCTTAAAAAAGTTGCCCCCATCCAAAAGAATGAGGGCCGAGAATAAAGTAAACCTAACCTAAAACCCAACAATCATCAGTAACCCTATCCTCGTATAGCTGCTAACGTTTTGTATATATGAATGTTTAGCAAAGGCCAATATGCCATTGCAAAAGTCACTTGGATTACATCGTCAGATTGCCGACCTTTTGACAGATGATGACACCATCTTCATTTTTTATACGTGTTATCCAACAGCTTTTCAAACTAAACCAACCTCAATGGACCATATCGTTATCATTGGAAACGGTATCTCAGGAATTACGGCGGCTCGGAGTATCCGAAAAAGAAGTGATCACAAGATCACGGTCATCTCGGGAGAAACAGACCATTTCTTTTCTCGTACTGCCCTGATGTACATCTACATGGGTCACATGACCTATGAACACACCAAGCCCTACGAAGACTTTTTCTGGGCTAAGAACAGGATAGAACTCAAGCGGGCGTGGGTATCAGGCATTGATTTTGATAAAAAGCAGCTTCAGTTTGATGAAGGAGAACCTCCAATGACCTATGACAAATTGGTCCTGGCACTAGGTTCAAAGTCCAACAAATTTGGATGGCCTGGTCAAGATCTCAAAGGCGTACAGGGGATGTACAGCTATCAAAATCTTGAGTACATAGAAGAGTATACTACGGATATATCAAGAGGTGTTATCGTAGGTGGTGGACTCATAGGTATAGAGCTGGCAGAAATGCTACACTCAAGAGGTATTCCTACCACATTCCTGGTAAGAGAATCAAGCTTCTGGAATGTTGTGCTGCCTGCTGAAGAGTCGGCTATGATCAATCGTGAAATAGAAAACAATCATGTCGATCTGCGCCTGAGCACGGAACTGAAGGAAATAGTAAGCGATGAGAATGGACGTGTCAAGGCAGTAATCACAGGAGATGGTGAGACTATTGAGTGTCAGTTTGTTGGCTTGACGGCTGGTGTATCTCCTAACGTTGCTTTTGTCAAAGACACAGCACTTGAAACTAATCGAGGCATCCTTGTAGATGAGGCATTGGCTACCAATATACCAGATGTCTATGCCGTCGGTGATTGTGCGGAGTTTCGGTTGCCCAACGGTCAAAGGCGACCCATCGAACAGGTATGGTATACGGGTCGCATGATGGGAGAGACAGTAGCAAGAACGCTAACAGGAGAACGAACAGCCTACCGCCCTGGTATATGGTTCAATAGTGCTAAGTTCTTTGATATTGAATACCAAACCTACGGTTGGGTCTGGGCTAAAGATCGGGAAAATGAGCAGAGTTTCTACTGGGAAGAACCTCAGTTGGGCAATCGCAGCTTACGTATCGTCTATGATAAGGACTCAAAAAAAGTACTAGGTTGTAATGCTTTCGGTCTGCGCATGCGACATGAGGTCTGGGACAAATGGATTGGGGAAGGCACTCAACTTCAAACGGTAGTGCAAGACCTGGAAAAAGCTCACTTTGACCCGGAATTCTTCAAGCGCTACGAGCAAGATATACAGCTCCAGTATAATACTGAATTCCCCTCTGCACAAATCACCCCAAGAAAGAAATCGTTACTCGAAAAAATATTCTAGATGAAAATCATACAACAGTCCGGCCTGATTATTTTCCTGATCGGCTTTGGATTATTCTTATTCAGCTTTTTCCTGCCTTCCTATCAAGTAACTCATTCTATAGTCGAAGGTCAAATTGACGATAACAAGCAAGCTACATTCTTAGAATTTGCTGATGATATGATCGGCAAGAGCTATTCTAACAATATAGAGCTGGTTAGTGAATTGGGCACAACTTTCGATAACATCAATGAAGCCCAGGTCAAAAAGTACGGCCTCTCTGCAGCAGATGTTGAGGCAATACACCGCGCCAATCGGGCAGAGGAAGCCTTTACACTTGCTTCTTTAGACCAGGTTTTCAATTCTGTCAAGCCCGAAGATGAATTCAAGAAAAAAGCATTCGCCGACTATGGTGGATGGATGGATGGCCGGAACTACTCTTCCGAAGATGAGCTAAAAAACCATATCGCGAACGTGGCTGACAATATTCGCAAGTATGGTATTGTCAATCAGTTTGGTTTTGATAAGTACAAGATTAAAGACCTGAAGTACTCCATAGTAAAAGCCGCAAGCAATGGCTCCATCAATGATAGAGCTGGTCTATGGATCTTCCTCACTTATGGACTGACCATCATTGGAGCGGTCATGTATCTCTTACCCAAGCGGACCCTAGACGGCAATCCGGGCATCAAAAACAATGGTATTTTCCACAGCGCCATGAAAAATCGTGGTTGGCTAGGAATTCTTACCGGCACATTTCTTATCGTCTTTTACATACTGCTATACTTCTACCCTGAGTATATGACGGCCTGGATCAGTACAGTGGATCCTGTCAGTCAGTTTCTCAAAGGCTCAGATGCAGGCCGGTTCTTCCTTTATGGTTTCATTTACACTCTCTGCATTCTGGTGATGGGGGTACGTATGATGATCAAGTACCGTCATAGCAAGTATCAGATTGTGCGTACAATCAGTGTCATGTTCTTTCAAACTGCATTTGCTTTCCTCCTACCAGAAATATTGCTTCGTCTGAACCAACCCTATTTTGATTTTAAGAACATTTGGCCGTTAGACTATGACTTCTTCTTTGATAATGAGCTGAGTACATTAATTGCAAATGGTGGCTTGGGCATATTTATGCTTGGTTGGGGTATTGGCCTGATTATCATTGGGGTACCAGTATTTGTCTACTTCTTTGGAAAGCGCTGGTACTGTAGCTGGGTATGCGGCTGTGGTGGATTGGCGGAAACATTAGGTGATCCCTATCGACAGCTTTCTGATAAGAGTCTCAAGGCATGGAAGGTCGAGAGGTGGACCATCCATGGAGTGCTCGTATTCGCAGTGGTCATGACCATAGGTGTTCTATATACCTACTGGACAGGATCGAGTCAACTGTTTGGAATAGTCGATACCTATCAAATGAGGTCGGTCTATGGGGCATGGATAGGTGCCGGGTTTGCTGGAGTAGTGGGTACGGGTTTTTACCCTCTCATGGGCAATAGAGTTTGGTGCCGCTTCGGCTGTCCTTTGGCGGCTTACCTTGGACTTATCCAGCGGTTCAAATCACGGTTTAGGATAACAACAAATGGAGGTCAATGCATCTCTTGTGGCAACTGCTCCACATACTGTGAAATGGGCATTGATGTACGTTGGTATGCCCAAAGAGGGCAGAATATCGTTCGTAGCTCTTGCGTTGGTTGTGGAGTATGTTCATCAGTTTGCCCAAGGGGCGTCCTCAATCTTGAGAACCGTGACGAAGACGGCCGATTCAATCAGCCTATCCTGATCGGTAATGACAGTTTCAAAGTTGAGGCTTAAAATCAACCACCATCTATCAATATTTCTTAATCAAAGTGTCTCTCGACTGAGTTAACTCCAGCATCGACGTTTCTGAATCCGGTAATTGATACTGTCAAATGATTAACCCTAGTTGTGTCAACCGAGAGACACATTTGGTCGATGAAAGCGTTATTTTTGCCGGCTGATATCACCCTTCCGTATCTACCTTTACATGTCCAAAAAAATCAAAGTCATTATTCCTGCCTTCAATGAGCAAAATGCTGTAGGCCAGGTCATCGATGAACTTCCTATGGACATTATCGATGAAGTCATAGTAGTGGACAATGGCTCCACGGACAACACACAGGAGATTGCTCGCTCTAAAGGTGCGACCGCACTGTTTCAACCGAAAAGGGGTTATGGATGGGCTTGTCTCAAGGGTATCGATTATATCTCCAATCAATTGAAGAAACCCGATATAGTGGTTTTCTTGGATGGAGACAGGTCGGATTATCCCGAGGAGATGCGAAAGCTCGTACGACCTATCATGGAAAATAATGCCGACTTTGTAGTAGGCTCCCGTGCTTTGG
Organism: Flammeovirgaceae bacterium UBA6059; assembly: GCA_002435755.1. Taxonomy (GTDB): domain Bacteria; phylum Bacteroidota; class Bacteroidia; order Cytophagales; family Cyclobacteriaceae; genus UBA6059. The sequence continues at coordinate 445,909 of DIYH01000035.1, forward strand.
GTCACAAAGAGAAGGGATCAATGACCCCTCAGCAACTCTTTGGCAATTGGCTGGCAACTACACTTATACAGCTATTTCACAATACCACCTATACTGACCTTGGTCCGTTTAGGGCGATCAGATATAAAAGTCTCATGCGCATAGGTATGACTGACAAGACCTACGGCTGGACAGTAGAAATGCAGATCAAAGCTGCCAAACAGAAGCTGAGAATAGAGGAAATAGCCGTAAATTATCGGCGTAGAATCGGCGTATCTAAAGTCTCCGGCACGGTCAAAGGTACGATCATGGCTGGGTACAAAATCATTTGGACGATCTTTAAGTATTTATGATAGAGTGGATCATTATCGGTAGCTATGTACTCTCCATGACTGTGATTTTGATTCTCAGCCTCGGTCAACTACACCTAACCTGGCACTACCGTAAAAACAAAAAAGTAAACAAGACCACACCTAGCATCACAGCGTATCCGAGTGTGACAGTACAGTTACCAGTGTTTAATGAGCTCTATGTCATTGAGCGACTCATTGACAAGGTGGCCGAATTGGACTATCCAAAAAGTCAATTGGAGGTCCAGGTGCTGGATGACTCGACTGATGAAACCACGCAGATCATTGCTGATAAGGTGAGCTACTACCAAAGTCAGGGTTTTCGTATCGAGCATATTCGAAGACGGGAAAGGAGAGGTTTCAAGGCAGGCGCGTTACAATATGGGCTAGAGAGCACCAGTAGTGAATACCTGGCGATATTTGATGCTGATTTCCTACCGGAAAAAGACTTTCTCAAAAAGACCATACCTCATTTTCAAGACGATGCAATAGGCATGGTCCAAACCCGATGGGGACATCTCAACAAAGACTATAGCGTGTTAACCCGACTCCAGGCTTTCGGGCTTGATGGGCATTTCACAGTTGAGCAAAGTGGTCGTAACAAAGCTGGGAGCTTCATCAACTTCAATGGTACCGCCGGAGTATGGCGTAAAAACTGTATTCAGGAAGCTGGAGGCTGGTCAGCAGATACGCTTACTGAAGACCTTGATCTAAGCTATCGCGCTCAACTCAAAGGTTGGAAGTTTGAGTACCTGGAAGATATTGTGTCACCTGCCGAACTACCCGTGATCATGCCCGCAATCAAGTCACAGCAGTATCGCTGGAATAAAGGGGCTGCTGAGACCGCTAAAAAGAATGTCGGTCGCATCTGGAAAGCACCGATTGGTAAACGTCAAAAGACCCATGCATTGTTGCACTTGCTCAACAACACAGGGTTCATCTTTATTTTGATAGCAGCTCTGCTAAGTGTGCCTATGCTGGTGATCAAGGAAGCTAACCCGGCGTTGAGTCTGGTGTTTCATGCTGGCAGTATATTCATTATAGGATTCATGGCCATTGCTTACTTCTATTGGCATGCTACTAAAAAAATCCAACCCGACAGGACTTTCCGTCATTGGTTAGTCCGGTTTCCTATGTTTTTGACATTCTCGATGGGGCTGGCATTCCATAATGCAATTGCTGTGACTGAGGGCTATCTCGGTATCAAAACCCCATTCATTCGAACACCTAAGTTCAACATTAGCGGTAGTAAAGGTTCCTGGTCGGGCAATAAGTACATCAAGGCAAGCCTCAACGTTCAGACACTCATTGAAGGCCTGATCAGTGTCTATTTTATCTACGGCTTCTACAAGGGGATTTCACTTGGGGATTACGGTCTAATATTCTTCCATCTCATGCTGGCCATCGGCTTTGGTGGCATTTTCTTCTTCAGCATCCAATCAGCGACACATCGTGCTGCGACGGCATAAAGGCTGGGTTTGGCCACTGGTGGTCATCCTTGCTGGCTCAGTGCTCTACATACATTACGCGATAGCCAGAGAAGACACTGTTCAGTTGATGAGTTCATTAGTGATTGGCTTCCTTGCTTATGCAGGTATTCAAAATTGGAAGCTTGATTGGCGCACACTGCTTGTTGGTGGCATACTTATCAGAATGGCTTTATTCCCCGGATTACCTACCCTTTCAGATGATTTCTACAGGTTTATCTGGGACGGTCGATTACTTGCTTCGGGCATCAGCCCCTTCACTGAGTTGCCTTCTTGGTATATGAGTGAAAGCAGCAATCACCCAATGGATGCGACACTGTTTTCATTGCTCAACTCTCCCAACTACTACACAGTATACCCGCCGATAAGCCAGTTTACTTTTTGGCTAGCAGCTGTTCTAAGCTCCAATATCGAAGGGGCAGTTCTTGTAATGAGAAGCGTCATTCTCATCGCGGACATTGCCAATTTCTTGTTGTTAAGATCCTTGCTCGTGGCTTATCAGAAACCGGAAAGTCTTGCTGCTCTATACTTTCTCAATCCACTTATAATCCTTGAACTAGTAGGAAACCTTCACTTTGAAGGAGTGATGTTGGTCTTTGTATTAGCAACATTAGCCTTCTGGTTAAAAAGACAAGACATCCCTACCGGAATAGCGTTAGCCGGAGGAGTAGCTGCAAAGCTCATTCCACTTGCGATGGGTCCTCTCTTTGTATTTGGCTATGCTCCAAAACGTTGGTTAATCTTAGGATTATCAACACTGGTCACCCTTGTAATGCTTTTTATTCCAATCGTGGATGCGAGCCTGGTAGAAGGACTCAAAAACAGCCTGTCTTTGTTCGTTCAGAAGTTTGAGTTCAACGGAGGCATTTACTATTTGGCTAGAGAAATTGGATTCTGGATCAAAGGCTACAATATCATAGGAACCTTAGGACCTTGGCTCACACGATTAACAGCTATAGGTATAGTGGTCTATGCATTTCTAAGCAGGGAAAACAAAAACATGGCCGAGCGGATGATGTGGGTTTGGATGATCTATTTGGCGTTAGCGATCATAGTACATCCATGGTATTGTATTCCAATGATTGGCCTTTGTCTCTTCACTAAATATCGATTCCCAATCTATTGGTCAGGATTGATCTGTCTGTCTTATATAGGCTATGACGCTACTGGATATTTACCACCTTTCACATGGATAATCATAGAATATGTCATTCTCTATACCATCATGCTGTGGGAAATATTCTTTTCAAAACGTAATCTTACCATGGTCGTATGAGGCAGTTAGCGAACAAATCTTCAAGATTACCCTATTCAAACAATATTTCACTAACTCATCATCAAAATTAAAATGATATGAAAAGGCTACTGCTATCGGCAATAATGCTGGTTTTATTACTTCCAGCTTATGGGCAAAAGAAAGCTTATGATAGAATGCTGAGAAGCATCTATTCAGAGACTGTACCTACCATAAAAGTAGATAGCGCGGTGAAAGTTGCAGAAACCAAAGGCGCCATTTTCTTAGATACTCGATCAAGTCGAGAGTATGAGGTGAGCCATATTCAAGGTGCCCAGTTTGTTGATTATGATGCCTTCGATATGAGTCAGTTGGTCGATCTACCAAAAGATACAGCGATAGTCGTCTATTGCTCGGTTGGCTATCGAAGTGAACGCATCGGGGAGCAACTGTTAGAGGCTGGGTTTACCAATGTTAGTAATCTTTACGGTGGGATATTCAGTTGGAAAAACCAACACCAGACTGTCGTCAATATTAATGATAACCCTACAGACAGTGTCCATGCTTATGACCGCTTGTGGGGTGTATGGCTAGATGAGGGCATCAAGGTATATGGAAAAAAGTGACACCCTCATCATATTTGTGAAGAACCCTATTCCCGGTAGGGTCAAAACAAGGCTGGCTAAAGATATTGGTGATGAAAAGGCCGTCTGGGTCTATAAGAAGCTACTTGACTGCACCCTCGAAGCTGTGAAGCCATTGGATGTTTCAAAGTCGGTATGGTATGGAGATGAATTGAACCATGACGACCTGTGGAATGGCTCACAAAAGCACCTTCAACATGGTAATGACTTGGGTGAAAGGATGTCAAATGCTTTCCGCCAGGCATTTCAGGAGAGCAACAAAGTATGTATCATCGGAAGTGACTGTCCACAACTATCCTCTGAAATCATTGAGAACGCTTTTCGTACGCTTAAGGATCATGATTTCGTCATAGGACCCGCCATAGATGGTGGCTATTACCTGCTTGGGATGCGGAGCTATCAGCCAACTGTATTTAACTCCATCGAATGGAGCGGGCCAGAGGTTTATACCAAAACAATCGCCAACTTTAATCAGCTTAATGCCTCTTATAAGATTCTCGAAGAACTTCGTGATGTTGACGACCTGAATGATATTAATGCGCTCGGTCTTAAGGTTCCATGAGCGGAGCAAGTATTTCTCAATTAGCGACATCTAAGTCACCAGACAAATCATAATTAACCTGTTGAGTGATTTTTTTAAATCACTCAACAGGTTAATTCTACTGCTAATGAGGAAACTACTGATTGTGTGGGCATTGGTGCTATGTGCCAGTCAACTTTTTGCACAAATATCGAATAACACAAATAGACCTAGTCGAGGACAAGGTGGCCCTCCATCTCTGGAAATCAAAGGACGGGTACTGGATGAAGATTCGGATCAACCCTTGGCTTATGCGACCATCAGCCTATATACAATGAGAGACTCATCCTTAGTCACTGGTGCTATCACCGATGATACAGGTGCTTTTTCAATAAAATCAAGACCAGGGCGCTTCCATGTCAATATCCAATCTATATCATACAAGCTCCAGTCGATCTCACAAGTAATATTGAATCCTGAAACTACTCCTCTCAACTTGGGCGACATATCGCTCACTGCGGATGTTAAGACTCTAGACGAAGTGGTCGTACAAGCAGAGAAAAGTCAAATGGAGCTAAGTGTTGATAAACGTGTCTTCAATATTGGCAAAGACCTCAGCAATCTGGGAGGAACAGCTGCCGATATACTCGACAACTTGCCTTCAGTAGAAGTGGATATTGAAGGCAATGTCTCTCTACGCGGCAGTGACAATGTACAGATACTGGTAGACGGCAAACCGTCTGGCTTGGTTGGCATTAATGGCTCTAGCGCACTTAGACAGTTGCAAGGAAGCATCATAGAAAAAGTAGAAGTTATCACCAATCCATCTTCACGCTATGATGCTGAAGGTATGGGAGGCATCATCAATATCGTGCTCAAAAAGGATAAGGACAAGGGTGTCAATGGTGCATTCGAGCTTACTACTGGCTACCCCCATTTTCATGGTGCATCAGCAAATGTCAATTTTAGAAGAAAATGGGTCAACTTCTTCGTCAACTATGGTATCAACTATCGTGAAACCCCTGGTGTTGGGCTGGCAGAGCAGCAATTCTTTTTGAGCGATAGCACCTATTTCACCGATAGGACAACTGATAGAATTCGAGGTGGATTTTCAAACAACATAAGAACTGGCACGGACTTATTCATCAATGAAAAGAACTCCATCACAATGTCGCTACTCTATCGAAGATCTGACGAGGACAATAAAGGAACTATCATTTATCGCGATTTGGATGAAGATCTTAATCTGATCAATGTCACGACGAGAACTGACCTTGAAACGGAACTTGATCAGAATCTTGAGTACAACCTCAACTATAAAAAGACCTTTAATAATCCTGATCATATCCTCACGGCTGGCTTTCAATATCGTGAGAGCGAAGAAAATGCAAGCTCTGATTTTGTAGAGCAATACAGCAATGAGTTGCCTAACCTTCAACAGCGATCAGCCAATGATCAATCCAACAGAAACATCCTAAGTCAAGCAGACTATATCTATCCTTTTGGAAGCAAAGCCAAGATCGAAGCAGGTTACCGTGGCACTCTTAGAACAATCAATAATCAATACCTGGTTGAAGAATTCATCGATGAGGAATGGGTAACGCTCGAAGGTTTCAGCAACACATTTGTCTATGATGAGAACATATACGCCTTCTACGCCATGGCAAGCAACAAAATGAATCGCTATTCCTATCAAGTAGGTCTTAGGACCGAGACTACAGATATTACTACTGACCTAAAGGAGACCAATGAAGTCAATGATAAGAACTACACAGACTTCTTCCCAAGTGCTTTCCTGACCTATGACCTCAAGAATCAAAGCTCATTGCAATTGAGCTATAGCAGAAGGTTAAGACGTCCTAGGTTCTGGGATCTCAATCCTTTTTTCACGTTTAGCGATGCACGAAATATCCGAACAGGCAACCCCGACCTGGATCCAGAGTATACCGATTCTTATGAATTGGGGTACCTAAAGACCTACGAAAAGGCTAACCTCTACGCTGGTGCCTACTATAGGCACTCGACCGGTGTGATTCAGCGGATATCCGAAGTAGATAAAGATGGTATCACGTATACCTTTCCAGTTAACCTATCGACCAGGGATAGCTACGGGCTTGAGGTGAACGGTTCTCTTGAAGCATATGACTGGTGGACTGTCAATGGCAGTTTTAACTTCTTCAGGTCTGCCACCATCGGTAACTTCAATGATCAAAATTTTGATTTCTCTAACTACTCATGGCGTACTCGTCTAATTAACCGCTTCAAACTTTGGAATACCTGGGACTATCAGCTTTCGCTGAATTATCGAGCGCCTAATGAGACAGCCCAAGGCCGCAGACTCTCTTACTACAGTGTTGACATGGGTCTAAGTCGTGATGTAATGAATAAAAAGGCAACTGTAGGGATCAATGTAAGAGACCTGTTCAATACCAGAGTCAGGCGCGGAGAACAATCAGCAGACAACTTCTTCAGCTACTCCGAATTTCAGTGGCGTACACGTCAGTTGATTATCAATTTCTCTTACCGTCTCAATCAGAAGAAATCACGTCGATCACGTAGCAATGGTGGTGGGGACTTTGAAGATGCTGAGTTCTAGTAATTTGATATTAAGTCTGTTATATTTAATCTCATTTTACACAAAAATACCAGCTATGAAAGGAACAATTCACTACTGTTTGGAAGAGCTTATGCTCGAAAAATATGGTCAGGATGCATGGGAGAATTGCGTCCAATTGATGGGGTACGAAGAAGGTTTCTCATTTGACCTAGCTATTAGAGATGATATTGATGAAAAGGAAAGTATCAATCTTTTTGTCAAAGCAGCAGAAGCAGCCAATGTATCAATACCTCAGATATTCGATGATTTTGGTGAGCACTGGTGTTGTGTATATGCCCCTACACTGTATGGCGCCTTTTTCGAAGGGTCTAACAATACTAAACAGGCACTACTTAACCTCGATTGGGTCCACAGCGTGGTAACAAAAAAGATTGAAAACGCCAGGCCACCTCGATTTCACTATGATCAACTGAATGAGGACGTACTCGAGATTGAATACAAATCAGATCGGCATTTGATCGATTTGTTCATTTCACTCATTAAAGGCCTGAACAAAAAGTATGGGGATCATTCGATGATAGAAAAGTTATCAGAAGCTAAGATCAGACTTACCTTCAATGTAGACGAAACGAAAGTGATCGACAGAAGTGCGGTGGAAGTGCCCACCGAAGCTTAGTCTACTTCAGTAGCTCCATATCACGTATCAAGATCCTTCGCCTATCAAAAGTGAGGATATTGTCATCTCTGAGTTCATTGAGTATGGTCGTGACTGTTTGACGAGACGTTCCAGTAAGGCTGGCTATGTCTTTATGCGTAAAGTGACTTTTGATCATAGTTTCGAATCCTACCTTTTGCCCTTTTTCCATAGCAAGGTCTTTTATGAATTCGACCACTCGAGTACGTGCATCCTTGAATACAAGGGATTCAATCTTGCGTTCTACCTTACGCAATCTGAGTCCAATGAGCTTCAATATCTTCAGGTTGAGCGACTTATTTTCAGCTAAGAGTTCTTGCATTTCAGGAATGGTCATAGGACACACTGTGGTTTTGTTATCCAATGCCTGTGCAAAGTCAGCACGCTTGTCCTCTCCTGCCAATGCCATTTCACCGAACAGCTCTCCTTTACCCAGTATAGCTTTTACGATTTCTTTACCATCATCAGTGTAACTTCCAATTTTAACCCGACCATCCGAAATCATATAGATGTGCGAAGAAGCATCATCAGGAAAATAGATAAACTTATCTTTATCGTAATAATGAAAAGTATGGGTCTCTGCCATATGTGGCACCTTATGAGGGCAAAGCAACTCATAGAGGTCTACTTTTTCAAAATACCAGATGGACGGTTGATCACTCATATTGATTATTAGCTTGTTTAATTGTCCACTACTCTTTGTCTAAGAATAATGTTGACAACAAATAAATATAGATTACAATTCCGTTACTTAAAAGAAACCGACGATGCTCGTACTCACCGACATATACATCTACCCAATCAAATCTATGGGAGGCATACGTCTGGAAACGGCTAATTGCCTGGAGCGAGGACTGGAATTTGATCGTCGGTGGATGCTCGTGGATGAAAGGGGCAGATTTGTAAGCCAACGTGAACACGCTCACATGAGCCTCTTTAAGATTTCTATCGACAATGATGGTTTTACACTCCAGTACCGAGATGAACACAGAAGCATACCAAAACAACTCACGGGTAATAATTTTTCAGATGTACAAGTTTGGGGTGATACATGTAAAGGTCTTATTCTGGAAGATGAAGTCAACAGTTGGCTCAGTAATATCCTGGGATTCGAGGTGCGTCTAGCCTACCAGGCCAATGATGATCAGCGAAAGGTAGATCCTGATTTTGCTAAAAATGGTGAGGTCACCAGCCTTTCAGATGGTTATCCTTATTTGGCGTTAGGTCAGTCATCCCTTGACATGCTCAACGAAAAATTGAGTGACCCTATTCACATCAATAGGTTTAGGGCCAATCTTGTCTTTTCCGGAGGGCAACCTCATGAGGAGGACAACTGGACAGCTTTCAAGATTGGCGGCACTAATTTTTATGGCGCAAAACCTTGCTCAAGATGTCAGGTCATTACCATTAATCAGGAAACGGCTGAAATCGGTAAAGAACCAACTAAGACCCTGGCCAGATACCGCAACTTCAATCATAAGATCAAGTTCGGTATGAATGTGCTTTGTTCGTCTGAAGGTAGTATTAGCGTAGGTGACGAGATAGTTCTCCTTTGATCCTATTTAACCTGCGTCGAGAGCTTTAATCGGACTCGGGGTATTACCTTTGTGGCGATGGAATACCTGTACGTCAAAGCCCTCCACATCATATTTGTTGTCACATGGTTTGCTGGGCTTTTCTACATCTTCAGGCTCTACATATATCACACAGAAGCTAACGCTAAAGATGAGCCTGAGCGCTCTATTCTAAGCAAGCAACTCAGCCTTATGGAGTCAAGGCTCTGGTATATCATTGCTTGGCCATCGGCTATTCTAACCTATATATTTGGGCTCTGGTTGGTCACTATTCTTAATGCATGGACACAACCCTGGATGCTTTTGAAATTTGCATTCGTTATACTGCTGACCGCATATCACCTATATGCTCAAAAAGTCCTAAATGATCTCAAAAAGGGCATTTTTAAAAACACTTCTCTTCAACTTAGACTTTGGAATGAAGGTGCAACGATCATACTGATAGCCGTTGTATTCATTATTGTATTTAAGGATACCTTAAGCTGGGTTTGGGGAATTATTGGCATATTCCTGATTGTTGGGATACTAATGATAGCGATCAAATCATATAAGAAAATCAGAGAGAAAAATGAGACGTCCTGAATTGCTACTTGGCCTGCTTTTAATAGCTATTGGCTGTACACCGACCATACCTGAAAACAAACTTCCGGTTCTTGGCAGAACTGAGTTAGTCGAGCGCATTGAAAATGGTCAGGTGTTCTATGACACGGTGCAGCACAAGGTCAAAAACTTCGCTTTTCTCAATCAAGACTCTGTGATAGTGACCAATCAGACTTTTGTTGACAAGGTGTATGTCGCAGATTTCTTTTTCACAACATGCCCGACTATCTGCCCAAAGATGAAGCAGCAAATGTTGAGGATATATGGAGAATATGAGGCCAATCCAGAAGTAGCCATCCTTTCCCATACTATTGACCCCAAGCATGATACCGTCGCGGTACTTCGGGACTATGCGGCACGACTAGGCGTATCCAGTGACAAATGGCATTTTGTGACCGGTGATAAAGACGATATCTATGAAATCAGTGAAAGCAGCTACATGGTCACAGCTGCTGAGGATGCTAATGAACCAGGAGGATATATCCATAGTGGGGCTTTTCTCTTAGTCGACAAAGAGCGTCGAATTCGGGGTGTGTACGATGGGACGGTACCCGAACAGGTTGACCTTCTTATCAAAGACATAGACCGGTTGCTCAAAGAGACGCAAGGCTAAATGAAGCTATTGACGTTTGCAATAATCGTATTTGGATCAGTTTTCCTTTTCCAGTGCAATTCTGGTAAGCAAGAATCCGAAGAAAGCATCTACGAAGGGATGGACTTCCGTACCCGAATAAGAATGCGACAGTACATGGTGCAAGGTCAGCAGCAATACCAGATCCATTGTGCTAACTGCCATGGCGATGATGGCAAGGGCTTAGGTCAACTCATCCCTCCTCTTGCCAAAGCAGACTACTTTTTAGAAGACATCCCTCGGGCAATTTGCATTAGTCGAAATGGCATGAAAGGATCGATGCTTGTGAATGGTGTCGAGTACAATCAGCAGATGCCCGAGCACAAAGATCTGACTGCCTTAGAAATTGCGGAGATCATCACCTACGCCTCGAATAGTTGGGGCAATGTATCTGGACTTACTGATGTAAAACAGGTAGAGGCAATCTTGGCAAAGTGTAAGTAGCAGCTCACTTTTTTCACCGAAAGAATCCTCTCCCACTCCTACTTCAAAAGGCCGATTTAAGCCTCTAAATGTACCCTAACGCGTATGCATACGGTTTGCGTACCCCCTGAGGGTGTTTTTTCACAACTCGTTTCATCCCCTGGCGTAACATTGGCAAAATCAAAAAATTGAAAACCATGAACATTCGTCAATTACTTTTTTTTCTTGCTTTGCTCACCGTTACCAATATGGGTCTTGCACAAGTTAAAACCATCTCACTTAAGAAAGGTGAAGCACTAGATCTACTACTGCTCAGCACCAATCCAGATGCCGGTGAACTACAAAAAGAATACTTCGATAAAGCTGTGCCTGTGGCATCAGAATGGGGCTATCAACCTCAGTATTCCAGTAGATTAAGCCAGCCACCTACACAGGGCAATTACTGGCCTAAGATATTCATCCTTGCCAAATGGGAAGACTATGATAAGCGCTTAGAATTCACTAAAGAGATCGTAAAGGTTTATCCTCAATTTCATGAAAGGCGCAGGGCTATCTGGCCCAATTTTGACCTGACCTATTGGAAAATAGAAGAAGACAAAGAGGTCTCGATTCATGAGGCAAAGTATTATGTCGCGACTGCCTACTGGAGCAAAAGTGACACTTCATTTGACTCATTTATCGATCAATGGGGAGCCACGGTTACCAAGCAAGGTGGCAAGGTTATATTAGAATGTACGGATGGCACATCACCATTTGGCTATCACTACAACCCCGAGATTTTTACAGTCACTGAATGGAATAGCAAAGAAGACTTTGAAAAATTCCATACAAAGAATCTAGCCATGGACCACTCAGGAGTAGAGCACGTTAACCAATTTATCCTTCAATAACTCCGAAGGGTCACCGGAAAAGCCTATCGTTTGAAGCCCAAATCCGTTTCGTCAATCATATGAAATTCATTTTAGATCAGCTTATCTACTTTGCGTTCTTTCAGAGTCTTTTTCTTATCGCTATCTATATATTTTCTGATAAGATAAGAAAGACGGTAAATCCGTATCTCATTGTACTTGTGGCGGTCATGATGATGGGGTTACTGGGTAAAATCTGGATCATTTCGTTCGACGGTATCAGGAGGCTATATAGCCTATCGGAATACTCGGTTTATCTCTTTGGAGCGACAGTTTATCTTTTTACCAAGAGTTCCTTATCAGAGAATGGGAGCTTTCAAACGAAGGATCTGATGCACTATATACCAGGGATAGTTTTCGCAATAGTGCATTCATTCTACTATGTTTTTGCACCCCAAGAGGTAATTTCGGAGCGATTTCAAAGTGGTGAGCTGTTTTGGATGGTGGTTATATTTATGGGGACTGGACTATTTGTCAATTCAGTTTATTGGCTGAAATCCATGCAATTATTCCTTTCGAATAAGAAGCAGCTGAAGAGTGAGGCCAGCTTTACTGTGCAGTCAGGGTTTTTTCAGAATTTCTTGATCGCGATTGGTCTTTGCCTACTTTGCTGGTTGGCAGTCTACATAATCGGCATAGTTGGCCAAAGCTGGTTAGAACGTGAGGTACGCCCTTTCATATGGATAGTGATTGCTTTCTTGATGCTTTTTATCAGCTACTACAGCATCAAGGAGCCTTCCCTTTTCAAGGCAGCTCGTCAAATGTCCAGTGTTAAGTACGCACAGTCACGCCTCACGGATCAGGAGCTCGAACGACTAAAGATCCAGCTTGAGCAACTCATGGAAGAAGAGAAACCCTACCTCAATCGGAGCTTAATGAAAGCCGATCTGGCCAAGATGTTAGGTGTCAATAACCCCGATGTTGCCCGGCTACTCAATGAGAAAATCGGGATGAACTTCTTCGAATATGTCAATTACTTCCGGATCAAGGAGTTTATTGCACTAGCAAAAATGGGTAAAGCAGAGCAGCTCACATTTTTTGGTATCGCGCAAGAAGCCGGTTTCAATTCCAAGACCACCTTCAACAAATCTTTCAAAAAGATCATGGGTACCTCCCCAAGCGAATACTTCGCTCAAGAAGTAGCCTAGAGGCTTAGCAACCCAACACGTCAAATTAAGTCTAACCGGAAAACCTGGTTTTCCTAACAATATCGCTATGTTCAAAAAAGTACAACATTTGATAATAATCACTTTTCTATTTCTATGTCAAACTACCTTCTCGCAAGAGTCTAAACTCGGTAAAGGCTCCATTCAAGGGATCATTAATGATGGGACACTAAATGAGCCTCTACCGTATGTATCTGTTTTTGCAAAACCTATGCATGCAGATATCGTCATGGGAGGCCAAATCACGGATGAGCAGGGTAGATTTGATATACAAGCACTACCTACCGGAAAATACGAAGTACATTTTCAATTCATCGGCTATCAAACTGTGATACAAGAAGTGGAGGTCAAAGAGCAAAATTTAGCTGTCGACTTGGGATCAATTCCGATGTATGATGATGTCGCCAGGCTTAACGAAGTAGAGATAATCGCCGAAAGGTCGACGATCGAGCAGAAGGTCGACCGTAAAGTCATCAACATTGGCAAAGACCTGGCAACTGTAGGACCTACTGCAGCAGACTTGATGGTCAACCTTCCATCTATCAACGTGGATCAGGATGGTGGTATCTCCATGCGCGGTAATGATAATGTGATTGTACTGGTAGATGGAAAACCTACGAATCAAAATGCTTCTCAACTCTTGGAGCAAATCCCTTCAGGAGCCATCAAATCAATAGAGCTGATCACCAACCCCTCCGCTAAATATGTACCCGAGGGTATGAGCGGTATCATCAATATTGTATTACACAAAAACACCAACAATGGCTTTAATGGCTCGGTCAATGGTGGCTTAACCGTTGGTGAAGAGTTTAGACATAATGCTGCCATTGATTTGAATTATCGAGCGAACAAGGTGAACGTGTTTCTTAATTATGCCAATACTGGTGGTCCAAGACCTTTTTGGGGTACCATAGATCGCTTTGAAGAAGAATCCCATGAAATATGGAATAACGTCAACGAACGAACGTCACACCTGATCAAATCAGGATTAGACTATGATATCACGGAGAATACGACCCTCTCATTCTATGCGATTATCAATGGCTTCAATAATCAGGCCTTTCGATCAACCGATATCATTTTTCAGGATTCAGAAGAGCTTGACTTTGGGCAAGACTATAGTTCTACGATGGACAACTTTACCACTACATACAATTTTGACTTAAAGCATCAGCTCCGTAATAACTCATCAATTGAGCTTGAAGTCGACTATAGCGTATTCGATGGAGATGAAACAGCCAATTTCCTGTTTTATGGATCAGCATTTGATGTGAGCGATGCAGTAGAACAGATTGGTAATACCAGAAGAAATACGACGATCAACCTCGACTATGAAAATGATCTGGGCAATCAAAAGAAACTGGAAATAGGACTTGAGGCACGTATTCAAAACATGGAAAATGCTTACCAGACCTCTAATCCTAATTTTAAAAGTGCCACTTACGATCTTGATCGAGATATCTATGCAGCGTACGTGAGCTACAGTCAGAATCTCGGCAAATGGTCATATCAGCTTGGTGCCAGGCTGGAGGAATTTGACCAAAAAAGCCGATTCAATGAAGAAGGGAATGAAAGAGCTAATTTCAATGACCTTATTCAATCGATCTATCCTTCAGCTTTTTTGACCTACACGCCTGATCCAGAAACGCAAAAGGATGCCTTCAACCTGAGTCTAAGCCGTAGAGTTGATCGACCCAATATCAACCAGCTGAGCCCCGTACGGGCCTGGAGTTCTGCCCGGATTACCAATGTAGGTAACCCATCTCTCTTCCCTCAATTCACAAATTCCGTGGAGTTTAACTACACAAGACAATTGAAATCTGGCAGTGTGACCTCCGGTATCTTCTATCGCAGGATCTTTGACGAAATCACCCGTTTCGGCTTTAATGATGAAGTCAATCCTGGCAACATACTGTTCTCCTATGAAAATTATCAAAGCAACTCTGCTTACGGATTGGAGCTATCTGGCAACTATCAGCTATCTACCAAGTGGAGTTTCAACGCAAGCTTTGACCTTTATTCTCAGATGCAACGCGGTGTGGCCCAGGATGTATTCCGAGAAGTTCATAACGTGCTTTACAACATTCGGATGAACCACAGCTTCAAGGTCAACAAAAACCTGACCTTGCAATTGATTGGCCTTTATCGTGGCGGGAATACCAACCTGCAATACAGAACACTATCTTTTTACTTTATCAACCTTGGGGCGAGATACAGCCTTTTCGAAGGCAAAGGCACCCTTAGTTTAAATCTAAATGACATTTTTCACACCCAGCGCTTGGCCTTCACCGGAGAACGACCAGTGGTGCAGGACGGCAATTATAATTGGGACAGTCAGACACTGTTCATTGGATATGCTCATAAATTCGGCAAAGCCAAAAAACGAAAGCTTAGAAGAAAGAAGAGAGATAATAATGAGAAAAAGAGCTTAGGAGCATTTTAAGCTAAAATCAATAAAGGCCTCATTGTTAACAATGAGGCCTTATCATGATAGTCTTTTGTTGCTTTACTTAATTGCTTCCTGTCCTTTAGAAAGGCTCTCAAGCATATCTTGCTTCACCTTGTCAATAGCTTCTTTTTGCTCTTTGAGATAGGCCATCACTTCCCCGTGTGGGGTACCATCCTCCATGATTCCAGGCTCAAACTGACGCATCCAAGCCATCATAGATTCGTTGGCATCTTCAATTTCTTTAGCCAAGGCTCGAATTTTTTCTGCGTCGGCCAACATCATTGAGTCTGTGGCCAGCGTATCGGCCATCGCTTCAAGGCTTTTTCGCACCTTGCGTAGATCACCCATCTTCGGCATTACCTCATCGTGTATCGCGATCACCTCATCTCTAAGTGCTTCACGTTCTGCTTTGCCTCCATCACCACATGACGTAATACTAATTGCGAAGAAGAATGTGGATAAGATTCCCAATGTGAGTTTCATGTCTGATTGTTTAGTGCCTTAAATGCTTGGAAACTTGTTTAGAATGTTCGAGATCAAGGCTTGTGAAGTTTGAAAAATGTGAGTTTACTGAAGTAAATGATCCAACGTGGAACCGCATTTTGAAAACAAGCATAACGCAGATATCGGCGGTTCCACGACGGACGTTATTAACATGTTTCTAATTCGCTGGGCCTTCAAGCCGCGCATCCTTGAGTATATACATCAATTGATTAAAGTCCGTGTCATTGAGCTCAAGTGTACCGGTCACTTTGATCGCGTTAGCTGTATACTTGATTGGGTCTGCCATGTAAACCTCGGCAACCGACTCAGGTCCACCAGAGCCACAAAAGAAACATGCCGCAACAGGTAGAGAACTTATGATAATATGATCAGGCTTAAACATACCCTCAAATGGGATGATGTAACCTGGTAAGGTGATCTCCTTGCCTTCCATAGAGCGTATGCTCTCTCCAAATACTGGCACAAACAATTCACCATATTCATCTTCGCTCTTTTCATAAGACACTTGAGCAAGGGTTTCCCAATTCTTTGAGGATAATGTTCCTTGCGCCAATGTCATCCCAGCTAAGGAAACGAGTACCAAGAGTAGTGCAATTCTTTTCATAATTTCTTCCTTATCCTTTCGCCAATACCTTTGAAATATCTGTTCTGTATGCAGTAATCGCTGGAATCAACGCGGCTACAACGCCTAATGCAAAACTAACAACTATGATCAATAGTTCTTCGGAAAGGAATATCCTACCGGTAACACTCACCTGAGCGCCTTCTCCTGTCATCATGCCTATCAGTTCTACTACACCATGTCCCAGTATGAATCCAGTAACGCCACCCAAGAAAGTAATGATCATTCCCTCAAGGATGATATGAACTAGTAGCTTCATTCTGCTCGCTCCCATTGAGCGCATGATGGCCAGGTCATATCGTCGCTCCTTAAGTGAATTGTATAAGGCAATAAAGACGCTTAAACCAGCTATGAAGATGATCAGGTAGGCAAAGCCCTGCACTACATCGACACCTATACCTACAATATTGAGCAGGCGTGCCATTTCGAAAGCGGGAGATGCTGCCTGTAGATTGCCACGCGCGTTAATCATTCGTGGTAGCTGCACAGCTGCCATCGGTCCACGATACTTAAGGATCAACGAGGTAATCTCTTTATCCTCAAGGTCATGGTAGATCTTGATACCAAATGGGTTATCAATTAATTCATCATCGGTATGTGCATGGTGATCATGATCTTCTCCTTCTTCTTCCTCTTCATGCATGATCCAGACACTCTCGATATTTGATAGAATCAGATTATCCAATGCAGTACCTGACGGCTGAAGAATGCCAACAACTTCATAATCATGGCCCTCATGCACATGACCACCTTCGCTCATGCCATGCTCACCACTAAAGGTATCTCCTATGCCCATACCTAGCGTCATTGCAGCTTGCGCGCCTAGCGTCACTTGTAAGTCTCCTGACCACAGTTTACCTTCTGCCAGCTTTCCACCGTAGTGCCCTACATACTTATGATTAGTTCCGACGATCCTTATGGTTCTGTAGCTATCGCCTAACGCCAATGGAATAGCCTCTGCAATCAATCGCTGGCGGCTAAGCCAGATGGCATCCTCTAAAGGGATATTCCCGGTAGGAAAATCAATATGAAAAATATTACAAAGGATGATCTGAAGTGGGCTACCTTTAGCACCGACAACCATGTCAATGCCCTGCGCATTTCGCGTAAACTTGTCCTGAACTTGAGTACTCACCAGGAGCAGCACCACAATAATTGCAATGCCAAATCCTAGCAATAATGTATTCAGAAGTGTATTGAGCTTCTGGCCTTTGATGTAATTCCAACTTAGCACGATCAGGTTCATAGCTCAAGTTGGGTTTTGATTCTGTCTTTGATGCGCTGATCGTGGGTAGCAATGATCAAACTTGCCTTATTGTCATTGGCTTGTTCCTCAAGGGTATCAAGTACGTTGAAGGCGTTTTGGTCATCTAAACTTGCCGTTGGCTCATCCGCCATCACAACTTTAGGTTGGTTCAGGACAGCCCTGGCGATCGCCACTCGTTGTTGCTGACCTTGACTGAGCTCAAATACTTTGGACTTTGATTTCTCGGTGATATCCAAAGCCCCCAGAACGTGATCGATACGATTGTGATCTTGTGGCAGTTGCGCCAGGTATTGCGCTAGCTTGAGGTTGTCAATTACCGATAGGGTATTGATGAGGTGGGGCTTCTGAAAAATCAGACCAATATTCCTACCGCGAAAAGCATCTAATTTTGCACCTCCCAATGAAGGAAGTGAAGTGCCGGCTACTGTAAGTTCGCCTTGCTGTGATTTCAGAAGACCTGCCAGCAGATGCAACAAGGTCGTTTTGCCACAACCTGATCCTCCCAAGATCAGAGAGTGATCTCCTTGGGTCACCTCCCAATCAGGGTAATTGACTTGCTGTGCCCCTGGGTATTGATAACTGAGTCCTTGAATCCTAACCATCACCTTCTTTAAGCAGCGTGAAAATACCTCAGTAACGGTCTATTCACAAACCCAATTTGACGGCTGGAAGAATCACCACATTATTGGGAGCATCAGTGCGTCGGCTTCAGGTCATAGATTGATCTGATATCCTTGATCACTTCCGGCATATTGAGTTCCAGGTCTCTTAACAGGCCATTTTCCAGATTGTATACCCAACCATGTACCAGCGGATAACCGCTCTCATACCAATTGCGCTGTACGTGATAGTTCTTGATGAGATTGATACACTGCTCAACAATGTTGAGTTCAACGAGCCGCTGATACTTGGCCGTCTCGTCTTCATACTCATCGAGCTCATGTTGGTGCAGTCTATAGACGTCACGAACGTTCTGCAGCCAGTGGCTCAATTCACCCAGGTCCTTGGACTCCATGGCTGCTTTGATTCCACCACAGCCGTAATGTCCGCAAACGATGATATGCTTGACTTTTAGTACCCTAACGCTGTATTGAATGACTGCATTCAGGTTAGCGTCCGTACCCACCACCATATTGGCAATGTTACGATGAACGAATACCTCGCCTGGTTGCAGCCCCATGATTTCGTTAGCAGGAATGCGGCTATCCGCGCATCCGATGTAGAGAAACTCCGGATGCTGGGTTTTGGAGAGGTTTTTAAAATAGTCCGGGTCCAGAGACAGTTTCTCAGTAACCCATTTCTGGTTGTTCTCAAATATGCTTTGATATAATCCTTTTGGATGTGCCATAACCTACTTCTTTAACTGATAGCAATACTATCATGACAAAAGGGTGAGTTAATTGCCAGTTGTCAGTATATGGACTGTAATAAATCAGAAAAGCCGATGCTTAATCTGCTCTGTGATTGCTTCGCTAAGTACTGGCATTGATACTTCTGCCGGCAGTGCTTGATAGAATAAGCGAGAGCATTTACAAGGCTTGTGTTTTACACACTTACCCAAATATATCTACCAGCATTAAGAGATTCCCGCCTACGCGGG